>JADJDT010000006.1 GCA_016702545.1 Pseudomonadota bacterium | reverse complement strand
ACCAGGGTTCGTGAAGAAGCATGAGGCAGCGGGTCTGCCGCGAACGGCGAGCGACGGAGCGCGAGGCGGTTCGTTCGGACGTGGCAGGGGCCTCTGCATGGGCCGCGACGCCGTTGCAGGGGCTGCGTTCGGGGTGGGTTTCTCGCGCGGGGCGGACCTGCGGCGAGGCGCTGCGGCGAGCGGCGGTGCGGACGGCGTTCGGGTGAGCGACGAGGAGCGGCGCGCGGCCGCTCACGGAGCCTGGGCGCAGCAGACGCCCGCGTACACGCGCAGTGCGTAGGTCCCGACTGGAAAGACCACCCCGCGTTCGCCTGCGCGCCACTGGAGCCAGGCGTCGCGATAGCCTGCAATGAAGCTGCGCAGGCGTGCGAGGGCTTCGATGCGCGCCCACTTGTTGCCGCCGGCCACGCGTGGCCTCGGTTGCCGGCGCGGCTCGGAGTTCCCGGGTGAGCTGAAGGCGGATTGCCGCAGCACCTGGCGGCGACCGAGGACGCTGCGGCCTGCGCTTCCGCGCTCCCGCGCAAGCTCGGCCTCGCGGGTAACGACGGCCGTGCGGAGCGTGGCGAGGTATTGCTCCTGCGATGCGTGGGCCAGGGCCGGCAGCGGCGCCATGGTCAGCGTCGCGTGGCGTGGCAGCGGACCATGCTCGCGGAAGAAGCCGACCGGTCGCTTGTACACCCAGGGGCGCGCCATCCGGGCGAGCGCGCTGATGACGCCAGGCCAGTGGTGGTGCTCCGTCACCAGACCGGCGGCGACGGGGTTCGTCAGCGTGTAGACCGCCTTCGCGAGCTGGGCCTGCTCGTCAGCGAGGCGCACCACCGAGGGTTGCTCGCTGGCCCACAGGTTCTCCCAGCGGCCCCAGTGCGCGTTCAGACACTTGGCCGTGAACTCGAAGAGCCAGCGGCAGAACTCGGGAGCCTCGCCGCGAACGTCGGTAGCCACGATGTGCAGGTGGTTCGACATCGCGCAGAAGGCGTGCAGTCGCAGGCCGTAGCGCTCGGCTGCCACCGCGAGGCAGTAGCCGATGATGCCGTTGACCGTCGCAGACGGGCGCAGCAGGAACTGCCGCTGCGTGCAGCGCCTCGTGATCATGATCGTCTCACCGGCGATCACGGGACGCGGCAGGCTCATGCAGCGCGCGGACGTCAGCAACCGATGTGCCTGAGCCGTCACGACGGACAATCGCGCGGTTACAGCACCCGCCTCGCCGCTTCGTCCGAAAGCCGGCTCCGGCTCGCCCGAAGACCGGCCGCGCCGCCAAGGCGCCAAACCAACCTCGGTTGGGGCAGCTCCTTGGCCTCCTTCGACCGCTGGCCACCGATGCGCTCGATGAGCCAGTCGCGGTCGTGGACCGGGAGATCCAGCGCGTCCGCGAACGTGATCGCGAGGCCCGAGCCGCCGTGCTGGTGCCAGCAGAGCTGGAACATGGCCTCGCGCCAGTGGTCCAGGTCTACGACCGGGAAGAGGTGGTGGCCCCCGGCTCCGTCCTCCTCCTCTCCGGGAGGAAGAAGCCCTTCTCGAAAGGGAGCTCGATGCGCGTGGTGCCGAAGCACTCGGGGCACTCCACCTCGATCTCCGTCTCGACGCCGCAGTCCACCCGGTCGAACTCACCGAGGAGGAAGGTCACGTCGGCCATGCCCAGGTCCTCGATGAACTTCTGCTTGTCGCGCGGCTCGACGCCGTCGATGGTCTCCAGCCGGTAGCCGAGCAGCGTGGTGATCGGTCGCTCGCCGGCGGCTCGGCGAAGGGCGGCCATGCGCCGTTCGTCGTGGCCGGTGAGTAGCCGGAAGGCCACCTTACGGCCCGCGTCGGGCAGCGTGGTCTCGAAGCGATTGCTGGCGAGGAAGGCCGCTCGGCTCTCGTCGGACAGGGTCTTCACCGGCAGCTCGCGCAGGTCCAGCTCCCACTCGATGCGGGCGCGGCAGCCGCGGTTCTCGCACGGGACCGAGAAGGCGTACTCGGGGCCGTAGGAGAGGACGCGGATCTGGAGCATGGCGAAGAAGCGGTCGCCCTGGAGCACCTTGCCCCAGTCGATCGGCTGCTCGCCGAAGTCGTAGGGGCCGGCGTCGAGGGTCTCCTCCCAGCACGCGGCCAGGATCTGCTCGAGCTGGGCGCCGCTGCGGGCAAGCTTGCGGTCTGCGAGGACGCGCTCCTCGCGAGCCTTCATGCCCCGGATTCGGCCGACGAGGCCCGAGGGGCAGGTGATGGTGTTCGACATGGTCTTCGCTCCTCCTGGGGTTCAGGTCTCCCAGGAGGGCAAAGCCTGCCGAGGGCGGGATGGGGACAGGCGAGCGCTCCGACGGATTCGCACGCTCCGACTCCAGATCCCGCTAGATCATTTACCTTTGGCTATGCTACGCTGCTTCCTGTTACTTTTCGCTGGCACACCAGCGACGAGCGCACGACGACGCCAGGAGACCGAAGGTGGCGAAAACCGAGAGCCCGCCCGAGTGGATGACGATCGAAGAGGTCGCCGAGTACCTGAAGCTGAGCCGGTCGAAGCTCTACGCCATGGCCCAGGGCGGTGAGATTCCCTGCTCGAAGGTCGCGGGCCAGTGGCGCTTCTTCCGCCCCGAGGTCGACGAGTGGATGCTGAAGCAGCGGCCGAGCACCGGACCTGATCGGGGCGGCCATGCAAGGTAGGACCCGTTACCACTGCCTGTTCGGCATGAACGAAGGGGGGACCGGTGGGTCTCTGGAATGATCTCCTCTCGTTCCTTGGTTGGGGCGAGACCGAGACTCCAGCCGCGAGAGCGCCGCAGCCCAGTGCCGCACCACGAAGGACCGCCCGACGCGGACTCGAGGCCGGCTCGGTGCGGACCGGCGTGGTCGAGTATATCGGCAACACCTTTGCGAAGGTCCAGGCGTCAGACGTCAAGGCCGTCATCTTCCTCCGCGAGATGTCCGACGAGTACATAGAGCACCCCTCAGCCGTTTTGCACGAGGGGCAGACCGTTGACTTCGTCCTTCTTGGCCCGAGTGAGAAGCGACCTGATGAGTGGGTCGGGAGCATCAACGGGGCCTCGGAAGCCAAAGCGCGTGCGGCCCTATCGCGTCTCTCTCCTGGCGACCGCATTGATGGTCACGTGTCCGATCTGAAGGACCGGGGGGCGATCCTCGACGCAGGAGAGTTCGAGGTTTGGGTTCCCATCACCGAGTTGGCGTGGAGCTGGATCGACCACCCCTCCGAAGCGGTGTCCCTCGGGCAGCCGGTTACTGTTGAGATCCTGCGCGTCGAGCTTCCCGATGGTTGGTTGAACGACAAGAGGCAGCGCAGAGCAAAGGCTGTGGGCAGCATCCGAGCTGCTATTCCGCAGCCCGAGTCTCCGATCATTCCGGTGGCATTCAGCGGCCTACCATTCAAGGTGTCCGCCGTCGCGAGAACACCGCGCGCTTGCGATCCCGTAGTCCTCTATCTCCTCGAGGAGCTTGTCGGCGCAAGGTCGCCCGAGAACATCCAGGCCACAACAGGGTTGCCTCGCCAGACGCTCGAAGGCGTCCATCAAGTGCTTGCCTCGGAAGGACTGGTGAAGGACTGGCGCCCAACGGCGAAAGGGAAGCGCCTCGCTGAAGCCGTGTCGCTTGCCCGCGCCCTCACCGCCGACCCAATTCGCGGTCTCTTCGTGAGTTCGGCTCACCCGTCCGCCCAGTTCGTGGGGGCAGGAAGCAGCTCCGCTGCTGCCGACTACCCGCCTTCCTGGCCACGTCCGCCTTTCAACAAGCAGGCAGAAGAGGAGTTCGCGCGCGCCTCTGACGAATCCATCCCGGAGCTTCTCATTGACCGCATCGTGACAGCAGAGAAGCGCGAGCTCCTGTCCCATCTCCAAGAGGACGATCGAATGCACGTCTTCCTGCGGCGCGATGGTTCACGCCCCTGGAAGGCGGTGTACATACCCACGCCAGAACATTGGCTTCTCGCCGGTCTCTGGGGGCCTTTGACCCGATTGGCTCTGCGCCGTTTCGTCCGGCGCACGTCGCATCTCGGTGCCGTGACTTCTTGATGGTGCGCGCGAGCGCATTGGTTCGCAAGAATGGGAATCCCGTTGCCACCTTGTACTTTGAACCAAACACCAAGACGCTCTGGCTTCTACGCGACGAAGCCCGCGTTCGCTTTCGCGAGCGGAAGTGCTCAGTCTTTCCGGCCATGCCCGATCTCAAGGGCAACGCGCTTCCGCTACCATCCGGCGAAGAAGTGAAGCACCTGCAGGCTGAGTCATGGTGTATCGCGGGGGTGAGGTAGATGGCTGCGCGCATCCCGAGGCACGCTCTCACGTTCATGGGCAGCAGCGCGCGGCTTGCCGTCAAGCACGGGTTGAAGAAGGGGTTGACCAGAGCTGCATCGAAGGCCAACCCTGCCCTGCTTGTGCTCGAAGCCGTGGTATCCGTCGCAGAAGCGGTGGATTCATATCTGAAACTATCGCGCGCCAAGGAGCACAGGGATGGACTGCGTAGGTTCATCCCCCACGAGGAGGAGCGTCTTCGTCTGGAACGCGAACAGCTGTCGGAACAACTGGACCTGGCAAAAGAAGAGATCGCTATGAAGAAGGACGTGCAGCGCAGACTCGGTGAGCTCGTCCTCGTCTGTGCAAGCACATGCAAACTCGCATGGGTTGAGCTCCATGCCATCCGTTCATCAGACCTTCCAGACCTCGAGGCCTTCGACAGGCAGCTTGAAATGCTAGACAGCGCATGGTCCGACCTGCGCCATGCGATCGGGAACTACAACGAGTCTTCTGCGTAATTGGAGGAACACACATGGCTGACGACAAACTGAAACTGCCAACCGGAATCACGACCGTGCCAGCATCCACCGGAGACATTCAGGTGTCTGATCGGGTTCGCAGCGAGATGCTGAAGACCCAGCGCGCCGGCATTGAGGGAGCCGCCAAGGTTGAGGTGGCTCGTCTGCAGGTCGCCCAAGAGGCTATCGCGGCGACCCGGGCGCTGTTCGAGGTCTTCAAGTCCCACAACGAGCTGCAGGCGACTCGTGCAGAGTGGGAGGGTCGCGTAAGCGCTGCGGAAGCTGCAGTGAGAAAGGCTGCGGTCGACCTAGAGACCGCGCAGGAACAGAACAAGCCGCGCTTGGAGGAGCTTGATCAGTCCAGGGAAGTGCAGCAGCGATTACTCGCTCTCTTTGACGAGGTCATGAAGCAGGCAACCCATGCGGACCTCTCGGAAGAGACCAAGAAGGAGGCGCGCCAATACCTCCTTCAGCTTTCGGACCGCATCGTTCAGCTGAGGAAGTAGCAAGTAGCCCCCAGCAGGCAGGAGAGATAGACGCCGTGTTTTTGCTTCTCGCCATCGCTGGCATCAGCCTGACCGCGAACGCCGTGAGTTGGTGGAACGGCCGCAGAACGGCGAAGGTCCAGGAGCAGATCGACCAATTGGAGGCGGAACTCGCTCAGATCCGTGGCGCGGACGCAAAGGCTCGCCGGATTCTGATCGGGAAGTACGTCGACCGCCTGCGCGAGCTGATCGAACAGGAACTAGCAACCCGCGACGCCATCGCCACCGAACTCGCCACATGCCAAGCCAAAGCGCACGCCATCCTCCAACAGCGCTTCGGTAGCCGTGAGCGAGAGTCGTTCCTGCAGGTCGTCCTCGAACTCGAACTCGCACTGAGCCGCATCGAGAGTGAGCGAGCCTATCTCACTCTGCTGAAGGCGACGCTGTCGGGGGTCGCGAGCGGGGATTCCGCCGAGGTGCCCACACCCGCTGCTCTGCAGCTGCCCAACGACTTCCCCAGGGAAGGGGGGCTCGTGCATTTCGACGGCGATGCTCCACGCCAGTTGCACGGTTATCGACTAAGAGTGGACGACTGGTCCGGCGACCTCGATGGACGAGCGATGTTGTTCGACGTCGACCACAGGAAGCACACCGCTCGCGTGTCGACAACCGGGGCCGGCTTACTCGAAGCGAACCTCCTTGACGGCGGCGGCGCTATTGCCGCGAAGGTTGTCAGCCGCGACCGCGAGGGAATACACCTTCAATACGTTGGTGCGTCACTCCTGCTGCCATGCAGAGGAGCCCAAGACTACTCCTGGCTTACGCCGGAATCGATCACTGAGGTCTATCCTGAGGTGTGGACTCTGCAGGAGGATGTTGGGAGAGGGAGCAAGCAGCCTCTTCGCGTTCGAGTGCATCCTCGCGTGGAAGGTAGTCGCAAGTACTGGTCGCCTATCCTTCTTTCGGTCGAAGAAAACCGGTTGCCCAAGCTGGTGAAGGCGTACGATCAGATTTCCGACGGATCGCTTCAAGCCGCCCCGTGGCGACTGCATCTACTCGATTCAGGCCAGGTCGCATTCTCTCTCGGAGCGGTGACTCTGGTGACGACCACCAGTGGAGAACAACAGGCATTCGTCCTGGACGACGTCTTGTTCGGAGAGCCCAACCCACAGGTTTCGATTCGCTTTCACGCGGCGCTCACTGCGTTTGTGCCCGGCACTGACGATGACAAGGAAGCAGACCGCACGCTGTTCGCTTCTGGTTCGTAGAGGCGATCCACGCCGAACTGGGCAGCCAGAAGCAAATGCTGCTTCAGCGCAGGGCCGCGCTAAGGCTGCGCAAGCTCTCGCTGATCTACCAAGACCAGCAGGAGCATCTCCAAACTACGGGAACATGCGGGTTCCTTGCAGGCGAGGTCCATAGCGGGGGACGGGTCATCGTCGGCACGATTGCAGAGAGAGAGCCTCCTCCATGGCTGGACAACGCGCTCTCCGCGGGTGGCGACACTCGCCTTCGGGCTGTCGGTCACGAGTCCAGCTGGGACGTGGCCCGCGCGTCCTGGGTCGACCGGGACCTGGGAATCTGTCGGATTGAACTCGACGCCCCTGCCGAGGCCACTCACGTCGAGATCAACCCATTTGGACTGACTCGCTTAGAGTTGGCGGGAGAGGGATCGCAGCAACAGGCGCTCTCAAGGGCGCTTGAGAATGCCATCCTCGGCAAATTCGCTTCAGCTGGAGTCCACGGGGCACTCCTGGGACTGTCGGGCGACCCCTTGCCTAATAGGCACTTGGGGCGGGAGGCGGGTGAGGGAGTTCTGAGGTCCGATGCCAGCGTCACCGCGATCTGGGGACCGCCCGGCACCGGGAAGACAACTCTCCTTGTGAAGTGGCTGCTGTCTCTGCTTGAGCCAGGCAAGGAGGCGTCGTGGCCTAGCGTTCTGGTTACCGCCCCTACTCACGTCGCAATCACGAAGCTCGTCACGGACCTTCTGGTTCAGGCGGGAAGGCTCTCCGAGGAGACGGTCCGCTACGGGAGCGCCGAGCGAGTTCGGGGGTCGGCACTGGAGCCCGTCTGGCACGTTCGACTGCTCGAAGGGTTGAACCGGAACCCCGGCGACGGTCTGCGGGACTCGGAGTCGTGGCAACGGTGGGCTGCGCTGCTTGCGACAAGGGAGGGACGCGAGGCTGCCGCTAAGTGGCTTCTCGGGCCACGGCACATCCACGTGGCGACCTGCGTGGGAATGGCCCGTCGTGACTACGCGCTGTCGAATCGGACATTCGATATTGCAATTGTCGACGAGGCCGGAAAGGCTTTCGGGGCCGAGCTGCTCTTGCCAGCATCGGTGGCGCGCAGGGTGATCCTGGTTGGTGACCACAACCAGCTGCCTCCGACGATCACGACGGACGTGTTGGATGAGGACATCGGCTATCGGTTGTCGATGCGTGAGGTGGAGGAACTGCTGCGGCGAAACATGTTCCGAGAAGTATTCGAGCAGCTGCCCCCTGAGAACAAGGGCATGCTGACGATGCAGTACCGGATGCACGAGGATATCGGCGATGCAGTAGGTGCGCTTTTCTACGACGGCCGGCTGGAATCGCACCGCAGAGAGCGGGAGTGGGCGCTGACCAGTCGCAGGCTGGTGTTCGTCGACTTCTCGAAGGTCCAGGACTACCGGCATCGGAGGAGCCGAAAGTCAGAGTCTATTGAGAACCCCACGGAACGGGCTGCGCTTCACGTCCTTCTTGATCGACTTCACACGCGCGCAAGGGACAAGCGCTGGAATGTGCTCGTTGTCTGCCCCTACGAGGCGCAACGGATGGCCGTCGAACAGGAGATCGCTGATGCGCGTTTCGCCTTCGACATCCAGGCTACAACGGTCGATGCCGTACAGGGCGGCGAAGCCGACGTGGTCATCCTCTTGATGACCAGGAGCGGTGGACGGGTTCAGTTCCTTCTGGATCGCCATCGCCTAAACGTTGCGCTTTCTCGGGCACGGGACGCCGTCGTTGTGCTTGGCCACTTGGGCTGCCTAGCAAGAGATGGCGAGGGGCCCGTTGCTGAGTTCGTGCGGTTTGGATTGGAGCGGAACACTCTCGACTTGGTAGAGCTTCCCGAGAGAGCGAACTTCAAGAGCCACCTTGGCCCCCGAGTGGTCCCGTAGATCCTACTGCACCAGTTCGAAGAAGTCGTAGGTGAGCGTGACCGACTCGATGACGTTCTCGTCGGCGTCGTTGTCCCACTCGCCGGCGACGAACTTCACCGGCCAGGCGCGCGACAGCGACCAGCGCCGCAGCGTGGTGCCGTCGCGGTCCTGCTGGACGATGTCGAGATTGCGCTTGTAGGTCACGTCGGTGAGGCCGAGGCCGCTGGAGGTGATCGCCACGTCCTGGAACCAGTCAAACGGGTCGCGGTCCTGGGTGGCTCCTCGCTCCAGCGTCACGTCGGCGAAGGTCAGGCGGCCCGGGCTCTTGTTCGGGATGAGCGAGCCGCCCTCGAAGTCCTGGACGTTCGCCACCTCGACCGACAGCTCGCCGCACTTCTGGAAGCCGGCGTGGCCGATGTCGTCGATCTCGACGATGAACTTGAACTTCTTGTGGAAGCTCCTGGGGTTTCCGATGACGGGCATGTTCGTTCACCTCCTCACGCGCCGGCGGCGGCGAGTTCGGCCTCGAGGGCACGGGTGTCCTGGCTGATGCGCAGCACGACGAACTCGGCCGGCTTGTTCGTGGCGAGGCCCACCCTGGCGATGAGCTTGCCGGCGAAGATCACCGACGGCGTGTTGAGCTGCTCCGAGACGTCGACGAAGAAGGCCTTCTTGGGCTCGCGCGACCGGAACGCGCCGTTGTTCATCTGCGTGAGCAGGAACGCGGTGATGGTCCGGCGCACCTGGGCGCGCAGGCCCTCGGTGTTGTTCTTGTGCCGCGCGAACTGCAGCCCGGCCTTGAGGCTGCGCTCGACGAAGATGACGCCCCTGCGCTCGGCGACGGAGGGGAAGTTGCCGTCGCCCTTGAGCGTGCGCGAGCCGTCGATGTAGCGCGGCAGGCCTGGCCCGGTGGTGAGCGGGTTGATGTGGCCTGGCGGGCGGCCCCGACCAGGGTTCGTGAAAAGGCATGACGCAACGGGTCTGCCGCGGATGGCGAGCGAGGGCGAGCGGGGCGGTTCGTTCGGGCGCAGCAGGGGCCTCTGCATGGGCCGCGACGACGTTGCAGCGGCGGCGTTCGGGGCTGGAATGTGCCCGCGGCGGAGCTGTGGCGCGGCGCTGCGGCGAGCGGTGGTGGGGGACGGCGTTCGGATGAGCGAGAACGATCCGCGCGTGGCCGCTCACGGAGCCTGGGCGCAGCAGACGCCCGCGTACACGCGCAGTGCGTAGGTCCCGCAGGGGAAGACCACCCCGCGGGCGCCCGCGCGCCACTGGAGCCAGGCGTCGCGATAACCTGGCGCTTCGATGCGAGCCCACTTGTTGCCGCCGGCCACACGTGGCCTCGGTTGCCGGCGCGGCTCGGAGCTCCCGGGTAAGCTGAAGGCGGATTGCCGCAGCACCTGGCGGCGACCGAGGACGCTGCGGCCTGCGCTTCCGCGCTCCCGCGCAAGCTCGGCCTCGCGGGTAACGACGGCCGTGCGGAGCGTGGCGAGGTATTGCTCCTGCGATGCGTGGGCCAGGGCCGGCAACGGCGCCATGGTCAACGTCGCGTGGCGCGGCAGCGGACCATGCTCGCGGAAAAAGCCGACCGGTCGCTTGTACACCCAGGGGCGCGCCATCCGGGCGAGCGCGCTGATGACGCCAGGCCAGTGGTGGTGCTCCGTCACCAGACCGGCGGCGACGGGGTTCGTCAGCGTGTAGACCGCCTTCGCGAGCTGGGCCTGCTCGTCAGCGAGCCGCACCACCGAGGGTTGCTCGCTAGCCCACAGGTTCTCCCAGCGGCCCCAATGCGCGTTGAGGCACTTCGCCGTGAACTCGAAGAGCCAGCGGCAGAACTCGGGAGCCTCGCCGCGAAGGTCGGTCGCCACGATGTGCAGGTGGTTCGACATCGCGCAGAACGCGTGGAGTCGCAGGCCGTAGCGCTCGGCGGCCACCGCCAGGCAGTAGCCGATGATGCCGTTGACGGCTGCGGACGGGCGCAGCAGGAACTGCCGCTGCGTGCAGCGCCTCGTGATCATGATCGTCTCACCCGCGATCACGGGACGCGGCAGGCTCATGCAGCGCTCGGACGTCAGCAACCGATGTGCCTGAGCCGTCACGACGGACAATCGCGCGGTTACAGCACCCGCCTCGCCGCCTCGGCCGAAAGCCGGCTCCGGCTCGCCCGAAGACCGGCCGCGCCGCCATGGCGCCAAACCAACCCCGGTTCGGGTCTTGGGGGTCTTGGGCGGCCTTCTTCAGGACGCCGGCGATCTCGCGATGGAGCACGGCCACGATCTCGCGATGGCGGGCTTGAACGGCGCGGTCGTAGGCGTTGACCGCCTCAACGGGGCTACGATCCGCGGGTGAGGGTTTCACGAGGGGTGCCGCTTTTCGACCTCGGCACGCAACCGCTCCTCCTGCGCCCTCAACTCAGGAGTGAGTTCGCTGCCGAAATCGTCGTCCTCGAAGACCGGGCGGATCTCGATCTCTGCTGCCTCGCCGGGCATGGGCTCGGGGCATCGCTTCACCCACGCGAGCGCCTCATCCATGGACGCCACTTTCCAGAGCCAGAAGCCGGCCACGAGTCCCTCGCGCGCAGCGAAGGGCCCGTCGATCACGTCCTTGCTTCCGCCGGAGAATCGCACCCGCTTACCACGCCGACTCGGGTGCAGACCCTCACCGGCGAGCAACACACCCGCGTTCACGAGCGTTTCGTTGAACCGTCCCATCTCGGCCAGCAACTCCTGGCTGGGCATCACGCCGGCTTCGGAGTTCTTCGTTGCCTTGATCATCACCATGACGCGCATGGCTACCTCCCCTCGAAGGCGCGCTTGAGCGCCGCGATATCGAGCTTACTCATCTCCAGCATGGCCACAAACGCCCGGTCGCGCGCGACCGTGTCCGTGCTGGCCATCCACTCGGTGATGGCGGTCGGTCCAACCTGCCACGAAAGGCCGAAGCGGTCCTTCAGCCATCCACAGGGGCCGTACTCGCCGCCCTCCGCCAACGCGCTCCAGTAGTGGTCCAGCTCTGCCTGCTCGTCGCACATCACCTGCAGCGACAGGGCCTCGTTGAAGGTGAAGCCGTGGTCGATGTGGCTATCCATGGCGACCATGTCCTGACCGGCGAGGACAAAGCGCCCGTGCTTCACTGTGCCTTGCGGACCTTCCCCGGCCGCGTAGCGTTCAATGCTATCGATGCGTCCGTCAGCAAAGATGCTGGCGTAGAGGCGCATCGCCTCCTCGGCCTTGCCATGTTGCGCCCCAGCGAACATCAAGCACGGGGCGATGGTCGCGCCGCTCTGCGGGCGACGTCCGGCGATCACCTGCCAGGACACGCCGAAGCGGTCCTTGACCCATCCGTAGCGTTCGCTCCACGGATACGTGCCGAGCGGCATCAAGGCTTCGCCGCCGTCAACCAGCGCTGAATACAGCCGCTCGACGTCCGCCGTCGTGTCCATGTAGATGAAGAACGAGACACTCGGGTTCAGCACGAAGGCGGGTCCGGCGTTGAGCGGTGCGTGTCAACGACTTTGAGACAGCCTCGACGTGAATTTACTGTAGCGCTCCTTCGCTCGGGTCGGGCCGATTGATCCAGACCTCGGAGGGCGGCAGTGGGTGGGTCGGGAGACCGCGAACGAAGCGCTCAGGGTGGGCGGCGTACGCGGCGTCGAGCACGCGCTGGCGGGCGGCGACGATGGCGGGTGCACGGCCGTGGTGGAGGTCGGACGGCGTCAGTAGCGCGATGCCTGAGTGGTAGTGCTCCTCGTTGTACCAGTGCAACAGCGGGGCGACGAGGGCGCGAGCGCCCGGCAGCGAGCCGAAGCGATCGGGCAATTCGGGGCGGTACTTCAAGGTCTTGAACTGCGCCTCGGAGAACGGATTGTCGTCGGACACGTACGGTCGGCTGTGGCTCTTGGTGATGCCGAGGTCGCCGTACAGCATGGCGGTGGACTTCGCCTTCATCGGCGAGCCGCGGTCGGCGTGGATGGTGAGCTGGCCGGGCTGGATGCCCTGCCGCGTGCAGGCCTCGATGATCAGCTCCTGGGCCAGAGCAGCGCTCTCCTTCGCCGCGACCATCCAGCCGACGGCGTAGCGACTGAAGATGTCGAGGATCACGTAGAGGTGGTAGTGGGTCCATTTCGCGGGACCCTTGAGCTTGGTGATGTCCCACGACCAGACCTGGTTGGGCGCGGTGGCGAGCAACTCCGGCTTGACGTAGGTCGGGTGACGGAGCTGGTCGCGGCGCTCGCGGATCTCGCCGGCGGCCTCGAGCACGCGGTACATGGTCCGTGCCGAGCACAGGTAGCGCGCCTCGTCGAGCAACTCGGCGACGACCTGACGGGGGGCCTTGTCGACGAAGCGGTCGCTGTTGAGCGTCGAGAGCACCTCGGCCCGGCGCCGCGGGCGGTAGCGCACGCGGTGGGGTCGGTCGAGGCACCTTCGCCACGGCCGGCCGTTGCCGCCGATAGAACGTCGCGCGCGGCAGCATCAGCGCTGCGCACGCGGCAACCATGCCGACCAGGGGCGCAAGGCTGAGCACGGCGGCCATCACGACGCCTCCGTCGGGCTCTCCGGCGTCGAGATGCCGAGAAGCAGGGAGAGTTTTTTTTGGACGTCGATGATGACCTTTGCCTTGTCCAGCTCGGCCTGGAGGCGCGCGATCTGACGACGCAGCTTCTCGTTCTCATCGGCAAGCAGGTTCTTCCGCGCCGGCTTCGGTCCTCGCCTCTTGGGCTTCAGCCCAGCGAGCTCGCCACGTGCACGAAGCCGCCGCCACGACGCCAGGTGGGATGACCACAGCCCCTCGCGACGCAACAGCCCGCCGACAGCTCCTTCGCCTGAAGCCGCCGCGACATCGGCCTCACGCAAGATGCTTTGCTTGTACTCCGCGGTGAACGTTCGCCGTGCCGGGCGCTCTGCAGTCGCGGGGCCGGGGATGCCCTCCGACTCCGCCGCCGCCCTGAGCGCACCCGCCGTCCCCTCGCGGAGAGAGGCGCCGCCGTTTCTCTTGGACATGTCCAACATCGTGACCGGATCCTTGCTCGCCCTCGACACTAAACTCCATGCGGCTCGCTGTCTCAGTCACGTTGGCACAGAGGGGAGCGAGCAACCGGTCTTCAGCGCCTTGAAGTACTCCTCGATGACCCAGCGCGCTCGATAGGCGTCGACAACCGCGAGGACGTCATCGGGGGTGGCAATTGGCTCGTTGGTGAGGAGCTTCCAGCGTACCGGCTCGCATCCTTCGGGTGGGTCGATCTCGGCGACCTGAACCACCTGTAGCGTGAGTGCCGTGGGCCAATCCTTGGGGGTTTCCCTCGGAGCCAGCAGTCTGACCGTGGTCGCACCGAGCGCCAGCTTGGCTGTTCGTTGCTGCCGGGGTGGGTGAATCTTCGCGGGGGTGTCAGGAATTCTGTGTACGGGGCCGGCGGCGGTTGTTCATTCTGGGATACGCCCCTCGAAGTAGATGGCGAACTGCAGCAGCGCGTTGTTCCAGCGTCGGTCTCGGCCTCCCCAGTTCTTCTGCGCGTTGCGCACGGCCAAGTATAACAGCTTGAAGGCCGCCTGCTCGTTGGGCATGTGGCCACGGGTCTTAAGCACCTTGCGTAACTGTCGGTTCAGCGCCTCGATAGCGTTGGTGGTGTAGACCGCACGGCGAATCTCGGGCGGAAACGCCAGGAACGGTGTGACCTCGGCCCAGCGCCGCCGCCAGGCCGTTGCGATCATGGGAAAGCGCTCGCCCCAGGTGTCCTCGAAGTGGTCGAGGGCGAGCTCGGCGGCCTCGGCGCTGTCGGCGTTGTAGACTGTACGCAGTTCGGCGCAGACGGCCTTGCGGTCCTTCCAGGGCACGAAGCGCGTCGACGAGCGCACCATGTGCACGATGCAGGTCTGGAAAATCGCCCTGGGGAAGGCCGCTTCGACGGCATCGGACAGCCCCGTCAGACCGTCGGCGCACAGCACCAGGATGTCCTCGACGCCGCGCTGGCGCAGCTCCGAGAGGATGGTCAGCCAGAATTTCGCGCCCTCGGTGGCCTGCAGCCACAGCCCCAGCACGTCCTTGGAGCCGTCGGGGCGCACGCCGACGACGATGTACGCCGCTCTTGTTCTGGACGCCCGATTTGTCGCGAACCTTGATCACCAACGCGTCGAGGTAAGCCACCAGGTAGACCCGCTCCAGCGGCCGGCTCTGCCACGCCGTCATCTCCTCGACGACGGCATCGGTGACGCGGCTGATGAGGTCCGGGCTGACCTCGACGCCGTAGATTTCTCCAGATGCGCCCGTATCTCGCGCGTCGTCATGCCACGGGCGTACATTGACAGAATCTTGTCGTCGAAGCCGTCGAAGTGCCGCTGGTGCTTGGGGATAAGCTGCGGCTCGAAGCTGCCTTCGCGGTCGCGCGGCACCTCGATGTCGACCGGCCCCTGACCGGTGCGCACCGTCTTGGCGGTCTTGCCGTTACGCCGGTTGTCCTGGCCGTCGGGTGGTGCCTCGCCCTTCCTCGTAGCCCAGGTGGTGCGTCAGCTCGGCGCCCATCGCCCGATTGATCACCCGCCCGCGTCAGGTGTTTGAGCAATCCGTCGGGGCCCGTCACCCCGGCCGAGCCCCGTACTCCTTGACCAGCTCGTCGAGTAGCGCCTCCCCCCGGCTCTTCTTCTCTGCCCTCCTTCCCATCGTTGCCTCATCGCATATTGCTCCAGGTCTGGCATGGACTCTTGCTCCTCATGTCGCTAGGCCGCCTGCCCGTACACAAAATTCCGGACACTCCATCTTCGCGGCTGAGGGCGCCAGCGCCTTGCCGCGCGCGTGAAGCTTCACTTCCCGCACAGCGACCCCCTCAACGCCACGCAGTCGTTGTTCGAGCTTCGTCGTCCCGTCCTCTTCACCCGCGATGCGTCGGTCGTGCGCCATCCGAAACACAAACCGAGCACCGATCCTGATGCAGTCCACGAAAAGCTCATAGGCATCGGTCTCTCGATCGCCGACATGAAGCGCTCGCCCCTGCCCCAAGCGCTGCTCAACTTCCTGTATCTGCTCGGTCCAGCGCAACGACTCCCGGTCAGCAGCGCACCGTCGCCGCGTCGCTCGTTGTTTCGGGCGCTTCGGTCCACGAACGAGGGCGCGCAGGGCGATCAGGCCGAGCGGGTCACGCACTTGGGATCCGCCAATGGCCAACGCCGCGTGCAGGTAGAACCCCTGTCCTTTCGAACGCAGTCGTCCCAATCCCTTGCGCGCTGCTCCCGAGTACTCGATCTCCGACGTATCGTGCGCGACGATGATATCCGGCCGTCCTGCGCATCGCTCCGCCACCTGTTTCAGGTGTGGCGCGACCAGCGTGGGGAGCGTCACGCCCTCATGATTGATGAACCGGTACGCCGCTTCCAGCTCCGCGCTGCTTAGCGCAGACGGCAGGCTCGCCTCCGGCCGCTCCGCCAGCCGATCGACCAGCACCCCGTGTCGCTTCGACAGACGCGCATCACCAAAGTCAGCCCCGCAGACCTCCGTGCTCAGTGGGATATTCATGATTCATCTGCAGAACACGGCTGCCTCCCGGAGACAAGAAAATGTGATGGATCATGAGACGGGCCGGTACGTGAGCACCGGAGCGCAGCCGCGACAACGCCATCGGGTGGCGCAGCCATTCAGGAGATGACTTCTACCAGGGGAGGCGCTCGCCGTTGGCGTGCCAGAACCCGCCGGAGCTCTCCAGGGTCAATTCGTCGAGCCGCTGCAGCAGGCCCCGGGCCGCCTCGGGCGGATCGACGTGGCCGCTGCCGCCCGTCATGTCGGTGCGCACGTAGCCGGGATGGAGGATGGCCACGGCGATACCGCGCGGACGCAGGTCGTGCGCCAACGAGACACCCGCCATGTTGAGCGCCGCTTTGGACATCCGGTAGCCGTAGTTGCCGCCGGAGCTGTTGTCGCCGATCGATCCCATCCGACTGCTGACCAGCCCGACCTTGGCGCCGGGACCCAGGTGGCCCAGCAGCGCCAGCGTCACGCGGAGGGGCCCCAGCGCATTGACCTCGAACTGCCGCCGCACGCCCGCGAGATCGAGGGCCTCGAGCGTCTCGTGCGCCAGCACGCCGGCGTTGTTGATCAGCAGGTCCAGGCGCAGCGTGCCCAGCCGTCGCGCCAGCGCGGCCACCGAGGCCTCGTCACCGACATCCACCCCCTCCTCGACCCGCACGCCCAGCGCCGCCAGCGCCGGGCTCGCCCGCCGACAGGTCGCGACCACGGTGTCCCCGCGCGCCGCTAGCTGGCAACAGAGCTCCAACCCAATCCCGCGATTCGCCCCCGTCACGAGCACTGTGGCCACGATCGTCCTCCTCGGGCGCGCACCAGCTCGGGCCGCGCCATGGTGACCGACGACGATCTAAGCCGACGGAGACCCTCCCCTTGCGAGCCCGAGCGCATCGCATCACACTCCTTCGTGGTGACTCTAGCTGTCAATCGGATCTCTTGAGTCCCGGGAAGGCGCAGACCATGGCTGAGACGCCCTTTGATGACTGGCTTCTTCGCGAGAACGAACAGACCTGCAGGAACCTCGGCCGAACTCGCAGACCCATTGGCCCCGCCCGCCCCGGCGCTAACCAACAGTCGTACCAGAACTGCGGGCTTGAGTGCTGCCGCCAGATCATCAACAGAGTGCGCCAGCGCGAGGGCAAGGAGCCCGTCAGTGAGCAGTTGCTGCTGATCTATGCCCTGCGCCAAGGCTTAGCTCAGGGACCTCGACTATCCTCCCAGGATTCCCCTCGCCAATTGGCGCCAATTTGCGGCACCTCCGCTGGCGATCGACGAGACCTCCTTGCGGACTTCGGCATTGTGGCAGAGCTGCGTGGGCGCCCCTTCGAATCCGAGGAAGCAGCCCGCAACCAACGCTTCCAAAGGTGCATCTTGCCCGCCCTAGCGGAGCGAAAGGGCGTGGTGGCGGCGGTCTGGGGCGCCCGGCTATGGCCGCCGAGTCTCGTCAAGGGGAAGGGGATCTCGCCCGGTGCACCCGAGTTCAGTCACGCTGTGGTGCCCATCGCGTGCAACGGAGGCACCGTATTCCTGAACGACTCTGGCGTTCTAGCGCATTGTGGGCGCACGGTGCCGGTGGCGCTGTTCGTGGAATCGCTGATCCCTACGGATTCCGTACTCATCACGCGCGATCCGGTCTGGATCTAGCTCGATCCGCCCCCTCCACGCCCTTACCCCAACGCCGCCAGCATCTCGCCGACCTCCGTGAACTTCACCCGAGGAGCACCGCGGGCCTGCCGCGGGGCGCTCGAGCTGGTCCAGGCGCTGCCAATCGGCGAAGGAGACGCTGCGCACGCCGCGCTCGCGCAGCAGGCGGGGCAGGGCGTCGGGGTCGGTCGGGGCGCGGCGCGCACGGCAGGGCGCCCTGGGCGGCGTCCTCCAGCAGGCGGGCGGCGAGGTGCTCGGCGGCGCGCTTCTGGTCGCCGATCAGGCCGTGGGGCCCCTCGGCGGCCCAGACGGCGACGTTGCAGACCGGCCAGACGTCCCCGCCGGGCGATGCGAGGACCCGACCGCCCTCGTTGGCGACGGTGCCGCGCGCGGGATCGACCGGCAGTCCGGGCATCGGCCGCAGGGTGAAGCCCGCGGCGATCACGACCAGGCCCGCCTCCAGGCGCTCGCTCTCGCCGCTGAGGCCGGGCGCGCAGCGCCCCGTCCATCCCGGCCTCCAGGCGATTGCGCACCAGCCGCAGGGCCGCGACTCGCCCCTCGGGGCCCGGCAAGAGCGCCTCGGGCGAGCGCAGAAAGCCCAGCCGCAGGGTTCGCGCCGCGCCCCGCGGGGGGCGCCCGGCCAGCTCGCGGAGCAGCGCCAGGTTGTGTGCTGCGCTGCCGCCCGGCGCCGCGGCCACCTGCGCCGCGCTCACCGCGTCGAGCGCCAGCTCGGCCGGGTCGACCACCACCTCCACGCCCTCGAGCTCGCTCAGCTCGCGCAGCGCCGCGGGCGAGAACGCGGCCTGGGCCGGCCCGCGGCGCCCGAGCACCACCACCTCATCGATGGTGCTGGTGCGCAGGGCGGCCAGGGCGTCGGCCGCGATGTCGGTGCCCTCGAGCTGGGCCGCCGGGCGGGCGAGGACCCGCGCCACATCGAGCGCCACGTTGCCCTGCCCCACCACCACGGCCCGCGTGACGCCCAGCTCGGGGCGCAGCGCGGCGTGGTCGGGATGGCCGTTGTACCAGCCGACGAAGGCCCCGGCCGCATGACAGCCCGGCAGCGCCTCGCCGGGGATCCCCAAGGGCCGCGCGCCATCGGCGCCGTGGGCGAAGAGCAGGGCGTCGTAGCTCAGCCGTAGCTCGGCCACGCTGAGGTCGCGCCCGACCTCGACATGGCCGAAGAAGCGCAGAGCCTCGTGCGCCGCGGTGCGCTCGAAGACCCGCGTCATCGCCTTGATGCTCGGGTGGTCCGGCGCCACCCCGCCGCGCACCAGGCCAAAGGGCGTCGGCAGGCGCTCGATCAGGTCGACCTGCACCCGCGGCGTGCGGGACCGCAAGAGCGCCGCGGCGGCAAAGAAGCCGGCCGGACCCGCCCCGACGATCGCCACCCGCAGCACGCCCTCGACGGCCACCATGGGTTCCTGATCCGCGCGGCCTTCAGCGGGCCAGCAGCAGCTGCGCCGCCCGCTGCGCGAGCGCGAACAGGGGCGCGGGATAGATGCCGGCGGCGAGCACGAGCACCAGCGCCAGCGAGCCCGCCACTCGCTCACCGCCGCTGAGCAGCACGGGGCCGCGCCCCTCGGCCGGCGCGAGGTAGGCCGCCTTGACCACCCGCAGGTAGTAGTAGAGCGCCAGCGTGGTGTTGGCGGCGGCGATCAACACCAGCTCGAACTGACCGCGCTGCAGCGCAGCGGCGAAGAGGAACCACTTACCCACGAAGCCGCCCGCCGGTGGAATGCCCGCCAGCCCGAACATCGCCGTCAGCAGCATCAGCGCCAAGGCCGGCGAGCGCTGATGCAGCCCCGCCAGCGCGTCGAGCCCCGGGTTGCTGCCGTCGCGCCCGAGCGCGCAGACCACGACGAAGCCGAGCAGCGCGGTCGCCAGATAGACCACCCCGTAGAAGAGCACCGCCGCCAGCCCAAGCGCCGAGAAGGCCCCGTAGCCGACCAAGAGGTAGCCCGCGTGCGCGATCGCCGAGTACGCCAGCAAGCGCTTGAGGTCGGTCTGCGCCAGCGCGGCCAGGTTGCCCAGCGTCATCGAGACGACAGCGAGCACGAGGAAGATCTCGATCAGCCCCGAGGGCGAGGCGGCGAGCATGGCGCAGACCCGCGCCAAGACACCGACCGCCCCGAGCTTCGACGCCGTGGCCACGAAGGCCACCACCTGGTGCGGCGCGCCCTGATAGACGTCGGGCGCCCAGAAGTGGAACGGGAAGACCGCCAGCTTGAAGAACAGGGCCGCCAGCAGCAGCAGCAGCCCGACCACCAAGATCAGCGGCCGCCCCCCCGCCAGCGCCGCCGTGACGTCCGCGAGGTAGGTGCTCCCGACCGCGCCGAAGACCAGGCTCAGGCCATAGAGCGTGACGGCCGAGGCCGCCGCGCCCATCAGCACGTAGCGCACCCCCGACTCGTCGCCGGGCGCCTCCTCGCGGTGCAGGGCCACGGCGGCATAGAGCGAGTAGGCCGAGAGCTCCAGCGCGACGTAAAGCGTCAACAACTCCGTCGCGCTCGCGAGCAGCATCATCCCGACCGTCGCCAGCAGAAGGAAGAACGGCAGATCGATGCGACCACCCGGTCGCACCGTCGCCAGCTCTCCCGTCAGCAACAAGGTCAGCACCAGGCCGAGCGCCAGCCCCGCCTTCAAGAGCTGCGAGAAGAGGTCGACGCGGTAGATTCCAGGCCAGAAGGGCTCACCCGTCGGCCCATAGCGCAGACTGAAGAGCGCGGCCGCGAGCGCCAGCAGCGCGCCGGCCAGGGCCGCGTAGCGGGTGGCCCTCGCGCCACACCCGCCAGTCGAGAGCACGAAGACGAGCAGCGCTCCGAGCAGCACCGCCAACTCCGGCAGGAATAGCAGCAGGTCGTGTTGCATGGCCTATCGGCTCCCCACCAGCACGGCCGTCGAGCCGCGGATCAGATCGAGCGCCAGGCCGGGGAAGAAGCCGAAGACCAAGAGCACGGCGACCAGCAGCACGCGCGGCGTCGCCAGCCAGGGGGTGATCTCGCGCAGCGCCGCCCAGCGTGGATTCGCCGGCCCGAAGAAGGCCTGGCGAAAGACGCGCAGCATGAAGAGCGCCGAGACGATCAGCGCGACGATCGCCAGCACGCCGAGCGCGGGGAAGCGCTGGACCGCGCCGATGAAGACCAGCAGCTCGGCCCAGAAGCTGGCGAAGCCCGGCACACCCATGCCGCAGAGGCCAGCGACGATGAAGAAGGCCGAGGCTATCGGAACCTGCCGCGCCAGGCCGCCGAAGGCGTCGATATCGCGGCAGTGCGCCTGATCGTAGATGAAGCCGACGGCGCTGAAGAAGAGCGCCGTCATCACGCCATGCGCGAACATCTGCAGCACGGCGCCATTGAGCCCGTCCGGCGTCAACAGGTTGAGGCCGAGCAGGACGATGCCCATGTGCGAGACGCTGGAGAAGCCGATCACGAACTTGAAGTCGCGCTGCTGCAGCGCGACCAGCGCGCCGTAGACGATGTTGACGGTGGCCAGCACGGCGAAGGGCCCGGCCCAGTAGCGCGCGCCCAGCGGCAGCAGCTCGATGCCGACGCGCAGGATGCCAAACGCGCCCAGCTTCATCAGCACCCCGGCGTGCAGCATCGAGACCGCGGTCGGCGCGGCGACGTGGCCGGTCGGCGACCAGCCGTGAAAGGGGAACATGCCGGCGAGCACGCCGAAGCCGACGTAGATGAAGGGATAGAGCACCAGCTGATAGCGCTCGGGGAAGGCGAAGGCGGCCAGCTCGGGCAGGCTCCAGGTCGTGCCGCCCGCCGTCCAGTAGAGCGAGAGCAGCGCCGGAAAGAGCAGCGCCGATCCGGCCAGCAGGAAGAGCGTCAGCTTCATCGCCGCGTACTCTTTACGCGTGCTGCCCCAGATCGCGATCAGCGGGTACATCGGCAGCAGCGCCACCTCGTAGAAGAAGAAGAAGAAGAACAGGTCGAGCGACGCGAATACGCCGAAGACGCCGATCACCAGCATCAGCATGAAGGCGAAGTACTCCTTCACCCGCTCCTGCAGCGTCGACATCGAGAGGCAGCCGGTGAAGAAGACGATCGCGTTGAGCAGCGTCATCAGCACGCCGATGCCATCGACGCCCAGGTGGTAGCTGACGCCGAAGCTCGGGATCCAGGCCACCCGCTCGACGAACTGGTAGCGCGGCCCCGTCGGATCGAAGCGGACCCAGAGCAGCAGCGCCAGGGCCACGGTGAGCAGCCCCGAGAGCGTCGAGACGATTTTGATCGCGCGGGCGCAGCGCCCCGGCAACGCCACCACCACGAGCAGCGCCAGCAGCGGGCTGAGGACGATCGCACTGAGCAGGGGCACTCGATCCATCACCATCGCCTCTTCATCGTTCACGGGGATGCTCCCCGCCCCGCAAGACCGCCGGGGCCCCACTCCGCACAGCGCCGCAGCGGTCGCCCGGGCCCTGCCATTGCAGGGTCGTGAACGTATACATCGCCTCTTACAACGCACCGACGAGATAGCAGGCCACCGCCAGCAGCAGCACCGACGCGCCGATATAGACCTGCAAGCGACCGCCCTGCACGTCGCTCGCCGCGCGACCGCCGGCGACCGTCCCGCGCGCCATGCCATCGACCGAGGCGTCGAGCCCGCGCGCCTCGACCCGCGCACAGAGCCGCGAGACGCCGTCGAGCAAACGCCCCACCACCGCCGCGTAGAAGGCATCGATGTACCAGCGCCGCTCGAAGAGGGTCTGCAGCGCGGGCACCCGCGCCACGAAGCCGAGCTGGGCCGCGCCGCGTCGGCCGAACTCCAGCCAGGCCAGGCCGACCCCCGCCAGCGCGACGGCGATGGCCAGCGCCATGCCGAGCGTGTGCGGGTGCTCCGGCGTGACGCCGGCCATGCGGCCGATGTACGCCCCCCCCAAGCCCGCCACCGCCGCCAGCGCCGTCAGCACGATGATGGGCCCGAGCATCGCGCGCTCGCCCCCCGCGTGCGTCGCACTGGGCGCGTGGTGGTCGTGCTCCGCCGCGGCGGGCGCCACGGCCGCGCTGCCGGGGTTCGGCCGCACGATCAGGAAGACCATGCGGAAGCTGTAGTAGGCGGTGAGGAAGCTGCACAGGTAGGCCAAGGCCACCACCGGCAGCGGCTGGTGCTCGGCCAGCGCCGCGAGCACTGCCTCCTTGCTGAAGAAGCCGGCCAGCGGGGGCAGGCCTGCCAGCGCGCCCGCGCCGACGATCAACCCCAGGGTCGTCCAGCGCTGCGTGCGGCCGCCCGCGCGCCCCAGCACCACCAGGTCGTTGGAGCCGTAGTGGTGGATATAGGCGCCCGCGCAGAGAAAGAGCAGCGCCTTGAAGAAGGCGTGCGTGACCAGGTGGAACAGGCCGGCGTGGAGGCTGCCGACGGCGAGGCCGACCAGCATGAAGCCGAGCTGCGAGATCGAGGAGTAGGCCAGCACGCGCTTGATGTCGCGCTCGACCAGCGCCATCGTCGCGGCCAGCAGCGCCGTGCCCAAGGCCACGCCCAGCACGATCTGGCCGACGTAGTGGACGGCGAGGAACAAGGGGTGGAAGCGCGCGAAGAGGTAGACGCCGGCCGCCACCATCGTCGCCGAGTGCAGCAACGCGCTGACCGGCGTGGGGCCCTCCATCGCATCGGGCAGCCAGGTGTGCAGCGGGAACTGCGCGCTCTTGCCGACGACGCCGGCGAAGAAGAGCAACGCGATCAGCGCCAGCCGCGCCTGCGGGATCTGCCCGAGCAGCTGCGGGCTGCTGAGCTCGCGCACGTCCAGCGTGCCGGTGGCATTGAAGAGCAGGATCATGCCGATCATCAGGCCGACGTCGCCGATGCGCGTCATGATGAAGGCCTTGCGCGCGGCCGCCGCCGCCGCCGGCTTCTCGTACCAGAAGCCGATCAGCAGGAACGACGCCAGGCCCACCAGCTCCCAGAAGATGAACATCTGCAGCAGATTGGCCGCGTAGACGAAGGAGAGCATCGACCAGGCAAAGAGCGCCAGCAGCGCGAAGTAGCGGCTCCAGCCGCGGTCGCCCGCCATGTAGCCGAGCGAGTAGACCATCACCGCCAGGGCGACCAGCGCCACGACGGCGCCAAAGAGCAGATTGGGTCCATCGAGCAACAGCCCGAAGGCCATCGTTCCGCGCTCGGCGCCGAACCACGGCCAGAGCTGCGGCGCGTCCATGGGTCCGGCCCGGAGCAGCCACAGCGCGCCCCCGAGCGAGAGGGCGCCGGCCCCCACCACCGTGGCGGAAGCCACGCGCCGTTGGCGTGGAAAGACGACCAGCGCCAACACGAAGGCCGCGAGCGGCGCCAAGGTCAAGAGCAGCGCGATGGCCGTCGAGCTCATCGTCATCCCCTCAGCTCGTGCAGCCGATCGATATCCACCGAGCGGCGCCGGCGATAGAGCGCCACGATGATCGAGAGCGCCAACGCGACCTCCGCCGCCGCCAGGCCGATGATGAAGAGCACGATCACCTGCCCGGTCACCGCGTCGCCCATGCCGGCGCGGCTGAAGGCCAGCAGGTTGAGGCTGGCGGCGTTGAGCATCAGCTCCAGCCCGACCAGCACGCCCACCAGGTGGCGCCGCGAGAGCACGCCATAGAGCCCGATGCAGAACAGCGCCAGGGCCACTAGCAGCAGCGTCTGCAGCGTCATTGGGGCGGCTCCCTGCGCGCCACGATGATCGCGCCGACGATCGCCAGCAGCAGCACCACCGACAGCGCCTCGAAGACGACGTTGTAGTGCTGGAGCAGGGCGCGCCCCAGCGCGGCCACCGTCCAGTCGTTGCGCGCGAAGTGCGGCGACCACGAGGCGCGCGCGATCAGCGGGCCCAGCGCGGCGAACACGCCCAGCGCCGCGGCGCCCGCCAGACCCCGCCGCCTGCGCGCCGCGCCGGCCGGGCCCTCGCGCAAGGCGAAGGCGAACATCACGGCGAAGACCATCGCCACGCTGATGCCACCGACATAGATCAACACCTGCATCGCGGCGACGAAGGGGCTGCCCAGCGCGAGGAAGAGCAGCGCCACGCCGACCAGGCTGAGGGCCAGGCTGAAGATCGCGTGCAGGATGTTGGGCAGCGTGACCGCCAGCGCGCCGCCGATCAGCGCCAGGGCCACGAAGACCCAGGCCGCCGAGCCGAGCACCCGCACGTTCTCAAGCATGGCGTTCTCAAGCATGGCGCCGCCTCATCGCCCCACCTCGGGCTCGCCAGCGGCCGCCGCCGGGCCTGCGCTCGCGGGCTGGGCCGCCTCGACCGCGGCGACCCGCGCGCGCTCGCGCCAGGCCGCCTCGCCGGCGCGAAAGGGCGTCAACAGGTCGTAGACGAACTGATCGCGCCGGTAGCCGACGTCATCGTAGGTCTTCGAGTACTTCAAGGTGTTCGTCGGGCAGACGTCGATGCAGAGCCCGCAGAGGCTGCACAGGGCGTAGTCGACCTCGAAGACCGTGGCGCGCTTGCGCTTGAGGCCCTCGGGCTTGTCGCCCTCGACCTTGATGCAGAAGGAGGGGCAGATGTTGACGCACTGCATGCAGGCGACGCAGTCGTGCGAGCCGCTGGCAGGAAAGTTCACCAGCGCGATCGCGCTGCGAAAGGCCGCCGACAGCTCCGGCTTCTGGTGCGGATAGGTCTGCGTCACCGGCCGGCGGAAGAGGTTCTTCAGGGTCACGCCGAGCCCGAGCATCAGCGACCAGATGCCGCGCAGCAGCCGCACCAAGACGCTCATCGCCACACCTTGATCGCCACGGCCGTGAGCAGCAGATTGACGATCGCCAGCGGAATCAGCACGCCCCAGGCGAAGCTCATCAGCTGATCGAAGCGCAGGCGCGGGAAGGTCCAGCGCAGCCACATCATCACCAGCAGCAGCAGATAGACCTTGCCGAAGAACCAGACCCAGCCGGGCACCGGCAACCAGCTCGGACCGATGTAGCCGCCGAGGAAGAGGGTCGCGGCGATCATGCAGACGATCGTCATGTTGGTGTACTCGGCGAGGAAGAAGAAGGCGAAGCGCATGCCCGAGTACTCGGTGTGGAAGCCGGCGACCAGCTCGCTCTCCGCCTCCGGGATGTCGAAGGGCGCGCGATTGGTCTCGGCCACCGCCGCGATGAAGTAGATCGCGAAGGCGACCGGCTGCTGCACGATGAACCACAGCTGGTGCTGCGCCTCGACGACCTCCCGCAGGCTCATCGTCCGGGCCAGCAGCACGACCGGCAGCGTGGCGAGGATCAGCGGGATCTCGTAGGCGATGTTCTGCGCCACGGCGCGCATCGCGCCGAGCAGGGCGTACTTATTGTTGGAGCCCCAGCCCGCCATGAAGATGCCGAGGAAGCCCAGGCCGGCCAGGGCGAAGAGCAGCACCAGGCCGATGTTGAAGTCGTGGAGCTGCAGGTGGCGATCGAAGGGAAAGAGCGAGATGCCCGCCAGCACCGGCACGAAGACCAGCACCGGGGCCAGGTGGTAGAGGGGGCGATCGACGTGACGCGGGGTAATCAGCTGCTTGGCCAGAAGCTTGATCACGTCGGCCGCCGACTGCAGCAGCCCGGCCCAGCCGACCTCGGTCGGCCCGAGCCGGCGCTGGAAGCGGGCCGAGACCTTGCGCTCGAGCCAGACCAACAGCATGCCGTTGAAGGCGACGTAGGCCATCAGCACCGCGCCGGCCAGCACCGTCATCAGGGCGGTGTTCGGCCACAAGACGTGCAGCGTCATCGGTCGACCTCCGGCAGCACCACGTCGACACTGCCGAGAATCGCCACCGTGTCGGCGATCATCGTGCCCTTTAGCACCGCCGCCACCGCCGAGAGGTTGGCGAAGGACGGGGTCCGCAGCTTGAGCCGCAAGGGCAGCTCCGAGCCGTCGCTGACGATGTAGATGCCGAAGTGGCCGCGCGCCGACTCGACCGCGAAGTACGACTCCCCCACCTCGGGCTTGAAGCGCTTCTTCTGCTTCTCCGGCATGATCGGCCCGGCCGGCAGCGCCGCCACCGCCTGCTCGATGATGCGGCAGGATTGCTCCATCTCGGCCAAGCGCACCAGGTAGCGCGCGAAGATGTCGCCGGCAGGCTGGGTCGGCACCTCGAAGTCGAAGCGCGAGTAGATGCCATAGGGCTCGGCGCGCCGCAGGTCGTAGGGGACCCCGCAGGCGCGCAGGCAGGGCCCCGTCACGCCGTAGCGCAAGGCCGTCGCCTGATCGATCAGCCCGACGCCCTCGCAGCGGTGGCGGAAGATCACGTTGTCGCTGACCAGCGCGTGGTAGTCGGGCATCCGCCCGCGCAGGCGCGCGACGAAGGCCAGCGTCTGCTCGACGAAGAGCGCATCGACGTCCTGCGTCACCCCACCGAAGCGGCCGTAGCTATAGGTCAGGCGCGATCCCGTCACGCGCTCGAGGATCGTCAGGATCTCCTCGCGATCGTCGAAGGCGTAGAGGAAGGGGGTCACGCCGCCGAGGTCGAGCAGGAAGGTGCCGAACCACAGCAGGTGACTGCTGATGCGGTTGAGCTCGCTGACGATCACGCGGATGTGCTCGGCGCGCTCCGGGACCTCGATGCCGAGCAGCCGCTCCATCGCCTGGCAATAGGCCAGGTTGTAGATCATGCCGCTGAGGTAATCGACGCGCGAGCTGTTGGGCAGGAACATCAGGTAATTGCGGTTCTCCGCCATCTTCTCGTGCGCGCGATGCGCGTAGCCGATCACCGGCTCGGCCTCCAGGATCTCCTCGCCGCGCAGGTGCAGGAGCAGGCGCAGCACGCCGTGCATGCTCGGGTGCTGCGGCCCCATGTTGAGGTAGTAGGTATCGTCACCGTTGCCGGCCAGCGGCTGCGGCGCGGGCTCACCCCAGATCTCAGCCATCGGCGCCCCCGCCCGGGCCCATGGCCGGGCCCGCGCCCGGCGCGGCGACCGCGTCCATCCGGCCGAAGTCCTTCAGCAGCGGATGGAAGTCGGCGTCCTCCGGCAGCAGCAGGCGCTTGAGCTGGGGGTGCCCCGCGAAGCGCACGCCGAACATGTCGAAGACCTCGCGCTCGAGCCAATCCGCCGCCGGGAAGCTCGCGACCAGGCTCGGCGCCTCGACCGGCAAGGGCGCCGCCGCGGGCGCGGCAGCGGCGTCCGTGGCGGCGTCGAGGGCCGCGGCAGCCCCCTTCTTCGCGCGCGCGGGCTTGGCGGCCGGCCCGCTCCAGGGCCGCGTCGGTGCGAGATCGACGTGCAGCCGCCAGCGGTCGAGCGCGGCGAAGCAGTTGAAGGTGTAGACCAGTCGCATGCGGCCCTCGTGCTGCCGCAGATCGAGGCAGGTCAGCAGCTCGAGGAAATAGCCCGCCCGGGCGAAGGCGCCGGCCAGGCGCGGCAGCGCCTCGACGCTGACGGCGTGGCAGCGCGCGAAGCCGGAGCTCGCGCCCTCCAGCGCGCTCCAACGCGGGCCGAGGTCCAGGCCCGCCTCGAGCTCGGCCCGCAGCCGCTGGGCGTGTTCAGAAGCCACTGCGCCCTCAGCCACGGAACTTGCTCCCGGCCTTGATCTTCTCTTGGAGCTTGAGGATCCCCGCGATCAGCGCCTCGGGTCGCGGCGGGCAGCCGGGGATATAGACATCGATCGGCACCAGCGTGTCGGCACCCTCGTAGATCGCATACTGGTTGGGGTACTTGAAGGGGCCGCCGTCGATCGTGCAGCCGCCCATCGCGATCGCCCACTTGGGCGCCGGCATCTGGTCCCACAGCGCCCGGATCACCGGACCCATCTTGCGCGAGATCGTGCCGGCGAAGATCATCACGTCGGCCTGGCGGGCGCTCGGCCGGAAGACACCCGCACCGAAGCGGTCGAGATCGAACTTCGACGCCCCGGCGGCCATCATCTCGATCGCGCAACAGGCGAGGCCGAAGGTCAACGGCCAGAGCGAGTTGGCGCGCGCGGCGTTGAGCAAGGTCTCGAGCCGGTGGAAGCGCACATAGGGCGCTGCCTCCTGCATCAGCCGCGCCTCGTCCTCGGCGCCGCGCATCGGCGCCAGGCTGGCCTCTGCACGGGCCTGCGGCCCCTCGGCGGCGGGCAGCTCTCGCTCCTGGCTCTCGCTCGGCTTCAACGCCACTCGAACACTCCCTTACGCCAGGCGAAGACGATCGCCAGCGAGAGGATGCCCAAAAATAGCGCGATCTCGATCAGGTCGCGCCAGCCGACGCCCGGCTCACCGAAGACCAACGCCACCGGGAAGAGATAGAGGATATCGACCTCGAAGGCGACGAAGATCAGCGCGAAGAGGTAGAAGGCGATGCTGAAGCGCGTCCAGGCCGAGCCGATCGTGTCCACGCCGCATTCGTAGGTCTCGCGCGTCTTCAGCCCGCGATAGCGCGGGGTGATCAGCCTCGGCAGCACCAACGGGACCACGGCCATCACGATCGCGAAGAGCAGCAGGCCGCCGAGCAGCGCGTACTCCTGAGCTTCGTGCATCGCGGCTCTCCCTCGACCGGCCCGCCCCGGGCCACGCGCACCAGCGCTGATCCTCGACGATCACGGCCGCCCAGGCCACGGTGCCATCACCGTAGCGGCGCCAGCGCCGGCGAGGGTGCGCGCACTTTGCGTCAGGCGGCCAGTCGCCGTCAACGGTCCTCGCAACCGGCTCCAGGCCACCGGACGCGTCGGGATGGCTGGGGTCACCACACCCCCCGAGCACGACCGGAGGGCGGCGTGACCGGCGGCTGCCCACCGGCGATTCCAGGGTGTTAGCGCCCGAGGCGCGGCGCCTGCGCACTTGGCCCCTGCTTTGCTTTTCAGCTGCCATACTGCGCTGCCATACTGCGCGCAGAAGCCTGCTTGCGGGCGGAGACGTGCTTGCTCTTGATGACGACGAGGCAGACCCGATGCGATTGACGCGCTGTCCATGCGCCCGACACGCCTCAGCCCTCGGCCTACGCGCCCGCTACGCGGCGCTGATCGCTCTGCTCCCCGCCCTGCTCAGCGGTGCTTGCGGCCCGACCGACGACGAGTTCTCGACCGAGCTGGCCCCCGCGGGCGACACCGCCTCCAGCGCTGGCATCGCCTCCCGGGCGCAGGCGATCATGGACGGCAACGTGACCGACGCGTATCCCGCCGTCGGGATGCTCAAGGCCACGGGGGTCAGCGATCTCTGCACCGCCACGCTGGTCGGCCGCCAGACGGTCCTCACGGCGGCGCACTGCGTCTACGACTACGAGACGAAGCAGCTGGCCACGGCGCTCAGCTTCACGCTCAGTGGGCCCGCTGGCACCCGTGGGACCCCCTTTCGTGGCCTGGGGGCCAAGACCCACCCGCTCTACGTCGCCACCGACACCCTCACGATTCACGACGTCGCCGTCGTCAGACTCGAGAGCGCGCCCCCGGTCACGCCCATCACGCTGGCGGTCACGGTGCCGCCGGCGCTGGAGACCATCGAGGTCGTCGGCTATGGCGTCACGGCGCCGGAGGCCGCGCCCGACGGGCAGCTACGCGTGACGCGAGGGGCCGTCGGGCCCTTGATGCCCAACTACTTCGATCTCGCCGCCACGAACGAGGGCAGCTTCTGTCACGGCGATTCGGGCGGCCCGGCCTTCGCCGACGGCGCGCACCTGCTGCAGATCGGCATCCACTCGCACCTCACCGGCGGCACCGGCACGAAGTGCAGCGGCCGCGGCCGCGACATGCGGGTCGATGCCTACGCCCAGTGGATCCAACAAGCCGCCGACGGCGACGTCGCGCTGGCCGACGTCAGCTCGAAGGAGCTGATCCCCTTGCCGGCGGGCACGGTCCCCGAGGAATACCCGCTGACCTGCCAGGTCTCGGCGCACCCCTCGCCCGCGCCGGCGCCGTCGTGCTCGGGCTCGGCCTGCTGCTGCGGGCACCCGCCGCGTGGAGCTCTGCGCCGGGCCGCACGACGTCAGCGATTACGCCCCGCACGGCATGCCGCCGTGACATGCCCCGCGCTGTTGCGGTACGCTGCTGCGCACACGGAGTGGCATGCCATGAACCTCGAGTGCCGCGTCGTCAGCGACGTCCTGGTGGTCACCTTGCTCGACGGGCGCGTCGATTCCGGCAACCTCGCCGGCTTCCGCGATGCGCTCGACCCCTACCTGGCGCGTGGCCTGGCCCGGGTGGCCATCGATTTGAGCCAGGTCGAGTTCATCGACAGCAGCGGCCTGGGCGCGTTGATCGCCCTCTTCAAGCGCCTGCCCGAGCACGGCACGCTGGCGATCTGCAACGCCCAGGACCGCGTGCTCAAGCTGCTCAAGCTCACCCGCCTGAACAAGGTTTTCACGCTCTGCGCCACGCTCGAGCAGGCCCTGGCGCAGCTCGCGCCGCCCGCCGGCGAGCCCGAGGGCGCGCCGACCGCGGGTCGGCCATGAGCGCCCGGCGGCCCGCGGACCCCCAATCCAGCGCCCAATCCAGCGGCGGCGGGAGCGAGCTGGAGCGCGCCGTCCGCCGCCATCTGCGCTATTCGCTGGGCCAGGACAGCCAGGTCCCGCAGCCCGAGCATCTCTACCGCGCGCTGGCCCTCACGGTGCGAGAGCTGGCGATCGAGCGCCTGCTGCAGACGGAGCGGCGCCTGGCCGCTTCCGGCGCCAAGCAGGTCTATTACCTCTCGCTCGAGTTCCTGATCGGTCGCTCGCTGGCCAACAACCTGATCAACCTCGGTCTCTACGACGAGGTGCGCGCCTTCGTCGCCAGCTGCGGGCTGGCCTTCGATGACGTGCTCGAGGCCGAGCACGACGCCGCGCTGGGCAACGGGGGGCTCGGGCGCCTGGCGGCCTGCTTCCTCGATTCGCTGGCCACCCTCGGCCTGCCGGGCTTCGGCTACGGCATCAACTACGACTACGGCCTGTTCAAGCAGGAGCTCGACAACGGCTACCAGCGTGAGCGCCCCGATCACTGGTTGCGCCAGTGGAGCCCGTGGCAGATCGAGCGCAGCGACGAGCTCTGCCTGGTGCCCGTCTACGGCCGCATCGACCACGGGCGCGACCGCGACGGCCGCTACAACCCGATGTGGCTCGATTGGCAGGTGCTGGTCGGCCTGCCCTTCGACATGCCGGTGATCGGCTACGGGGGACGCACCGTCAACTATCTGCGGCTCTACTCGGCGCGCGCCTCCGATGAGTTCGACATGCAGATCTTCAGCCAGGGCGACTACCTGCGCGCCGTGGAGGAGAAGATCCGCTCCGAGACGATCAGCAAGGTGCTCTACCCGCCCGATACCGTGCAAGCGGGCAAGGAGCTGCGCCTGCTGCAGGAGTACTTCTTCGTCTTCTGCGCGCTGCACGACATCGTAAGGCGCTTCCAGCGCCACCACGCGAGCTTCGAGCGCTTCCCCGACCAGGTCGCGATTCAGCTCAACGACACGCATCCGGCGCTCGCCATCACCGAGCTGATGCGACTGCTGATCGACGAGCACGATCTCGAGTGGGACGCCGCGTGGAAGATCACGCAGCGCACCTTCGGCTATACCAATCACACCCTGCTGCCGGAGGCCCTCGAACAGTGGCCGGTGACCCTGCTCGAGCGCCTGGTGCCGCGGCACCTGCAGATCGCCTACGAGATCAATCGGCGCTTCCTCGCCCGCGTCGCCGAGCTCTGGCCGCAGGATCCCGGCCTGCTGCGCCGCGTCTCGCTGGTGCACGAGGGCGACGAGAAGCGGCTGCGAATGGCCCATCTGGCCCTCGTCGGCAGCCACTCGGTCAACGGCGTGGCCCGGCTGCACAGCGAGCTGCTACGCACGACGGTGCTCGCCGACTTCCACCGCATCTGGCCCGAGCGGTTCAACAACAAGACCAACGGCGTGACGCCGCGGCGTTGGCTGCTGCTGGCCAATCCGCAGCTCGCCACGCTGATCACCGACGCCATCGGCGACGGCTGGATCACCGACCTCGACGCGCTGCGCCAGCTCGAGCCCCTGGCGGCGCAGAGCGCCTTTCGTCAGGCCTTCCTGGCCGTCAAGCAGCACAACAAGGAGCGCCTCGCCGCGACCATCGCCGAGACCGCCTGGGTCAAGGTCGATCCGCGCTCGATGTTCGACATTCAGGCCAAGCGCATCCACGAGTACAAGCGCCAGCTGCTCAACCTGCTGCACATCGTCTACCGCTACCTGCGCCTGGTCGACGACGGCGACGCCCCGACCGTGCCGCGCACGCACATCTTCGCCGGCAAGGCGGCCCCGGGCTATTGGGCCGCCAAGCAGGTCATCAAGTGCATCAACAACGTGGCGCGCCAGGTCAACAAGGACCCGCGCACGCGCGGCCTGCTGCGCGTCGTCTTCGTGCCCGACTACCGCGTCTCGCTCGCCGAGCGGATCATCCCCGGCGCCGATCTGAGCGAGCAGATCTCGACGGCCGGCACGGAGGCTTCGGGCACGGGCAACATGAAGTTCGGCATCAATGGCGCGCTGACGATCGGCACGCTCGACGGCGCAAACATCGAGATGCTGGAAGAGGTCGGACGCGACAACATCTTCATCTTTGGCCAGACCACCGCCGAGCTAGCGGCGCTGCGCCGCGATAACAGCTATCAGCCGCGGCGCTACTACGAGCGCGACGACCGGATCCGCCGCGTGCTCGACGCCCTGGCGAGCGATCGCTTCTGCGCCGACGAGCCCGGCCTGCTGCGCTGGGTGCGCGACGCGCTGCTCGACGGCGGCGACCCCTATTTCCTGCTGGCGGACTTCGCCGCCTACGTCGAGGCCCAGGAGCGCGCCGAGCAGCGCTTCGCCGCTCCCGAGCGCTGGGCCGAGTCGGCGATCCTCAACGTCGCGCGCCTGGGCAAGTTCTCCAGCGACCGGACCGTGCTCGAGTACGCCCGCGAGATCTGGGGCGTCGAGGCGCTGGAGCCGATGCCCCATGGGAGCGATCAGCCAGGCTGACGCGGCGCGACTGGGTCTCAGCCCCACCGCGCGCGCCCTCCACGAGCAGAGCCTGGTGATCGACCTCCACGTCGATTGCCTGATCCAACACCAGCTCTTCGGCTACGCGCTCGACGTGGAGCACGACCCCGAGCGGGCAGCCGGGCCCCGGCCGCTGCGCTTCGCTCTGCCCCGTGCGATCGCGCGCCTGACCGGGGCGGGCCACCGGCCGCTCTATCACCACGCCGATTTGCCGCGGCTGCGGCGGGGCGGCTACGACTGCGCCGCGTTGACCTTGCACTATTGGCCCTGGGCCAGCGAGGGCGGCTGGCGCAGCATCAACCGCCAGCTCGATTACGTCGAGGAGCTCCTGACGCGCGATCCACGACTGACGCTCGCCCGCTCGCCGGCGGAGGTACGCAGCGCCGCCGCGCGTGGGGTGCTGGCGATCTTCCTCGCGGTCGAGGGGCTGCACTGCCTCGGCAGCGGCGGCAAGGGGAGCGAGACCCGGCGCCTCGATCGCCTGGCGCAGCTGCGGGCGCGCGGCGTGGCCTACGTCACGCTGGCCCACCTGCGCGGCAACGACGGCGCGCGCAACGGCTTCGGCCTGGGGAGCGACCCCGACGCGGGCCTCACGCCCTTTGGCCGCGAGGTGGTGCGCCAGATGAACGCGATCGGCCTCGTCGTCGACGTCGCCCACGTCAGCCGGCAGGGCGTGATCGAGGTCTGCCAGCTCACGCAGCGCCCGGTGATCGCCAGCCACACCGCCCTGCTGGGCGTCGAGCCGCGGCGCCGCGACCAGCTCGCCGCCCGCCTGCTCGACGACGACGGGCTGCGCGCGGTGGCCGACACCGACGGTGCCGTCGGCCTGATCCTCTGCCCGCGCTTCCTCCACGGCCGCGACGAAGGCGGCCTGGAACAGGTGCTGCGGCAGCTCCGCTACGGCACCGAGCGGCTTGCGCCCCACCACCGCGATCCCTGGCGCCACTTCGCGCTCGGCTCGGACTTCGATGGCTGGATCCCGGGGATCCCGCGCGAGCTGAAGGACGCCGCCGACCTACCCCTGCTCACCGCGGCCCTGAGCGCGGACGGCCTCTCGGCGACGCAGTGCCGCCAATTCCTCGGCGAAAACTTCCTGCGCGTGTGGGACGCGGTGCTGAGCGGCTGCGCTTGAGCGCACACCGGCGACCCATCGAGTCCCTTCGCCAGCTGGCGCTCAAGGCGGCGCGAGCAAGGGATTGCGGACGCGCAGCCAGACGAAGCGGCTGAAGTCCCGATCGGCGGTCCACAGCTCGGTCACGCCATGGTAGCGACACGCTGCCGCGATGCGGGCGTCGTGCACCGCGCCTGCTGTTACCTTCGCCGCTGCGACCGTTTCGATGAACACCGCCCAGAATGGCGGCTCTTCGGCGAGCAACCGCAGGGAGGGGGCCTCGGTCCAGGCGCTCACCTGGTCGGCAACCTCGCGGCTCGACGAGGGCTGCTTCCAGATCTTCGGATGCGTGACCACGCCGCTGAATTCCACGAGACAGTGAATGGGGATGCCGAAGGGGCGGCCCGACTCAGCGAGGCCCGCGATGCAGCTCTTCGCCTCGTCATGCAGCGGGCACTCGGGACGGTGCGCGTAGACCAGGAGGTTGGTATCGACAGCGATCATGCGTCGTCCTGGCGTCGGAGGGGGTCGTTGAGCTGACGCAAGACCTGCGGGAGGTCGTCGGCCGAAACCCCCGCCGAAAATCCACGCTCGCCGGGGAAGGACGCGTCCCGGAGCCGAAGGCCTCGAGCGGGTGACCGCTCATCCAGCACGCGCTCGAGTCCCGCTTCGACGAGCGACCGCAGCGTTACCCGATGCCGTTCCATGTGCTTCTTGGCCCGGTTGGCCAAAGCATCTGAGATCACTATCGTTGTCCTCATATGCCTAGGCATAGATCATACAGGCACATAATGCAAGGCAGGGCGACGCAGCGGGGGTTGCGCCGGCGCGGGAATCGGGAGGCCAGGCCGACGATTTGGAGCCAGGTTCCGAACCGGCGTCACCAGCGCCTCCTCTCTTACGGCATCCACCGTCCCCTTACTTCTGCCATCTCGGAGGCTTGCGACGCACGAGCGATGCTGCATTTTTGTGCTTGCCATTTTCTTGTATTCGGATTTACCTGTTTTATGGCCACAACCGAGAGGTGCTGCATGTCACTGCGTCACACCGTCCGGCTGGCAGGTTCGCGTCGTGCGCTGCAGGTGGCTCGGATCGGGGCGGTGGCCGCCCTGGGGGCCCTGCTGGGCTGCGAGGGGCTGGCGGACGACAGCGCGCTGAGGCCACCGCCGGCGGTGCGAGCGCAGGCCGCGACCAACAGCAGCAACGCGATGAACGCGATGAACGCGATGAACGCGATGAACGCGATGAACGCGATGAACGCGATGAACGCGATGAACGCGATGAACGCGATGAACGCGATGAACGCGATGAACGCGATGAACGCGATGAACGCGATGAACGCGATGAACGCGATGAACGCGATGAACGCGATGAACGCGATGAACGCGATGAACGCGATGAACGCGCTCAATGTCGGCAACCTGCTGATCCCCTCGACGGTGCTGACCGACTTCTCCCAGTACACCGTCGCCCAGACGGAGGTGCTCTGCCCGCCGACGAAGCTGCCCTACACGCTGCCGACGGCGCTGCCGGACGGCACGCGCAATGTCGAGCTGGTGCTGCCGCGCTGGAACACGCTCAAGACCCAGGTCGAGCGCGTCTACGAGGCCTGCTGCCCCAGTCCGCCCTGCAGCAGCGAGTGTCCGCCGCTCAAGGTCGACATCGCCGAGGACTTCGACGGCAACGGCACGGCCGAGACCACCGTCAGCCACGAGGTCTTCTCGGGCCAGGGGCTGGCCTGCGCGGACAAGGCCTACCGCCCCGTGCTGCTGCACCCGGTGACGGGCCCCGAGGTCCAGCCGCTCAACGGCGACGGCACCATCCCGACCTTCGGCACCTTCTTCCGCTACTTCTGCATCAAGACCTTCGACGAGGCCACCCGCCAGAGCCGCTACTTCTGCGGCCGCGGCCGGCTCGCCAACGGCGTCGCCGGCTATGCCGTCAAGCCCAACACGCTCTCGCCCTACCCGATGATGGTCAAGGCGATCACCTGGGGCGCCAACACCTGGGACGCCCACTTCGAGCTGATCCAGGCCCACCTCGGCTCGATCATCGAGCGCACGCAGCCCGGCACGTCGGCCAACGGCTTCGCGCTCGACAACGCCTGGAACCTCAACCCCATGGACAACCACAGCGACGGCACCAGCAAGGCGGCCGACTTCCTCGCCGCGCTGGCGCTCAAGACCGCCACCAGCCGTTCCGGCGTCCAGGTCAGCCCCTACAACAACGCCAACGCGACCGGCGGCAAGGCCTTCGACTACGCCAAGCTCAACCAGTGCGAGCCCGGCTACAACACCCCCGACCTGGCCTCCAACGGCACGATCAACAACGGCCTGCTGCTCGACCTGTCGGCGGCCCCGTGGTACCGGCAGAACTGCAGTTGGGCCAGCGACTGGGGCGTGCCCGAGCTCACCCCGGTGCCCGTCAGCGGCACGAGCTGCAGCGCCTTCCCCGTCGGCACCGGCGCCAACCAGGCGCTGCTGGGCCTCAACCTCTACGACACCGGCACCGCCCGCCGCTGCCCGAGCTTCGTCACCTGCCAGCCCGGCCAGTCCTGCTGCATCGGCCGCTTCAGCACCGGTGACTTCGGCACCTGCGCGGTCAAGACCGACGGTACCGTGTGGTGCTTCGGCGGCTCGGCGCCGTGGATCCCGACCGGGCCCGTGGCCGTCGCGAACGGCGTGTTGGACAAGGCGCTAGAGGTCGCGGTCGGGACCGGCCACGCCTGCGCGCGACGCGCCGACGCCACGGTCTGGTGCTGGGGCACCAATAACTGGGCCGGCCAGCTCGGCCGGGGCACGACCGATCCAGCGACGCTGGTCGCCGCGCCGGTCAGCGGGCTCGCCAACGTGGCCCAGGTTGCGGTGGGGCTGAGCGACGGCGCTCCGCTGCTGGGGCAACGATGGGTCAGGGCCACTCGGCGACGGCGTCGACGATCACGCGGCGCTGGCGCCCGGTGGCGTCAACGGGATCGCCAATGCCGCGGGACTCGCGCTGGGTTACCGGGAACGAGCTGCGCCATGCTGGCGGACGGCACGGTGCGCTGCTGGGGGACAACTGGTTCGGCCAGCTCGGCGACGGCACGACGGGGCACAGCCACGCGCCCGTCGCGGTCATGCGGGCTCTCGGCAGACGTGAGGCAGATCGTTGCCGACTTCATGGACCACGCCTGCGCGCGGCTCGGCGACGGGACCGTGCGCTGCTGGGGCAAGAACAGCAGTGGTCAACTCGGCGACGGCACCACCAGCGGAAGCGCTCGGGCATCCGTGGCCGCGGCAGCGGCCTGACCAACGCCGTGGACCTTGCGGCGGGTGATGATTGGTCGTTTGGTGGCCGCACCTGTGCCCGAACGACAGACGGCCTGCTGCGCTGTTGGGGAGCTACGGTGGACACCTCGGTGATGGCGGCGCGGCCGACACCAGCCTGCCGGTGGTCGCCGCCGTACTGCGTTGCGATACGAACGACGGCGTCTGCTCGGCCAGCGAGACCCAGCCGCTCAGCCCCGGCGACTGCCGCTCGACGAGCTGCGGTGACCGCAGGTGCTCCGAGACGGAGACCCCCTCGAGCTGCTCCGTAGACTGCCCGAACCTGACGCTGCCCACGACGCTCGGATCTGGACGCACCTGCTACCGCCAGGCCAGTGACGGCCTGTGGCGCTGCTGGGGCTATAACGGCTCAGGCCAGCTCGGCGACGGCACCCCGTATCAACCATGCTCACGCTGGTGCTCTATCGCGGCCGGCAGCTGCCAGCGAGCTCGCACTCGGCCAAGACCAAGCCTGCGGCGCGCTACGCGGATGGGACGGCGCGCTGTTGGGGCGACAACAGCCAGGCCAGCTCGGCGACGGCACGACCATCCAGCGCCTGTCGCCGGTCGGGGTCAGCGGCCTGACCGGGTCGTCGCCTGGGGTCGTCGCCGGGAACTATTCGCTTGCGCCTTGCTCAGCTACGGGGGTCCGCCGCTGCTGGGGATCGATGACGACGGCACTCGGCGGCCGACCGCTCCACGCCGGTGGCGGTCAGCGGACTGACCCAGGTCGCCCAGGTGGCCCTGGGCGCGGAGCATACCTGCGCCCGCCGGACCGATGGCACCGTCTACTGCTGGGGCAATAGGGGCGGTCCAGCTCGGCGATGGAATTCGACAGCGAGCGCATGGCACCTGTCCAGGTCAGCAGCATGAGGAGCGTGAGCAGATCGCGCGGCCTGCGCGAGTCACACCTGCGCGCTCAAGACGGACGGCACCGTGTGGTGCTGGGGCCAAAACAATTCGGGCCAGCTCGGTGATGGCACAGTAGTTAATCGCGAGGCGCCCGTTAGGGCCAGCGGCCTCACGCAGGTCGCGGACATCGGCCGGGTTGGCTCAGACCAGAAGCTCGTGCGCTCAAGGCAGATGGCACCCTCTGGGGCGACTGCCGGTTCGGGACCGACGCGGTCGTCACGGCCAGGTCGTCAATCTGCCCCCTGTCGCGCAAATCGTGCCCGCGAACTGTTACCTGCCTGCGCGCGGCTGGCCAACGGTCGCCTTCGCTGCTGGGGCTGGGCGGACGGCCAGCTGGCAACCGGCGCTTCGCAGGCGCCGATAGGACGCCGCCATACCGCGGACGTTCTCCTTTGCGGCAACGGCATCTGCGAGTTCGGCGAGAAGCTCAATAACAGCTGCGCCGCCGACTGCACGCCGGTCCTCGGCGACTGCGTCTGCGACCCGCTGCTCGAGACCACCAGCAACAGCCCGGCAGACTGCAACCCCAGCCGTACCTGCTCGCCGACCTTCACCGTCGGCGATGGCAAGTGCTGGATCGCCGCCGGCGAGACCTGCAAAAACAGCAACGACTGCGGCCCCGCCTGCCCGTAGCCCCGTCCCCGACCCTTACCTCCAGGCTGCCTCCCGGCCCACGCCCCACACCTGCGCCGCCGACGGCGCCGCGGCTATCGCTGCGGAGTCCGCCCTGCCGGCGCGCTCACGGCCGCCCAGCTACAGATCGGGCAGTCCGCCGGATCGTGGGCGCGCGCCGGGCACCGCTCGCGGCCGAAGTAGATGAGCTGCAGATGGCGACGCCGCCATTCGTCGCGCGGAAAGAGCCGCTTGAGGTCGCGCTCGGTCTGCTGGACGTTCTTGCCGCTGGAGAGGCCCCAGCGGGCCGCCAGCCGGTGAATGTGCGTATCGACCGGGAAGGCCGGGATGCCAAAAGCCTGCGCCACCACCGCCGAGGCGGTCTTGTGGCCGACGCCCGGCAGCGCCTCAAGCGCGTCGAGCGCGCGCGGCACCTCACCGCCGTGGCGCTCGACGAGCAAGCGGCCGAGGGCGTGCAGATGGCGCGCCTTGGTCGGCGCCAGCCCGACCGTGCGGATCAGCGCGTGGATCGCCTCGACAGGTAGCGCGGCCAGCGCCGCGGGCGTGCTCGCGCGGGCGAAGAGCCCCGGCGTCACCTCGTTGACCTTCTTGTCGGTGGTCTGCGCGCTCAGCAGCACGGCGACCAGCAGCGTGAAGGGGTCGCGATGGTCGAGCGGGATCGCCGGGTCGGGGTAGAACTCGTCGAGCAAACGCCCGATGCGCGCCGCCTTGGTGACGAGTGCGTCCATCGGGCGCGATGGTCGGCGATCGCCGCCGGGGAGGCAAGGCGCCCTGCGGGCACCGGGCGCTCAGGCCCCCTCGACGGCTCCAGTCGGCGCCGCGGGTGGCGAGGGATCGAAGAAGCGGCTGCGGCGATAGCCCGCGACGGCGCGCTTGGCGACGACCACGGTCACGGCCGCCACCGGCACCGCGACCAGGACGCCGAAGAAGCCGAAGAGCCCGCCGCCCACCAGCAGGGCGACGAGCACGCCGACGGGCCCCAGCCCGACGCGCTTGCCGACGATGCGCGGCGTCAGGAAGAGCCCGTCCAGGAGCTGGCCGCTGCCGAAGACGACCAGCACCCCGAGGAGCTGGCCCAGCCCCTGCGACTCCAGCAGCGCCACGGTCAGGGCCAGCGCCAGGCCGACGCCCAAGCCCACATAAGGGATGAAGGCCAGCAGCCCCGACACGGCACCGATGGCCAGCGGTGCGCTGACGCCGACGAGCGCCAGCCCCGCCGTGTAGACCACCGTCAAGCAGAGCATCACGCCGACCTGGCCGCGGATCCACGCGGCCAACACGCCGTCGATCTCGCGGGCCAGCGCATCGGCGGGCTCGCGGTAGCGCGGCGGAATCAACGCGCGCAGCTCGGCGAGCAAGGCGGGGAAGCTGGGCAGCAGGTAGAAGGTGAAGACGGGCACCAGCAGCAGGGAGAGCACCGCTCTGAGGACCGCCGCCGTGCTCGCTGCCAGCGTCGCCAACCAATCGCCGGCCGTGCCCGCCAGCCGTCCGCCGAGCGCACCGAGATCGCTCCCGGCGCGCGCCACGAGCGCCCCCAGCGTGTCGGGCAAAACCACATGGAAGGTGCGCTCGACCCAAGGCACGAGGCTGTCGCGCAGGCGCAGCAGGTGCTCGGGCAGCGCGTCGGCGACGAGGCTGATCTCGCGCGCCACCAGCGGCAGCAACAAGAGCAGCCCGAGGCCCACCAAGAGCAAGGCGACCAGGAAGAGCAGCAGGGTCCCCGCCCAGCGCGGCAGCAGCCAGCGCCGCTGAAACCAGCTCACGGGAGGGTCCAGCGCGTAGGAGAGCACCAGCGCCAGCGCCAGCGGCGTCAGCACCGCCGCCAGCGCCCGCAGCAGCCACAGCGCCAGGACGGCCGCGATGGCGCCACAGGCGAGGTGCCACAGCCGATGGCTGCGTTGCGCCAAAGCCGCATTGGGGAGGTTCACGCGCTCGCGTTGCATCGCCCAGACCTCCACGGGGCCGCCATCAGGGCGCCCCCGGCAGCGAGGGCGTGCGGCGCAGCAGCGTCGCCCACAGCTCCCGCGGCTGCACGTCGTCGACGCGGACGATCCACTCGCCCAGCTCGCTCGCCGCCAGCAGCGCCGCCAGCAGCGGTCCGGCCGGCGCGGGCTCGACGGCCACCTGCGCCGCCTCCGCCCTCACGCGTTCGACCTCGCAACGGGTCAGCCCCACCGCCTGCTGCCGAAGGTTGGCGCATAACCGCTCGTAGGCCGACCACGCCGCCAGCGCGCTCAGGTGCAGCACGGCCGCACCCTCCACGCGGCGCGCACCTTGACCGCGCGCCACGGTCTCCGCCAGGACGGGGCCGAGCGCCTGCCTCGCGGCCGCCAGCGCGGCATCCTCCTGCGCCGCCACGACCGTCGCCGCAGCGCCCCAAGCCGTGGCCCGCTGAGCCAGCCCCTCGGCGCCGCCCGGAGCCGAGCGATACACCAGCACTCGCGCCGAGGCCAGCACCAGCGGCCACTCCAGACCCGGCAAGCGGCCGCGCGGCGGAGCGAGGCGGACGCGCAGTCGCAGCGTCGGCGTCAGCCCGCGTCGTCGCGCCCCACGCTGCGCCACGACCCACGAGGCGCCGGGGAGCGCCTCGGCCGACAGCCCGCGCTGGCGAAGCGCCTCGAGCGCGGCGAGGCGCAGCGACCGGGACAGGCCCTCGAGCTGCGGGCCAGCTCCCGCCCCCTCCACCTCCGCAAAGACGCCGAGCTGCGTCGGCGGCGGCGCTGGCGCGGCGACCGCCGACGAGGGCACCGCCACGACCTCGCGCCGCAGTCGCTCCAGGTCGCAGACCACCGCCACGCGCAGCACGAGCTCGTCGCCAAGCTGTTGTTCCTCGACGACGCGCAGCGCGCGAACGTAGCGGCCCTCGTCGATCGACGGCAACGCGGGCGGCGGGCCGCCACGCCCACCCTCGCCCGTTCCGACCACCAGCGCGAGGGCGCGCCCCACGGCCTCGCGGCGCGCCTGCACGAGCGCCTGGGCGCGCGCCTGCACGAGGTCGCCGGCGACGGCACGGGCGCGGCCCCAACCCTCGACCTCGAGCGATGGTGCGGCGCGGGCCCACCCGGCGAACAGCAGCAGAGCGCCCGCCCCCAGCCGAACGAACGCCTGGCGCCCGCGCATCAGCGCAGCATGAAGGGGTACTTGATCGACATCGAGGGCGCGGCGAAGGCCGGAAAGCGCGCTCCGCGGACGGCGGACTCGACACAGGCACCGGTCTCTGTCCCCGCAAAGAGCCCCTCGACCGCCGCCGATTGGATCTGCCCACTGCCGGCGATCTTCAGCTGCACGTTGGTCAGACCCGGCACCTTGTAGCGGTCGTAGCAGGCCTGAACGCGGCCCTTGACGGTCGCCATGGTGTCCATGATCTGCGAGCGCGACAAACGCTCCGGCAGCGCCCCCGCGGGGGCCGCTTCACCACCGCCGGCCGCGGGCTTGGCGGCCCCCCCTTGGCGCCGGGTGATCGCCTCGTCGATCATGTTGTCCAGATCGTCGCGCCCTCGCTCGGGGGTCGGTCGCCGTGGGGGCGGGGACGCTGGGGTCGCCGCAGTGGGATCGCGATCGGGCTGCGCGGCGGCCTCGCCACCCGCTGCCGGCTCACCGTCAGGGCGCCGCGTCACCGGGCGGGGCCGCCCTCCCGCGCCGCCCTGACGTCCGCCCGAGCCCACCCCGGTTGCCGCGGCCGGTCCACCGCCGCCGACCGGCGCCGGCGTCGCCGCGGGCGCCGCGGTCGCCGGCACGAGCTGGGGCTTCCGATCGGGGGTTTCTGCCGTTCCCGGATCCGCCGGCACGGCACTCCCCTGCCCGGCCACGACAGCGACCTGCTGCGCTGGCGCCGGCACCAGCTGCACGGCGGGCCGCCGCAGCAGCACGACCACCAACACCGCGATCACCGCCAGCAGCAGCCCACCCACGCCGATCAGCACGGGCAACAGCCAGGAGGGCCGCTCGTCGACGGCCGTCGGGAAGAGCACAGGTGCCGCCGCGATCGGCGCGGCGAAGCCGCCGTACGCGGGCAGCTCGTCATCGCTGGTCGCGCGTCGACCCGCGGCAGGAACGGTCGCCGCCGCCATCGCGCGGATGTTCAGCAGACCGGAGCTACCGCCATCGGCTGGCGACGCGCTCCCGGTCGTGGCAGCAAACGCCCCCCGGTCGGGCCGGCCGCGGGACCACCCGTGGCCAACGCCTGCAGGTTGGCCAGGCTGAAGAGCACCGAGTTCTCGCCCCGCTGGCCCGTCATGCGCGGCCCCGACATGGCCTCCGCGACTGCGCCGACGCTCGTGTCGTCACCGGGGAACATGGGCTCGGCGGCCGCGGATCCCGCCGAGGTGCTGGGGAAGAGGTCGCTGCCGCCGGCGCCGGCACCGCCCGGCGCGGAGAACAGTCCACCGCGGGAAGCGACGCCCTGCGGCCCGAGGCCCGCAAACGCACCGCCGCTGGGCTCGCGCTCGGCGCCTCCGACCGGCGCCAGACTGCCGGCCGTGCGGCCCGCGCCCTCCGCGCCGCGGGAGCCGTGGCCAGGCTCTCGCCCCCTCGGCCCCGCGCCCCCATCGGTCCACGGCGCCGCCTGCTCGCCTCCCTCGGTCAGTGCGCCGAGCTCAGCGACCGAGGCCAGCCGCGCCCAGTCGGCATAGCCCTCACGCCAGACGTAGCTATTGCCGTCGATCGCGCCGCTCTCGAGGTGCTCGCGCACCTGGGCCGCCGTCAGCGGGCCGACCTGATCGCGCCCGATGACGAGGTGCCAGACCGGAGCATCGGCGCTTTCCTGGTCGCCCGCAGCGCTGGGCACGACCTCCGCGGTGTCCGGCGCTGCCATCGCCCCGCCACCTGCCGCCGTGCCGCGCACGACGACGATGTTCGAGCACTTCTTGCAGCGAATCTTGAATACCTTGCCACGTACCTTCTCGTCGGCGATCGAGTACTTGGCCCCACAGCTGTCGCAGGTGATCCTCATCTTGTGCCTCGCCGCGCGTCCCTCAGTCCCGCCGCCGGACGGGTCCGCGCCTGATCCCGCGCGATGCAGGGAGCGTGTCGGAGTAACCGACAGCCTGAACACCCATCGCCCAACCGCAGCATTATAGAAGAGCCATCCGGCTGAACGCAATTTGGCTGGGATAACGTAGCTTTCGCACCGTGCCGCGGGTCACGGCGCGGCCTGGAAGCCGTGCCGCAAGATGGTCTGCTCGCGCTGCGGCCCCAGCGACACCAACCCGACCCGCACGCCGACCTCGCGCTCGATCAGCGCCACCAGCTCCCGCAGCCCCGCCGGCAGCGCCTCGTAGTCGCGCACCTCGCGCAGCGAGCCACTGAACGCCGTCAGCGGCTCGTAGACGGGCTCGACCTGGGCCAGATCCTCGGCGTCGACCGGCGGCGTATCGAGCCGCTTGCCGCGCCAGCGGTAGGCGACGCAAACCTTCGTTTGCTCGATCCCGGAGAGGACGTCGGCCTTGGTCAACGCCAGCCAGTCTAGCCCACCGACCCGCGCGGCGTAGCGCAGCTGCGGCAAGTCGAGCCAACCGCAGCGCCGCGGTCGCCCCGTCGTCGAGCCAAACTCGGCGCCCGCCTGGCGCAACCTCGCACCCTCCTCACCCGCGAGCTCGGTGGGAAAGGGACCCTTGCCGACGCGCGTGACGTAGGCCTTGGCCACGCCCACGACGGCACCGAGGTCACGCGGTGCCACACCGGCCCCGGCGGCGGCGCCACCGGCGAGCGTGGTGCTCGAGGTGACGTAGGGATAAGTGCCGTGATCGATGTCCAGCAGCACACCCTGCGCCCCCTCGAACAGCACCTGCTGCCCAGCCGCCAAGGCGCGCTGCAGAAAGGCCCCCGTGTCCTCGATGAAGGGCTCGAGCTGTCGGGCGTGGTCGAGCAAGGGCGGCAGCAAATCGTCCACGGTGAAGCGCGGACCCCCGAGCCGCTCGAGCTGTGGATTGACCTGCTCGACGGCTGCCTGGAGGCGCGCCCGCAGCCGCTCGGGCACGCGCAGATCGCAGACGCGCAAGCCGCGCCGGGCCATCTTGTCCTCGTAGGCCGGACCGATGCCGCGCTGCGTGGTACCCAGTGCCTCGGACACGCCCTCACGCCGCCGATCGAGTTCTCGATGGTAGGGCAGCACCAGATGCGCCCGGGCGCTGAGCCGCAGCCCCGCGGGCTCCGGCCGCAGCCCAATCGCCTCCAGGTCGCTCAGCTCTCGCAACAGCCCCTCGGGATCGACCACCACGCCGTCCCCGAGCACGCAAACCTTGCCGCGGTGCACGACCCCGCTGGGCAGCAAGTGAACCACGATTCTCTTGCCGTCCACGACCAGGGTATGGCCGGCATTGCTGCCACCGGCGAAGCGCACCACGATGTCGGCGCGCGCCGTCAACAGGTCCACGACCTTGCCCTTGCCCTCGTCCCCCCACTGCGCGCCCACCACGGACAGATTACCCATCACAGTTTCCTCTTACCCATCACAGTTTCCTCGCCCTCGGCGGTCCCGGCGGGACCGTTTGCTCGTCGCCCAGCAGCTGGCGCAGTTCGGCGGAGTATACCCCCGGCGCGCAATGCACCACCAGGGGCGGATCCTCGCTCGACCCCGCGCACGGCACCGTCTTCGCCGCGCCCTCGCCGCGAGCGCGATCCGCGAGGCGACGCGCCAGCAGCAGCACGCGCGTCGCCTCGCGGCCGGGTGCGGGCAGCACCAGCCGCTGCCGCTGCGGCGCGAGCCCATGCTCACCCAGCAGTCGTAGCAGCTCCTCGCGACGCGTCGCCAGGTGGATCAGCGCCAGCGCATCGCCGGGGCGCAAACCGCGGGCGCTGGCGTCCAGCAGCTCGGCCAAGGTGCAGGTCAGCTCGTGCTTGGCCTCAGCCACCGTCCGATTGGGGCTGCAACGTCCCCGCGCGAGCGAGAAGAAGGGTGGGTTGCAGACCACCAGCACGCGCCGCGTCGTGGCTCGCGGTCGCCACAGCGCTACCCGCCGCAGGTCACCGCTGAACACCCGCACGCGGGCCGCCAGGCCATTGCGCGTGACGTTCTGCGCCGCCAGCTGCGCGAGCGCCGACTGGCGCTCGATCAACCGCGCGCGACAGCGGGTCCAGCGCCGCGCCAGCAGCAGCCCGACGACCCCACAACCCGCACCGAGATCGATCAGCAGCGTGGGAGGCTCGGACAACGCCGCGGCCGCGAAGTGCGCCAGCAGCAGGGCATCCAGGTTGAAGCGATAGCCCAGCGCGGGCTGCAGCAAGCGCAGCGCGCCGCGCAGAATCGGGTCGTCGGTGAGGCCCGACGGCCGGCGTTCAAGCTCCGCCGAGGTCGACAACGCAACGTCCCTGCCGCAGCACCCGCGCCGTGCCGAGCAGCTCGACCAGCGTCGTCGGCGGCTCCTCACGGGGCCCATCATCGAGCACCAACGCCACACCGAGCAGCGCCGCCTGCAGCGCCACGGTGGCCGGCTGGGCACCGGAGCGATTGGCGCTGGTGGCCGTGATCGGCGCTCCAACCGCTCGCACCAGCTGTTGAGCCACGGGATCGGAGGAGATCCGCACGCCCACCCCGCCCCCCGGCCCAACGATCGCAGCCGGGAGACCTGCCGCGGCCGGCAACACCAGGGTCAAGGGCCCCGGCCAATGGCGCGCGATCAGACGTTCGGCCAGCGGGGGCAGGCGCGGCACCAGCGACTCGAGCATCGCGCGATCGGCCACGATCACCGGCAGCGCGTGCTCGGACGCACGTCCCTTCACGCGCTGCAGTCGCGCCAGCCCCGCCAGATCGAGCGCAGCCGCCAGGCCGTAGCAGGTCTCGGTGGGAAAGCCGATCACCGCGGCCTCGTCGCGCAGGCGCACTGCCGCCCGCGCGATCGCGGCGCCGTCCGCCCTTAGCACCTGCACCGCGGTCGGTCCCGCCGCCGCGTCATCCAGCGCCACGCCCGCTGCCCCGCGCTCAGCGCCGACCGACCGCACGGTGGCCGATGTCCCGGCGGTAATGCAGCCCCTCCCAAGCGATGGCACGCACCGCGGCATAGGCGCGCTGCTGCGCCGCCGCCACGTCCTCGCCCAGCGCCGTGACCCCGAGCACGCGACCACCCGCCGTGACCAGCCGCCCGTCCGCGTCGTGGGCCGTCCCGCCGTGGAAGACCGCCACATCGGCCAGCGCTTCGGCTTGCTCGAGGCCCGTGATCGGCTGGCCCTTGCGGTAGGGCCCCGGGTAACCCGCCGCGGTCAGCACGACGCAGAGCGCCGCGCGATCATCCCACTGCAGTGGCTGCCGCGGCAGCTCGCCGCGGGCCGCGCCGTACAGATAGGGCAGCAGGTCGGCGCTGCAACGCAGCATCAGCGGCTGGGTCTCGGGATCGCCGAAGCGGCAGTTGAACTCGAGCACGTAGGGCTCGCCCGCGACGATCATCAGCCCGGCGTAGAGCACCCCGCGATAGGGCGTGCCCTGGGCCGCCAGGCCCCGCACGACCGGCAGCAGGATCTCCTCTTCGACCCGCCGCTGCAGCTCGGGCCCCAGCACGGGCGCCGGGGAGTACGCGCCCATGCCCCCGGTGTTGGGACCCTCGTCACCGTCGAGCACCGCCTTGTGATCCTGGCAGCTGGGCAGCGTCAGCACCCGCTCGCCGTCGCAGAGCGCCAGGACCGAGACCTCCTCGCCACGCAGGCGCTCCTCGATCACGATGCGCCGACCGGCCGGCCCGAGCACCTCGCCCTCGAGGAAGTCCCGCGCCGCCCGGCACGCCTGCGCCGCGTCGGCGGCGACCACCACGCCCTTGCCCGCCGCCAACCCGTCGGCCTTGACCACCCGCGCGCCCGGATGCGCGCCGATATACGCCGTCGCCTCCGCCAGCCGCTCGCAGACGGCGAAGGGGGCGGTGCGCAAGCCGCACTGCGCCATGATCTGCTTGGCGAAGACCTTCGACCCCTCGAGCCGAGCGCCCGCGGGGCTCGGCCCGAAGACCAGTAAGCCACGCGCCGCAAAGACCGCCTGCAGCCCCTCGCACAGCGGCACCTCCGGCCCCACGACGGTCAGATCGATCGCCTCGCGCGCAGCGAAATCGGCAAGCCCCGTCAGATCGTCGGCGGCGAGCGCCACGTTGGTCGCACACCCGGCGGTGCCCGGATTGCCGGGCGCGCAGTAGAGCCGCGTCAGCTGCGGGCTGCGCGCCAACCGCCAGCACAAGGCGTGCTCGCGCCCCCCTCCCCCCACGACCAGTACCTTCACGGCTTGCTCTCCAGCTCCACGGGCCCGTCAATGACGAAAATGCCGCACGCCCGTGAAGAGCAGCGCCAGCCCGTGCTCATTGGCGGCGGCGATGACCTCCTCGTCGCGCAGGGAGCCCCCCGGCTGCACCACCGCCGTGACGCCCGCGGCGGCGGCGCGATCGATCCCATCGCGGAACGGAAAGAACGCATCGGAGGCCATCGCACAGCCCGCCAGCGGCAACCTCGCCTTGCGCACGGCGAGCTCGACGGAATCGACGCGCGACATCTGACCGGCGCCCACGCCCAACAGCCGACCGTCCTTGGCCAGCACGATCGCGTTGCTCTTGACGTGCTTGGCCACGATCCAGGCGAACTGAAGATCCGCCAGCTGCGCGGCACTCGCCGCGGCCACGCTGCGCTGCTCGGCCGCCGCCAACGCTTCGACCGCCAGGTCGTCGTCCTGCAGCAACACGCCGCCCAGCACCGTGCGCCAGCGCCCCGCCACGGCGGCGCCGGGCGAGCTCGCCCGCACCCGCAGCACCCGGACCTTCTTCTTCTTGCCCAGCAGCGCCAGGGCCTCGGCGCTGAAGTCCGGCGCGATCACGGCCTCGAGGAACAACTCGTTGAGCTGCTGGGCCAGCGCCTCGTCCACCGCCTCGTTGCAGCCGACGATCCCGCCGAAGGCGCTGACGGGATCGGTCTCCAGCGCGCGGCGGAAGGCCTCCGCCGTCGCACCCACCGCCGCCGTCGCGGCACCGCAGGGGTTGCTGTGTTTGACGATGCAGACCCCACAGCCCGGCAACTCGCGCGCCAGGCTCCAGGCCGCATCGGCGTCGAGCAGGTTGTTGTAGCTCAGCTCCTTGCCCTGCAGCTGCTCGTAGGGCAGCGCCGGCCGCGGCCCGCTCGCACTGGACGGCAGATAGAACGCCGCCGCCTGGTGCGGGTTCTCACCGTAACGCAGCGGCTGCACGCGGCGTAGCTGCAGCGAGAGCAGCTCGGGCCACCCGGGCTGCGGCGCCGTCGCCTGCTGCAGGTAGTTGCTGATCGCCGCGTCGTAGGCCGCCGTGTAGCCGAAGGCCCGCGTTGCCAAGCGCTGCCGCAGCGCCGGCCCGACCTCCCCGTCGTGCGCCTCGAGCTCGGCGATCAGCGGCGCGTAGTCCTCGGGATCGACCACCACGGCCACGCGCTCGTGGTTCTTGGCGGCGGCGCGGATCAGCGAGGGCCCGCCGATGTCGATCTGCTCGATGGCCTCGTCCAGGGTCGTGTCGGCGCGCGCCACGGTCTGCTCGAAGGGGTAGAGGTTGACCACGACCAGGTCGATCGCGTCGATCCCGTGCGCGGCGCGTTGCCGGTCGTGCTCGGCCGTCGGCCGCGCCAGAATCCCACCGAAGATCTTCGGGTGCAGCGTCTTGACCCGCCCGTCGAGGATCTCGGGCGCGCCGGTGTAGTCGGAGACCGTGGTGACCGGGACGTCGTGCGTGCGCAGCAGCGTCGCCGTCCCGCCGGAGGAGATCAGCTCGACCCCGCGGCGCCGCAGGGCCCGCGCCAGATCGACCAAGCCGCGTTTGTCGGAGACACTGAGCAGCGCCCGCTCGAGCCGCGCCATGTTGCACCGTCCTTCCCGCGCAGGTCGGCGCGGCGGTGCAACCTAGCAATCGGCCTCCAACCCGGTCAAGCGGCCGCGCCAGCCCCAGGAGCAGGGCAACCACCGCGCGCTTATCCCGGCGCGATGTCGCCTTCCTCGGCGCTCATCTTCAGCTTCAGCAGGCCTCGCACCTCGACCTGGCGGATGCGCTCGCGCGTCAGGTTCATGATCTCGCCCACGTCCTCGAGCGTGATGCCGCCACGACCCGCGATGTCGAGGGCACAGGTGTCCTGCATCTCCCAAACATCGATGTGTGGGAAGTTGAGCTTGATCGACCCGGTCTCCGGATTGACGTCGAGGTAGAGGTGGTACTTGCAGCTGACGTAGGCGCAGGGGCGCTCCTCACCAGCGCAGTCGCCGCGCGTCCTGGGCCTCGAGTAGTCCATGAAGGGCAGCAGCAGGGCACCCTGCTTGACCTCCTCGCGCGTCAGGCGCCGCATCGCAATCGTCTTGCTGCGTGGCCGGTCGCGCCGCCGCCTGCGGCGCAGCTTGCGACTGACCTCGGCCACATCCTCGTCCTCGCCTCCCGGCTCGCCGGTTTCCTCCTCGTCAGCCACGGGATCGAGCTTGAGCTGGCTCTCGGGATCCATGCAAACCTCCTCGGCACGACTGGCCATCGACGCAACCCTCGAACGACAATTAAGACCTCACGGCCCTAGCGCTCCGCGAATGCCCCCGTCTGCGCGCCGTGCCCCTGCTGATCGGTCAGCGTGACGCGGCCCTCGATCTGAATCAGCTGCCGCATCAGGTCGGCGGCCGTGCGCCGCACGGCATGGACGTCGCGGCTGACCTCGCGCCGGACGGACAGGTCGAGCTGCGGCCTGATCAGCTCGCGCTCGAAGGCCTCGAGCAGCTCATCGAGCGCCGTCTCGACCGACTCGATGCGCTGCTTGAAGCCGGCCAGGCGCGACTGGATCTGCTCGATCGTCAGGCTCTGGGCCATCAGGTGCTTGATGCCGTTGATGCGCCGTACGGTGGCGCAGGGATAGACGCCGTGCGATCCGCGGTGCTTGCCCTTGGAGCCCACACGACGGCTGCGCGGTAGCAACCCGAGCTGGACGTACTTGCGAAAGGTCGCTTCCGACAGCCTCAGACCGCGCGCCTGGCAGATGCCGATGATCTGCGCCGAGCTGAGACCCTGCGGGTGCGCGCGCTCGATCTCGGTCAGATCACGCTCGGTCAGCAGTGCGTCGCGCAGCGGCTCGCTCACCGGCTAACTGCCCTTCCGCTCGGGCCCATACGATCGACACGCCGGTCAGCAGGGGAGCGCAGCATCTTGCAACCCGCCTCCAGGGCATCTATTCAGTGGACTCCACTGAATAGATGCTACTGAAAGGAATACACTGATTGGTAGGCACTGACTGTATTCCACTGAGTAGATTGCGGTCAAACAATATTCACGCGGCGGGGCCAGGAGCCCGGTGCACGGCGTTACTTGGGGTGTTGAGGTGAGCGCCGAGACGCGTCGTCGCCAGCTGCCGGCCCGGGACACGCGGGGCCGGTCCGCGGATCAGCGCGCGGGGGAGCGGGGGGCGGGGGCGAGGTCGCCCCCCGGCCCCCCCCAAAAAACCAGACCCGTCGGGCCCCCCCAAACCCCCCCCCCGGGGCGGGGGGGCCCCCCCCGGAAACCCCGGGGGGCTCGCGCCGCGCCTGCCCGGCGGGCCCCCCCCCCCCCCTATTTTGCGGCGGGCCCTAATCGCGAGCGGAAGCGGCGCCCGCGGTCGCGCTCGCCGTCCAATCGCGACGCAAACGGCGATGCTCGCCGGCCCTGAGCCTCAGTCGGATGCGCTCGTGCCGCTCGAGATCGTCGTTGCCCAGCTCGACCAGGTGCGGGCCAGCGGCCGCGCTCAAGCCCGTGAGCGGCGTGGTACCGACCGGCCGCCCGTCGAGCACGACCCGCGCCCAGGGCACGACGATCACATCGAGCGTCGCGGGGGCCAGCACGGCCCGCCGCGTCGCCCCAACGCTGCCGCTCGCGCCCGCGGGGCGGGGCCGTCGTCGGGCCAGCGGCCCCGCGGGGGTTGGCCCTGCCGCACGAATCGCTTCCCCCGCGGTCGGGAGCTTCACCGTGGGACTCGCCGGCGGGCGCCGAGCTGCCAGCGCCTCGGCGGGGATCACCGCTGGTGACCTGGCTACGACCCGCGGCGGCCTCGCTGCTCCCGCGCTGGCGTCGACGCTGCGGGGCGCCGACGCCAGCGCCAGCGCTGCAGGCACGGCCAGGCGAAGCTCGGCCGACGCGCCGCCGAAGACCACCTGACGCACCACGCTGCCCTGCGGCCAGCGCGCCACCAGCCGAGCTCGATGCCCCGAGCGCCCCGTCAGCGTCCAGCGGCCACCGCTGCCCAGCTCCACGCCATCCACCTCCAGCTCACCCTGCGGCGGATCGAGCGTGACGAGGAGCGCCACGGTCGTCGGGATCGGTGCGAGCGGCTGGTTCGGCAGCCTGCGCGGCCAACGCGCCCCGAGCCACCAGGTGCTGGCCAGAATGCCGCCGAAGACCAAGGCCACCGCCAAGAGCACGGGCCCACGCCTCAGCCGCCAGGTGCGAACCGAGTCGCTGGTGGCGCCGCTGGCCAGCGCGCCGACGCCGGGTGCGGAGGTTGCGGCGTCTTGATCCCCGTGCGGGCCTCCAACGGGCACCAGGCCCCGCTGGAGCACACCCGCCTGAGCAGCGACCGGCGCTGGTCGAGGCGGACCCGTTTCCACACCCGGCGTGGCGCTGTGGGTCGCGGCGTCCGGCCCGGCCAAGGGCATGTCCGTGGTCAGCACCGCCCCCTGCGGCACCGTCACGCCGCGGTGGTCCCGTTCGGCCTCGGCCGGCAGCAGGCGTCGCAGGTACTCGGCCACCGCCAAGGCGTCGCCGGTCGAGGCGAAGCGGCTGAGGGCCGGTAGCACCTCCGCGGCGCTACCGAAGCGATCCTCTGGGGCAGGGGCCAACAGCCGATCGATCACCGCACCGAGCGCCGCGGGCACGGCCGGGGCGACGGTGCAGAGCGGCGGCGCGCCACCGCGACGCACGGCGGCCACCAACTCGCCCTCGCTGCCGCTAGCGCCATAGAGTCGTCGATCGCTCAGCAGCTCCCACAGCACGATGCCCAGCGCATAGAGATCCGTGCGCTGGTCGATGACCTCGCCGCGCAGCTGCTCCGGGGCCATGTAGGTCAGCTTGCCCTTGACCGCGCCCGTGCGGGTGACCGAGGCCAGCGCCGCCGCCTTGGCGATGCCGAAATCGGCGATCCTCAGCTCGCCGGCGAAGGACAGCAGCAGGTTGTGCGGGCTGATGTCGCGGTGCACGAGCCCCAAGGGGCGCCCGTGCTCGATTTTGCCGTGCGCGAAGTGCAACCCCTTCAGCGCCTCCACGCCGACATGGACCGCGAGCGTCTGCGGGATCGGCAGCCGCCGGCGATGCGCCAGGCTGCGAACGTGTCGCAGGTCCGTGCCGTCGACCCACTCCATCGCGATGTAGTAGACGCCGTCGACCTGATCGAACTCGATCACCTGGACGATGTTGGCGTGGTGCAAGCGCGCCGCGACCCGCGCCTCATTGATGAACATGTCGACGAATTCGCGGTCGGCGTTGAGCGCCGGCAGAATGCGCTTGATCACCACATCCTTGACGAAGCCCTCGGCGCCGAAGGCCCGGGCGACGTGAACCTCGGCCATGCCGCCCACGCCGATGCGCCGCACCAGCTCGTACTTACCGAATCGCTCACCCATGATGCCCCGTCCCAGCCCAGGTGGCCTTAGGACCCGCTCGGAAATAACTCATCCATCTGGCCGTCGATCCATCCCGCCGGGCTGCGTTGCAGCTCCTCGCAATACCAACAGTATTCCTTCGTCGCTGCGCCTTGCCCGGCGGGCGCCTCAACGCCCAGTTGATCGAGTTATTTTCGAGCGGGTCCTTCGCCCGCGAGTACGCGGCCGGAGGCCGGCGCGCGTATACTAACATCCGCATGCCACGCCACGGTCCCACCCTGCTGCTCGGCTCGCTCCTATTGCTCCTGACGGCGTCCGCCATGGCGCTCGACCTCGACGATCAGAGCTACGTCAACCGCGAGCTCGGCCTGCGCTTCGCCGTGCCGGAGGGCTGGCTGCTTTCGCGCCAAACCGGCTACCCAGCGCTGCTGGCGGTGCTGACGCAGGCCCACAGCAGGGCCCGCATGGCGCTGGCGCTGGCCGGCGCGCGCCCGGACGCCTCCGCGGCCGCCATCGAGGCGCTCGTGCGTGGCAACCTGGCAGCGATGCGCACGGTCGGTCTGTGGATCGAAAGCGCCACGCCACGGAAGCCGCAGCCGCAGGCGGGCTGGCGCGTCATCGCGCGACGCCCGGCGACCGATGCGACCGGCCCGTGGGAGGTCCGCCAGCTCTACCTTCCGGCACCCCGGCGGCGGCTGCTCGTGCTGACCCTCGCGGCGCCCCAGCGCGAGATCAAGACCTACCTGCTCGATCGCGACACCCTGCTGGCCTCGCTCGAGGCTGAGGGCGCCCCGCTCGCGGCGACGCTCTCCGGCCCGGCAGCCCGCCCCGGCGCGGGCGACCAGGGCGCGCCGCGCACGCCCTCGGGGCAGGACTAGGCGATGCGGGCGACCCTCCTCGTCGCCCTGCTGCTGCCGCTGCTGCCCGCCTTGGCCGGCTGTGTCGGCCCGGCGCTGCTGACGGACGGGAGCTCGGTGTCGATGGGCGATCACCGCAGCGGCCTGCTGCGGCACGGCACGCCGCTGCCCTTCCGCGGCCGTGGGTTCATCGTCCCCGAGCGCTGGTGGCTGCGGCACCGCAACTACGGCATCGAAGAGCTGGTCTACGCGTTGATGCGCGTCGCCTACCACGTCGAGCGCCGCTATCGGGGGGCGACCGTCGGCTTCGCCGACCTCAGCCCGGCCGGTGGGGGCTCCACGACCGAGCATGGCTCGCACACCAGCGGCCGGGACGCCGACGTGATCTTCTATGCCACCGACCTCAACGGTCACCCGCTGGTGCCGCGGGAGATGGTGGCCTACGACGCCACGGGCCTGGCGCTGCCGGCGACCCTTGGCCCGGAGACACAGCCCGCGACCCCTCCAAGGGGCCCAGGACTCGCGTCCGGGCCGCCTGTGCCCGACGCCGCGGCCGCCGCGCCCGTTGTCGGCGGCGCCAGCCAGCGCTTCGATGTGCGCCGCAACTGGGCGCTGATGCGCGCGCTGCTCACCGATCCCCGGATCGAGGTGCAGTGGCTGTTCATCAACCGCGACCTGGCGCGGCTGCTGCTCGACCAGGCGCGGCGCGCAGGCGAGCCGGAGCGACTGCTCGAGCGTGCAGCCGCACTGATGCATCAGCCCGGCGACGCGGGGCTGCACAACGACCACTTTCACCTGCGGATCTTCTGCCCCCCGGGTGACCGCGAGCTCGGCTGTCGAGACCTCGGGCCCCCACGCTGGCGCGACCCGGCCGTCGAGTCCGCCGCGGGCGCGGCCACGCCAGCCGCGCCGCTGCCGCTGCTGCTCGAGGAGCTGGCCCTGCTGGCTCGGCGCTTTCCCCTGATGTAGAGCAGCGCTCGGCGATCCCGCCGCGCGGGCAGACCGGGTATCATCGCCGGCCTGCGAGGAGCCGCGCCGGAAATGAACACGAGCGACACCCCCACCGCCAGCGGCGAGCGCGACGACACGCTGGCGACGCAAACCGTTTGTATCGTCGGCTGTGGGTTGATGGGCGGCTCGCTGGCGCTCGCGCTGCGCCAGCAGGTGGCCCGGCTGCAGGTCGTGGACCCGGACCCCGCCACCCGCGAGCGGGCGCTGGCGCGCGGGCTGGCCGACGCAGCGAGCGCCACGCTCGCGGAGGGCGTGCACGGGGCGCAGCTCGTGGTGCTCGCGGCGCCGGTGCGCACCAACCTGGCGTTGCTGCCGCGGCTCGGTGCGCTCGTCGCCCCAGGCACCCTGCTGCTCGACCTCAGCAGCACCAAGGCGGCGATGATCGCGGCGATGGATGCCCTACCCCCGCAGGTGCGTGCCGTGGGCGCGCATCCGATGTGCGGCAAGGAGCTGGCGGGGCTGGCGCACGCCGACAGCACGCTCTTTCGCCGGCGCGTCTTCGTGCTGTGCCGCAGCCGGCGCAGCGACGACGCGGCGCTGAGGCTGGCCGAGCGACTGGTCGCCGCCGTCGGTGCGGTACCACTGCTGCTCGACCCGCAGGCGCACGACCACGCCGTGGCGCACGTCAGCCACCTGCCCTACCTGCTCTCCGCGGCGCTCGTGGCGGCCTGCAGCGAGCTGCCGGACGTGGCGCGCCAGCTCGCGGCCAGCGGGTTCCGCGACATGGCGCGGCTGGCGGCCAGCGATCCCCAGATGATGGCCGACGTGCTGCTGACCAACCGCGAGGCGGTGGGCGAGGCGCTTCAGCGCGCCAGCGCGGCGCTGGGGCAGCTCGCCGACCTGCTCGTCCCGGGCGCCGAGGACGCGCTCCAGGCCCGGCTGGCCGCGCTTCAGGGGCAAAGGCAGTCGTGGCCACCGACGACGGGCGCGTCGTAATCGGCAGTGGACCCCGGCGACCATCCCAGAGTAGTACTTCCGACCATGACGGAGCCGGACGTGGAAGCACCAGAGCGCGTCGCGCGCCCCGCCGTCGCCGAGCTGGACGAGATCCTCGGCCTGCCGCTGCGGGTGCTCGACGACGGCTTCGTACGCGTCGTCGACTACCTCGGCTCGGATGCCGCGATCGTCCAGGCGGCGCGGGTCTCCTATGGTGCGGGCACGCGGCAGCTCCAAGAGGACCGCGGGTTGCTGCGCTACCTGATGCGTCACCGCCACAGCACACCCTTCGAGATGTGCGAGCTCAAGCTGCACGTGCGCGTGCCGATGGACTGCTGGCGCCAGTGGATTCGCCACCGCACCGCCAACGTCAACGAGTACTCGACCCGCTACTCGGTGGCGATCGACGCGATGTACCACACGAGCGCCGACAACTGGCGCCTGCAGGCCAACCACAACCGCCAGGGCAGCGCCGGCGTGCTCGACGCGGCCGCCGGCGAGACGCTCTCGCGGCGCGAGCTGGAGCTGCAGCAGCAGGCGCGCGAGGTCTACCAGGAGCGGCTGGCCCACGGCGTGGCGCGCGAGCTGGCGCGCAAGGACCTGCCGCTCTCGACCTATACCGAGGCCTACTGGAAGATCGACCTGCACAATCTGCTGCACTTCCTCGCCCTGCGCCTGGACGGCCACGCCCAGCAGGAGATCCGCAGCTATGCGCAGACCATCGGCCACGAGATCGTGCGCCGCTGGTGCCCACTGACCTGGGAGGCCTTCGTCGACTACCGCCTGCACCGCCTGGAGCTGACCCGCCGCGACCTCGAGGTCGTGCGCGCGTTCCACGCCGGCGGCAAGGCGGCCGCGATCGTCCGCGCCCAAGAGGTCGAGCTGCTGCCGCCCGCCGGTACGACGAGCTACCCACGCAACCGCGAACGCGATGAGCTCGAACAGAAGCTCACGCTGCTCGGTCTGCCCGTTCCTTGGAGGGAGTGAGATGGCCTTGGAGGCAGTGAGATGGCCTTGGAGGGAGTGAGATGGCCTTGGACGCAGTGAGATGGCCTTGGAGGCAGTGAGATGGCCTTGGAGGGAGTGAGATGAAACTTTCGGTAGCCTGCAACTTCGACGACGCGCTGCTGCCGGGCCTGGCGCCCTACCCGGTCTACGAGGTCTACGGCAAGCTGACCAGCGACTACTTCGGCGGCGGGCGGCCCTCGTTCTATCTGCCGCAAATCGGGCGGCCCGAGCTGGCGCGCTACGTCAAGCTGGTGCACGAGCGCGGCATCGAGTTCAACTACCTGCTCAACGCGTCGGCGATGGACAACCGCGAGTTCACGCGCGAGGGGCAGCGGCAGATGGACGAGCTGCTGGCCTGGCTCGACGAGATCGGCGTCGACGCCGTGACCGTGGCGACCGTCTACCTGCTGCGCCTGATCAAGCGCCGCCACCCGCGCCTGCGGGCGCGCGTCAGCTCGCACCGCTTCACCGACAATGCGCGCAAGGTGCGCTTCTGGGCCGAGGAGGGCGCCGACACCGTCGTCGTCTCCGAGGTCAACATCCACCGCGAGCTGAAGGTGCTGGAGGCGATGCAGCAGGCCGCCGACGGCAAGGTCGCGCTCTCGCTGATCGTCAACAACTGGTGCCGGCAGGACTGCGCGATCGCCGGCAACCACGCCGTCACGCTCTCCTCGGCCTCGCAGCGCAAGAGCAAGGGCTACCCGCTCGACTACTGTTCGGTGCGCTGCAACAACATCCGCCTCAACGAGCCGGTCAACTACGTGCGCGCCAACTGGATCCGCCCCGAGGACCTGCACGTCTACGAGGCGCTCGGCTTTCACAACTTCAAGATCGTCGAGCGCAACACGCCCACGCCGGTGCTGCTGACGCGCGTCAAGGCCTACGCCGAGCGGCGCTACGACGGCAATCTGCTCGATCTGGTGCAGAACTACGCCTACCCGGTCGAGGCCTTCGGCGGCAAGGCGCGCGACGCCTATTCGTATCGGCGGCTGATCAAGTACTTCGCCAAGCCCGGCGGCATCAACCTGCTGCGGCTGCCGGCGCTGATCGGCTTCGGCAAGGCCGCCAGCATGCTCTACCCGCGCACGGGGCCCAACCCGGTGCAGATCGACAACCGCGCACTGGACGGCTTCATCGAGCGCTTTAAGACGCAGGGCTGCATGGAGCTCGACTGCGAGTCCTGCCGCTACTGCCACCGTTGGGCCGACAAGGCCGTGAAAATCGATCCCAACTGGACCGAGCAGATGGCCCCGCTCTACGACGAGCTGGTCGACAATCTCGACTCCGGCGCGATGTGGGAGCCCTACACCCGCACCCTACGCCGCCTCGGCCGCAAGCTGCTCGACCGCGTCACCACCGGCGGCGGCCCGAACGCCTGAGCGGTCGCTCTAGCGGACCCCAAGGCCCCAGGGGTCGGCCACCACGGTCAGCAGGTGCTGGCCGATACGGCGCCAGGCCCCGCTGAAGGTGCGGGCGCCCCCCTCGTGGTCGCGGACGCTGAGAGGGGCCCAGAGCGCAGTGGCGGCGGCCGCGGGTGCGTTGGCGCTGCGGCTGCGTCGGGCACTGCAGCTGCCGCGGGCGCTGCGGGCGCTGCGGGCGGGATGGTGACCTCGACGCTGCGGGTGAACCGCCCCGGAGTTCCCGGAGACTTGGACCTCCGCCGCTTGAGTGGAGGGGCGGCTGCGGTCAGCGGGCCGCTCGTCGCAGGCCATCGCTGGCTCCTACTCCCCTTCGCGCGGCCGAGCAGCCACGACGTCGAAGGTCCCCAGACGCAGCGCTTCGCCGTTCACGAGCACGTCGACGTGGTGGCGACCGGGACGTGGCTTGCGGGTCGTGTGAACGGCCAGAGAGATCCTTCTCGCGAGCTCGACCCGCCCGCGCGCGGGCAGCGCGACGCGCCTGCACTTGAAGACCTTGGGCGCTCCGCTGCCCTTCGCCTTCACGAAGTGGACGGCCAGGTCGATCAGCAAGTCCTGCGAGATCGGTGCGGTGCTGCGCAGCGTGAAGCGCACGGCCACCTGCTCGCCGATCGACACCCGCTCCGGTTCGAAACGTGCGTGCTCGAGCGCTACGGCGGGCTTGCTCCCGAAGCCGAGCAGGCGGAGCGCGGCGGGCTCGACGCGCTTGATGGCGCTGCGAAGGGCGTGCTCGACGAGCGCGCGACGTTCCGCAGCAGCGCCGTCGAGCCATCGCGTGCCGGTCGCGATCAGCAGCTTGGGGTGGACCTTGCCCAGGTCGTTCAGGTTGTTCGCCACGCTTCGGCGCACGAGCGACGCCGCGTCGTCCTTGAGCAGCTCGAGCAGCTCGAGCACGCGATCTGGGTTGTGGTCGAGCCATTGCACGCGCGGCGCCCACGGTAGCCGCAACCGGGTCCCCTCCGAGACGAGCCGACGCACGTGTGCGTTCTCGTCGCGCGCCCACCGGCGAAGCAGGGCGAAGGTGCGCTCGGGGTCTTTGGCGATGTACGGCCGGATGCTGCCCTCGGCGCTGAAGCGCTTGGTGAGCTCATATTGCGCGCGCATCGAGACGTCGAAGTGATCGAGGCCATGCGCCGCAACGAAGAGCACATGCGGCAAGTAGAAAAATGGCGCCATCCCGGCGCCCACGAGCTCGTCGGTCGCGTGTTCGGGGCCCAGCGATCGGAGCAGGACCTCGATCGCGTCGGGATAATGTGAGGGCAGATGCTTCGCCAAGGCCCTCGCAATGTGCCGGCCGCGGTCGAGGAGCTCGAGCTGCTCCAGGCCCCGGCCCGCCTCCGTAATGAAGGCGCGCGCGGGAAAGCTCGGATCTGCGCGCCCGATCGCGCGACCGAGCCGACGAACGAGTGCGGGGAAAAAAGGAAAGCCTTGAGCGGCTCCGCCATGCCGTGTCCTCCCGGTCGTCGCCACCAAGGCCGCTTGGCCGGCGGCTCAGCGCCGGCCGCCTAGCAAAAGGGCGAGCGTCACACCCCACGCGAGCCCGTTGCGCACGACCTCGGGCTTTGGAGGGCACGGGTCGTGTGGTTCGGTGACTTGATCGTGGGGGCGGCGCCACCGCGACGGTTGCCCAGCAGATGCCGCGCAGATCTCCCGGCCGATAGCCGCGCGCCTGGTCATGAGGGTAACGCTGCGCCAGCGTGGTACTCACCTCCGCGCCAGCCGCTCACAACGACACGCGCGGCAACCATCGAGGCCGCGATCCAGTGCGCCAGGATCATCGCTCTCTCCACCCCCCAACACGAGACTCGCAACGCAACCAGGCGTGGCCCGTGCCGCACCTTGGCCGAACCAACCCTGTGAGCTCGGTTCGGAGATCAGCGGTGTAAGCGCCACGCGACCCAAGGCGAAAGCACAGCGGCAGGAAGCGTCCAGAGGTCCGTGGGATCCATCGTGAGATCAACCAAAGCAAGGGGGACCGTCGATCCGCCCTGGAGCCACGACCACGCGCAGCGCCACGGCCACTGCGCCCAGCCGAGCCCCCAGCGGTAGGCGTCACCCGCCTCGGGCAGCGTGTTGATGGACGCCATCACGGCGGCCAGCAAGAGCGCGAAACCCGCTGTCAGCGCGAGGACGTGACGGCCGAGCCACGGTGAGCACCGACAGAGGAGCGCAGCCAGGACGGCCGGCCCCGCGGCGAGCGAGACCACGTCGGAGAGCTTCCCGGTCCAGGCGTTGGCCAAACGCGGCTTGAGCACGTGATCGTTGAGCGCCCAGGTGGCAATAGCGACGAGGATCGCGGGATGGAGCAAGATGTCGTCTGCCGGGCCGAGCCAACGGCTCGCGACCAAGAGCCGCCGAGGCCTTGAGGCGCGGTCGGACACGCCTTGCAGGGCCCGCAAGCGCTGTGCGGCGTCGCCGACATCCTTCGCGGAATCGTGTTGTCCTGAGGCACGGCACCGGCGGCGGCCTGCCCCTTCCGTCGTGGCCGCGGGCATGGTGCTGTTAGCGGCTGTCGGCACGTGTCACCTCCAAGGTGATCGTCGGCCGCTCCTCCGGATCCGGCTCGTCACCTCCCGCGTCAACCCGAGCGGAGAAGGTGACACCGAATGAGCCCGGCGGGACTCCGTCCAAGGCAGCGTCAAAGGTGAACTCACAGGCCGAACCCTGCGGACACCCATGAGTACTGGGTTCGATGAACAGATTGGCCTCCCAGTCCCGGGGCGAAAAGCGCGCCACAGCACTCGCCTGCAGACGACTCGCCTCCTTGGCGATTTCCTCCGGCGGCAGCAGTGGGAGGCGAAAGTACGCCATGGCGCTTTCCTCCCACCGCAGCGTTGCGTTGCGAAAGTAGCGGTCGAGCTTAGCTTTCAACGAGACCTCGAAGAGGTTCATTCGTTTCCTGAGTGCAGCTGGAACCTCGACGCGAACGCTGACTCGAAGGGGAGTGGAAGCGTCCTCGACGACGAGCGACGCATCGGCCGATGCTCTGAACTGGGGCGCGCTCGTCGCAAGCATGGTGGCCAGGCCTGCGACGAGCGCAACGTTCGCTGCGACTGCCTTCGTGCGGGACATTTCACGACCTCCACCATGGTGAGGGGCAAGGAGCACGCGCGGGGACATCCGGCCCTTTCCGTCGCTGCCCGACCCAGCAGCGCCACCGGTTGCTGCCTCATCGCCGGTTGCACGCGTTTGCAAAGCGGTCTGCCACCCTGCTCAGGAGTAATCTCAGCCGTGATTATCGCGAGATGGCGCAAACGATCGGGCGCGCTGTGGGGCTCGTCACGACATCCGTGTCACGGTGACTTGTCGGCGATAGCCGAACCGGCGATAGCCGAACCCGGCATGCGAAACTTCGTAGGGTTCGCGGGTTCGGTTGGCGGCAGAGGAAAGGAGCGGCGCGATGGGGACGCAAGGGCAGGTCGGGGCTGGCCGTCACCGACGAATACGACTCGCGCCCGCGCACAGCGGTGCGCCACAACGATCTCGGCCTGCTGCCCACCCTGGTGGTGACCTTCCCGCCGCCCCCGCGTTGAGCCGACCGCGCGACCGCGCGGGCCAGGCCCGAATCGCGGTGCGTGAAGAAGCACTGCCGCTTCGCCGCATCTCGGCCTTCGACATCGAGAAGCACCGGCGAGCGTTTCCCGCCGGTGGTCGCGTCGAGCTCTTGCTCCCCGCCGACGCGCAGGGGCAGCGCCAGCTGCGCTAGCCACCCACCAGGCGCCATCGCGTCAACGAGACCTTCGTCCCGCTCACCGACATCGTCCTCGTCGGGAGCGCTGCCCGCGGCCAGCGCCTGGCCCCCCAAGCCGGTGGCCAAGCTTGACTGGCTGCGCGAGGGTTGCTGAGCGCTGGGCGCTGCGGGGGGAGCTGCGGGGATGAGGATCATCGAGAGCTGGGCGCGCGCGTAGCCACGCGCCGCGGTCCCTCAAGGTGCGGTTGGAGCGTCGGCGCCGGCGTGCAGCGAGCCGCTGCCTTGGGACTCGTGCCGGACCTCGTCGATTGCCGTCGCGAGCCTCTGCTGCCAGCCCTGAGGTCCAGCACCGAGAGTAAGTGGGACATACCCGCCAGCTCCTCTTCCTCGATTGCCCAGTGCCAGGGACGGTGCCTGGCACCGCGAGGGGGCGGGCACCGCGAGGGGGCGCCGCGAGGGGGCCGGACCCGCGAGCGGGGCCGGGCCCGGTGAGCCGTAGGCTCGCGGCGCCGACTCGCGGTGTCGCGTCACCATCCTCGTGCGCGGAGATCCCAGTCAAAGACCCGCAGCATGGTCTCGCGATCGAGCCAGAGCGAGGCCAGCCGAAGCCGTAGCTCACGCTCGCCCGCAGCAGGATGAGCGGTTCGGATGCGCGCTAGCGCGAGCTGCTGGACGCCCAGGTTGAGCTGACGGACCTGATCGAGCTTCTCCTCGGGGCTCATGCGACGATAGCCCTCGAGCTGGAAGCGCAGCATCCGTGGGTGGGTGTCCGATGCGCCCAGTCCGTCGCTCGCGTGGTCACGAGTCATTGTCGGCCGCCTCCGCGAGCGCTCGTTCGAGGTCGTCGGGCACACCGAGCGCCGCGGCCCACTCCCGCAGGTACGAGGCGTCAAGGCGGGGCCCCTGTACGCGCAGCACTGCCACCGCATCGCGCCACTGGCGCTCGGAAGCGCCGCCGCCGAGTCGAAAACACCGCAGCTTCTCGACGACGATGTCCTCGGGTGAGACCACCGGCAGCACCCGGCCCTCGACCGTGATCGAGCGCAGTCGCGCCAGCTCCCGGCGATGAAAGGCGCTGCCCGTCGAAACAAAGACGTCGACCTTCATCATCGTGGCCAGATGAATCGCATTGAAGCTCGATCCACGCTCGACCGCCTCCCGCACCAAGTCCGCGTCGACGTGGAAATGCAGCGCCAGGGCATCCACGAGCGGGGCCACATGCTGTCGCTCGAGCTCCGCCACCAGATCCACATCGTGCGTTGACCGCGGTACCCCGTACACGGAGCTGGCCACCGACCCACCGAGGCCAAAGCGCACGCCGAGGCGCTCAAGCACGGCGGCCACCTCCAGCGCGACGGAAATCGGCTCGGCAAGTACCATGGATGGGACTCTAGGCACTCATCCGCAGGCTTGCAACGAGCGCCCGGCGGAGTGGGGCTCTCACCCGGGTTCATGCTGCGAGGCCCCCACCCGGGCCTTCGGCACCAACTCGGGTGCGGGAGGTGGGTTGCTCTTGCGCATCCTGCTCTCCACGGCTGTGGAAGGGCATCCTCTCACCTTTGAGCTGGTCCGAAAAACGCCGGGCAGGTCACGCCGCTCGCTAGCGCAACCCACCGCCCCAGGGCTCCGCCACCACGGTCAGCAGGTGTTCGCCGATCCGGCGCCAGGCCCCGATGAAGCGGTGATGGCCCTCCAGATCGTCGACGGCCAGCGGGGCCCAGGGCGCTGCGGCGGTGGTCGGGGGTGCGGCGGGCGCGGTGCGCGCGGCGGGTAGGCCGGCGGGTATGACCGTGACCTCGACGCTGCGGGTGTCGCGGCGCAGACCGGTGCGCAGGGCCTTGAGGGCGCTTTCCTTGGCGCTCCAGAGCAGGGTGGCGCGCTCGGCTCGTGCGTCGGCACCTGGCGCGGCGGGGGCGGCCGCCAGCCAGTGCTGCTCGGCGGCGGTGAAGTAGTCGCGGACGAAGGCGGGGCTGCGGGCCTCGACCCGCTCGAGGTCGGCGCCGAGAGCGACCGGGGCGGCCGCCAGCGCGACCAGGCCGTGCTCGCCACAGTGACTCAGCGAGAGCACGAGCGGCAGGGGCCGACCGTCGAGCCAGGGCTCCGGCGCCCCGTCGGCGGCCGCCCGCAGCTCGAGGCGCGGGTGGTCGTCGCGTGTCAGGTCGAGCCAGCGGGCCAGCGCGACCTTGGCCGTCCAGCGCCCGAGCCGCCACTGGGCGCGACGCGGAGCCAGGCGCAGACCCGACTGCACGGCGCGCTCAGCCGGCGCGAGCCAATCGTCGTGGTCGGGGATGGCCGCAGCGGGCTGCAGCAGCCAGGCGATCCCCGGCGGCGGCGTCATGGCTGCCGTCGCTCAAGACCGGTCGGCTGCGGCTGCGACTTGACCCAGCTCGCGCTGCACGCCGCGCTCGATCGCCTCGACCAGGTAGGGCCGCAGCCGCTCGGGCGCGATGATGTGGTGCACCGAACCCATCTTCTGCGCACGGAAGATGTCATGCACGCGGTCGTACTCCTCCGCGACCTCGCCCAGCTTCTCCGACTCGACGACGCGCATCAGGGCGTCGAGCCGCGCGCGCAGCCGCACCTTCTCCACGCCCTCGGCCGCCCGGCACTGCCGCTCGAGCTCGCGCACGCGCGCGTCGTCCCGCGTGCGCTTCTCCACGTCGCGCGAGAAGACGACGGCCGCCGCCGGCGCGCCGCCGATCACCGAGGCGTGGGTGCCCTGCAGCGCCGCGACCTCGATGCGCTCGTTGAGCTGGTTGGAGAAGACGACGAAGGCCCCGCCGTGATAGCGCGAGATCACGGCGAAGACGATCGGGCCGCGGAAGTTGACCACCGCCCGGCCAATCTCGGCGCCGTACTCGAGCTGCACGTTGCGCATCGACTCGGGCGAGCCATCGAAGCCGGAGAGGTTCGCCAACACCACCAGCGGGCGCCGCCCGCCGACGCTGTTGATCGCGCGCGCGACCTTCTTCGACGACTGCGGGAAGAGCGTGCCCGCGGTCCAGCGCCGCGGCCCGTCGGCCGGCACGAAGCCCAGGCGCGGCAGCGGGCGCGATTCCAGGCCGAGCAGACAGACGGGATAGCCGCCCAGGCAGGCGTCCCAGACCACCGAGGTCTCGGCGTCGCGCATGTTGTACCAGCGCTCGAGCGGCTGATCGTCCTGGTCGACGACCGCGTGCATCACGCGGCGGATGTCGAAGGGCTTCTTGCGCCCCGGGTTGTGCTCGTCCGAGAACACCTCGCCGACCGTGAGGAAGCTCGTGCCGTCGATGCGGCCGTGCGGATAGCTGCGCACGTCGCGCTCGGCCGCGTCGCTGCTCGCGCCGCGGCGCGGGAAGCGCTCCCCGGGCGCGACGTAGCTGTGCTCGTAATAGCGCAGCAGCAGCTGGCAGGCCTCGTGGACGTCGGCGGCGAAATACTGCGCCTGTCCGTTCGGGCCCATGATGTGGTCGTAGCCACCGATGCCCTCGTTGTCGGCCGCGGAGACGCCGCCCGAGTAGTCGAGCGCGCGTTTGCCCGTCAGCACCATCGAGCCCTGCGCGGTCATGATCAGGATGCCGCGCGTGTGCATCAGCATCGTCGCTTCGGCGTTCCAGTAGGGCTGCGCGCCGACGTTGATGCCCATCACCACCACGTTGACCTCGCCACCGGCCTGGGTGAACTCGATCAGTCGCCGCAGCACCAGCGAGATCCAATCCATGTTCTCGACGCCGCTGCTCATCGAGATCTTGGCGCCGGCGGAGACCGCGAACCACTCGAGCGGCACGCCTAGCTGCTGCGCCAGGGCCAGCGCGGCGTTGATGCGCCGGCACTCGGGCTCGGCCAGCGCGCCCATGCCGCGGCTCGGATCGCCGAAGAGGGCGACCCGGGTCATTCCCTCGGGGTAGCGCGCCGTGAAGTGCCGCAGCAGGCCCACGACGATGTTGGCCTTGTTCAGCCCATAGGGTCGCTCCACCGGCACGAGGCGGCCCTCGGCGTCGAGGTCGTGCTCGAGGAACTCCCCGGGCGGATACTCGGCCTGCACCCCCTCGCGCGCCGGCGTCAGCATCTCGATCAGCTCGTAGGGGTAGAGCAGGCCCCGCTGACGCAGCGAGACGACCTTCTGCACGTATTCCGTCACCGGCTGCATCGGTGCCGTCGGTGGGTCACGGAAGCGCACCGTGACGCCGGCGCCACCGCGCTTGGCGATATCGAGCACGCGATCGCGCAGCTCAAGGCTCTCGGCCTCGGGCATCCGCGCGCGGACCAAGACGCGCTCGAGCCCGAGGCCCGCGGTCGCCGGGGCCAGGCGGTGCACGACGGCATTCAGCTCCTCCGCGCGCAGCTCGAAGACCGGCCAGACGAAGAGCTGGACGCGATTCCAATGCAGCCGCTGCTGCGGCGCACGCTGCGCCTGCACGCGCCGGATGCTCGCCAGCGCCTCGAAGAGCAGGCGCTCGAGCTCGGGCAGGCGCTCGACTCGTCCCTGGGCGTCGCGCACGGCCGTCAGGTCGCGCACCTCTGCCAGGGCGAAGAGCCGCTCGTCCTTCGGGTTGTCACGCGCCGTGGCGCGATAGAGGTAGATCTCCTCGACCGAGGGCAAGCGCTCGATCTCGAAGTTGCTCAGCCGCCAGAGCTGCAGGCGCTTGCCGATCATCGGGTGGAGGCCGCGGTAGAGCTTGTCCTCGGCGAAGCCGCCCGGTCCCTGCCGGAAGGTGAAGTACTCGATCCGAGACTCCTCGCCGGCGTGCGAGACGCCGATCACGATGCGTCGCAGCGGCCGCCCGGGCTCGAGCCGCTGGACCAGCGCGAGCAGTTCCTCGCCGAGCTGGCCGACGTCCGCGATCGGGTCCTGTCGCCGGCAGTAGATCTCGAGCGCGTATGCCTCGCCCGCCCCGCAGCCGGCGCTCAACGCCACCAGCGTGCGCAGGGTCGACGCCAGCCGCGCCGGCTCGCTGCAGGCGCTCAACACCTGGATGCGCTGTCCCTCATAGGGATACTCGGCGGCCACCACCGGACCGTGCTCGTGCTGCAGCAGGCGCACGCGCTCGAGCGGGCGAATGCGGTAGTGCCGCCGGAGTAGCAGCTCCAACATTACCCGCTGCTGGCTCGACCCATCCTCGGCGGAGGGATCGAAGAGCAGCCGGGTCAGCGGCTGGGGCACCTCGACCAGCGCTTGCATCGCCGCTTCGTCGGCCTGTCCCGCGGGCAGGCGCGCCAGCGCGGCCACCTGTCGTGCGGCCTCGGCCTGCACCCGCGTGCGGTTCTGCTCGAGCACCGGCTGGTCGAAGTAGCGGTAGCGCACCTCGTGCGCCAGATCGTTGAGCGTGGGGAAGCGGCCCTGCGTCTCGACGATCAAGCGGTCGAGCACGGCCCGGAAGCCGGCGCCGACCATCGGGGCCAGCTCGTCGCGCCGGTCGAGGCGGCGCTGCAGCACGCTGAACACGGGGGTGAGCTGGTCATCGAGCCGCTGCTGCGCCTTGAAGATGCGGAACAACGCCTCTTCCAGCGCCAGAGAGCGCTCGAGCTGCCGCACGCCGTAGTGCACCAGTGCGCCCTGCAGGCGCTCGACGAAGTCCGCCGGCAGGCTCTCACCCTGGGCGTCGATCTCGCGCAGATAGGTCAGCAGGTATTCCGTGGCGCTCTGGCGGGTCTCCTCGTCCTCGTGGCGGTCGAGGCCCTTGCGACGAAAGAGCGAGCGCAGGTCGACGAAGACGCCCAGCAGCTCATCCTCCAGCCGCAACACCTCGGCGTCAGCCGCCGGCAGACCCGGCGTCAGCACGCCGTGCTCGGCGACGGCCTGGCGCAGCCGCGCCGCGTCCGCGTCGAAGCCCAGCACCAGGGCGCGGAGCTCGGCGAGCAGCTGTCGGGCGGCCGCACCCTCGCCATCCCCCTCGGCTTCGCGCACGCCGAGGTCGTCGAAGCGCAGGCGCACGCCGGGGCCGAAGGCCGTGCTGCTCGTCGCCGGCGGCTCGATCACGAACAAGGGCGCCCCCGCGGCGACCTGCCCGTTGTTGATCACCAACACCCGCCGGACGCGGCCGGCGAAGCGCGCCAGCAGCGCCGTCTCGGTCTTCATCGCCTCGAGCACGGCGAGGCGATCGCCGATCGCCACCTCGTCGCCCTCCTTCACCCCGACGGAGGCCACCACGGCTGGTGCCGGGGCCCGCACGACGCCGCCGCGATCGCCCTGGACCCGATGGGGCACGCCGTTGACGAGCACGACCTGGGCCGGGCCATGAGCGCCCGCCACGATGCGATAGCGCCGCCCGGCGCAGAGCACCCGGTGCACGGAGGGCTCGAGATCCTCGAGCTCGAACTCGATGCGCAGTCCGTTGACGTAGGCGCGGTAGGACAGCGGGCCGACGCGGCGCAAGCGCAGCCGGTAGCTCTCGCCGCCCAAGCTGAGCTCGATCGCCCGGCCGACCTCTTCGTCGAGCTCGGGCCGTCCATGGGCCGCGGTGACGTAGAAGTGCATCCGCTCGGCGGCCAGCTCGGCGCGGTAGGCCGCCACGGCGGCGAAGACCAGGGCCACGGCGGCATCAGGCGCCACCTCGGCGCCGCGGGACGCCACCCAGCGCTCGAGCCACGGCCCGTCCGCGCGACCGGCCACGACCTCGGGCTGGGCCAGCAGCCCGAGCAGCAGGCCCTGGTTGCTGGCACCCTCGCCGACCACCACGGCCGTGTCGCGCAGCGCGCGCTCCATCCGCGCCAGCGCCTGTTCGCGTCGTAACCCGGTGGTCACCAGGCGCACCACGTCGGCCGCCGGACCGCCCGGAACGAGGTCACCGACGGCATAGCCGGCCTCGAGACTGACGCCGGTGCCGAAGGGCAGCCGCAGCGTGTGCAGCGGACCGCCGCTCGCTAGAGCCCCGTCGAGCAGCGCGTCGGCGTGCAGCCGCACCTCCAGCGCACAGCCGGCCGCAGGGGGCGGCTCGCCCTCCAGACGCCGCCCGGCCGCGAGATCGAGCTGAAGCTTGATCAGGTCGAGGCCGCTAGTGGCCTCGACGGCGCCATGGATTTCCGGCAGGCCGAGCTGCACGCGGTGCAGGCCCCAGCGCTCGGGCTCGGGCTGGCAAATGAACTCGACCGCGCCCAGGTCGATCGCGCCGAGCTCGCCCACCAAGCGCAGCGCGGCGCTGCTCAGCGCGTCACGGAGCGAGGGCGGCAGCGCCGGCGGCGGCGCCTCCACGAGCTGCGCCACGCCCTGCGGCTGCAGGGTCACATCGCAGGCACCGAGCGCCCAGCCCGTCGCCGCGTGATCGCTGGCCACCAGCACCGCGATCCGCCGCGCGCCCGCGGCGCCGACCTGCTCGACCGTGGCCCAAGGCAGCGCCAGACGCTCGCAGAGCCGCCGTAGCCCGGCCTCGTCGGCAGCCCGCGCGATCGCCTCGACGCTCGCACCGAGGAAGGTCAAACCGAGGCGTTTGCAGAGCTGGGCCAGGGCCCCGTACGCAGGCTCGAGCTCCCAGCCGGCCCACAGCGCGTCCGCGCGCGCCTCCCGCAAGGCCGGCTCGATCACCCCGAGGTCGACACTCGCGGCCAGGCGTGGGGCCTCGAGGGTCCCCTCACCCGTGAGCCACGGCGCCGCGAGCGTGCAGACCTCGTCGGCCTCGCGCACGAACAGGCTGCGCGTGTCCCCTGGGGCGTGCAGCGCCACGGTGCGCAGCTCGCGCTGCTGGGCCATGGCCCACTCGCGGGCCGTCCGCACGAAGCGCGCGGCCGACTCGCCGCGGCCAAGCACCGCAATTCGCTGAAGGGCTGGCTGTTGCATCGGGATCCGTCGTCGGTACGGCGTCAGCACATGGCCGAGCGCAGGGGCGCGCGCGCGCTGTCCGCCACGCCGTCCGGCAGGGCGACGGTGCGATAACCGCGCAGGGTGACGAAGACGTTGCCGGCCTCGTCGGTGACATAGGCATCGAAGCTGGGGGCATCGAAGCTGGGCGCGCCGAGGGCCGCGACGCCGGTGGTGCTCGGGCGGACGACCGCGTAGAGCCGGCCCTCGGCGGTGGCGGGATCGCGCAGCGCCTCGACCCGATCGACGTGCGCCGGCAAGCCCATGCGGCCGAGCACGCCGATCTCGTAGACCCCCGCCGTCTGGAAGCAGAGCTCGATCAGGCGCCGCGCCATCGTCGTCGGCAGCGTCTCGGGTCGATGGTGCAGCGGGAGCTGCGCCGGCAGCAGCCCGTAGACCACCTCGCCGTCGCGCCAGGCCGCCTCGAGCACCTGGTAGGCCGGCCCGTGGAAGTAGACGCGATAGATGTCGGCGGCGATCACCCGCGGCAGGTCGCTCAACCGTGGCCGCTCCGCCTTGAGCGCGCTGCCGTGATGCCGCGCCAGCCGCACGCGCGCGCTGAAGTGCGTGCTGGCCTGCGGCGCGCTCTGCCCGCTGAGCTGGCGCACACCGATCAGGCGGCAGTGCGCCACGACGTACTCACCGTCGCGCTGGAGCTGCGCGTCGAGCGTCACCGTGCGCGGCTCACCGCGGTAGAACTTGAAGGGCGAGGAGAAGTCGACGTCCTCCACCGCGGCCACCTGCCACTCGGGCAAGGCCCAGCGCGCCGCCTCGGCGAAGGCCTCGATGCCCATCACCCCGGGCAGCAGGGCAGTGCCGTCGATCCGATGATCGAAGAGGAAGGGCTGCTCGCTCGGGTCGAGCGTGACCTCGACCGACAGCCCGCCATGCAGGGTCATCGCGGTCGCGCGCGTCACCATCGGCCCGGCCGTGCCCACCGGCACCGCCGCCGGGTCGAGCCCACCCGTCGCGTCCCATTCGTCGAGCAGGAGGCCGAGCCGCCCGGCCACCAGCACCTCGACCGCCCCCGCGCTCTGGGCCTGCAGCTCGCGCCGCACGACGCCGATGCCGGCCTCCGGCTGCAGCATGTCGATGCCGGCGCGCTCCATCAGCTTGGGATCGAGCCGCGGGCCGCCATACCGAGGCCGCCCCAGGCGGTCCAATCGATGCTGACGGCGCGGGTGCCGGGCCACAGCCGCGGCAGGCTCGCGCTGGTCTTGCAGAGCAGGTCGTTGGCCGCGCTGTAGTCGGTCTGCCCGCCGTTGCCGAAGCGCCCGGCGATCGAGCTGAAGATCACGGTCGTCCCCAACGGCAGCCCGCGCGCCGCGCGCAGCAGGTTGAACCAGCCCTCGGCCTTGACGTCGAAGACCAGGTCGAACTCGGCCGGCTCCTTGTCGGGCAGGAAGTGGCTGATCTCGACCCCGGCAGCGTGCAGCAGCACGTCGATGCGGCCGTGCTCGCGCCGCACCTCGTCGATCACCTGGGCCACCGCCCCCGCGTCCAGCAGATCGAGGCGGCGATAGCGCACCTCGCCCCCGGCGGCGCGCACGGCGGTGATGGCCGCCTGGGCGGCCACAGCCCGCTCGAGCCCGGCGAGCTCGCGCTCGACCTGGGCCGGCGTGACCCGCTCGCCGCGCGCCTTGCGGCGCTCGAAGAGCTCGCGCTTCAGCCCCTCGCGGTCGACGCGGAAGCGCTGCAGGTCCGGATCATCCGCCGCCGGCTCGGCCACCCGGTCGAGCAGGTAGAAGGTCCCGGGCCAGGCCGCTGCCAAGTCGGCCACGATCGCCGCGACGATGCTGCCCGCCGCACCCGTCACCACGAAGACCGGGCGCTCACCCGCCGGCGCCAGGGCCAGCGGGGCCCCCGGCTGGGCGTCGAGCGGGGCCTCGCTCAGGCCCACGGTCCAACGCAGGCCCTCGTGGTGGCCCACCTCGACGATGCCGCTGTCGCGCTGGGTCTCGGCGAGCAACAGCTCGACGACGGCCGCCGGATCGCGGTCGCGCTCGAAGTCGACGCACTTGACGAGCGCCTGGGGCCGCTCGCGCTTGAAGGCCTTGACGAAGCCGCAGACCGCGCCCCCGAGCGGCGCGAAGGGTCCGACGGCCTCGTAGCCGTGCAGTCCACCCAGGCGCGTGGCGGCCACGAGGAAGCTGCCCGGCGCCGCCACCTGGTCATAGAGCGCACGCATCGTGGCGTGCAGCAGCTTGACGCGCAGCCGTAGCGCCTCGCGGAAGGACTCCGGGGCCAGCCCCGTGAAGTCGCCCTCGGCATCGAGCGCCGGCAGCCAATAGACTCCCTGCACGGGCCCCGCGGCGGCGAAGGCCGCGAGCCGCTGCAGCAGCGTCGCCGCGTCGGGCGCATCGTCGATGGCCAGCACGGCCACACCGACGCGCTCGAGCTGCGTGACCAGCGCCTGGCCCACGCCGCCGCGATCGAGCATCACGACGACGCGGCTCCCCGCACCCAGGGTCACCTCGGTCGCCCTGCAGCGCTCGAGCGCGGGCCGCAACTGCGCCACGGGCACGCGGCGAGGCACGGCGTCCATCGCCTCGCAGTCCGGATCGAGCATCTCCGCGGCGTAGCCCGTGCTCTCCGCCACCAGCTGCGTGATCTGCGACAGCACGCCGTCGACCGGCCCGGCCGCCACGGCCGCGGGCGGTGCCGCAGGGCCGCCAGCGGCGTAGGCGCCCCAGCCGCGGCAGCAGCCACCGGCGCAGCAGCAGCCACCGGCGAAACAGCAGCCACCGGCGAAACAGCAGCCACCGGCGCGGTCACCTGCAGCGCCGCGCGCAAATCAGGGCGATGGTCGTAGACGAACTGCGTGACGTGGCGCAGCGTCGGGAAGTCGCGCAGCCGCAACCCCTTGTCGCGTGGAATCGTGTAGCGCTCGCGCACCTGCGCGAAGGTCTCCGCCTGCTTCACCGTGTCGATGCCCAGGTCCGCCTCCAGATCGAGGTCCGGATCGAGCATGTCCGCGGCGTAGCCCGTGCTCTCCGCCACCAGCTGCGTGATCTGCGACAGCACGCCGTCGACCGGCCCGGCCGCCACGGCCGCGGGCGGTGCCGCAGGGGCCGCCAGCCGCGGCGCCATCGGCGCAGCAGCAGCCACCGGCGCAGCAGCAGCCATCGGCGCGGCCACCTGCAGCGCCGCGCGCAGATCGGGGCGATGGTCGTAGACGAACTGCGTGACGTGGCGCAGCGTCGGGAAGTCGCGCAGCCGCAACCCCTCGTCGCGCGGAATCGTGTAGCGCTCGCGCACCTGCGCGAAGGTCTCCGCCTGCTTCACCGTGTCGATGCCCAGGTCCGCCTCCAGATCGAGGTCCGGATCGAGCATGTCCGCGGCGTAGCCCGTGCTCTCCGCCACCAGCTGCGTGATCTGCGACAGCACGCCGTCGACCGGCCCGGCCGCCACGGCCGCGGGCGGTGCCGCAGGGGCCGCCAGCTGCGGCGCCATCGGCGCCGCAGCAGCCACCGGCGCCGCAGCAGCCACCGGCGCCGCAGCAGCCACCGGCGCCGCCACCTGCAGCGCCGCGCGCAGATCGGGGCGATGGTCGTAGACGAACTGCGTGACGTGGCGCAGCGTCGGGAAGTCGCGCAGCCGCAACCCCTCGTCGCGCGGAATCGTGTAGCGCTCGCGCACCTGGGCGAAGGTCTCCGCCTGCTTCACCGTGTCGATGCCCAGGTCCGCCTCCAGATCGAGGTCCGGATCGAGCATGTCCGCGGCGTAGCCCGTGCTCTCCGCCACCAGCTGCGTGATCTGCGACAGCACGCCGTCGACCGGCCCGGCCGCCACGGCCGCGGGCGGTGCCGCAGGGGCCGCCAGCTGCGGCGCCATCGGCGCAGCAGCAGCCACCGGCGCCGCAGCAGCCACCGGCACCGCCACCTGCAGCGCCGCGCGCAGATCGGGGCGATGGTCGTAGACGAACTGCGTGACGTGGCGCAGCGTCGGGAAGTCGCGCAGCCGCAACCCCTCGTCGCGCGGAATCGTGTAGCGCTCGCGCACCTGCGCGAAGGTCTCCGCCTGCTTCACCGTGTCGATGCCCAGGTCCGCCTCCAGATCGAGGTCCGGATCGAGCATGTCCGGCGCATAGCCCGTGCTCTCCGCCACCAGCTGCATGATCTGTGACAGCACGTCGTCGACGGCAGCTGCCGCGAGGCCACCTGACGCAGGCACCGCCACGGCCACGGGCGTGGCGGCCGCGCGCGCGGCCGGAGCCGCCGCCACGGGGGCCACGGGGGCCACGGGGGCCACGGGGGCCACCGTACGGCTCAGGCCAGCCGCAGCCGCCGTCACCGGCGCGGCGACGGGTGCCACCACTGGCGCGGCGACGGGCGCGATCGCGCTGTGCGGCGGCAAGCTCGTGGTGCCCGCTTGGACCGGTCGTGCAGCGAGCCCGGCCGTCGCCCCGCGGTCCTTGATGCGCAGGGTGCGGTGCACCAGCTCGAGCTCGGGCGCCGTCTGCCCACTGACGGTCGCTAGCCAACGCTCCCACTGCTGGCGATCGGCAAGCCGCGTGGTGTAGCCCAGCGCATTCGGCGCCGGGCGTCGGCCATCCGGCGTCGGCACCCAGCGCAAGAGGGCGAAGCTGATCTGCGAGCCAAAGCCCGCCCCTAGCCGCAGCGCATAGCCGACGTCGTAGGAGCCGCCCTGCGACAGCCTGATCGGGCCGAGCTCCGGATCCGGCTCGCGGTAGTTCGGCACCGGCGGGACCACGCCCGTCTCCAGCGCCTTGATCGCCACCACGTCCTCGATCCCAACCCCCATCGCGTGACCCGTCAGGCCCTTGGTGTTGGCCACGAGCATTTGATCGGCGCCGGCACCGAAGGTGCGCCGCAGCGCCTCGATCTCGGCCTGCGCGCTGCCACCGCGAGCCGGCGTGTAGGTCTCGTGCGACACGAAAAGCGTGCGTGCCGCCAGCTCGCGTCGGTCCAGCCCCCACTGGCGCTCGGCCTCGCCGACCAACTGCTCCAACAGCCCGCAGATGTGATCGACGTCGAGGCGCGTGGCGTGGAAGGCGCTGTTCGCGGTCAGCGAACCGAGCAGCTCGCAGATCGGGCGCACGCCGCGCTCGCGCGCCGCCGAGGCGCTCTCGAGCACGATCGCCGAGGCCCCCATCCCTAGAATCAGCCCGTGGCGCCGCCGATCGAAGGGCACGGCGGCATCCTCGACCAGCTCGTCGGTGGCCGCTGCCCCGCTGGCGAGGAAGCCCGAGCCGAACCACTCCATCATGTGGTCGCTGGTGACATCGTCACCCGAGACCACCAGCACCCGGCGACAGCGCCCGCGCCGAATCCAGTCCTCGGCCAACGACAGCGCGTGGGTCGTGCTGGCGCAGGCCGCGTTGACATGGGTGTTGGGGCCACGCGCGCCGATGAAGGCCGCGAGCTGCGAGTGCCCCATCGGCAGCACCTTGAGCACGAAGCGCCGGTCGAACTGGTAGCCCTCGCGCTCCAGCTCGCCCCGCAGCGCCGTGATGCGCCGCTCGAGCTCGGTGCGCAGCAGGGCGTCGGCGCCGCTCGCCCGCGCCAGCAGGCTCTCCAGCTCCGCCAGCCGGTCCCGCCGCCCGCGATCGGTGTAGTAGTGCTTGAGGTCGGCGACGAGCGCGTCGTAGCCCGGGAACGACGATGCGAAGATCACGCCGGTGTCGTCGCGCAGCGCGTCGGGCAAGCCCCAGCCCGTCGGCAGCTGGGTGCCGCGCGTGGTCGTCTTATAGTGCTGGACCAGGGGCAGCCCAGCGTCGTGGAGCGCGTCGATCCCGGCGGCGATCGCCAGGCGCGTGACGATGTCGAGCGCCGGCAGGCGGTCCGCGGGGTAGCCGAACTCGGCCGTCAGGTCGAGCGTGCCACCGCGCCCGGCCAGCTTCACCACCTGCGTCAGCTCGGCGATCGGCTCGAAGCTGGCGCCCGCCTCGCTCTTGACCAGTCGCACGATCTGCTTGGCCAGGATCTCGCGCCGGATCCGCAGCGGCAGCGCCTCGATCAGCTGGTCGCCGCGCAGGATGCGCTCGACGTTGGTCGGATCGAAGATGCGCCCGCCGCCGGGCAGGCCGATCGCGGCGCCGGTGATCACGACCGGCTCGTCGTCCAGTCGCCGGCCCTCGAGGCGGCGCCCGCCGAAGACCTCGAGACCGCGCTCGATGAAGTCGGCCGCCAATTCGCCGAGACGCTGGTAGCCGCCCGCCCCGCCCGCGGCTGGCGTCGCTGCGGCCGCCGCCTCGATCCCCGCTTGCTCACGCGCCGTGCCCAAGCCGGCCGCGTAGAGCCCGCACAGCGCCTGGTTGAAGGAGACGAGATCGCCCTGTCGCGGATGATTGGTGAACAATGCCGAAACCTCCGGCTGGTCGCCGAGCACGTCCTCGACGAAGCCGTGCAGCGCCTTCTTCGGTCCGACCTCGACGAAGAGACGGGCACCCGCCGCGTGGAGCGCGCGCAGGCCCTGGATGAACTGCACCGGCGCCGCCACCTGCTGACCGAGGATCTCGATCATCTCCGGCACGGCGTCGGGACCCATCGGATAGAAGTCGCCGCTGAGGTTCGCCACCAGCGGCAGCCGCGGGGGTTGCAGCCGCAGCCGGCGCAAGACCTCGCAGAGCGGCGCGCTGGCCGGCGCCACCAGCTTGGTGTGGAAGGCGTGGCTGACCGTCAGGGGCACGGCGCGATACCCGGCGGCCTCGAAGGCCGCGACCGCGCGCTCCACGGCCGCGACCGTCCCACCCACCACCGCCTGGCTGTTGCTGTTGTGATTGGCGACCACGACGTAGCCGTCGGTCGCGGCGACGATGCGCTCGATCTCGGCCAGCGGGGCGAAGACCGCGGCCATCGCGCCGTTGTCGCCGAAGGCCACGCGCGTCATCTCACGCCCACGGGCGCTGACGGCCTCGAGCGCATCGGCGAAGGGCAGCGCCCGCGCCGCCACCAGCGCACCGTACTCGCCGAGGCTGTGCCCCATCACCATGTCAGGCGCGATGCCATAGGCGGCCAGCAGCCGCGTCAGCGCCTCATCGGCCGCCAGCACCGCGGGCTGCGTGATCGCGGTCTGCCGCAGATCGTCTTCGGCCCGGGCCACCTCCGCACCGTCGGCGCTGTCGACGAAGATGTACTGGCTGAGTGGGCGACCGAGCAGCGGCGTCATCACGCGGTCGGCCTCGGCGAAGACCTCGGCCACCAGCGGCTCTTGCTGCCGCAGGGCCTGCAGCATGTTGACGTACTGCGAGCCCTGGCCGGTATAGAGGAACGCAACCTTCGGCGCCGCACCGCGGCCGCGAAAGATGCCCTGCGCCCGCAGCGCCTTCCACATCCCGGGTTGATCGGTGGCCAGCGCCTTGAGCGCCTTGACGCCCTTGCTCGCCAGCTCGGCGGCATCGCCGAAGTCGATCGCCACGCGCTCCGCTGCGCGCAGCTCGGCCAGCGCCGGTGGCGCCACGGGCGGCACGCGCCCGGCCTCGGCCGCGGCGCAGACCTGCCGCCGCTCGGCCAGCGCGCCCCCCCGTCACCCCATCGCGGCGTTGCGGCGTCCCAGCCACCAGCCCGCCCCCGCAGCCGGGCCTGGGCGGCTCGCGACCGCCGGCCAGCGCCGCAGCCGCTGGCGACGACCGCAGCGCAGCGGCAGCCGCACCGCCGCCCACCGCCGCCGACGCGGCCTCGCCCCAGCCACTCGGGACACTCGCACTGCGCCGGCTGCCTTGCGTCAGCCGCCCGGGGACATGCTCCTCGAGCACGGCATGGAAGTTCGTGCCGCCGAAGCCGAAGGAGCTGACCGCCGCACACCGCACCCCATCGACCCGGTGGTCCCAGGGCCGCAGCTCGGTGTTGACGCGGAAGGGCGAGCGCGCGAAGTCGATATTGGGGTTGGGCTGGGCGAAGCCGAGACTCGGCGGCAGCAGCTTGTGGTGCAGCGCCAGCACCGTCTTGAGCAGCCCTGCCGCACCGGCGGCGCCCTTGAGGTGACCGACGTTCGACTTGACCGAGCCGAGCGCGATCGTGCCGAGCGGCAGGCCGAGGCTGCCGAAGACCTCGTTCAGCGACTGGACCTCGGTGGCATCGCCCACGCGCGTCGAGGTGCCGTGCGCCTCCATCAGGGTCAAGCTCGCCGGCGACACCCCCGCGTGCTCCCAGGCGCGCCGCACCGCCAGCCGCTGACCGACGGGGTTGGGCGCGGTGATGCCCTTGCCGCGACCGTCGCTCGACCCGCCGACCCCACGGATCACGGCGTAGATGCGATCGCCGTCGCGCTCGGCGTCGGCGAGGCGCTTGAGCAACAGCACCGCGGCGCCCTCCCCCATCACGAAGCCATCGGCAGCGGCCGAGAAGGGCCGCGTCCCCGTGGCCGAGAGCGCACCGACCTTGCAAAACTTGATGAAGCTCGACGGGCTCATGTTGGCGTCGACGCCGCCGCTGAGCACCGCGTCGTAGTCGCCCTGCACCAGCCCCTCGATCGCCGTGCTGATCGCGGCGGTGGCCGAGGCGCAGGCTGCGTCGACGATGTAGTTGGGCCCGCGGAAGTTGAAGAGCGCGGCCACGCGCCCGGCGACGATGTTCGCCAGCTCGCCGGGCATCGCGTCCTCGGTCACGTCCGGCATGCGCCGGCGGTAGCCCTGCAACCCCTCCTCGAGGATCGCACGCTGCTGCTGGGGCGCGAGCGCGGCGAAGGTCGGCGAACGGCGCAGCTCCTCGGCCAGCTCGGGGAAGAGCACCCGCGCCGCGCTGAAGACCGCCCGGTCGCCGCCCATCGCGGTGCCGATGATCACGGCGGTCCGCTCCGGGTCGAGCGGCCGCTCGGGATAGCCGTAGTCGCCGAGCGCCTCCCGCGCCGTGATCACGGCCCACTTCTGGCCGCGATCCATCGCCTCACCGACGCGCGGCGGCACCGGCAGCTTCCAGGCCAGCGGATCCCAGTGCCAGTCGAGCGCCCAGCCGCCGATCTTGGAGTAGGTCTTATCGGGCGCCGCGGGATCCGCGTCGTAATAGAGGTCGGCCTGCCAACGCTCGGCCGGCACGTCCGTGATGCTGTAACGACCGCTCTTGATGTTGTTCCAGAACGAGGGCGCGTCGGCCGCGTCGGGCATCACTGCTCCGACACCGACGATCGCGACCGCGCGTGCTGCCGTCTCTCGCATCGTGCTCACTCCGTGCGCCCACCGCGCCGCGCTCACGCACGGGCCGCCGGCGCGCGATCGCTTCAGCCGCGCTGGTAAAGCGCGTCGGCGACGCGATCCATGTCGGCGATCAGCCCGCGTTGGGCGCGCTGCACGGCCGCCAGACCGACGCGCTCGGCCAAGGCCGGCCCTTCACCGTCGGACACCCCGTCCGCACCCACGACCCACTGCAGCCCCTCCTGCACCACCTTGAGCGCGGCGCGTCGGGCGAAGACGCGGCTCATCGTGGCGAGGGCCGTCGCGTCGAAGCGGGTGTCCGTCTTGTCGAGCAGCGCGCCCTCCGCGGCGCGCGCCGCCCGCCGCGCGAAGGCCCCGGCGCCCTCGACGTAGGCCACCAGCTCCCCGACGCGAAAGAGCACGTGCTGGTGCCGCGTCAGTCGTGCCAGGCGCGCGGCCTCCAGCACCTCGGCCAACGCGTGCGCCGCAAGCGCGGCGAGATCCGCGCCGGCCGCCGGCTGCCGCGCATGCAACTGCTCGAGCGCGCGCCTGCTCGTGATAGTGCTGGCCTCGGCTCTTGATCTGCTGCTGCCAACGATCGCGCGCGATGGTCATCTCCATGATCTCCGAGGTGCCCTCGTAGATCGTGGTGATGCGCACATCGCGCTTGATCTTCTCGACCATGTATTCCTTGGTGTAGCCGTAGCCGCCGTGGGCCTGGATCGCCGCCTCGGCCGCCTGATTGCCGGCCTCGGTCGCCAGGTACTTGGAGATCGCCCCCTCGGTGTTGAGCGAGCCCTCGCCGGCGTCGATGCGCTCGGCCGTCTCCTCGATGAAGGCGCGCGCCCCCTCGAGCTGCACCACGTGCGGGACGATCAGCTTGTGGGTGTAGCCCTGCTTGGTGGCCAGCAGGCCGCCACCCTGCACGCGCTCGAGCGAGTAGGCGATCGCACGATCGACCGCCGCCCAACCGCCACCGAGCCCGAAGGCCGCCACCATCAGGCGCGTGAAGCCGAACACGAGCTGCGCCTGTACCAGGCCCTGGCCCTCGACCCCGCCGACCAGCCGGTCGGCGTCGACGTAGACGTCCTCACAGTGCACGGTGGCCGTGTTGCTCAGGCGGATGCCGTGCTTGTCCTCCGGCTTGCCGTGGCTCAGCCCCGGGGCCCCGCGCTCGACGACGAACCAGCTCGGGCCGCCCGGGGCATTGGCGAGGAAGGTATAGACGTCGGCGAAGCCGCCGTTGCTGATCCACTGCTTGTTGCCGTTGAGCCGGTAGCCGACGACGACGCCGTCCTCGCGCACGGGCTCGGCCGTGCTACGCAGCGTGCCGAGGTCGCTGCCGGCCTCCGGCTCGGTGGCCCCGTAGGCCATCAGGATGCCTTCGTTGGCGATGCGTCCGAGCCAGCGCGCCTGCTGCTCGGTCGTGCCCCCATAGACGATCGGGTCGCTGCCCAGGAAGGTGGCCAACACGCCGGTGGCGACGCCCACATCGACGCGCGCCAGCGCCTCGCAGATGCGATAGACATCGAAGGCCCCGCCGCCCATCCCGCCGTAGGCCTCCGGAATGAACGCGAGCTGGATGCCCAGCCCGTCGCCGCTGAGACCGCGCACGGTCTCGACCGGGAACTCGTCCCGCGTGTCGAGCTCGATCAGCCGCGCATCGGGCAGATGATCGCGGGCGAAGTCGCGGAAGGCCGCGAGCGTCAGATCGAGCGTCTCCTTGTCCAGTCCGCGCGATGCGTGCGCCATGCGTGCCACCTCCCTGCGGCCCCCGCTGATCGCCGCCACACCCGATCGCACCAGCGAGGGCCTCGCAAGGCCCCCCACGTTCGGCGCGCGAGGGGCCCCCCACGAACAGCGTCGGGCAGCGGCAGCGGCGGACACTACTTTCCGCAGCAACCCTTGTAAAGAGCGGCAGAGTGCTGCGCCCGGGGCAGGAGAGCGGGAGCCGAAGACGTCGCGCGCTTGGACGGCGACCACGAGAGGTCTTGGCCCCTCAGGGCCCGGTCGGAACGAAGCCCTCGTCGTCCTCCACCACCGCGAGCTGCTGCAGCAGCTCCAGCGTGCGCCGCGCCTCCTCTGGGTCCAGGCGACTGATCGCCACGCCGACGTGCACGATCACGTAGTCGCCGACCTGCGCCTCGGGCACGAAGGATAAGCTGACCTCGCGCGCCGCGCCGCCGAAGTCGACGCGCGCCACGCGGGCCAGATCTTCGCCGGTGATGCTGAGAATGCGGCCAGGAAGGGCGAGACACACGGCGACGACTCCTGGTAGCGGCCGGCGGCCGTGCCGGTGTTATCCTACGCGGCGGCACAACGCACCACAATCGCCGCCCTCTGCGCCGCCGCCGGGGCGCGGTCCGCCCATCGACCATGTCCCAGCCCCCCGAGCCTTCAGCCCCTCAGGACCGCGCAGGGCCGCAGCGCCTCGCGCTCGAGTTGCACGGCGCGGTGCAGGGCGTCGGCTTCCGCCCCTGTGTCTTCCGCTTGGCCACGCGGCTCGGGCTCGGCGGCTGGGTGCGCAACGACGGCGCCGGCCTGCGGGTCGAGGTCGAGGGCGACGCGCGCGCGCTCGAGCGCTTCGCCACGGCGCTGCGGCGCGAGGCGCCCGCTCAAGCGCGGGTCGTGTCCGAGCGCCGCTCCTGGCTCGCGGCCCTGGGCGAGACGCGCTTCGAGATTCGCGCCAGCGACAGCGCGACCTCGCCGCCGACGGTGCTCGTGCTGCCGGACCTCGCCCTCTGCGACCCGTGCCGCGCGGAGATCGCCTCGGGGCACGACCGGCGCCGCGGCTACCCCTTCACCAACTGCACCGCCTGCGGGCCGCGCTTCAGCATCATCGAGGGGCTGCCCTACGACCGCGCCCACACCACGATGGCGCGCTTCCGCCTCTGCGCGGCCTGCCAGGCCGAGTACGACGATCCCACCGACCGCCGCTTTCACGCCCAGCCCAACGCCTGCGCGGCCTGCGGGCCGCAGCTCGTGCTCTGGGACGAGGACGGTCGCGAGCTGTCGCGCGGCGCAGACGCACTGGCGCAGGCCGCGGCGACCCTGGTCGGCGGTGAGGTGCTCGCGCTCAAGGGGCTGGGCGGCTTCCAGCTGCTGGTCAACGCGACCGACGAGCAGGCGGTCAAGCGGCTGCGCGAGCGCAAGCAGCGCCCGCACAAGCCCCTGGCGGTGATGGTCCGCGATCTGACGGCGGCCCGCGCCTTGGCCGCGCTCTCGGCTGCGGCGGCCGAGGCGATCAGCTCGGCGGCCGCACCGATCGTGCTGGTGCCACGGCACCCCGACGCGGCGCTCGCCCCGAACATCGCCCCCGACACCGCCACCGTCGGTCTGCTGCTCCCCAACACCCCGCTCCACGCGCTGCTGCTCGCGGCGCTGCCCTTCCCGGTCGTCGCCACCAGCGGCAACCTCAGCGAAGAGCCGATCTGCACCGACGAGCACGAGGCGCTGACGCGGCTGCGCGGTCTTGCCTCGGCCTTCCTGGTTCACGATCGCCCGATCACCCGGCACGTCGACGACAGCGTGGTCTGGGTGATCGACGACACCCCACGGCTCTTGCGTCGCGCGCGGGGCTATGCGCCGCTGCCGCTGCGAGCCACGCGCCCGCTGCCGGCGCTGCTGGCGGTCGGCGGCCAGCTCAAGAACACCGTGGCGCTCAGCGCCGGTGCGCAGCTCTTCGTCAGCCAGCACCTCGGCGATCTGACGACGCTCGAGGGCCAGACCGCCTTCGAGCGCACGGCGACCGACCTGCTGCGCCTCTACGCGACGCGCCCGATCGCCCTCGCCCACGATCTGCACCCCGACTATGCGTCGACGCAATGGGCCCAACGCGTCGTCACCCACGGCGCGCCGGACCGCACGGCCGCCACCGCGGGGCTCGCCGGACTGCCACTGATCGCAGTCCAGCATCACCATGCGCATCTGGCCGCCTGCTTGGCCGACAACGGGCTGGAGGGGCCCGCGCTCGGCGTGATCTTCGATGGCAGCGGCTATGGTACCGACGGCACGATCTGGGGTGGCGAGTTCCTGCTGGGCGATGCGGCCGGCTATCGCCGCGTGGCCCATCTGCGGCCCTTCCCGTTGCCCGGCGGCGCGGCGAGCATCCGCCAGCCCCACCGGGTCGCGCGCGCGCTGCTCTTCACCGCCGGCGGTGCGGCCGCCCTCGCCGCCGCCGACGCGCTGCCCGTCCTGCAGCACGGTAGCGCCGAGCAGGCGCGTGGGGTGACGGCCATGCTGGAGCATCGGCTCCACAGCCCCCTGACCAGCAGCGCGGGCCGCTTGTTCGACGGCGTAGCGGCCTTGCTCGGCCTATGCCCAGAGGTCAGCTACGAGGCGCAGGGCGCGATCGCGCTCGAGGCGCTCGCCGACCCGCACGAGCTGGGCTGCTACCCGCTCCCGCTCTGCCCGGGCCCGAGCGCCGAGGGGCCGCTGCTGCTGGACTGGCAGCCGCTGCTGGAGGTGCTGCTCGGCGAGCTGCAGCGTCAGGCGCCGTTGCCGCGGCTGGCCGCGCGCTTCCACCAGTCGCTGGCCGCGGCGATCGTCGCCGTGGCCGAGCGCTGCGGTCAGGCGCGGGTGGCCCTCAGCGGCGGCTGCTTCCAGAACGCACAGCTCGTGGGGCGGACCGCTCGGGCGCTGCGCGCCGCGGGCTTCGAGGTGCTGCTGCACCGGCAGCTGCCACCCAACGACGGCGGCCTCAGCGTGGGTCAGCTGCTGGTGGCGGCCGCGCGGCTGGAGCGGCAAGGGCGGCGCGACGCTGGCACCTGAGGTGGTCCAAGGTGTTAGGCTGCCACGCGAGGGGGTCGTGATCGTGCGCTACGTCGACGAGTATCGCCAGGGCGAGCAGGTGCAGTCGTGGTTGGACGCGATCGCCGCGGCCTTGACGCGGCCTATGACCTTGATGGAGGTCTGCGGCGGTCAGACCCACACCTTCCTCCGCTTCGGCCTCGACGCCCTGCTGCCCGAGGCGCTGACGCTGGTGCACGGTCCGGGCTGTCCGGTGTGCGTCACGCCGATCGAGTTGATCGACCACGCGCTGGCGATCGCCGCCCAACCAGGGCTGCTCCTCGCCTCGTTCGGCGACATGCTGCGCGTGCCCGGGACGCGCGACGACCTGCGCAGCCTCAAGGCCCGCGGGGCCGACGTCCGCATCGTCTACTCGCCCCTCGATGCCGTGCGGCTGGCGCAACAGCACCCCGACCGCCAGGTGGTCTTCTTCGGCGTCGGCTTCGAGACCACGGCGCCCGCCCACGCGCTGACCGTGCTGCAGGCGCACCAGGCCGGGCTGTCGAACTTCTCGCTGCTCAGCGCGCTGGTGCTGGTGCCGCCCGCGATCGCGACGCTCCTGGCCGACCCCGCCAACCGCGTCGAGGCCTTCCTCGCGGCCGGCCACGTCTGCGCCGTGATGGGCTATGGGCAGTACGAGCCGCTCGCCGCGCGCTACCGCGTGCCGATCGTCGTGACCGGCTTCGAGCCGCTCGATCTGCTCCAGGGCATCCATTGCGCCGTCCGTGCGCTCGCCGCCGGCCACTCAGGTGTCGAGAACCAGTACCGTCGGGCCGTGCAGCGCGAGGGCAATCCGGCCGCGCAGCAGGCACTGAAGCGCGTCTTCGAGGTCTGCGATCGACCGTGGCGCGGGCTCGGCGTCCTTCCCGCCAGCGGGCTGCGCCTGCGCGAGGCCTGGCGGACCTATGATGCTGCCGAGCGCTTTCCCCTCGCCGAACCCATAGCGCGCGAGCACCCGGAGTGCCTCGCCGGCGAGGTGCTGCGCGGCCTGCGCAAGCCGCCGGCCTGCCCCGCCTTCGGCGCGGCCTGCACGCCCGAGCACCCGCTCGGCGCGCCGATGGTGTCCTCCGAGGGGGCCTGCGCGGCCTACTACCGCTACCGGAGCGTGACGTGAGCGACGCAACCCGCCCAGTGCTCGGCGACGGTCCGGTCTGCCCGCTGCCACTCCCGGACCACGACACGGTGCTGCTAGCCCACGGTGGCGGCGGTCGCCTGACGCAGCGGCTGATCGAAGAGCTGCTGCTACCGGCCTTCGACAACCCCGAGCTGCGGCGCCTGCACGACGGGGCGGTGCTCGAGGCCCCACCGGGGCGGCTGGCGTTCTCCACCGATTCCTTCGTCGTCAGCCCGCTCTTCTTCCCGGGCGGGGACATCGGTTCGCTCGCCGTGCATGGCACCGTCAACGACCTGGCAATGTGCGGCGCCACGCCGCTGTGGCTCTCGGTCAGCCTGATCCTCGAGGAGGGTCTGCCGCTGGCGACGCTGCGGCGCATCGTCGCCTCGCTCCAACGAGCGGCGCAGGCCATCCCCGTCAGCATCGTCACCGGCGACACCAAGGTCGTCGGTCGCGGGCAAGCAGACGGCGTGTACATCAACACCGCGGGCATCGGCGTCGTGCGCCCCGGCGTCGACCTCGCCCCGCAGCACGCCCGCGTCGGCGACGTCGTGCTGCTGAGCGGGCCGCTTGCCGCGCACGGCATGGCGATCATGTCCCTGCGCGAGAGCCTCGGCTTCGAGACCGCGCTCCGCAGCGACAGCGCCGCACTCCACGGGCTCGTCGCCCGCTTGCTCGAGACGGCCCCGCAGGCCGTGCACGTGCTGCGCGACCCGACGCGCGGCGGCGTGGCCAGCGCGCTCAACGAGATCGCGGCGGCGGCCACCGTGGGCTTCTGCCTCGAAGAGCGCGCCATTCCGGTGGCCGACGGCGCCCGCGAGGCCTGCGAGCTCTTGGGGCTCGACCCGCTCTATGTCGCCAACGAGGGCGTCTTCCTGGCGATCGTCGCCGCGGAGGCCGCGGACGCGCTGCTGGCTGCGCTGCGCGCCGACCCCCTGGGCCACGCCGCCGCGGCGATCGGCACGGTCACCGCCGCGCACCCGGGCCGCGTCGTGTTGCGCACCACCATCGGTGGCACGCGCGTCGTCGACATGCTGAGCGGCGAGCAACTGCCGCGCATCTGCTGAAGGCCCCCTGAGGCCTCGGGTGAAGCGAGCGGAGCCAGCCGCTCAGCGACGCGTCCGCTGGCCCTCGATGCGCGCGGCCAGCCACTGGTACCAGGCGTCGAGCCCCTCACCCGTCCGCGCGGACACGCGGAAGACCTCGAGCTCGAGGTTGAGCGCGCGGGCATCGCGCTCGGCGCGCCCCAGATCGAAGTCGACATAGGGCAGCAGATCGACCTTGGTGACCAGCAGCGCCCGCGCCGCGTGGAACATCACCGGGTACTTGATCGGCTTGTCGTCGCCCTCGGCCACCGAGAGCAGCATCACCTTGTCGTGCTCGCCCAGGTCGAACTCGGCCGGGCAGACCAGATTGCCAACGTTCTCCACCAGCAGCAGATCGAGCGCGTCGAGGTCGAAGACGGGCAGCGTCTCGTGGATCTGGCGCGCGTCGAGATGGCAGGCAGCGCCGGTGTTGATCTGCACCGCCTGGATGCCGTGGCGGGCGATGCGCTCGGCATCGATCCGCGTCTGCACATCACCCTCGATCACGGCCAAGCGGTAGCGCGAGGCCAGCGCGTCGACCGTGCGCTCGAGCAGCGTGGTCTTGCCGGCGCCGGGCGCGCTCATCAGGTTGAGCACGTAGACGCCGTGCGCGCGGAAGTGCTCGCGGTTGTGCTGGGCCCAGGCGTCGTTCTGGCCGAGGATCCCGGCCCCGACGGCGATTTCGTGCATGCCTCACTCCTCGATCTCGATTGCGACCAGGCGCAGCTCGCGGCCGGCGATCGGCTCCACCGGTCGCCCACCACAGCTCGGGCAGCAGAGCAGCTCGCGGCTGGCGCGGCCCTCCGCGGCGCAGCGCGAACAGCGCACCACCAGCGGCACCGACCGCATCAACAGGCGACAAGCGCCGGCCGGCGTCCCGGGCCGGATCGCCTCGAAGGCGAACTCGAGCGCCGAAGGATCGACGGTCGCAAGCTCGCCGATCTCCACGGTGGCCGAGCTCACACCGACAGCGCCCTGCTCGCGCGCCACCCGCGCGATCAGCTCCAACAACTCCTGAGCGATCGTCAGCTCGTGCATCGTGGGGCTCGCCCGAGGCCGCCCGCGACTCGCTGGCCGCGCCGACGCCCCCTGGAATCTACTCGCTCCGCGCCCGATCGCCCACCACCCTGCGGACAGCCGAAAGGGACAGCGTTCGTCCGCGGGTCCACGGGGCCGCCATTCCGCCGGTCCGCGGGTCCGCGGGTCCGCCAGTCCGCCAGTCCGCCAGCTGGACAGCGCCGAGCGGCGCGTCGACAATGCGCTCTCGCACTGGAGGAGCCCCAATGATTCTGACCAACATCGAGAGCGTGCCCGGCCTGCGCACCGTCGAGCATATGGGCCTCGTCTCGGGCAGCACCGTGCGGTCGAAGCACGTCGGCCGCGATTTGATGGCTGGCTTGAAGAACATCTTCGGCGGCGAGCTCAAGGGCTACACCGAGCTGCTCAACGAGGCGCGCGAGGAGGCCATCGCGCGGATGGTCAAGCAGGCCGAGGCGCTGGGCGCCAATGCGGTGGTCAACGTGCGTTTCTCCACCTCCGCCGTCGCCGCCGGGGCCGCCGAGCTCTACGCCTACGGCACGGCCGTGCGCGTGGAGTAGCCGATGGCCGACATCATCGTCTTCATCGTCCTGGTGGCCTGCGGGTACTTCATCGGCGGCCATCGCGAGCGCAGCCACTATCGCAGCATCTTCGCGCGAGAGGCGGCCACCCTCGAACTCACCCTGCTCTCGGGCAAAGCGATCGACCCCGCCTGGCAAGTAGCTCAGGCCGCGCTCGTCACGGGCGTCTGCGTGATCTCGGTCGACTACTTCAAGAGCGTAGCCGCCGGCCTACGCAACCTCGTCGGCGGGCGCGTCTCGGCCTACGAGAGTCTGATCGACCGCGCGCGCCGCGAAGCGCTGCTGCGGATGAAGGCCCAGGCGGCCGCGCTCGGCGGCAAGGTCGTGGTGATCAACGTCCGCCTCGAGACCTCCTCGATCAGCGGGATGAAGGCCGACGGCCGCTCCGGCCAGGTCGCCTCGGTCGAGGTCATCGCCTACGGCACGGCGCTCGCACTCGCGTGAAGCTCACCCACCGCCTGCCCCCCGAGGGCATCAACGTCCATCCGACCCACCCCCTCACCGAGCTGCTCTACCTGCTCGGTGGCGTGGTCGCCGCCGTCGTACTGGTCTACCTGGCGCTCGGCTGGGCCGCCGACGCGCTGGTCGCGCGCATCTCGCCGCGGACCGAGGGCAAGCTCGTGCGGCTGCTCTTGCCCGCGGCCGGTGCGTTGGCTCCGGACGCGCGCGCGCATCGGGCCCCCCAGCAGCTCGTCGATCGCCTGCTCCAGCAGGCCCCGCCGCTGCCCTATCCGATCCGGGTGCAGGTGGCCTGCGACCCGGGCATCAACGCGCTGGCGCTGCCGGGCGGCCACATCGTGCTGCTACGGGGCCTGCTCGATCGCGTGCGCTCGGAGAACGAGCTGGCGATGATCCTGGCCCACGAGCTGGGCCACTTTCAGCTGCGGCACCATCTGCGCGGGCTCGGACGCGGCCTGGTCTGGATCAGCCTGATGGCGGTGGTGGGCCTCAGCGCCGACTACGGCGCCGCGCTGATCGAGGGCACGGGGCGCCTGATGTCGATGCGCTACAGCCAGGAGCAGGAGGAGGCCGCCGATCGTTTCGGCGCCGCGCTGCTGGCGAGGGTCTACGGGCACGTCGGTGGGATGGGCGACTTTTTTGCGCGAATGGCGCGCGAGCGGCCCGAAGCGGCGGTGCTGGGTTGGTTCTCGACCCACCCCTCGACCCTCCAGCGCCTGGCGCGGCTGCGAGCTTTGGCGCGCCAGCGCGGCTGGCGCGAGGGCCCACGGCGCCCCTGGGCTCCCTTCGCGAGCGGCTGCCCGGCGGTCGCGCCACAAAGATAATGCCGGCGCGCTCGTTCGCTGCCTCCCGACACCCCCCTCCGCTACCCCAGGCTCGCCACGCCGCGGGAGCGCGCTAGCGCCGCCACAGAAGGCGGTGGTATGAGGGTTCGCGCGCGGTGACGGTGCCGCGCAAGGACGCAAGGAGCGGTCGTATGGCACAGCGGGGGTCGTGGGTTCTGACGGTTGCGGCGCTGGCCGCAATGGCCTGCAGTGACAGCGGCTCGTCGCGGCGCGACGGCGGTGCGGACGCCGCGCGCAGCGATTCAGCCACCGGAGGGCGCGACAGCGCCCCGGCCCCGCGGGACGCGGCGGCGGACGGCCCTTCGGCCCGGGACGGCGCGGCGGCGCGCTGCGGCGACGGCACCTGCGGGCTGGGCGAGGACTGCGCCAGCTGCGAGCGCGACTGCGGCGCTTGCGGCGCCTGGACGGCGCAGAGCGCGCCCTCGGCCAGCGATCTCGAGGCGGTGTTCTTCCCGGTCAACCCGCTGCTCGGCTACGCCGCCGGCGCCGGCGGAGCGTTGCTCAAGACCGGCAACGGCGGCACCAGCTGGGTCAGCGTGGCTCCGACCATCCCCGCGGTATCGGTGACGCTGCGCGCACTGCACTTCGTCGACGAGCTGCGGGGCGTGGTGGTGGGCGATGGCGGCACGATCCTGCGCACCAGCGATGGCGGGGCGAGCTGGACGGCGAGCTCGACCGCCTTCACCGGCGCGCTGCGGGGCGTCAGCTTCGCCGACGCGCTGCACGGGCTGGCGGTCGGCGATGGGGGCACCATCCTGCGCACGAGCGATGGGGGTGCCAGCTGGGGTAGCGCCAGCAGCAGCGTCAGCGTCACGCTGCGCGCGGTCGCCTTCGCCGACGCGCAGCACGCCCTGGCGGTCGGCGACGGGGGCACCATCGTCCGCAGCAGCGACGGGGGCGTGAGCTGGACGCTCGTGATCACGTCCACGGCCTCCACGGACCTGCGCGCCGTCGTCTTCGGCAGCGGCACCACCACGGCCTTCGCCGTCGGCGACGGCGGCGCGCTGATCAAGACCACCGACGCGGGCGCGACGTGGCAGCGCCTGGCGATCGACGGCACGCCCGGGCTGCGCGCCGTGGCCTTCCCCCTCGACGCGCTGCACGGCTGCGTGGTCGGTGACGTGGGCGTCGTCCTGCGCACGCGCGACGGCGGTGCGAGCTGGCGGCGCGAGAACGTGCGCGGCAACCCCGCGCTGCGCGCGCTGTCCTTTCCCTCCCACTGGGTGCTGGGCTATGCCGTCGGCCTCGGCGGCACGATCTCCAAGCGCCAGCCGCAGTGGGACGAGTCGGTGCTCTATGACACCGAGATCGCCGGGCAGCCCCACGTTTCGATCCTGACGGGAGCGACCCCGACGGCCCGCACGGTCTTCGCCGGCACCAGCGACGGGTGGCTCTTCGCCCTGCGCGATTTCGAGCGCGTCACGCGCTACCGGCCAGTGAGCCTGGGCGCCTCGGCGGGCAACCGCGCGCCCGTCGGAGACCTCAGCGGCGAGACCGGCGCCCCAACGCTCTTCGTCGGCACGGTCGGCGGCTTCGGCTACGCGATCGACGCCACGACCGGCGCGCTGCGCTGGCGCACCGACGGTGACGCCGACGCCGCCGGGCTACAGTCCCTCGGCGAGGCGCTGACCGCCTCACCGGTCGTGTCGCCCTCGCGCGACCTCGCCTTCTTTTCCGCCAGCAGCGCGGCCGGGGCAGCCAGCCGCCTCTTCGCCTTCGACGCCAAGACGGGCGTCTGCCGCTGGGTCTTCAACGGCGACTGCGAGGGCGCCACGGGCACGCAGGCGATCGGCGCCACCCACGCCGCGCCGATCCACGATCCGACGGCGTTCCGGTTGATCCTGACCAGCGAGCGCAAGGCCGCAGGCAGCAGCACGGTGTGGGGCATCGACGCCAGCGACGGCTCGGGCGGCGCCCTGCTCTGGAGCCGCGACCTGGGGCCGAGCGACAGCTCGCCGGCCTTCGCCGTCGAGGGCACGGCGCGCACCAGCTTCTATGTGGGCACCACCGACGGGCGACTCTGGCGCCTGCGCGCCAGCGACGGCGCGAGCTGTTGGGCCGCGGCGGGTACCGGCTGCGCCGATGCCGCGGGTGCCGAGCAGGCCTTCTGCACGGCCACCGACGCTCGGTCAGCGAGCTGCGCGGCGGGCAGCCGCGTGCTCGGCGGGCCCTCGCCGATCTTCAGTGGACCCTCGGCGGGTCGTGTCGTCCTCGCCACCGCCGACGGCCTGCTGCGGATGATCGATGGCGACGGTACGCTGATCTGGAAGACGACCACGCCGGTGCCGGGCGCGAGCTTCCCGCTGGTCCTGCCCGACCCGACCAACCGCATCTACGTCGGTTCGAGCGACGGGCGCCTCTACCAATTCGACCTGGCGACGGGCGCGGCGCTTGGCAATCGCGTGGTGGGCGACGGCAGCGCCGCCGTCGGCAGTCCCGTGTACTCCCAGCGCCTCTACGTCGGCACCGGCGACGGACGGCTCTTCCGCTACGACGTGCCCTTCGCGCTCTAGGCGCATATCCCGCCGCAAGATATCTCGCAGCAAAGCTGGGCTACCCTCTCCTTACCGTGTGGGGTGCTGCCCCCCAGGGTGGGGCCCAGCGCCCCCCAAGCCGAGAGCGAGCGGCCCGCTGACGCGCAATCCTCCGCGGCAGAATCACACGCTTCAGGCGCCGCACCCTGTCGGCACGATGCGTGCTTGTTCGCGGGGCACCCTACTTGCCGCGGGAGGCATCCATGCCAGCGACCTTCAGCCCCGTGCTCCCGCTAGGTGCTGCGCTGCTGCTGCTCGGCTGCGGGGCGGGTTCGCTCAGCGATCCCCGCTTGCGCCCGGACGCCGGCGTGGACCGCGGCCCCTCCACCACGCCCGACGGCGCGCCGAGCGCGAGCAAAGACAAAGAGCTTTGCGACAACCAGCTCGACGACGACCGGGACGGGTGGGTCGATGAGGGCTGCCCCTGCGATAGCGCCTTGAACCAAGGGCAACAGGCCTGCTACTCGGGCCCCATCGCGACCCGCGCCAAGGGCGCCTGCCACGATGGCAGACAACGCTGCGTCGGTGACCAGGAGTTCAAGGGCTGGGGCCGCTGCAGCGATGAGGTGACGCCCCAACCGGAGGTCGACGGCGACGGCATCGACAACGACTGCGACGGCCAGGTCGACCAGGCCGTCTCGTGTGCCGATCGCCCCGCGCACCCATCCTGCTCCTGCGCACACCCGTGGGGCGGCGGCCGCATCCCCCACGGGGGGCAGCTCGAGGCCTGGGCCGCGAGCACCGCGCCCTGCGGCGGCACCTGCCTCAAGGAGACCCGCAAGTGCCAGAACGGCGTGCTCTCCGGCGGTCCCGCCTTCGAGACCTGCTCGTTCGCGTTCTGCGTCACCTGCCCCGCGCAGACGCTGACGGCACCCACCGACCAGCCGGGCGTCACCTGCACGGACACCATGGAAGAAGCGTACGCCGGCGACGAGCACTATTCGCCGCGGCCGAACGGCGTCCCCGGCCAGCGGTGTCGAGGACCGGCGTGCTCCCTGATGGGCAACGTCTGCGACGATACGTCTTACCGTGGCACGGTCGTGGGCGGTCGATACGGAACCTGCCAGAACTGGTGCGCCGTGAGGGCCCGCTGCAACAACGACCGCACCTGGACGGTCACGGGCTGGACCTGGTGACCCGGCGGCGCCAGCCCCTCGAACGAAGACCCCAGCGGTCGGCGGCCGAAGACCCTAGCCCGAAAACAAGCGCCTTTTGGCGCAAGCCGCTTGTTTTCGGGCTAGTCGAGCCGACAGGCGAGCGTTGTGGGGTGAAGTCGCGGGGATTCACTCCCCGCGACGAGGGGGCTTTGCGAAAGCCCCCTGAGCACATCTAGCCCGAAAACAAGCGCGTTCGAGCGCAAGCCGTTTGTTTTCGGGCTAGACGAGCCGACAGGCGAGCGTTATGGGGTGAAGTCGCGGGGATTCACTCCCCGCGACGAGGGGGCTTTGCGAAAGCCCCCTGAGTCATCTCTGGACCCAAAACAAGCGCGGGACGCGCTTGTTTTGGGTCTAGCGGCCGTTAGAAGCGGTGACCGCAGCCCGCGCAGAACTTCGCCCCCGGCGCGCTCGCGGTCTGGCACTGCGGGCAGGCCGCGGGCGGCGCCACCAGTGCGCCGCCACAACCGCTGCAGAACTTCGCCCCTGCCGCGACGACGCTCTGGCATTTGGGACAGGTGGGTGCGCTCCGCAGCGCGCCGCCGCAGCCGCTGCAAAACTTGGCGCCCGGGGGGTTGACCTGTCGACACTGCTCACAGGGCGGACCCGCCGCGGCGCTCGCGCCTTGCGGCGTAGTCGGCGCGGCCGGCTGGCCCGGCTGCAGGGCCTGCTGGAGGCCACCGAGCATGCCTAGCCCGACCCCCAGGCCCAGACCGGCCCCGACGCCGGCGCCCGCCGTGCCGCCCGGCTGCTGCGCCGCGTCCTGCAGCGCCTGCGCCGTCTTGTACTTCATGTAGTGGTCGAGGTTGCCGAAGAGCGCCATGCTCGAGCGCTCGTCGATGCGCTTCTGCACCTCCTCCGGCGGGGTGATCGCCGAGATGATGAAGTCCTCGACGCTGAGCCCGTATTTGCCGAAGTCGTCGCGGATGCGCGCCTTCATCGCCGTGCCGATTTCGTCGTAGCTGCTCGGCAGGTCGAAGATCGTCTGCAGCGTCTCACCGAGGAAGTCGGCCAGCCGCCCGATGATGATGTTGCGCAGGAAGTCCGCGATCTGCGGCGAGGTGACGATGCCCTGCGTGCCGACGATGGTGTCGACGAAGCGATGGGCATCGGTGACGCGGAACGAGTGAATGCCGAAGGCCCGCAGCCGCACCATCGAGAGCTCGCGATCGCGGAACAGCACCGGCTCCTTGGTGCCCCACTTCTGGTTGGTGAAGACCTTGTGATTGGTGAAGATCACCTCGGCCTTGAAGGGCGTGTCGCCGCGGAAGACGCCCCAGTTGAGCAGCTCGCCCAGCAGCGGCAGATTGCCGCTGATCAGCGTGTGCCGCCCCGGGCCGAAGGTGTCGAGGGCCTTGCCGCTGCGAAAGAACACCGCCGTTTGTGTCTGGCGCACGATCAGCTGGGCCCCGAGCTTGAGGTCTGCCTCGCCATCCTCGGGGAAGCGGCTGACGATCAGCTCGCCCGTGTTGTCCAGACTCTGGATGACTTCGACCAACATGCGCTGCTCCCTTCGCGTGGCGGTGGCGTCAGGTCGCCGCGGCCCGCCCTCGGCGCGCAAGCCACCATCGCGCCCCTCCCCTGACGGCCTGGCCGGCTTCCATTCTCAGGGACGCTGCGGGATCGGTCAAATGCGGGTCGGTTCGGCCCTCGCCCCTCGGCCCTCGCTCCTCAACTGGGGTAAACTGCCTGTCATGCGCGGCGGACAAGGGCGCGGCCCGGAGCGGCCGCTGGCGGTGGTGGCGCTCGGTGGGCATGCCTTCGTCCGTCAGGGCGAGGCGCCATCGATCGAGATCCACGAGCGCTGCGCCGCCGAGATCTCGGCGGTGCTGGTCACCCTGGTCGAGCGCGGCTACGACCTGGTGCTGACGCACGGCAACGGGCCGCAGGTCGGACAGCTGCTGCTGCAGACCGACCTGACGCGCGACGAGCTACCGGCGATGCCCCTCGACGTGCTCGTCGCCGACACGCAGGGCTGGCTCGGCTACGTCCTGCAGCAGGCGCTGTTGAATCAGCTGCACCAGCCGCACGCGCAGCGACACGTCGTCACGATGATCACGCAGGTGCTGGTCGATGCCCACGACCCCGCCTTCGAGCACCCCAGCAAGCCGGTCGGACGCTTCCTGACGCGAGAGGCGGCGGAGCGCCAGCGTGATGCCCACGGCTGGCACATCGCCGAGGACGCCGGCCGCGGCTGGCGCCGCCACGTGCCCTCGCCACGGCCGCACGAGGTGATCCAATGGCGCATGATCCGCGACGCCGCGCTCCAGGGGCACATCGTGATCGCGGCCGGCGGCGGCGGGATCCCGGTCGTGCGCGCGACCGACGGCCAGCTCCAGGGGATCGAGGCCGTGATCGACAAGGACCTGACCTCGAGCGTCCTCGCCACGGCGATCGGCGCGGGCCTGCTGGTCATCCTCACCGACGTACCGCAGGTCTACGTCGACTACCGCCAGCCCAGCCAGCGGGGCCTCGACGCCGTCACGATGCAAGAGGCCGAGCGGCTGATCGCCGAGGGGCACTTCGCCGCCGGCAGCATGGGGCCGAAGGTCGAGGCGATTGACGCCTTCCTGCGCCACGGCGGACGGCGCGGGCTGATCACCGACCCTCCCACGCTGGCGGCCGCCCTGGAGGGGCGCGGCGGCACGCACTTCGTCGGGCGCCTGTAGGCCGGCTGGGCCGGCGGGCTTCGCCCAGAGCGCTTGGGCACGCTGACACCGGTGCTGCGGTCAGCCGACCCCAGAACAGGCTCCAACACGCGCCACCGCCCAGGCCGCATTGCCCGCCTGGATCCGCAACTCCTGGTGATCGCTGGATCCGGCCGCGTCCTGGAGTGACCCCGCGGCGCCCCTGGGCTCGGCACGATCGTTGCTGAAGTCGGCACCAGAGTCCTTCATCAAGGGGTTGCCGATGCTCAAGACGTACTCACTCACCTTCGGACTGACAACCGCACTGCTGCTGGGCTGCGGCGCAGGAACGGTGGGCAGCACCGACTCGACAGACGGCGAGAATCCCGGCGGCTTCGACCCCGCGTTTTCCACGGGCAGCGGCCCGGACGGCGGCGTCGGCACCCAGCAGCCCGGGGAGGTGAAGCCGGAGCAGTGCAACAACCAGCTCGATGACGACCGCGACGGCCAGGTCGACGAAGGCTGCGCCTGCGACCCCGCCGTCAACGAGGGCAAGCAGGAGTGCTACACGGGCCTGGTGGCGACCCGTGGCAAGGGCGTGTGCCACGTCGGCACCCAGCGCTGCCTGGGCGACCTGGAGTTCAAGGCCTGGGGTCGCTGCACCGATGAGGTGACGCCCCGGCCCGAGGTCTGCGGCGACAGCCTCGATAACGACTGCAACGGGGAGGTCGACGACGCGGCGCTGTGCAAGCCCGGCGCCGGCAGCGGCTCGACGGCGAACCCCTGCAAGGCCACGCCCTGGGACCCGAACTGCTGGGACGCGCCCGGTGACAACGGCGACGGACCGGGGGACAACGGCGACGGACCGGGGGACGACGGCGATGGGCCCGGTGACAACGGCGGCCCCGGTGACGGTGGCGGGAATCCGACGCCGACGCCGAGCCCGACCCCGGCGCCAACCCCAGCGCCGCTGCCGGTCTGCGATGCTTCCAACTGCAGCGGTTGCTGTACCGCCCAGGGGATCTGCCAGCAGCCCACTGCCGAGCACTGCGGCACCGGCGGGGGAGCCTGCGGCACCTGTTCGCTGACGCAGCAATGCGCGCCCGCCCGCGGCACCTGCGAGGCCAAGCGCTATCGGGTGGTCGTGGTCAGCGCCTCCGCGCGCCGGTCGTCCGCCGCCGATGCCTGGTACAACCCCTTCGAGTGGCTCGTGGACGGCCTCATCGGTGATCCCGACTGGTACATCACGGCCAAGCTCTTGGGCGGGCAGAACGAGCTCGTGCTCGAGGGCGAGACCGGCGTGGACAGTGACAACCACCCGCGCTGGAACGACGAGGTCTTCGAGGCCACCGAAGATCAGCTACTCAACCGCTGGATGCAGCTCGCGGTCGGCGAGGAGGACTCGTTCCTGACCTTCCGCGATGGCAAGTACGGCGGCTGCAATCAGCTGATCAGCCGCGCCGAGCTAGCGGCCGGGCAGGTGACGATCGCGCGATGCGGCGCCATGGAAAATCTCCAGCTCGTCCTGGCCCTGATCCCGATTTCATAGCCCCCCCACCTCCGCGCCCCTTCCTCGGCCACCGTCCCACCCCCACGGTGAGCGCATCCGGCCCGCACGCGATCCCGCAGCGGCCCATCGACGGCAGCGTCGCGCGAGGTCGCACCCCGTGGCGGGAAGTCGAGCGCCGGCTGCGCCGACGGTATACTCGGCCACCGCCTTGGAGGTACCCAGGGTCGGATCAAGGTCCGCGGTGACGCCGAGGAAAGCGCAATGATCCATCGACCGATACTCCGTATCGCCGCGCTGGCCCTGGCCGCGGCCGTCGCGACGGCTTGCTCGGACAGCGAGAGGTCGCCCGCCGGCCAGAAGGACGCGCGCGGCGCAGCGAGCGATGCCCGCGCCCAGGCCGATGGCCCGCCCGCGCGAGACACGGCGGCCCCATCCGGCGTGGTGGCGGACGGCGCGGCGGTAGTCGATGCCGGAGCAATCGCCAGCGCCATGGCCGTCCCGCGTGGGATGCGCCCCACGCTGCTCTCGACGACCTCGCTCGGCACGGTCGATAGCTGGACCGACGGGGCGTGGGTCGCGTGGGTGGCGAAGACCGCGGCCGAGGGCAACTCCCAGCTCTTCGCGCAGCAGGCCGACCGACCGCTGGCACCCCGCACCATCACCCCCGCGGAGGGGGTGGATCGATGGCGGGGACTCGCTGTGGCAGGTGGTGGTCGCGGATGGTCTGGCGGTCTGGCGCGGCTGGAACGGCAGCTCCTATCGCATCTACGCCTATGACCTCAACGCCGCCTCACCCGTCGTCGTGGACCTCAGCGGGGCCTCGCCCGGGGTCGACGATTTTCATACGCGCGGTCGCGTCGTCGTCTGGGTCAGCGGATCGTCACCGAGCTTCACGATCCACATCTATCGCTTCGACGACCAGACGCTGACGACGATCCCGGTGACCGCCAAGGACACCGATCCCTACCCCAAGACGGATGGCCGCTTCGTCGTCTGGATGGCAGGGCCGTGGCCTTCCTTCGACATCTACGCCTACGATCTCCAGGCGGCCGCGCCAGCGCCGCTTCCCCTGACGACGGGCGGTTGGAATGCTCAGCCCGTGGTCGACGACGGCATCGTCGCCTGGTACCGCGACGCGGGCGCCGGAAACTATGAGATTTACTTCGCCGACGCCAAGCAGGCGAGCCCGTCCGCCTTGCGCGTGACGAACAACGCCGTTGCCGACGAGCACCCGCAGCTCGACGGCGGCGTCATCGTCTGGAGCGCCTCGGACGGGTCGGACAGCGAGATCTACGGCTACGACACGCGCGCCAGCTCCCCCTCGATCGTGGCGCTGACGAACAACACCACCAGCGACGGCGACTGGCCGTCGATCCCGCGTATCAGCGACGGCCTCGTCGTCTGGTCGGGCACCGTCACGGGCGCCAGCGGCCAGGAGGTCTTCTACTGCGACCTGCGCGCGGCCGCGCCCCAGCCCGTCCGGCTGACCAACAACGCCCTCCACGACGTCCGACCCCGCGTTGCGCATGGCCTGATCTCGTGGAACGCCGGAGGGGCAACCTACGCCGCCAGGCGCTAAGCACAGCGCACCAGCACGAGGGGCCCGCTCAGAGATGGCTCATCGATCGGGCCACTGATCCATCCCGCCCCAAGGCCGAGCGACCCAGCTCCCCAGCCATCGGCGGCCAGCCGGCGCCGCTCAACCCGGCGGAGGCCCGAGTCCTCGAGCGGCGACCAGGGCGAGCAACGCGTGGATCTCGCGCAGCAGCGCGCCGACGGCTGCCGTCGCGACCGGCCCCGGTTGCGTCTCGCACGCGGCCTGAGCCTGTGCCGCCGTCGCCGCGAGCCGGCTCGCACCGAGCAGCGCCGCCGATCCCTTGGCCTCGTGGGCCAGGCGCCCCTGCTCCGGCGCCGGGTCTCCACCCGCCGGCGCCGCGGCGAGCGCTGCGGCGATGCGCGCGAGCTCGGCCAGCGCGCCGTGACCGAAGGCCTCCCAGAAGCTGCGCCCCTCGGCCGTGCGCGAGGCCTGCAGCTCGGCCAGCCGCGCCTCGTCGAGGACCGGCTCGAGCGCGGCCGCGTCCGCCGCCGCTGCGGGCGGCACCTGGCCGACCAGCAGGCGACCCAAGCAGCGCGCCAGCGTCTCGAGCGAAACCGGCTTGGTCAGCACGGCGTCGAAGACGGCGAGCGCGGGCGCCCGTGCCCCGAAGACATCGGCCGTCACGGCCACCAGCAGCGGCGCTGCGGCCCTCAGCGGCCGCTGCGCGCGGATCAGCGCTGCGGCGCTCGCTCCATCGAGCTCCCCAAGCTGCCGGTCCATCAACACCAGGTCGAAGTCCACGGCCTGGCAGCGCGCGACCGCCGCGCGACCGCCGCTGACCGTCTCGACCGCGCAACCGAGCTCGATCAGAAAGGCCTGCGCCAGCGCGCGACTCGCCGCGCTGTCGTCGACCACCAGCACCCGCGGCTGCCCGAGCGCCGCCGGTCGTATCGCCATGGCCGTGTCCGCGGCCGCCGGCGCCACGACCGGCAGCGTCAGCGTGAAACACGAGCCGCAGCCGAGCGCGGTCTCGATCGCCAGATCAGCGCCGAGCTCGGCCACCAGACGGTCGACGATCGCCAACCCGAGCCCGGCGCCCTCTGGCGCCACCCCCGCGGGCGCTGCGCCCCGCACGAAAGGCCGGCGCAGCTCGGCGACGCGCGCGGGATCCATCCCGCAACCCGTGTCACGCACGGCGATGCTGATCGCCTCGCTCGGTACCACGCTCCGCGCGACGCTCAAGGTGATCGCGCCCGCGCGCGTGAACTTGCGCGCGTTGTCGAGCAGGTTACTGACGATCTGGAGCACCGCGTGCCGGTCGCTGACGATCTCCAACCGATCGTCGCACGGCTCGAGGACCAGCGCGACGCCGGCGGCCTCGATGCGCGGTCGCTGGGCCGCCACCAGCCGCTCGGCGAGCGCGCGCAGCGAGAAGCGCTCCCAGGGCTGCGGCGCGCGCCCCGCGTCCTGTGCTGCCGCATCGAGCAGTTGGTCGAGGAGCTGCAGCAGCACCGCCCCCTGCTCGCGCATCAGCGCGGCCCATTCCCGCTGCGCGGCCGCCAGCGGGCTGCCGAGCAGCAGCTCGGTGAAGCCCAACAGGCTGTGCAAGGGCGTGCGCAGCTCGTGGCTGACCTGTGCCAAGAACGCGGCCCGCGCCCGCTCGGCCCGCTCCGCGCGGATCAACGCCGTGCGCAGACCCTCCTCCGCGCGCTTGCGCTCGGTGATGTCCCGAACGCTGGTGCGGTAACCCAACTGCCGCCCTTCACTACCGGTCAGCGGCTGCCAGCTCATCGCGCCCCAGCCGACCGTCCCGTCGCGGCGTTGGATACGGAACTCGAGGTCGTTGCCCGAGCTGCCGCGCGCGGCGCCGGCGAGGGCCTCGCGCAGCGCGGCGCGGTCGTCGAGATGGACCAGCGCCAGCGGGTAATCCGCCAGCGCCAGGCACTCGGCCACCGCGTAGCCGGTCATGCGCTCGACGGCCGGGTTGATCCAGCGCGTGTCGCCCTGCGGCCCGATCCAGCTCTCCCAATCGAAGGTGCAGTCGGCAATCGCGCGAAAGGCCTCCCGAGCGAGCTCAGGCATCTTCGACGATCCAGCCCTGTGCGAGCGCATAGCGCGTCAGCCCAGCGACGTCGCCGACCTCGAGCTTGCGCGCGATGCGGTGCCGGTGGTTCGCCACGGTCTTGGGCGAGATTCCGAGCGCCGCGGCGATCTCCTTGCTGCTTTGTCCGAGAGCCACCAAGCGCACGATCTGTTGCTCGCGCGCGCTGAGTCGGGGCCGCGGCGCCAACGCACCTCCTTGCCGTGGGCGCAGCGCGGCGCGTGACGCCGGGCAGTGGTAGCTGCGTCCCGCGGCCACGCGACGCACGGCCTCCCGCAGCTCGCTGAGCGGCGTCCCTTTGGTGACGATCCCGTGCGCTCCGATCGCGGTTAGCTCCCGCATCAGCTCTGGTCGTTCCTGGGCCGTCACCACCAGAATGCGCAGCGCCGGGAGGCGCACCCGCAGCTCCCGCACCAGCTCCAGTCCGCTCAGATCCGGCAGCACCAGGTCGATTAGCGCCAGCTCTGGGCGACACTGGTCGAGCGCGGCGAGCGCCTGCCGTGCGGCGCCGAAGACGCCGACGACCTCGCAGGCCGCGTCGAGGCGCAGCAGCTCCGCGAGCATCTCGCGGAACACCGTCTGGTCCTCGACGATCATCACCCGCGTCGGGCTCATACGTCCCTTCTGCTGTTTCGGCGCGATTGGGTACTTGTGCCCATTGCCCGGCGCATCTGAGCAACGCAGATTCGCCTGCAGGCATCTACCACAGCGAGAGGAGGCGTCTCAATGACCAGGGATTCGCGAGGGACACGGGATTCGCGAGGGAGATGGGGTCGGCTTGGCAGCAGGCCATGGGGTGGGCTGCGATCGGCGGTGGGCGGAGCGAGCGTGCTCTTGGCATGCACCGCAGCCACGGGCGTTCCTGAGCCACAACGGCCGACGGGACCCAAGACCGCGGCGGCCTGCGCCGGCCTAGCGGAGCACGAGCGCGCCACGCCGCTGCTCGCCCGCGAGAACATCGTGGCCGTGCGCAAGCTCGAGGAGCGTCGCGGCAAGCAGATGTTGTGGCAGCTCGACGGCGCCGAAATCTACCTGCGGGCGCAGCGAGACACGAGCCGCGCCTGGATCGCGCGCGTCGCGCGCTGTCAGATGGGCGCCCCGGACCCGACCCGCAGCGCGCACGATCCGCTCGCCGTAGCCGGTGCCGAGCTCAAGGTGCTGAGCGCCGACACGGCCTACGTCCTGCAAATCACGACGGCCGACCCAGGGCAGGCCCGAGAGATCCTGCGCCGCGCACAGGCGCTGGCTCCTGCCTCCCGCGACTAGCCCCAGAACAAGCGCGTCCCGCGCTCGTTTTCGGACTAGCTCTACTGCATCGGGTTTCTGACGGAGCCTCGCGAAGGCCGCGTCACTTCTGTTCGATCAAGCGAGCGTAGTCGTCGGCGGCGCCACGTTCGAGGCAGCACTCGATGATCTTGCGCCCGAGCGGCAGCAGATCCGCCTCGAGATAGAGCTCCAGCTGCTGGCGGAAGAAGGCCTGCAGCAGCTCTGCCCCCTCGTCATAGGCGCTTTCCCCGACCTCGCGCTGGAGCTCGACCTGCAGGAAGGGAGGGGGGACCGCGCGACCCTCGACGTGAACCTGGCTCAGCGAGTAGCCCAGCAACGCGCAGCGCGCGGGCACGACCTGCCCCGGCTGGAACTTGGCGTTTCCACGGCGGGTGAAATACTCGCGCGCGATCCACTGCGGCATGAAGCCGGTCTTCCATGCTCCGACATGCTGGTTGGGACAAAGGATGTAGCGGGTCTTGGGTGTGCGCACGATCTGGCTCAGCAACAGGTTCGCTTGATCGACGCGCCGTCCAGTGGCGAAGGGCCAATATGAGCCGACGCCCTCGCTGCTCATCCCCTCGGATTCGACGATGCTCGGGTTGGCGTAGCCGCGCGGGGCCGCCAGACGCCACAACCAGGCCAACGCGGGCGGCATTAATTGGGTGACACCCAGAATGCCGTAGCTCGGCCGCTCACGGGTACAGGGCGGCGTCCGCACGCCGAAGCTGCGGATATCCACGGTCACCGGCTCGTCCACGACACCGGGCATGATCTCGCGCGGCAGGATGACGCGCGGATTGGGGCAGCGCTTGCCAGGCTCGTCCTCCTGGTGCTCGAAGATCAGACCACGGCTGCCAGGTACCACGTCGATGCTGAGGAAGAGCAGCGGCCGCGTTGGCTGGGCCGTGAGCTTCTCCAACACCGGATCGACGCCGTACTGATCGATGTGGTTGACCCGTACGAACCAGGCGCTCTCAGCATCCAGGAGCGTCAGGCGTCCATCCTCGCCCTGAATCGACGGGTGACACATCGCCATGTCGTCGGTCACCGGCCGCAGCTGGCAGGCGCGCGGAATCTCCAGGTACCGGCGTTCACCACTGAGCACGTTTTCGCCGAGCAGCAGACGTCCATCCGGTTCACGGTGGATCATCTCCAACATCTCGCTCTTGCCACCGCCGCTCGCACCCTCGTGCATGAAGGTGACCACGTTGTCGTAGGGCGTAACCACCTGCACGGCGGAGCAGTGAGCCGTGATCCAGCCCTCCTTCTCCCCTCGGTTGATCGGCACGCCGTAGACGCCCTTCTTCGCGCTCGGACCGGGGTAGAGGTTATAGGCGAACATCTCATGCAGGTCGCCCGCACGGTCGTGCACTACCACCTGTTTGCCGGCGAAGTGGGTATGGCGAAAGGGCGGGGCGACGTAGAGCACGCTCTGGCAATCGAAAGCGTCCAGCTGGTCTCGGGAACTGATCCCTTGGAGCATCGCGAGGCCCGCGCCAAAGAACCCGCAGTTGGCCGGGACGATCGCGATGCTGTCCAGCCCCACCGACCGATGGCCGGCCTTGAACGCGAAGGCGGCGAGCGGTTGTTGCCCGAGCCAGTCGAGTGTCGCTGCGCGCAACACAGCAAACTCATAACCGAAGCGATCGCGGAACCGCACCTTGTTCGTCGGGGCGTCGTCGGCGATGAACATGCAATCCGGATCCCGACGGCGCATGTAGGGCTCCGGGTACTGAACATTGATGCCGTTGCGCAGGCGCATCACGCGCGCCTCGGCCACGGAGCGCCCACCCGGCAGATCGAAGCGCACGGTCATCTCGGGCGACTCAGCCCCCGACGGCCACCTCGAGCAGCTCATCCAACGTGTCGAACCACCGGACGCTCGGTGCACGCAACAACACAGCATGGGCATCCTCGGGCAACCGAAGGCGTTCCAGCAGTTGCGGCAAGTCGACGGTGTGCGTTTCGCTTGACGTATCCATCTCCACGAATCCTCCCTTGAGTTCTTGCGCCGGGATTCTAGCTGACCACGAAGCACAGACAACGTCGCGCCCCTGGGTAGCGTCAACGATAGTGAGACGGCTCGTGGGCGCATTGAGGAGGCTGCAGGTCGTTGTTCGTGGTCAGCGGGGCCGCGGTCGCTGGCTTGTGAATCCGAACCTCGGTGGGCGGCCTGCCGGCTATCGGTGGGCGGCACACGAAGCGTTCGGGATGCGTGGCGCAGGCAGCGTCGAGGACGCGTTTCCTAGCACTACTGTGTCGGATCTCTCCCTCGGTCCGAAATCCGACACAGTAGTGCTAGCGGCGAGCACGGCGGGGGCGCGGCCGAAGCAGGCGTCGGCGGGCGTGAACAAGCCGTGCCAGGCAGGCGGTGGGCAGGCGCTGCCAGGCCACGTTCGTTGGGCGGGTACCCTTCGTTGGGCATGTACCCTTCCTTGGGCTGCCCCCTGTCCCGTGGCGCGTTGTGGCCGCCCGTGAGCGGCCATGGTAACGGTGACTTCATGGGTTCTGCCGCTGAGGACAAGCGCTTCGCCACCTACGACGACCTGCGCCAGGTGCCCGATCACCTCGTGGCCGAGCTCGTGGGTGGCGAGCTGCACACCAGTCCACGTCCGGCGTCGCGCCATGCCCTGACCGCCTCGGGTCTCATCGGCGATCTCTTCGGACCGTTCAACCGCGGCCGCGGAGGGCCCGGGGGCTGGTGGATCATCGACGAGCCCGAGCTTCATGTGGGCGGCGATGTGCTGGTCCCCGACGTGGCCGGGTGGCGGCGCGAGCGGCTGCCGGCCTGGCCGGACACCCCGGCCCTCGAGTTGGCCCCCGATTGGATCTGCGAGGTCCTGTCGCCCTCGACTGCTCGTCGCGACCGCGTGCTCAAGCTGCCGATCTACGCGCGCGAGCGCGTGGCCCACGCCTGGCTGATCGACCCCGTGCAGCGCACGCTCGAGATATTGCGCCGCACCGAGGGCGGCTGGCTGCTCGTGGCGAGCCACGCTGGCAGCGCCACCGTGCGCGCCGAGCCCTTTGACGCGATCGAGCTGGAGCTCGGCGCCTGGTGGGGCGAGGTCTGACGCGAGCGCAGGCGCGTGCGCGCTCCGCGGCGACTATGCCCGCGCCGGCTCCGTCACCGGCCCGCGCTCACCCCGAGCCATCCGTCGGCCGTGGCACCGAGCCTCCGCCCACCATCACCCCGGATCCGGGACCAGCCCGGGGACCACCGGCCCACCATCACCCCGGGTCCCGGACCACGTTCGCCCGGGTCCGGGACCACGCCGGACCACGGCCCTCGCCTGCGCGCTTCACCGTGGCGTCTAGCGCGACCGAACTGCGCCGCTCGGCGTGGAGCCAGCGGTAGATCGCGTCGTTCACGACGAGGTCCTCGGCGAGCATCCAGCGGCCCCAGGGCGTCTCGCGGAAGCGCAGGTCTTCACGCAGCCGCGCGTCCTTGCCGAGGCTCCAGTGCGAGGGCTCGAGAAGCTCACGCTCACTGAACGTCGTGGGCGACTCGGCGAGGCGCGTGACGAGGGCGTCGAAAGAAGCGCGGGTCATGCCGTGGACTCCACGGGCGCCACCGCTGCGAGGTCGAGACCTTCACGGACGATGACCGCGAGCTCGTCGGCCAACGCCGTCTTGCCTTCGCGCGTCCAGAGCTTCCGGTTCAGGTCGACGAAGCGCACGCCCACCGTGCCAGCGTCCGAGTCGTTGCGCCCTCGTGCATTGAGGTCGCGCATCTGGACGCCCGCCGCCTTCGGATAGAGCAGGTGCGCGCGCTGGCAGTCGTAGCGATGGAGGTAGGCGTAGAGCTGATAGAGGTCCGGTCGGCTCGGGCGACCACCTCCCTCTTCGGAGATACGCTTCCACTTGGTGTCGATGATCAGCGTCTTTTTCGCGCCCGCCCTCTCGTGAACGAACACGAGGTCTGGCGCCATGCGCAGCACCTTCTCCTGCCCGTCGAGGTAGAGGTTGTGACGCTGTCCCTTAGCCTGCGGGAACAGGCTCGCGTCGGCGAAGCGAGGCATGACCTCCGAAGCAAGGAACGCGGCGATGTAGCGCTCGAACACCTGCTCCATGTCGAAGAGCATCGAGAAGGTCTCCACCTCGCCGCTGCGAGCGTCGGGCGACTGGCCCTCGAGCAGCATGCAGGCGAAGCTGTAGATACCGGCGAAGCGCTCGCTCTGCCGCGTGAACACCGGGTCGGGCTCTCGGTGGCGGAACGGCAGGTCGGGCACGTCGTCGAGCAGCGCGAGCCCCTGCTGGCACTTCACCAGCACCGCCACCGGCAGCGCGCGGGCAGCGAGCACGCGGCACGCCCGGAGGCGCACCGAGGTCTGTGTCGCCTCCGGTGAGCCACGTCGTGGCGGCAGTAGAAGCGGGCCTTCTGCGCCGCGTTCAGCGCCACGTGCCGCGAGAGCACGAGCTTGCCTCGCAGCGTCGCGAGGTTGTCCTCCTCGGTGGCATAGCCGCGATCGAGCCCGCGCCGCAGCTCGAACAGCGTGCGTTCGAGGAAGGCGTCGACAAGCTGGTCATGGAGGTTTCCGCGCTTGAGCGCGAGATTGGCAACGCCGCGCGCCCGCACCGCTCCGAGGCCACCGCGCAGCAGCATCTCCATCAGGTTGCTGCGGATGTCGCGGACCTCCTGGTCGCTGTCCTGCGTCGCGCTCTCGTCGGTCTTCGGCAGGATTTCGAGCTGCAGGCCGGGGACCTGCATCACGCCGACCCACGGTCCGACGAGGCAGTGGTTGCGCCGCCACCGAAAAACCGCCTCCTCCCCGCGGTCTTCGCGCGCCCCTTCGCTGCGACAGAGCCGGTCGTAGAGACGCTGGGGCAGCACGCGGCGTGACGGCGTGCCGAGCTCGACGCTGTCAGCGTCGGAGTCAGACCGCACGATGCGGCCACGCTCGAGAACGGTCACGCGCAGCATCAGGTCCTCTTGGCTCCCGCCAGCTCGTCGAAGGCTTGTTTCAGCCAGCCATCTTTTTCCTTGCCGCGCGGGCGGAAGGCCGGATGCACATCCCACGCGACCTGGTCGACATACTCGTCGTGGTCGAAGCCGAGCACGGTCTTCTCGTCGAGCTTCTGCGTGGTGAGGAAGGTGCCGCTCGCGTGCTCGGTGCTGCGCACCTCCTTCGGTGTGCCGTCGGCCTTGATCGGGTAGCCGAGCGCGAGGGCGACCTTGTCCCACTGGCCGTAGAAGTACTCCTGCAAGAGCGGAAGGATGCGGTCGGCGAAGACGGCGCGCAGTCCGTCGAGCGAGCGCACGCCGAAGAAGTAGGCGTGCCCGATCTGGTGCTCGCGGTCGTAGAGGTAGCGCAGGCGCTCGTTGAGCTTCGTGAACACGTTCCTGACGAGCGTTCGCAGCGCCGCATCGACGTTCGCTTCGGCGAGCGCGTCGTCCAGCGCCTCGGCGTCCGGCATCATCTCTTCGAAGGTGAACTGGCGACGCAGCGCCACGTCCATCAGCGCGATGGAGCGATCGGCGGTGTTCATCGTGCCGACGACGTGCAGGTTCGGAGGCACGCCGAAGCATTCTTTGGACGACGGGAGCTGCACGCGCAGCTCGTTCGAGTTACCGAGACGCTTGTCGGGTTCGAGCAGCGTGATCAGCTCGCCGAAGACGCGCGCGATGTTTGCGCGGTTGATCTCGTCGATGATGAGGACGAAGTGACGGGGGCCCGCCGCGAAGTTGAAGCTGCGCCCCGACGCGAACGCACGGTGTGCACGTGCCACCGGGTCGGCGCTCCGCGTGTTGCTCTTCTGAAGCTTGATCAGCTCGCGGTAGACCATCCACATCGCGGTCACGTGGCCCTTGGCCAGCGGCCCGATGTCTGTGGTCTTCGGTGACTCGCCGAGCTGAGCGCGCTTCTCCCAGAGCGCACGCATGCTGTTCTGGTTGGCGATGAGCGACTTGCCGTTGGGCTCGAAGACCTCCTCGTCGTCAACGATGCCGCCGCGCACCAGGACGCCACCGCGCCGCGCGGCCTCGAGCTGGTACTTCTTCTTCTTCGAGCTCTCGACGATGCGGGGCTCTGCCCGAAGCCCATCGACCAGCGTCTCCCACAGGTATTCAAAGTCGCCCTCGTCTTCATCGCCCGAGAGCCCCTCGGCTGCCGCCGTCAGCGCAAGCCGTTTGAAAATGCCGGGCGCGACCTCGTAGTGAACTTCGCCTTCCTCCGCCCTCGCGCGCAGGCCCTCCACGAACTCCTCGTACGCAAAGGCCTGGTGGAAGGTGCAGAACACGATCTGCCCCTCGCGACGGAGCCGATCCCACTCGGCGTTCACGTCCGAGAGCGGGGCCTTCGACGCATTGAGGTCGCCGATGAGTTCGAGAGCGCGTCGACGAACGCTGTGCGTCTTCCCGGTCCCCGGCGGCCCGTAGAGAATGATGTTCGACGCAGGGCCGGTCGGCGTGTCGCTCTTGGCGGGAACTGCCGGCGCAGCGGTCGGACCGCTGCTCGCAGGAACGTCTCGCAGGACCGCGTCGATGCCGAGCTTGAACTGCTGTGCCTCCGTCGCCGTGACCTCGCGCAGCTCCGGCGTCGCCGACAGCTCCGGTGCTTCCAGCATCGGCAGGCGACGCCAGTGTAGCGAGCCCGCGCTGTCGAGCGCCAGCACGCGCGCGAGCGCCGTGACGGTGACACCGTCGTGCAGCGCGAGCACGTGGCCCGTGCGGATGCCCTCTTGATAGAGTCTCGACGGAACGTTGAACGACGGGGGCAGATCGTTCGCGCCCACCTCGTCCTTAGCAGCGATCTGGGCCTGCTGCTCGGCGGGCGCGATGTCCTTCAGGGGGACGGACCAGAAGCGGGGAGTATTCATCGTTGGCCCCTCTCGACGCGTTCACCCGGACGGCGGATGCCCCGTCCGCTGTTGAACTTCGGATAGTAGCGGCGGCACGTGTGGCACGTTAGGCGACGTTTCTCTGCTCGTCCATCTTGGGCTTGGGTCGGAGGGCGGCGAGGAGGACGCTGATCTGCGCATGCCCCTTGACGCGGTGGAAGCCGCGCTGAGCCTCGGCCACGCCGAGGGCGACCCAGCGGCTGATCATTTTCTCACCGCGCCAGCGCTTGACGTTGCGGAGCACCCTGCGGAGCGTGCTGTTGAGGTTCTCGATCGGATTGGTGGTCGAGAGGGTGCGGCGGAGCGTCATGGGCAAGCCGAGGCGCAGCACCGTGAGCGTCTCGTCGAGACCCTCGCGGAGGCTGGCCGCGGCGCTGTCCTCGCCATTGGCCTCGAGCCACGAGGCGAGCTGGCCGAGCTTCGCCTTGGCGGTCTTGACGCCTCGGCTCTGGTAGGTGTCGCGGAGCTGCCGCGCGACGTAGGCGCGACGCTCCTGGGGCAAGTGCTCGCGTACGTTGCGAGCCTTTTGCACCTGGCAGTGCTGCACGACGGCCCGGCCGCCGAAGACGTCGCCCAGGGCCTTGCGAATCCCTTTGCCACCGTCGATGACCAACAGCAACGCGGTCTCGCAACGACCGCCGTCACGACTGCGCGCTGTGACCACGCCCCGTGTAACCACCGCCCGCTGTGCCCCCCCCGCTTGTCCGCCCGAGAGCGGTACGCTAGAAGCGCAGCGTGGGGCACCTGTCCCGAGGAACGACCATGACACTGCCACGACGTCCCCTGCATCGAGCGAACACCCCTCCCCCACACCGGTCGTCGGTCGCGGCGGCGCGAGACGACTGGGGCTCCCGCCGCGACGCCCTGCCCTGGCGCCTCGCGCTGGCGCTCGCGTTCACCGGCGCGGCGATCGGCTGCCACCGCGGACCGCCCGCACCCACCGCGGCCGCCGAGCTACCCACCGCGCGCGTGCGCGTGCAGCAGGTGCTGGCCCAGTCGCACGAGGGGCGCGAAGAGGTGATGGGCACGGTGCGCGCGAAGCTGCGCGCCAGCATCGAGGCCAAGGTCAGTGGGCGCATTCTCAAGCTGCCGGTCGCGCTCGGCCAACGCGTCGCCGCGGGGGCCCTGCTCGCCCGCCTCGACGTGCGCGAGATCCAAGCGCGCGTCGCCCAGGTCCGCGCCGTGGCCGAACAAGCGGCCGGGGACCTGGCGCGCGTCAGCGCCCTGCTGGCTCAGCAGGCGATCACTCGCCAGGACTTCGATGCGGCCCAAGCCCGTGCCCGCGTCGCGGAGGCCAGCGTGCGCGAAGCGAGCACCATGCTCGGCTATGCCACGCTCACGGCGCCCTTTGCCGGGGTGGTGACGCGCAAGCTCGCCGACGTCGGCGACCTCGCCAGCCCGGGCCGCGCGCTGATCGAGCTCGAGGATCCCTCGGCGCTGCGGCTCGAGATCGACGTGCCCGAGACCCTGATCGAGCACGTCCGCGTCGGCGTCGCGCTGCCCGTGCGCATCGACACGCTGCCCGAGCTGCTGCAGGGGACCGTCACCGAAGTCGCCCCCGGGGCCGACCCCAACAGCCGAACCTTCCGCGCCCAGCTCGACTTCGCCGGCACGCCCCCGCTGCGCAGCGGCCAATTCGGCCGTGCCCTGGTCCCGACCGGTCACACCAATATCCTGCGCCTACCGAGCACTGCGGTCGTCGAACGTGGCCAGCTCGAGCTCGTCTTCGTCGTCCACGACCAGCGCGCCGAGCTGCGCCTGGTCAAGACGGGCAAACGCTTCGGCTCGATGATCGAGCTCGTCTCCGGCGTCAGCGCCGGCGAGACGGTGGTGGTCACGGGCGCGGCAGCGCTGGTCGATGGCCAGCCGCTCGAGCAGCAGCGATGAGTACCCCACAAGCGCCCACGGCTCCCGCGCTGGGCCTCGCCGGCCGCATCGCCCGCAGCTTCATCGACTCGAAGCTCACCCCGCTGGTGATCGTGAGCTCGGTGCTGCTCGGCCTCGGGGCCGTCGTGCTGCTGGCGCGCGAGGAGGAGCCCCAGATCAAAGTCCCGATGGTGGACGTGCTGGTGGCGATGCCGGGCACCAGCGCACGGGAGATCGAGGAGCGCGCCACGCGCCCGATGGAGAAGCTGCTGTGGGAGATCCCGGGCGTCGAGTACCTGTACTCGACCTCGCGCCCCGGCGAGGCGCTGGTGATCGTCCGCTTCAAGGTCGGAGAGGACGTCGAGCGCAGCCTGGTCAAGCTCAATCAGAAGCTGCAATCGAACTACGATCGCATGCCGCAGGGCGTCTCGTTGCCCCTGATCAAGCCGCGCTCGATCGACGATGTCCCGATTCTCGCCCTGACCTTCCACAGCGCGGTGCACGATCACCTCACGCTGCGGCGCATCGCCGCGCAGCTCGACGACGCCGTCAAGCAGGTCCCGAACGTCGCCGAGACCACGCTCACCGGCGGCGCCCGCCGCCAGATCCGCGTGCTGCTCGACCCCGCCCGGCTGGTTTCGCGCAATCTCAGCCCGGCTGGACTGATCCCGCTGCTGCAGCAGAGTAATCGGCAGTTCCGCGCGGGCGGCCTGACGACCCACGACCGCGAGGTGGTGATCGAGAGCGGCGGGTTCCTGACCAGCGCCGAGGAAGTCGGCAACGTCGTGGTCGGCGTCAATGCGGGCAAGCCGGTCTACCTGCGCGAGGTCGCGCGCGTGGTGGACGCCACCGAGGAGCCGACGCAGTACGTCTTCTACGGCGAGGGTGCCGCGCGTTCCTCACGGGCCGACGAGCAGCCGGCCGTGACCTTGAGCGTGGCCAAGCGACCGGGCGCCAACGCAGTCGCCGTCGCCGAGGCCGTGCTGCGCAAGGTCGAGGGACAGCGGGGCCGGCTGCTGCCGGCCAATGTTGAGATCGCGACGACGCGCCACTACGGCCAGACCGCCGCCGAGAAGTCGAACGAGCTGCTGTTCCACATGGCCATCGCCGTGCTCAGCGTCTCGCTGCTGATCCTCTTCACGCTCGGCTGGCGCGAGTCGCTGATCGTGGCCGTGGCGATTCCCTCGACGCTGGCCCTGACGCTGCTGGTCTTCTACCTCTATGGCTTCACGCTCAACCGCATCACGCTCTTCGCCTTGATCTTCTCGATCGGCATCCTCGTCGATGACGCGATCGTCGTGGTCGAGAACATCGTTCGCCATCTCCGTCTGCCCGGCAACCGCGCGCGGGACGCGGCCGCGATCGCGGTCGAGGCCGTCAACGAGGTCGGCAACCCGACCATCCTGGCGACCTTCACGGTGATCTTCGCCGTGCTGCCGATGGCCTACGTCGGTGGGCTGATGGGCCCGTACATGCGACCGATCCCGATCGGCGCGAGCGCGGCGATGTTCTTCTCGCTGGCGATCGCCTTCATCGTCACGCCCTGGGCCGCGCTGCGCCTGCTGGCCCACGGCCGACGCCGGCCTTCCGGCGCGGTCGCGGCGAGCCCGACGCCAGCGGCGTTTGCGGCAGCTGGCAGCGGCGACGACGCCGGCCTCGCGGCTGCGGGCGGCACGGCAGAGGCCCTCGCCCCCGGCCACGGCGGCCACGGCGATCACGAGGAGGACGCCTTCACCCGCGCCTATCGGCGGCTGATGGCGCCGCTGCTCGGGAGCACGCGCTGGCGCTGGACCTTCCTGCTGGGCACCAGTGCCTTGCTGCTGCTCGCCTGCAGCCTGGTCGCCAGCGGTTGGGTCAAGGTCAAGATGCTGCCCTTCGACAACAAGAGCGAGCTGCAGCTGATCCTCAACATGCCAGAGGGGAGCTCGCTCGAGCACACGGCTCACGTGGCGCGCAAGCTGGCCGCCGCCGTGCGCGACGCACCCGAGGTCAGCGACTACCAGATCTACGTCGGGGCAGCGGCGCCCTTCAACTTCAACGGGCTGGTGCGGCACTACTTCATGCGGCGCGGTGCCAACGTCGCCGACATCCAGATCAACCTGGTCGACAAGCATCAGCGCAGCGCGCAGAGCCACGCGATCGCCAAGCGCCTGCGGCCGCGGGTGGCGGCCATCGCCGCGCGCCACGGCGCCCGCGTGGCCGTCGCCGAGGTGCCACCGGGGCCGCCCGTGCTGCAGACGCTGGTGGCCGAGATTTACGGACCGAGCGAGGCGCAGCGCCACGCGCTGGCCGCGGACGTGCGGCGGATCTTCCAGCGCACGGCGGGCGTGGTCGACGTCGATTGGTATCTGGAGGCCGACCAACCCAAGGCGCGCTTCGTCGTCGACAAGGAGAAGGCCGCGCTGCACGGCGTCAGCGTGGCCACGATCTCCCAGACCTTGCGCATCGCCGTAGACGGCGAGGCCATCGACCTGGTGCACCTGCCGCGGGAGAAGGAAGACGTCGAGCTGGTTTTACGGCTACCGCCGGACGCCCGCTCGCTGCCCGAGGATCTGCTCGGGCTACGCGTGCGCTCGGGCGACGGCAACGCCTTGCCCGAGCCCGGCAACACCAGCGGGGCTCCGCCCTTGGTCCCCCTGCGCGAGCTGGTGCGCCTCGAGCGCACGATCGCGGACAAGTCGATCTATCACAAGAATCTGATGCCAGTGAGCTACGTGATCGGCGATGTGGCCGGCGCGATCGAGAGCCCGGTCTACGCCATCCTGGCGATGAACCGGGCGCTCTCAAAGCTCGATGCGCGCCGCTACGGCGCGTCCAGCGCCCAGCTCGAGATCCTCAACGCCGCCCAGCCCACCAGCGACGCGGCCCCGGCCCTCAAGTGGGACGGCGAGTGGCAGATCACGCTCGAGGTCTTCCGCGATCTGGGCCTGGCCTTCGCGGCGGTGCTGCTGCTGATCTACGTGTTGATGGTCGGCTGGTTCGCATCGTTTCTCACGCCGATCATCGTGATGGCGGCGATTCCCTTTTCGTTGATCGGTATTCTGCCGGCCCACGGCGCCCTCGACGCCTTCTTCAGCGCGACCTCGATGATCGGCTTCATGGCGGGCGCGGGCATCGTCGTGCGCAACTCGATCATCCTGGTCGACTTCATCGAGCTGCGGCTGGCCGAGGGGATGCCGCTGGCAGAGGCCGTCGTCGATGCAGGTGCGGTGCGCTTTCGGCCGATGCTGCTGACCGCCCTCGCGGTCGTCGTCGGCGCTGGGGTGATCCTCTTCGACCCGATCTTCCAGGGACTGGCGATCGCCCTGATGGCCGGCGAGATCGCCTCGCTGGCGATCAGCCGCATGGCCGTGCCCGTGCTCTACTACATGGCCTATCGTCACCGCGCGCCGGTCGGGGCCACGCCCGCGCGCTGAGGCGCCACGGCAGGGCTCAGCGCCACAGGGGGCGTGCCACCTCGGGCACCAGGAAGGGCCAGGGTATCGCGGCCAGGATCAGCAGCAGCGCGGTCACCAGCGTGATCAGCGTGCGCTGCTGCTGCTGCTGCGGTCGATCGACGGCGACCCGCCGAGCGAGCCGCTGACCGACATGCAGCACGATGACCGCCGCGAGCATCAAGGCCAGGTGCTCGACCGCCCAGAAGCGCAGCCCACGCACGCGCATCGCCGCACCGAACTGCGACCACGCCGCGCGCGTCAGGGGGCTGACGCCCGCGTAGAGCACGAGCCCCGTCAGCAGCTGGAGATCGACGGCGATCATCGCGGCCAGCCCAAGACGCCGATCGAGCGCGGCGAAGGGCTGCCGCCCCAGCCGCGCAACCAAGGCGCGAGCGAGCGCCGCGCCCAGCGCGAGCAGGACCACCCAGCGCCACAACGAATGCACCGCGAGCAGGTGCGTATACAAGGTGCTCTGCAACACGATCCTCCTCTCCCCCCGCACGGTGAACGCACCGTGTCCAGCAGCTCATAGCACCACTCGCCAGGCGGCGACTATCATCGGCGAACCCCTGGGTCGCTTGGCCGTGACGCGAGGCTAGTCCTCGGCCAGGCGTGAGCGCGCACGCTCCACGTCGGCGAGGAAGGGCGGGTCGCTGGCCAGCAGTGCGCGATAGTGCCGTCGTGCAGCTTCGACCTGCCCGGCGGCCCAGAGCGCGTCGGCGGCCAAGATCTGCGCCTGCGGCAGGCCCGGCGCAAGCTGCTCGACGCGCTCGGCCATCGCTGCCGCCGCCGCCCAGGCCCCCGCCTGTGCCAACTCCTGCGCGCGTGCGAGCTCCTCGCGAGCCAGCCGCCAGCGTAGCAGCTCCGCCGCGCCGAGCGTGGCATCGGCCGCCAGCGGGTGCGCCAGCTGGCCCGCCATCACGGGCAGGCCGAAGATCGGCTTGAGGTCGATCGCGGTGAAGGGTCCTGCGAGCAGCGGGCCTTGGGCGGTCCAGAGGACCAGCTCGCGCAGGTCGACGACGACCGCCGAGCTGAACCCCAGGCCATCGAGGGCCCGCGGATGTCCGGGCGCCAGGGCGCCCCCCTCGACCGCCGCCCGGTCGCGCAACACGCGCAGCGCGAAGGCCGCATCGAAGCGACCCGCGCCGCGCCGCAACAGCTCAGTCAAACGCCGGCCACGCGCCTCGCTCGTCGTGTAGCGGCGCACGCGATCGTTGCTGGCGTCGCCCTCGAACTTCTCGTCCTGCAGGTGGTTGACCGCGCCGATCAGCTGCCGCGCGTCGGCCCGCAGCACGACTCGCCCCGGCGAGGACTCGATCACCGCCACCTCGCCCGTCTTGCCGTCGGCCACCAGCAACGAGCTGGCACCCATCCGCGGCTGGCGCTGCACCAGCCTCAACGCCTCGCCGAGGCTGCTGGCGTGCTCGAGCAGTTCCCGCACCAGCGGCAAGAGCGGGATGCCCGACTGCAACCCCTCGTCGGTCTGCGCCGGACAGCCGGCGACGAGCACGCGGCGCGCGTTCACGCCCACGGGCACACCCGTGCCACCCGCCCAGCCGAGCGCCACGAAGGGCAGCGCCGCCCGCGGCCGCACGACCAGCACGACGCGCCGCTGAAGCGCCTGCGCAGCGCCGGGGTCGATCGCGTAGCCCACGACCACGCGCCCATCCGCGGTGCCCGCGCGCCAGCCCGCGGCCGCGAGACAGCGCCAGGCCTCGCCGCCCAGCGGGGCGCGCTGCAGCGCCAGCTCGGGCAGCGCGTGGTACGAGACCAGCCGCTGGAAGGGCGTGGCGGGCAGCGGCTCGGTTTCGACGATCTCGGCGGCCAGCGCGGCCATCTCCAAGAGCTGCGGCGCGGGCACCGCTTGCGCCAGCCCGCGCAGCTGCCAACGCAAGCGCTGGTCACCCCACCAACGCCCGAGCGCGCCCCGCTCGGGCCCGTTGCGGCCGCGCGCGAGCTCGCGGTCGAAGGCCCCCAGCCAGGGTGCGACCAGCTGTCCATGGGCTCGTCCGAGGGTCCACGGGTCACCGGCGAGGTGCAGCCGCCAGACGCCCTCGTGCTGTTCACCCCAGCCGCCCTCGACGACCACCCGCACCCCGCTGGGCGTGAGCTCGCTGCGCAGGCGACCCGCGCCGGTGGCACGACCCTCGTCGTCAGGGGCGGGCAGCTCGGTCCAGCGGCGCAGCGCCGTCAGCACCAGCAGCAGCCCGGCCGCGGTGATCAGCACTGCGCGGATCACGCGACGCCACAGTAAGGTGCGGCGCTCGCGCGGGCTGCGACTCGGTCCGCGAAGGGCCATGCTCGCCGCTATCCGCCGCAGAGCCGGTCGGAGCATGGCCGCGCCAGCCGATCGCAGCGTTGCGGCTGTGCTCCGGTGCGCGCGGCGCCTCGCGCTCGACCGCCTCGCGACCTTCTCCGACAGGCGCCTAGTCCCAAAACAAGCGCGGGTACCGGTCGAGCCAAGGACAAGAAACCACGTGAGGCCCCGTAGCACGACGCGAGGGCGACAAAGCCCTCGCGCGGCGCGCGACAGCGCGCCGACATTGGGGGTGAAGCGGCGAAGACCGCGTCTTCGCCGCTGAGGGGGGCTTGGAAAGCCCCCCTGACAAAGTCTAGGCCCAAAACGGGCGCGGCACGCGCTTGTTTTGGGCCTAGTGCCCGGCGCCGCGTCACAGCAGCTCGAAGCGGAAGAGCTGATCGCCGAGCCGCAGCTGGTCTCCGCTGCGCAGCGCAGCCTCACCGCGCAAGCGCAGGTAGGTGCCGTTGGAGCTGCCCAGGTCGTGCAGCTCGGCCCGCTGGCCATCAAAGGCGATGGCGACATGGCGGCGCGACATGAACTCGTCGTCGGGGAAGCAGATATCCGGTCCCTCGCGCCCGATCGCCACGCGCGGCCGATGGAGGTAGTAGCAATCGCGATAGACCCCGGCGACGGAGAGCTGGCGCAAGCGCGCCCAGGGGTGGTTGATCGGCGAGCCGAAGAGCAGCACGCCATCCTGCAGCGCCGGTCCCAGATTGCGCTCGCTCTCGGCGACACGGTCGAAGCACAGCACCTGCCTCCCGACCAAGATGCGATCGCCATCCTGCAGGGTCTCCGGCTGGCGCAGCCGCAGGTAGATGCCGTTGCCCGCCGGCTGCAGACACTGCACCAGCCAGGCGCCGCCCCGCGGCACGAGGCGCCCGTGACGCTCGGCGAGATACGGATCGTCGGGAAAGCTCAGTCGCCCCGCGGTGCGCCCGATGTCGAAAGAAACGTCGTCGATCTCGTAGGCGGCGCCGTCACTGCCGTCGCGCCGCACGGTCACCAGTCGTGCCGGGACGGTCGGACGTAGCCCCGGACGCGGAAGGTCACCCGCCTCGGAGGTCGCCGTGATGGCCCCGACTGCTCTCGTCGACGGCGGCGCGCCGGCGACCACGGGCCGCGGGGCCAAACCGCGATCGAGCTCCAGCCCCGCGGATGGTGCCCCCGCGGATGGTGCTGCCCCCGCGGATGGTGCTGCCCCCGCGGATGGTGCCAGGCCCGCGGCGGGTGCAGCCCCGGCGGAAGGCGCGCTCCCCGCGGCGGGTGCCCCTGCTGCGGCGAGTACCGGCGCAGGCGCCGCCTCGCGCGGCAACGGGGCGGGCGCCACCGCCAGGGCGGTGGCGGGCACCAGCGGCACCGCCTCGACATCGCGCTCCGTCCGCTGCGCCGCCTCGAACTCGAGCACGGCCGGTCCGCGCGCCAACCGTGGCGGCTCGGTGGGCGCCGGCGGCTCGGTCCGAGCAGGAGCGCCGCTGGCCGGCGTAAAGGCCACCACCTGCGACGGTGCGGCGGCGGCCGGTAGGCCGCTGCCGCACTGCGTGCAGAAGCGCATCGTCGGCGCGTTCAGCGCACCACACTGGCCGCAGCGACGCTCGATGGCCGTGTCATCAGGGCCCTCGCTGGCCGCTGCCGCCTCGGCCGACGCGGCCTGCTCGGTGGCCGACGCGGGCCCCCCCAGGGCGCGCCCGCAGGCCCGACAGAAGCGGAAGTCGGACCGATTCTCAACCCCACAGCTCGGACACTGTCGCATCCCGTTTCCTCTCTTGCCGCGCCCGCACAACTGGGCTATAGGAGTCACGCCAATTAGCTGAAAGAAAGTAGCAATTTGGCGACTCCACGTCAACGCAACCGAGCCAGGCGACAGACCGGCACCGAGCGTGGTGCAGCGGGCGGCGACGCGGGCGCCCACAGCGGGGGGCCCAGCGGCACCGAAGGGGCGCGTGCGTCAGCGCCTGCGCCGGTGTGGCGGGCGTGGCTGCCGCTGGTGGTCGTGGGGTTCGGCGGACTGGTGCTACCCTGCGGCGCTTGTGGCCCGATCGTCGGCGGGGCGGCCTTCCACGCCCGCCCCGATGGCACCACGCGTGGCTGGCCACTGGGGCCCTTTCACGGCCGAGCGATCGATGCCGATACCGGTCGCCCAGTCGAGCGCGCACGGGTGCTCTGCAGCTGGAGCTTTGTCCGCGGTGTGGGGGCCGTGGCACCGGAGGCGGCCCGGACGCTCAGTAGTGAAACCGACCCAGACGGCGTCTACCGCATCCCCGAGCTCGAGGCGCTGCCCGGAGGCCTGAGCACGCGGCTGGCGCGGGTCACCTTGCTCGTCTACCACCCGGACTACGTGGGCTATCGCTCGGACTTCCAGTTCTCGCCGCGGCTGCCGCGGCTCGACTTCGCGCAGCGCGGACACGTCGTGCGGCTGGCGCGCTGGGGCAGCGAGCGGTCACACGCACGCCACCTGCTCTTCCTTGGGAGCGACGGGCTGCTGCGCGAGGCCGCGGGGCGCGAGCGCGCCAGCGCCGCGCTGGAGCTCGATCAACCCGCTCTCGTGGCACCGGTCCGGTCGCGCCAGGGTGCAAGCAGCGACCGGATCGGGGCCAGCGAGGGCACACCAACCTCGCAGCCGGCGGCGCCCTCCCCGGCCGACCTGCTGCTGGCGGTCGAGGACGTGCGGAGCGTCACAGGCTACGGCGGGACCTTCACGCGGTGACGCCTGGACGAGGCCGGCGACGCGACCGACACCCTGCATCTCCAAGCGGAAGATCAGGACGAGCGCTACGACGTGGCGCTGCGGCTCTGGCGCCGCTCGCCCGACGATCTCGTGGCGAAGCTCGAGGGACTGCGCGAGGAGCTGCCCGGTAGCCGTCCGCTGGCGGGCCTGGCCGACCGCGCGCTCACGGTCGTGCAGGGCGACATCCTCGGCGTGGCCTTCCTCGACGCGGGCCACGCGGCCCTCGTGCTGCTGACCTGCGGCCGTGATCAGTGCCGCGATCAGGCACAGGCGGTGGCCTTGGCACGGCGCGCCGCCGGGCACCTGTCGCGCTTGCCGCCCTGGACCGCGACGGCGGCCCCTGCCGATCCCAGCCCCGACCCGGGAGCGGAGCCCTAATGGCCCACGCCGAGCCCCAGCCGCGCCGCCCTGGCCGCGCCAGCGCCACAGCGCCTCGTGCCGGCGCAGGGGCCTTGGTTTGCGGCCTCGCGACGGCGCTGTTGAGCGCGGTGACCACGCCGGTGGCGGCCTTCGACGGACCCACCACGCACGCCGGGCTGACCGGCGAGGCGGTGCTGCGCAGCGGGCTGCACCAGGCCCTGCGCGGCCTCGGGCTGCCGCTCGGGTTGTTCACCCCGCTGCGGCTGGGCCATACCGCCCTGGCCGCAGCGCCGGCCGAGCTGACGGCCCTGCGCGAAGCGCTGGCACGATTGGACGCGGCCGAGGGCTACCGCCCGGGCGACGACGGCGTCCAGTCGGCGCTCGGCTGGATCACCGCCGGCAGCGTGCTGGCAGGCCTGCCGGCGCAGCTCGAGCGCCATCATTTCTTCGACCCGGTCGCGCAGCGCGGCCTCGACCAGCGGCACTGGGGCACGAGCGCGGCCGCCGCGGCCTTGGCCACGCTGGAGGGTGGCGCCCCCCTGCGCGCCTTGCTGGCGGGCGTCGGCTTCGACCTGAGCGGCATGGCCGCGCCGCGTTGGCTGCGAGCGCCAACCAATCGCCTCTCCGTCGAGTCTTTCTTCGTCCGGCTCGAGGGAGCGACGCGCGCCACCAGCGCAGCCGCGCGCGAGCAGCACCTGGTCTTGGCGCTGCTCTCCTTGGGCGGGCTGCTGCATGTACTGCAGGACATGGGCTCACCGACCCATGTGCGCAACGACTTTGCGCCCGGCATGCTCGAACGCCTGGGCGACAGCCCCCTCGACCGCGGCTCGGCCTTCGAGCGCTATGTGGCCCGGCGCTTCGGGCGCGTGGGGCTGCAGGCGTTGGCCGATCGTGCCGGTCGCCAAACGCTCGTCACCCGCCCCAGCATCGGGGCCTTCTTCAGCGCTGGGGACTGGCAGGGCCTGGCCGACCTGACCCACGCCCGGCACTTCTCACCGGGCACGTTGCCGGAGGGGGTTGCGGTCGGCCGGGACACCACCGCAGCGGCCGTGCAGCAAACGCTGCTGCGCCAGCTCCGCTACGCCGCGCCCGCGCCGCCGCCCCTCGACCTCGGCTGTGCACGCGAGCGGGTCTGCTACGCCCACGCCCCGCAGGGCGCCTGGCTCGCCTATCGCATCGACGCGCGCGCGCGCTTGCAGCTCTGGCTCGACGAGCGCTGCTACGCGGCCACCGCGCGGGACACGCTGCCGCGGGTGCTGCGCTACACGCTCGGGCTGATCGCCCATCTGCTGCGCGGCACGGTCACCCTCGAGCCCCTGACCTCCGGCGGTGTGGCGGCCCGTCACGGGGGACCCGCGCTGGCCCGCGGCACGCTGCGCTGGCTGGTCGAGGATCGCGGCGGCAACCGGCGCCTGCTCGCCGAACGAGCCCTCGACCGCGCTCGACGCCAGAGCGGCGCGCTGGTCGATGCGCTCTCCCCACAGCAGGTCACGGCGCTCGGCGCCGACCCGCAGGCCCGGCGTCTGCTCGCCCAGCTGCTCGGGCGCGACCGCCAGGGCGATCCCGTGCTGGCCGTCGCCAGCTTGCCCCTGCATCGCTAGCCCTAAGGAGGCTGGTCGAAATTATCTCGCCAACTTTCGCGGCCGATCCCTCCCGCGCGTCTGCGTTGCTCGTCGGTTGCGTACAGGCAGTACGCGCCCTCCTCGCGCCTTGCCGCGCGGGCGCCTCGACCGCGAACCTGGCAAGCTGATCTCGACCAGCCTCCTAACGACCCTTGAGCAGCGCCCGCGCCTGCTCGCAGAGGCGCGTCGCCGCGCCGCACAGCTCGCTGGCGCGCAGCAGCTTGTCGCGCGCCTCGGCGAGCTTGCCCGCGGCCTGCAGCGCCCGCCCCTCGCTCAGCGCCTGCTCGGCGAGGTGCTCGATTTGCAGCAGACCACTGAGCAGCTCGGCGTTGGTCGGGTCGACGCGCGCGCCACGTTGCCAGAGCGCGAGCGCAGCGCCGTGGCGCGCCACCGCCCACTCCTCCTCGCCGAGCGCCAGGTACAGCCCGCCCAGCGCCTGCGTCACCTCGCGGCGATAGAAGCTGACGACCGACTCGGGGAGCAACTCGCGATCCGCCGCGAGCAGCTCGCTCCAGGCGCCGTCGGCGGCGTCCGCGTCGCGCTGCCGCAGAGCGGCGAAACCTCCGCTGCGTCGGGCGCGGATCAACAGCAGGCGGCGCTGCGCCTCGTCGAAGGGACGGGTGGGCTGTCCGGCGCTGGCCGCCGCGCGCCGCGCTCGCGCGAGCTCGCCGAGGGCCTGGTCGATCTCGCCCCGCACATAGGTCAGGACGGCCGCACGCAGCGCGGCGTCGGGATAGCGGGGCGCCAGCAGGCCCGCGACCTGCGCCTCGTTCAGCTCCTGGGCTTGCGCCCGCGTGTAGCGCGGTGCGGGGCAGCGCACGAAGTCCGCCTGCGTCGCATAGCGTCGCTCGAGCTCGTTCATGCGCCGACGCAGCCCCGACTCGCCGACGATCAGCGCATCCACCGGCACGACCATCCAGGCGCGGCACAGCAGCTCGTAGCACTCGCGATCGGCGCCCTCACGACAGCGCGCCAGCCCCTCGTCGCGGTAGTCCGCCGCCAGGCGCTCTTCGACCGCGCGCGCCTGAACACGCGCCTCGCGGGCATAGGGTGACTGCTCCGGCACCCGCCGCAGCGCGACCTTCGCCGCCTGCAGGGCCTCGCGTCCGCCGCGGGCGATCAGCCGCAGCGCCTCGTGGTAGAGCTGACCGTTCTGGCGTTCCTGCGTCGCGGTCGACCGTAGGCCCTTGGCCTCGACATTCAGCGGGTCGAGCTCGAGCACCCGGTCGAGCGCCGCGATTGCGGCGTCCCAGTCCTGGGCCGCCAGGCGCAGTCGCGCCTCCTCGAGCACCTGCCGCGTGGCCTGGGCCTGGGCCCGCAGGCGCTCCTCCGGCGTCTCGACCGGCGGCGCGTGCCGCCCCGAGCGCACGGCGTAGCCCGCCACCAGCGCGACGACGACGACCGCCAGCGCTGCACCACCCGCCCCGCCCAGGCGCCACGACCGGCGCCGTCGAGCCGGCTCCCGCTCAGCCGAGCGGTCGGCTCGCACCAGGCGAAACGACAGCTCGCCAAAGCGCAGCACCCCGCCCTCGAGCACCGTCGCGCGCTTGACGCGCTCACCATCGATGAAGGTGCCATTGGCACTGCGCAGGTCGAGCACGTCGAGTTGCGTGCCCTCGGGGCTCGGACGTAGCTGCGCGTGGCGGCGGCTGATCGACGGGTGCTCCAGCGCCAGGTCGCTGCCCGCGTAGCGCCCGACCGTCACCACCCGCTTGGCCAGCGGTAGGTGCATGCCATCATAGGCTCCCCCGCGCCCGACCAGCTCCAGGCGCGCAGCCGGGGGCGGGGCGACCGCTGGTGCGCGCGCTCGCGCGGCCGCCGCCGAGCCCTCGAGCACGGTCTCGAGCTCCCAACCGCCCGCACCCTCGTCGGCGAGCTCCGGCGCCGGCGTCGGCACCCGCTCGCGCGACGCCGCCGTGGCGACCGCCGACTTCCCCGCCGGCGGGACCCCGCCCGCCGGTTCTCCCCCCGCGGCAGGCAACAAGCGCAGCTGATAGGAGGAGATGCCGACCACGCTCGTGCCCTGCAGCGCGGTCGGCTCCGTGATCCGGCGCCCGTCCACCCGGACACCGTTGGCCGCGCCCTCGTCGCGCACCACCACCGTATCCCCGCGGAGGAAGACAGCCGCGTGGACGCGCGAAACACCCTGTCCGGGCAGGATCAGCGCACATTCCGCCGCGCGCCCGATCAGGCGCTCGCCGCGGACCACCTCGAGCGTGCCCACCAGCCGACCGCTGCTGTCCGTCGCCGCGATGCTCGGCACGATCCAACCAAGGTGGCGCTGCGCCTGAGACCGGCGCTACGCCTGAAACACACCCATGTCGAGTTGGACGCCGCGCCGCTGCAGCTCTTCATAGAACCGCGGGACGAAGCCCGAGGGCACGAAGCGACCGTAGACGCGGCCGCGCTCGTCGAAGCCCTCCTGCTTGAAGACGAAGATGTCCTGCAGCGTAATCACGTCGCCTTCCATCCCGCAGACCTCGGTGATGTGCGTGATCTTGCGCGTCCCGTCGGGGAAGCGCGACTGGTGCACGATCAAATCGATCGCCGCCGCGATCTGCTCGCGGATCGCGCGGATCGGCAAATCCATCCCGGCCATCAGCACCATCGTCTCCAGGCGCGAGAGGGTGTCGCGCGGACCATTGGAGTGCGCCGTCGTCAGCGAGCCATCGTGGCCGGTGTTCATCGCCTGCAGCATGTCGAGCGCCTCGCCGCCGCGGCATTCGCCGACAATGATGCGATCGGGCCGCATGCGCAGCGCGTTGCGCACCAGGTCGCGAATGGTCACGGCGCCGCGACCCTCGATGTTCTGCGGCCGGCTCTCGAGCTGAATCCAGTGCTCGTGCTTGAGCTGTAGCTCCGCCGCATCCTCGATCGTCAGCACGCGCTCGGTCTCCGGGATGGCGTTGCTGACGACGTTGAGCGTCGTCGTCTTACCGGAGCCCGTGCCTCCGCTGATCACGATGTTCTTACGCGCGGCGACGCAGGTGCCGAGGAAGTCGATCATCTGCGGCGTCAGCGTCTCGGTCCGCACCAGGTCATCGGCGCCGAGCACGTCGCGGCGAAACTTGCGGATCGTCAGGGTCGGCCCCTTGAGCGAGAGCGGCGGCACGATCGCGTTGACGCGGCTGCCATCCTTGAGCCGCGCATCGACCAGGGGCGAGGACTCGTCGATGCGGCGTCCCAGCGGCGCGATGATGCGTTCGATCACCGCCAGCACCGCCTTGTCGCTCGAGAAGCCGCACTCGGTCAGCGCCAGCCGACCGCTGCGCTCGACGAAGACCTGATCGGCGCGGTTGACCATGATCTCGTCGACGGTCGTGTCGGCCAGCAAATCCTCGAGCGGGCCGAGGCCCAGCGCCTCGTTCAGGACGTCTTTGATCAGCGCGTCCTGGTCGACGAAGCTCGGGATCTGCCCCTGATTGTCCATCGCCTCGACGACGTCGGTGATCGCCCGCTCGGTCTTGGCCCACAGCTCCTCGCTGGCGAGCTGTTCGAGATCCAGCCGCCGCAGGTCGAGGTGGCTGATCAGGCGCTCGTGGATCTCCTTCTGCAGCTCGAAGACCTTGGCGCGGCGCGGGTCGCCCGCAACCGGGACGGCGCGCGCCGGACGCTCGGGCGCGAGCTGCTCGTGCGAGCGGACCTCCGCCATGCGCGGCACCCGCGGCGACTCGCGCTCCGGCTCCCGCGGAGCGGCCCAGGGGGCCGGGGTCCCGACCGGCTCCAGCGGCGGCGTGGCGACGGCGGCCACGGCGCCATGGACGCCATAGGGGGGTGGCGGGACGGGCGCAACCGGAGACGGGCCGGGAAAAGGCTCGATCGGCTCGTCGTCGACGCCCTCCGACGAGAGCGACCGCACCGCCTCATGCTGGGCCGCCGTCGGCGCCCCAAGCTCGGCGGCCGTCGCGCGGGGCTTGCGCTTGGGCGGTGGCGGGGGCGGCGGGGGACGACGACCACCATCCGGGACACTCAGCGCGTCGGACGCGCCGAGCTCGGCGTCGCTGCCGTCCTCCAGGTACATGATGAAGTCGCCGATGTAGACCTTGTCGTGGCTCTTGATCACCTGCGGGCTGCTGATCTTGCGACCGTTGACATAGGTGCCATTGGTGCTGCGCAGATCGACGATGATGAACTTGCCGTCCTTGTAGACGATGCGCGAGTGCCGCTTGGAGACGTTCCCCTTGGGCAAGATGATGTCGTTGCCCTGCACGCGGCCGATGTTGATCTCGTCCTTGTCGAACGCCAGGCGACGCTGCTCGCCACCCTTTTCGGTGATCACGACAGTAAACATGAATGCTCCGCGCGGTGACGGTCAGCTCAATCGAGGAGCTGCCACCCCACCTCGTCCTCGTACTCACCGTAGAGCCGCTGGATGTCGCGGATCGTGTTGACGACCCACGGCTGCTCCGGCGACACCACCTTCGGCGTAACAAACACCACCAGCGTCGTCTTCTCCTCGGAGAACCCGCGCGACTTGAAGAGCTCCCCCAGGATCGGGATGTGGCCTAGCAGCGGCACCTTGCTGATGGCCTTCTGCTGCTCGCTGCTGAACAGGCCGCTGAGGACGATCGACGCCCCCGTCCGCACAGTGACCGAGGTCTTGAAGCGTCGCGTGCGGAAACCCGGCACGTTCGCCACGCGCAGCGCCTCGTCGGGTGCACTGACCTCGGCGTGCAGCGCGACCTGGATGTTGCCGAGGCTGTCGGAGGTCGGCGTGACGTTGAGCCGGATACCGAAGTCCTTGAAGACGACGTTGAAGGCGCCGACCGTCTGCGTGACGATCGGGATCTCGCCCCCCACCAGAAACTCGGCCGACTCGCCGGAGCCGCAAACCAGCTTCGGCTGCGCCAAGAGCCGCGCCCGCCCCGAGTTGACCAGCATGTTGAGCGCGACCGAGAGCGGCGGCAGGGGCGCCGCGAAATTCAGGGCGACCTGCGCGGGACCACCCGGTTTGATCGGCACCGTGCCCTGAAGCGTGCCGATCGACCCGCCGGTGCCGTCGGAGCCAATCGCCAGCCGCGAGGGCCACTCGACCCCGAGCTCCTCGACCGAGCGGCGCCGCATCTCGATGAACTGCACGTCGACCAGGATCTGCTTGTCGCCGCCGACACGGACCAGGTTCTCGGCGTTGAGGCCGTAGGCCCGCAAGATCGACTTCAGCTTCTCCATCTCGGCGGCCGAGCCCACCGCGCCCTCCAGGAAGAGCGTGCCGCCGACCAGCCGTCCTCGCACGTCGGTCAGCCCACTGCGCCGCAGGATCTGGTTGATCTGCTCGATCGCCGACGGGCGGAACTGCACCAGGTTCAGCACCTTGTCGCCGAAGAGCTGCACCGCGCGCTGCGCGCGACCGTAGTCGTCGGGCGTCAGCGCGGCCCCGCTCAGCACCACGGTCTCGCCCACCAGCCGCGGGTAGATCCCCTCGATGTCGTTGCCGAGAAACTCGCGGATCTGCTTGAAGAGGCGCCCGACCTCGACGCGGGTCACGGTGACGCTGAACTTCACGGTCTCGCGCGCCGTCGTCACCAGCAGCTCGGTGGTGCCGCCGTCGATCCCAACGACGGTCAGGCTGTCGCGCGAGTAGCTCGCGACGTCGGCCACCTCCGGGTTGAGCACGTGGACCTTGGTGATCGTCCCCGAGACGGTGATGCTCGTCGACTGGCCGACGTTGAGGCGCACCACCCGAGCGGCGGCCGCGCCGAACGCGACGCGATCGCCGCTCGCCGCGAGGGCGAGCAGGAGCACGAGGCTGCGCGGGAAAACAGGTTTCGCCATCAAAAAGCCAAAAGAAAAGGTACCGAGGTGCGACACGCAGGTCAAGCCACCGGAGCGGCCAAGCGGCTATCGATCCGCGTTCCCGAGCGCTCGAGGGGAATCGGCGCCGGCACCGGACCCGGGCGGCGCAGCGCTGCCCAGCCGAGCAGCCACCCGGCGGCGCGGGGGGCCTCCTGGTGGGCGCGACCCATCAAATCAGCCGCAACGCGGCCCAGTAGCGCGTCGCGACGGCATAGGCGGTCCCCGCGAAGATGGCGACCGCGTAGGGGAGCCGGTGCAGCTGGGGCGCCTCGGGGGCACGGTCGGGCCGGACCGCCAGCAGGCGCCGCGCCACGGTGGCGAGATTGCCGAGCACCGCGCCCAATCGACCGCCGGCCAGGGCCCAGGCCAAGCCGACCAGCCCGCCGGCGAGCGAGACGTAGAGCAGCGCGGGAAGGGCCAGCGGCCAGCGCAGCCACGCGCCCACGGCCGCGAGCAGCTTGACGTCGCCCATCCCGACGAAGCCCAGGGCACCGAGAGCGCCAAAGACCAGCCCCAACAGCAGCGCGCCGGCCAGCGCCGCGACGAGACCCTGCACGGCGCCGATCGGGCCGCCCAGCTGCACCGCTCCGGCCACGGCATTGAAGGCGAGCCCCAGGGCTAGCCCCCCGAGGGTCAAGACGTTGGGGATGCGGTAGCTGCGCACGTCGGTGACGAGCGCCACGAGGCACAGCAGGAGGCAGCAGCTGTCGGCGGCGATCAGCAAGGTCTCGCGCTACTTCCCCTTGCCGGCGATGTTCTTGGTGAAGTCCTTGAGCGTCCCGGTCTGGGTGTGCTTGGCCGAGGACTTCTGCGTCTGCACGGTGACGTTCTGTTCGCCCGACAGCACATCCGAGGCCGCCGCGAACAGCGCCTTGATGTTGTCGCCGAAGAGCGTGATGGTGCCGATGGCGAAGATGGCGATCAGCGCCACGATGATGATGTACTCGGTCATGCCCTGCCCAGCGTCGCCCCGCCCAGCGTCGCCCCGCCCAGCGTTGACCTGCCCAGCGTCGCCCCGCCCAGCGTTGACCTGCCCAGCGTGTCGCTGGCGAATCCAGTTCCAGCACCTGCGCATGCTCGCTCCTCCTCCCTGATGGGCTCGTGACATAACGACGCGGTCGTCGTGGCCGCCGATCCATCGCGTCCGCCAGCGTCGCTCCTCCTCGGTCTACCCCAGGTAGACCTTCGTCGTCGCTCCTTGCCGGCCGCGCGCCTCGACAGCCACAGTCGACCGATTCCTTTCGTCGCGAGCCCTGACCCTTGCGGCCAGTATGGCCGATCCTGGCGTGTCCCCACCATCGGTCAACGAGCCGATGGGTCGACACGAGGGCCGAAGACGCCGCCCGCCCGATCGACCCGCTGCCTACCGTGACAATCGCGTTTCGCGGGTGCCTCGCTGCGACTAAGATGTCGCCATGCTCGCACCCCTGGCCCGCGGCCGCTCGATCGTCCTCGCCACGCTCTGCGCCCTCACCGCAGTCATCCTGCCGACCCACGTCCCGGGGGCGCGGCGACCACCGACGCCGGTCGCCCTGCTCCGGGTCGACGACAGCACCCGCTGCGATCTCGCCCGTGCGGCCACTGACGCGCTGGCCCGCGAGCTCGGTAACCGCCCCGCCCTGCGGCTGTTGCCCGCCGAGCCCGCCCCCGCAGAGATCGCGGACGACGCCGCCAGCACGCCACCACCACTGCCACGGCGAAGCGCAAGCCGGCGGTCGACGAGGCCGCTCGAGCAGGACGCTGGCCAGGGCCTGATGCTGCAGGTCACCGCCTGCCAGGACCGCCTCGGAGCGGGGCCCGGCGGGCGGCCGCGCCGCCTCGCCTTCGCGCGGGTGGCCGTCTCGATCATGGTTTCCCAGCTCCCGCGGCAGCAGCTCTTGATGACCACAGGTGCCGAGGCCGAGGTCGGCGTCGATGTGGGTCCCAGCGGGCGGCTGTCGGATCAGGAGCTGAGGGCCCTGCGACGGGACGCGCTCGAGCAAGCGATCCAGCGTGCGGTGAGCAGCTACGCCGAGACCCGGACGCCGGCCGCGCGGCAGCCACGCCGGCGCTCCCGCGGCCCGCGTCCGGCCGCCGCACGACGACCGCCTTCGCCGCGCCGACCACGCCCGTGAGCTGAAGCCGTGTCGCGTGTCGCAGCACTGCTGGGGGTCGCAGCGCTAACGCTTGGGCCCGCGGCAGCCCGCAGCAGCGGCACCCCGCCAGCGAGCCCGCCCTCGTTGATCCGCGGCGTCGCGCTCGGCCATCTGGGCAGGGCGAGCCACGCCACGCTCGATCGGCGGCTGGGCGAGATCAGGGCGCTGGGCGCCACGCACGTCTCGCTGACGGTGACCTGGTCGATGCGCGACGTGCGACGCCACACGATTGCCCCGCACCAAGGACGGACCCCCACGGATGCCGAGCTGCTGTGGTTGATGGCCCAGGCCCGTGCACGCGGCCTCCAGGTGATGCTCTTCCCGATCGTCGAGGTGGAACGGCGCAAGCCGCTCGAGTGGCGCGGGACCCTGCGACCCGACGACTGGGGTCGCTGGTGGCTCTCGTATCGGCGCTTCATTCTGCATTACGCGCGGCTCTCAGCGCGCGGCCGGGCCGCCATCTACTGCGTCGGCTCCGAGCTCGTCAGCACCGAGGGGCAGCGTGGTCGCTGGGCCGAGCTGCTTGCGGCGGTGCGCCAGGTGTTCGCCGGGCCGCTGCTCTACTCGGCCAATTGGGATCACTATGCCCCCGTCGGCCATTGGGACCTGGTCGACATCATCGGACTGACCGCCTACCACCAACTCACCACGCGACGCGACGCCAGCGAGCACGAGCTCGCGACGAGCTGGGCGCGGCTGCGCGACGGTCTCGTGGCCTGGGCGCAGCGCCAGCGACGACCGATCGTCTTCACCGAGGTCGGCTACCCGAGCATCGACGGCGGCGCGCTTCACCCCTGGGACTACACGCAGCCCGCCGCGGTGGACCTCGAAGAGCAACGGCGAGCCTTCAGCGCCTTCGTCAGCGCCTGGTCGGACGTGCCCGAGCTGGCCGGCGTGTTCGTCTGGGACTGGTACGGCGATGGGGGACCGAGCGACCGAGGCTACACACCGCGTGGCAAGCCGGCGCAGCGCGTGCTCGAGGCATGGTTCTCACGCGCTGCCCGCGCGGAGCTGCCCGCTCGTCGCGACCTCAGGCATCTGCCCTAGGGAGCGACTCCTAACGCAGCGTCTTCACCAGCCGCGTGACCTCACCCGCCCGGATCACCACGAGGAAGGTCTGTTCGACCCCGAGCTGGTCGCTGCGCAGCTTGATCTTGTGCGTGCCGACAGGGAGCTCCAGACCACGCTGCGGCGTCGTCTGCCCCGTGTCGCGGCCGTCGACGAAGATCCTCGCCCAGGGCACCGAATTGACCAATAGGCGACCGACCGCCTGACCCTTACCCTGACCCGCTGCGCCCGGCTTCGGGGCCACACCGGGCGTGGGCTTCGGGCTTGGCTTCGGCTTCGCGCTGGGCTTCGGCTTCGGCTTCGCGCTGGGCTTCGGCGTCGGCTTCGCGCTGGGCTTCGGCGTCGGCTTCGCGCTTGGCTTCGGCGTCGGCTTCGCGCTTGGCCTCGGCGTGGGCTTCGCGCTTGGCCTCGGCGTGGCGCTTGGCCTCGGCGTGGCGCTTGGCCTCGGCTTCGCGCTTGGCTTCGCGCTCGGCTTCGGCGTGGGGCTTTGCGTCGCGCCTGGCTTCGCGCTCGGCCTCGGCGCGGCGCTCGGCTTCGCGCTCGGCTTCGGCGTGGCGCTCGGCTTCGGCTTCGGCTTCGCGCTCGGCGTCGGCGTAGCGCTTGGCTTCAGCGTGGGCTTCGCGCTCGGCGTCGGCTTCGGCGTCGGCTTCGGCGTCGGCTTCGCGCTCGGCGTCGGCGTCGGCTTCGCGCTCGGCGTCGGCTTCGGCTTCGCGCTCGGCGTCGGCTTCGGCTTCGCGCTCGGCGTCGGCTTCGGCTTCGCGCTCGGCGTCGGCTTCGCGCTCGGCTTCGGCGTCGCGCTCGGCTTCGGCGTGGCACTTGGCTTCGGCGTCGGCCTCGCGCTGGGCTTCGGCGTGGCGCTTGGCTTCGGCGTCGGCTTCGCGCTGAGGCCTGGCTTCGCCGCCGGGGTGGCGGCCGCGCCCCCGAGGCCGCGCTGGGGCTCAGCGCCGCGGGTCGGCCGCTCCAAGCGCGCCTCCAAGGTCAGGGCGCGAGCGCCGTCGAAGACGACCGGTGCCGACCACGGCGCGTAGCCCGCGCGGCGCACCTCCACCGAGTAGGCCCTCTCGGCGTCGATCGTGGTCTCCGCGGGAGTTCGGCCGATAAGTCGCGCCCGTCCATTCGCGATCAGGTACACCTCGCCTGCAGGATGGCCCGTGACCTTCACCCGCATGCGCGCGCTGCCCAACACCAACGAGACCCGTCCGACCTCGCCGCCGACGACCCGCACCTCGCGCACGACCGAACCGAACTCCGGTGGCTTGCCGACCCTGAGGCGGTGGACGCCCGGTTTGAGACGACTGACACGCATCGGCGTCTGGCCGTCGAGCTGCACGCCGTCGAGCTGTACCTCCGCGCCAGCGGGCTCGGTGCGCACCTCGATGCTCCCCGAGGCGCCGGGACTGAGCTGCACGCTCACGCGAGTGACCTCGCCGGGCCTGACCTCGACCTCGCCGCTCCAGCTCACGTACTCGGCTCGGCGCACCGACAACCCATGCGTGCCGCCGCTCAGCCCCTCGATCTTCAGCGGCCCTCGGCCCCCGGGGTGCCGTTGACCGTCCACGAAGACCTCGACGTCCGCGGGCGTCGTGGTCAGCTGCAGAGCTACCCGAGCGCCGATCGCGAACGAGCAGCACGTAGAGCAGCATCGCGATCAGCGCGAGACCGACCGCTCCGCCGGCCACGAGCAAGGGCAAGGCGCGACGCCAGGCCGGCAGCCACGCGATCTGGGCCGTCGCCGGCGCCACCTCGGCCCCAGCACCGGCCTGCGCGTCATCGCTGGCACCAGCCTCCGCCGACGCCTCCGCGGGTGGCGGCGGCACCCCCTCGGAGGCCGGCGGCCCGCTCACCACTCCCCCGACCTCCGCCGGGGCTTCGACCTGCGCCGGAGGCGACACCTCGGGCGGCGGTGCCGCGATCGCCGCCGGTGCCACTGCCGCCGGCGAGGGCACCTCGGCCGGCGCGATCACGTCGATCGCGGTCGCGGCGTGCGCCACGGCGAGCGGACGGGCCGCCTGCGCCTCGTCGGTCGGCGCCACGGCGCCGCGACCGCGTGCGCCACCCGCACCCGGCGGTTGCGTCGGCGGACGGCTCCGACTCGAGCCGGTCCCACCGGCGGACGCCCGACGCGCGGGCGGCACCGCCGCACGCACCGCCGCGAGGTCCAGCTCTTCATAGCCCTTGAGCTTGCGCTGCTCGTCCTCCATCTCCCGCGCAAACACCCGCTTCATCCAGGCAGAGAGATCCTTGCGCGAGTAGAAGGCCCCCGAGGCATACAGATAGGCCTGCAGGTCATCATGGAGCTCAACCGCGTGCTGGTAGCGGTCGTCCGGATCGCGCGCCAGGGCCTGGAGCACGATCTGCTCGAGCTCGTGGCTGATCTTGCGGTTGACCGTGCTGGGACGCGGCACCTCGGCCCGCCGCACCCGCTCGAGCAGCGCGAAGTCGTCGGCCCCCTCGAAGAGCGTCTGACCGGTCAGCAGCTCGTAGAGGATGATACCGACGGAGAAGACGTCGGAGCGCCCGTCCACCGGCAGGCCCCGCACCTGCTCGGGAGACATGTAGCCGACCTTGCCCTTGAGCGCACCGGCCTGCGTCTTGGAGACGTTGCTCGCCGCCTTGACGATACCGAAGTCGATCAGCTTGACCTCGCCCTCGTACGACAAGAGCACATTCGGCGGGCTGACATCGCGGTGCACCAGGTTGAGCGGTCGCCCCGCGGCGTCGCGCTTGCTGTGGGCGTAGTCGAGGCCCTCGCAGACCTTCATCACGACGAAGCAGGCCTGGCGAATCGGCATCGGATCGGACTGCGCCCGGCAGCGCTCGAAGATCGCCCGCAGATCCTTGCCATGGACGTATTCCATCGCGATGAAGTAGGCGCCATCGACCTGGCCGAGGTCGAAGATCTGGGCGATGTTGGCGTGATTGAGCTGGACCGCGATCTTGGCCTCATCGATGAACATATCGATGAAGTGCCGATCGCGGCCGAGATCCTCGAGGATCTTCTTGACCGCGACGAGGCGTTCGAAGCCCGCATCATCGGTCGTCTTCGCGCGAAACACCTCGGCCATCCCGCCGACGTTGATCCGCTCGAGCAGCGCGTATTTTCCGAAGGAGGCCGGCAGATTCACGCCACAACCCTCGTGATCAGCGCCGCCGCCGAGCGGCCGAGCGCCGTGACGCCGTCAATACCAGGGGCAACAGCAGCCTCAGCGCGACCCACCGACCCGAGCCACCGACCGCCCCGCCGATTCGGCACTCTAATATAGCAGTCACCCGTGGCGGTCAAACGGCAGTCACGGCAGCCTGTCGCTCGCAGCGCTTGTTCCCCGAACCGGCCCGAGGCAAGATTCCGCCGCTGTCGGGCGCGGCGGAACGCGAAGGGAGCGCGGGCGACCACGCCGCCCCCTCCCACAAACTCCGCCCGCTGCGCGCCAAGCCGCGGAGTACAGACGTGTCTCGATCTTCCCGCTTCTACCTACTCTGCTTGGCGACGGCCACGGGCTTCGCCCTGGCCCCCTATCTGGTGTTCATCGTCGCGCCGCAGGAGCCGACGATGGGCCTGATCCAGAAGGTCTTCTACTTCCATGTCCCCTGTGCCTGGGCGATGTTCCTGGGCGCGCTGCTCGCAGGTGGCGCCGGCGCGCGCTACCTCTTCACGGAAGGGCGCCAGGGTGAGGCCTTGGGGACGGCCGCTGCCGAGCTCGCCGTGCTCTTCGGCCTGCTCGTGCTGATCACCGGACCGCTGTGGGCCAAGGTCGCGTGGGGCCACTATTGGGTCTGGGATGTCCGCCTGACCACGATGCTGCTGCTCTTCCTGATCTTCGTCGCCGTGCTGCTGGCGCGCCGCTACTCCGGGCCGCGCAGCAAGCAGGTCGCCGCCGCCCTGGCCCTCTTCGGCGCCGCCGACGTGCCGCTGATCTACGTCTCGGTGCGCATCTGGAACACGATCCATCCCAAGACCTCCGTCGTGCCTGGGCTCAGCGGACCGATGCGCCTGGCCTTCTTCGTCAGCCTCGGTACCTTCACCCTGCTCTTCTTCCTGCTGCTCTGGCTTCGACTGCAGGTCGAGCGCAGCCAGACCGTACTCGACGAGCTGCTGGTCGCCGCCGAGGAGCAGGACTCCGACCGCGCCTAGCCCGAAAACCAGCGCGCTTGGGCGCGAGCCGTTTGTTTTCGGGCTAGACGAGCCGAAAGGCGAGCGTTATGGGGTGAAGTCGCGGGGATTCACTCCCCGCGACGAGGGGGCTTTGCGAAAGCCCCCTGAGTCATATCTGGGCCCAAAACGAGCGCGGGACGCGCTTGTTTCGGGCCTAGCAGTGCCCGGAGGGCTGAGGACGATGCTTCGCTTACCGCGCGCCGCAAGCGCTCAGCGCGCCAAGGAGTTGCCCGTGAATGCGCCTTCCGCCCGTTGGACTGCCTGGGCCGCGGGACTGCTGACCCTCGTCGCAGCCACCGCCGCCTGGGCCGACGACTACGTCGACTATGACCCGTCCACCGCGCGCCCCGAGGTTTCGGCCCCACTCTTCGTCGTGCTGGCGTACTCGGCGATCTGGCTCTGCGTCGTCGGCTTCGCTGTGCTCATTTGGCGCCGCCAGCGCCGGATCGACGACCAACTCGCCGAGTTGGGACAGCGCCTCGGTCGCGACGCCGCCGCGCCACCCGCTCCTTAGTACAGCTCCCGGCTGATCACTTTCTTCCGGTGCGCTGTACTTAGCGCAGCGCCGCGGCCTCCGCCTGTGCACGGAGCTCGCCCGCCCGTTGCATCAACCCGATCAGCGAGCCCTGTTGGCGATTGGCCTCCGAGAGAGCCTCGGCGGCCGCGTCCGCCCGCTGAGTCGAACGCTCGATCTCGACCTGTTGCTGGGCCCTGTCGGCCTCCAACCCCTGGGACGCCGTCCGCAGCGGATCAACCTGCGCCGCGCCACTGAGCAGGCGGCCTGCGGCCTCACCGCAAGCGCTACCGAGCTGCAGATCCGCGAGTGCCTTCGTCCTATCTGCTACCTGCCGCTCCAATCCGCTCACCACGTCAGCGTGTCCTCCCGCCTTGGCGAGTCCGAGACCCTGCTGCTTGAGCCCCAGCGCGCGTTCGGCCTTGCCGACCTCGATGTCGTTGAGGCCCTTCGCCAGCGAGACCGCGCTGCTGGCCAGCCCGACCGCGGCCTGATAGACGCCGGACCAGATCGCGTTGCCGGCCATCGAGCGCAGCTTGTCGGCCTGCGCTTGGTACAGGGCGATACGATCCGTCTGCGCCGCCTCACGCCGTGCCCGGGCCTCTTGCCGAGTCTTCTGCGTGTCCTTCAGGGCCAGCACCGCTGCCACGACCTCGGCGTCACCCGACTGGAGATTCAGGCCCCAGGCGCCTGGGCTCGAGGCCGCTCCAGCCCTCCCCGCCGCTGCGCGATTCGTTTCCATCGGCTCACCTTCCTTCCCGGACGGCGCCCTCGGCGCCCCGCTGATGACTCTCCAACAGGTTGACGATCAGCTCGACGGCGCGCGTCTGGGCCTGCATCACCGCGCCGAGGGTGTCGCGCTCGTCGGCACTGCTCTTGGTCACTCGCTCGGCCCAACCCCGCAACTCGACGAGATCGGCCTCCGCGTCGAGCCCATCGCCCTCCGCCACTGCCTTCGGCGCCTGGAACGAGGCCGCGGCGGCGTCCGCGCTCGCCGGCAGGATGATCTTTGCCAAGTTGATGCCCTTGGCGACTGCCCCGGTAACGACCTTGGTCGCCGTCGAAGCGCTACCGGCCGCGCCGCCGAAGGCCCCCACTCCGGCCGAGAGCGCCGCCCCCGCGAGCGCGAGCCCGAAGGACGTCCACTGCGCCGCCTCGCTCTTCGAGGCCATAGCGGTGACCATCGAGGCGATCATCAGCGCGGCCCCGGCGATCAGCAGCGGGTTACAGGTGATCGCACCGGCCGCGATCGTCACCGCCGTGGCCACGGTCTTCAGCACCGTGACCAGCTTGCCCCAGAACTTCGACTTCTTGGCCGCCTCGGCGCGCTTGGCGATCTGCTCGAGCTGCCGCTGCGTCTGGGCCTGCTGTTTGTTTAGGTTGCTCGCGAGCTGACTCCGCGCGTCCTGGCTGCGCTGCGCGGTCTGCTGGCCTTGCAGGCGCATCAGCTCACTCAGGGCATCGCCGAGCGACGCGGTCCCCGTCTGCAGCGTGCGCGCTGCGAGCGCCAGCTTCTCGCTCGCGCTGGCGAGCGCGGGCGAGGCAATCCGGGTCGCCGCACGCTCGAGCTGATTCAACGCCGCCAGCGTGTCGGCGACGACGCGGCCGAGCTCCGGCTGACCGATGGCCACCCGCTCCGCGCTGCCGACGAGCGTGCCGCCGGGCGCCGCCGTAGCCTGTGTCTTTGCGCCGGCCTTCGTGGTCGGACCCGCTTGCGACTTCATCTCGGTCTGGGCCCTAGTCCCCGCCGCCGCCCTCGCCGCGGCCTGGCCCGTAGCCTCGGCCGAGGCCTGCGCCTGGGCACGCGGTTGGGCCCGGCCGGTCCGCCCGGCCCCGGCCGCGCTCGGCCGGCTCCCCGCCGTCGTAGTCGTCGCGCTAACCATGGGCCCCTCCTTCGGCCCGCTGGCCCGCGCCGCTCCGAGCGTGTCCGTTGGCGCCGATCGGCGGCGCTGCGACCGACTCGCGCGGAGGGCTGTCGGCCCACTGGACGAGCGCGCTGGCCAGCTCGGGCTGGCCGAGCTGCGTCAAGCTCCGCGCCTCGCTGCGCGTCGCCGCGCGCTCCCGATCCGCCAGCAGCGCGAGCACCTCGAAGCACGCCACCGCCAGAGCGTGCTGACCGAGCCGCTGCTGCAGTCCGGCCACCGCGCGCCAATACTCGGCCTGCAGCGGCTCGTAGGCGATCAGCAGCCCATAGAGGCTCGCCGCCTCTTCCAGCTCACCGCTGCGCCGCAGCTCCTCCGCGACGTCAGCGATGGCCAGCATCTCCTCGTCGGTCAGGCCAGCGAGGTGACGTAGGGGCAAGGTTCCTTCCCGCAGGGCCTGGGCGGCGAAGGCGCCCAGCTCGCCCCATGAGGGCGTGCTCGCCAGCGGCCCGCGCGGGGCCCGCTGCCTCGGTGTCGTTGGCCTCGGTGCTGATTGCATCTCGATCCTCCCCGCTCTGGGTGTGCGCCGGCAACACGCGCTAGCGCAGGTTGTTGATGATTCCCGCCTGGGTGTCGCTGCGCTTCTTGGTGAGGTTGCTCAACCACTGGATCATGTTCGAGCGCTTGCTCATCATGTTGTTGAGATCGATCATGCGAACCTCGCGTTCGGTATCGAGGGCCTGCTGCTGGCCTTCGAGCCGACGGATCTCGCTGTCGAGCACGGAGGCGTTCACCTGATGCTCGCCGGCGCCCGGACCGTCCTTGACACCCTCGAGCAGCTCGCCCCCCGACGACTGCTCCAGGCGCCCCGTCTCGTAGTTCACCGTGATCTGGAGCGGCGCCAGCTCCTCGGACGGCAGCTTCGAGACCCTGCGCTCATCGTCCTTGCCCTTGGTCTCGGTGCGGAGTCTCGCCTGTTCCTGGCGCAGCGACGCCAGCCTCTTGCTGATCACGTCGCGCGCCAACCCGGTCAGGCGCACGTCGCGCAACGACTGCTCGGTGCGCTGATCCAGCGCCTTGATTTCCTCCGTCATCACCAGCGCAGCGAGATCGCCGTCACTGGCCATCGCCGTGCGGCGGCTGAGCTCGCCGACGTACTGGTCGAGGGACACCTTTCCGTGGTTCTGGACTGCCTGCATTTGCTTCCTCCCATCCGGTTGAAGTGGCGCCCGTCTGGGCGCACCGACGCGGGCTCTATCCCCGCAGCAGCGCCAGTCCGACGCGACCGGCCAGCGCCTGAAAGTCCATCCGCTTGAGCTCGGCCCAGCGCCGGCCACCGTCCGCCTCGACCGCGGCGAGCTGCGTTCTCAGCGCCCCCACGCGCTCGGGATCGGCGCGCGCGGCGGCTCTCACCCGGTTCCAGTCCGACTCATGCACCAGCCCGAGTCGCCGATACGCCTGCTGCAGCTCGCGATCGAGCTGCTGGTGATGCGCCTGCAGCCGCCGCCAAACCGCGTCGAGATCGACAGCCGGCGCGCCCCCCTGGACGGCAGCGCCGCTCCTCTGGGGTTGAATCGGCGGCGGCGGCACCGGCGCGCCGAGCCCGGCGCCGCTCGGGGGGGGTCGCGCGAAGGCATCGGTCGCAGGTGCAGGGTCGGTTGGGGCAGTGGGGTCGGTCTGACGCGAAGCGTCGGTCGGACCCGAAGGATCGGTAGGACGGGTGGGCTGGCAACAGTTTGCGTTCACGGTTTCCTCCCTGGTGCGCGCGTTATCGGCGACCGGCGTCGTTGGTTGCGTGCGTCGCGCATGCGATCTTTCGGCGCGGTGCGCTGCGGTCAGCGATCGCGCAGCAGTTGCGCGAAGCCGTCCCGCCCGGAGGGGCGGAGCGACCGTCCCGCTGGACGGCACCAGCGTCGCCGGCTAGGCTGCGCCGCGCGGTTGAACGGGGCCCGTCGCACCCGCCCGCCACCGCAGCGCACCTCAAGAGACCATGAAGCAGCTCGACCCCGCCTCGGCCGGACACCCGATCATTGACGAGGAGCAAGGTCTGCTCGGCCGCGTGCTGGCGGCGGTGGCCGCGCTCGGCGGCGAGACCGCGGGGGTCGTCGACTTCGACGGCGCGTTGATCGCCCTGCGCGACCAGATCGCCGAAGCCAAGCTCGAGGACGTCGCACCACTGGTCGAGCAGATGACGCGGCTCAGCGCCGTAGCACAGCGCTACGGCAAGGGTCGCGACCTGCCGATCGATCCGACCTCGCCGTACTTCGCGCACCTCAAGTTGGTCGAGGGCCCGCAAACCCGCGACGTGCTGATCGGCCGGCGTGGCTTCATCGACCGGCGGCGCGGCGTGCAGGTCGTCGACTGGCGCCATGCGCCGGTCAGTCGCATCTACTACCGCTACGCCGAAGGCGACGACTTCGAGGAGCGCTTCGGTGAGCGGATCAGCGAGGGCGTGGTTGCGGCGCGGCGCAACCTGACGATCGAGGGCGGCCGCCTGCGCCGCATCGGCTCACCGCACGCGACCTACGTCTGCGACGGCGCCGGTCACTGGCAGGAGGCGGATCCGGTCGCCGTGACCGAGTTGCAGGGCGGTCAAGGGAAGGCCGCTCGACCGCCAGCCTGGCGCCGCGGCGGCCCGCAGAGCCGACTCGGGCTGCACGGCGGCGCGCGGTTGCGCGCCGACAAGCATCTGCCCGAGATCGCGGCGCTGATCGATCCGCGGCAGTTCGAGCTGATTACGCAGCCGGAGAGCGGGCTGATCGTCTTGCAGGGCGGCGCCGGCACGGGCAAGACCACCGTGGCGCTGCACCGCGTCGCCTATCTCAACTACCAGCGCCCGCCGCACTTCCGCGGCGACCCGATCCTCGTGATCGTGCCCAGTCGCGCGCTGGCGCACTACGTGGAGCACGTGCTGCCGGCGCTCGACGTGCGCGGCGTGCGGGTCGTCACCGCCAGAGCCTGGTTCGAGCGGCTGCGCCGGCGGCTGCTGCCGGGCACCACCAGCCACTACAACGACGAGCCACCCGCCACCGTCACCCAGCTGAAGAAGCACCCGCTGCTGCTCACGCTGTTGCGCGAGTACGTCGACGAGCAGCAGGCGCAGATGGGCACCACGCTCGCGGCGGAGCTGGGCGCCCTGGACGGCGCCGAGTCGCTGCTCGAGCGCTGGCACGCCAGCGCCGATCAACCGCTGATCCCACGGCTGGCCGCCCTGCGCCGCTGGTTCGCCGCGCAGCCGGCGCCGTCGATCGCGCTCCGTCAGCGGGCCGAGGGAGTGCTGCGCCGGCTCGGCGCCCGCGCCAACGACGTGCTCAGCGATTGGGCCGAGGCGCTGACCAGCCGGGAGCGGCTGGCGCGCCATGTGGCGCTCGAGCACACGAGCGAGCTCGGCGCGCGGCACATCGACGAGCTCTGCCGCTGGGCCGAGCGACAGGACGCCGAGCTCGACGCGTCGGCCGGGCCGGAGAGCGCCACCGACGCGGTCAGCGACGAGGAGGCCTTCGTCGCCGCAGACGGGCGGCGCGAGTCGCTCGAGGGGGCGGAGCGCGGGCTCGACCCCGCGGACGATCCGCTGCTGGCCTACCTCTGCTGGCTGAAGCAGGGGGAGCTGCGCCCCGTGGCGCGGCCCGGCCAGCCGCCGCCGCGCGAGCACGCCCTGCGCTGCGCGCATCTGGTGATCGACGAGGCGCAGGACCTCTCCGCCCTCGAGCTCAAGGTGCTGCTGGAGACCACGCGGCCGCACTTCAGCGTCACGCTGGCAGGGGATACGGCGCAGCGCGTGGTCTTCGACAACGCCTTTGCGGATTGGGAGTCGCTGCTGGCACGCCTCGGGGTCACGCCTACGGCCAACACCACCCTCGAGCTGGGCTACCGCTCGACCGAGGAGGTGATGGCCTTGGCGCGCGGTCTGCTGGGCCCCACCGCGGTCGGCCCGGCGCCACGCGCGACGCGGCGCGGTGCGCCGGTCGAGCTGCACCGCTTCGCGGAGCAGGGCGAGGCCGTCGCCGTGCTGGCCGAGGCGCTGCGCTCCCTGTTGTTGCGCGAGCCGCTGGCCTCGGTTGCCTTGATCACGCGACATCCGGCGCAGGCGGCCCTCTATGCCGAGGATCTGCAGCGCGCCGAGGTGCCGAGCGTGCGGCTGGTGCGTCAGCACGCCTTCTCCTTCCGCCCCGGCATCGAGGTCACGGACGTGGCGCAAGTGAAGGGCCTCGAGTTCGACTACGTCGTGCTGCTGGATGTCACCGCCAGCAACTATCCGGCGACCCTCGAGAGCCGCCACCTGCTGCACATCGGTGCCACCCGCGCGGCGCACCAGCTCTGGCTGACCAGCACCGGCACGCCCTCGGCGCTATTGCCACCGACGCTGATCGCCCCCGTTTAGCTTTTATAGCTACGACACCGCCGGCGCCGCTCCTTGACGCTCACTTACCGCATCGCATAGAACCCGCGCAGCGCGACGAACAGGCCATCCGCGCAAGGAGCTGTGTCATGAGCCGACTGGGGCTAGCCTTTCGCTGCTTTTTTCGGGTGCTCAGCGGAAAGACGCTGCCGAGCGAGGTCCTGGCACAGCAGCCCGGCCGGCGCGCGCTGCCCGCACCGGACCTCGCCGCGGCCAAGCTGGCCCAGGTGGTGCAATGGCTGGGCGTGCTGCAGAAGGAAGGGCGACTGATCGACTTCCTGCAGGAGGACATCGCCGGCTACGCCGACGAGCAGGTCGGTGCGGCCGTTCGCAGCATTCACACCGGCTGCCGGCGCGCGCTGGCGGAGCACGTGCAGCTCGAGCCCGTGTTAGCCGGCAGCGAGGACAGTCCGGTAACGATCGAGCCCGGCTTCGACCCGTCGCGAATCCGACTGGTCGGCAACGTCACGGGCGAGCCGCCCTTCCAGGGGCTGTTGCGGCACCACGGCTGGCGCGCCGCGACGGTGACGCTGCCGGAGCTCGCCGCAGGGATCGACCCGACGGTGATCGCGCCAGCCGAGGTCGAGCTGGCCTAGCCGGCGGGGACCGCGCGGTCCCGGCCCTTCCCCAGCACGTGAGGAGACCGCCATGTCCGACGCGCGCTACGTCATCGGCATCGACCTGGGTACGACCCACACCGCGTTGGCCTATGTCGACACGCACGCGGCGCCCGGCGACACGTCGGCCGCGGTGCGGCTGCTGCCGATCGTCCAGACGGTCGCGCCGGGGGTCGTCGAGCCCCGCGAGCTGCTGCCCTCCTTCGTCTACCTGGCAGCGGGTCACGAGCTCGCCGCGGGGGCGCTCGACCTGCCCTGGGCCACGGGACGCGACTATACGGTCGGCTGGCTGGCGCGGGACCAGGGAGCGTCGGTGCCGCACCGTTTGGTCGCCTCCGCCAAGTCGTGGCTCTGTCACCCCGGCGTCGACCGCACGGCGCCGATTCTGCCCTGGGGCGCCCCGGACGACGAGGTGGCCAAGATCTCGCCGCTCGACGCGACGGTCAAACACCTCGAGCACCTGCGCGATGCCTGGAATGCCGAGCTCGCCGCCGACGACGCGGGCCTGCGGCTGGAACGCCAGGACGTGCTGCTGACCGTCCCGGCGTCCTTCGACGCGGTCGCTCGCGAGCTGACGATGACCGCCGCACGCCGCGCGGGCCTGAGCTCGGTGACCCTGCTCGAGGAGCCCCAGGCCGCGTTCTACGCCTGGCTGGCGCGGCACGGTGACGGCTGGCGCCAGCAGCTCAAGGTCGGCGACCTGGTGCTGGTCTGCGACGTGGGGGGCGGCACCACCGACTTCACGCTGATCGCCGTCGAGAGCCAGCAGGGCGACCTCGCGCTCGAGCGCGTCGCCGTCGGCGAGCACATCCTGCTCGGCGGCGACAACATGGATCTCGCGCTGGCCCTGACCGTGGCCGGACGGCTGGAGGGCGCGGGGCAGCGCCTCGATCCGTGGCAAACCCGCGCGCTCTGGTACGCCTGCCGGCAGGCCAAGGAGCAGCTGCTCGCCGATCCCGAGCTGGCGAGCGCAGCGGTGACGATCCTCGGCCGCGGCTCCAAGGTGATCGGCGGCAGCATCAAGGCCGCGTTGACCCGCGACGACGTCGGCGGCGCGCTGGTCGACGGCTTCTTCCCGCGCTGCCGCGCCGACGAGCGACCGGCGCGCGGACGGCGCGGCGGGTTGCAGGAGCTGGGCCTTCCCTACGCCAGCGACGCGGCGATCACGCGCCACCTGGCCAGGTTCCTCGGCGAGCAGGGGCGCGGCGGCGGCGTCTTGCCGACGGCGCTGCTCTTCAACGGCGGCGTGATGAAGGCCGCACCGCTGCGCCAGCGCGTGATCGATGTGGTCAACGATTGGCTGGGTGCCGCCGCGCGCCCCGCGCTCCAGGAGCTGCCCAGCGACAGCCTCGACCTGGCGGTGGCCCATGGCGCCGCCTACTACGGGCTGGTGCGCCGCGGCCGCGGGATCCGCATCCGCGGCGGCGTCGCGCGCTCCTACTACATTGGCATCGAGAGCGCGATGCCCGCCGTTCCTGGGTTGCCGGCACCGCTCAAGGCGCTCTGCGTCGTGCCCTTCGGCATGGAGGAAGGCACCGACGCCAGCATCGAGGGGCAACACTTCGGCATGATCGTCGGCGAGCCGGTCGAGTTCCGCTTCCTCTCCTCGACGCGGCGCAAGGACGACGCCCTCGGCGCGCTGCTCGAGCGCTGGGGTGAGGACGAAATCGAAGAGCTGGTGCCGGTCCACACGGCGATGGACGACAACCGCGACGCGCCCGGCACCACGATCCCAGTCAAGCTCCACAGCCGCGTGACCGAGATCGGCACGCTCGAGCTCTCGCTCCACGCCGCCGACGAACGCAGTTGGCGCCTGGAGTACGAGGTCCGCGAGCAGACGGCATAACGGGGCGGCCCCCGGGACGCTCAATCGGCGCTGGGGTTCCGCAGCGCGCCGGCCAGATCGACCGCCGCCCGCTCGGCCAGCGCCGCGACGGTCAGGCTCGGCGGGACGCCGAGCGCCGTGGGGAAGATGCTGGCGTCGACGACGCGCAGACCGCGATAGACCTCACCGTCGGGCCGGTAGAGGCGACAGCGCGGGTCGACGACGCCCTCCTGCGGCGTCGCGCCGAGCCGACAGCCGCCGAGCGGGTGCACGCCAAAGCTGCGCATCCCCGGCCAGCTACCGACATTGCGCACCACCGTGCCGCCGACGACGCGCGCCCAATGCTCGAGCCGCTCGGCGGCGAAGCGCAGAATCGGATCGTCCGCGTAGTCGGGCCAATCGATCGCGGCGCGCCCCTGCGCGTCGAAGCAGACCGTGCCGCGCGCCGAGTCCTCGGCATCGAGCTTGTACATGAAGCTATGGGCCAACGCGCCGGCCGACCCCACGCCCGCGGCATCGCGCAGCCGACGGCCCGCCCGCTGCCACCACCCCTCGGTGTTTCCGCCGGGGCCCTGCCGCCCACCGGGCAGCGCCCCGGCGAGGAGCGCCAGCACGGCAGCCGCCGGACCCCGCGCCAGGGCCGGCACACGCCCGCTCATCACCGTCAAGGTCCGCGGCTCGCCGTCCGCGTCGACGAAGGGCAGTCGCACGGAGGTCGTGATCGGCGCGCCGTGCTCGCCCGCGAGCGGCGCCGCCGTGTTGTAGAGGAACGCCAGCCCGTCGCCGTTCATGCTCATGTGCTGGCCCAAGACCGCCGTCGTCGGCACGGCCGCCGCGCTGCGATGCAGCAGCTCGAGCGTGCCGAGGGTTCCCGCCGCGAGCACGACCTGACGCGCGTAGAGCGGCTGCGCGGGACCACCGACGGTGGGCCGCAGCGTCAGCGTCCAACCGCCCTCGGGCTGCGGGCGCAGCTGGACGACCTCCGTCTCGGTCAGCACCTCGGCGCCCGCCCGCTCCGCCAGCGGCAAGTAGGTGAAGTCCAGCGAGCGCTTCGCCCCCTCGTTGCAGCCTGGCACGCAGCGGCCGCATTGCGTGCAACGAGCCCAGTCGATCGTGTTGGCCAGATCGACCCGTCGGCCGGGCTCGAGGCGATCGAGGAAGGCCTGGTCGCCGAACGCTGCCGCCAGCGGATTCGGCTCGGGCGCCAGCACGGCCCAGGCGCGGTCGAGGTGTGGTGCGAGCTCCGCCGCCGAGACCGGCCAAGTGGCGAAGACGCGCGGATCGGGTCGCGCCGTGATGCCGTAGTTGACCAGGCTCGCGCCGCCGTAGCCGCTCACCAGCGCGTTGCCGGTCCCCGCTCCCAACCGCATCGCCCACAGCCCGAGCGGATTGCGCGGCGAGAGGCGCGCCCGCACGACGCCGGCCAAGCCCGTCGGGAAGCTGCCCGGTGGCCAGCGGCGCCCGCGCTCGATCAGGACCACGCGACCCTGGTCGGCCAGCCGCGCCGCCAACACGCTGCCGGCATAGCCCGAACCCACGATCGCCAGGTCGAAGCCGCTCAAGACGGTCCCAGCCGCAGACCCGTCGGCAGCCTATCGCCCAAGAGCTGCCCCTTCTCGGCCTCGTCGAGCACCGTGATTTCGCGCACCAGCTGCACCAAGCGCGCGGGCGCGCCCGCGGCCTCGAGCCGCGTCAGCACCGTCGCGCGCAGCGCCTCCTGGAGGTCGCGCTGCGGGTCGCCGCAGCGCCGCGCCAGCTGCACCACCGCCGGGACGATCGCGCGCTGCTCGGTCCAGTCCGCGTGCAACAGGCGCTGCAGCCACCGCTCAGCGTTCGCGGCGGGCACGACCGCGTCGAGCGGCCCGTAAACGGGCACGCGCGCCCCGAGGCGCCCCAGCGCCCAGACATAGTGCGCCTCACCGCGGCCGGTCAGCAGACCGCGCAGCGCGACGTCGCCCAGCCCGATCTTCGACACCGCCGGGATGCGCTCCAGGCTCGCCACGGCACGCCACATCTCGGCCAGCTCCTGGCGATGCGTGCCGCCCTTCTTCGCCGCCGCCGCGCCGCTCAGCAGCGGCGGTGACAGCTTGTTGGTCAGCTCGAGCTGCTGCCCGCGATCGAGCCCCCCCGCCACCCGTCGCCACAGCACCCACCAACCGACGCGCGTCGAGAGCGCGTCCTCGAAGGCGAGGCCGGCACGAAAGACCGTCCACAGCCGCTCGAGGCGCTCGGCGTCGAGCGGGTCGCCCCAACCGGGTCGCAGCAGCAGCCCGGCCAGGTTCAGCCACGCCGCCTCGTGCTCGGCGCTGGCCTGGCGCAGCCCGACGCACTCCCACAGCGGCTGCCACAGCGAGCGCACCACCGGCGCGGGCCAGGCCAGGCGCTCGGCGCCAACGATCGCCTCCAAGCGCTTGTTCAGCCCGCGCGGGCCGTCCTGCTCGCTGCGTGGCGCCCCCCGCGCCAGCGCGTTGCGGATCGCCTGCGCCGCGGTCTGCAAGGTCGCGTCATCGAGCGACACGCTCGCGTCGCCGATCCCGGGGCCCGCCGACGCGGGGCTCGCTGCTGCACCCGCACCCGGCTCGCGCAGCGTGAACTCGAGCTGCCACTCGCGGTCGTTCGCCTGCGCAGCACACCACAAGCGCAAGGTGCCTAGCTCGGTCATCTGGCCGCCGAGCGTCACCGGCACGCGCTGGCTCGCTCCGCTCTGCCCATAGGCGAGCACGGTGTGCAACGGGGGCAGCTCGAGAAAGACGTCGTCGGTGATATCGACGAGCTGACCGGCGTCGTGACCGAGCGGCGCGGTCGAGCAGTAGAGCGAGAAGCTGACCGGGCGATCGGTCAGCACCTCGAACTGCCCCTGCTCGACGCGCACCTGCTGACCCTCGTCGACGCCGAAGGGCAGCAGACAAACGCCTCGCCGACGCCCCGCGCCCGGGTCGTCCACGCCGACGTAATAGGCGCGTACGCTGCCGCCGCGAATGCGTACCCCCTGCCCCGCGCGCACCAGCCCATAGCCGGCCGCACCCAGCGCCACCGCCAGATCGAGGCTATGGCTCTCCAGCACACGCGGCTCGGCGCCGAGCCATTGCGTCAGGGCCTCCAACACCCGGTCCTGCACGAGCATCGCCTTCATCGCGCCGCCGTTGAAGAGCACGGCGTCCGGCCGCACCTGGTGGCGCCGCAGGAAGGCGGCGAGGTTGCGGGTCACCGCCGGATCGGTGGCGTAGGGCAGCCCGAGCTCCTGCAGGCCTGCGCGGCCGCGCAGCGGCGGATCATCGTAGGCGACGTGCGGAAAGAAGCCATCCAGCACCAGCTCGATCACCTCGTCGCGGAAGAGGTCGATACGCAAGGTACCGCCGACCAGGCGTGACCCGCGCCCAGCCACGGTGATACCGAAGCGATCGGGTGCGCTGGCGCCGAGCAGCACCTCCTTGGCCTGACGACAGGCATGGACCAGCGCCGCCCACTGCATGGCGTCGAGCTCCCCGGCGCGCTTGACCAGCCGCAGCTCGACATGGCGCGCCAGGGCCACATCGATGTTGTCACCGCCCAGCAGCAGGTGATCGCCGACCGCGATGCGCTCGAGCGTCATCGCCGCGCCGCTGCCATCCACCGCGATCAACGAGAAGTCGCTCGTCCCACCGCCCACATCGCAGACCAGCACCCGCTCGCCATCGCGGAGCTGCTCGCGCCAGCCCTCGCCCTGACTGCGCACCCAGGCGTAGAAGGCGGCCTGCGGCTCCTCGAGCAGCGTCAAACGCTGAAGGCCGTCGCGACGCGCGGCCTCCAGCGTGAGCTCGCGCGCCACCTCGTCGAAGGATGCCGGGACCGTCAGCACGACATCGCTCTGGCCGAGCGTCCACTCGACGCGCCCCTGCGACAGCTGCTGGTCCCAGACCTCCCGCAGGTGCTGCAAATAGCGCGCAGCAGCCTCGACCGGCGAGAGGTGCGGCACCTCGGAGGGGCTGCCCCAGGGCAGGATCGAGGCCAGGCGATCGACCCCGCCGTGGCACAACCACGACTTGGCCGACGAGACCAGCCGCGCCGGCACCAGCGCGCCCTGGTCGCGCGCCAGCACGCCGACCGCGTAGTCGCGCGCCGCGTCCCAGGGCAGCGCCGTCGCGCCGCGCGGCAGATCGTGCGCGCCGGGCAGGTAGAGGAACGAGGGCAGCGTCGGCTGCGCAGCCAGCTGCCCGGGGCCCACCAGCTGCGGCAGCTGCAGCAGTCGCAGCGGCGGCTCCTCCGCGGGATCGCCGAGATCGACGTAAGCCACGGCGCTGTTGGTCGTACCGAGATCGATCCCTGCGATGTAGCGTGCCTGTCCCATGACCGACCCGAAGATAGCAGGCGACACCCGGGTTGGGTACGGTGGCGAGGCCTGGCTCCAGTGGCACGGGGATGCCCGCGGGGTGGCCTTCCCCGTCGGGGCACCTGGGCACTGCGCGTGTAAGCCGGCGTCTGCTGCGCCCAGGCTCCGTGAGGCGTCGCGCGGGGCGCGTTCGCGCAGGCAAGGATGAAGCGGATACCTCATTCGCCGGCGAGTCCGTGAGCTGCGTCGAGGGGGCGGTGCTGCTATGAACGCTGCCGCGCGTAGCGGAGGCCGTCTTGATCGCCGTCGTCCTGTTCCAGCCGGAGATCCCCCCCAACACCGGCAACGTGATCCGTCTGTGTGCCAATACGGGGTCCGAACTGCATTTGGTTGAACCGCTTGGGTTTCGTTGGGAAGACCGCTCGCTGAAGCGCGCCGGCCTCGACTACCACGAGTTTGCGCGCGTCCTCAGGCACCCTGACTGGGACGCCTGCAAACGGACCCTGGCCGGGAGACGCCGGTTCGCGATCACCACACGCGCTGCACGCCCGTATCACCAGCCCGCTTTCGACGCCAACGACGTGTTCGTCTTTGGCCGAGAGACGAGCGGACTGCCGCCCGAGCTGATGGCCGAGTTTGCGGAAGACCAACGCTTGCGCCTGCCGATGCTACCGGGGCAGCGCAGCCTGAACCTGTCGAATGCGGTCGCGGTGACGGTCTTCGAGGCGTGGCGACAGATTCAGTTTGCGGGCGGGGTTTGAAAGCTCGGGCCGGCAAACAAGCTCGCGCCTGGCTGCCGAAGCTCACGCAAAGATCACCTTGTCGCGGTGGATCATTTCCGGCTCGTCGATACAGCCGTTGCCCGCCGCCCCCCGCGCGCCGAAACGGCGTTCTACCGCTGGTTATTCGAGTTCACCGCGAAGTGCCTCAACGCGCTCTACGGGCGCTGGGAGAACCTCTGGGCCACCGAGGTGCCCTCGGTCGTCAAGTTGCCCGATGGCGAGTCGCAGCTCGCCAAGCTGGTCTACACCCTCACCAACCCGGTCGCTGCCGGGCTGGTGGAGCGCAGCCGGACCTGGCCCGGCGTGCATAGCTGCGGGCTCGACCCCCGCCAGCCCTTCCCCGTCGAGCGACCGGTCGGGTTCTTTCGCGCGAAGGGTCCCGTGCCCCCGTCCGCCACGCTCGAGGTCAAGCCCTTGCCCGCATGGGCCCACCTGTCGCGCGAGGACTATCGGGCGCTGTTGGACCGCACCATCGCCGAGCGCGAAGCCGCGTTGGCAGCGGACCGGGCTTCGGCACGACGTACGGTGCTCGGTCCGCGGCGCGTGCTCGCCCAGTCGCCCTTCGACACGCCCGCCACCCACGCCCCCCGGCGCCAGCTCAGCCCGCGCGTCGCCAGCACCAACAAATGGGCGCGTATCGAGGCGCTGCAGCGCCTGAAAGCCTTCCTCGAGCACTACCGCAGAGCGTGGGCGGCCTTCCGCTCGGGCGTCCGTGATGCCGTCTTCCCACCCGGCACCTACGCCATGCGGCTGCAGGCCGGCGTCTGTTGCGCCGCGCCGAGCTGACGGCGCTCCGCCGTCGTCCCCTCACCGCTGACTGACGCCGCGCTCTTCGGCACCGGCGCAGCCGTGTCCAGCCTCTGTGCAGCAGTGGCGCTGCGGCCCGCAGAACGGTCCAGGCGCGGCGCGCCCCTCACCCATCAAGAAGTTAAGCGCCACCCGCTGCCGCCCGTTGCTGCCTCCTGCGGCCTGGAAGCACTCAAACGCATCTCCCGGCTACACGCCTCCCGCAACCATTCCCGGTTCGGGCTCCCGGGAACGCGAAATCAACCTCAGTGAGGACCCCCCTCCAAGCGAGGATCCCCTCCCGCTCAGGGCCCCCTCCCACCTGCGCGTTCGCTCTCGTGACCACCGCTGGCTTGTTATATAAGGACTGATATACTCGCCTCGTGAAGCCGATCGCGTTCTTGGGTGACGCTCTCGCCGTCCTTCGGGCGTTCCCGGTTGGGGTGCGACGTTCCGCAGGATTTCAGCTCGACCGGGTGCAGAGGGGCCTCGAGCCGCTGGACGGGAAGCCGATGCCCAGTGTAGGCCCGGGCGTCGAGGAGATTCGCGTTCGTGACGAGAGCGGTGCCTTCCGTGTGTTGTACGTGGCGCGATTCAGGGACGCAGTCTACGTGCTGCACTGCTTCCAGAAGAAGTCGCAGCGCACGGCGCAGCGCGACGTCGAGCTGGCTCGGCGGCGCTTCGGCGAGCTAAAGGGGATCAAGCGATGACCACGGTCCGATTTGGTTCCGTGTGGGACGCGATCGAGGACTCCGCGGCGGTGGCTGCCAGCTTCAAGCTGCGGGCACAGCTCGCAAGTGCCATCCTCGACGAGGTCGCGCGCCGGAAGCTGACCCAGCAGCGCGCCGCTGTTCTCATGGGCGTCACGCAACCTCGGGTCTCGGATCTCGTGCGCGGTCGGCTCGACCTCTTCTCGCTCGACACCTTGGTTGACCTGGCAGCGCGGCTCGGCCTCGAAGCCCGTGTCGCGCTCACACGCCGTCGCGCCGCTTGAGTCCCTGGCCGACCGCGACAACCGCCATTGACCGTAGCGGCGGCGCCCAGACCGCGGTGCCGGACCGCGATCCGGCACCGCGTCCCCACTTGGTCGTGCGCGCGCGAGGGCCCGCGCGCGGCGCGGCCCGCGGCGCGGCCCGCCCGGGGACCGCCCGGGGACCCCACCGGCCCGGGGACCCCACCGGGGATGGTATCGGGCGGCAAGGTCGTCGCGGCCGATGCAGAGGCCCCTGGCGCGCCCGAACGAACCGCCCCGTTCGCCCTCGCTCGCCGTTCGCGGCAGCCCCGGTGGCTCATGCTTCTTCACGAACCCTGGTTCGGGACCTTTCCGTGTACGCGGGCGTCTGCTGCGCCCAGGCTCCGTGAGCGGCCACGCGCCGCTCGTTCTCGCTGACCCGAACGCCGTCCCGCACCACCGCTCGCCGCAGCGCATCGCCACAGCTCCGCCCCGCCCACGCAACTGGCCCCGAACGCCGTCGCCGCACGGTCCTCCCGGCGATGCGGAGGCCCCTGCCGCGCGACAACAACCCGCCCCGATCGCCCTCGCTCGCCGCCCCCGGCAGACCCGCTGGGTCATGCTTGTTCACGAACCCCGAACGGGGGACCCGGACGGGACCCGGCCCTTGCTGAAGGGCGCGCATGTGCTTCTTCAGAAACCCCAGTCTGGGCCCACTGCATTGTTCAGCTGCGCACTGCATTCGACGAGAATGCCCTTCGCGCATGGAGCCCTTTGATGGCCGACGAGCACACGAACAGAGGCATCCTCTCTATCCTGGACTGGACCGTAGTTATGGTGACCGTGACTGCGACCCTTGGCTTATTCTCCTTCCCCGTAGCAGTAGCGCCAGTCTGGCGCTCGATGCTGGCTGCTTTCGGCGGAGAACTGCCGTCTGCTACCGCTCTGGTTCTGCGGCCGTGGTTCACGCCGATGCTGGCAATGGTCCCTGTTGTCCTGCTCGTCATTGCTTGGCGCGGCCTTGCATCCAAACGCATTAGCATTCGCCGAGGCCTGATCGTAGCAGCGTGGGCATGGTCTACCGCTGCGGTCGCGTTCACCTTGATTGCAGGCTATCAGCCGCTCTTCCGGCTGGCCGGCGCAATCCAACCGTAGCTTCACTTCGTTGCAACTGGTTCAGGGGAGGGGCTGGAAGCCGAGGAGCAGCGCGTTTTCTCGGACGCGTTGGTCTAGCGTGAGCGGCTGGATCTTGGGCTCCAGGCTCTGCAGCTCGAGCATGCTCGCGAGGTGGAGCGCGTCGAGGGTACGGACAGGCTCTTGGGGAAAGCGCTGCCCCGAGCGGCGGCAGACCTGTTCGGTGAGCTCCAGCACCGCCCATTGCTGGCGAACGCGAGCGAGCAGCTCCCGCGCCGTCTTGGCCTCCGTCGCATCGATCCGTCCGATCGCGACCGCGACGTGCAGCGTCCGGTCGACCTCGACGAGGGTCAGGCGTGAACACACGAGCCGCTTGGCGCGGGTGAGCGTGGCCAGCACGTCTCGTTGCGTCGGCTCGCCCAAGAGCCAGGCGAGCACCGCACTACTTTCGACGTACAGGATCATGGCCGGGCACCATCTGTACCGTCTCGTCGCGCAACCCATCCAGCAGCGCCTGGGCGGTCCCTGCGGGTCGCGCCAGCGGCGAGCGTGCGTACGCGCTCGCATCGTGCGGCAGTCCCCACCGCAGCGCGCCGCTCTCCTCAAGCTGCCGCAGCGCGCCGAGCTCGTCGTCAGGGATCTCATGCACGGTCGGGGACCGCAGCTCGGCGACGACCTGACCGCGGTCCGTCACCAGCACGATCTCCCCGCGCCGAGCCCTCTGAACGTATTCGCTCAGCTTTGCCTTGAGCTCGCGCAGGCCAACGGCATACATGCCTTCACAGTGACTACACGTAGTCGCATTGTCAAGGCGCGGCCAGGCGGCTGCCAACACGACGCTGGTCCGGCGGCCACGACCACGGTAGCATCCGCCCTCGTTCAACTGGCCTTGCGGCGGCGCCGCCCGCCGCAAGCCGAGCGCGGCTCCGCGGCAGAGCAGCAGTTGGTCAACGACCGCCGACGGCGCGTTTTCGACCGGCAGGTAGCTCGATGCTCGACCGGCAGGTAGCTCGCATGCTCGACCGGCAGGTAGCTCGCATGCACGCACCGGCGCGCTCCCCGATTCCCTTCACCCTGGTACTCGCGCTGGCCCTCGCCGCGGCGGGATCGGTAGAGGCTCGGCAGCTGTTGCTGCGGGTCGAGTCCGCTCCGCCTGTCGCCGCAGAGCAGGCCCTGGTCGGCCGTCTGGTCGACGCGATCGGCCCCAACGCCGCAGTGCAAGGCGAGGCGCTGGTGGCGCTGATCGAGCGCCAGGTCTCGCGCGATCCGGGACCGACGACGGCGCCGGCCGGGCTCGCCCTGCGGCTCGCCGAGGGCCAGGAACGCTTCATCGAGGGCGAGTACACCGCCGCAGCCGTGGTGCTCGCCGACCTGCGGGACGAGCTGCTCGAGCGCCCGGCCCTACTGAGCGAGGTCCCACCGCTGCACGATGCGCTGTATCGCGCCACGCTGCTGCTGGCGCTGGCCCAGCAACGCGCCGGCAACCGCGCCGAGGCCGACGCGCTGTGGACGGCGCTGGCACGCGGCTTTCCGGATCGCGCACCGAGCCGCGCGGAGCTGGGGCCCGAGCCGGTCGAGTTCTTTCGCGCCGCGCTCGAGCAGGTCCGCAGCGGCCAGCGCGGCTCGCTCACGATTACCGGCGCACGCGGCGACCGCTGCACCCTGTTCCTCGACGAACGCGCGTTCGGCACGACGCCACTGCCGGGCGCCACGCTCCCCGTCGGACGCTATCGACTCTACGCCCGCGCCGGCCGGCAGCGCGGCCGTCTGATCGTCTTCGAGCTGGGCCCCACCGCCAAGCACCTGGTCGTCGACTGCGCGCGTGACGCGGCGCTCCGCACCGACCGAGGCGTGATCGCCCTGCGCTACGCCGCCGCCGACCGCGCCTCGTCGCTGCAGGCCCCCGCGCACGCGCGCAGCCTCGCTGCCGCCGTAGCCGCCGACGAGGTGCTGCTCGTCGGCATGCAAGGGCCGGTCGCCCACGCTACGCTCACCGGCAGCGTCCTCCGCGTCCGTGATGGCGCGCTGCTGCGCCGCGCCAGCGTCCGCGCGGCCCCGGCCGCTCCCGATCCCGCGGCTCTCTATGCCTTGGCGGGCTTTCTGCTCGGCGGTGCGCCGAGCCCCGCGCTCGTCGGCGCCTGGAGCGCGAGCAGCGCACAGCCGGGCACCGTCACGCGCGCCTACGGCCCGTGGCCCTGGGTCGCGCTCGCCGGCGGCCTGGTCGGCCTCGGGGCGGGCATCCCGCTGCTGATCCTCGATGGCCGGGGCACCTGTTCGGGGGCGCCGCGCTGTCCCGAGCGCTACGCGACGGCCACGCCCGGGCTGATCCTGACCGTGGCGGGCGGTGTCGCGTGGGCGGGAGCCGCCACACTCTTCGCGCTCCGCCGCAGCCCCCCGCAGGGGAAGAACCACGCCGTCGCAACGACCGCGACCGCCACCGCGGCCGCCGAGGCCTCGCGGTTCGGCCCTTGGATTGCCCCTTGGCTGGGCCCACGCGCAGCAGGCCTGACCGCGGGCTCGGCCTTCTGAGGGCCTGCGGGGCGCGGCCGCGCGCCGGGCGCCGCCGTCTCAGCCTCCCGTGGCCAGCAACCAGCAGGGGGCCTCGGCGCGGCGCTTGCAGCCGTGGTCGCCCTCGAGATAGCGCCGAAAGCGCTGGTCCAGCTCGCTGGCAGTCGATCGCTGCACGCTCGGCCGCGCGAGCAAGGCGTCCCGCCAGCGCGCGATCCGCGGTAGCGGGCCAAAGACGTCCAAGCCCGACACGATTTGCTCGAAGAAGGTGAGCCGTTGCAGTGCGGGCGCCAGCGCTGCATCCACCAGCGAGAAGCGCTCGCCGTTGAAGTACGGCCCGCGCTCGAGCTGCCCTTCGACCCGAAGCAACAGCTCTCGCACCGTCGCCAGCGCGGGCGTCCCGAGCTCGGCCGTGGCAGCGACCATCATGCGGTGCAAGGCCACGTTGATCGCCGAGGCCGTTTCGATCCAGGCGCGATTGTGCGCGCGCCGCACGGGGTCAGTCGGGTGCAGCCGCGGCTCGCCCGTCGTCTCGTCGATGTACTCGGCGATGGCGGCCGACTCGAAGAGCGCGTGGCCGTCGACCAGCAGCAGCGGCACCCGGCCCCAGGGGGAGAGCTCGAGGAACCAGGCCGGCTTATCGCTCAGGTCGATGTGGACGAGCTGATACGCCGCACCCTTCTCCTCGAGCGCAATCGCGCCGCGCTGGGCGTAGGGGCAAAGCACGAAGCTGACCAACCGTAGACCGCTCCCGCTGCCGATCGTCGGATCGATCATCCCGCTCCTCCATTCCTCCATGGGGCTGCGGTCCGCCGCGAGCGAACGCGCGCATCCCCTCAAGCCGCCGCGTCTGGCGGAGCACCGAGCACGACCAGCCGCCGACGCGCCTCAGCGTACTCGGCGCTCAAGGCGAAGTCGATCAAGGCCGCCTCGGCGGCCGCGTCGCGCTCCACCACCACGCGACCGGCTGCTACGAGATCGCCACAGACCAAGAGCCCGGCCCGGTCGGCGCTGCGCTCCACCCCCACCAGCCAACAGGTCACCGCGCCCTGCGCGCTGGCCTCGAGCCCGCTCCCCAGGCGCTCGCCCAATCGCGCACCGCCCTCCAACACCTCAGGCCGCGCGCGGAGCGCCCGCGCGATCTGTTGCACCCGCGCCGCCTCGCGCCGGCTCTCGGCGCCGTCCAGGCCGAGCGGCGTCAGGCCGCAGACCTCGACGCAGGCGACGAGGTAGTCTTGCAGCAAGGCGGCCTCGCGCCGACAGCTCGCGATCCAGCCCGGGCGAAGGCGCGCCAGCGCGCGCGCCAGACGAAACTGCGCCGTGCCACTCTCGCGCTGCGACAACGCGCTCGGTCCCACGACCAGCACCGGGCGCTCGCCGTCGAAGGCCTCGATCGTCTCGCCGGCCAGCGGGCTGACGACGAGCAGCGGCTCCGGCACCTGAAGCTGGCGGGCGAGGCGCGTCAGCAGCTGCGTCGCCGCCGCGGGCCACACGGACTCGGCCGCGACCGGCGGTGGCAACCCGGACGCCAGCGGCACGGTGGGGTGCAGCTCCCGCAGCACGGCCGCCACCAGCGCGAAGAGCTCCGTCAGCCACGGGTCGGCGTCCGCGTGCAACACCACGGCCCATTGCGTCGCGTCGAGGATCGGCGCCGCCATGGACGGCAGCGCCGCTGGCTGCTGCGCGATGAAGCGGAGCTGCTCAGTGTTGGCCACGCCACGCAGCATCGCCGCCGCCGCCACGTCGCGCGCCGGCTCCTGGCGACCCGCATCGCGATGGAGCCGAAACAGCTGCTGCAGGGCCGTGCGGTCGCATGGATCGACGCGCAGGGCGGCGCGGAAGCCGCTCACCGCCTCCGACCACCGGCGCGGATCGGCGGCGTCGCTGCGGGCCACCAGCAGCCGCAGATCGGTGTCGTTGGGATCGAGCTTGAGCGCGGCCTTCGCCGCCAACAGCGCCCGACGCTCGTCCTGGAGCTCTTCGCGATACAGCCGTCCGAGCCGCTTCCACAGCGCGGCGGCCCACCGACGGTCAGCGCCACCGAGCAGGAAGATCGTGCGCCGATACTCCTCCTCCAGCAGGTCGAAGCGCTGCTGCTCGCGCCAGTGCTGTTCCAACAGCTCGAAGGCCTCGCTGCGCGTCGGATCGAGCTTGATCGCCTCTTGGAAGTGCTGGACCGCCTCGTCGGGGGCGCCGAGCGCGAGACTGATGCGGCCGGCCGCGATGAAGGGCGCCGGATGGCTCGGATCAGCCGCCAGCGCCTCCTGCACGTGCAGCATCGCCTCGGCACCGGCGGTGGGCGTGCGCCCGTGACCGAGGAAATGCGCCAAGGCCTCCTCGGCGCGATAGAGCGGTTGGTCGTGGAGCCGGCGCGCGTCGCCGAACGCCAGCAGCGCATCGCTCTGGTGGCCGCGCTGCAGCAAATCCTTTCCGCGCTGGTAGCAGTCCTCAGCGCGCATCGCCGCGTTGCCCCGGCTGCTGCCACGCTGCGTCGCCAGCTCCTCGTCGTAGCGCGCGCGCGCCTGCGGATCCCTGAGCACGGCGAACGCCGCATCGAACGCGGCGCAGATCTCCTCCAGATGGGCATAGGCATCGCCGAGGTCGAGATCGCGATGACGGCCCAAGTCGAAGTGCTTGCGCTTGACGCGATACGCCACCTCGATGCCGGCCGCGTCGGTGTCGCCGATCACGCCCAGCACCTCGTAGTGGTTCTTCCGGTGCAAGCCCAGGTAGGTCGACTCGATCAGCTGCCGCGCCAAGCGCAGGGGGTCACTGACCTGGTCGCGCTCGTGCGCGGGGCTGCTTTGCTCCCCGAGCCAGGGCCTCGCGGCGCTGGCTCTCGCCGTTGCTGCCGCGGGCAAGGGCGGGGGCCTGGGCGGCTGGCGCAGCGACGCGGCCAGGCTGTCCATCGCCAGCAGGTCGAAGCTCGGCAGCGTGCGCGCAGCCGGCGGCTCGACGGGGCCCACCGCGCCGCGGTCGCCGAGCGACCGAGCGCGCCCCGCGCCCGCAGCCCCGGGGGTGGGAACGCGCCCCGCTGCCGCGCGCTCACTACCCCCGAGCGCGGCCGCGCCGCCCTCTGGCGCCAGCATGCCGGTCTGCAACAACACCTCGACCTCTACCGCCACCCCTGACCCATCCGGCAGCGCCCGCAGCTCCTCGACCGTGCACCCCGTGCCGACCGCCGCGAGCACCCGGTCGCCGAACGCCGCGGCGAAGGACTCGCGGTAGCGCTCGAAACGCGGCTGCAACAGCAGCCTGGTCGGACCGCGCCAGCGCCGCAGCTGGGCCGTCGCGTCCTCGACGTCGATCGAGCCGCGCAGACCATCGAAGACGACCCGCACCGGGTCGACCGTGCACCGCGGCACCTTGCCGGCGACCTGCGCATCCGCCACGAAGACCCAGCGACCGAGGCGCCAGCGCAGACAGCGCTCCAGCTTGAAGCGGGTCTGCTGCACGAGCTCGGACATCACGTCGGTCTCGCTGAGGATGCGCGCCCGCACCAGCGCCTCGCCGTAGCGCAACCGCTGTTGTTGCGCGAGACGCAGCACGCCCCGGTGCTGCTCCTCCGTCAGCCCCCCGCGGCGCAGCAGCAGCTCGCCGAGAGTCTCCTCACGCAGGTTGGATTGCACGAAGATCGGATGGCCGTTGAGCAGGAAGACGCACTTCTGCAGCTTGTCGCGCGCCAGCTCGAGCGTCCCCGACCATTGCCCCTCGAACGCGCGCAGCAACAGCGCCGCCGGCGGGTCCTTCGCCAAGTCGCCCTCGGCGCGGTCGGGCCCCCCGCTGGCGGTCGTCACGGCCAACCCACTGGCCACGGCCTTCAAAGGCGCGGCGCGCGCGGGGCCCCCCGACGCGGCACCGCCTTCTGCCGCCAACGGTCGCGCGGCCTCGGCCGCCGTCCCGCCCGGCGTCGCCGGCACCAGGTCGGCGAGCAGCCGCTGCACCTGCTCGGCCAACACCCGCGGGCTGAAGGGCTTGAGCTGCACGTGCACCTTGAAATCGCGCTCGAGCTTACGCAGCACCCCGGGGTCGCGGACGATGGCGGAGGTCGCGATGATCACCAAGGCCTCGCCGCCCTCGCGGCGCAGAGCCTCGATCAGCTCGAAGCCGTCGAGCTTGGGCATCAGCAGATCGGTGATCACGAGCAGCGGCCCGTGCTGGCGAAATAGCGCAAGTCCCTCGGCGCCATCGCTGGCGGTCAGCACCTCGAGCTGGTGATAGCGCAACATCCGGTCGCGCTTGAGCACCATCTCGATGATGTTACGCGTATGAAGGTCGTCCTCGACGACCAGCACCTTGAGGGGCGGCACAATCCGGGAGGCTATCAGATCCGGCGCGCGCTTTGAAATTGCGCCGTCAACGTTCACGGGGGTATGTGCAGCGACCGAGCGGCGCTCAGAGCGCGACACGCGCCACCGGCTGCACATTGACCGAGGGCAGCAGCTCGCCGAAGGCCAGCACCGGCAGCGCCGGGAAGTCGGTCTCCAGCAGCCGCCGCACGAAGCGTCGCACCTCGACGTTGGTCAGCAGCACGGGGAGCGGCTCATCGGCCGGGACCCCGGCCAGCTCGCGGCCCACCGCCGCCACGATCTCACGCGCCAACGCCGGCTCGAGCGCCAGGTAGCTGCCCTTGTCCGTGCGCTGCACCGCGTCCCGCACGGCATCCTCGATCAGCGGATCGAGCAGATAGGCGCGCAGCGTGCCACGCGAGCCGCCGGCATAGCGGTGGCTGATATAGCGCCGCAGCCCCATCCGGGCGTATTCGCTCAGCACCAGCGGGTCGCGCTCGCTGACCGCCCACTCCGCCATCGCGTGCAGGATCGTCCGCAGATCGCGAATCGGCAGCTGCTCGTCGAGCAAGCGACGCAAGATCTCGGCGAGCATCGGCAGCGAGACCAGCTTCGGCACGACCTCGTGCACCAGCGCCGGATGGCTGTGCTCGAGCCCATCGAGCAGCTCCTGCGTCTCCTGGATCCCGACCAGCTCCGCGGCCTGCTGGCGCAGCACCTGACCCAGGTGCAGCACGAGCTGCGTCGCGGGATCGACGACATCGAGCGCCGCCGCCGCCGGCAGCACCACGCCCGGCGGCAGGCAACTCGCCGGACCCGTGAGGCCCGGCAGCGTGAGCGGCCGGCCCGCCGGCAGACCCGCGGCCGCCAGCCGTGCGGCGTCGGCGGCCACCACCAGACCCTCGAGCACGGCCTCGCCGGCGGCGATCGGCGTCTCGTCGAGCGCAAAGCGATACTGAGCGCCACGCAGCTCGCGACCGCGCCTGACGTGGACGCCGGGCACGGGCAAGCCCAGCTCACTGCGCAGCAGCTCGCGCAGACCGGGGATCAGCTCGACGACCAGGCGGCGCCCCTCGCCGTTGGCGTCGACGAAGGGCAGCAGCGCCGGCCCGACCTCGAGCGCGAGCCGACTGTAGGGCTCGGGCAACTCGCCACTCTCCCGCCGCGGGGGGCTCCCCAGCCAAGGCGCGGCGCCGGGGTGCGCACGGCCGCCGTCCGCCGCCGTGGCGCGTGCCCGCAGCCCCCACGCCACGGCCCCTGCCGTGCCGCCGAGCAGCAAGAACGGCACGGCCGGTAGGCCGGGGACGAGGCCGAGCAGCGCCAGCAGCCCGGCGGCAATCGCGATCGCCCGCGGCTGGGCCAGGAGCTGGGCCCCCATGTCATGGCCGAGGTGCGACCCCTCGTCCTCCGCCGCCACGCGCGTCACCACGATGCCCGCCGCGGTCGAGATCAGGAGCGCGGGGATCTGGCTCACCAGCCCGTCACCGACGGTCAGCAGCGTATAGAGGTGACCGGCGTCGGCCAGGCTCATGCCGCGCTGGAGCACCCCGATCGCCAGCCCGCCCAGGATGTTGACCAGCGTGATCAGGATGCCCGCCACGGCATCGCCCTTGACGAACTTCATCGCCCCGTCCATCGCCCCGTAGAACTGCGACTCGCGTTGCAGCAGCGCGCGCTGCCGCCGGGCCTGGTCACCGTCGATCGTCCCGGCCCGCAGCTCGGCGTCGACCGCCATCTGCTTGCCGGGCATCGCGTCGAGCGCGAAGCGCGCCGCCACCTCGGCCACCCGCTCGCTGCCCTTGGCGATCACGATGAACTGGATCAACGTCAGAATCAGAAAGACCACGGCGCCGACCACGAGGTTGCCCGCGACGACGAAGTTGCCAAAGCTGCTGATCACCTCGCCGGCATCGGCCTGCAGCAAGATCAGGCGCGTCGAGGAGACATTGAGCCCGAGGCGGAAAAGCGTCGTGATCAGCAGAATCGTGGGAAAGGTGGCAATCCGCAGCGCATCGATCACGTAGATGCTGACCAGCAGCAGGACAACCGCCAGCGAGATGTTGGTGGTGATCAGGATATCGAGCAGGAAGGTCGGCAGCGGGACGATCATCATCGCCACGATGCTGACGACCAGCGCGGCCAGCAGCAGGTCGCCGTGCCGCAACAGGCCGGCCACACTCGGCCTCAAGCGGGACCAACGCATCGGCGGGACTCCTCGCGGCGGGCACCCCGACAGCCCCGGGACCTCGAGCCGAGATCGCGACCCGGGATCTCAGTCCCGGTGGTAGGGCGCGCCGCCGATGATCGATACCGCGCGATAGAGCTGCTCCGCCAGCACTATGCGCGCGATGCGGTGGGCCAGCGTCAGGCGGCCCAACGCCAGCAGGCCATCGGCGCGGGCACGGCTCGCCTCGTCGAAGCCCTCGGCGCCACCGATGGCAAAGACCAAGCGCGGCCCGTCCGTGCTCAGCCAGCCCTTTAGCCGCTCGGCGAAGGGGCGGCTGCCCAGCAATTCGCCGCCCTCGTCCAGCAGGACCAGGCGGCTGCGCGGCGCCACTGCGCGCGGCAGCTCCGTCACCGCCCGCAACTCACGCTCGGTGACCTGCAACAGGGGCGCGCAGCGCCGGTAATACTCATCGCAGAGCGTGCGAAGGCCCGCGTCGCGGAGCTTGCCGATGCAGAGGATCTCGACGCGTCGCATGCTAAGGAACCGAGGGCCCGCCACCCGCGACACGGCGACCGCGCTCAGCGGGCGCTGCGCCGCTCAGCCAGCCACGGCCGCGGGACGCCGGGGCTCCTCGAGCGACAGCGGCACACGCGCGGCGTCGATCCAGAGACCCTCCAGATCGTAGTAGCCGCGTTGCGACTCGTGGAAGACGTGGACGAGCAGGTCGCCGAAGTCGAGCAGCAGCCAGCTCCCGCCGCGCTTTCCCTCGCGACCGCGCAGGTCGTGGCCGCGCTCCTTCAGCGCCTGTTCGACGGCCTCGGCGATGGCCTCGACCTGCCTCGTGCTGCGGCCGCTGACCAGCAGCACGAAGTCAGTGTAGGGACAGAGTTCGGTCACATCCAGCAGCAGCGGGTCCAGGCCGCTCTTGGTGCAGGCGGCAGCGACCGCCTGCAGGGCCAGTGCATGGGCATGCGTCAAGTTTGAGTCTGCCTCCTTCAGCGCCGCGCCCGCGGCGCGACACTTCGTCGCGACCCGATCGACCATATCCCGCGGCGTGGCGCGGCGCCAGGCCGCAGCGCGGCCCGCGCGGCTCCCTCAGGGCGAGAGTTGCCGCCAGGCGGGGTCGACGGGGCGCTCGCCCAACACCATTTGGCGCTCGATCTCGAGCCGGTGCCCACGCACCTCCGCGACGATCTCCTCTGCCGGCGGGGCCGTGATGCCGCTGACCTCCCCCAGGTCGATCACCCGTTGCTCGAGCTCGAGCTCGAGCTGGCCACGAGCCCCACCCGAGCTCGCCAGCCTCGGAATGCCGGTCGCGTCCGAGGGGCCGGCGGGCAGCGTGAAACTGCAGCGCGCGTGCACGCGGGCCAGCAAGGGCGCGCCCGTCAGTCGGTCGATCGCCGCCGTTCCGGTCAGCTCCTCGACCTGCAGGCTTCGCCGCCAACGGCGCGCCAACTGCGCGTCCTGCTCGTCCTGCTCGCCTGGCGCGAGCTCCCCCGCGCGCTCGGCGCGCAGCAGTGACACCTGCCAGGCAGCGCGCCCGAGCACCGTCACGGCGCGGGCGGGCCCGAGCTTGAGGAAGCGCCCCAGCAGCGCGAGCTCATCGGGCAACAGACCGTAGGCGCGATCGGCCAGGCGCAGCGGCTCCTGGCGATCGAGCGCCCGCCGCCGAATGAAGCGGTTCCAGCGCTGGCGCAGGTAGAGCCAGTCGTCGATCCAGCGCAGCTCCAGCCCATACTGATCGTGGGTGTCCTTGCGTACCCACAGGCGTCCGCCCGCACCCCAGACGAGATCGACGTGCTGTTCCACGCGTGCCATCGGCAACCCGGGGCCCGAACGGAGGCTGCGCGCATGGAGCCGCACGCGATGCGGACCCAAGGGCCTGGCGAAGGCACTCCAGGGCTGCTGCAGCGCCTCCAGCAGCCGCTCGGGCGCCGCGCCCAGGGAGGCGCCGAGGGGCGCCGGCGAGCCGCCCGCTGCACGCGCGGGCACGCCCTCACCGCTCGTCGCCGGCACCGACGCCGAGCGCGCACCACAGGCGGTCACCAGCCAGAGCGTGGCCATCAGCACTCGCACGGCGGCCCTTCTGCCACCGCGCCCCCGCCGCGTCAATTGCCTCGCGCCTCGCGCCGAGGGCCTCGCGGCGAGTCCCGCCCGCCGAGGCCCCGCCAGTCACGGCACGCCGCACACGACACGCCCGACCCGCCGGTGACCCGATTGACAGCCCCACACGGCGCCCAGCATGCTCCCAGGCACACGCCGAGGCACCGGGGGCCCCAGCCAGCGCGCGCCGGCCCCTCGAGAGGGGGTTCGCGATGCGCCCATGTCTGCCGCTGGTATTGAGCGTGCTCGGCCTATTGGTCGGCGCCACCCCCGCCGAGGCGCAGTACGCCGTCGGCCACCGCAGCTTCGGCGCCGGGACGGCCCTTGGCGTCGGCGTGGCCAAGCTCGATCTCGACTTCACCGACGTCGACAACAGCGAGTTCGCCTTCCTGCTGCCAACGATCGAGTTCAAGCTCTTCCTCGGCGATCAGCTCTCGCTCGACGCCAGCATCCCGGTGAGCAACATCGCGGCGTCGAACGCCCTGCACGACTACTTTCTCGCCACCGGCGAGGTCTATCTCAACTTCCACCCCTCGGCCCCGAGCGCGGTCGAGTTCTTCGTCGCCCCCGGCCTCGGCTTCTCCGTCGCCAGCCACGAGTACACCCTGCCCACCGGTCGCAAGGTCACCGAAGACGCCTGGGCCTTTCACGTCCCCGCGCGCCTGGGCGTCGAGCTGAACAGCGAGCGGCGCAGTTTCTCCGTCTTCCTCGCCGCGCGTCCCTTCTTCAACCTGATTCACGGCGCCAGCGGCGCGATCAACCCAGGGGCGGGATGCTGCTCGAGCTCGGGCTGATGGCCTACGGCACGCGCTACCGCGCCGACCGCTACTGAGGCGGCCGTACTGAGGCGGCCAGCCGGCGACCGCGGCGGGCGGCGTGCCGGCGCAGGGGGACAGCTCAGCGGGGCAGCTGATCGATCTTGGCCGCGAGCACGAAGTCGCTCTCGGTCAGACCATCGACCTTATGGGTCCAGATCGTGATGCCGACCTTTCCCCAGCCGACGAGCAACTCCGGGTGATGACCCTGCTGCTCCGCCAGCTCACCGACCGCGTTGGCGAAGGTCAATGCCTGGCGGAAGTCCGCAAAGGTGTAGTCGCGCGCTAGGTGGTGCTCCGCCACGAGGCGCCAATCGCCACCGAGCTGCCCCAATAGCGCCTCCAGCTCCGCGCCGCGCAGCGCCGGTAAGCCGCCGCGACAGGGCGCGCAGCTCCGCTCGCAAAGATCGCTCATGCGTTCAACTCCCCTCGGCGCGGGATGTCCGCGAACCGCGACAGCGTGTAGCATACCGACAGCGTCCGGCAACCCAACCCCTAACGCCAACGCCTGCTGCCCTGCCCCGACGCGCGGCGCGCGGGGCGCTCGAGGCGACGCGATGACGATCCAGCTCGGCGTGGTGATGGACCCCATCGCCACGATCAAGGCACACAAGGACAGCACCTTCGCGATGGCGCTCGAAGCGCAACGTCGCGACTGGGTCCTGACCTACATCGAGCAGCGTGACCTCTTCGCCCGGGACGGGGAGGCCTGGGCCCGCATGCGCCCCCTGACGGTCGCCGATGACCCCCAGCACTGGTTCACCCTCGGCGCGGAGCGGACGGCGCCGCTGAGCACGCTCGACGCGGTGCTGATGCGCAAGGATCCGCCCTTCGACCTCGAGTACATCTACAGCACCTATCTGCTCGAGCTGGCCGAGCGCCGCGGCGTGTTGGTGGTCAACCGACCGCAGGCCCTGCGCGACCACAACGAGAAGCTGGCGATCACCGGCTTTGCCCACTGCATCCCACCCACGCTGGTCAGCCGCGAGCGCGCACGCCTACGCGACTTCGCCGTGGCCCAGCAGGAGGTGGTGATCAAACCGCTCGACACGATGGGCGGCGGCTCGGTTTTTCGCGTGCGCGCCGACGACCCCAACCTGAGCGTGATCCTCGAGCTGATGACGCAGCAGGACACGCGCACGGTGATGGCGCAGCGCTTCGTCCCCGAGATCAGCGCCGGCGACAAGCGCATCCTGCTGATCGACGGCGTGCCCGTACCGTGGATGCTGGCGCGCATTCCGGCGGCGGGCGAGACCCGCGGCAACCTGGCCGCCGGCGCGCGCGCCGAGGGCCGAGCTCTCGGTGCCCGCGAGCGCTGGCTCTGCGATCAGGTCGGCCCAGCGCTCCGCGAGCGCGGCCTGCTCTTCGTCGGCCTCGACGTGATCGGCGACTTCTTGACGGAGATCAACGTCACCAGCCCGACCGGCATCCGCGAGCTCGACCGCCTGTTCGGCCTCAACATCGCTGGCCTGCTAATCGACGCCATCGCCCACCGCCTGCCACCCGCCGCAGCGCGCTCGGCTGCCCACCCAGCCGGCTGAGGCCCGCGCGCGGCGCGAAGGCGGCCGCCCGGAGATTCGCGAGGCGCAGCGGACTCGGGTAAGCTCGCGGGCGCTGGCCGCGGAAGGGCACCCGCGCGCCGATCCGCCACGGCAGCGCCCACGGCAGCGGGAGGTAAACAGCGATGAGCATCTACACCTGGGAGGGCCGGACCCGCACCGGTGAGGCCCGGCAGGGCGTGATGGAGGCCCCCAACGACGCCACCGTCGTGCAGCGGCTGCGCGACCAGAACATCGTCGCCAGCAAGATCAAGCGCAAGGCGCGAGAGATCAGCATCCAGATCGGCACCGGCGTCGCCCAGCGCGACGTCGTCGTCTTCGCGCGCCAGTTCGCGACGATGATCGACTCCGGCCTGCCGCTGGTGCAATGCCTCGAGATCCTCGGCAGCCAGGCCGACAACAAGGTCTTCGGCAAGCTCCTCGCCGAGGTCCGCGAGCGCGTCGAGGGCGGCTCCTCGCTCTCGGACGCCCTGCGCGGGCACCCCAAGGTCTTCGATGACCTCTTCGTCAACATGGTCCAGGCCGGCGAGATTGGCGGCGTGCTCGATACGATCCTCAATCGCCTCGCGATCTACATGGAAAAGGCGATGAAGCTGAAGTCCAAGGTCAAGGGGGCCATGGTCTATCCGATCGCCATTTCTGGCGTCGCCGGCATCGTCGTCGTGATCCTGCTCTGGAAGGTCATTCCCGTGTTCGAGAAGATGTTTCTCGACATGGGCGCCGGCTCGCTACCGGGCCTCACCCAGATGGTGATGACGCTCAGCCGCGGCTTTGTCGGCAACATCCACCTGATCTTCGGCGGCTTCTTCGCCATCGGCTTCGGCTACGCGATGACGATGCGCAGCCGCCGCGGCAAACGCATCGTCCACGCGCTGCTGCTGCGTTTGCCGATGATCGGCGCCGTGCTGCGAAAGATGGTCGTGGCGCGCTTCTCGCGCACCTTCGGCACCCTGCTGGCCAGCGGCGTACCGATTCTCGACTCGATGGAGATCTGCGCCCGCACCTCGGGCAACATCATCATCGAGGAGGCGATCAACGAGGTCCGCGCGCGCGTCGCCGAGGGCAAGGACGTCGCCGGCCCGCTGGGCAAGACGAGGGCCTTCCCGCCGATGGTGGTGCAGATGATCGCCGTCGGCGAGCAGACCGGCAACATGGATCAGATGCTGCAAAAGATCGCCGACTTCTACGAAGAAGAGGTCGATGTCGCGGTCGCCGCGCTGACCAGCCTGATGGAGCCAATGATGATGGTCGTGCTGGGTGGCATCGTCGGCTTCATCCTGATCGCGATGTATCTGCCGATCTTCGAGCTCGGCGGCTCGATCCGCGGCGGCTAGGCTCGCCCCCGCGCCGCCGCCCACGATGATCCCCCGCACGCCGTCCGCGCTCTTCCCCTCGATCAGCCCGCTGCTCAGCGCCAAGCCCGAAGGGCCGGGCCGCCTGCGCCGCTTGACCTCGCTGATGCTGCTGCGGGTCGTGCTCTACACGCTGCTGCTGGGCGGCACGGTCGTGGTGCACGTGCTCTGGGGTGCCGCCGAGGAGCTGGCCGGTGCCTACGTGGCGGCGCTCTTCGTCTTCATCACCAGCGTCTATGTGCTCCACATCCTCTACGCGCTCTGGCTGCGCCGCACCCGCGACCTGCACCGCATGGCCGTCGTGCAGATCACGGTCGATCTGTTGTCGAGCGCGGTGCTGGTCCACTGCACCGGCTCGGCCGAGAGCGCCTTCGTGCTGTTCTTCCTGCTGAGCCCGATCGCCGCGGCGCTGACCCTGCGCCGGCGCGGCGCCCTGATCACCGCGCTCGGGGGCTCGGCGCTGCTCACGACCACCGTGCTGCTCGGCTATTGGCGGCTACTGCCTGTGCTGCCCGGGCTGAGTCACTATCCCTGGCAGCTCCCGCCGAGCACGATCGCGCGCAGCCTGGCGATCAGCTGCGCGGCGATGGTGGCGATTGCCGCCTTGGCCGAGTACCTGGCTGAGCAGCTGCGCCAGGCCTCGACGCAGGTCGAGGCGCAGCAGGCCCAGATCGACGACCTCGCCGCGATCTACGGCGATGTCGTGCGCTGCCTGACCAGCGGGCTGCTCACCGTCGACACCGCCGGGCAGGTGCTGACCATCAACGAGGCGGCCTGCGAGCTGCTCCAACGCCACGACACCGAGCTGCTCGGCCGGCCACTGGCACGCCTGGCGCCCGAGCTCGCCGCCCTGCTGCGCGACCGACAGCCGGTGCAGCGGGCCGAGGTCCAGCTGCAGCCCAGCTCGGACGGCCCAGCGCTGGTGCTCGGCGTGTCCGTCTCCACGCTCGCCGACCGCCACGAACGAACGATCGGCCACATCCTCAACTTCCAGGACCTGACGCGGCTGCGCCAGATGGAGCAGACGATGCGGCGCTCCGAGCACCTCGCGGCGCTCGGCCGGGTCGCGGCGGGTGTGGCCCACGAGATCCGCAATCCGCTGGCGTCGATCTCCGGCGCCTTGCAGCTGCTGCGCGGCGAAACGCAGCTCGCCGGCGAGAACCGCGCGCTGATGGACATCGCGCTGCGCGAAATCGAGCGCCTCAACGGCCTGGTCACCGAGCTGCTCGACTACACCCGTCCGCGCGACGCTCCGCTCTTCGAGGCGCTCGATCTGGGCCCGGAGGCCGAGCAGTACGCGGCGCAGCTACGGGGGCTCTTGGTGGCGGACGATGCCCCGCGCGTCGTCGTCGAAGCGCCCCAACGTGGGCTCTGGGTGCGCGGCGATCGCGACCGCCTGCGGGGCGTGCTCTGGAACCTGGTGCAGAACGCCTGGCAGGCCGGCGAGCACGACACCGTCACCGTCTCCGTGGGACCGGTGGGGCCGCAGCAGGTGCTGATTGAGGTCCGCGATCGCGGGTGCGGCATCACCCCCGAGCACCGCGAACGCCTCTTCGAACCCTTCTTCACCACGCGGGCCGACGGCACCGGTCTCGGCCTCGCGATCGTCCACCGCGCGGTGCAGGATCACGGCGGCACGATCGAGGTCCGCAGCGAGCCCGGGGTGGGCACGACCTTCAGCATCACCCTGCCTCGCACGGCCGCCCCCGAGGAAGCTCGCTAGCCCTCCGTCAGAAGCAGAGCCTCAAGCTCTCGCACTCGCCTACGCCGTCGCAGTTGTACCAACCGTCCGCGCAGGGCGTGCAGGCGCGCGTCCCTGCGCTGCAGAAGCTCCGCGTGTCGAGGCAGCTCTGGCGCGCGCTCGGGTTGCAGCACGCGACCCGGGTCTCGCAGCCATCGTCGTTGCCCTCCGCGCTCGCCCGGTTGCAGTTGTAGGTCCCAGGATCGCAGACTCGGCACTCGCGAAAGCTCGGGCTGCAGTAGAGCCCTGCGGCCCCGCAGCCGTCGGGCTGGCCGGGGTCACAGGGTCGCCCCAGCGCTCCCGCATCGCGCGAGGGCAGCACGCCGAGGTCCGCCGCTCCCAGCGCACAGCCGTTGCCCGCTCGCTCGCAAGCATTGTCATCGCGGCCATCGCAGTTCAGCCACCCGGCCACGCAGCGCTGGCAGCGCCCCGTCGAGGGATTACAGAACTGCGCCGGCTGCGCGCACGCGAAGATCAGATCGCAGGGCACGCCCTCGCAGCTCGTGGCGCTCTCACAGCCGCCGATCCCATCGCAGTTGAAGGTACCCGCCGCGCAGGCCGCGCAGAGCGTCCCCGCGCAATAGAGCGTGGGGAGCCCGCACGCGTCGGGCGTCGCCGCAGCGCAGCGCCTCGTCGCGCCGTCGAAGCGGCCACCACCATCGCCGCCCGGCCCGCCCGGGTCGGGCCGCCCGACGATGCACCCGCCCGCGCACAGCAGCCCGCAGATCGTCGAGCGCCAGCACCAGGTCGCTGCCGGGCGCGACCGCGACCACGGCCGCGCGACCGCGTTCGCCCCGAAGCGCGCGCCGCGGGCGACACCGCAGCCCCAAACCTGGCTTGATGGCATCCCGCCCGCACCGCCCCTAGCGCCGCGTGATGAAGAACTCGTCACGGCGGTTGGCTGCGCGACCCGCGTGCGTGCGGTTGTCGGCGATCGGGCGATCCTCACCGTAGCCGATCGCCTCCAGGCGCTCGGCAGCGATGCCGTGCTCGATCAGATAGGCTCGCACCGCGTTCGCGCGCCCCTCGGACAGTCGGCGATTGTATTCGGTGCCGCCCCGGCTGTCGGTGTGCCCTTCGATGCGGACCCACATCCGCGAGTAGTCGTGCAGCACGCGCGCCACCTCGTTGAGCAGCGGGAACGAGATCGGCAGGATGCGGGTCTTGGCCGTGGCAAAGTGGATCTTCTGCTTGAGCTCGATCTTCGTCTGCGTCACGGCGACGAAGCGGTAGCGATCCGGGCAGCCGTCGTCGTCCTGCTCGCCGTCGTAGTCCTCCGCCTGATCCGGGCAGCGGTCGCGCAGGTCGGGGATGTTGTCCTTGTCGTTGTCCTCGTCGGGACAGCCGTCCTCGTCCTCGAAGCCGTCGTGATCCTCGGGGCGCGCCGGGCAGCTATCGAGCGCATCGGGCACACCATCGTTGTCGTTGTCCAGGTCGGGGCAGCCATCATCGTCGACGAAGGCGTCGATGTCCTCGGGGTGGTTCGGGCACAGATCGTCCGCGTCGCGGATCCCGTCACCGTCGTTGTCCGCCTCGGGACAGCCATCGTCGTCGCGGAAGCCGTCCTTGTCCTCGGGCACCTGCGGACACTGATCGTCGCGGTCGATGATGCCGTCGCCATCGCTGTCCGGCGGGCGGCTGCACTGATCGGGCGGCGCGTTGTCGAAGGCGAGCTGCGCGTTTTCTCGCGCGACCGCCAGGTGGTCCTTCGCCGGCACATAGTTGCCGAGGTCCAGCTCGTCCCGCGTGCGTGCGAGGTTGACCTCGGCCAGGGCCAGATAGCGCGGCGCGCACTTATAGGCGCCGTTGCGGCGCGCGCGCTGAATCAGGGCCTGGACCTGATCGGCCTCAGGACGGAGCTGTTGACCGACGCAGGCGGAGCCCGCGAGGGCCAGCGCAGACACGATCCAGAGGCCAAGGGGACGTTGCAAGGTCGGCTTCCTTCAGCGCAGGGGAGGATCGTCGGGAGCGTCGCCGGGAGCACCGCCGGGAGCATCGCCGGGAGCATCGTCGGGAGCGTCACCGGGTTGCGGCGCAGACTTGCCTTTGCTCTCGGCCTTGCGCCGCGCCGCCGCGTCGCGCCGCTCACGGGCCACCCTCTCGGCGCGTCGCCGGCCGTCGCGCGCCAGCCGCGCCGAGCGCTTGCCGTAATCGATCGCCAGCTCGAAGTCGGCCCGCGCCCCGAACTCGCGGGCCATCCTCAGGTACTCCCACGCCGCGTGGTACTCGTAGGGCGCCAGCTCGGGCGCCCGCACGTCCTCCGCCTCCCGCACCAGCTCTCGAGCGTCGAAGGTCACCGTCTGCAGATAGCCCACGGGGCCACAGCCCAGCGACCCGACGCAGAGCAGCACCGCGAGCCCCACGGCCGCGCGCCGCGGCGCACCACCCTGCGAAATCGCGGAAGCGCACGAGTGGAGGGTAGGGAGCATCGCCGGCGACGCTAGCAACCACGCCCACCCGGCGTCAAGAACTGCCGCGCAACAAACACTCACGGGGGTATGTCCCATACCCCCGCCCCGAAAAGGCGCGACTTTTCGGGGCCCCACCCCCAAGTCCGGCGCACAACAAGTAGTGCGCCGCGCGAGCGCTTGGTCGCGCTCGCGTGCAGTGGATCTAGACTCCGTCAGTGATAGCAGCGCATTGAGGGCCGTGAACGCCTACGCCGCGCAGCATCATGCCCAACGCACAAGAAGCGGAGTTGACACCCCCGCCCGCCGCACCGCAGGCTCGACCGATGGTCGGCTCGCCCAACAACGAGCAGCGCGTGGTCCCCCCGCTCGACCGAGATCGGGTGCAGAAGAAGCTTCGCCTTGCGGCCGAGCTCTTTCGCTTCGCCTACGAGACCAAGCGGCTCCAACTCCGCCAGCGCCACCCGACGCTGAGTGAGCGCGAGCTCAACCACCGCGCCTATGCCTTGATCGAGCGCGGCTGCACCCGCTGATGCAGGGCCTGCTGGAGACCTTCTGCTCGGTCATCGAGCGGCTCGAGCGCGGAGGCATCCCCTACATGGTCGTCGGTTCCGTGGCCGCCATGATCTACGGCGAGCCGCGGATGACCCACGATCTGGATCTGGTGCTCGAGCTCGCCCCGGGCCACGCCAAGCACCTTCCGGCGCTCTTTCCCGAAACCGAGTTCTACTGCCCGCCCAGCGAGGTCATCCGCGCCGAGGTGGTCCACCGGGGGCAGTTCAACCTGATCCACCACGAGACCGGCCTAAAAATCGACCTGATCGTCAGGAAGGACACCCCGCACGCCAGAACAGAGTTCTCGCGACGCAGCCGAGCGCCCTTCTGGGAGGCCCACGACGTCTTCGTCGCGAGCCCCGAGGACGTGATTCTGAAGAAGCTGGACTACTTCCGCCAGGGTGGCTCGCAGAAGCACCTGGGCGACATCCGCGGCATCCTCGCCGAAACACCCATCGATGCGAGCTACCTCGAGCACTGGCTCGCCGAGCTCGGGCTGCAGCGCGAGTGGGAGCAGGTGCAGTAGCGGCGGACCGACCCGCAGCGCGAAGCGCGACCGCTTCGGCCAGGCCAGCGGGGCCCGCGTGCCAGCCGGTGCCTGGCACCCAGCCCGGGGCTCGGCATGGCTTCGCCGCCTCGTGTTCGGCATGGTTTCGGCTCCTCCTGGGCAGGGGACCCAGGGGGGGGAATGCTCGTGGGAAACCGGGGTCCCCTAGTCGTGAGAACCGACAGCTAGAACGTGGAGTAGGTGGAACGAATGTCGAAGACCGAAACGCCTGCGGGCAAATCCTGGCTTTCCGCGAGGACGCTCGGCCTGCACATCGGTGCCGCGCTGCTGGCGCTGGTCGGTTGCGACCGGCAGCATGCTGAAGAAGCCAGAACCAAGTCCACCGCACCTGCACGCGAGGACCTGCTCATCGGCTATGCCCTGCTGGCTGACACCCTGTCAGATGAGTCGCGCTTGGGGACTCTTGATCTCTTCAAGACGCTGACGCTCAATGCTCCGAACGACGCCATTGCCAAGATGATGCAGACATTGAGCGAGGCGTCGAAGCGGCGCGCCGCCGAGCTCTCGAAGCTGCGTCACCTCGCCCCGGATGTATCGGACAAGCCGACGCAGGCCAGCGCCATCGGTGACGCGATCACCGCCGTCGCCAAGCAATTCGGCAAGTCGGAGATGCTCAGCCGCAGCGGCGGATTCGACGTTCGTTTTGTGCTCCTTCAGGCGCAGGCGACCCGCATGGTGGCTGCCATGGCGACGGCTACCGCGCGCTTCGATCCCAACCATAAGCGCAAGAAGTGGTTGAAGCGCATCGCAACCGAGTACGAAGGCTACCGCGGCGACCTGATTAAATACCTCAGCGTACGGGCGGACTCGCCCTAGACCCAAGACAAGCGACTCCACAGGAGCCCGAACCACAGGAGCCCGAACCGGGGATGGTTGCACAGGAGCCCGAACCGGGGATGGTTGAGCCCCCGGAACCCGAACGGGAGACGGTCTCCGGCTCCGCTAGAAGGTTTTTCGCCAGCGGGATGCATCTGGCGGGAGCACGGTGGCACCGATGCTCGTGATGGGCGACTTATGCGCCGCTGCTGAGCCATCTACGGGGGCGCTGAGCCACGGCCTATCGCGCGCTGGACGCAGCACCGGGGGCGAAGCAGCGTGGTGTGGCGTGAGGGGTGGAGGGGCGAGCGTGGAGCGGCGTCAGCTAGGCGCTGCGCAGCAGACGCCGGCATGGAGCCGGATCGCGTAGGTCCCGGGCGGGAAGACCACGTCTCGTACGCCGGAGCGGAAGGCGGCCAAGGCGCGGCGGTAGTGCTCGAGGAAGGCCTTCAGGCGCTGCAGCGCCTCGATGCGCGCCCACTTGTTGGTGCTGGCGACGCGCGGGCTGAGCTGGCGCCGGGGGGCGTGGGTGGCCGGCGTGTCGAAGGGTGACTGGGCCAGCACGCGACGCGGGCCGAGCACCGCGCGTCCGGCTGCGGCCCGCTCGGTGGCCAGCGCGGCCTCGCGTTCGACGATGGCGCCGTTCAACAGCGCGCGGTAGTCCTCGCGCGGCAGGTGCGCCCACGCGGGCAAGGGCTTGAGTTCGAGCGTGGCGGACGGGGGCACGGGGCCCTCCGCGCGAAAGAACCCCACCGGTCGCTCGACGCGCAACGGCTGGCCAGGGTCGAGCGCGCAGCTATGCACGCCGGGCCACATCCGGCTGCGCGCCACCAGCCCCGCGGTGACCGGGTTGGTGAGGGTGTAGACCAGCTTGGCGAGCTGCGCCTCGCCATCGGGCAGCTTGACGTCCGAGGGCGCCTCGGTGGCCCAGAGGTTCTCCCAGCGCCCGTACAGCGCGTTGAGGCACTTCGCGGTGAACTCGAAGAACCAGCGGTAGAACGCCGGCCGGTTGCCGCGCACGTCGGTCAGCACGACGTGGCAGTGATTCGACAGGAAACAGAACGCGTGAACCTCCACCCCGTAGCGCTCAGCCGCCGCGGCGAGGCAGAAGCGCAGGACCTGGTTCACGCGCGGGCTCGGCCGCAGCAGCAACTGCCGCTGCGTGCAGCGCCGCGTCATCAGCACCGTCTCTCCGGGCAACACGGGTCGCGGCAGGCTCATCGCGCACTGGCCAACAGCATCTGTCGTGCCGAACCCCGCGCCTCAAAATCTCAGCGCTTTGCGGTGCCCTCACAACCCCTCGTCCGGAGCCCCGGCGCCGGGACTGTCGGCCGGCCGTCAGCGCCGCCCCACGCTCGGCCGCGACCATCGCGCACGCGCCGTTTCGGGTCGCCACCCGCGCCCGGCTGCATCCCCGGCAGGGAGATCGCGGCGCCAGGCCCGATACCATCCCCGGTGGGGTCCCCGGGCCGGTGGGGTCCCCGGGGGATCGCGGCGCCAGGCCCGATACCATCCCCGGTGGGGTCCCCGGGCGGTCAGCCCATCAACCCGGAGGGGCTGTTCTTACCTAATCCGTGGTCCGAAGAATCCAGGCAGGTCAGGCCTTGCCCCCGTAACCCCGCCCCGCCATACTTCCCCTAGTCGCGCAAGTCAGCTTGGGAATTCCTACGCATTGCGTTGCTTGTGGTCTCGCCTGCCTTTCGACGCTGGGGGTTGTGTTGGGGCATCATGCGACAGCATGCGGCTTGCCTTGCTCCAAGCCAGATAACAGCAATCTTTCTTGCACTTCAGGAGACAACATGCGCAAGCAGCTCTGGATCACAACGTGCGGTGCGCTTGTCATGTTCGCCAATTGCGCTGGAGGCAGCGCCCGCTCGAATTCGGACAGTGGCACCACCCCGCTAGCAGGGGATGCGACGACAACGCGCACACCCAGCGAAGACGGAGGCGCCAGCGCAGATGGCGGTGCTTCTTCCGGCCCCGACGCGGCATCGACGGGCATCCGCGCGGAGGACGCTGAACTCGTTGTCCAACGGAATGCTTCTGGCAGCGGACAACTCCGTGCTGGCAACGGCACGGGCGGGGCGTTGCGCTTCCTCGTCGTGACCCTCCCTAGCCACGGAACCTTGACCCTCACGGACAGCAGCACCGGGGAGTACAGCTATGCGCCGGTCGATGGCTTCTGGGGGAAGGATCAGTTCACCTTCGTCGCCATCGCGGGTACGCAGAGTTCCAACATCGCGACCATCGAGATCAAGGTTAATACCGCGTCCCGAAGCCAGCTCGTCGTCATTTCGCCTGAAGACGTGGTGCGCGCGGACCGCTGCGGCGAGGTCGAGATCCGTCGCGAGGGGGAGGCGGAATTGCTGCTTTCTGCGACGACGGTGAAGCTCAGCGGACCCCTCGCCTTCCATACCGGGTCCTGCACCTCGCCGGCGGCCAACCAGGTAGCGCTTGCGGCAGGGCAAACATCGACAACCGTTTACGTGTCTTCGACCACGCCGGGCGATGTCATGCTGACGGCCGAAGACACTGCGGGCAAGTTCGATCAAGGCTTGGCCAAGGTCACGATTGCGCCCGGGCCGATTGTCCGGCTCACGCTTTCTGGCCCGGGAAGAACCAGTGTGGGTGCCTGCACAATATTCCATGTCTACGGTGAAGACGCGTATGGAAATCCATCAGACCAGAACCGCTATGGCACCGAATCCTATGGCCTTCCCTGTCGCACGGTGTATCGGGGCGACAACTGCGATGTTACCGAGGGCACCTTTCCGGAATACGGATCGAGCGGGTGCGCCCACACCTCCTCGATTCCGGTCACGGGTCTTGTCTTTTCGACGAGATTCCCCGAGCCGCCCTATGGATCGCGTTGGTCGCTCCGCGTCTGCTCGACCAACGGCACGCCCTGTTCCAATGACCTCAGCGTGCTCGTTGACGGAACCTGACGGCGCACCCGAGTCCCGCACCCACCCGAGTCCCGCAGACACCCCCGTCATTCTGATGAAAGGGGGATGGCGGACGAGTCCCCTACCGGAGTTGGTTTGACGTTGGGTCCCCGACCGGAGTTGATTTGACGCGCCCAGAGTTTTACTGCCCACCCAGCGAGGTCATCCGCGCCGAGGTGGTACACCGGGGCCAGTTCAACCTGATCCACCACGAGACCGGCCTGAAGATCGACCTGATCGTCAGGAACCATGGGTCCCCGACCGGAGTTGATTTGACGCGGTTTGATTAGGTATCAGCGGACCCGTTACTTCTTGCCATATTCATTCTAACGGTCCGTCATTCCAGCTAGCTTCAGAGTCTACGAGCAGGGTCCGGGTTGCCCTCGGGTCCCCACGAGCGTCACTTTGTCGGCGGCATCCTAGCAAGCTGAAGGCACGAACTCTGGTGACTCTCAGGTTCAATCTGGGGAATAGCGGGGCGTCTGGAAGAAATTGGAAATCCAATTGCCAAAAGCTTCCGCCCCCGCTAACCTTCGCCGATGATCGAGCGTAACCTTACGGCAACGCTCACGAAGGCGGCCGCTCTCTACCCAGTCGTGACGGTCACAGGGCCACGTCAGTCGGGCAAGACGACGCTTTGTCGCTCCGCCTTTCCCGAGAAGGCACATGTCTCGCTCGAGCCCTTGGATGTGCGCGATTATGCGCGGCGCGACCCGCGCGCCTTTCTCGCAGAACACGCGCAGGGTGCGATCTTCGATGAGGTTCAGCACGCACCGGAGCTGCTGAGCTATCTGCAGGTCGAGGTGGACGAGCATCCCGCCGCGGGTCGCTTCGTCTTGACCGGCTCACAGCACTTCGCGCTGTCGGCGCAGATCGCGCAGTCGCTTGCCGGTCGCACCGCCGTCTTGGAGTTGCTGCCACCGAGCATCGACGAGCTGCAACGGTTTCCGCACGCGCCCCACGAGCTGCTGGACGTGCTCTGGATGGGTGCCTACCCGCGAATCCACGACCGTCAGATTCCTGCCAGCCGGTGGCTCGCCGATTACCTGACGACCTATGTCCAGCGCGACGTGCGCCAGGTGCTCAACATCGGCGACCTCACCTCCTTCACCGCCTTCGTGCGGCTGTGCGCCGGACGAAGCGCTGGGGTCCTCAACCTCTCGGCACTTGGCGCCGATGCGGGCGTCACCCACCACACGGCGCGGGCCTGGCTCTCGGTGCTCGAGACGAGCTATCTCGTCTTTCGGGTGCCGCCGTGGCAACGATCGTTGAAGAAGCAGCTCACGCGGGCGCCGAAGCTTCACTTCGTCGATTCGGGGCTCTTGTGCCACCTGCTCGGCATCCGGTCCGCGGAGGAGTTGCGACATCACCACTGCGCGGCGCCGTGTTCGAGAGCTGGGTCGCGGCCGAGATCTACAAGGCGCGGGCCCACCGCGGTTTGGCGCCGGAGCTGCGCTACTACCGCGACCACAAGGGGCACGAGGTCGACCTCGTGCTCGAGTCGCCAGCCAGCCTGACCCTGATCGAGGCCAAGTCGGGCACCACCGTGGCGGGCGACTTCTTCACCGGTCTCGAACGACTGCAGGCCCTGCTGCGCTCCACCGGCGAGAACCGGCCCGTCGCCGCGCGCGTCGTCTTCGGCGGCGAGCTACGCCAATCACGCAGCGACGCAGTGGCTCTACCTTGGCGTGAGATGGCCACCGCGGCATGGGAATAGGCATCTACAGCCCCAGCCAGCCAAGGGGTGCAGCCAGCCAAGGGGTGCCAGGCACCCTTGCGGCTGCAGCCGAGCACCGTTGTCGCTGCCGCAGCAAGGGCTCAGGCCGGGCTCTCCGGGGAAGCGCCGAGCCACACGCTGACCTCGTGCATGAACGTTCGCAGGTCGGCGAGGCCGGTGGTGGCCGCCTGATGGATGCGAGCCACGTCGACGTCGCTGTAGCCGTGGGCGACGAGGTTGCGCAGGCCCGCCGCCTGGGCCAGGGCGGTCGCGGTCGCCGGTGAGAGCACCCGGTGCTCGGCGAGCCGCCGAAAGGCCTGGGCGAGCGAGGTCGCCGGCGGCCAGCCTTCGTCGGCGATGATGTGGCTGGCCAGGTCGAGACAGCTCTGGACGGCCAAGAGCAGGTTGAAGGACACCAGGTCGAGGGCATCCCGGTCCTCGGCGAGCGCAGCGATCGAGCTGGGGCAGTGCCTGCCGGCACGCTCGATCCGGGTGCTCAGCTCGGCGAGCTTGGCGGCCACGATATCTCGATCAACCATGGCGCACCTCGTTTCGCAGGCGCGCCAGCCAACGCTCCCGCATGCGGCCAAACCATGGCCCGTCGGTCTCGAGCACGGTCAGCGCCTGCGCACGCCAGGCTGCGGCGCGACCGGGGCGCCCCTCGTAGAGCACCCGGCCGTGGTCGACGAGCGCCTTGAGCAGCGGGTAGCCGAGGTCCGCCGCGCCCAGCACCACGAGATCGACCTCGCGACCAACCTCGGCGCTCAGCTCGGCAGCCAGGCGCAGCGGGTCCACCTCCGCGTCCAGCTCCACCGCCAGATCGAGGTCCGAGTCGGTGCGCGCCCGCCCTCGAGCGTGCGAGCCGAAGAGCAGGCCCAAACGCACCCCCGCGCGAGCGCTCAGCGAGCAACGCAACATGTCGACGCAGCGCTCCATCGCCACCAGCCCCCGCCGAGCGCGAATCCTGACAGCGCACGCCACGGCGGTCAACGCGCGGCGCGACGCCGCCCGCGTTGGGTTGGAGGCGGGCAGCACCTCAATCCTTCCCACTCGCGTTGGCGAAGAAAGCTGGGAGAGACAGCTCAGGGGGCCGGAGCGCGCACGCGGCGAGGTGGGCCATCCGGTGCGGAGGGCCGCCACTCCACACGGGCAGTCGAGCGGCGGGTAGCGATCCAGTGATCTCGCTGCGCCTCATCACCGAAGAGGAGCTCCGTCTCGTGCCGATACAGCAACAACCGGAGGCTCGCCGGCAAGCGGTCGGCGAACTCGATCATCTCGCGGGGAATCACCGTCAGTTTTCGCCGCAGATACTCGTCATGCACGAGCTGCATCCGTACGATCTCTTCGCGCGCCGCCGCGGGCTCGCGCTTAAGCCGCGCCAGCAGCAGGAGCAACCTCTCGACGACCTCTGTCCCGAGCTCGCGTCCCTCCACTCGGAGCTCGACCCGCTCCGGCGCCCCGGCGCCTCGACCCTCCCGCAGGTGCTCGAGGAAGCCGGGGTGCAGTGGGTAGATGAACCCGTTACGCCGCACCAGCTGGGAGAAGAACGCCTCGACGCTTCCCCCTACATACGCCGCCAGCTCAGCCCGTAGGGGCACCACGGCAGCACGACCGCCGTAGCGCGCATGAAGGCCGGCAACGAAGCCGTTCACCGTCTTGGCCCCCGCCGAACGCCGACGCAGCTCGTGGTCCAGCACAGCAACCACGAGCGGCGCCTTGGTGTAGTGCAGGTAGAGGGTCTCGCGATCCTCGCCCCTGCTGGCGGCCTCACGCAGCAGAGGCGCGTCGCGCAGCAGCGGATCGAGCCCCAGAGCGACGCTGCGATAGGTCGCTCCCAGCTCCACGAGCCGCTGCTCGCTGCCAATCACACCGGCCGCCATGCCATGGGTGACCTCGACCCACGAGGCCCAACCCTCGACGAACCAGCGCTCATCGGGAGCCACAAGGCGGAACCCGCACAGGGGCTCGCGGTTGACGGTGTGCGCGATGCGGTGAGCGACGAGCTCGTAGGCCCGCCGAGTCCCGTCGTAGGCGTCGTACGAGAAGGCCTGGCCAGCGGCCCAGAACTTGCCCGCGACGGCGCGGCCATCGTCAGCCAGGGGCAGAAGAATCACCGTGTACGCCTCCAGCCCCCGACACGGTGTCTCCCGATCGAACGCCGCGTAGATGCGAAACACGTCCAGCGCGACGCGCGAGCGCTTGTCTTCCGGCCAACTCTCGAACGCAGCCACGCGCACGCGCACAGCGCCGATTCGGCGCTCGGCGAGCGCGAAGGGGCCCACCGCGATGTTGCTGTGCGCCAGGTGCGCGAGCGGAAAGCGACCACCGATCGCCGGATCAAGTCCATCCTCGGTGCTGGTCATCGTCGAGACCGTGCGCCAGCCGGCCGGCGCGACGACCCTCATACGCACCCGTCGCAGCCGCGAAGCGCCCCGCCAGCCCCTCAGCTCGTCCTGTAGCTCGGCTGCCGGTAGCAGCAGCGCACCGCCATCCACGAGACCAAACTGGGTGCCCAGGTAGCCCTCATGCCCGTGTCGACCCATTCCGCCCTGGCGCGCTCGCCAGCGGACCACGATCTCGTCCGCGACGCCCCCGACGGACACGGTCCAGACCTCAGCGGCGCCGCGGCGCGCGAGCGGGAGCGTCCGGTCACCCGATCGCGCCTGTACCTCGGACACGATGGTCGTCGGCGCAGAGCCCTCTGGGCCGCGGCGCAGCGCCACCTCGCCAGCGGGAAAGCCCCGCAGACGAAGCTCGACCGTCACCTCTCCGCCCTGGAGCTGCGACGCATCGAGCGTGTAGAGCAGCTCTGGCGACGGCGCCTCCGGACGACGACAGCTCGCCGTCGCGAGCACTGCCAGCAGGGCCCACCAACCACCGCAGGCCGGGCCCGGGCCGATCGGGCGCCTCCGCAACGAGCATGCACCGATCACGAGTCCCCCCAGCGGACGCGGGTTGCGCGTCGCGCGTCGCGGCGCTGCGTTCAGCACCGGATCTTCACCACCTGGCGGGTCGCTCGGCAAGCACGGCTCCCCACGGCTGGTCGAGCCCGCGGCTCGCGATCTGCGCGATCTGTCGCTTGAGCAGCTCATGGTCGTTCTGGTCGCCAGAGACGCGCAGCATCGCGCGGATGTCGTCGAGCTGCTTCGGTGAGCTGCCTTCTCGGTAGGACTCGCGCGGCTCACCGTAGAGGACCCCCGCGACGCTGCCCTTGGCCATATAGCGCAAGCCGAGCCGCTCCAGGCGGTCGGTGAAGGGCAGGAAGAGGCTAGCCGCGGTGGAAGAGCAAGGCATCTTTGACCGCCTGCTGGATCTGCTCCTCCGTCCACCCCTGATGCGCCGCGCGCAGCGCCGCCTCCTTCAGCTCGCGGGCCGACCAATACAACCGAGCGGCGGCATTCAGGCGCTGCACCGCGGTCATGCGACGGAAGACCTCGAGCTGGCGTCCGCGTCCGTGGGTATCCTCGTGCACGGCTGAAACCCTAGCATGCCTGGAATGGGGCGGCGACGGCGCCCGCGTTGGGTTCGATGCGGGGGCCTCGATGGGGTGTTCGGCTCAGCAGAGTTCGGCCGTGATCGTCTCGACGAGCCAACGGGCGTCGTCGCGGGCGCGCCGCGCGTCGTCCTCGACGTAGAAGTCGCCGGGGGTGAGATCCTCGCTGCCGTAGAACGCGAGCTCGCGGTCGCGGCGCAGCTGCTTCGAGATCGCAGCCATGCGGGCGTCGTGGGCGCGCAGGCCCTCGGGCAAGGCGTCGTGCTGCTCCTGCACGACGCGGCCGACGTCGTGCACGCGGGGCGGGTCGACGTTGATGTGTCGCAGCAACGCCTTGAGGGCGAGCTCGACGACCTCTTGCGACTCGCGCACGACGTCGGCCCAGGCCGCCCGCGCGTAGAGGACGTCGATGGCGGCCAGGCGGTGGCCGCAACGCTCCAGGTAGTCGCGCACCAGGCCGCGGTTGATCACGCTGCGCGCCTCCAGAAGGGCTGGCCGTGCGCCACCTGGCGCACGAAGCGGCCGCTGGCGATCTCCCGACGCAACATGACCAGCGCGCCCTCGAGCCGCCCACTGCGGTCGCTGATCACGCGACCCTCGATGGCGACTTCGAGCCAGAGGCTGCCTGCGTCCTCCGCCCGCTGCGGCAGATGCACGAAGTGGGCGTTCAGCTCGCGCTCCAGATCCTTCGCTACGACCAGCTCGTCCCATCGTCGGTAGAGCTGGCGGTGGAGGGGCACACGCGCTTCGAGCACGACCAGCAGATCGATGTCGGAGCTGGCGCGCAGCTCGCCCCGCGCCGCCGAGCCGAAGAGCGCCACGCCCAGCAGCCCCTCGCCCCACCCCTCGACGAGGTCGCGCGCCGCTGCCAGCCATCGCGCCTCGCCCAAGGGCCCCTGCGTGCGGGGCGAGACGCTGGGACCCGCAGCCTCGCTCAACCACTTCGCACACAGCGCGTTGAGCGACGTGCGCCGCTCAGCGGCCAAGCGTCGTAGCCGGCCATGGAGTTCGGGGCTAATCCGGAGGAGGAACTTGCCCGAGGTCCCAGAAGGCGTCGCCATAGTACTATGATACTGCAAGAGCCTGTCGGCGACCAATCCTCATACCGAGCATCGACGAGTTGGCGTCCTCTCCGCGCGGGCCGCGCGAGCCGGACACGCTCTGGATGGGCTCCGACACGCCGATCCACGACCGTCAGCGTCCGCACCAGCCGGTGGCTCGCCGAGGGCCTGACGGGGCCGCGGGGCGGGGCTCTCGCCGACGAACGCTGAAGGCCCCGCCCTGCACGCTCGTTGCGGGCCCCGAACTGCCGGCGACTGCGGGCGATCTTGGCTTGCGGGCCCCCCGCGGATGCGCTAATAACGGCGCCGGCTCGAAACGATCGCGACTCTACCTGCCGCACGATGCCGTCAGCTCCCGCGCGCAAACCCCGCGCCGGGGCACGGAGGCGCAGTGCTCGCGACCTCAGACCTCGGAGGACCTCTTGAAAAGGCTTGTGGCTTACCTGCTCGAAAACCTGATCCTCGACTTCCAGGGCGACCTCACGCTCGACATGGTTCGCGACTACCTGCGCGACGACAACAGCCCCGAGGCCCGGGCCGTGCTGTCCAAGCTGGTGGAGGAGCGCGGCGTCTCCGAGATGATGATCGTCCTGGCCGACTGCCTGCAGGAATACCTGGCCACCGGCATCACCAGCGACGTGGTCGTCAACCAGATCCGCACCTACGCCGAATCCTAGGGCGGCCAGCCGCTCTCCCTCGACCGCGCTTCCGGCCGCGCCCCTTGCGCGCCCTGCTCCTGGCCGCCACTGCGTACGTCGCCGCCTGCGTCATCGACGGGGAGGCGCCCCGCGACCTCGCCCAGCCGGCGCTGCGCTTCGTGCGCGGCGAGCCGACGCCGGGCGCCCGCGACGTTCCGATCGACACTCCCATCGACCTCTATTTCTCGGTGCCGCTCGCGGCCGAGGGGCTCCGCGAGGGTAGCGTCGCGCTGCACAGCGGCCTGGTTCAGAGCAGCCTGCGGCTGCGCGTCGATCTGCTCGAAGGGCGGCTGCGCGCACGACCCGATGTCGTCCTGCGCCCCGACCTCGACTACCGGTTGGTCGTCAACGCGGGGCTGCACGCGATCGATGGCTCGCGGCTCGCGGCCCCGGTCGCCTTCAGCTTCACGACGGGCAACACCCGCGTGCCCCCTCCGCCTCCGCCGCGCGCACCCAGCGCGGCGGAGCTGCAGCCCTTGTGGTCGGCCCGCTGCGTGGAGGGCTGCCACGGTGCTGCCACGGCGCGAGCAGGGCTCGATCTCTCGACGCCCGCCGCGGCCCTGCGCGGGCTACGCAACGTGGCCAGCGACCAGAGCGACCTGCTGCGGGTGGTGCCCGGCGACCACGCGCGCAGCTATCTGCTGCGCAAGCTGCTGGCGGGTGCGCCGACCCGCGGCCTTCCCATGCCCCCCTCCGCTTCCCCGCTGACCGCCGAGGAGCTGCGCCTGGTGGCCGATTGGATCGACGCCGGGGCGCTGCCCTGACGCTCGCCGGCGCGCTCGCAGGTCGCGCCGCGACCCCCTCGCGTCGCGGGTCGATCAACCCGTATAATCCGCGGTCCACAGGCGGGCTCGGCGCCCACTGGAGAACAGCGATGAAGATAGCGACGGGCTTGCTGGTCACGCTCGAATACGAGCTGGCCGTGGCCGGGAGCGGGGAGCTGATCGAGAGCTCGGCCACCACCGGTCCCCTGGCGTACCTCCACGGTGCGGGGAGGATGCTTCCGGCGCTCGAGCGACGCATCGAGGGGCTCGTCGTGGGCGATCAGCGCGAGGGCGTGATAGCGGCCGCGGAGGCCTATGGCGATGCCTCCGCGCTGCCGATCACCGAGTTCCCGCGCGGCCACTTCCCGGCGGACGCACCGCCGCAGATCGGGCAGCGCTTCGAGGCCAAGGACGCGCGGGGCCGAGACGTGGCCTTCGTCGTGCGGGCCGTGACCGGCGAGCGGGTCCAAGTGCAGTTTCTTCATCCACTGGCCGACAAGGACCTCGCCTACAAGGTCAAGGTGCTGAAGGTCGTCGACCCGAAGGTGCCCCCCCCGCCGCCTTTGGCCTGAAGCGCCCGCCAGAGCCTGGTGCCCACCGGTTCCCGGCGTGCGGGGCGCCCCGCTCGAGGCGGCGGCTAAGCGTCGTCACGCACCGCCGCGTAGAGACCACCGGGCGCCACGCTGACCCGACCGTCGAGCTCGAGCCGCAGCAGCGCCATGGCCGTCCGCGCCGCCCCCAGCTCGGAGCGCGAGATCCAGTGATCGAGCGGTGCCGGCAGCGCCTGCTCGCGTAGCAGGGTTAGCAGGTGGCGCTGATCGTCGTCGAGGAGGTCGAGCGAGCGCTCGACGGGCGTCGGCCGGCGGCCCGCGAGCAGCGACAGGACGTCGGCCGCGCTCGTGATCGTGGCCGCGCCCTGCCTTAGCAGCGCCCACGCACCCGGGGAGCCCGGAAGGGCTGCCACCGGCACGCCCAGCCGCAGCGCCCAGCTCGCGGTGTGCAGGGCGCCCGAGGCGAGGCCCGCCTCGACCACCACGACCACGCACGCCAGCGCCGCGATCAGACCATTGCGCTGCGGGAAGTGGCCGCGACGCGGCGGGGTGCCGGCCGGAAAGGGGCTCAGCAGCAGGCCACCGCGCTCCAAGCACTGCCGGAAGAGCTCGCGGTTGCGCTCGGGGTAGGGGCGATCGAGTCCGTTGCCCAGCACCACCACAGTACCGGCGCCCCCGGCCAGGCAGCCGCTATGAGCCGCCGCGTCGATGCCGATCGCGCCGCCGGAGACGATCGCTACACCGCTGGCCGCCAGCTCCGTCGCCAGGCGCTCGGCCGCCTCGACGCCCTCGCGCCGCGCGGCCCGCGCGCCCACGATGGCCACCAGCTTCTGGCGTAGCAGCGAACGGGCACCGCGGGTGTAGAGCACCGCGGGTGGGCGCGGCAGGCGGGTGAGGGCAACGGGATAGTCGCCGTCAGCGGCGAGCAGGGCCGAGGCACGACAACGCATGCGCCGTTATCGTCGGCGCGGGGTCCGCCGTTGCGCGCAGCCCCGGCCCGATCACCCGCCGCGACGGGAGTCGCCGCTCTTCGGGTGGTTAGTAGCCGCGGCGCAAGCGCACCCGGTCGCCCTCGCGCAGCTCGCGTGTGGCGCGGGTCACGACGCCGATCGAGGTCTGGTCGCGCGCCTCGATCACGGAGATCTCGGCGACCGTTTCGTCGGGGAAGCCCTCGTTGTCGCTCTCGAGGTCCTGGTACATGTCGCGGTGACCGTCGCCGCGCCGCTGCACCAGGAAGCGGTTGCCCGCCTCGACGTGGGCCTCGCGCCCGCGGTTGAGGAACACGAGTTCGTCCGGCCCGATCATCGTCGTCGGCGCCAAATGGCCCAGGATCTGACCCTCGACGTTTTCGCGGGCGGGGCGCGGTTCGAGCCGACGGAAGCTGCGGCGCAGCGGACCGACGAGCGCGCCGCGCTCGATCGGGCTGAGCGCGTCGACAATCTCCGCCGTGGCCACGCGATCCTTGGAGACGCGCTTGACGCGCACCTCGCCCAGTACCTCGACCACATAGCCGACGGTGCGGCCCGCGTCGGTCAGCTCGCGCCGCCGGGCGAAGATCGTGTAGCCGGTGCCGGGCTGCGGGCGAAACTCGTCGCCGCCCTTCAGATACACCTCGTCGTGCAGGGACAACATGGCCCGCTCGACGGCCGCACCGGCAATCGTCCCGGCCGACGCGAGCTCGGCCGCGTCGACGAAGGCGCGCTGTCGGACCAAGTCAGTCCCACCGCCACGCCACACCGTGGCAGAACGACGCACCGGGGTCAGCGTGTCGTCATCAAGGGCGCCGCCGGGGTTCGCGCCGCGCTCGGCGCCGCCTCCCGTGGCGGCGCCCGGCTCACCATCACCGAGCGCCAGGCGAACCCGGTCGCCGGGGTAGATCCAGTGCGGATTGGTGATGGCCTTGTTGCGGGCCCAGAGCTGCGGCCACGCGCTGGCGTCGGCGAAGTACTGCTCGCTGATCGAGGACAGGCTCTCGCCGGGGCGCACGATATGGGTCGCGGGCAACCTGCCGCTCGCGCTGGCGCGGTCGATCGCCCCGCCGTAGAGCGCCGGGCGCGTATCGCCGATGATCATATCGCCGCCCGAGTAGCCGCCGGGCTCCTGGTCGGCACCCGGACCGTCGCCCGCACCCTCGCCCCCCTCGCCGGCGTCACCGCGCGAGGCGGCCTCGCCAGCGCCCCCCGTCGCGCCGCCCGAAGGCGCCGCAGGGCCCTGGAAGTCGAGCGGTGACTGCGGGTTGTCCGGCAGGGCCGGCTCGGTGATCTCGTCACCTCCGCCCGCACCAGGCTGCTGGGCCAACAAGCGGGTCGCAGGCCAACCCAGGGCGAGCATGCTCGAAGCCATAATCCACAAGGCCCCTCGTCTCACGGCGCTCACCTCCGATGCACACCACCGCCCGGCGGTGGTGCATCAACGCAGCGCTGACAGCCTGCGGGCCGCCAATTGCGCCACTTCACTCTGCGGATACATCTGCGTCACCTGCGTCAAGGCGACCCGCGCCTGCCGTTGATCGCCCTGCGCGAGATAGCTGAAGGCGAGCTTGAGCAGGGCGTCGGGGGCCTTGTTGCCGCCGGGGTACTGCTCGATCACCCGGCGGAAGACGCGCTGCGCCTCGGCGTGCTGCCGCTGGTCGTAAAGACACTCGCCGAGCCAGTAGAGCGCGTTGTCGGCGTAGGCGTGCTGGCCATAGCGGCGCACGAAGTCACGAAAGGCCGGCGCGGCCTGCGCCGGCTGCCCCGCGCGATAGCTGGCCAAGGCCCGCTGATAGAGGCGCATCGCGTCGCCGTCGGAGGCGCCCGTCAGCGCGACGCGGACCGCGGCGCGCCGCGCCAGCGGCACGACCGGCAGCGTCTCGTCGACGGTGGCCAAGTTGATCGCCTCTCCCGGATCCCGCGCCACGCTGTCGCTCTCGGCTCCGCGGCCGCCGTGCAGCCGCAGCAGCGGCCGCGGGCCACCACGGAGCGCGGCGCCCCCGTACGCGACCGCCTCACTCGCCACCAGGCTGTCGGAGCCGCCCCCGTTGCCGACGGTCGCCGCACCGTAAGGCAGGCCCTCGGCGTCGGCGCTCGGCTCTTCCGGAATGCGGCGCGTGTCCCGCAGCGCGGCCGGCGACGCTCTCTCGCTCGCCGCGGCGGCGGTCGCCTCCTCGGGCACGCCACCGGGCGGCGTCCCCTCGGCCCCGTCGGAAAGCTCGGCAGCCGCCGGCGCGCCGATCCGCACCACGGGCAGGCGTGGCGCTCCGTCTGGCGTCGCGTCCCTGCCGCGACGCTCGAGCGCGACGCGCGTCGTGTCCAGCTTGTCTTCGAGCAGGAAGACCCGCTGGTTGAGCTCCTCGACGCGGTCGTCGCGCGCGCTCAGTCGGCGATCGAGCTGCGCCACGCGGTGGGCGAGGCGAGCGGCCTCGTCGGCGCGCAGCTGCGAGCGCCCGGCGCAGCCCTGCGGTGCCCACGCGACCACGACCAGCCAGGCCACCCCCGCGCCGCGCCCCCGCATCACCACCCCGCGCTCACGCCGCGGCGACGGGCTGCTGCCCGCGGCGCGACCCGCGTGCTGTCCCCTCGGGGCTCGATCCCCACGGCCGCCGCACAGCGCGCCGCCCACCACGCGAGCGCCAGGCAGCGCCCGGGTCGGGGTCTGGCCGGGTTTCGTGGCAATGCGCCGTTGGCTCATGCTGAACGCTCACGCCACCGATCGCTGGCAAGTCCACCCAACCCCGACCGCGGGTCGCACGACCCGCCGTCAAGCCCGGCCGCGCGTCCACACGTGCGCGCGCGGCGCGGGTCTCTGTCAGGCCCAGGCCGCCCTCACTCGCAGATCTGGCGGTCGAGCAGCGGCCATTATAGGGTCCGCGGCGCATGCCCACCAAGAAAGTCGTCCGCCACGCCGGAGAGCCGCACCCACCCGCCCCGCCCTGGGACGGACCGTCCGCCGATGCGCAGGTGAGGTGCTGGCGCTTCGCCCTGCCCCGTCACGAGATCGGCTACGTGCGCTTCGTGCTCGAGGCCTACGAGGGCCTGGCGCAGATGGACTCCGCCGCGGGCCAGGGCGAGATCCGCTGGACGGTGCCACGCAGCCAATGCGCCCCGGCCCGAGCCCTGGCGCGAGCCTTGGCGACGGAGCTGCCCCTGATCGCGCTCGGCGACGATCACGCGCTCGGCGACGATCACGCGCTCGGCGACGATCCACCGCTGCCGTAGACCTCCGCCAGCACGGTCGCTGCGCCGGCGGCCAAGAGTTCGTCCGCGAGCGCCCGCCCGAGCGCTTCGCCCTCGCTGACCGGTCCGCTGCGCTCGCCGCGAAACACCGGTTGACCGGCAGGGTGCCCGACGAGCGCCTCCAGGCGCAGGTCGGCGGCGCCGACTAGGGTCGCGTGCCCACCGATCGGCACCTGACAGCCGCCGCCCAGGCGCGCCAGCAGCGCGCGCTCGGCGCGTACGCAGCAGGCCGTGGCCTCGTCGTGCAGCGGCCGCAGCAGCGCCTGCATCGACACGTCGTCGCTGCGCACCTCGATCCCGAGCGCGCCCTGCCCGATCGCCGGCAGCCAGGGCGGATCGAGGCACTCGCTGATCCGCGCGCCGTAGCCCAGGCGCTTGAGGCCAGCCGCGGCCAGCACGATCGCGTCGAAGTGGCCCTCGTCGAGGCGGCGTAGCCGGGTGTCGACGTTGCCGCGCAGCAGCTCGATCGTCAGATCGGGGCGCGCCGCTAGTAGCTGGCAGCGACGGCGTAGGCTCGCGGTCCCGACCCGCGCACCGCGGGGCAAGGCTGCGAGCCCCCCGTGCGACGAGACGATCGCGTCGCGCGGATCCTCGCGCGTCGGAATGGCGGCGAGCTCGAGCCCGGCCGGCAACTGCGCCGGCACGTCCTTGATCGAATGCACCGCGAGGTCGACCTCGCGGCGCAGCAGCGCGTCCTCCAGCTCCTTGACGAAGAGCCCCTTGCCCCCCACCTGCGCCAGGGGCACGTCGAGCAGCTTGTCACCCTGCGTCTTGATCACCTGCAGCCGGACCTCGAGCCCGGGGCTGAGCGCGCCGAGCCGGGCGGCGACGTGCCGAGCCTGCCACAAGGCCAAAGCGCTGCCGCGCGTGCCGATCGTCACCACCTTCACTCGCGCTCCTCCCGATCGACGGCCGCGACCGTGGGCTCCTCGGCGGGCAGCGGGTCCGCCGCCAAGGGATCGCCCGGCTCGCCGAGCGCGGGCTCCGGTAGCCCGAAGAGCTGCCGCGTCGCCGTCGCCAGCGGGACGCCGTTGGCCGCACCGGCGTACTGCTTCAGCGCGGAGGTCGGCGAATGCAGCAGCTTGTTGACGATCGCGTTCGCCAGGCGATCGAGGGCCACGCGCTGGTCCTCGCGATCGAGCTGGAGCTGGCGCGCCGCGCGCTGGGCCTCGCCGATCACCACGGCGGTGAACTGCGCGCGGAGCTGCTTGATCAAGGGCACCACGTCCTGATGGCGCAGCCAGCTGTCGAAGCCCTCGACCTCGCCCTCGACGATGCGCTCGGCGACCTTGGCCTCGCGCCGCCGCGCCTGCAGGTTCGCCGCCAGCGCTTGCTCGAGATCATCGACGTCGAAGAGATAGAGATTGGGCAGCGAGCGCGCCTTGGGGTCGACGTCGCGCGGCACGGCAATGTCCACCAGCAGCAGCGAGCGAGGGCGGCGCTGGCGCATCACCTGCGCGAGCAGCTGGCGGTCGATCAGCGGCTGCGGGCTACCGGTCGAGCTGATCACCATGTCGGCCCACTCGAGCTGCTGGGCCAGCGTCTCGAGGCCCACCGCCTCGCCGCCGAGCCGTCGCGCCAGCTCCTGCGCGCGCTCGACGCTGCGGTTGGCCACCCGAATCCGCGTGGCGCCTTGGGCCACCAGGTGCGTCACCGCCAGCTCGGCCATCTCACCCGCGCCGACCACGAGCACCTTCAGGTCGACCAGGTCGGCGAAGATGCGGCCCGCCAGGTCCACGGCGACCGAGCTGATCGAGGCCGGATGGCGCGCGATCTCGGTCTCGGTGCGCACGCGCTTGCTGATCGCGAACGACCGCTCCATGCAGCGTCCGAGCCGTGAGCCGACCGCGCCGCACTCGCGGGCCCGTGCCACGGCCTGCTTGACCTGCCCCATGATCTGGGCCTCGCCCACGACCATCGCATCGAGGCTGGCCGTGACGCGGAAGATGTGGCTCAACGCCTCGCTGCCCCACAGGCAGTAGAGCCCGGCGTCGAGCTCATCGGCGGCGACGCGGCGCTGACGGGAAAAGAGCTCCCGCACCGCCTGCTCGGCCCGCGACGGCGCCTCGCTCACCAGGTAGAACTCGACGCGATTGCAGGTACTGAGCAGCATCGCCTCCGCCACTGACGGCTCGGCGCAGAGCTCACGCAGCGCGGGGGCCACCTCCTCCGCGGCGAAGGCCAAGCGCTCGCGCAGCTGCAGCGGTGCGGTGCGAAAGCTCAGCCCCACGACCCCGAAGGTCATCCCGCGACCATCCGGCGACCGACGTAGATCAACAGCACCAGCACGGTCGCGGCGAACCCGATCACGGTCAACAGCGCGGCCCGACGCGCGCTGAGGCCGGTGGTCCAGCGCGCCACCAGCAGCACCGCGAACACCAGCCAGACGCCGCCGGCCACCAGATGCTCCAGACGCAGGCCGTGGGGCGCTCGCAGCTGCACGACCCACAGCACCCCGCTGACGAGCGCCATGGTGAAGACGGGGAAGCCGATGGCGAGCAACCGGCGCCCCAGCCGGTCCAGCGTGGCCAGCGGCGGCGTGCGCCGATAGAGCGCACCGGGTCGATTGCGACGCAGCGCGCGGTCCTGCAGCAGATAGGCCGCCGCCACGGCGCCAGCCAAGGCAAAGGCCGCCACCCCGCCGGCCACCAGCGTCAGGTGGACCTTGCCGAGCAAGGCCAGCCAGTGCGGTCCGAGGGGCCGAGGCGGGGCGCGGGGCGCCAAGCGGCTGCTCAGCAGCAACACCAGCGCGAGCGGGCCGACCAGCAGACCGAGCACGTCGATACGCCAGGCCAGAGCGGTCGCCAGGTAGGCCGCCACGAGCAGCCAGGTGGTCAGGTGCAGCGCCCCCGCGACATCGCGCAGCGGATGCAGCCCGTGCAGACAGAGCGCGCCCGTGGCCAGCGTCTGGGCCAACAGCCCGGCGCCGAAGACGGCGCGGCCTGCGACCGTCAGCGCCCGACTGCGCCGCAGCAAGCGCAGCAGCACGATCGCGCTCGCGGCGCCGTAGAGGGCCAGGGTGACGTAGAACATGATGGGCATCAGCGTCGGCACGAGCCGCACGGCGACCGCGGCCCGTCACGGTCCGCCGCGGACGCGAGGGCGCTGCGCCCGTCGTGCCGGCCCCTCGGGGGACCCTGCGCGTGCGGGCGGATTGTACGGGCCGGGTCCGGGCCATGCAACAGCGCGTCCCCCGCGTGTCCCCAGCCGAGTTCAAAGGGCCACACCTTGATCTCGCCACCCGAGCCGGGTATCAACGGTCTGGGTCCGCGGCCGTCGTCGCGCCGAGCGCCGACCGCATGACGTCGACGAGCCGCAACGTCACAGAACGGAGCAGGAGATGACGGCATCCGCAGGTTCGAAGGTCCTCGAGATCAGCGACGCCAACTTCGCTAGCGAGGTGCTGCAGTCGCCCCTGCCCTTCCTGCTCGACCTGGCGGCCGAGTGGTGCGGCCCCTGCAAGGCGCTGGCGCCGCTCGTCGGCGAGCTCGCCGACACCTATGCCGGCAAGGTGCGCTTCGGCTCACTCGACATCGACAGCAACCCCGAGGTGCCGACGCGCTATCAGGTGCGCAGCATTCCGACCCTGCTGCTCTTCCATCAGGGCGAGGTCGTGGGTCAGCTGATCGGCGCGCACCCGCGCCCGCGGCTGGTCGCGCTGCTGGAGAAAGCTCTTTGACAGGCAGAAGAACGGCGCCCAGGAGAACGGCACTCAGTAGGACGAGCGTCGCACCGAGGCGTTCATCAGCAGCCCCGTGGCGCACATCGTCGTCATCATCGACGAGCCGCCGTAGCTGACGAAGGGCAGGGTCACGCCGACGACCGGAATCGTGCCGGTGACCATGCCGATGCTGAAGACCGTGTGCCAGAAGAGCAGCGCCGCCACCCCCACGCACAGCACGGCGCCGAAGCGATCACGGGCCTGACTGGCCAAGCGCACCGCCAGCAGCACCAGGACGACGTACACGGCGAGCAGCGCCACGCTGCCGAGAAAACCCCACTCCTCGGCCCACACGGCAAAGGGAAAGTCGGTCCAGCGCTCAGGCAGGAAGTGCAGACGATTCTGCGTGCCCTGCAGGTAGCCCTTGCCCGTCCAGCCGCCCGAGCCCACCGCGAGGATCGACTGCCGCGAGTGCCAGCCGCTGCCGCCGGGATCCGAGGACGGATCGAGGAAGGTGTAGATGCGCCGCTTCTGGTAGTCGCGCAGCACGTAGCTCCAGATCAACGGCGAGGCCGCAATCACGGCCAGCAGCAGGGTCAGCACGGCGCGCAGCCGCAGCTTGGTCAGCAGCATGATCGACACGAAGAGCAAGAGGATCAACAGCGCGGTCCCCAGATCCGGCTGGCGCAGCACCAACACGACCGGCGCGAGCACGAGCAAGAAAGGAATCAGCACATGCCGTAGTGTCCGCTCCTCGACCGTCGGATCGTCGTGCAGGTATTTCGCCAGCGCCAGGATCAACAGCACCTTCATCGGCTCGGAGGGCTGGATCGCGAAGCCGAACAGCTCGAGCCAGCGCTGTGAGGCGTTGACGCTCTTGCCGACCAGCAGCACCAGCAGCAACGCCAGCAGCCCGGCACCGTAGAGCGGATAGGCCAGCCGGTAGAACAGACGGTAGTCCAGGGTCGCCGTGACGAGGAACACGCCGAACCCCAGCACCAACCAGCCGAGCTGCTGCCGCACCAGCGTCAGCGTGGTCGTCGCCGTAGCGGAATAGAGGTTGGCCAACCCGACCGTGACCAGCACGACCATGCAGATGCCTAGCGGCCAGTCGAAATGCGCCCGCAGCTTGCCCCAACCGGTCACGGCTTCCTCCCCGCGCCCCGACCGGCCCTCGGCGGCGGCGCCGTGGTCGACCCGGGGGCCGCCACTGCCGGTGCGAAGTAGCTGCGCACGATCTCCATCGCCACGGGCGCGGCCACCTTGGCGGCCTGCCCCCCGTTCTCGATCAGCACGACGACGGCGATCTGCGGCGCCTCGACCGGCGCATAGGCGGCGAACCAGGAGTGGTCCTCGAGCGAGCGCATGGTGGCGAAGCCGCGGCGAATGACCTGCGCCGTACCGGTCTTGCCGGCCACCGAGAGCCCCTCGATCCGCGACTCGTGGCCCGTGCCCTTCGGATCCTCGACCACCGCGACCAAGGCCGCACGCAGGCGCTGCAGCGTCTCGGGCCGGAGCTGGATGCCGCGACGCAGCCGCGGCTGAAAGGGCTGCAGCGTTTCGCCCGCCGGCGTCTCGATGCGCTCGACGATCTGCGGGGCGTACAAACGGCCACCGTTGGCCAGCGCCGCATAGAGCGCCGCCACTTGGATTGGCGTCACCTTGACGCTGCCCTGACCGATCGCGGCATTGAGCGTGAAGCCGAGCCGGAACGGCCGCCCGCGCTGCGCGTACCAGGCCTTGGTCGGAATGAAGCCACCGACCTCGCCGTTGAGGCCCACGCCCGTGGTCGCGCCGAGGCCGAAGAGCCGAGCGTACCGCGCCAGCCGGTCGAGCCCGACGCGCTCCGCCAACAGATAGAAGTAGACGTTGCAGGACTCGGCCAGCGCGCGGTGCAGATCGACCTTGCCGTGCGTGTGGCTGCAGCGAAACACGCGGCGGCCGAAGGCATGCCAGCCTTTGCAGGTCGCGTGCTCGTCCCAGCTCGCGATGCCGTCCTCGACGGCGGCGATGGCCGTCACCACCTTGAAGACGGAGCCCGGGAAGTAGTTCTCGCGGAAGACCTTGTCGAGCAGCGGACGGCCCGGGTCGTCGAGCAGCTCGCGCGCCTGCTGGGGCGTCAGCCGCCCCGTCAGCAGATTGGCATCGAAGGCCGGGTACGAGGCGGTGGCGAGCACTCGCCCGGTCTCGACCTCCAGCACCACCGCGGCCCCCGAGGCATAACGGCGCAGGGCGCGCTCGACGCGCCGCTGCAGCTCGAGGTCGATCGTCAGCACCAGGGTGTTCCCCGCGCGCGGCGCCACCCGCCGCGGCTGTCCGCCGAGCAACGCCGCGGCCCACGACTCGTGGCGCCGCCGGCCGTGCGCGTCGACGACCACCCGCTCGACGCCGGTGACCCCGCGCAGCTGGTCCTCGTAGAGCCGCTCGACGCCATAGCGTCCGACGAGCTGTCCGGCTTGGAAGCGGCCCCGCGCATCGTGCGCCAGGTCTTCGGCCGTCACCTCGCTCATATAGCCCAACAGGTGCGCGGCGACCGCGCCGTGCAGATAGTGGCGCTGGGCGACCGCCACCGCGTCGAAGGCGGGCAGCTCGGGCTTCAGCATCTCGAGCTGGGCCAGCTGGTCGCGGTCGATGTCGCGCACCAGCAGCAGCCGCTGATTGCGCCGCGTCGCGCGGGCCGCGGCCACCCGCCGCCGCACCGCCCGCGCGCGCTCGGGGTCGAGCCGCAGCTCGCGCAGGAAGCGCTCGAGCGCGGGCTCGTCGACGAAGCGCGGCGCCGCGTAGACATCGAAGGACGGGCGCACGCCGACCAGCAAGCGCCCGGCACGGTCGAAGATCGCACCGCGAGCCGCCGCGATGGTTCGCTCCTGGAGGTAGTTATCGGCCGCCGCCGCGCGGTAGGCTGCCCCGCGCGCCACCTGCAGCTGCCACAGCCGCCCGATCAACAGCCCGAACACCAGCAGCACGAACACCACCAGATAGGCGTACCGTCGCTGCAGCTCGGGGATGTTGACGGGCGTGGCCACGCAGCGGCTCCTAGCGCAGGCTCTGCCGCGCCCCGGGCAGGGCGTTGCGACCGGCGAGCGCGTGGTCGAGCCACGCCAGCGCCCGCAGCAGCGGGGCTGCCGCCGCGGCCGTGAGCAGCGCCTGAGCCACCAACACCAGCAGCCAGGCCCCGCTCGGTGGGGTACGCCAGAGCAGACTACGCACCAACGTGCCTACCAACCCGGCGTAGAGCGCCGCCGCACCACCCACGATCGCGTAGGACAACGCCCCGCCGAGGTAGAGCTTGCGCGCCAGACCGCGACCGAAGAGATAGACCGCCGCCATCACCAGCCCCTGCAGACCTGCGGGCGTGCCCGCGAGCACGTCGGCCAGGTAACCGATCCCGACCGTCACCGCGATGCCGGCCGGCTCGAACCACCCACCCCCGCGACTCACGGTGCCGCCGCGCGCGGCGGCGACGGGGACAGCCGACAGCGAGACGTGCAGCACGACCAGCGTGGCCACATCGCACGACACACGCGTCAGCCCGAGCAGCCGCAGCAGCGGACTCAGCACCGTCAGGAGCAGGAAGCCGACCGCCCACAGCAGCAGCACGCGGGTCACGGGGCCAACCCCCGCGCCGGGAGCACCTCGGGTGTGCCACCCCCGACCGGTGCCGGCGGCGGCGCGGCGATCACCAGCACCTCTTTGAGCTGGCCGAAGTCGACCGCCGGCCTGACGTCGACCTCGCGGTAGAGCCCGCCCTCGTCCGGCCCCACGCGGGACACCTGACCGACGACCAACGCCTCCGGGAACAGGCCACCGGCGCCACTCGTGACGACCCAGTCGCCGACTCTGACCGCCTCGCGCCGCAAGACGTAGTCGAGTCGGCAAAGATAGCGGTCCGTGCCTTCGGCGCCCCGCAGCAGCCCGCGCGCCCGGCTGCGGCTGAACACCACGTCGACGGCGCTCTTGGGGTCGACCAGCAGCATCACCTCGGCGTAGTCGCCGAACACGCGTCCCACGCGACCCACCACGCCCTCGTCGGTCACCACCGGCATGCCGCGCCGCAGCAGCTCGCCCCCGCGATCGACGAACAACCGCAGCGCCCGCACGAAGGGCGACGGCGGCCGCCCGATCACGCGGGCCGAGACGGTCTCGAGGCCGCGGCGCTGGCGGAAGGCCAGCAGCCGCTCGTAGCGCGCGGCCAGGCGCAGCTGGCGCCGGGCCTGCTGTAGGGCGAAGTGCAGTCGTCCGCGCTCGGCGCGCAGCGCCTCGTTCTCGCGCTCGACGTGCACCAAGAGGAAATAGCGGTGCCACCAGCGCTGCGCGCCCGCAGCGGCCCCCGTGACCGCGCGCTCCAGCGGGCTGGCCGCACGCAACAGCAAGCGATCGAAGCCATTGAGGTCCCCCGGCTCGCGCAGCTGCGCCCGGAGCAGCAGTACGGGCAGGCCGAGCAGCAGCAGTGCCAGCACGAGATCGCGCCAGCGCCGCGGTAGCATCAAAGTCGACATCGATGCCCTCTCGTGGGGCCGGCGCCGGCCTGACGGGCCGCCGCGGGTGATCACCCGGGCCGCGGCCAGCTCAATGGCCAGCTCAATGTATCGCCACCTCGCGCAGCAGCTTGAGCTCGTCCAGCGCGCGGCCGGAGCCGAGCGCCACGGCGCACTCCGGATTGTCGGAGAGCGTGACGGGCAGCCCCGTCTCCTCGCGGATCAGCACATCGAGGTTGCGCAGCTGCGAGCCGCCCCCGGTCAAGACGATGCCCTTGTCCACGATGTCGGCCGAGAGCTCGGGCGGGGTGCGCTCGAGCACCACGCGCACGGCATCGAGGATGGCGTTGATCGGCTCCGCCAGCGCCTCGCGGATCTCGTCGGAGTTGGTGGTGATGGTCTTGGGCACGCCAGCGACCAGGTCGCGCCCCTTGACCTCCATCGTCAAGAGCTCGTCCGGGGGGTAGGCGTTGCCGATCGTCTTCTTGATCTGCTCGGCGGTCCGCTCGCCGATCAGCAGATTGTACTTGCGCTTGATGTACTGGATGATGGCCTCGTCCATCTTGTCGCCAGCGACGCGCAGCGAGCGCGCGTAGACGATACCAGCCAGCGAGATGATCGCGACCTCGGTCGTACCGCCACCGATGTCGACGATCATGTTGCCGCTCGGCTCGGTGATGGGCAGGCCCGCGCCGATCGCCGCCGCCATCGGCTCCTCGATCAGGTAGACCTCGCGCGCGCTGGCCGCCAACGCCGAGTCGCGCACGGCGCGCTTCTCGACCTCGGTGATCCCCGACGGCACGCAGATGATGATCCGCGGCCGCACCAGCGTCTTGCGCTTGTGGGCGCGCGTGATGAAGTACCGCAGCATCGCCTCGGTGATCTCGAAGTCGGCGATCACGCCGTCCTTCATCGGCCGAATCGCGACGATGTTGCCGGGCGTGCGCCCCAGCATCTCCTTGGCCTCGTGGCCGACGGCGAGCACGCGGCGGCCGCCGTTGCCGTTCTTCTGCACCGCTACCACCGATGGCTCGTGCGCAACGATCCCCCGGTCCTTGACGTAGGTCAGCGTCGTCGCAGTGCCGAGGTCGATGGCCATGTCGTTGGAGAACAGGCCATAGACCCAGTCGAGGAACATGCTTCAGCCTGTCGGGGAGAACGGCCCCCCACGCCCCCAGCGGCGCTCCAGCGACGAAATGGCCGCCAGGGCGCGTTGCTCATACACCAGGCCTCCGCCAGGCACAAGGGCCGCGACGCAGCGCGTGCGCCAGTCGTTGCGGGGACCGGCCCCTTCTGTTAGGGTCCGCGCCGAAACGCGGAGTTCTTGCCAGGTCCAAGCGCTGTGCTGGCCTGGCCGCCGGCCCCGCAAAACTGCCGTGAGCACCGCCCTCGAGGTGACCGATGCTCGATAGAATGCGCAAGCATTCGCGCTCCTTCATTATCTATATCTTCTTCGGCATCATCATCGGCGTGTTCGTGGTCAACTTCGGCCCGCAGTCGCAGGGCTGTATGGCCGACACCACCCATGCCGGTGCGGTCGCGGGGCGCACGATCACGATCAACGACATCGGCTATGCCCTGGCCGTGGCGAGCCCACGCAACGCCGGCCTCCCCGAGGAGCAGCTGGGGATGCTGCGGGCGCTGATCGTGGACCGCTATCTCGTACGCGAGCTGATGGCCGACCGCGCCCTCGAGCTCGGGCTGCGCGTCCCCGATCGCGAGATCGAGGATATGTTGCTGGCCGGGCGCTATCTGGCGCTCGGCGATCCACAGCCGTTGGTGCGCGGTGAGAGCGGTGGCTTCGACTACGACCTGTTCTCGCGCTTCGCGCGCTACAACTGGGGCATCACGGTCAAGAAGTTCAAAGAGGAGCAGCGGCGCGAGCTGCTGGCGCAGAAGGTCCGGCAGCTGCTCGACGGCGCCGTGAGCGTGGCCGAGAGCGAGGTCCAGAACGACTTCGTGCAACGCCAGACTCAAGTACGGCTGCAGTACGTGCGCCTGGCGCCGAACGAGCTCCGCGAGCAGGTGCGCCTCACCAGCGCTGAGCTCGACGCCTTCGCCGCGCAGCACCAGCAAGAGATCCGCAAGTACTACGAGGTCAACCGCACGGCCTTCAGCGGGCTCCCGGCCCAGCTGCTGGTCCGCGCGATCGAGCTGCCCGCCACCGTCGGCGGCGACCGCCTGGCAGGCAGCGCCGCCGCCGAGCGCCTGGCCCAGCGGGTACGCGCGGGCGGGGACCTCGCTGCCCTCGCGCGCGAGGCCTCGACCGCAGCCAGCGCCGCCGTCGATGGGCTACTCGGCTGGCGCAACAGCGCCGCGCCCGGCATCGCGCCGGCGGTCGACAGCGCCCTGCAACAGCTCAAGGATGGCGAGCTATCGCCCGTGATCGCGGCGGGCGAGAAACTGTACCTCGTGCGCATCGAGGGCCGTCGCAGCGGCAACGTCACCCTGGCCCAGGCGCAGCGCGAGATCGCGCTCGAGCTGGCCCGCGACGAGGGCGCCCGCCGCCTGGCCAAGCAGACCGCCGAGGCCTTCCTCGCCAAGGTCAGGGGCGGCGCCAAGCTCGAGGAGCTATTCAAGCCAACCCGTGACGACGGCGCGGCTGCGAGCGACGGCGCCACCGACGGCGACGGTGCCGCCGCCAGCGCGGGCGCCGCGTCCGCTCCCGCGGAAGACCCCTCGGCCGCGAACAGCGCCGTTGAGGCGGCGCGCGCCGACGGCGCGTCCCTCGGCGCGCAGCGCTTCGAGCTGCGCACCTCGGACCTGTTCACGCGCAGCGCCGACGACACCATCCCGGGCATCGGTTCGTCCGCGGAGCTGTCGCAAGCGGTGTTCCGCCTGGCCCGAGGTCAGGTGGCGCAGCGGTCCTTCACCGTCGGCGGGATGGTTTATCTGGTGGCCGTCAAGGACCGCAAGGATCCGGACATGCAGGATTGGCTGCGGCACCGCGTCGAGATCACCGGCCGCTATCAGGATCGCAAGGCACAAGAGCTGGTGCAGCGCGTCGAGCAGGAGTTCTGCCAGCAGGCCGTCGAGCACAAGGACGTGATGATCGACCCGCGCGTCCTCTCGCGCCGCCAGGCGGAGGGCGAAGCGAACGACAAGAGCGGGGACTATGTGCCCTGCCGCATGCTGCAGGTCGCCGGAGGCATGCTCTGAGGAGGGGCTGGCCCCTTGGCGCGGAGCGTCACGCCAGACTGCCTCACGCGCCCTCACCAGCTGCCCCGCGTGTCATTTCAGGGCCCCGACGTGGCGATCGAGCACGCGCCCCACGCCCGGCACCGCCGCCAGCACGTGTTCCTTACCTTTCGGCCGCAGCTTCTGGTAGGCCCCGACCAGCGTGCGATGCGTCGAACGCTCGGCGCGCCGGTCCGTCACGGCGAGCAGGCTCTCCGCCACCCGGTCGCTGCGCGCCGCCAGATAGCGCTCGAGCGACTCCGCGCTGCCCTCGCGCTGGTGCTCGGCATAGAAGGGATCGAGCTGGCCGACGAACTCGTCGAGCAGCGCCTCGACCAGCTCGTGGATCATCGTCGGCTTGAGCGCCTTGACCACGGTGAAGGCCGTCTTGACGGCGAAACCGGTGAGGCCGCTCTTGGCGCGCACCTCGCTCTCGACCAGCTTGACGCAGTCCTCGACCACGGCGCGGCGCCGCTCGGGCTGGCTGACCAGGGTAGCTAGATCCTGCACGCGACCGTCTCCTCTTGCTCGAACGCCCACGCCGCACCGCCGCGTCCCGCACGGACGCGGGCGGCTGCGACCGCCGGCATGCTACGCTCGACCGGCCCTGGCGGCCTAGCCCGAAAGTGTCTGTGGGGGCCCTGGCCGCACGACGGCCATCGGCTCGTTGCCGCGCCTGCCGGTGTGCTAGACTGCCGCCGTCCTGAGCGCGCCAAGACCGTCCGCGCCAAGACCGTCCGCGCCAAGACCGTCCGCGCCAGAACCGTCCGCGCCGAAACCGTTTGGGGGTCCGTCCATGACTGAAGCGAAGCCTGAAGCGAAGCCTGGCGAGAGGACGCGGCTACTGGCCATCCCGCTGCGCAACATGGTGCTCTTTCCGGGCGTGGTGCAGCCGATCGACGTCGGCCGGCCCCGTTCGATGGTCGTCGCGGAACGCGTCGAAGCGCACAGCGGCCTTCGCATCGCGGTCGTGACGCAGCGCAGCCCAGACGTCGACGATCCCGCGCTCAGTGACATCTATCCCGTCGCCGTCGAGGCCGAGGTGCTGCGCGTGATGAAGGTGGCCACCAACCGCGCCACCATCGTGGTCCGCGGTCTGCGCCGCCTCCGCGTGCACCAGCTCGACACGACTGAGGGGGCCCTGCAGGCGCTCTGCGAACCGCTGGAGGAGCGCGGCGCCGAGGAGGTCGAGGCCCAGGGCCTGGCGATGGCCGTGCGCGACGCGGCCAAGCAGATCGTCGCGATCTCGCCGGACATCCCCGACGAGGCCGGCGCCCTGCTCGACCAGATCCGCGACCCGGCGCGGATGGGGGACGTGGCCGCGGCCAACATCGAGGGCACGGTCGGCGAGAAGATGGAGCTACTCGAGCTGCTCGACGTGCCCGAGCGCTTGCGCGAGGTGCTGACGCGGCTCCAACGCGCGCTCGAGACCTACCGCGTCAAGGAGCACATCGACTCGCACGTGCGCGCCGAGATGGGTCGCCACCAGCGCGAGGCGGTGCTGCGTCAGCGGCTGCGGGCGATTCAGGAGGAGCTGGGCGACGCCGACGATGATGACGGTACGGCCGAGTTCGAGGAGCGGCTGCGCGCGATCGAGATGCCGGCCGAGGTGCGCGAGGTCGCTGAGAAGCAGGTCGCGCGCATGCGGCAGATCCCGACGCAGTCGCCCGAGCACACCGTGGCGCGCACCTACCTCGAGTGGCTCGTCGAGCTGCCGTGGAGCACGCTGACGCCCGACAACCTCGATCTCGATCACGCGCGGCACATCCTCGACGAGGATCACTACGGCCTCGAGCGCGTGAAGAAGCGCATCGTCGAATACCTGGCGGTGCGCAAGCTCAAGCCGGACAAGAAGGGTCCGATCCTTTGCCTGGTCGGCCCGCCCGGCGTGGGCAAGACCTCGACCGGACGCAGCGTCGCCCGCGCGTTGGGCCGAAAGTTCGTGCGCGCCTCGCTCGGCGGCGTGCGCGACGAGGCCGAGATCCGCGGGCATCGCCGGACCTACGTCGGCGCCCTGCCCGGCCGGATCATCCAGGGCATTCGACGCGCCGGCACGCGCAACCCGGTCTTCGTGCTCGACGAGATCGACAAGCTCGGTCGCGACTTCCGCGGCGACCCGTCGTCGGCGCTGCTCGAGGTACTCGATCCCGAGCAGAACGACACCTTCTCCGACCATTTCCTCGAGGTGCCCTTCGACCTGTCGCAGGTGTTGTTCTTCGCCACCGCGAACGAGATCGATCCGATCCCCCCTGCGCTCAAGGACCGCCTCGAGGTGATCGATCTGCCCGGGTACACGCGCAACGAGAAGCTGCACATCTCGCGGCGTCACTTGATTCCGAAGCAACTCGACGAGCACGGGCTCGCGGCGACGCTGCTCCAGCCCGCGGCCAACGCGGCGGCCGCCGCGCCGGGCGCAGCGTCGGCGCTCACGGTGCTGGAAGACGCGACGGTGCTCCATGTGGCGGACCACTACACGCGCGAGGCGGGCGTCCGCAATCTCGAGCGCGAGCTGGCCTCGCTCTGTCGCGGGCTCGCCGTGCGGGTGGCCTCCGACCAGGCGCTGCCGGCCGTCGTCACGCCACAGCACGTGCTCGAGCTGCTCGGGCCGGTCAAGTATTACCCCGAGGTGGCGGAGCGCACGGAGATCACCGGCGTCGCCACGGGGCTAGCTTGGACACCGTCCGGCGGCGAGCTGATGTTCGTCGAGGCGACGCGGATGCCGGGCAAGGGGAAGCTGATCCTCACCGGCCAGCTCGGCGAGGTGATGCAGGAGTCGGCCCAGGCGGCGCTGAGCTATGCACGCACCAAGGCGGCCGAGCTGGGCCTCGAGGCCGATTTCTTCGCCGACTCGGATCTCCACCTGCACGTGCCGGCCGGTGGCATCAAGAAGGACGGCCCCTCCGCGGGCATGACGATGGTGGCCGCCCTGGTCTCGCTGCTCTCGGGGCGGCGAGTCCGCGACGACCTGGCGATGACCGGCGAGATCTCGCTGCGCGGTACCGTGATGCCCGTCGGTGGCGTCAAGGAGAAGGTGCTCGCGGCCCATCGCGCGGGACTGCGCCGGGTGCTGCTGCCCGAGCGCAACCGCAAGGACCTGGTCGATGTCCCCAAGGAGATCCAGGACGAGATGGAGCTCGGCTTCGTCAACGACATCGCCCAAGCGTTGGCGTTGGCGCTCGAGGCGACCCCGCGCACGCCACGCAAGAAGCGCAGCCGCGATCCAGTGGTCCCCGACGCTGCCGCCCACTCGGCGGTCTGAGCGCCCCCCCACTGGGCGGTCGCGCGCCTGAGCCTGGCGCCGCGGCGGCCGGGCCGCCGCGGCTCTAGCGACAAGGAGTGCTTCCGTGACCCGAACCCTGCGTTACCTGCTTGCGGCGCTCCCCTGGGCCCTCGGCGGCTGTGTCGGCCCGCAGGAGACGCTGCTGATCTTCCTGATCGTGATCCTGCTCTTCGGCGCCTCACGGCTGCCACAGCTCGGCCGCGCACTGGGCGAGACGCTGCGCGCCTTTCGCGGCGCGTCCGGCGCCGACGACGACGAGAAGGCCCGCTTGAGCGCCAGCCGCAAGGCCACCCCGATCGAGGGCGCCAGCGCCCAACCGGTCGATGAGGCGCGCCCCGGCGACGCCGAGCAGCCCCGCACCCCCGACGATCGCCGCGGCTGAGCCGATGGCCGGCCGAGCCCGCACAAGGCTAGGGCTCAGCTAGCGCAAGCGCACGGCCTCGGCGATGCGCACAATCCGCGGCAGCAGCGCCTCGAGCTGGTCGAGCGAGAGCATGCGCCGGTCGTCCGAGCGGGCGTTCGCTGGGTCGGGATGGCACTCGATGAAGAGCGCGTCGGCGCCGGCCGCGACCCCGGCGCAGGCCAGCGGCACGATCTCGCCCGGCGCATTCGAGGCGTGCCCCGCGTCGACGACCACCGGACAGCCCAGCGCCCGCAGCTCGGGCAACCCCGCCAGGTCGCAGACCAGCCGATCGTAGCCGAAGCTGTTGCCACGCTCGGTCACGAGCACCTGCTGCGCCCCCGCGCCCCGCAGCTTGCCGACCGAGCCCGCCAGCCCGACCGGCGACATGAACTGCCCCTTCTTCAGGTTGACGACCCGACCGGCGGCTCCGACGGCCTCGAGCAGGGTGGTCTGCCGACAGAGCAACGCAGGCACCTGGAGCACCTCGACCACCTGCGCCGCTGCCGCCACGTCGCTCGGGCGATGCACGTCCGTCAGCAGCGGACAGCCGAAGCGCGCCTTGAGGGCTGCGAGGCAGGCGAGCCCACGCTCCAGGCCCGGCCCGCGGTAGGCCTCGCCGATCGTGCGGTTGTCCTTCTCGTAGGACGACTTGAAGATCAGCGGCACACGCTGCGCCGCGGCCAACGCGACCAAGCGCGCCGCGGCCGCGAACATCACCTCGTCGCCCTCGACCACGCAGGGCCCGGCGATCAACACCAAGGGCTGGCCGCGACCGACCGTCACCCCCTCTGCCACGCTCACGGTGCTCATCGCTACCCTCCTCCTTCGCCCGGAATAGTACAGCCCCCGAAAATAGGGGACCATTTCGCTCGTTCTGGACGCCGATGGCTGCGTTGGGACGCCTTGAAACACTCCCCGGTATTCCTGCGGCGTCCCGTCTCGCCCTCGGCGCCCAGCCCTTCGCGATCTGGCCCCCTATTTCCGGGTCGCTGTACTTAGCGGGCACAGCGGAACCCGAGGTCGACATCGACGTAGTCCGGCGGGAAGCGCAGCCGGTTGGTCGTGCGGGGCAAGGAGAAGTACGAGCAGCACGAGCCGCCACGCACCACCCGCGGGGCACCGACCGCCGGTCCGCGTGGATTGCGGCGCGCGCGTGAGTCGTAGGGGCCGTAGCGATCGGCCACCCACTCCCAGGCGTTGCCCGCCAGGTCCTCCACGCCCTCCGGGCTCGCTCCCGTGGCGTGGCTGCCGACCTCGACCACCCGTCCGGGATTGCGTCCGGCGCACAGGCCATCACCGGCGAAGCTGCCGAAGTTCGCTCGATCGCAGCGCAGCTCCTCGCCCCAGGGGTAGGTCCGCGGGGTGCGGCCCCGCGCCGCGCGCTCCCACTCGGCCTCGGTCGGCAGGCGCTGACCACGCCACGCGCAGTAGGCGCGCGCGTCCTCCCAGCTCACTCCGACGACCGGCAGACGCAGGCCCTGCGACCCCTCGTAGACCTGCGGCGGCCGACAACGCCCCGCGCGCACGCAGTCGGCGTACTGCCCGCGCGTGACCTCGAAGCGATCGATCGCGAAGGCGTCGAGCCAGACGCGCTGCGGCGGCCGCTCGTCGGGCTCACCCTCCGCGCTGCCGCGCACGAACCACCCGGCCGCGATCGGCACCGACGACGGGGCCGCCGCGGCCACACCGCGCGGCAGCCCCGGCAGGCCGGCCAGCACCTGCAGACCGGCCAGCGCGGCGACGATCAGCGCAAGCGAGCACGGCCGCTGACGCCAGCGCGTCCACGGCATCGCGACTGCAGCTTGGGACCGACGCGGCATGACGCTGTGCTTCTATCGCAGATCCGGCCCGCGCGGCACTGGCGCTGCGGCGGCGGCGTCCGTCAGCGAGGACCGCGCGGCCACATCGCACGCGCCGGCGACTGGCCTCAGGGAGCCGAACGCTTGGCTCCCGGGCTGTGCTAGGGTCCTGCCGGTCGCCGACGAAGAGCGGCGCCGGAAGGAACGCCGATGCCCTCAGCCGACCCCCGGGCCCACCGCTTGCTCGAGGCCTATCGCGGCCGACCCACCGACTGCACGCCGGTGTGGCTGATGCGCCAGGCGGGCCGCTACCAGGCCTCCTACCGCGCGCTTCGCCAGCGGGTCTCGTTCTTCGAGCTCTGCCGTGATCCCGACCTGGCGGCGCAGGTGACGGTCACGGCGGTCGAGGAGCTGGGGGTCGATGCCGCGATCATCTTTTCTGACATCCTCGTCCCGGTCGTCGCGCTGGGCGTCGGGGTCGAGCTGACCGAGGAGGGGCCGCGCATCGCTCCGCCGGTGCGCGACCGGGCGGCCATCGAGGCGCTGCGCCTCTTCGATCCGGTCGAGGAGCTGCCCTTCTTGCTGGAGGCGATTCGCCGCACCAATCGGGCGCTGGCGGGCCGCGTGCCCCTGCTCGGCTTCGCCGGCGCGCCCCTGACCTTGGCCAGCTACCTGGTCGAGGGGGGCCACTCGCGCAACTTCATTCAGCTCAAGCGCCTGCTCTTCGGCGACCCCGAGAGCGCCCATCTGCTGCTCGACAAGCTGGCCACGATGGTCGTGCGGCACCTCCGCGCGCAGGTCGAGGCGGGCTGCCATGCGGTGCAGGTCTTCGACACCTGGGCCGGGATCCTGGCGCCCGACGACTACCGCGAGCTCTGCCTGCCCCACCTGCAGCGCATCTTCGCCGAGCTCGAGCCGCTCAACGTGCCCCGCATCCTCTTCGGCACGACCACGGGCTCGCTGCTCGAGCTGCTGCGCGACAGTGGCGCGGACGTGATCGGCGTCGACTGGCGCATCGACCTGGCCGAGGCACGCCGGCGTCTGGGGCCCCGCATCGCCGTGCAGGGCAACCTCGATCCCTGCTGCCTGTGGCTCGAGGAGCCGGCGCTCGAGCGGCGCATCCGCCACGTGCTCGAACAGGCGGGGCCGACCCCGGGTTACGCCTTCAACCTCGGGCATGGCGTCCTGCCCGGCACGCCGCCGGAGCGCGTGCGCTTCCTCGTCGACACCGTCCATCGGCTGAGCGCGCGCCCGAGCCAGACCACACGCTGAGCATGCCGCCCACGACTCGCATCGTCATCGTCGGTGGTGGCATCTCGGGCCTGGCGGTGGCCTGGGCGCTGCACGAGCGCCGGCAACGCCAGGCCGACGGGCCGCCCCTCGAGGTCGTCGTGCTCGAGGGCGAAGCCCGCCCGGGCGGCAAGATTCTCAGCGAGCGCGTCGATGGGTTCCTCTGCGAGTGGGGCCCGAACGGCTTTCTCGACCGCGAGCCAGCGACGCTCGAGCTCTGTCGCGCGCTCGGCCTCGGCGAGCAGCTGCTGCCCGCCACCGCAGCCTTCGGCAAGCGCTACATCTACCGCGCCGGGCGCCTGCACGTCGCCGCGGCACACCCGCTGCGTTTCCTCGCCTCCGGCCTGCTGCCGTGCCGCGGCAAGCTGCGGCTCCTCAGGGAGCCCTGGGTCGCCGCCCGCCCGGCCGAGGCGACGGACGACGAGTCCGTGCTGGCCTTCGCCGCGCGTCGCATCGGCCCGGTCGCGGCGCGCGTGCTGATCGATCCGATGCAGTCGGGCATCTACGCCGGCGATCCAGCGCGGCTCAGCGTGGCGAGCTGTTTCCCGCGCGTCGTCGAGATCGAGCGCCAGTACGGCAGCCTGATCCGGGGACTCGTCGCCGTGAAACGCGAGCGGCGGCGCCAGGGCACGGGGCCCAGCGGGTCCGCCCCCGGTGCCGGACCCAGCGGCCACCTGACCAGCCTGCGACCCGGCCTGCAGCTGCTCCCCGACACGCTGGCCGAGCGGCTCGGAGGCATCGTTCGCCGCGGCCAGCGCGTCGAGCGCCTGGCCCGCTCGGCGGACGGCGAGGCCTGGGTGCTGCACCGTCGAGGCCAGGCCCCCCTGACCGCGGACGTGCTGATCCTGGCGTGTCCCGCGCATGCCGCCGCCACCCTGCTCGACGGGGTCGATGAGACCCTGGCGACGCTGCTGCGACAGATCGACTACGCGCCGCTGGCGGTGGTGGCGCTCGGCTATCGACGCGAGCAGGTGCGCCATCCCCTTGACGGCTTCGGCTTCCTGGCAGCGCGCGGCGAGGGCCTGCGCCTGCTGGGCACGCTGTGGGACTCGACGATCTTCGGCGACCGGGCGCCCACGGATCACGTACTGCTGCGGGCGATGGTGGGGGGCGCGCGCGACCGCGAGGCCGCGGCCCTCCCCCCCCCCACCCTCGCCACCGCCGCGCACGAGGCCCTGCGCCCGCTGCTCGGCATCGACGGCTCCCCCGTGCTGGCCGAAGCGGTGGTCCATCGACGCGCGATCCCGCAGTACAACGTGGGTCATCGCGACCGGGTGGCCCAGCTCGCCGCGCAGCTCACCCGCCACCCGGGGCTGATCCTCGCCGGCAACGCCCTGCACGGCGTCGGGATCAACGACTGTGCGCGCAACGCAAAGATCGTCGCCGAGCAGGCGCTGGCGCAGCTAGCTTCCACGTGACCTTCCACGTGACCTTCCACGTGACCTTCCACGTGACCTTCCACTGGCACCCGCTAGCGAAACGTGATAGGGGAACGGCTCCACGAGGGAGTGGAGTGAGGAAATCATGAAGATGAACAAGCTGCGTGCGTCCGCCATCGTGGCGGCGCTGATCGGGATCGTCGGCTGCAAAGATCTGCGTCCTGGGCAAACGGGCACCCAGGCGGGCGCGGCCAGCAGCGGCCCCAAGGTCAAGGTCGAGTTCTACGTGATGTCGAAATGCCCCTTCGGCACCCAGGTCGAGGACGGCATCAAGCCCGTGCTCGACGAGATCGGCGACCGCGTTGACTTCCAGCTCGACTTCATCGTCACCGAGACCGGCCCGGGCGCGTTCAATTCGCTGCACGGCGAGCCGGAGGTCAAGGGCAACATCGTCCAGCTCTGCGCGATCAAGAGCCAGCCCGAGGCGCGCAAGTACATGGCCTTCATCGGCTGCCAGAACAAGAACATGCGCGCGATTCCCGAGGGCTGGGAGAGCTGCGCCGGCGAGGCGGGGCTCGATGTGGCGAAGGTCAAGGCCTGCGCCGACGGCCCCGAGGGCAAGACCCTCCTCAGCGCCTCCGCCAAGCGCGCCCAGGCACGACAGGCCAGTGGCAGCCCGACGATCTTCATCGCCAACGAGCCCTACCAGGGGGGGCGCGCCAAGAACGACTTCACGCGCGCGATCTGCGAGAAGATGGCCGCCCCGAAGGCGGAGGCCTGCGCGAAGATCCCCGAGCCCGTGCTGGTCAACGCGACGGTGCTGACGGACAAGCGCTGCGTCGCCTGCGGTGCGTCGACCCAGGGCATCGAGTCCACGTTGCGCGGTCGCTTCTTCCCCAAGCTGGCGGTCGCGACGGTCGACTACGCCAGCCCCGAGGGCAAGAAGCTCTACAACGAGCTCAAGGTCAAGTACCTGCCGGTCTGGCTGGTGGGCGAGTCGGCGACCAAGTCGGATCAGTGGAGCATGATCGCGCGCTGGATGACGAAGCGTGGGGCCTATTGGCAGCTGCAGATCCCGGCTACCTTCGACCCCACGGCGGAGATCTGTGACAACAAGATCGACGACACCGCCGACGGCAAGATCGACTGCGACGACAAGACCTGCGAGAACGAGCTCGCCTGTCGACCGGAGAAGAAGCAGCAGGTCGACGTGTTCGTGATGTCCCAGTGCCCCTATGGCGTGCAGGCCCTCAATGCGACGAAGGAGGTGCTGGCGAACTTCAAGGGCGCCGTGAAGTTCGACGTGCACTATATCGCCGAGGAGGCGCCCAACAGCCCCACGGGCTTCACCGCGCTGCACGGCGACCCCGAGGTCCTCGAGAACATCCGGCAGCTCTGCGCCAAGAAGTCGTACGGGCGCAACAACAAGTACCTCGAGTACATCTGGTGCCGGAACCAGGACATCCGCTCCGACAAGTGGGAGGGCTGCGCCAAGGACGGCATCGCGGCGGCCACGATCAAGCGCTGCGCCGAGGGTAAGGAAGGCAAGGAGCTGCTGGCGACGGATCTCAAGATCGCCAAGGCGCTCGGCATCGGCGCCAGCCCGACCTGGCTGGCGAACAACCGTTTCAAGTTCAGCGGCATCGCACCCGACGCGATCAAGGCGAGCATCTGCCAGCACAACCCGGGCCTGGCCAACTGCGACAAGCAGCTGACCCAGCAGGCGGCCGCCCCCTCCGGCTCCTGTAACTAGCCGCTCGCGCGGGGGCCGCACCCCCGCGCGTTCCACCCTCGGCGTGGCTGAGCCCTTGCTCGCTGCCCGCCGCCGCTCCCGCACCCCGATGCGCGTCTACGCTTCGAGCGCCGACCTGAGCAGCGCCGGCGACCCGCCCACGACCGTCGTGATCGGCAACTTCGACGGAGTGCATCGCGGCCATCAGGCGCTGTTGTCTCACGCACGCTCACTTGCGGAGCTCGAGGGCGGGCGAGTGCTCGCGCTCACCTTCGACCCGCACCCGACGCGCTTCTTCGCCGCCGCGCTGGCCCCGCCGCTGCTCACCACGCGCGCCCAGCAACTGGCGCTGCTTTCCCGGCACGGCGTCGACGCGACGGTGATCGAGCCCTTCGACGCGACCTTCGCCGCGCTGACGCCGCGTGCCTTCGCCGAGCGCCTGTTGGTGGCGGCCCTGCGGGCGCGCCACGTCGTCGTCGGCGCGGACTTCGTCTTCGGCCAGCGCCGCGCCGGCACCGTGCCAACGCTGCGCGCGCTGGGCGATGAGCTGGGCTTCCTCACGCACGGCGTCGAGCCGGAGCGCAGCGACGGGGCCGTGATCTCCAGCACCCGCGTGCGCGAGCTCGTGATGCAAGGTGCGCTGCCCGCCGCCGCGAGGCTGCTGGGCCGGCCCTACGCCCTCACCGGCACGATCGAGCGCGGCGCCGGCCGCGGTACGACCATCGGCGTGCCCACCGCCAACCTGCGCCCCGACAACGAGCTGCTGCCGGCGCCCGGGGTCTACGCGGCGATCGCGATCCTCCCCGATCAGGTCCAGCGCGGGGCGGTGGTCAATATCGGCCAGGCGCCGACCTTCGCGCGGGGCGGTACGGCGATCGTCGAGGCTCACCTGCTCGACTTCAAGGGTGTGCTGCTCGGGCAGCCGCTCGAGCTCGGCTTCGTCGAGCGCCTGCGCGATGAACAGCGCTTCCCGGGGGCCGAGGCCCTCGTGGCCACGATTCACCGGGACATCGACGAGGCGCGCCGGCGCTTGGCACGCTCGACAGAGCCGCCGCCGGGGTAGTATCAAAGGCCCTTCGCTGGCGCCACGCGCGCGCGGGGGGAAGAGCCGCTTGTCATCGATCGTCGCCGACGCGCAACCCTTCGCCACCGCCACCTTGGCGCGGATCTATCGCGGCCAGGGGCGCCTGCTGCAGGCGCGCTCGATCTACGAGCAGCTGCTGCACTAGCGACCCGACGACGCCCAGGCCCTGATCGGGCTCGAGTAGGTCAAGGTCGAGTTGGCCGAGCTGCTGACGCAGGCCGCGGGCGGCGACGAGGCGCTGTTGCTGGAGCCCGTCGCCGACGGTCTGAGCCTGCAGTGGACCATCACCGCGCGGAGCGTCGAGCGCGCGCGGCTGGTCATCGGCGCGGAGGGCCGGCTGGTCGCTCGACTGGTCGGCTTCCCCTTCGACCCCGGACTCTCGATCCGTGACCGACCGCTCGATCAGCTCTCGGGCAGCCTGGTGCTGGCCCCGCCGTCGGGCGCGCTGGTAGCCAGCGCTGCCGTCGGCATGCTGGCCGAGGACGAACGCTTCGCCGCCATCGCCCATGGTCCGCCCGTCGCGGTCGGCCATCAGTCGTCCCCGTCGCCGGGGTCGCACGCAAAGGAGTCGTGATGTTCAAAGGAGCCATTACCGCCCTGGCCACGCCGATGCGCGGTGGAAAGGTCGATCTCGACGCGCTGCGCGCCTTGGTCGAGCTACAGATCACCGAGGGCATCGACGGCCTGGTCCCCTGCGGTACGACCGGTGAGACGCCGACGCTGGAGGACAGCGAGCAGGCGCTGGTGATCCGCACGGTGGTCGAGCAGACCCGGCGCCGCGTGCCGGTGATCGCGGGGGCCGGTGCCAATGCGACGGCGCACGCGCTGGCGCGGAGCCGGATGGCTGCCGAGTGCGGGGCCGACGGCCTGCTGCAGGTCACGCCCTACTACAACAAGCCGACGCAGGCGGGACTGCTGGCGCATTTTCGCGCGATCAGTGAGGCCACTGGGCTACCGATCGTGCTCTACAACGTGCCGGGGCGCACGGGCTGCGACCTGCTGCCGGAGACCATCGCCGAGCTCGCGCAGCACGAGCGCATCGTCGCGGTCAAGGAGGCCAGCGGATCGATTACGCGTGGCCAACAGGTGATCGCCGCCTGCCAGCGCGTGCGCAAGGACTTCAGCGTGCTGTCGGGCGACGACGCGATGGCGCTGGCGCTGACCGCGGTCGGTGGCCAGGGCGTGATCTCGGTCGTCTCCAACGTCGCGCCCAAGCTGATGGCGCAGCTCGTGCGCCTGACCAGCGAGTCGAAGCTGACCGAGGCCCGCGCCATTCACTACCGGCTGCTGCGGCTGATGGACCTGATGTTCTGCGAGAGCAACCCGATCCCGGTCAAGGCCGCCGTGGCTCAGCTCGGCTTCGGTGACAACGACCTTCGCCTACCGCTGCAGCCGCTGGCCGGCGCCAAGCTCGAGCAGCTCGTGGCCGAGCTCAAGCGGCTCGGGATCGCCCCATGACCGACCTCGCCATCATCGGTTGCGGCGGACGGATGGGGCAGGCCCTGATCCAGGCGCTGGCCCGCGTCGAGGACCTGCGCGTCGTCGCCGCGGTGGAGACGGCCGGGGCGGCGAGCTTGGGACAAGACGCTGGCGTCGTCGCGGGCCTGCCCCCGCTCGGCGTGCCGATCGTGGAGGACCTGCACGCGGCGCTCGGGCGCTGCAGCGTCGCCATCGACTTCAGCGCCCCCGCCTCCAGCCTGCGGACGGCTGAGGCCGCCGCGCAGCACGGGGCCCGGCTGGCGCTGGTGATCGGCACCACCGGCCTCGATGCGACCCAGCGCCAGGCGTTACAGCACGCGGCGACCCGCACGGCCATCGTCCACGCGCCGAACATGAGCGTCGGGGTCAACGTGCTGCTGCGGCTCGCCGCCGAGGCCGCGCGCCTGCTAGGCCCGGATTTCGACCTCGAGATCGTCGAGGCGCACCATCGCCACAAGAAGGACGCCCCTTCGGGCACGGCCGCGCGGCTGGCCGAGGTGCTGGCCGCGGCGACCGCGACCCAGGGCTCGCTCGACGAGCGGGCCTGCTATGGGCGTCACGGGCTCTCCAGCCGCGCGCCGCGCGAGATCGGGATTCACGCCGTGCGCGGCGGCGACATCGTCGGCGACCACACGGTGCTCTACTGCGCCGACGGCGAACGCATCGAGCTGACCCATCGCGCCTCGAGCCGCCAAACCTTCGCCCAGGGCGCCCTGCGCGCCGCCCGCTGGGTCGCCGGTCGCGCGGCGGGGCTCTATGACATGCAGGATGTGCTCGGCCTGACCGCACCGCTCAGCTGAAGAACCGCTCAGCTGAAGAGGTGTCCAAAAATCTGCCGCGCGGCCCAACCGCTGCGTTGCCGCCGCGGTGCGTGCTCACAGCACCCGAGGGCGCGGTCTACGGTGGGGCGCCGAGGCGCTTCAGCTCGCCCTCGGCCCGCGCCAGGCGCCGCGCGACCTCACCCAGCTCGTGGCGATAGCGCTCCGCTCGCTCCTCGGCCGCCTTGTGCTGCCCCTGACACCGATCGAGCCGCTGGGCGAGGGCGCCCTGCTCTTCGCGCAAACGGCTGTTCGTCGCCTCCAGCTCGGTGCGCTGGCTGCGCCAGGCCGCGGCCTCCTGCTGGTGCAGCGCGGCGCCTTGGAGCAGCGTCTGGAGCTGCGGGCTCTCGCTGGCCAGCGGCTCCCCAGCCCGCGGCTCCGCCGGCGTGCCCGCGACCCCACCTACCGCCGCGAGCCCCACCGCCGACGCGGCCGGGACGGAGGCCCCGGCCAGCAGCCGCGCCTCGGCCTCGGCCACCCGCCCCTGCAACTCGTCGACGCGCCATTGATCGTTTTGCCGCAGGGCCTGCAGCTCGGCCACGCGCCGCTGCAGCCGTGTCGACTCGGCCGCGCCCTGCTCGACGTGACCGACCAGCGCATCGCAGCGCTGCTCGGCGCGCTCGGCGCGACGGCGGAGCGGCTCCAGCTCGGCGATCGCGCCCGACCGAGCCTGATCGACCGCCTCGGCGCGCTGCCGCTGCTGCTCGAGCTGGCCGCGCAGCTCGACCATCCGCGCCTGCAGCTGCTCGCGTTGCGCGCGCTCCTCAGCCGCACGCCGCCGCTCGCGGTCGAGCTCGCGCGAGGTTGCGAGTCCGCTCGCGACGGGCTCCGCCCGCGCCACGCCCAGGTCGCGCGCGGGCGCCGTGGATGGGGCGCCACCGCGTTCACGACGGGCTCCCGCGTCGAGCTGCAGCCGCCGCAGCTGCTCGAGTTGCTGACGCAGATCGTCGCGCTCTTCGTGCACGCGCTGCAGCTCGGACTGCTGCAGCGCGCCGGCCGACAAGCGCGCCTGCAGCTCCTGCAGCTCGCGCTGGCGGGCATCGGCACGCTGCAGCGCCCGATCGCGCTCCTGGCGCACCCGGGTGAGCTGCTCACGCAACCAGACGGGCTCGTCGTCCCAGCTGCCCAGCGGCAGCTGCAGCACGGTGTAGGGCAGCGCCGGCAGCGCGTGGTCACTGCACAGCGCGAGGTAGTGTGACGGCGGCTCGTCCTCGTCGATCAGCGAGCAGTCGAGCGCGGCCTCCGGCTCGCCCGCCGGGGCGAAGTCGGCCATCGTGCGCCCGAGGAAGGGGATCTCCCCCAGCACGCGCACCTGCTCGAAGGCCTGCTCGAGGAAGTCGACGAGGTCGCTGTAGTTCAAGCCGGGCGCGGTGCCCGCATCGGCGCTGGGCACGATGAAGACCCCGATCCCGCCCGGACGAAGCACCCGCTGCAGCTCGGCCAGCAACGACCCGCGGGCGATCCAGCGCTGGAGCTCCGGCACGATCACCAGATCGAAGCTGCGCTCGGGCGGCTGCGCCGGCAGACCGTCGCTGCTGACGAACGAGAGATTCTCCCGCGCGTAGCCGCCCCAGGCCTCCTCCAACGGCGGTGTCGCCAGATCGATGCCCACCACCTGCGCCGCCGAGCGGGCCAGGAAGGCCGTCCCCCGCCCCAACCCACAGCCGAGCTCCAGCACGCGGCGGTCCGCCACGAGCGCCTCAAGGTACTGGTAGCGCACCAGCCGCTCCGCCCATTGCCTCTCGTCCATCGTCGCCCCCGCTTCTCCATCACCGCCCACGGCGCCCGCGCCGCGGCAGCCTCAACCCATTCCCACGCGCCTCATTCCACCAGGCCAGTGCGGTGGCGCGGCAGCCGCAGCTCGACGGTGGTGCCCCCGCCCGGGCTGCTGGCCACGCTCAGCTCGCCCCCGATGCGCCGGGCCCGCTCGTGCATGTTGCGCAGTCCATAGTGCCCAGCCGACGGGGCCTCGGCCGCGCGAAACCCGCAGCCATCGTCCCGCACCACCAGGCGCAAGAGGTCCCCGCCGAAATCGAGCAGCACGTGCACGCCACGGGCGCCGGCGTGGCGCGCCACGTTGGCCAGCGCCTCCTGCACGATGCGAAACAGCGCCAGCTCGGTCTCGGCCTCGAGCGCAGGCTCGACGCCGCGCACCTCCGTCTCCACCGGCAGGTGGTGGCGGCTGGCGAAGGTCGCCGCGTAGGCCGGTACGGAGGTGGTCAGCTCGAACTCACGCCGCAGCAGCGAGACCGCGCGCCGCAGCTCCTCCATCCCCTCCACCGCTGCCTCGCGCAGCTGGCTCAGCTCCTGGTGCACCGCACCGGGCTCGGTCCGCCCCTCGAGATACTCCGCCTGCAGCACGATGCCCGAGAGCGCAGCGCCGACCCCGTCGTGGATCTCGCGCGCGATCCCGGTGCGCTGGTGCGCCAGCTCGCGCTGGCGGCGCTCGCGCTGCAGGCGCAGCACCTCACTGAGCGCGACCCGCTCGCGACCCTCGAGGTAGACGACCACGTAGACCACCGTGATGTTCAGCGCCGCGTACCACAGCAGCAGCAGCACGTCGACGGGCAGCCGCTGCAGGCCGAGCACCTGATCGGACCAGGCGACGATCGGCAGCATCAGCAGCGGCGGTACGATCGCCAGCGGCGAGGGGAAGAGCAGCGCAAAGAGCATCGTCAGCACGACCTGGGTCGCCATCACCGGGCTCTTCAGCCCACCGCTGGCGATCGCGACCCACACCAGGGCGAGCAGATCGAGACAGAGCGAGGCGAAGAGCACCGGTCGCGCGCCCCGCCGACCGACCCAGAGATAGCTCAGCGCGTGCATCGCGAGCAGCGCCAGATAGCCATAGACGGCGTGCGGCACGGGAATATGCAGCGCGCGGCGCCAGGCCGGCACCGCGAGCACCAGCAGCAGCACGGCCATCTGCGCCAGGCGCGCGTAGACGAGCGCCCGCGCGCGCAGCTCGAAGCGCTCCTGGAGGTGACCGACGGTGGTGGACTCGCGCGCAAGCGCTGGCAGGATCACGCGCGGAGTGTATCAGAGAAGGCCCGCCCGGCGGCCGCGGTGCGCGTCGGGCCTCGCGCGGCGGCGCTCAGGCGGCGCGGCAGTCGCCATCGCCGACCGGGGCGCCGAGCTGATCCGCCAGCCCCACCGCCATCCCCGAGCTTCGCGGCTGGGCGCTCGCCACGACGCGCACCACGCGGCCGCTGCGGCGCTGGCGCTGGCCGCCCTCGGCCTGGAACTCGAGGTCGAGCCGCTCCCCCTGGTCGAAGAGCCAGTCGCTGCGCAGGAACACGCCGCCATCGCTGACGTCGGCCGCATGGAGCACGAACGAATCGGTATAATCCGGGCCGTGCACATGGATCCGCACCGGCACCTGAGAGGGCGTCCGGGTGCTGCTGCGACGCTCGGTCTCCGTCATTTGGGTATCGATCATGGGATGCTGACCTCCGCTGGGGTGCAGGGCATTGTAGTCAGCGACCGATCGCGGGCAAAAAACCCGTCCAAGCCGATTCAAGGCGCGTGTCCCCGCGGCCGGCGACGGCGCCGGCGCGGCAGCAGCGGTCGCAACGAGGTCTCGCCCATGAAACAGCTCCGCGCACGTATCGTCGGCCGCGTACAGGGCGTCTACTTCCGCGCCAGCACGCGCAACGAGGCTCGGCGACTGGGCCTCAGGGGCTGGGTGCGCAACTGCGCTGACGGTGCCGTCGAGCTGCTCGCCGAGGGGCCAGAACAAGCGCTCGGCCTGTTGCTCGCCTGGTGCCGCCACGGACCGCCCGCCGCCCAGGTCGAGGCCGTCGAGGCGCAGTGGGCGGCCGCCACCGGCGAGGACGCGGGCTTCGAGGTCCGGCATTGAATCAACCCGTTCGCGCTGCGTTTGAGCTTGACAGCCGCACCTGACGCAGCATATCCAACGACCATCCGACACGACGCCACCCTGCCCGGCAGATCATCCGCATTGCTAATCACCCGGCCTAATCACCCGGCCTAATCACCCGGCCTAATCACCCGGCATCATCACCCGGCATCATCACCCCGCACTTAGCGTTGTTAGAGTTCCAGCCGGCACTGTTTGAGTTCCAGAGTTCGCCGCTGGTCGCCAGGAGCGACAGCACCCGCGCGCGAGAGACTCGCGCCAACCCGACCCACCTACCGGAGAGAAGACCCATGTCTGCGCCCGAACCCCTCAATCTGACCGAGCTCAAGCGGATGAACATCAAGGACCTGACCCACCGCGCCCACGAGATGGGCATCGATGGGGCGTCCAACATGCGCCGCCAGGAGCTGATCTTCGCCCTGCTCCAGGCCCAGGCCGATGCCAAGGGTGACATCTACGGCGAGGGGGTGTTGGAGACGCTGCCCGACGGCTTCGGCTTCCTGCGCGCGCCCGACTACAACTACCTGCCCGGTCCCGATGACATCTACGTCTCGCCGTCGCAGATCCGCCGCTTCCAGCTCCGCACCGGCGACACCGTCAGCGGGCAGATCCGGCCGCCCAAGGACTCGGAGCGCTACTTCGCGCTGCTCAAGGTCGAGGACCTCAACATGGAGCCGCCCGAGGCCGCGAAGAACAAGATCCTCTTCGACAACCTGACGCCGCTCTACCCCAACGAGAAGCTCAACCCTCGAGCACGACCAGAAGAACCACTCGACGCGCATCATCGACCTGCTGGTGCCGATCGGCAAAGGCCAGCGCTGCCTGATCGTCTCGCCGCCGCGCGCCGGCAAGACGGTGCTGCTGCAGAACATCGCCAACGCGATCACCCACAACCACCCCGAGGTGGTGCTGATCGTGCTGCTGATCGACGAGCGGCCCGAGGAAGTGACCGACATGCAGCGTTCGGTCAAGGGCGAGGTGATCAGCTCGACCTTCGATGAGCCCGCCTCGCGGCACGTCCAGGTCGCCGAGATGGTGATCGAGAAGGCCAAGCGCCTGGTCGAGCACCGCAAGGACGTCGTGGTCCTGCTCGACTCGATCACCCGCCTGGCGCGCGCCTACAACACGGTGGTGCCCCCCTCCGGCAAGATCCTCTCCGGCGGTGTGGACAGCAACGCGCTGCACAAGCCGAAGCGCTTCTTCGGCGCGGCCCGCAACATCGAAGAGGGCGGCAGCCTGACGATCATCGGCACCGCGCTGGTCGATACCGGCTCGCGCATGGACGAGGTGATCTTCGAGGAGTTCAAGGGCACCGGCAACAGCGAGATCCATCTCGACCGCAAGCTGATGGAGAAGCGCATCTTCCCCTGTCTCGACATCAACAAGTCGAGCACCCGCAAGGAGGAGCTGCTGCTGCAACTCGCGGTGCTGCACCGCGTCTGGATCCTGCGCCAGCTGCTGCACCCGCTCAACGTGATCGACTCGATGGAGTTCCTGCTCGACAAGGTCTCCAAGACCCAGACCAACCAAGAGTTCCTCGACTCGATGAGCGGCTAGCGGTCGCGTGTTCGTACGCAGGGGGATGCCCCGTCCCCCTGCCCCAAACGCCTGCCGCTAGTCCCCACGGCCACCGACAGACGGCCTGTTCCCACCGGCCCGCCTGGCCTCGCTCCCACCGCATCGACCGTCACGGTCGCACCACGCAAAATCGAGCCCTGCGGCCGATCGCGGTCGCCCTGTCGCCGACCTACCGGCTCCGGCACGAGCCACAGCCGCGGAGCATCGCCAGAGTTTCTCAGTCTGCCGTGAGTAATTCGCATTTCCATTCCCTTGCTTTGTGTGTCGAATGGCCTGTATTCTGAGTTACTCGTCGGAGGTTTCTCATGCGACAGCGGCACCACGGTGGCGACGGGCTCATCGGCGCGCTCCTCGGCCTCCTGGCGCTGCTTGGCCTGTTGGCCGGCTGCGGCTACGAGCGCGGCCCCGGCGGGCCTGCGGTCGGGGTGCAGGCGCGTGCGGCGACGAACGCCGGCAACGCGATGAACGCCATGAACGCCATGAACGCCATGAACGCGATGAACGCCATGAACGCCATGAACGCCATGAACGCCATGAACGCCATGAACGCCATGAACGCCATGAACGCCATGAACGCCATGAACGCCATGAACGCCATGAACGCCATGAACGCCATGAACGCCATGAACGCCATGAACGCCATGAACGCCATGAACGCCATGAACGCCATGAACACCGTCAACGCGGGCAACCTGCCGATCCCCTCGACGACGATCACGGACTTCGGCAACTACACCTTCGACCAGGTGCACCAGCTCTGCCCGCCGACGCGGCTGCCCTACACCTTCGACGGGGGCACGCCGGGCAACCCCGCCGACGACCTCGCGGCCGACCTGGTGCTGCCGCGGTGGATCGTGATGAAGGACGAGATCGAGGTGGTGCGGGACTTGGTGGACGGACAACCGACGGGGCCGCAGCTCACGGTGACGATCGACGAGGACTTCGACGGCAACGGCACGGCGGAGACGCCGGTGGCCTACAAGGTGTACGCGGGCATCGGCCTGGTCTGCGCCGACCGCGGCTATCGGCCCTTCCTGCTCAGCCCGACGAACGGCCCGGAGGCGGCCGACGCCAACGGCAACGGGCAGCTCGAGACCTTCACCACGGACTTTCGCTATCTGTGCATCAAGAGCTTCGACCCGGGGAGCGGGACCTCGAGCTTCCGTTGCGGCAAGGGGCTGCTGGCCAGCGGCGTGACGGGCTACGCGGTCAAGGCGGGGACGAACTCGCCGCGGCCCTTCCACGCGGGGTCGATCGTGTGGGGCGGAAACACCTGGAACCGGCACTTCCAGTTCCGCGTGGGCCACATCGGCTCGATCGCCGAGCCGATCGTCGCACCCTTCGCGACCACGGGTTACGCGCTGAACGAGGCCTGGGGGCTCAACCCCAGCGACCCGGGCAAGGCCGACGACTATCTGGCGGCGCTGGCGCTGAAGACGGCGACGAACTTCTCGGGCTACGCGGTCAGCCCCTACAACAACGCCAACCTGACGGGCGGAGCGCCCTTCGAGCTGGCGAAGCTCAATCAGTGTGAGGACCACGGCGCGCCCGACCGCTACCTCGACTACCCGGAGATGGCCTCCAGCGGCGCGATGCTGCCCGACAGCCGCGGTGGGATCTTGCAGGACCTGACGGTCTCGAGCTGGTACGAGACCAATGGCTGCACCTGGACCGAGGACTGGGGGCTGCACTACGACCCAGCGCTGGTGCAGACGGCGAGCGGCTGCACCGTGTTCAAGGTCGGCGGCAGCGGGCAGCCCGTGCTCGGCCTGAACCTCGGCGACAGCTCGGCGCGGCGCTGCCCGAGCTGGACCACCTGCCGGCCCGGCGAGAGCTGCTGCGTCGGGCAGGTCAGCGCGGGAATGGATTTCACCTGCACCGCGAAGTCCGACGGCACGGTCTGGTGTTGGGGCTCCAACGCCCGCGGCCAGCTCGGCAATGATGTGGCCACAAACGACGACGCGCGGCGGGTGCTCAAGGCCGACGGCAGCCCGCTGAGCGGCGTCCTGGCGGTCTCGGTTTCAGCCGGTACCGCCTGCGCGCGTACGGCCGGCGGCAGCGCGTGGTGCTGGGGCACCTATGTCGAATTCATGTGGCCCAGCACGTGGCTCTTTGGTACCCCGCGAAGGCGTGCGCTCGAGGTGCCGGGGCTGACCGGGGTCGTGGAGCTTGCGGCCGGCTACCACGACAGCTGTGCCCGCAAGAGCGACGGCACGGTGTGGTGCTGGGTGAATGTGGCCGGCACGCCGGCCCAGGTCGGGGCCAGCACCCTCGGCACCGCGGCGGTCGAGCTCGCAGGCGGCTACGATCACTACTGCGCACGCAAGACCGACGGCACGCTCTGGTGCTGGGGCTACAACGACTCCGGCCAGCTCGGCGACGGCACGATGACGCCCCGCCCCGAGCCAGTTCAGGCGGGAGCCAGCACGCTCGGCAGCGCGGTGGCCGAGGTCGCCGCTGGCCAATACCACAGCTGTGCACGCAAGACAGACGGCACGCTCTGGTGCTGGGGCTACAACGACTTCGGCCAGGTCGGTGACGGTACGAACATGAACACCAGGACCACGCCGGTGCGGGCGGGCGTGGGCACGCTGGGTAGCAGCGTGGCCGCGGTCGTGCTCAAGCACAACAATAGCTGCGCGCGCAAGACCGACGGCACGCTCTGGTGCTGGGGCGACAACGATCATGGACAGACCGGCGACGGCACGATCTCCTCGGCGTGTCCAACGCCGGTGCAGGCCGGGACGGCGACGCTGGGCAGCGCCGTAGCCGCGGTCGCGCTCGGCTGGGATCATGCCTGCGCGCGCAAGACCGACGGCACGCTCTGGTGCTGGGGGGACAACGGCTCTGGCCAGCTCGGGCGGCCGAGAGCCCCCTCGAGCCCCACGCCGGTCGCAGCTCAGGCCCTGCGCTGCGACGAGAGCGATGCCCTCTGCGGCGTCAATGAGACCCCCACGACGAGCCCGCAGGACTGCCGCACACCGAGCTGCGGCGACGGCAAGTGCACCGCTGGAGAAACCCCGCAAACCTGTGCGAGCGACTGCGCGCTCGCGGTCGAAGCTGGACTCGGCGCATTCCACGCGTGCGCGCGCAGGACCGACGGCACGCTCTGGTGCTGGGGCTCAATGACCAGGGCCAGCTCGGCGACGGCACGACGACGAATCGGGACCTGCCCGCGCGTAGCGGGGTCGCGCAGCTGGGTACCAGCGTGGTTCGAGCGGCTCTGGGCGAAGCGCATAGCTGCGCGCGCAAGACCGACGGCACGCTCTGGTGCTGGGGCGACAACCAGTACGGCCAACTCGGCGATGGCTCGACCCTCGACAAGACCACGCCGGTGCAGGCCGGCGCGAGCGCGCTCGGCAGCGCGGTGGCCGAGGTCGCGCTGGGCAACGGTCACAGCTGCGCGCGCAAGACCGACGGCACGCTCTGGTGCTGGGGCAACAACCAGTACGGCCAGCTCGGCGACGGCTCAAACGTCCAGACGGCCACGCCGGCGCGAGCCGGCGCGAGCGCGCTGGGCAGCGCGGTGGCCGAGGTCGCGCTGGCCAACGACTCCATGGGTAGCCACAGCTGTGCGCGCAAGACCGACGGCACACTCTGGTGCTGGGGGGACAACCGGTTCGGCCAGCTCGGCTACGGCACGACGACGGCCTCGAACACGCCGATGCGGGCCGGCGCGAGCGCGCTGGGCAGCGCGGTGGCCGAGGTCGCGCTGGGCGCCAGTTACAGCTGCGCGCGCAAGACCGACGGCACGCTCTGGTGCTGGGGCTACAACTTTGAGGGCAAACTCGGCGATGGCTCGACCCTCGACAAGACCACGCCGGTGCAGGCCGGCGCGAGCGCGCTGGGCAGCGCGGTGGCCGAGGTCGCGCTGGGCGCCCACCACAGCTGTGCGCGCAAGACCGACGGCACGCTCTGGTGCTGGGGCAACAACGGCAAGAACAGCATGCTCGGCGACGGTACGACCGTAAGCAGGAAGACGCCGGTGCGCGCCGGGGCGTCGGCGCTGGGCAGCGCGGTGGCGGAGGTAGCGCTGGGCTACTACCACAGCTGCGCGCGCAAGACCGACGGCACGCTCTGGTGCTGGGGGAACCCCGACAAAGGCCAGCTCGGGAGGTTCGGAGACGACGGCATCGGGGCCGTGCTTTGGTGCGGCGACGGGCAGTGCAGTCTGGGTGAGCGGGACCGCGCGTCCTGCGCCGACGACTGTGCGCCGGTCCTCGGCGACGGCGTCTGCGACCCCTTCCTCGACTGCACGAAGCAGAGCCTGCCCTACTGCGACACGGATTGCCCGAATCCGACCCCTGTGCCGCTGGTGCAGCTCTGCGCCAACGGGCGCTGCGATACGGCCGCCGGCGAGAGCGCGCTCACCTGTCCAGGGGATTGCGTCGCCGGGGGCTGCACGCCGAGCTGCGCGGGCAAGCAATGCGGGGATGACGGCTGTGGCGGCTCGTGCGGGAGCTGTGCGTCGGGATCGACTTGTAACGCGGGCTTCCAGTGCGTGCCGGTGCCGCTGTGTCCCAACGCGACGTGCGACGCCACGGAGACCTGCGCGAGCTGCGCGGCGGACTGCGGCACCTGCAGCGGGCCGGCCTGGACGACGCTCGCCTCGGGGGTCAGCGGCGGCCTCGAGGCGGCGGCCTTCCCGCTGAGCGCGATCGCGGGCGTCGCGGTGGGCGCGGGCGGGGCCGTGCTGCGGACGACGAACGCGGGTGCGAGCTGGACCAGCATCGCCTCGGGGACGACGGCGACCCTGCGCGGCGTCGCCTTCGCGGACGGCCAGCTCGGCTGGGCCATCGGCGACGGCGGCGTGATCCTCAAGACCACCAACGGCGGCGCGAGCTGGGCGCCTCAGAGCTCGGGCGTGAGCGCGGCGCTCCACGGCGTCGCCTTCGCCGACGCGAACACGGGCTGGGCCGTGGGCGCGGGCGGGGTGATCCTCAAGACCACCAACGGCGGCACGAGCTGGGTCACGCAGAGCTCAGGCGTGAGCGTGGCGCTGCGCGCGGTGGCGGCGCTCGATGCCTCGACGGTCTATGCCGTCGGCGAGGGCGGCGCGATCCTCAAGACCACCAACGGCGGCACGAGCTGGGCGCCCCAGAGCGCGGGCGTGAGCGTGGCGCTGCGCGCGGTGGCGGCGCTCGATGCGTCGACGGCCTACGCCGCGGGCGACGGCGGGGTGATCCTCAAGACCACCAACGGCGGCGCGAGCTGGGTCGCGCAGAGCTCGGGCGTGCAGGCGGCGCTCTACGCGCTCAGCTTCCGGCAGGATGCCCTGCACGGCTACGCCGCCGGCGCTGCCGGCACGCTGCTGCGCACCATCGACGGAGGCGCGAGCTGGGTGGGCGAAAACGCCGGCACGACGGCCGCCCTCAAGGCGCTGGGCCCCGGCGCCGACTGGAACACCGCCTTCGCGGTGGGGGCCGGCGGCGTGGTGGCCAAGCGGGCGCCGAGCTGGGCCGCCGACGTGCTCTTTGCGACCGAGGCCGCGAGCCTGGCGCCACCGGCGCTGCTGCCGAGCGCGAACCCGGCCCTGGCCACGGTCTTCGCGGGCAACAACAGCGGGTCGCTCTACGCCATCCAGCCCGAGAACCGCACCTTGCGCTACGAGGCGCTGGCGCTGACGGCGGCGATCGCCGGGCGCACCCCGGCGGTGCCGCTGGCAGGAGAGAGCAACGCCACGCTCTTCGTGGCGACGATGAACGGCTTCGGCTACGCCTTCGATGCGCTGACCGGCACGCCACGCTGGACGACCGATGGCAACAGCGGCACGGCGGGGGCACAGGCGCTCGGCGACGCGCTGGTCGCGGCGCCGGTGATCTCGACGACGCGCAACCTGGCCTTCTTCCCGACCCGCAACCTGTCGGGCGTGCGCAACCGGGTGTTTGCCTTCGACGCCAAGACCGGCGCCTGTCGCTGGGTCTTCAACGGGGCGTGCAGCGGCACGACCTCGACGCAGAACCTGGGGCAGATCAACGGCGCCGTGCTGCACGACGCGACCGCCAAGAAGCTCTTCATCGCGGCGACGCAGCTCTCGGGCGGCTCGACGCTGTGGGCCGTGGACGCGGGCGATACGACGCCGGGGACGCTGCTCTGGAGCGCCAACCGGGGGCCGAGCGACGTCTCGCCCGCCTTCGTCGACGCCACGCGGACGAGCCTCTACTTCGCCACCGGCGCGGGTACCGGCGCGGGACGCGTCTTCCGCTTGCAGACCTCGAACGGGGCCAGCGTGTGGACGGGCAGCGGCCAAGACCAGGTCTACTGTGTGGCGACGAACACACGGCGGCGCACCACGCAATGTGCGGCGGGCAGCGCCATCAGCTCGGGGCCGGTGGCCATCTGGAGCGGTGCGCTGGCGAACCGCGTGCTCTTCGGCACGGCGGACGGCCACCTGCGCATGATCGACAACAACGCGGCGCATGTTTGGCAGACGCTCTCGCCGATCGCCGGGGCCAGCGCGCCGCTGGTGCTGACGGCAGAGAACCGGATCTACGTCGGCTCGTCGGATGGGCGGCTCTACGAGCTGAACCTGACGACGGGCGCGGTCGTCACCAGCCGCGTGGTCGGTGATGGCGCCTCGGCGGTGGGTAGCCCCTCCTATGATGCCTATGCGGCCAAGCTCTACGTCGGCACCTCCGCCGGCACCCTCTACCGCTTCAACTCCCCGCTCTGAAGCGCCGCGACCCACCCGGCCGGGCGCGCACCGACGCCACTGGTTCCAAGGGCAAGCCTCGCGACGGGAGTCGAACCTGGTCGAGGCGCTAGGGGGAAGTCGTGAGCGTGTAGGAACCTACCAGGTCGGGCGCGCCGCTGAGCTTGTCGCGCAGCACCTCGACCCGATAGACACCCGGGTAGTGCATACCCTGGCCGGTCCCGCGCACCAGCACCCAGTGCCGCACCACCGCCTCGCCGGCGTTGTTCCGCGGCGCCGGCAGCACGGCCGTCGCATTGGGGCCCAGGGCCGGACCCGCCAGCGGCACGGGCTCGGTGAGGCTCGTGTCGAAGGTCACGAGCTGCTCGAGCGCAAGGTTACCGTCCGGACCAAAGAAGCGGCGGCGCTCGAAGTGCCGCCCACTGAGCCCCTTCCATAAGGTGGAAACATAGAGTTCGTCGACCTCGTTGGAGAAGCGCGTCTGCTGGCACGAGGCATCGCACAGCTCGGCACTCTGCGCGAAGACCAGATTTCCGCTGATCGCCGGCGCCGGCGTGCTCCAGGGCAGCGCCGCGTCAACGCTCGATCCGGAACCCGGTGGGTCGGGGTCGCCAGCCACGGGTGACCCCGGGGCAGCGCTGGACGCGTCAGCGGCGCGGTCGCGGTCCGGTCCAGTAGCCGGGCTCGTGGTGCTTGCGCCCTGGCAGCCCAGCCCGACGCAGGCGGCCAAGCCGAAAACGACCCGCGCCTGCCGAAGCCCTCTCGGGTACGCCATGGAGAACCTCCTCGAGCACGGCCACCTGCTGCGTTCGCCCTGCCTTGGCACTGGATGCTCCAAAATATTACAAGCATTCCTGCTTACATTCAACGCATAGCTCTCCCCTGTCGGCCCGCCGGCATGGGCTTGCCCACGGCAGCGCTGCCGAAACGCCCCAGCGCCGCAGCCGTCCCAGGGCGCACCTGGCTCGCGTTGCTTGGCTCTTAGTCGTCGAGAACGGTGCTCAAGAGGCCCCGTTGAAGGGCGACGACAGGCAGTTCGGGTCGACGTCCCCGCCCGCGTCTTTGCCGCAAGCAGCGTAAACACCGGCCTGCTCGAGTGGCTCTTCCCAAGCGATCGCCGGCGGGTCGTAGCGGTCCGGTGCCTCGTTCGGCCAGGCACGTGGCGCAGCACCCGCCTGCGGGGTCGCGGAAGAGGCCGCAGCACACGCAGCGCCTGGCGGGCAGAGGATCTCCCGTGCGAGCAGCGTCTCCGCCCAGCCTGCCGCGTGCTCGTCGACGACGGCCGCCGGCTGACCATAGACCCGAGCAACCTCTCGCGCGCCCACCATCAGGTCCTGGCCGCGGTGGAGCGCCTCCCAGAGCATCCCGCCGGCACCATTCAGCCCGATCAGCTGGCGCCTCGTGATGTCCAGCAGCACGACCTCGGAGCCCACGCGCTGCCAGGCCACATGAGCCGCAGGTACCGCCAACTCGGCCTCTGCGCGCGTCGTCGCGCGCCCTGTCGCTCGTTCCGCCATGGTGCCTCCTTCCCCCTCGGGGCCGATCTCGCCCGGCACGCCCGCGCCCGCCTCGGAGACCCCCCAGCGGCCCACCCGCCGTCGAAATCATCGCTCTGCTAACACGATCCATGTCGGGCAACAAACCCGTTCCGGACCGGCCAATCGAGGCCATAGACGTTCCCGCTGCGACGGCGGTCGGAGCGGTGACGGGAGCCGTCGCGCGCAGGGGGTGAAAGGGTCGCGCTGACGAGCCGAGCGGCGGGGAGCTTCTGGACCCAGACCTGTCCACTCACTTGACGCGACCAAGCGGCTCGCGTTATGGGAAGCCCCGCGGAGGAAGTGACAATGAAGGTGGGCATTCACCCGTCCTATCAGCCGGCGAACATCGAGTGCGCCTGCGGCAACCTGGTGCAGACCTACTCGACGCGGGGCTCGTTCCGCGTGGAAATCTGCTCCAACTGCCACCCGTTCTACACCGGCAAGCAGAAGCTCGTGGACGCGGCAGGCCGCGTCGAGCGGTTCAACCGCAAATACGGCCGCGCCAAGGCCACGCCCGAAGCCGCCGAGCAGTAGGGCGACCCGCGTGCCCCGGCTCCCGGGTGCGCGCCGATCGTCCCGATCGTCGATGCCCGGTCGTCCATGTTTCGCAAGCTCGAACAGGTCGAGGCTCGTTACGAGGAGCTCGGGTCGCTGCTTTGCGACCCGGAGGTCCTCGGTCGTCGCGACCAGTACCTGAAGCTCTCCAAGGAGCACGCGGACCTGCGCGAGCTGGTGCAGACCTATCGCCAACTGCGCGCGGTCGAGCAGCACCTCGAGGACAACAAGGCCCTGCTCGACGACGACGAGCTGCGCGAGCTGGCGCGCGGCGAGCTGGAGCGCGACCGCGCCACGCAGCGGGAGCTCGAGGATCGCCTCAAGCTGCTGCTGGCCCCACGCGATCCCCACGACGACCGCAACGTCATGCTGGAGATTCGCGGCGGCACCGGCGGCGAGGAGGCGTCCCTCTTCGCGGCCGAGCTCTTTCGCATGTACAGCCGCTACGCCGAGCGCCGCGGGTGGAAGGCCGAGCCGCTCAGCGCCAGCTACAGCAGCTCCGGCGGGCTGAAGGAGATCGTCGTCACGATCACCGGCGACCGGGTCTACAGCCAGCTCAAGTACGAGAGCGGGGTGCACCGCGTCCAGCGCGTGCCAGCCACCGAAGCGCAGGGCCGCATCCACACCTCGACGGCCACGGTGGCGATGCTGCCCGAGGCCGAGGAAGTGGACGTGCCGATTCACGACAAGGACCTCAAGATCGACGTGATGCGCTCGGGCGGCGCCGGCGGCCAGAGCGTCAACACCACCGACAGCGCCGTGCGGATCACGCACCTGCCGACGAACACCGTCGTGATCTGCCAGGACGAGAAGTCGCAGCACAAGAACAAGGCCAAGGCGCTGCGCATTCTGCGCACGCGCATTCTGGAGGCCGAGAACGCGCGTCAGGCCGCAGCGCGCTCCGAGGCCCGCCGCTCGCAGATCGGCAGCGGCGATCGCTCGGAGAAGATCCGCACCTACAACTTCCCGCAGGACCGGCTGACCGACCACCGCATCGGCCTCACCCGCCATAACCTGCAAGGCGTGCTGGACGGCGACTTCCAGGACGTGATCGACAGCCTGCACACCCACCATCAAGCCGAAGCGCTGAGGAGCGGCGCCGGCTGAGCAGCGCAACGGCGCGACGCCCACGCACGCGCGGGAGGTCCCACCCCAGGCCCCTGGCGCGGGCCGAATGTCCTTGGCCCCAAGGCCGCAGCGGCGGTAGCTTGCCCTTCGCCGCCCGGGCCGACAATTGGGAGCCATGTGATGCAACGTCGCCTATTCTTCATCGCCGCCGTGCTGCTGCTGGTCGCCGCGTCGCTTGCCGCGCTCTCCCACGCCGGGATCCTGGTCCTGCCCCCGCTCCTGCTGAAGTGCGCGCGCTGGACGGCGATCGGCGCGTTGGTGGCCTATGCCGCCAAGCGCCGCTCGCTGACGGCCTCGATCCTGGTGGCGATGGTCATCGGCGCGACGATCGGCATCGACTGGCCCGAGGCCGCGGTCCAGCTCGACGTGCTGAGCAACCTCTTCCTGCGCCTGATCAAGACCATCATCGCGCCGCTGCTCTTCGCCACGCTCGTCGTCGGCATCGCCGGTCACCACGACATCAAGCAGGTCGGTCGGATGGGGATCAAGGCGCTGATCTACTTCGAGGTCGTGACGACGATCGCACTCTTCGTCGGGCTGGCGGCGATCAACCTCTCGCGCGCCGGCGTCGGCATCGATGCCACCGGCGTGTCGCAGGTCGCGGCCGTCAAGCCCGTCACCCGCGGCGCCGGGGAGATCCTGCTCCACATCTTCCCCGAGAACATCGCCAAGTCGATCGCCGAGGGCGAGGTGCTGCAGATCGTCGTGTTCTGCATCGTCTTCGGTATCGCCCTGGCGATGCTGCCCAGCGCGCGCCGCCGGCCGCTGCTCGACTTCTGCGAGAGCCTGGCCGAGACGATGTTCAAGTTCACCAATCTGGTGATGCTGCTGGCGCCGATCGGCGTCGGCGCGGCGATGGCCCACACCGTCGGTCGCATGGGCACCGGAGTGCTCTTCAACCTCGCCCAGCTCTTGCTCACACTCTACGCCGCCCTGCTCGTCTTCCTGCTCGGGGTGCTGCTGCCGATCGCGCGCATCGCCAAGGTGCCGATCCGCGACTTCGTGCGCGCGATCGCCGAGCCGGTCTCGCTGGCCTTCGCCACCACCAGCTCCGAGGCCGCCCTGCCGCGGGCGATGGAGGGCATGGAGGCCATCGGCGTGCCGCGCCAGATCGTGGCCTTCGTCATGCCCACCGGCTACAGCTTCAACCTCGACGGGACCTCGCTCTACCTGTCGATGGCCTCGGTCTTCGTCGCCCAGGCGGCCGGCATCCAGATGTCGATCGGCCACCAGATCATCATGGTGCTGACGCTGATGCTGACGAGCAAGGGCGTCGCCGGCGTGCCGCGCGCCTCGATGTTGATCCTGCTCGGCACCGCCGCCTCGTTCCAGCTGCCGATCTGGCCGATCAACCTGATCCTCGGCATCGACGGGCTGATGGACATGGCCCGCACCTCCGTCAACGTGATCGGCAACTGCCTCGCCACCGTCGTCGTCGCGCGCTGGGAGGGCGAGTTCCGCCAGACCCGCCCCTCTGCCGTCGTCGAAGAAGCGCTCGAGGACGAGTCCGAGGCCAACCGCGACGCCGAGGGGTAACGAGCAGCAGCCCCGCGCTGGAGCGCGAGCGCCGCCGCGGGGGCGCTATCTCACGCTCACGCCCCTCGCGCCGCCACCGCGGGTAGCTCGCGCTCAGGCCCGCGCCGCTGCCAGCTCGGCGAGGAGCAGGGCCACGGTGCGCGTGCCGCGCTCGAACATCGCCAGGTCGAGCTTCTCGTTGGGGGCGTGCAGGTTGTCGTCGGGGAGGCCGAAGCCGAGCAGCAGGGTCGGGCGCTTCAGCGTGCGTTCGAACTCGGCGACGATCGGCACCGAGCCGCCCTCCAGCGAGAGCAGCGGCGCGCGGCCGAAGACGCGGGTGATGGCGCGGCGAGCTGCTTCGAGCTCGGGGAAGTCGGTGTCGAGGCGCACCGCGGGCGCGCTGTTTTCGAGCACGCGCACGCTGACCCGGGCGTGGGGCGGCGCGCAGGCGGCCAGGTGGCGCTTGAGCGCGGCGAGCACCTGCGTCGGTGACTGATCGGGCACCAGGCGCAGCGACACCTTGGCGCGCGCCTCGCACGGCAGCACGGTCTTGATCCCCTCGCCGGCGTAGCCACCGACCACGCCGTTGACCTCGAAGGTCGGGCGGGCGCCAATGCGCGCCAGCGTGCTCTGACCGCGCTCACCGAAGAGCGCCGGCGCGCCGAGCGCCTTGGCCAACGCCGCGTCGTCGTGCGGGGTCTCGCTCAGCGCGCGGCGCCAGTGCGCGGGCAGCGGCTTGACCGCGTCATAGAAGCCGGGGATGCGCACCTTGCCGCTGCGCGGGTCCTTGCAGGCCACCAGCAGCTCGGCCAGCACCTGCAGCGGATTGGCCACCGCGCCGCCCCAGTTGCCGCTGTGCAGATCGCGGGCGGCGGTGCGCACGACGATCTCGCAGCAACAAATGCCGCGCAGGCCGGCGGTGATGCTCGGCGTGCGTGGTCCCAGCATGTGCGTGTCGCTGACGAGGACCACGTCGCACGCCAGCTCGCGGGCGCGCGCCCGCAAGAGCGGCGGCAGCTGCGGGCTGCCGATCTCCTCCTCCCCCTCCAGCAGCAGCTTGACGTTGACCGGGCAGCCGCCGCCGGCGCGCTGCCAGGCCTCGAGCACGGCCAGATGGATGAAGAGCTGGCCCTTGTCGTCGGCCGCGCCGCGGGCGTAGAGCCGGCCCCGGCGCACCGTCGGCTCGAAGGGCGGCGTGGTCCATAACGCCAGCGGGTCGGGCGGCTGCACGTCGTAGTGGCCGTAGATCAGCACGGTCGGCCGGCCCGGCTGCTGGGGCGTCTGCCCGAGCACCACCGGATGACCCGCCGTCGGCTGCACGGCGACCTCTTCGAGCCCGATCGCGCGCAGCCGCAGCGCTAGCCACTCGGCCGCGCGCTGCACGTCGGGCGCGTGCTCGCGCTGGGCGCTGATGCTGGGGATCCGCAGCAGCTCGCAAAGCGCCGCGAGCTGGTTGGCCCGCTCCGCCCGCAGATACCGCCACACGTCCTTGACCATGTTGCCCCCCTCCGCGTCATCGGCCGCATTCGCGTGGGGCAATGCTCGCGCCCTGCCCCGGCGGCGGTCAAGCCGTGCGCCGATCGCTCACGCGCACGGCCCCCCACCCGATCGCGCGCGTGCTATGTTGCCCGCCCATTTGCGAGGCCCTCCGCCATGAGCCCGATGCTGCGCCGCCTCTTCTTCTCGACCCTGATCGGGGCCGCGATGCTCTGGCTCGCCGCGCGCCAGATCGACTTCTCGTCGCTGCTCTCCGCGCTGGGGCGCGCCCACTGGTGGGTGCTGCTGCCCTACTTCGCGGCGATGGCGCTGCAACACGCCCTGCGCGTCTGGCGCTGGGGCCACCTGCTGGCCCCGATCCACCCGGTGAGCTTCCGCCGGCTGCTGCCGATCTCCTCGGTCGGCTTCTTCGCGATCTTCGCCCTGCCGCTGCGGATGGGGGAGTTCGTGCGGCCCTACCTGGTCGCTGACCCGCCGCGCCTGCGCTTCACCCAGGCGCTGGGCACCTTGGCCGTCGAGCGCGTCTTCGACGGGCTGGTGGTCGCGCTGCTGGCCTTCGCTGCGGTGGCCTCGGCCCGTCTCAGCGGGGTGCCAGTCCCCGCCTGGCTCGCGGCCTCCGGCCTGCTTGCGCTCGGGCTGTTCTGCGCCGCCTCGGTCGTGCTCGTGATCGTGCTCTGGCAGCGCGAGCGCGCCGTGGCGCTCTGCCGCCGGGTCATCGCCGTGTTCTCGCCGCGCTTGGCCGAGCGCGCGGCGGGGATCGCGGCGGGGATCGTCGACGGCTTCCGCGCCCTGCCGGACACGCGACGTCTGCTGCCCTTCCTCGCCGCAACCGCCGGCTACTGGGCGCTCAACGGCGCCGCCCTCTGGGTGCTCGCGCGTGGCTTCGCGCTCGAGCTGACCGCCTGGCAGTCGATGGCGCTGGTGTCCCTGATCGGCGTCGGCATCATGATTCCGGCCGGCCCAGGCTTCATCGGCAACTTCGAGCTCTTCGCCAACGGCGGGCTCGCGCTCTACCTACCGGCCGCCCTGCTGAAGCAGCGCGGCGCCGCCTTCATCGTCGCCTCGCACGTCGCCAACGCGGCCTGGTACCTCGGCGCTGGCGCCGTGGCGATGCTCTCGGCGCACGTGGGGCTGCGCCGCCTGGTCGGCGACTCGGCCCGCGCCGAGGCCGCGGCCCACGCCCCGAGCCCCCCGGTGGGTGACGAATTGGACGCCAACGCCGCGACGAACGATGCTGCGGCCTCGGGCCACGGCGGCCCGGCGGAGTCGCAGGGTGCCTGAGCGCCTCGCCCACCAGGATTGCGCGCCAGCGACGCGGCGCCGCTCAGCGCCCCGGCGGTGCGCCGCTGCTCGCCCAGCGGCGCGGCTCCTGGTCTCCCTGGCGCTGCTCGTCGCGGCGCCCGCGAGCGCGCAGACGACCCGCGTCGTCGGCTACCGCTACGAGCGCGTCTGGTTGTCCGCGATGCGCCTGCTTCGCGTCGACAGCCACTACAAGGTCACCGACAAGGACCGCGAGAACGGCTACATCCTGTTCATCTTTCCGGGTAGCGGCGCGGTCAAGGAGTGCCCGGCCTCGCTCGAGGTGATCCGCCTCGACGCTCCGAGCGGCGACGCTTCGGCGCCTGGGGTCAAGCTGCAGCTCGATATCGAGCACCAGCCCTCCTACGTCGAGCTGCAGCTGCTCGACCGCCTCGAACAGAAGCTCGAGGCCGACTATGGCCCGCCGCGGCCGCCGGCCGAGGCGCCACCCGCCGAGAAGCCACCCGCCGAGAAGCCACCCGCGAGCGGCAGCGCTGCAGCCCCGGACGATCCCACGGCCGGCTGACGCCCCCACGGCGCCAGCAACAGCGCGCGCCCGGCACCCCGGCCGACCTCGATCGGGGGCTCGACGGCCGCCGGCCGAGAGGCTATTTTCCGCCCGCATTCGAGAGCGCGCCGCGCGTTTCGGCGGCCGCGCCGATGGCCATGGCCGCTGGCGAGGACGAAGCATGAGCACCAACGAACGCAGCACCAACGAGCGCTGGGGAATGTACGAGCCTGAGACCGAGCACGATGCGTGCGGGGTCGGTTTCGTCGCCCATATCAAGGGCGAGAAGTCGCGCGCCATCGTCGAGCAGGGGCTCGAGGTCCTGAGCCGACTGAGCCACCGCGGCGCCTGCGGCTGCGACCCCGAGAGCGGCGACGGGGCCGGGATCCTGATGCAGATCCCCGAGCGCTTCTTCCGGCGCGAAGGGCTACGGCTCGGCTTCGGCGAGCTGCGACGCCGGCGCTACGGCGTGGCGCAGGTCTTCCTCCCACCGGATCGCCGCGCCCGTGCGGCCTGTCAGGAGCTCGTCGAGCAGGTGGTGCAGGACGAGGGCCAGGAGGTGATCGGCTGGCGCGACGTGCCGATCGACACCTCGCACGTCGGCCCGCTGGCGCGGCAGGTGATGCCGGCCTTTCGCCAGCTCTTCGTGCGCCTACGCCGGCTGCCGCCCAGCGCCTTCGAGCGCAAGCTCTACATCATCCGCAAGCTGGCCGAGAACCGCATCGCCGCCTCCGGCGCCGACCCTGAGGGGCGCTTTCACATCGCCAGCCTGTCGGCGGAGACCCTGGTCTACAAGGGCCTGCTCCTGCCCGGGCAGCTCAGTGGCTTCTTTCCCGACCTGAGGGACCCCGAGCTGGAGAGCGCCATCGCCCTGGTGCACTCGCGCTTCTCGACCAACACCTTCCCGACCTGGGATCTGGCGCAGCCCTTCCGCTACATCGCCCACAACGGCGAAATCAACACGCTGCGCGGCAACCGCAACTGGATGCTGGCCCGGCGCAGCCAGCTGCAGTCGGCCAAGTTCGGCGGCAGCCTGGAGCGCCTGTTCCCGATCATCGTGCCGGGCAAGAGCGACTCGGCGCAGTTCGACAACATGCTCGAGTTGCTCCACCTCGGTGGCCGCAGCCTACCGCACGCGATGATGATGATGATCCCCGAGGCCTGGCAGGGCAACGACGAGATGAACCGGGAGCGCCGGGACTTCTACGAGTACAACTCCTCGCTGATGGAGCCCTGGGATGGCCCGGCGGCGATCGCCTTCACCGACGGCCAAATCGTCGGCGCGACGCTCGACCGCAACGGGCTGCGCCCGGCGCGCTACGTCGTCACCGAGGACGATCGGGTGATCCTCGCCTCGGAGGTCGGCGTGCTCGACATCCCGCCCGAGCAGGTGCGCTTCAAGGGGCGCCTGCAGCCCGGCAAGATCTTCGTCGTCGACACCTCGGAGGGCCGCATCCTCGACGACGACGAGGTCAAGCGCGACCTGGCGACCCGCTGGCCCTTCGGGCGCTGGCTGCGTCGCAACGTCTTCGACATCGATCAGTTCCCCAGCACCGACGCGCCGCCGACGCTGAAGGGCGAGGACCTCTGGCGCGCGCAGCGGGCCTTCGGCTACACCGACGAGTCCTTGCGGGTGGTGATCGAGCCGATGGCGAACGACGGCAAGGAGCCGATCGGCTCGATGGGCAACGACACGCCGCTGGCGGTGCTCAGCGACCGCGCGCCGACGCTCTTCGACTACTTCCACCAGCTCTTCGCCCAGGTCACCAATCCGCCGATCGATCACCTGCGCGAGGCGCTGGTGATGTCGCTGGGCACCAAGATCGGCCCCGATGGCAACACCTTCGAAGAAACGCCCGAGCAGTGCCACCGCATTCGGATGAAGGGCCCGATCTGGACCACCGACACGCTGGCGCGGATTGTCGGCATGCGCGAGGTCGCCTTCGAGCCAACCACCCTGTCGCTGCTCTTTGACGCCGGCGAGGGCCCGCGCGAGCTCGAGCGGGCGGTCGACCGGCTCTGCGCCGCCGCCGCCGCGGCGATCGACGACGGGCAGAACGTGCTGATCCTCAGCGACCGCGGCGTCGACGCCAAGCGCGCCGCGATCCCCTCGCTGCTGGCCGTCAGCGCCGTGCACCAGCACCTGGTGCGCGAAGGCATTCGCATGCAGGCCGGGCTGATCGTCGAGACGGCCGAGACCTTCGAGGTGCACCACTTCGCCCTGCTCGTCGGCTTCGGCGCGGCGGCGATCAACCCCTACCTGGCGCTCGACACGGTGCGGCAGCTCGTCGCCGACGGCACGATCGCCGGCGAGGCCGCGGCCGCCGAGGAGCGCTATGTCAAGGCGGTGCACGACGGACTGCTCAAGGTGATGTCCAAGATGGGCATCTCGACGATCCAGTCCTACCGCGGCGCGCAGATCTTCGAGGCCGTCGGGCTGAACCACACCGTGATCGATCGTCACTTCACGGGCACGCCGTCGCGGATCGAGGGCATCGGGCTGGACGAGCTCGGGCGCGAGGTGCTCGAGCGCCACGACCGCGGCTTCGGCCGCCAGGCGATCGCGCTGACCGACCCCCTGCCGGTCGGCGGCGCCTATCAATGGCGCCGACGCGGCGAACCGCACAAGTGGAACCCGGCGACGATCGCCAAGCTGCAAAACGCCACGCGGCTCAACGACAGCGCGCTCTTCGCCGAGTTCTGCGAGCTGATGGACCGCGAGGCCGGCGGGCTGACCACCCTGCGCGCGCTGCTCGACTTCGACGACGGCGCCGCCGCGGTGCCGCTCGAGGAGGTCGAGCCGGCCAGCGCGATCGTCAAGCGCTTCGTCACCGGCGCGATGTCCTTCGGCTCGATCAGCGCCGAGGCGCACGAGACGCTGGCGATCGCGATGAATCGCCTCGGCGGACGGTCGAACAGCGGCGAGGGCGGCGAGGAGCCGCACCGCTTCACCCCCGACGAGAACGGCGATCTTCGCCGCAGCGCGATCAAGCAGGTGGCGTCGGGCCGCTTCGGCGTCACCGCCGACTACCTGGTCAACGCCGACGAGCTGCAGATCAAGGTCGCGCAGGGCGCCAAGCCCGGCGAGGGCGGGCAGCTGCCGGGGCACAAGGTCGACGAGCGCATCGCCAAGGTGCGCTGCTCGACGCCGGGCGTGACGCTGATCTCGCCGCCGCCGCACCACGACATCTACTCGATCGAGGACCTGGCGCAGCTGATCTACGATCTGACCACCGTCAACTCGCTGGCGCGCGTGAGCGTGAAGCTGGTGAGCGAGGTCGGGGTCGGCACCGTCGCGGCGGGCGTCACCAAGGCCCGCGCCGGCTGCGTCGTGATCGCCGGCGACGTCGGCGGCACGGGGGCCTCACCGGTCTCGAGCGTCAAGCACGCCGGCCTGCCCTGGGAGATGGGCCTCGCCGAGACGCAGCAGGTGCTGGTGCAGAACGGCCTGCGCGATCGCATCCGGGTCCAGGTCGACGGCGGGATGCGCACCAGCCGTGACCTCGTCGTCGCCGCGCTGCTCGGCGCCGAGGAGTACGGCGTGGCCACCGCGGCGCTGATCGTCGAGGGCTGCGTGATGCTGCGCAAGTGCCACCTCAACACCTGCTCGGTCGGCATCGCCACCCAGGATCCCGAGCTGCGCGCGCGCTTCGCGGGGCAGCCCGATCACGTCGTCAACTACTTCATGCTGCTGGCGGAGGGCGTCCGGCCGTACATGGCCCGGCTCGGCTTCCGCACCATCGACGAGATGGTCGGACGGGTCGACCGGCTGCGGCCGGTGCGTCGCACCGACCACTGGAAGGCCCGCAAGCTCGACTTGGCGCTGCTGTTGGCTGAGCCGCGCGCGGCCGCCAGCAGCCCACGACGCTTCGCCAAGGCCCAGCCCTGGCCGCTGGAAGACCATATCGACCACGTGATCCTGAGTCGCATCGGTGACGCGCTGCGCACGGCGCACCCGGTCGAGGTCAACCTGCCGATCGCCAATCGCCATCGGGCGGCCGGCACCTTGATCAGCGGGATGATCGCGCGCGAGCACGGCAGCAAGGGCCTGCCGCGCGACACGCTGCAGGTGCGCTTCCGCGGCAGCGCGGGCCAGAGCTTCGGCGCCTTCCTGGCGCCGGGGGTCACCCTCGAGCTGGAGGGCGAGGCCAACGACTACGTCGGCAAGGGGCTCTCGGGCGGCAAGATCATCGTCTACCCGCCGCGGGAGAGCCGCTTCGTCCCGGCCGAGAACATCATCATCGGCAACACCGTGCTCTATGGCGCGACCAGCGGCGAGCTCTACGCCGCGGGCCTGGCCGGCGAGCGCTTCGGCGTGCGCAACAGCGGCGCCCGCGCCGTGATCGAAGGCGTCGGCGACCACGGTTGCGAGTACATGACGGGCGGGGTGGTGGTGGTGCTCGGGCGCACGGGGCGCAACTTCGCCGCCGGGATGAGCGGCGGCGTCGCCTACGTCTTCGACCGCGAGCAGCAGTTCCGCAAGAAGTGCAACCTGGGGATGGTCGAGCTCGAAGAGCTGGTCGACGAGAGCGCGATCTGGCTGGTCTACGGCATGATCGAGGACCACGTGCGCTACACCAACAGCGCCGTCGGACGGCGCATCCTCGACAACTGGGAGCTGATGCTGACGCACTTCGTGCGCGTGATGCCCAAGGACTACAAGCGCGTGCTGCAGGCGCGGCGCGCGGCGCAACGACCGGCGCCGCAACAAACGGCGCAACGGCCGCCGCAGCTGGCGGTGGTCGAGGGAGGGCTGAAGTAGTGGGCAAGGTTACCGGCTTCAAGGAATGGCCGCGGGCGCTGCCGGACAAGCGCCCCGTCGCGGATCGACTGCGCGACTGGCGCGAGCTCTACCAGCCCCAGCCACGGGAGCGCGTGCGCGAGCAGGGTGGGCGCTGCATGGACTGCGGCGTGCCCTTCTGCCACCAGGGCTGCCCGCTGGGGAACGTGATCCCCGAGTGGAACGACCTCGTCTACCGCGGTCGTTGGCGCGAGGCGTACCTGCGCCTACTCTGCCCCGCCCCCTGCGAGGGATCCTGCGTGCTGGCGATCAACGCCGATGCGGTGAGCATCGAGCAGATCGAGAAGGAGATCATCGAGCGCGCCTTCGCCGAGGGTTGGGTGCAGGCCCAGCCGCCACGCACGCGCAGCGAACGCAGCGTCGCCGTGGTCGGCAGCGGCCCGGCCGGGCTCGCGGCGGCCGCCCAGCTCAACTCGGCCGGCCACCGCGTCACGGTCTACGAGAAGGCCGAGCAGCTCGGTGGCTTGCTGCGCTACGGCATCCCCGACTTCAAGCTCGAGAAGTGGGTCATCGACCGCCGCCTGGCGCTGCTGGAGGCCGAGGGGGTCAAGTTCGTCACCGGTGCGGCGATCGGCGAGCGGCCGACCTGGCGCGAACTCCGCGACACCCACGATGCGGTGCTGATCGCGATCGGCGCCGAGCGCCCTCGCGAGCTCGACGTCCCGGGACGCGAGCTCGACGGGGTGCACCTGGCGATGGACTTCCTGCGCTTGCAGAACCGCGCCGTCGGCAGCGACGCACCGGCGGCCAGTCCACTGCTCGCCACGGGTAAGCGCGTGATCATCCTCGGCGGCGGCGACACGGGCTCCGACTGCCTCGGCACCGCGCTGCGCCACGGGGCCGCCAGCGTGCAGCAGATCGAGCTGCTGCCGGCCCCGCCGCGCAGCCGCGATCCGGGCAATCCCTGGCCCCAGTGGCCGGTGGTCTGGCGCAGCTCGACCAGCCACGAGGAGGGCGGCCTGCGCGACTTCGCCCTGCAGACCAAGCGCCTGAGCGGCAGCGACGGCAAGCTGAGCGCGCTCCACGCCGTGCGCGTCGAGACGGTCGGCCAGGGCGAGGGCGGCCTGCGCCTGGTGGAGCAGCCCGGCAGCGAGCTCACCCTGCCCGTGGACCTCTTGATTCTGGCGCTCGGCTTCGTCGGTCCCGACACCACGGCGCTGGTCGATCAATTGGGGGTCGCCCGCGACGCACGCGGCAACGTCAAGATCGACCGCAGCTTCGCCACCAACGTCGAGGGCGTCTTCGCCGCGGGCGACGCCCAGCGCGGCGCCAGCCTGATCGTCTGGGCCATCGCCGATGGCCGCGAGGCCGCGCGCGCCGTCGACAGCTACCTGCGTGAGGGCGCACCCTCGTGGCTGCCGACGCGGGGGGTGGACCAGCCGTTCGGCGGCCGCTAGCCCCACCGCGCAGGAGCGTCGATCCATCCCGTCAGGCGGCGTTGCTCGCTCCGGTGCGTGCTCACAGCGCTCCAAGGCTGCTCCGCGCGCTCCTCGCTCGCGCCTTGCCTGACGGGCGTCTCAACGCTCCTGCGCGGTGGGGTGCTCTAGAGCACCGAACGGGTTGAACACCGTGACGAAACGAGCAGTTGCGAGGTGAGGTCGGGCGCGCGAGGAGCGAGCAGCGCAGCGCTACTTGAGGTAGCGCGAGCAGCGCAGCGACGAGCCCGCCCGAGATCGCCCGCAAATGCGCGTTGCAGTAGGTGTTTCAACTCGATCGGTGCTCTAGGGCGCCAGCTCGACGCGATTGCGACCGGCCCGCTTGGCGCGGTACATGGCGGCGTCGGCCGCGTCGACCAGCGCCTGCGCGCTTCCCAGCGCCTCGTGATAGCAGGCGACCCCGAGGCTGATCGTGACCGCCGTCTGCGCGGCGACCAACTGCCGCACACGCTCGGCCGCCTCAGCGGCTTGCTTCAGCCCCGCATCCGGGAGCAGCAGCAGGAACTCCTCACCGCCGTAGCGCGCGGCCAGGTCCGCGTCGCGCACGCTCGCGGTGATGGCCGCGGCGAGCTGCCGCAGCACGGCGTCGCCGGCCGTATGTCCGTGCGCGTCGTTGAAGCGCTTGAAGTGATCGACGTCGATCATCACCAGCGACAGCTCGCTGCCCGCGCGTCGCGCCCGCGCCAGGTTGCGCTCGAGCACCAGCTCCATCAGCCGGCGATTGGCCAGGCCCGTGAGCGGGTCGTGCAAGGCCCGCTCGCGCGCGGCCTCATAGAGCCGCGCATGCTCGATCGCCACGCCGATGTGATGGCCCGCGGTGACGAGCGCGCTGACCACGAGGTCATCGGGCGTGGTGTCGGCCGCGAGGTGCAGGCAGAGCACGCCGACCACGCGCTGCTGCGCCTTGAGCGGCACGACGATGTGGCCGTGGTCCCCCAGCCCCGCGCAGTGGATCGTGTGGCGCGGATCGTGTGCGGAGTTCGCCGAGAGCACGGGCTCCCCGGCGACCGCCACGCGACCGCAGAGGCACTCCCCGATCGCGATCTCACGGTGCTGCGCGACGAAGTCCTCGTCGTAGCCGATTTGGGCGGCCAGGCGGAGGCGCCGGCCCTCGAGCACGAACAGCACGCCCCGGGGCTCGACCGCCAGCGCTTGCAGCTGCGTGATGGTCCGCAGCACCGCGGGCAGCGTCTCCGCGAGGTCGAGGCTGCGCGCCATCGCGGCCGTGATCTCGTAGAGCACGGAGAGCTCCGCGTTGATCGCCCTCAGGCGCGCCGTCTCGCGCGTCCGCCGCTGTTCACCCACCTGGCGCGGGCCGACATCGCGGATCAGCACCAGCGTCAGCTCGCCGGCGCCCGACGACCAGCGGCTGGGCGTCAGCTCGAGCGCCAGCGCTCGCCCGTCGCTACGCACGCCCGCCAGCTCGATGGCGCGCGACGCGAACCCCTCGCTCCCAGTGTCTGCCGCCTGCCAGAGCTCGCCCCGCTCCTGCCAGGCCGGAATCAGGCGCCGCACGGGCGTCCCGACCAAGAGCGCCGCCTCGTAGCCAAAGAGCCGGCCGGCGGCGTGATTGGCAAGCACCACCTGGCCGGCGCCGTCCACCGCGAGCGCGGCCTCGGGCAAGGCCTGGAAGGCGTTCGCGGCGGCGGCGATCGGCGGCGGCGCGAGCGAAGCTCGATCTGGCATCATCACCCGCTCCCCCGATCAGGTCCGGTCGCGCCGCCTTCCCAGCGGCGAGCGTGTTCGTCCACGCTCCGTCAATCTACCGCGACTTCAAGCTAACCGAAAGCTGCGCTACAGCGCCCCCGGAGCGCGTTGCGGCCCTTGCCACCCTCGTCTATATTCCGCGCGCTGCGACCTGATGCGGAGGCGTCGTCTTCGCGGCCGATGGCCGGGCACAGCCCGGATGGCCTGCACGGCTGGCGCGGCCCGCCTGGCGCGGCGTCGCACCCTACCCCTGGAGGGCGTGGTCCCATGGCAACGATCGGGACGCTCTGTGTCTACCTGATCCTGCTGCTCGCCACCTGGTCGGCGGCCTTGGCGCTGGTCGGGGCCCGCCGGCGCAGCAGCGCGATGGTGCAGAGCGCGCAGCTCGCGCTCTACGGCGTGGCCGCCAGCGCCACGCTCGCCGTGCTGCTCTTGGCCTACGCCTTCACCATCTCGGACTACTCGCTGATCTACGTGCAGCAGCACTCCGAGCGCGCGATGCCGGTCTTCTACCGCATCACGGCGCTCTGGGGCGGCATGGAGGGCTCGCTGCTGCTGTGGGTTTGGCTGCTGGCCCTCGTCTCCGCGGTGGCGATGCGCACCAATCAGCACCGCCTCGGCGACATCGTCCCCTACGCCAGCGCCGTGCTGATGTTGGTCGTGGTCTTCTTCGGGGTCGTGATGGTGGTCAGCTCGAACCCCTTCGACGCCTATCTGTCGGTCACCCCCGAGACCGGGAAGGGCCTCAACCCGCTGCTGCAAAACCCCTACATGGTGACGCACCCGCCGTCCCTCTACCTGGGCTTCGTCACGCTGACCGTACCCTTCGCCTTCGCCATGGGGTCGCTCTTGGCCGGGCGCGTCGACGAGACCTGGCTGCACGCGGCGCGGCCCTGGGCGCTGGTGTCGTGGTTCGCGCTCGCCCTCGGGCTGACGCTCGGCATGCTGTGGGCCTACGAGGAGCTGGGCTGGGGTGGCTATTGGGGCTGGGACCCGGTGGAGAACGCCGGCTTCATGCCCTGGCTGCTCTGCACGGCCTTTCTGCACTCGATCATGGTCCAGGATCGGCGGCAGATGCTGAAGGTCTGGAACGTCGTGCTCGCCCTGCTCGCCTTCGTGATGACGATCTTCGGCACCTTCCTCACGCGCTCCGGCTTCATCGATTCGGTGCACGCCTTCGCGCGATCGAACATCGGCTACGTCTTCCTCGGCTTCATCGCCCTGACGCTGGTCGTCGGCTTCGGCGTGATCCTGTGGCGCCGGCCGTTGCTGCGCAGCCGCGGCGCGCTGGAGTCGGCGCTCAGCCGCGAGTTCTGGTTCCTGCTCAATAACTGGGTGCTGCTCAGCGCCTGCCTGCTGGTCATGGTGCTGACGATCTTTCCCGGCATCTCCGAACTCTTCGGCGACAAGATCACGATCAGCATCCCGGCCTTCAACCGCTGGATGGTGCCGATCGGCGTGGCCCTGCTGGTGCTCACCGGCGTCGGACCGATGCTCGGCTGGCGTCACTCGACGGCGGCCGGACTGCGGCGCCAGTTCCAATGGCCGACGGTCGTCGGGCTGCTCGTCGGCGTTGGCCTCGGCCTCTGGGGCCCCGCCGCCGGCGCCGTCGCGCTGCTGACCTGGGCGCTCTGCGCCTTCGTCATCGCCACGGTGCTGCAGGAGCCGCTGCGCGCCGCCTCGGTGCGGGCGCGCGCCGCGCAAACGGGCTTCGGCCAGGCGCTCGGCGGGCTGCTGCTGCGCAACCATCGCCGCTACGGCGGCTACGTCGTGCACATCGGCGTGGCCCTGATGTGCGTCGGCTTCGCCGGCGAGTCGCTCAAACAGGAGAAGGAGGCCGTGCTGCGCCCGGGCGAGCGCCTGACGATCGGCCGCTACGAGCTGCGCTACGACGGCCTGCGCATCACCGAGGACGACCTCAAGGGCATGCTGACGGCGGGCCTGACGGTCTTCGAGGACGGCAAGCCGACCGGCACGATCCACCCGGCGCGCTGGGTTTATTTTCGTCACGAGGACAGCCCGACGACCGAGGTCGCGATCCAGCGCTCGACGGGCGAGGACCTCTTCGTCGCCCTGGGCGGACACGATCAGGCGAGCGGATCGGCCACCTTCAAGGTCGTGATCAACCCGCTCGTCACCTTCGTCTGGCTCGGCTTCGTCGTGATGGCGCTGGGCGCCGCGATCGCCGGCCTGCCGCTGAGCGCGCTGGCGCGCCCGGCCCGCCCGATACCCGCCCTCGCGCGAGCCGAACCGATTGCACGCGGCAGCAGGACCGACGCTGCCGCAGCCGCCAAAGATGACACCGATGCACCCTGAGCGGGAGAGAGCGCGCGTGCTGACGAAGCTGGTCGGCTGGACGGGGTGGCTGCTGCCCCTGCTGTTGATCGTGCCGGGCATCACCCTGGTCGCGCGCGGCGGCGGTGGTGGCACCGAGATCGTGCTGGCGGCGCTGGCCGCAGCCGCACTGGGCACCTTGCTCCACCTGCTGCTGCGCAGCCTCGGCACGCTGCTCGCGCAGCTCGATCAACCACCGCCGGCGCCAAACCAGCGGCTGCGCGATCTAGAGCGAGAGAAGCAGCTGCTGCTGCGATCGATCCGCGAGGTCGAGTTCGACGCCGGTCTGCAGCGCCTCGACGACGAGCAGGCCGCGCAGCTCGTCGCCCCGCTGCGCCAGCGCGCGCTGCAGGTGCTGCAGCAACTCGATGCGGCCCGAGTTGGGCAGGCGCCCGCGCGGCTCGACCAGCAGATCGAACAGGAGCTGAAGCGACGGCTGGGCCGCAGCGCGACCGCGCTGGTCCTGGCGCTCTCGGCGCTGTCCCACCCCGCGCGGGCCCAGGCCCCCGGCGGGACCCTGCCGGCCGAAATGCTGGGCCAACCGCTGCCGAGCGCCGACCTCCCCGCCGGCGTGCTGACGGTCAAGGTCATCGGCAGCGACCTCAACCAGGCGCAACCCGACCAGACCGTGGAGCTGTTCCGCAGCGGGGCAGCGGCGATGGCCCGCGTGGCAGGGCGAAAAAGCGGCCCCGACGGCCGCGCGCGCTTCGAGGGATTGGTCGAGGGCCAGCTCTACCTGGCGCTGCTGCGCCAGGGCGACCAGGCCATCCCCTCCCGGCCCTTTCGCCTGGCGCCCGGCGCGGGCATCAAGCTGCTGCTTTCGACGCGCTCGCCCGCACGACCGCTGGCCGCCGCATTGGCCTTGGACGAGGCCGCGGAACCCGCCGCGGCCGAACCCGCGCCGGAGAGCGGCGCGGCGGCAGACGCCGAGGCCAGCGACGACCCCCACGCCGGCGTGCCCGGCGCACCCGGGTCCAACGACACCACCGGCGCCGCGACGCTCAGCGCCGTGGCCGGACTGGCCGCCGATCGGATCGAGGTCTTGACGCTGCGCGGACCTGCGCGGGAGCCGCTCGCGGGGGCCAAGGTGACCCTGGCCCGCAGCGGACGACCGGACGAGACCCAGCGCACCGACGCCCAGGGGCGGGCGATCTTCAGCCTGCGAGCGGCGTCGACCGCTTCCAACGCGCCCCGCGCAGCGCCGGCGCCGACCGAGCCGGACCCGGCGAGCTTCAGCCTGCGCGTCGAGCACGACGGCCTCGGCTACCGCAGCGCCGAACTGACCGCCAAGCAGGCCGGCGGCCGGCGCGCGACCTTCACGGTCTACGATCGCACGACCAGCCGCAAGGACCTCCAGCTCGGTCCTGGTACGCACGTCCTAGCGCAGCTCAGCGAGGGCCGGCTGAGCTGCACGCACATCATCGTGCTGCTCAACCCGGGTCCCCGCCTGGTTGACCTCGGCGAGAGTGGACTGCGCCTGCCGCTGCCGCGCGGCGCGGTCGGCGCTGCGCTGAGCGAAGAGACCCAGGGCGTGGCGCGCCTCGAGGGGGATGAGGCGACCATCGTCGTCGGGGGGCCGCTGCCGCCGGGCCAGCTCGTGCTGCAGACGTCCTACGAGCTGCCCTACGACGGCTCGTCGCTCGACTTCCACCAGCCGCTGCCGCTCGGCAGCCCGCGCACGCTGCTCGCCCTCGGTGAGGCGCCCGCTGTCGAAGTGGTCGGGCCCGCCCTAGAGGCGCGCGAGCTTCGGCGCCACCAGGGCGTCGCGATGCAGCTCTTCACGCTGGCGCCCGTCGCTCGCGGCAAGTCCCTCGAGCTGACCGTGCGCAACCTGCCACACCGCGCGGAGTGGCCGCGCCAGTTGGTGCTTGGTCTTAGCGCGCTGATCGCCCTCTGGGCGATCGCAGGCATCGTCCAGGGGCGCCGCCACGCCGCGCGCCGCGCCGCCCAGCGCAGCAGCGTGCTCGAAGCGCTGGTGGCGCTGGAAGGGCGCCACGCGGCGGGAGCGGTCAGCGCCAGCGCCTATGAGCGCGAGCGCCGGGCCCTCGTGGCGCAGGCGCGCTTGGTCTGGGACGCCGGCTCGCCCGAGGCCGCCTCGAGCCTGGGGAGCTAAGCACGAACTTCGAAGCCCGCTGCTTGTGTCGCGAGGCCCGCGCCGCGCCTCAGCGCGGGGACATCCCACGCTCGTAGACGCGAGCCTCGCAGAAGACTCGTAGCAGTGCGGCGTCGAGCTTCCCCTGCCCCGCATCCTGCCAGAGGATATCCAGCGCCGGCCCCAGCGGCACGGCCGGCTTGTAGGGGCGATCGGCCGCCGTCAGCGCGTCGTAGATATCCACGATCGTCATCATCCGCGTCTGCAGCGAGATCCCGTCGGCGCGACAGCCGTGGGGATAGCCCGAGCCGTCGAGCTTCTCGTGATGGCCGGCGGCGATCTCGGGGATCCGCCGAAAGCCGCGGCCCCAGGAATCGCACAGAGGAAGTTGAAGCTGTGGACCACGTGCGACTCGATCTGCAGCCGCTCCGCCACGCTCAGACTGCCGCGCCGCAGCCCGAGGCACTCCAGCTCCGCGGCGGTGAGATAGGGCTGCGACTCGCCGCGCGCATCGACGTACCTGCGGGCGGCAATCACCTGCAGCAACTCGGCGCGCTCCCCGTCGAGCACCGTCGGCCGATTGGCCGCGAGCACGGTCTGCTCGCAGCGGTCGACGAAGACCAGCTCGTCGGCGAGGCGGCGCAGCTCCGCGGTCAGGGCAGCGGCGGGCGCCGGCGCGGCGCCGCGCGCCAGCTGCAGCTCGACGCGCAGGCCCTCGCAGCGCAGCCACTGCCGCACATAGTCGAAGCGCGCGAGGATCCGGTCGCGATCCCATTCGTAGAGCTTCTCCGCCTTGACCAGCACCCGCTCCGGCACACCGACCTTGCCGAAGTCGTGCAGCAGACCTGCGTACTCGAGCTCCTTGAGATCGTCGCGGCTGAAGCTGACCGCGGCGAAGGGCCCCTCGCTCAACCGATCGACCTGCTCGGCGAGCGCGACCGTCAGGTCGGCGACGCGGCGCGAGTGCCCACTGGTCGTCGGGTCGCGTTGCTCGATCGCCAACACCGCCGCCTCGACCATGCCCTCGAGCACCTGACGCAGCTCCTGGTAGAGCAGCGCATTGTCGAGCGCCACGGCGGCCTGATAAGCGAGCGTCTTGGTCAGCTCGATCGCGCGCGCATCGAAGGGCTCCACCAGCCGCGCGAAGTCGTCCGGCCTCTCGAGCCGCGCGCTCGGATCGGACTTCTTGTTGATCAGCTGGATCACGCCGATGACCTCGTCGCGCGTATTAACCATCGGCACCGTCAAGACGCTGCGCGTGCGATAGCCGCTGCGCTGATCGAAGGTCCGGTCGTGGACCAGCGGCCCACCGCTCGACGACTCGACGGCGTCGAGATCGGGGAGGTGCAGCGCCTGACGCTCGAGCACGGCCGCACCCACGAGCGAGTGCGGCGTGATCTCGATCGTCGTCGCACCGAAGTCGACGGCGATCGACTCGTTCTGCGCGACCTCGAAGCGCAGCCGGCGGTGCGTCGGATCGTCCGCGGCCGCCTCCATCACGTAGACGCTGCCGGCGTCCGCCCCGACGAGCTGCCGCGCCTTGCTGAGAATCAGCGCCAACAGCCGGCGGATGTCGCGCTCGGAGTTGAGCAGCGCGCCGATCGCCACCAGCTCCCGTAGCTCGAGGTGGTCGCGCGCGGCGGCCGCGGCCTCGACCGGGGGAGCGGCGACGGTGGGTGCGAGGGTCGACATGGTCAGCGTCTCGCGCCGAGTCTACCATCGGCGCGGGATGCGTGGCTCGTGGCTCGGCGGCTTGCCATGGGCGCGAACCAGAGTCCTGAGGGCCGGTGGAGGTCGCGTGCGCCTGGTCTCGTGGAACGTCAACGGCCTGCGCGCCTGCGCGGGCAAGGGCTTCGAGCGCTGGCTCGCCGGCTGCGGCGCCGAGCTCGTCGGGGTGCAGGAGGTGCGCTGTGAGCCCGCCCAGCTCCCGGCCGCGCTGCGGGCCCCTCCCGGCTGGGTGGCCCACTTCTCCGCGGCGACGCGCCCCGGCTACAGCGGCGTCGGTCTCTACAGCCGCCGGCCCCCCGACGACCTGAGCACCTCGCTCGGGCAGCCCGAGTTCGACGCCGAGGGACGGCTCCAGCTCGCGCGCTTCGGCCGCCTGGTCGTGGCCAACGTCTACTTCCCCAACGGCAGCGGGACGGCCCGCGACAACGGACGCGTGCCCTTCAAGCGCGCGTTCTACCGCGCGCTCTTCGACCAACTCGAGCGCCTGCGACAGGCCGGCCGCCGCGTGCTGGTGCTCGGCGACTTCAACACCGCGCACCGCGCGATCGATCTCGCGCGCCCGCAGGCCAATCGCGGTACCAGCGGCTTCTTGCCCGAGGAGTGCGCCGAGCTCGATCGCTGGCTGGGCGCCGGCTGGATCGACACCTTTCGCCACTTCGAGCCCGGTCCAGGCCACTACAGCTGGTGGAGCCAGCGCGCGGGCGTCCGCGCCCGCAACGTCGGCTGGCGCATCGACTACGTACTGGCCTCCGCAGGCCCAGCGCCATGTGCGCGGCGCCTTCATCGACGCCCACGTCGCGGGGTCGGATCATTGCCCGGTCGGCGTCGAGGTCGACCCCGCGCTGCTCGCCTGAGGGCCCGTTCAAGAGCGACGCGATCGTCTGGCCCTCGAGGCGCCCGCGCGGCAAGGCGTGAGGAAGACGCGTACTGCCTGGACGCAACCGACGAGCGGCCCAGCCTTGTCATCCCGGCTTCCTCGCGGTACAGGCTCGGCGAGCAGGAACAGCCGCGTTGCCCTGGCGACCCCGTTCACCCAAGCGGGGGAGCCTCACAGGGGCCCTGGCCCCGACGATGGAAGCGCCGACGCAGAGGGCGAAGCGTCGCCCACGGCAGGTGGCCGCGCTCGCGGGCGATGGTTCTGGCGCTTCGCGGCGATCCCTGCAGGCCCCTCGTAGCCGGTTGCGACGGGTCGATGACGGTGCCTGCTGTGCTGCGGCGAGGCGTTCGAGCGCCCTGCTGGTGATGTGGCGATGTCCCAGAGCGCTGCGTTTCAGATTCACGGCGTGCGCGTGAGCGTGCGGACCAGCGACGCGGCCGCGTGCGACGCGATCGCGGAGTTGCTGCATGCCTACCTGGAGGCCAACGCGGGCGCAGCGATCGCGCGTCGAGCAGGCATCACCGTGACGCTCACCGCCGCAGCGGTCGACTTCCTCCCGCGGGCGTCGCCGGAGCCGCCGCTGATCAGCTACGGCCCCGTCAGCGGCCATCGCGCAGGGACTGGGATCACGTTGACGGACGGGTGGTCGCAGCTGCAGATCGACGCGCAGGGTCGGCGAATCGACGGCGTGACGCACCGGGAGTCGCTGCGCCTGCCCTATGTGTTCGCGGCGGTGCTCTTCAACCTGGCGCTGCAGCTTGCCCTGCGTCAGCACGGCCTCTACTACACGCACGCTGCGGCGGTGGGCGATCCGAGCCGACCGCTGCTGCTGGTCGGCAATTCTGGTGCGGGAAAGACAACGCTCGCCCTCGCGCTGGTCCGCTCTGGCCTCCCGTACCTCTGTGACGACGCTCTCTTTCTGTGTGCGCCGCAGGATCAGCCGCGCGTGCTGCCCTTCCGCAGGCCGGTACACCTGGACCGTGGCACCTCGAGCTGCTGCCATGGCGTTCGTGGACCGGGCCACCGGCCCATTCGGAGCGCGGCAGTCGCCTGCGCTGGGATCTCGATCCCTACACCACGTTTCCGGGGCGCGTGGTCGAGCGCGCGGCGGCGCCAGGGATGATCGTGCTGCTCCGGCGTGGCGCCGCGAGCGTGGACCTGGAGCCCCTCGACGCGACGGCGGCCTTGCAGGGCCTACTGCCTCAGAGCGGCCTGGTGATGCTCGGCGGCCCGGCATGCCGCCCACACCTCAAGGTGCTTGCCAAGGTGGTGCGGTCTAGCGCAAATTACGCGCTGAGCGCTGGCGGCGGGCCGGGCACCGACCCTCCCCGGCTGGCGGAGTTGCTTCGCGCTGCCTACGAGCGCGGGCAGCCGTCTTCGTAAGGCCGGACGGTCTTGAAGGGCTACGGCTCTCGAGGGGCTACGGCTGGTGTGTCAGGCGTTCAGGCGCAGGCGCGCGCCGCACCGGAGGTCTACCGATGGGTATCGAGCTTACGCAGCATTCGCCAGAGACGAACGAGGACGGCGCTGTCCACCCCGAGGCCCCGAACCGGGGCCGCGCGCGCCGGCCTTACGTCAAGCCGCGGGTGGCCGACGGCGAGCCGCTGGTGAACGTCACCTTGCTCTCCGGCGGCGCCAATCCCTCGTCCCAGACCCCCTTCGTGCCCTGAAGGCCTGGCGCGGGCTCGGGCTCCATGGTCGAGATCACCTTCGAGCTGACGCGCCGCTGCAACTACGACTGCGCGCACTGCCTGCGCGACTTCGACCACCAGGTGAGCGACCTGCCGCTCGATCTGATGGATCGCGTGATCGGGCAGGCGCTGCGCTACGGCGTCAGCAAGGTCGGGTGGACCGGCGGCGAGCCCACCTTGCACCCGAACTTCGGCGAGGCGCTGGATATCGTCGCCAGCCACGGGTTGAAGGTCCACTTCGTCACCAACGGCACGACCTTCGTGCGCCGCGTGGTCCCGTTGCTGCGCTCGCCGGCGCGGCGAGAGGCCTTCGACTTCGTGGTCTTCAGCCTCGACGGCAGCACCGCCGCGATCCAGGATCGCATCCGGGCGCCAAAGGCCTACGAGAAGGTGATGCGCAGCATCGCCGCCTGCAAGGCGCTCGGCTTGCGCTTTGGGCTGTCCTTCATCGTCGGCCAGCTCAACCGCGACGACCTCGACCGCGTCGCGCTGCTGGCCAGCCATCTCGGCGCGGAGTTCCTCTCGATCGACCACACGCACCCAACACCAGAGAACGTGCGCCGCGGGGTGCCGCTTCCGCTGGACGAGTGGCGGTCGGTCGAGCAGGACCTCCACCGCCTGACCAAGGCGTTGAGCCTGCGCCTCACGCCCTGCCAGACGATGTACAACACCAATCCGCTCTACATGTGCCCGACCAAGGCGGGGCAGGTGTTGCACGTCGACTTCGAGGGCAACCTGATCTTCTGCTGCACGCTCTCCGCCTTCCGCGATGGGACCGGAGAGCGACAGGACATCATCGCCGATCTGCGGACGACCTCCCTCTTCGACGCACACCGCCTGTGGATGGACCGAGCCCACGAGCTGCAACGCGAGCGCCTGGCGCTGGTCGAGCAGGGCCGCCTGCGCCCAGCGGACTACTACCCCTGCCTGAGCTGCCACCGGCAGTTCGGGCACATGGGGTGGACGGATGCCTATTGAAGGTGAAGGGCCCTGGCGACGAGGGCGAGCGGGTTGCGCCGCCCCCCGCGGATTCCTGCGCGCCGTGCCCGCAGCGCAGGAATGCCGTGCTCATCGCCCTGCTCTGCACCTTGGCCGCGGGATGCAGCAGCCCATCGGGCGCCCGACGCGACGCGACGCGCGCGCGCGACGGCGGCACTGATAGCCGAAGGCCGGCCGACGCGCTCGACGCGGCAGCTTCGCGCCAGGATCGCGGCAGCTCCGACGCGCTCGCGCCGCACGACGCGTCGAACGCGGACGCGACGCGCAGACGCGACGCCGCGGCGGCTGAAGCGCGGGCTGACGGAGGCGCCGACGCCGAGCTTGCCTGCGCGGCGCGACGCCCAGCGATCGTCCCCGCGAGCTATCCGCTCTTGGCTGGCACTGCGTTGCGGGTGACCGCGGTTGCCGGTGGCGCTTCCTCCGGCGCGACGGATGGGTCCGGCGGCGAGGCGCGCTTCCATGAGCCACGCGGCCTCGCCAGCGATGGCGCGGGGACGCTCTACGTCAGCGAGTGTCAGAACCACCTACTGCGGCGCGTCGAGGTCGCTACCTGGCGCGTAACGACGCTTGCGGGCGGCGCGCTCCAGGCGGGTAGCCTCGATGGCACAGGAGGCGCCGCGCGCTTTCGCTGCCCCTCCGACCTCGCGGTGGCCGACGGGATCCTCTACGTGGCCGACACCGACAACAGCACCATTCGTCGCGTGAATCTCGGGACGCGCGAGGTTACGACGCTCGTGGGAAAGGCTGGCGAGCCTGGGTCCGCCGATGGCCCCTTCGCTGACGCCCGCCTGAACCACCCCAGTGGCATCGCCGCTCGGGGCGAACTGCTGTGGGTCGCCGACTCAGGCAACCACACGCTGCGACGGCTCGACCTCAGGGCAGGAGAGGTGACGACCGTGGCGGGGACCGCTGGCGTGCCGGGGCTGGTCGATGGTGCGGCGGGCGCTGCACGCTTCTACGGACCTCGCGGTCTGTCGACCGACGGCAGCTCGCTCTACGTGGCCGACTCGGGCAACAACGCGGTCCGGCGGCTCGAGCTAGCGTCAGGCGTCGTCTCCACGCTGGCGGGCGGTGGACCAGCCTTCGCGTACGGCGACGGGTCTTGGGACCAGGCACGCTTCTTTGCCCCGATCAAGCTCGTGGTCGACGGGGGCGTGCTTTGGCTGGCGGACACGAATAACCGCGTGATCCGACGCCTCGACCTGCTCGCGTGCAGCGTGAGCACGCCGGCCGGCACGGCGGGCGTGGCTGATGGGGTGGACGGGGTCGGGATGGCGGCCCGCTTCAGCTGGCCCGAAGGCCTCGTGCGCGTTTCGCAAGGCCTCGTCGTCGCGGATATGTTGAGCCACAGGTTGCGGCTGCTCGAGACGCCCTGAGGCGGTTCAGCTCAGCTCAGACCAGCTCAGCTCAGCTCAGCTCAGCTCAGCTCAGCTCAGGCACCATCTGCACGTCGTCGAGCAGCAGCACAGAGGCGCCGATCTGTGGGGAGGGCGGGCCGGACACGGTCCAGAACCGCACCTGCACCAGATCGCCCGCGACCGCGCCGAGCGGAGCAGCCGTCAGATCGATCGAGGCCGTCGCCCAGGCTTGTGGGGTCAGCGGGCTGCCTGGATACCAGGAGTTCTCGAAGCAGGCGGCGAGGTCGATGCGGCCGAAGCTGAGGCAGTCGGCGACCGTGCTGACACGCCCGTTGCTATCCGTGTCGGGTGGATTGGACAAGGGCAACGTGACCCAGCTTCCGCCGTTCTTGCGCGCTTCGACGTAGAACTCGTCGTTGTTCGACGCGAGGCAGACGTTGGCGGCCTCGAGGGAGCCAGCCTTGTAGCCGAAGCTGAGCTTGGGCAGGCCCGCCTGGAGCTGGAAGGTCGCGCTGGTCAAGGCGCCGCTGTAGGCCGGCGTGGCCGCGCCATCGACGGTCAGGATGCGCGCCATGGTCCCCGAGCCCGCGGGAGGGAGCACCCCGTTCTCCAAGGGGCCGCAGGTGTAGTCACTCACATGCGAGCAATGCTCCGCCAGCGCCGAGCCCGAGCCCGCCAGCGTCCAGTTCGCCAGACCGGTCTCGAAGCCGCCGTTGGGCACCTGGGTCGGCACCAGGCTATCGGCCACGACGTAGATGTCGAACGACACGATCGCGTTGGCGTCGGCGATATTGCTGGCCGCTGCGATCCAGGTATCGACGCCTTTGTCGCAGCCACCAGCCGAAATGTCGTTGTAGCGCGCGTAGACCTGACCGTTATAGGGCGCGACGCTGCGGGTCAGGGTGGAGTAAGCCGAGCAGCTAAAGGGTGCGACGGGGAAGGTCGAGTAGAACCTCAACGATGGCGGCGTACGCGGCACGAAGACCGCCGCTGGGTTCTGGAAGTAGCTGCCGCTCGTGGTGTTGCTCAGCCGTACCTTGCCATAGGCGACGCGCTGGCCGACGAAACAGCTGCCGTTGTACCACGCAGGCGGGTCGAAGGCTCCCGCATCGCAGCCACACTGGCCCGCCACGCAGTTCTTCAGCGTGGCCTGCGTGCCGAAGGTGACCTGCACAGCCTCGTCCCCGTTGGCGAGCGCTTGGGCGCTTCGGCCGATGCCCTCCGGCAGCGCCTCGTCGTCGGCGACCGGCGCCGGCAGTAATTCCCAGCTTCCGGTCGCGGGATCGGCCTCCAGGTGATACCGCGCCAGCAATACCTGCTCGGGAGGAGCTGCCGAGGCGGAGGACGCCTCGTCGCTGGCGACGGCAGGTGGATCGGTGGCGGCGCTCTCGCGGTCGGCTCCGCCCGACGGGGCCGCACAGCCCGCGGCACCGTATACGATCGCCAAGATCAGCTGGGAAGCACGTCTCTTCATGGTTCTCTCCCTCGGCATTACCCTCGCCTGGCACGCACGTCTCCCGGCTGTTCTGCCCGGCAGCTTCTCGCGTCCTCGGCAATTTCTTGTAGCCTATATTACTACAGCGAAACTCGATCTCAGGCAACTGGATTCTGTGCACGGTCCGAGCCGTGGAAGGCGCACCCGATCCACCGACTGACGGCGAATCATAGTGCCTGGGACAGTTTGGCGCCACAGGACAGTTTGGCGCCACAGGACAGTTTGGCGCCAGTAGGCACCACGCGCTTGGCGGGGAGCCGGGCTGGTGCCCCAGCGCCGCTGGCCGTGCACCGGCGCCGCTCCCCTACGCCGAGGCCCGTGCTACAAGCACCCATGGCTGCCCGCGTGCCACCGATGCGCCTGCCAACAGCGACGAAGTATGCGCACCCGGCTGAAGTGATGCAAGCGATCGCCCGCGCCGCCGGTGGACTGACGGCCGCCGAGGAGAACTGGCTGGGGTCCCACGTCCCGGCGGGAGCGTCGGTGCTGAACCTGGGCTGCGGCGCCGGGCGCGAGGCGTCCGCGCTGAGCCGCCGAGGTTGCCGGGTCGTCGCCGTGGATAGCGCCTGGCCGGTGTTGCTCGCCGCGGGCCGAGGCCACGCGGGCCCCTGCCGGCCGACCTGGCTGCTCGCCGACGCGCAACACCTCCCCTTCGGCGCGTCCGCGCGCTTCGAGGTGGCCCTATTGATCGACCAGTTCATCGAGCACTTCCCGGCGCGGGAGACCCGCGTTGGCTTGCTGCGGGCCGTATCGCGCAGACTGCGCGCGGGCGGGCTGATGCTGCTGACGACGCACAACCGCCTCTGGGACCCGGGGATCGCGCGCGTCGTCTATGCCCTTTACCGTCGCTGGCTCTCACGACCTCCTCGGGGGGCAGCCGCTCGTGGGCTGCCCTCTCCTGCGCGCGGGCCAAGGCGCAGTGGTGACGCGCGCGCGCGCCCGGCGCCGCTCTGGCCTCGTCTCCATGCCTATGCCTGGGTCCGCTGCCAGAGCGCTGGCCGGCTGCTGGCGCGCACCTTCAGGCGCGAGGGCAGCGACGCGGCGGACCACGAGCTCGAGCCGGGATCCTTCTGGCTGTCGCAGGTCAGCCCTGCGCGGTCGCCTGGGCTGATCGCCTTCCATCCCTACCGCGGGGCCGAGCTCGCCACCGAGGCGAAACAGGCCGGCCTGTCCGTCGTGAGCTGCCACGACGCGATCGAGCTGGCGACGGGGCGTCCTCACCCGCGCTGGCTGCGCGGCGGCGCGCCGCTGCTCTACTGGGTCCTGCGTCGGGAGGCCTGAGCTCGACAGCCCTTCAGCGTGAGGCCGCCGCTGGCGCCGGCGTGAGCGTGACGATCCGCCGGCGCTCCAGCTCGCCCAAGCAGGCGTCGAGGTCCGGACCCAGCACCGCTTCGTCGACGTCGAAGGCCCCCAGCAGGCTAGCCACGACCCGCGGTCGTGACATCGCGCCCCCGGCGTCCTCCAGCAGTTCCACCAGCGCCGTAGCCGTCTCGTTGAGCAGGTAGTAGCGCTTGCGGTCGAGCTCGAGCACCACCCCGGCGCTCTCGTCGATGCGCGTGAAGACGGCACCCTCCTTGAGACACACCTGCACCTCGGTCATCGTGGCACCTCCGTGGGCTACTCGGGGTACGAGGGCCCGCCGCGCGCCCCCGCCCGCTCCAGGGCCGCCTGGGCTCGCCTGCATGATCGACCCTGCATGATCGACCCTGCATGATCGACCCTGCATGATCGACCCTGCATGATCGACCCTGCATGATCGACCCTGCATGATCGACCCTGCACGATCTGCCAGGCATGATCTGCCAGGCATGGTGGATCGTGCTCGCCTGCCGGCTCGTCTAGCCCGAAAACGAACGCCTTGCGCTCAACCGCGCTTGTTTTCGGTCTAGGCGCCCTGCTGGGGCCTGGCTAGCGTGAAACGGCGCGCGAGAGAAGCAGAATCAGCGCCGACCCGGCAGGCCACGGGGCGCGTTTGCCGATTGCCCTGTGCCAGGGGACCCCAGCCCTTGCGCGGACGGTCACCCTGGTACAGTGTTTCGCGGGCACGAGCAAGATTGCGGAACCGGAGAGCACAGCCAGATTCGGCCTGGGACGACCGCAGCCGGCGCCCTGCCCTCGGCGCGAGTTGGCGTCGGCTCCAACGCGCGCGCGACCTCGCGCTCGGCGCGCACGCCTGCGTGCAGCAGCCTCGGCTGGCCCTCGCCGTCGTGCGGTTGCGTTTGACCTTGCCGCGCGCCCTGCGCCGCCAGCCCCTCGATCAGCTGCTGCGCAGGTTGCGCGCCCCGCGGCCGACGCCGCCGTGGGACGAGGGTTGCATCGCCACCATCACAGAGCTTCTGCTGCGGCCCCCATCGCCGCTGCGCACCTCCTGCCTCTTTCGCGCGTTGGTGCGCTTCGCGTTGCTGGCAGCCCACGATCCGAGCATCCGTTTCGTGGTGGGTCTGCGCGCGGCCGCTGAGGGCGGAAGAGGACACGCCTGGCTGGATCGCGGCGGCGTGCCCCTCTTCGGTGACTCGCCCCAGCAGTGCGTGGCCACCTTCACGTACCCTCCCTGACCCGATCGCGCGGGCCCCTGAGCCGAGCGCGTTCCGGCCGACGCCAAGGAGCACGAGGCCGACGCCTGGGCGGCCCTCAGGGTTGGTGAGGGCGTGGCCAGCCCTGGATCGAGCCGCGGCAGCGGCGGCTGGCGCCGGAGATCGCCGCCGCGCTCATCGCCTGCGCGCGGCGCCCCGGGGAAGCAGTCGCAGACAGAGCAGCAGCGTGCGCTGCGCGGCGCTCTCGTTGTCGTCGCTGACGAGCAGCACACGCTGGCCCGGCAGCGCGGTGAGCCCCTCGAAGTTGTCGAGGGCCCAACCCGCGGCGCTGTCGAAGACCACCAAGCGCTCGACGGCGGCCGGCAGCGGTGGGACGCCGTCCCGCCCACGGCGCAGCGTCAGGCGACTGAGGCTGATCACCGTCCGGCCGGACGAGGCGACGTACGCCCGCTCGAGCAGCAGCAGCGTCCCGTCCCGCAGCGCGACCAGGTCGACCAACCCGCTCTGCGCCACCTTCGGGTTGGCCGCGAGCTGCCAGGCCGCCCCACCGGCCGAGCCCAAGGGCAGCGTTCCCGGCGCCTGATCCCGTAAGGGCTGCTCACTGCCGAAGATCAGCCCCCACCGCCGATGCCAGGCCACGGCCTCCAGCGCCTCGTTCGGGCTGCGGTAGCTCGCCACGTCGGCCCACGGCGCCGGCAGCGGCTCATCGCGCACGAAGCGGCCATCGGCGCGAAAGCGCCAGACGCGCGGTCGCTGCTCGAAGGAGATCAGCAGCGCTCGCTGGCCCCGCGGCCGGCCGCCCCCGGGCACGAGCGCCAAGGGCGCCAAAGCCCTCGGCGTCAGCGTCGGCCCCCTCCAGTGGCGCGCCGTCGGGGCCGCGCAACCTCAGGGCCCGCAGGGCCTCGGCGCCGACGAGCTCGCCACGTCGCCAGTGCAGTCGCAGCTCGAAGAGGCGGCCGCGATCGGAGACGGCCTGCAGGCGTTGGCGCTCCTCGTCCCAGGCCAAGCCGGAGAGCCCGCCGACGCGCAGACCGTCGAGTTCGATGGCCGCCAGCGCCAGGGCGCCACAGAACGCCACGCCCATGTAACGCGAGCCCACCGGGTAGTCGGGGTGGAGCGTGACCGGCGCGCTGAAAGGCAGCCCCGCCGGCGCTGCGGCGCTGGGCCGTCCCGGCAGCAGCACGAGCAAGAGCAGGAGCAGCGCGCCAAGGTCCGGCCCCGAGCGACCCGCTCCACCCGTCCCCGCAGCACGCGCTCGCCTTGCCAGCACCGGCGCATCGTACTAGATGTGCTCGACTGAATGGAGAGGGTCATGCGCTCGCACAGGAAGACCTTGATGCTCGGCCTGCGGGTCGCCTTGCTGGTCGCCTTATTGGCCGCCGCGGCCGCCTGCGGTGGTGGCGCCAGCCCCGCCGCGGCCGATCCCGCCGCGCTCTACGCGGTGCCGCTGCTCGGCCGTGACCAGGGACCCGCCGACGCGCTGGTGACGGTCATCGAGGCGGGCGACTTCCAGTGCCCCTACTGCAAGAGCCAGGCGGCGGTGCTCCACCAGCTCGCCGCCGACTACCCGACGGACCTGCGGCTCTTCTTCGCCCACCTGCCGCTGGTCGAGATCCATCAGCGGGCGCTGCCCGCTGCCGTGGCCGCCGAGTGCGCCGCGGCCCAGGGGCAGTTCTGGGCCTACCACGATGCGCTCTACGCCGAGGCCCCGGCGCTCGACGACGCGGCGCTCGTGCGCCACGCCACGGCGCTGGGTCTCGACCTGGAGGCCTGGCGCGCCTGCCGCGACGACGCTGCCACCCGGCGCGCCGTGCTCGAGCAGCGCGAACGCCTGCTCGCCTTTGGCGTCAACGGCACGCCCTCGTTCTTCATCAACGGCCGCTTCGCGCGCGGCGGCCAGTCGCTCGCCACGCTGCATACGCTGGTCGACCAGGCGCTCGTCCGCGCGCGCGCCACGCTCGCGAGCGACGGCCTCGAGGCCAGCGAGTTCTATCAGCGCGTCGTGCTGGACCAGGGTCGCGCGCCCGGCTCCTGAGCCACGAGGCCGACGGGGAGAGCGATGATGGAGCCACGCGAACGCCCGACGCTGACGCAGGTCTTCGGCCGCTTCTCACAGCTCGTCGCGCTGCGCTCGACCTGCGTGCGCCTGCAGGTGGGCAGCGTGATCACCAGCGGCGACTTCACCCGCGTGCTGTCGATCGGCTACAACGGCAACGCGCGCGGCCTGCCCAACACCTGCGACCGCCTCGAGCCCGGCAACTGCGGCTGCATCCACTCCGAGATCAACGCGCTGCTCAAGCTGGACTTCACCGAGCCGCAGAAGGTGATGTTCCTGACCGACAGCCCCTGCTCAGCCTGCGCCAAGGCGATGATCAACGCCGGCATCAGCCAGGTCTACTACCTGCGCGAGTACCGCAAGGCCGACGGCCTCGCCCTGCTGGCCCAGGCCGGCATCCCCAGCGAGCTGCTCAGCCTGCCCCCGGACCTCTGACGCCGCCACCGTCCCCTACGGGCTTCCCGGCGGGGTGTGAACGGCGTCGCTGGGGCGGCGCCGATACAGCAGCCTAGCGATGCCGAAGCCGAGGCCGAGTGCGGCCAGACCGCCGAGCAGCGGATAGCGCTCGATACCGCGCGCCAGCCCCTTGAGGATGCGCTGGCCACGCGCGCCGGCCCGCTCAACGTTGCGCCAGGCGCCCGTCCAGCCCTCGCTGCGGCCGACAGCGCCGGAACGCCGTGCCGCCGCGCGCCCATGCCCGTTCGCGGCAACCTTCCCCGCCCTGACGTGCTCAAGCTCCTCCAAGGCACCGGCGAGCGTGGCGACGTCCTTGCGCGCCTTCGTGATGCCGGTCTGGACTTCACCCGCGGCTTTTTCGGTTGCGCTCTTCATCTGCCCTTCTCCTCGCGAGCGCTGCCCCCAGCGCTCGCTGCTAGGTCGCCTTCATCTCCAAGCCCCGATCGACCGGCCTGCGCCGCGACCTTCAGCCTCGCCTTCGCCTGCTCGGGACCCAGCAGGACGGCAATCCATCGGGTGCTCTCACTGCTGTCACAGGCGCACTTGAGGGTCAGGGTGAGCGGAATGCATAGCACCGCGCCGATCGGACCCAGCAGGCTTCCCCAGAGGATCAACGACAGGAAGACAACCAGGGTCGACAGCCCCAGCTTCCGGCCCATCAGCCGCTTCTCGACCCCATAATCGAGCACGAAGTTGATCACCAGATACCCGGCCGCCACCAGCACGGCTCGCCACAGCCCCAACTGAAAGGCCGCCAGCACCACCGCGGGAAGGCCGGCAATTGTCGAGCCGATGCTGGGCACGAAGTTGAGCAGAAAGGCCAGGAAGCCCCAGAGCACGGGGAAATCGACACCTAGCAGGAAGAGCCACAGCGCGACCAGCGTCCCGGTCGCCAGGCTGATCAGAGTCTTGATCACCATGAAGCGCTCGATGTCGTCGACGAACGCGGCGAAGCGCGGAAAGCTCTGGCGCGGATCGCCGAGCACCGCGCGGAGCTTCACCGGAAAGCTCTTCGCCTCGAGCAAGACAAAGGTCGTCGTGATCACCGCCAGGACGATGCTGGAGAGCGCCCCTCCCAGTCGCACCAGCAAGCCAGCGGTCCGGCTCATCACCACACCTGGATTGGCGTAGGCGAGCAGCAAAGCACCGGGGCGCTCGATGCCCTTGCTCGCCAAGAACGTACTGAAGGCTGCCACCTGTTCTTGGATCCGCGCTTGGTAGCGCGGCAAGGCGGAGTAGAAGCTGTTGATCGACGCCCCGACCACGGCGCCGATCGCGACCAGCACGAGCACCAAGCCGGTCACCACGAGCAAGACAGCCGCGATGAAGGGCACCCGTTTGCGTTCCAGCCAAAGCACCGGCGGTGTCGCGAGCACCGCCAGGAAGACCGAAACGAGCAGCGAGACGATCACCGCTTGCGCCTGGCCGACACCCCAGACGATGAACACCATCGCCGCTGCGCCGACGATCAGGTGCATCAAGCGGGGGGACTGCTGCGTCTGGGCCATGCGCCTACGCCCTCGGCTCGCACGCGTGCGCGGCTTCCTCCGCCCGGACGTCCGCGACCGAGGGAGCGGTCGCCGGCCCAGACGCCTCGCGATCGTTGCCATCGTGGGGCTCAGCGCGCTCCTCCGGCGCGACGCGCGCCCTGATGAAGGCGGCGATCGCCGGCCCGATCGCCGCCGCAATCCCGGCGACGATGTTGACAATCCCCAGGTTGCGTTCCAGGCCCCGAGCCAACTTACCGAGGGCGGCGAGGAGGTCTGCGATGTCTGCTTCGCCACCCTTGAAGCCCCGGCTCAACAGCTCGGCGCGATTGGCAATGGTTTCGAGTTGCGTCAGCGTCCGCGTCATCTTCGGCACGATCGCGGCGATTCCCGATGCCGCCCGAAAGAGCGCCACGGCCAGCGCCACGAGCACGGGAAGCAGCGCCCCGACGAGCACCGATCCGAGGATGATCAGGGTCAGTTGCCCGTTCGCCATCTGCCTCAACCCTCCCCGCAATCACTCGATCCAGCGAGCAACCTGAACGCCACCCCGCCGTGAGCGCTGGTACTCCGCCCAAGGCGGCCCCCGCGCACTCAGCCAATGGTTGGCCGAAGACTCCCTAATGCGCCTTTCGCGCCATCTACGAGAGCAGCGCCATTTCGGAGGCTTGCGTCTCTGGTCGGCCCGCGTCGGCAGGCCAGGACCATCAAATCGACAGGTGCTTATCATCAATATGACGACTTCAAGGGCGCCCAGCGCCCCACCACCCCGAGGCCGGACGCCGCGCCCGCGACACTCGTTGAGCCTCGGCGCCAGTCGTGCTAGGAGGCTGTCGGGCTACGAGACAGCCGGCGCGCCATCGGGCGCCAACAGGGGGTCGCTCGTGGAACGTACGCTTTCGTTGATCAAGCCCGACGCGGTTGGGCGCCAGCAGATCGGCGCCGTCATCAACGTGCTCGAGCAGGGTGGCCTGCGCCTCGTCGGCGCCAAGCTGCTGCGACTCAGCCGAGCGCAGGCCGAGGGCTTCTACGCGGTGCATCGCGAGCGGCCCTTCTTCGGCGCGCTCTGCACCTTCATGTGCTCGGGACCGATCGTCGCGCTGGTGCTCGAGGGCCCGAACGCGATTCAGCGCAACCGCGAGCTGATGGGCCCCACCGACCCGGCGAAGGCCCCCGCGGGCACTCTGCGCCAGCTCTTCGGCACCAGCATCGAGCGCAACGCGGTGCACGGCTCCGACGGCCCCGACACGGCGCGCACCGAAATCGCCTACTTCTTCAGCGCCAGCGAGCTGAACGGCCTCGCTTAGGCTCGCCGCGCCGCACCCGCACCCGCACCCGCACCCGCCCATGCCTCCCGCCCTCGACCTCAGCAGCCTGCCCCTCCCCGCGCTCGAGCAGCTCGTGGCGGAGCTGGGCGAGCCACGCTTCCGCGCGCTGCAGCTCTTCCGCTGGATCCACCGCGCCGGTGCCACCAGCCTCGAGCAGATGACGAACCTGCCCCTGGCGCTGCGCGAGCGGCTGACCACCAGCGCGCAGCTCGCGCCGCTCACCGTGGCCGAGCAGCAGGAGAGCGCCGACGGCACGCGCAAGCTGCGGCTGCGCTGCGCCGACGGCGCGTCGATCGAGTCGGTGCTGATCCCGCGCGAGACCAAGCTCACGCTCTGCGTCAGCTCCCAGGTCGGCTGCGCGCTCGGCTGCCGCTTCTGCGCCACGGCGACGATGGGCCTGCAGCGCAACCTCACGGCCGGAGAAATCGTCGACCAGGTCTACCGCGCCAACGCCCTGCGGCCGGCCGACGACCGCCTGACCAACCTCGTCTTCATGGGGATGGGCGAACCGCTGGCCAACTTCGAGTCGGTGGCGACGGCGATTGAGCTGCTGTGCGCGGCCGACGGCCTCGATCTCTCCCCGCGCCGCATCACCGTCTCGACCGCCGGCGTGGTGCCCGGGATCCGCGAGCTGGGCCACCGACTGCGCCAGGTCGGTCTCGCGATCTCGCTGCACGCGACCACCGACGCGCTGCGCGATCGGCTGATGCCGATCAATCGGCGCTGGCCGCTGGCCGCGCTCTTCGCCGCGCTGCGGGAATATCCGCTGCCGCGACGACGCCGCATCACCTTCGAGTACGTGCTGCTGCCGGGCCTCAACGACAGCGCCGCCGACGTCACCCGCCTCTGCCGCCTGCTCGATCGCCTCCCCTCCAAGATCAACCTGCTGCCCTATAACCCGTGCCGCACCGACCAGCCCGACCTGCTGCGACCACGCGCCGAGCAGCTCGAGACCTTCGCCGAGCTGCTGCGCGCGCGCGGCCTGACCGCGACGGTGCGCCACAGCCGAGGTCTCGACATCGCGGCCGCCTGCGGCCAGCTCGTCGTCACCGGCGCCGCGGCCACCAGGCACGGCTTCGAGCATCCCTTCCCAGGAGCCTGTCGGAGAATGTCGCGAGCCGGCCGAGCGCGAGGCGCGGCGAGCACCGGAGCGGAACGTACTGGCCAGTACGTGAGCACCGGAGCACAGCCGCAACGACGCGATCGGTCGGCGCAGCAATTCTCCGACAGGCTCCCAGCAAAGCCCTTGAACTGAACCTGCTGCGCGGCCAAGATCGCGCCTGGCGAGACGGCTCCGACCTAGCGACGCGGCGCGAGGCGATGCACCTACTACCCAAGCCGATCCCCTTCGGACGCTATCTCCTGACCGAACACATCGCGGTCGGCGGCATGGCCGAGATCTTCGGCGCGAAGATCGTGGGGGCGATGGGCTTCGAGAAGAACGTCGCGATCAAGCGCATCCTGCCGCAGTTCGCCAGCGACGCCACCTTCGTCCAGATGTTCGTCACCGAGGCCAAGCTGGTCTGCCACCTCGAGCACCCGAACATCGTGCAGGTCTTCGAGCTGGGCGAGGTCGACGGCCAGTACTTCATCGCGATGGAGCGCGTCCACGGCCTCGACGCGCGCCGCCTCTGGCGCACCCTGGCCCGGCAGCGCCAGCGCTTGCCCGGCGTGCTGGCGCTCTTCATCACCGCTGAGCTGCTGCGCGGCCTGCACTACGCCCACCGCGCCGTCGGCGCCGACGGCCGACCGCTCGGCGTGGTGCACCGCGATGTCTCGCCCTCGAACATCCTGGTCTCGCTGCGCGGCGACGTGAAGCTGAGCGACTTCGGCATCGCCCTGGTGCAGCAGGAGTCGGCGACGCAGGCGGGCACGCTGAAGGGCAAGTACGGCTACATGTCTCCGGAGCAGGTGACGGGGCTCACCGTCGATGGGCGCTCGGACATCTTCTCGGCTGGCATCGTGCTCGCCGAGCTGCTGCTCGGTCGGCGGCTCTTCGCGGCGCGCAACGACTTCGAGACGCTGAGCCGGGTGGTCAACGTGCGGCTCGATGTGCTGGATCGACACGCCGCCGCGCTGCCGCCCGAGGTCGTCGCGGTCCTGCGGCGCATGCTGGCGCGGCGTCCGGACGATCGCTATCTCTCGGCCCAGGCGGCCCACGACGACCTCGTCGAGTTCCTCTACCAGGGGCGCACGCGCGTGACCCACGAGACGCTGGCGGGCTTCATCGCGCAGCACGTGGCGCCACACCTGCGGCGCACCGGGGACGCGAGCGACCCCGGCAGCGAGGCGGGGGCAGCCGAGGACTCGAGCGGCGGCGGCGCGCGGCCGGTAGCGGCGGCGCCGCGCTACCGCCACACGGGGATGGCGGCGCAGCGCGCTGCCGCGGACGAAACCGAGATCGAGGGGCCGACCCACAGTCGTCCTCCCGGTGGCGCGGCGCCCGCCATCAGGGCGCCGGCGGGGCCCAGGACCCAGAGCGGGTCGATCGTCCCGCGGACGCCGGCGCCGACACGCTTGGTGCCAGGGGTCAGCAGCGGCGTCTCGAACCAGACGGGGCCACAGCTGCCGCTGGCCGACGATGGCCCCGACGACGGCTTTGGGGCCATCCCGCAGCTCGCGATCGAGGAAGGGACCAGCCTCTCGGGCGACCTGGCCCTCGACCAGACTCCGGTCAGTCAACCTTGGGGCGAGGGTGAGCCGTCGAGCAGCGCGCGCCGACCCCGCGCCGGCACCGAGCTCGACCCGAGCGCCCTGCTCGATCCAGCAGCCCTGCCCGCAGCGCCACCCGCGGCACCGCTCGGGGCGCCGCTCGGGGCGGACCTCGACCGCGCCCCCACGACGCGCCCGAACACGCCGGCCGTGAGCGCCAGCGCCAGCGGGCCCCCCGGCGCGACGGCGCTCGGGTCGGCCCTCGACACCTCGCGGCCGGCCGATTTCTCCGGTTCCCTGGCGGTGCGCTCGATCGCCAAGGTGCTGTACCGTTTTGCTGCCGCACATGAGACCGGCCTGCTGCTGCTCGGCCGGCCGGCGATCATCGAGGCCCATCGCGGGGCCGAGGATCCGGCGGGCGACCGAGTCTGGGTCGCCGAGTTGATCGCGGAGCTGTCGGGGCTGCCGTCCGTCGCCACGGACGGCGAGGCGCTGCGTGCGATCTACTGCGAGGACGGGCAACCGCGGCTGCTCGCGGCCGAGCGCAGCGACGAGCTCCTCGTCGCCTTTCTCCTCGCGCGCGGCCTGACGGCGCGTGAGGACGTGGCGCGGGCGGCTCGTGCTCATCCCCACCGCGGGCTGGTCGCAGCGTTGATCGCCGACGGCCACCTCTCCCCGCTCCACGCCTCGCGCGCCACGGCAGCCTTCGTCACCGAGCGGGTCACGGAGACCTTCGACTGGACCGCGGGCCAGTTCGCCTTCTTCCGCGGCCACGAGCCGCCGCGCAACGCCTTTCCTTGCGACCTCGGGTGGCTCGAGCTGGTGCAGGCGGGTGTCGGGCGCCTGTCGCGCGCCGCGCTGACCGCCTACTTCGCCCAACTGCGCGACCGCGAGGTGATCCGGCTGACCCCGGCGCCAGCGGCACCCAACGCCGCCTTGCTGGAGCTGCCGGCGCTCCGCGCGCTCCACGAGCGGTTGACGACCGCCCAGTGGGCCGCGGAGATCATCGCCAGCGCAGGCCCGGAACCGGACGATCCGCTGGGGTGGGCACGGGCGCTTTACCTGCTGCTCGAGTGCGAGCTGGTCCAAGCCCTTTGAGCGGCCGCTGCGAGGTTGAGTGGCCGCTCGGGCACCAGTAGACTCCGCGGCGAGGAACCGCCGATGACCCAGCCCTCGTGCTCGATCGCCCTGGCCCTGCTGCTGGCCGCCACCACGATGGGCTGCACCCGCAGTGCGCCCATCCGCGGCCCCTTTCTCGATCGCTTCGATCGGACCGACCTCGGTCCCGACTACCGCAATACCGGCGGACCCTACCACCTGCACGACGGCCTGCTGCGGGTGCGCGGCGCCTACAACAAGCCGCTGTGGCTGACGCGCGCGCTGCCGCGCAACGCGCGGATCGAGGTCGAGGTCCGCTCGGACTCCGCCGACGGCGACATCAAGCTCGAGGTCTGGGGCGACGGCGAGTCCTCGGCCAGCGATCGCGGCGCCTACCTGGCCACGAGCTATGTGCTGATCTTCGGCGGCTGGGGCAACTCGACCGCCGCGATCGCGCGGCTCGACGAGCACGGCGAAGACCGCGTGCAGCGCTCGGACCTGCCGGTGACGCCGCGCCGCACCTATCGCTGGACGATCGTGCGCCAGGGCCAGCGCCTGGAGTGGTCGATCGACGGCCGGCCCTTCCTCAAGCTCGACGACCCGGCCCCGCTCGAGGGTTCGCGGCACGCGTACCTCGGCTTCAACAACTGGGAGTCCGACTGCGCCTTCGACAACCTGCGGGTAACGCCCCTGCCCTGAGCGCAACCGCGCAGCTTGTCGATTCGAGCCGAGTAGTGGTACCGCTACCCGCCTTGAGCCCGTCCCGAGCGGACGCCGGCCAGGACGAGACGAGGAGACAGACCATGATCAAGTCACCCGCAGAAATCAAACCGGCCGAGGGCAGGCTCGGCGTGCTGTTACCCGGGCTCGGCGCCGTGAGCACCACCTTCATTGCAGGCGTGGCCGCCGTGCGCCGCGGGTTGGCGCTGCCGATCGGCTCGTTGACGCAAATGGGCACGATCCGCCTCGGCCGGCGGACCGAGCACCGCACACCGAAGATCAAGGACTTCGTCCCACTGGCGGGGCTCGATGACCTGGTCTTCGGCGGTTGGGACATTTTCCCTGAGAACTGCTACGAGGCCGCCGTGCGGGCGGGCGTGCTCGAACGCGAGCTGCTCGCGCAGGTCAAGCCCGAGCTCGAGGCCGTGACGCCGATGAAGGCGGTCTTCTCCCCGGAGTACGTCACGCGCCTGCACGGCCCCTGGGTCAAACCAGGGCAGAGCAAGCTGGACTGGGCCGAGGCGCTGATCACCGACATCGAGAGCTTCCGGCAACGCGAGCGCTGTCAGCGGCTGGTCATGATCTGGTGCGGCTCGACCGAGATCTACCTCGAGGCGCAGCCGGTCCATCAGAGTCTGGCGGCCTTCGAGCAGGGTCTGCGCGACAATCACCCTGCGATCGCGCCCTCGATGATTTACGCCTACGCCGCGCTGCGCAGCGGCGTGCCCTTCGCCAACGGCGCGCCCAACCTCACGGTCGATATCCCGGCGATGCGCGAGCTGGCGCGGGAGCGCGGTCTGTGCATCGCGGGCAAGGACTTCAAGACCGGACAGACCCTGTTGAAGACGGTCCTCGCGCCGGGGCTACGGGAGCGGATGCTCGGCATCAGCGGCTGGTTCTCGACCAACATCCTCGGCAACCGCGACGGCGAGGTGCTCGACGATCCCGCGGCCTTCCACACCAAGGAGGTCAGCAAGCTCGGCGTGCTCGAGCACATCCTGCAGCCGGAGCTCAACCCCGAGCTCTACGGCAACCTCTACCATAAGGTGCGCATCAACTATTACCCGCCCCGCGGTGACAACAAGGAAGGCTGGGACAATATCGACATCTTCGGGTGGCTCGGCTATCCGATGCAGATCAAGCTCGACTTCCTCTGTCGCGATAGCATCCTCGCAGCACCGCTGGTGCTGGACCTGGCGCTCTTCCTCGATCTCGGCCAGCGGGCCGGCCTGCGCGACATTCAAGAGTGGTTGAGCTTCTACTTCAAGACGCCGATGGTCGCCCCCGAGCTCTACCCCGAGCACAACCTCTTCGTGCAGCTCACCAAGCTGAACAACGTGCTGCGCTACCTGCGCGGCGAGACCCAGATCACGCACCTCGGTCTGGAGTACTACGACTGAGCGGCTCCGCCTGCACCATTCGAAGATTGTTGCCTTTTCCGGGCGATACGAGCTACTCTTCGACGTCGCGTGCAAATCAGTGGAACCCGGCTAGCCCTCGCTGCGCTGGCGTTCCCTCTTGGCGTTCAAGGAGCGGGTGATGACTAAGTCCGAGCTGATTGACGCCGTCGCTGACAAGCTCAAGCTTCCCAAGGGCAAAGCGGAGCTGATCGTGAACTGCGTGTTCGACGCGATGGAGACCGCGTTGAAGAGCGGCGAGCGCATCGAGATTCGCGGATTCGGCAGCTTCGAGATCCGCCATTACAAGGCGTACGAGGGACGCAACCCGCGCACCGGCGCGAAGGTGGACGTCAAGCCCAAGCGCCTGCCCTTCTTCAAGGTGGGCAAGGAGCTCAAGGAGCGCGTCAACCTCGGCGAGGGTCCGCTCGACGACGATGATGACGACGACGATGATGACGACGATGATCTGCTCGCGGAGGAGGCGGCGGCTGAGGACCGCTAGCGCCCGCCCACCCTTCAGCGCACGCCTCAGAGCACGTCGGCCTTGAAGCAGGGCTTCAGCTCGATCGCGAGCGCGCCGCTCGGCGCCGGCTGTCCGCCGACGAACACCAGCTCGGCCGCGGCCAGCACGCGAAAGGGCGTGCGGTAGTTCTTGACCAGCTCGGCCAACCGACGCTGGCCCTCCGCCTCCATCGGCAGCGCGGTCGACGCCACCGTGGTCGCCGCGGCGATCGGCGGCAGCCGCGCCAGCAGCACCACGCCCGCGTCGCTGACGGCGTTGGCCGTGGTGGGTCCGACGTAGAGCCGTAGCTCCGGCGTCGCCACCGTCAGCGTGTTCTCCGAGACTGCGTAGCTGACGCGATCCAAGCTGACGCGGTCCAGCAGGCGGGCCTGGAGCTGGTTACGAAGATGGGCCGCGACGTCGATGTCGACGTGCTGGGTCAGCACCGCGCGCAGACCGCACACGGCGCCGCCCTCCGTCCGCGGCGTGCATTGCGCGCTGCACTGCCAGACCTCGGCACTGCAGCTGAAGGCGGCCGCGAGCTGCGTGCAAACGTTGGGCGTCGACGCGCAGGGCAGCGCGGGCAGCGTGGCCACCGCCCCCGAGAGGCCGAGCTGCGCCGTATCGACCGTGAAGCGCTGCGGATCGGCACAGAGCGTCAGCGTCGTGGCCTCATCGAGGAGGCCGCAGCCGAGCCCCAGCAAGACCCCGACCAGGGCCACGCCAGGCGCCGCCGCGAAGGCGCGCAGCGGCCCCCGCGTGCGCCAGACCCGGTGGCCGCGCGCGGGCCCATCGGACGCTGCCCCCCTCGACCCATCGCTCACTTCGCGGCTGTTCATGGCCATGGCTCCTCTGCCGCCGCAGCGCCTCGGCGCGGGCGAGCCGCTGCAGCCTACTGCCACCAGCCGTGGGTGGCCAGACCCGAGATCGCCGCACCACCGACCTGCCCTGGACCGGCGGGCCCTGTGCTACGCTGCCACGGCAGCGTGGCGCGCTGCATCCGTGTTTGCCGGAGGCTGACCCGTGCGTCCACCCGTCCTCGCGTTGACCGTCGTGCTGGCGATTGCCGGTTGTTCCAATGACCGACCGGCGCTGCGACTGCGGCGCCTCCAGATCCCGGCGGTCGGCGCGGACCAGCGCTGCGGCAACCCCGCGACCGAGGCCACGACCGACCTGCCCGCTCAGACCTATACCCTCCGGCTGTCATTTCTGCGCGGCAGCGGCCAGGGCGCGTCGGAGCTGACCGTCGGGCGCTACGATCTGATCTGCGACGCCATTGCCCCGCGTGGCGGCACGGCGCGCGAGCTGCTCCTGCCACAGGCGGAGATCGCCCGCGGCGGGGTGGTCCTCCGCGTCGAGGCCTTCGACGGCGATGACCAGCAGCTGGTGTACAGCGGCCAAACACGGCTCGAGGGCGACGCGGACGAGGTCTCGGTCTATCTGCAGCGGGTGGGCAGCCAGAGCTGCTTCTACGGCCAGCGCCGCCCGCGGGCCTTCCACACGGCCACGCTGCTGCCCAACGGACAGGTCCTGCTGCTGGGCGGGCTGACCGGCAGCAGCACCAGCTCGGCCGTGATCGACGGCGGGCAGCTCTACGCGGACGACTCCGTGGAGGTCTTCGACCCCGCGGATCTCAGCGTGCACCTGACCGTCGCCACGACGAGGCTGCCGCCGCGGGCGTTTCATCGCGCGCTGCTCCTGACCTCGCCGCGCGCGGGACCCTATCGGCTGTTGCTGGTGGGGGGCCTGACGGGCCCCAGCGGCAGCGCGCCGGTCGCGCACCTGCTCCTCGACCTCGCGAAGGATCCCTTCCTGATCAACCCCGAGGCGAGTGCCACGGCCGCCGCGACGGGCATTCTGACGTACTTCCCGGCCGCCTCGGGACAGGACGCACGCTTCGAGTACACCGAGCTGCCCGCCCCACCCGCCGGGTTCTTTCCGGAGCTGGTGCTGAGCGGCGACGGTGCGACCCTGCTCGTGGTCGGCGGCGCGACGGCGTTTACGGCCACCGGCGGGGCGGAGGCGGGCTTCGCGGCGTTGCCGGGACCGCAGCAGGCCCAGTGGTGGACCCTGCCGGCCCCCACGGCGGCGGCCAACAGCCTGCCAGAGCTGAAGCGCAGCGTCACGCTCTCGCCCCTGCGCGCCGGCCACGCCGCGGCGCGGCTGCCAGAGGGCAACGTGATCGTGATCGGCGGAGCGATGGACGGCGACGACGCCACGGCGGAGAAGAGCGTGGCGGTGATCGCGCCGCTGGGTGGTGGCTTCGATGCGGCGCCGCTGGCCGGTGCGGCGCTCGGCGCGGCCTGGCAAACCCTGACCGAGATCGGCCTCACCGACGAGGAGCGCCAGCAAGGCAAGAACCCGCGCGCGCTGCTTTGGGCGGGCGGGTTCACGCTCGAAGCGCGCGGCGAGACGGACGCACCGCGCTGGCGCGCCGCGCATACGCCGAGCGAGAACCCGCTCCAGTTGCTGCGCGTGGTGCAGGACAAGCTCGAGAGCTCGGGTGCGATCGACCCGCAAGGTGGTGTGGTGTCATCGGGCTACCAGAGCGCCGTCCGGCTCCACGACGGCTCGGTGCTGCTCAGCGGTGGAAACGCCAACCCGGCCACCTGTGGCTGGCCGGAGGGTTCGGCCAGCCAGACGGCGTACTGTCCGCTGGCGCAGCTCGCGATCTACCAGCTCGACGCGTCAGGCACCGGGCTGGTGCGCCAAACCCGCGCCAACGCCCCCGCGCTGCGGCTGCCGCGCTACGGCCACCAGGCGACGCGCTTGCTCGATCTCAGCGTGCTGTTCACCGGCGGCTTGACGCTCAACGCGGCGGGCCAACCGGCGGTCAGCGGGGAGGCCGAGCTGCTCAATCCTCGCAACGGCAGCCCGAGCGAGGACTACCTGGTCAATTTGCCCACCGGCCGACCGACCGCGGAGGCGGCCATTCCCTGCGGGCTGCGCCGCGGACGCTGATCACCGGCGCGGCGTAGGGCCTACTCGAGCGAAACGCGGCTCAAGGCACCGCGCGTCACCACCAGCGTGCGCCGCAAGCGCACCAGTCGCTCCGGTGGCGGGCCGTAGCGCAACACCAAGTCCAGCTCATACACGCCGGGAGCGAGCCGCGGGAGGTGTCGCTGCTCCCGCAGCGCGGCCCGCGTGCGATAGCTGAAGGCCACCTGGCTGACCACCTCGCCGCCCAGCCGATAGGTCACCTCGGCGCCGAGCAGCCCAGCGCGGCGGGTGCCATAGCGCAGGACGACCTGCTGATCGACGACCCTCTGCTTCAACAGCCCGTCGGCGATCAGGATCATCCCGGTCACCAACACCACCAGCGCCACCCGCTTGCGCCAGTGCGGAGCAAGGCCGCGTTCGCCTGCCATCGTCTTCGCCCTCGCCTCTGAGCGCCCCCGCCCCACCGGTGATCGCTCCGGCGCCGGCCCGCGCTTCATGCTATGCGTCGCACATGCCCGACTCGCGCCGTGATGCGTACCAGGGGCCCAACCCCGACGCCGCGCCTCGACGTGGGGGTGCAAGGGTCACCGACGCTCGTCGGGCGGCCACCGGCCTGCTGCTACTCGCCGCCCTGCCCGGCCTCGCCCGTTGTGCAGCCCCATCGCAGGCCCCTCGCCGCCGGCCCTATGCGTTTCATCAGAGCCTGATCGGAGGGTCCACCGCGCCGTCCACGCGCGGCGCCAATGCGTGGCACCCGGCGGCGGAGCGGTCGCTCGTGCGCCGCCCACCCCCAGCTCGCCCACCCGCAGCCCGCACCCCCGCAGCCCGCACCCCCGCGCCGTGGCGCCGGCGCCTCGTCGCCCGCGCCGCCGCCACGGTCGGCCGGCGTCTCGCCGCCGAGGACGCGCTCACCGCGCGAGCGTGGGTCGCCGAAACCCTGGGTCGTTCCACCACCGCACTGCCCTCGTGGTCGGCCCTGAACCCACGGCGCGACGGCTGCCAACCCGGGGACCTCGTCGTCTTCGACGAGGGCGCGCGGTCCAACGCGGCCCCAGGGACCGTCGGTCTCGGCGGCGTGGATGGCGAGGGCGTCACTTCGCCGCACAGCACCCCGCTGGGCGCCACCTCGGCTCGACGCGTCGGCATCGTGCTGGGCTGCAGCGGATCACGGGCCGAGTTCGTCTTCGTCAGCGGGACGCGTCTGCGGCGTGGGCGCCTCGACCAGGCCGACCCGCACCGCCGACGCGACCGCAGCGGCGCGGTGATCAACAGCTTCGTGCGGATCCGCCGGCCCAGTGACGGGCCCGGCTCGTTCTACCTGGCCGGCGCGCTCCTCGCTGGCTATGCCACGCTCGAGCCCTAAGGGGAGTTCCCAAGGGGAGTTCACGCCGGGGGCCCTCGTCGCCCGCTCGGGCCGTGCCCGCGCCGAGCCCGCCGACGCCGGCGCGACAGGCAGCGCCGGCCTTGGATACAGGACTTATCCGTCAGGGCTTATCCGTAGGCCTTCTCGACCTTCTCCTGGTCCTCCTTGCAGCGGATGCAGAGAGCCGTCTCCGGGCGCGCATCGAGTCGCTTGAGCGAGATCTCCTCGCTGCATTCCTCGCACACACCGAAGCTACCGCCGTCGAGCTTGGCCAAGGCGTGATCGATCTTCTTGAGGAAGGTCTTCTCGCGACCGCGCAGCCGGAAGGTGAACGACTGGAGATACTCACTGGATGCGAGATCCATCTCGTCGGGGAGATCGGCAGAATCCAGCGCCATATCCTCGTGCAGCGTGCGCTGGGCGTTCTGCAGCAGCGCCGCCTTCTTCTCCTCCAACAGGTCGCGGAAGCGTTTTAGATCCTTCTTCTTGAGCGGCATGAACGGCATCCTCCTCGGACCGTCTCGATCGGGCACCCTCGCCCGGGCATTCGCTAAGGGAGCGACCCCCCTGGCGCCAGGGCCAAGCAGACTAACATAACCGCCCCGTCTTCGGCGTCAACGCGTTTCCGGGCCAGCCTCGCTCGCCGCGCCGTCGGCCGGCTCCGGCGTGCGCTCGACGATGTCGTCGTCGCGCACATCGAGCACCGGCGTGCTCGCCGGAACGGCCCCTGGCGGCTCGGGCACGGCGCTGGAGGGCAGATCGCCACCGGAGCTCGGCGTGCCCGGCAGCGCCGCCGGCGTGCGATCTTCGAGCCAGCGGGTGTCCACGATGTCGGCGTCGCCGAGCAGCTCTTCCTGGTCCACGATGTCCTGTTCGTCCAGATCGTGGGCGTCGAGATCTTGTCCGTCCGGATCTTGTCCGTCCAGATCTTGTCCGTCGGGATCCGCGGCCCCGTCGCCCCGCGGCTCCGAGGCCACCAACACCAACGGGAGATCCCCGGTCGACAGGACCACCAAGCCACCCTGAGCCACGGCGCGCACGTCGAGCAGACTGGCCCGCTCCTGCGCACGACGCGCGCTGTCCGCGGCGAGCCGGCTCAGCTCGGGAGCGAGGGGCACGCCGCAGCGCTGGCAGGCGGCCAACAGCGCCTGCCAGTTCTCCCATTCCTCGAAGGGATCGAGATCGCTCGGCTCCTGGCGTTGACTGACGGGCACGAAGCGCCGCAGCAGTTCGGGGAGCAGCTCGCGGGTCGAGCCCCAGAGGCCGCGGGCCTGCCCGAAGGCGAGCAGGGGCTCACTGGGAAGCAAACCATAGCGCCGGGCATGCGCCAGCACGCGCAGCCGCAACGCGGCCCAGTCGCGCAACGGGAACGAGTGCTGCCACAGCAGTCGCTCCTCCTGCGCCGCCTCGGCCCAGTAGCCCACTAGCCCGAGGGCCAGGCGCGCCACCCCGGGCGACGGTGCGTCGAGGAAGGCGTCGACCGGCAGCTCATGCTGCCAGCCATGCTGTGGGCCACCACCGCCCGCACCGCCGGCGGCCACGAAGGCCGCCTTGGCCTCGGCCAGCGAGCCGCTCGCGACCTCGCCGCTCGCCCGCAGCGCACGAGCGCGCCGCAGCGCCTCCGCCACATTCTCCGCCAGCGGAGCGCGGACCTGCCAGCTGGCAACCGGCCGCGCCTCGTCGTCGTAGAGGTCCAGCTCGACGACGAAGTCGCGCGCGAGCTGCTCGAGCACGGCGCTGGCCACGGGATCGCCCGGGTCGCAGCACCAGCCAAGCGCCTGGTCCGCGGCCGCGCCGCTCGCTAGGAGCGCCGCCGGGCTACGCCACCGTCGCCCGCCCCCGGTGCCGCCGCGTCGCTGGCCGCCGCGTCGCTGGCCACCGGCACCCCGTCCACCACCTGCCCCGCCACCGCGCCCGCCACGCGCCGGGCGTGCGGCGGGACCGGCGCCGCGTCGGGGAGCACCGCCAGGACCATCAGCGGCTGGTGCGCACCGCGGTAGAGCTGCACGCGCACCTGCGGCGGCGCGGCCCGCAGCGCGGACAGCAGTGGCCCCGGCCGCAGCGCCAGCACCACCTGTCCCGGCCGTCCCGGCTGCAGGCAGGCTGCCACCCGTTCACCGTCGCGTCCCCAGCCCGCATCGGTAGCCGGAGGTCGTGCGGTCGCCAACGGACGCAGCACGGCCTCGAACTCGCTCGATCCGGCCGCGGCGACCGCCGGCCGCACACGGCGCCGCAAGGCCAGATCGGCGGCCAGCGCGCGGAGCGCCTCGCGATCCACCTCCAGATCGCGGCGCGCCCGACGCAACGCGTCCCGCTCGCGGCCCAGCGCCACTCGCCCTTGCGCCGGATCGCCGGCGGTCGGCACCGGCTCCGCCGGGCGCCTTGCACCCGCGTCCAGCAAGGCGTGCAGGGCCGTGGCGCCGAAGACGAGCCGGAAGGACTTGACGTACTCGGGAACGGCACACGGCTCCGCGGCCAGGCCCAGCAGCAGCTCCGCCCGTAGCTCGAGCTCGCGGCTGCGCAGGCTCGGCGGCAGCCAGAGCACGAAGAGCGGCAGCCGCGGGTCGTGAACCGTGCGGGCGAGCTCGGGGACGTGACTGCGACCGCAGTGCGGACAGGCCGCGCGATCGACCTCGTCCGTGAGCAGCGTGCGGGCCACGTCCTCGCCGTCGGCGAGGTTGATCGCCTCATAGACCTCGGCGACGAACGAAAGCCCGCACTCACAGCCGATGTGCCACGGGCTACGCCGCGTCTGGCCACGCTGTCCTGGATAGGTGAGCGTCGCTGCGCTCGGGTGGATCAGCTCGTCGCCCATCACGCTATGGCCGCCACCTCGCGCCGAGCGCCGAGCCCCGGTTTGCTTCCGGACGCCCAAGGCGTCGGGTCACGCTCAGCGGGTCACGCTCATCGTTGTCAGGCCGTGCCGCTGACGGTAGCATGCGGGCGCGCGGGCGGTAAACTCCGCAAGCGCGTGCCCGTGGACCACCGGATGCCGCTCGACTCGAACGCCCCACCACCACCCGCCGACCTGCCACCGGCCTCGGCCGAGGTGCTCGCGCTGGCCGACGTGCTCGCGCTGGCCGATCTGGCCCGGCGCGCCGTGGCCGATCGCCTCGGCGTGGCCCCCGATGGCACGCCCGAAACGCTGCCGCTCGTCGACGCCTTCCTGCGTACGACCGCGGCCGAGGCCGCCCCCAACGAGCGCCGCCAGTTGCTGCTGGCGGTCGGCTGCTACTTCGGCGAGGTCGCCCGTCGGCAACTGGATGGGCGCTGGGCGCCGCTGGGCAGCGATGCGCAGTCGTGGCGCGTCGAGCTGCTGAGCGGCCGGCTGTCGTTCTCACCCGTAGGCATGGCGGCCGAGGCGCTATGCGGCTGTGAGACGCCCGGCTACGACGGCGCTTTGGCCGCCGACGACGACGCCCTGCGCGACGACCTCGCCGCGATGCTCGAGCAAGCGCCGCCCCTCGCGGAGACCGAGTACTACTCGCTAGCCGGTCGCATCGAGGTGCTCGAGCTGGTCGCCGATTGGCTGATCGCCCGCACGGCCAGCGCCGGCGCGGACCTCAGCTTGCCCTCGACGTAGGAGCCCGTCGGGAAATTGCTGCGCCGCCCGATCCGGGCCCCCGGGATTGAGCAGTTGCCTCGACGCGAGCGGCTGGGCGACAATCGCGCACGGGGCCCAGGCGCCCCGTCCAATCATGCCCATCGATACCGCTGCCACGCTCGGCTACGACCTCGACGCCTGGGGCGGTGACGCCGGCGAGCAGGCGCTACTGCAACGCGAGCTAGCAGCCAGCGGCGACCAGCCGCAGCGCCAGGCCGCCTTGCTCCACGAGCTTGCCCGGATGGATCTGGCGGCCGGTGAGGTCGCCAGCGCCGCCCAGCTGCTGCTGCGCTCCTTCGGCGCCGACCCGGCTTTCCGTCCGACGCTCGGGCTGGCCCGCGCGATCTACGAGCGCCGCGACAACCCCCAGTTGGTGCTACAGCTCCTCGACGCGGAGATGCGCACGGACCAGAGCCCGACCGTCCGCGCCGCCCTGTACCGCCAACAGGCTCGCGTGCTTTGGCTGCGTTTGGGGCAAACCGGCGCGGCCCGGGACAAGCTGCTCGAGGCGCTGACGCTGGCCGAGGACGACCTCGCCACGCTCAAGCTGCTCCACGTGCTGCAGGCGGCCACCGGCGACGCCGAGGGGCGCGCCCGAACCGTGGCCCGGCTGGTCGGCCAGGTCCCGGAGGGACCGTGGCGCACCGCTTTGCGCGTCGACGAGGCCCTGGTGCAGTCGTCCCATGACCCCGCCGGCGCGGTCGAGGCGTTGCTCGAGGCCGAGCGCGCCGAACCGGGCAGCTTCTCGCTCCAGCTCTGGATTGAGCTGCTGTGCGAGCGCGCCGGCGATCACGCCCAGCTGGTCGAGGTCTTGGAGCGGCAGTCACGGTTGGCCGGAGCCGAGCCGCTGTGGCGCGCCCGCCGCCTGGCCCGCGCCGCCGGCGTCTGCCGCAGCCAGCTGGCGCAGCTCGAGCTGGCCAACGAGCTGCTGCACCGCGCGCGCGCCGTGCGCCCGGACTACGCGATTGCCGTCGACAGCTATGACCTGCTGCTCACGCTCGGCCTGCACGCCGAGGCCTTGCAGGTCGGCGCGCAGCTGCTCGAGATGGAGCCCTCTTCGTCGGAGCGCGCCGCACGGGCCTGCGATCTCGGTGACCTCTGTCGCGTCCAGCTCCAGGACCCGACCAGCGCCAGCGCCTGGTACCGCAGCTGCCTGTCCCACGCGCCGTCCTACCAACCAGCGTTGGAGAGCCTCTCGGTGTTGCTCGAGGCCAGCGGTGACCTCGACGGCTTGCTGCAGATTCAGCGCGCCGACCTGGACGTGACCACCGAGGCGCGCCAACGCGCCCTGCGCCTCTACCGTATCGCCAGCTTGTTGGAGCGGCACGACCGCCTGGCCCGAGGCGATCGCGACCTATCTCGAGGCGCTGGAGGCGGCCGGACGTTTCCGACCGGCGCTGCTGGCCACCGAGCGGCTGCTGGTGCGGGCCGAGCGCTGGAGCGAGCTCGTCGCGCTCTACGAACGACAGCTCGGCCACGAGCACGAGCCCGAGCACCTCCGCTACCTGCTCGAGCGCGTCGCCGAGCTGCTCTGCTACCAGGTGTGCGACCCCGAGCGTGCCCTGGTCTATTACGTTCGCCTGCTCGAGCACAGCCCACGCGACCTGCGCCTGCTGCGCACGGCCGCGCGGCTCGCCGCGGAGACGCCACGCTGGCGCGAGCTGGTCGATCTCACGCAGCGCGAGATCGCGCTGACGCAGGACCGCTCGCGACGCGCCGACCTTTCGCACCGCGCGGGGGCCCTCTGGGAGGACCGGCTGCACGACCCCGATCAGGCCGTGGCCGCCTATCGCGCGGCGCTCGCGCAGGACCCCGCATACCTGCCGGCCTTGCGCGCGCTCGGGCGGCTCTACTCGCGACATGGCCAGTGGCGCGAGCTGATCGCCATGCATCGCGCCGAGCTCCAGGTCAGCACGGACGAGGCCCAGATCGTCACCCTGCTGCACGCCATCGCCGACACCCAGGAGCACCGACTCGACGATACGGAACAGGCCACCGCCACCTACCGCGAGCTGCTGCGGCGCCAGCCGGGCCACCCGCCCGCCCTCGCCGCGCTGCAGCGCCTGCTGACGGCCCAGCGCCGTTGGAGCGAGGTCGCCGAGCTGCTGGAGCTGGTCGTCGAGAGCGCGAGCCAGCCCAGCGCCCAGGCGGCGACCCTCTGCCGTATCGCCCAGCTGCGCTGGGAGCGGCTCGGCGACCACGTCGGCGCCGGCGCCGACTGCTGGCGCGCGCTGCGGGTCTGCGCCGACTACCTGCCGGCGCAGCTCCTGCTTCTCCGCCTGTTCGAGGTGGCGCCACCGACCACGCCGGTCCTGGCGCCGCTGGCCGCCGCGATCGAGCGCCACACCGACACCGAGCTGCGACGCCAGCTCACCGAGCACCTGGCGTGGGTGGTCGACCGCGCCGGCAAGGACCCTGCTCTCGCGACGCAGCTCTACGAGCGCGCGGCGGCGGCAGACCCGCCCCCCTGGCTGCTGTGGACACTGCTGCAGGCGCAGCGACGGCTCGGCACCCCCGTGGGCGCCGACGCCGTGCTGCAACGGATCGTCGAACAAACGGGGCTGGGACCCGACCGCAGCGAGCTCCAGCTCGAGGCCGCCGTCACCGGTCAGGGCAGCGGCGCCGCGGGACCCAGCCCTGAGCTGTGGGACAGCGTTGGGGCCGGCGAACGACCCTTCGCCCGACGGCTGGCCGAGCGGCAGCTCCGAGCGGCGCCCAGCGACAAGCCCGCCGCCGGGCTGCTGCGCCTGCTGCAGCGCGAGGCCGAGCTGGCCGACGACGCCGGCGACGCCGCCTGCCTGCTGACGGAGCTGGGCGATACCCTGCTCGCCGCGGGCCAGCCCGCAGCGGCCGAGCAGGCCTATCGCTCGGCGCTGGAACAGGCGCCCGGTCACCTCAACGCGCTCCTGGGCCTCCAAGAGCTGTTGGGCGCAGAGGAACGCTGGGCCGAGCTCATCGCGGCCTACGAGGACGAAGCCGCCTGCTGCGAAGCACCCCAGCTGGCCGCCGACGCCTGGGTGCGCGCGGCGCAAACGGCCCAGCAGCAGCTGGGCGACCTCGACGGGGCCGCTCGGCGCTACGAACGGGCGCTGCACCTCCAGCCGAGCCACCCACAGGCCTTCGCGCAGCTCGCGGCGTTGCTGCGCGACCGCGCCCAGTGGGACGAGCTCGCCGACCTGATCCGCACCCAGATCTCGCTGACGGCCAGCGACCTGACAGCCGCGCGGCTGTTGACCGAGCTCGGCCGGATCCAGCTCGAGCAGCTGGGCGAGCCGCAACAAGCCGAGGCCTGTCTGCGGCGCGTCAACGAGATCGAGCCGAACAACCTCTATGCCCTGCTGACCCGCGGCGAGATCTACTACCAGCGGCGCGAGTGGCGCCGGGCCGTCGAGGTCTACGGGCGGGCCGAGCCCTTGGCAGCCGACGACGCCACGCGCAGTCAGGTGCTGCGCCGCCTCGGCGAGCTCCACCTCAGCCTCGGCGACGCGCTGGCGGCCCTGGCGGCGCTGCGGCGGCTCCCCCCGCATGACCTCTCGGCCGACGCGGGCCTGCTGCGCCAGCTCGCGCGTGCGGCCCGCGCCGCGCAGGACGCTGACGCCGAGCACGACGCGCTCGACCGGCTGGCCGCCGCCACCGAGGATCCGGCCGAGCGGATCGAAGCGCGGCGTCAGCTGGCCCTGCTGACGGCGCGCCAAATCGGCGATCTCCAGGCGGCGGTGCTCGCCTGGGAGCGGGTCCTGGCGCTGGACCCGCTCGACGCCGAAGCCAACGAGTCCATCGCCTCGATTCACCAGACGACCGGCAACCACACCGCGCTCTACCAGCAGCTACGGGCGGCGGTGGCCCACCATCGCGCGGCCCTGCTGCGGCAACCGCGCAGCGTGCCGCTCCATCGGCAGCTGACGGCGCTGCTGCGCCGCCAACACCGCTTCGATGCCGCCTATTGCACCTGTGTTGCGCTCGGCGAGCTGACGACGCTCGACCTCGAGGAGGTGGCCTTCATCGAACGCCATCTCCGCCACTGCAACCTGCCCAGCGCCACCGAGCTCGCGGCCGAGGACTATCTGCGACTGCTGCTGCCCGAGGCGGCCAAGGGGCTGCTCCGCGACTTCCTGCAGCGCACCGCGCCGGCGTTGGCCGTGCTTAGTGCCGAACGGCCGCAGGACCACGGGCTGAACCGACGCCAGCGGCTCGACTCGATCCATCCCTTTGCCCAGGCCTTGTTCGCCTTGGCGCCGCTGGTCGGCTCACCCACCTTCGAGATCTGGATCACATCGCGCGATCCAGATCGTGTCACGGCCCATCATTTCGAGCGGCCTGCGCTGGTGATCGGCAGCCAGGTCGTCAGCGGCGGTCTGGAGCCGCACCAGCGCTTCCGCATCGGTCAGGCGTTGTTTCGGCTCGCCGAGCACGGTCTGCTGATCACCGAGCCAGAGGGATCGACCCTGGCGCGGCTGCTCGCCGACCTCGCCGCCGCCGCGCTACCCGCGGCCCACTGTCCACCGGCCTTGCTGGAGCAGGCCCACGCCGCCACGGCGGCCCCGGCGGGACGCTTCGCCAAGCTGCTGGGCAAAGAGGCGCGCCGCGGGCTGGGACAACTGCTGCCCGTGCTCTTCGCCCACCTGACAGCGGAAGAGGTGGCAGCCTTCGCCCGTGCGCAGGCCACGGCCGCCGATCGCGCCGGACTGCTGCTGGCGGGCGATCCGGCCGTGGCGCTGAAGGCGCTGCGCGCGACGGCGACCGATCCACCGCTCTTGGTCCCGCTGCTGCAGTTCATCAGCAGTGAGGAGTACGGCCAGCTACGCCGCAAGTGCGGCATCGCCGCCGTGGGGACGTAAGCGCATGAGTGGCCCGTCCAACCCCAAGCTCGGCGCTCGGCAGCGACCCCGGCCCCGTCCGCGCCGAGCCTCGCGCCCGAGGCGACGCAGGTGGGCGCCACCGCGGGGATCGACAGCGTCGACACCCAGCTCTTGCCCGAGGCGCCGAGCCCCGGATCGCCGGCCAGCCGGCTCAGCCCCACGGAGCGGCGGCCCTGGGAGCAGCGCATCGAGCGCCTGCGCCAGGAGGCGAGCGCGGCGGCCTCGCCGCGGCGGGCGGCGCTGCTGTGGCACGAGATCGGCCGCCTCCACGAGGCGCAGCTCGGCTCGCCCGAGAGCGCGCTGCGCTACTACCGTCGCAGCCACGAGCGCTTCCCCGGCTTGCCGATCAATGCGCGTGCGCTCAGTCGGCTGTTGCAGACCTGCGGCGAGCACATCGCTGCCGCCGTCGCGCTGCAGGCCGAGCTGGCGCTGGCGACCGACGATAGCACCCGCATCGCTGTGCGCTTCGAGCGCGCCCTGCTGCGCCTGCGGCAGCTCGACGAAGCGGAGGGCGCCGTCGACGACCTGCTGGCGATTCTCGCGCTGACCAACGAGGCACCGTTGGCCCTGACGCTGCTGACCGAGGGGCTGCTCCGGCGCCAGCAGAGCACGGAGCTGGGCGCGCTGCTGGCGCGTGAGGGCTCCTTGGGCCACGGAGGACCGCGCCAGGCCGTGCTGCTGGCGGAGCTCGGCCGGCTCTACGAGGACGGGCTCGGCGACGCCCAACAGGCGGCGCTGCTCTACCGGCGTGCCCACGAGCTCGATCCCGCCAACCCCGGCCCGTTGCGCGGACTGCTCCGCCTGGCGCATCGCGCGCACGACTGGCGACGGGTCGTCGAGCTGAGCCTCGAAGCGGCGGAGACCCAGCCGGCGGCCGCGGCGGCGAGCCTGCTGCAGGAGGCCGCGCTGCTGGCGCAGGAACAGCTCAACGACGAGGCGCTGGCGCTGCGCTGCCTCGAGCTGACCGTCGCGATCGCGCCGGCAGCGCCCGGGGCGCTGATCGCGCTGGCCGAGCACCACACGCTGCAGCAGCGCTGGACCGAAGCAGCCGCCGCGCTCGAGCGCGCGCTGTTGCTGCCGCTGGAGCCCACGACGGCGGCCGAGCTCGGCACTCGCCTGGCTCGGCTGCGTGCCGATCAGCTGCAGGACGTCGATGGGGCGCTTGCCATCCTGCAGGGCTTGGGCGCAGCCACGCTGCATGACCCGAGCGCCTGCACGCTACTCGGTCGCCTCTTCGCCCAACAGGGGCGCCATCAAGACCTCGTGGCGCTGCTCACCGCAGAGTTCGAGCTGACGCAGGATCCCGCGCGGCAAGCCGAGATCGTCTATCGCATCGGTGACCTGCTGGAGCATCGATTGCACGACCTGCCGGGCGCTGCGCAGGCCTACGGGCGCGCGCTCGAGCTCGGCGCCCAGCACCGACCGGCGATGCGCGGCCTCAGCCGGGTGTGGGCCCTGCTGGGACGCCGAGAGGACCTGATCGGGGCCTACGAGCAGCAGATCGCCACCAGCACCGACCGCGAGGAGAAGTTGCTGCTGTTGCGGCGCATCGCCGACACCTGGGAGAACACCCTCGGCGAGCCCGCCGCCGCGCTCAGCGCCTACGAACGCCTGCTGGTGCTCGACCCCGGGCACAGCCCGGCGTTGCAGGCCGTGCGCCGCGTTTACGCGCTCGGCAGCCGCTGGCTCGATCTGGTGGCCACCCTGCGCGGAGAGGCCGAGCAGACTGGCGACCGCTGGCGACAGATTGGCCTGCTGACCGAGGTGGCCGAGGTCGAGGAGCAGCGGCTCAACGACGAGCAAGCGGCGCTCGCCACGTATCGCGAGGTGCTGGTGCTCGATCCCTCGCACCCGCCCGCGCTGGCCGGCGCCGGCCGCCTACTGCAGCGCAACGGCGCGGCCGAGCAGCTCTTGGCGCTGCATCGTCGGCAGCTCGAGGTGACACGGGATCGCGAGCTGCGGCACTGGCTCTTGCTGAAGGTCGGACGCCTGCTCGCCGATAAGCTCGACCGCGGGGCCGAGGCGGTGGCGGCCTTCAAGGAGGCGCTCTCGCTCGCCGACGATCCGCGCCCCGCCACCGATCAGCTCCTGCGCCTCTTTCAGCGGCTGGGGGACGATCGGCAGTTGGCCGCCCTCTGGCTCAAGCAGCCGCCGCCGGCGACGGAGCAGGCCCTCGGCGTCCACGAGCGCCAGCTCGCGGTGCTGCTCCAGCGGCTCGACCAGCCCAGCACGGCGCTCGAGCACCTGCGGCGTGCGGTAGGCGCGGGCGACGACGAGGCGCTCTGGCGGCTCGTCGTCGCCTACGGCCTCCGCCAGGACCGCACCGGGCTGATCGGCCTCTACCAGCAATACCAGGAGCAAGCCACCAGCCTCCACGAGCGGCTCTGGGCGCTGCACCGACTGGCGTTCGTCTTGGCCGGCGCGCCGCACTTTCTCCACCGCGCCGCCGAGACCTACGAGCGGATCCTCGCCTTCTCGCCCCGCGACCCGATCGTGCTGCAGCAAGTCGAGGCGCTGCTGCCACGCCTCGATCGTTGGGCCGATCTGGTGGCGACCATCGAGCTGAGCAGCACGCCCGCAGCACCCGCAGGCTACCGCGCTGCCTGCGCCTTGATTGGCGGCGTGCTGCGACACGATCGGCTCGGCGATCTGGCCGGCGCGGCCCAGAGCGCCGTCGAGGTGCTCGACCTCGATCCGACGCAGCCCGAGGCGCTCGACCTCCTCGAGCGCTTCGCGCGCGAAACGCGCCACCCCGAGCGCCTGCTCCAGGCCCTGTCGCGCAAGCTCGAGCTCGCCACGACGGCGGCCGAGCAGGCCACGCTGCTGGCGCAGATCGCAGCGATCTACGGCCGCAGCGGCGAGCTGGCGCGCTGCCGCGAGACCTACCAGCTGGCGGTCGAGGCGCTGCCCGACTACCTGCCCGCGCTGCTCGGTTGGCACCGCGCGGCGCGCCGGCTGCGCGATCTGCGCGAGTGTGCCCGCTCACTCGATCTCCAGGCCGAGGCCACCCAGGACCCCGCCGGACGCGCACGCTGTCACTACCAGGCCGGCCGGATGTGGCAACGGTTGCCCGGCGAACGCGGCCGCGCCCAGCAGCAGTTCCGCCGAGCGCTGTCGCTCGACCCCCAGCACCGTTTCGCCGCCCACGCACTGCGGCGCTTGCTGCGCGCGGACCACCGACTCCGCGAGGTGCTGGAACTGCTCGAACAGCAGCTCCAGGCCACCGGCGCGCCCCGCGCGCGCCGCGAGCTGCTGGTCGAGATGGCCACGCTGCAGAGCGATCAGCTGCACGATCTGGCAGGCGCGCGGGCCACGCTGCAGCGCGCTCTGACGGTCGACCCCGAGAGCGTCGTGCTGCGCCAGGCGCTGCGCCAGCTCTGTCTCCGCGTCGAAGATTGGCCGGCGCTGGTCGCCGTCGATGAAGCGCTGATCGAGCGCGCCAGCGACGGCGCGCTGACGCAAGAGCTGCTGCTCGAGATCGCCACCGTGGCCCACCGGGAGCTGGGCGATCCGGAGCGCGCGATCGCCGCCTATCGTCAGGTCACGCAGCTCGATCCGGCCAACACCACCGCCCTGACCCGGCTCGGCGCACTGTTGACGCAGACGGGCGACTGGGCCGAGGCCGCGGCGGTGACCGAGCAGCTCGCGGCCCGCGAACCGGATCGTGAGCGCGCCAAGGGCCATCAGCTGCACCTGGCTCACATCTACGCCGTCGGCTTCGGCGACACCGAGCGCGCGATCGGCGCCTGCCGCCGCGTGCTGGCGCTCGACCCGGGGGACCTGGACGCCACCGCGGGCCTGACCGCGTTGCTCGTGCGCCAGGGTGACACACCCGCACTGGCGGCCCATCTCGAATCGACCCTGAGCCTGCACCGCTCGCGCATCGAGCGCGACCCCTTCCGCGCCGAGTCCTACCGCGCGCTGCTGCACGTCTTCGAGCGCCAGGCGCAGCACGGCGCGGCCGACGTCGTGCGCGCGGTGCTCTACGCGCTCAACCTCAGCCCGGCCGACCAGGGGCCATCGGCACGCGCGGCCGGCCTGCCCTTGGGCCACCCCGGCGCGCGCTGACCGCGCATGAGCTGGAGCACGCGCTGCTGACGCCGCAGTACCGTGGCGCTCTACGCGCGCTGTGGCTGGCCACGATCCCCGCGTGGCGAAAGATCCTCGCGCCGGCCGCGCGACCGAGCCACGCCCGCCGTTTGCACGGCCGACGCCAGCCCGAGCTGATGCAGCTCGTGACCGAGCTGGCGCAGTCCCTGGGTACGGCGCTCGACGCCTACGTCGTCGCCGACGAGAGCGACCGTCTGCGTTTGCTCGACGCGCGCACGCCGCTGCTGGCGATCGGTGACGCCGCAGAACGGCTGACCCGTCCGCCCGAGCTGCGCTTCCGCGCCGCGCAAGCTGGCGGCACGCGCGCGCCTGCAGCACACCGTCGCCTTCCGTCGCGATCCAACCGAGTTTCAGCGCGATATCGTCGCGCTCTTCTCGCTGGTCTCGGGGTCCTTCGTGCTGCCCCATGCCACCGACGGCATCGCCGAGCGGCGCCAGCCCTTGGCCAAGGCGCTGGGCAGCGCCGGTCTCGCGCACCTGGCGCGCTGTGCCCAGGAGCTCGGCGCGCAGCCGCTGGACCCGCAGCGCTGGTTGCTCTGGATGGAGCACAGCGAGGATCGCGTCGCGCTGGCGTTATGTGACGACATCGTCGCCGCGCTGCGGGCCCTGATCGCCGAAGAGAGCGGTCCGGCAGCGCTGAGCGTGCCCCAACCCGAACAGCTCAGCGAGCTCACGGGACCACGCCTGCGTCAGATCCTCGCCTTCGCCGTCAGCGAGGAGCACCTGGCGCTGCGCGAGCAGCTGCGCGAGCCGCGTTAGGGCTCGCGACCAAACAAATCGCTCGACTGTGGCTGTCGCGGCGCACCGCCGGGAGCGTTCCAGCCTACTGCAGCTCCGTCTCGGCGAACTGGACCAGTTGCTGTTTGAGGCGGCTGGCGAGCCCCTCGTCGCTCAGCGCCAGGTCGCGCTGCTCGCGCGGATCCCGAGCCAGGTCGTAGAACTCGAAGCGGTTCTCCTCGAGCCGCAGCAGCGCCTTGTAGTGATCCACCCGCAGCGCCTGTTGGCCCTTCGGCCAGGCCGGATAGGGGAGCAGCACGGCCCCGATCGGTCGTTGCTCGAGCGCGGGCTCGGGTTGGCCGCGCGCCAGCCGCCGCAGCGAGCGCCCCTGGAACTCGGGCGGCGGCGCGAGCCCTACCAGGTCGACCAGCGTGGGCGCGACGTCGAGCAAGGCCACCGGACGGGTCACCACCGCCGGCGCGAGCCCCGGCGCCACGACCAGCAGCGGGACATGCAGCACCTCGTCATAGAGCGCCTGCCCGTGGAAATAGAACTTGTGCTCGCCGAAGGCCTCGCCGTGGTCGGAGAAGATCACCAGCGCGGTGTCGCGCGGCAGCTTGCTGGCCTCGAAGGCGGCGAGCAGCCGGCCGGCCCAGGCATCGACGAAGGCGACCTCGCGCTCGTACTTTTCGCGCAGGCCGGCCACGCCGCGTTGACGATAGCGAAACTCGGCGTGCTCCACGTAGGTGCTGTGCGGCTCGAAGAGGTGGACGAAGAGCACGAAGGGCGCGCCCGCAGCCTCCAGCGCTCGCAGCCGAGCGATCGCCCGCGGCACGATGCGCGGCGCTGAGATGTCCTTGTTGCTATCGCGCAGGCTCGTCGCGTCGGTGTTGTCCCAGTGCTGGACGCCCTGCCGAATGCCGCGCTTCTCGTCGAAGTAGAAGTGCGAGCTGACGGCCTCGGTGCGCAGCCCTGCGCGCTGCAGGACCTCGAAGACCGAGAGCGCCTCGGGCTTGAGCTGCGGATAGCCGGTGAAGGCGTCGACCAGCGGGACGCGCGACGGGTACTGCGAGGTGAAGATCGAGGGAAAGGACTGCGGCGTATTCGGCCCCTGCGCATAGGTGCGCGCGAAGTAGGCGCCGCGACGCGCCCAGCGATCGAGGGTCGGCGTCAGACCGCCCGGGTGCCCCCCCACGCCCAGCACGTCGGCCCGCAGCGTGTCGATGCAGATCACGAGCAGGTTGCGCACCAGCGCCGTGGTTGCACCGCGGGTGCGCGGCTCGGCCGGCGCCGGGCCGCCCGCGACCCGCGCACGCGCATCGCCGCCGACGCAGTTCTCATCGATCCCGTTGCCGGGCCAATCGCGCGCGCCCGGGTGCACGCGCGGGTCGTGGTCGTTACAGTCGCCGCCCCCCAACCAGGCCGCGTAGCCATCGCGATCGCGATCTCGCAGCGCCCGCGCGGCCGCGATCACCGCCGGCAGCAGCGCCCCCTTCGACTGCAGCTGCGCCACGACCGCCTCGCGCTCGCCGAGCCACGGAACGAAGACCGTCGGCAGCAGCAGCAGCGGCAGCAGCAGCGGCAGTCCCCAGCGCCGGGGCAGCGGCCAGCGACGCGGCCTGGCCAACGCCACCGAGAGACCGATGGCGGTCGCCACCACCAGCGCACCGAGGACCAGCCAGGGCGCGACCCGCAGCATGCGCCAATCGAGGCGGGCCAGGATCAGCATGCCGGCGGCGGCCACGGCCAACAGCAACAGGCCCAGCGTGCTCAGCGTGGCCGGAAGCTGCGCGCTCCGCGGCGCCCAGCGCACCACGGGCAGCAGCAGCCGCCAGAGCGGTACGAAGACGCAGGCGCCCAGCAGCGCGAACCCACCGGCCGCGACCAGGCCCGTCGAAAGCGCGGCCAGCCGCGCGTTGGCCATCCCCGCCGCGGGGCCCTGGGCAAAGGCGTTGACGACGACGGCCTCGAGCGCCAGGCAGACCGCGGCGGCGAGCGCGGCCGCCGCCACCTGGCGATCCCGCTCGGCGTGCTGACGCAGCAGGCCGAACCAACGCCGCCACGATCCCAAGGGCGAGCCGGCCCAGCCCGCCGCAATCGCGCCCAGACCGGCACCGAGCCCCGCGCCCAGCGGCAGGTAGAGCCCCAGCGCCAACAGCAGCGCGGCGCCGAGCCGGCCACTGCCGCGGGCCGCGATCCACGCCTCGCAGGGCGCGACGACGAGCACCGCGGCGAGCCCTGCGGCCACGCCGGCGGCCATGCAAGGCCAGCCCTGAGGGCTGTGCTCGAGCTTCTCGTGTGGGTCGTGCTGCATCGCGCGCTGGGGGACCCGTCGCTACAAGGCGGCCTGCAATTCGGCCAGACTCGGCAGTCCCGAGCGCGGCCCGAGGGAGCGGCAGCTCAGCCCCGCCGCAGCGCTCGCCAGCTGCATGCAGCGCTCGAGCGGGAGATCCTGTAGCAGACCGTAGCAGTAGCCGCCAAGAAAGACGTCACCCGCACCGGTCGTGTCGGCGACCTCGATCAGCAGGGGCGGCTGCCGCACGAGCTTCTCGCCTTGCAGGCCGACGCTGCCCTCGCGCCCCATCGTCACGATCACCGTCCGCGGCCCCAGCTCGAGCACGGCTTGCATGCTCGCCTCGAGCTCACCGCGCGGCGCCACCTGCACCAGGTAGCGCTCGGTCGCGATCACCACGTCGGCGCTGGCCGTCAACTCGGCGACCGCCGCACTCGGGCCGCTGGCATCGAAGACCACCGGCACGCCGGCCGCTCTCGCGCGTGCCACGAGCGCCAGGGCGACCGCCGGCTGCGCGCCGTCGACGACCAGCAACCCCGCCCCGGCGAGGAGTTCCGCCGGCAGCTCGTCCAGCTCGAGCGCGGCGACGGTGCCCTGCGCCCGCAGCACGGTATGACGCGCGCGACCCGCCGCGACCAAGACGACGTGACTGGGCGTCACGCCCCCGGGCTGCGCGATCAGAGCTCGCGTATCGACCCCGAGCGCCCCCAGGCCCGTCCGCACGAAGCGACCGAAGTAATCGTCGGCGACCTTGCCGACGAAGCGCGTCGGCACCCCCAGCTTGGCGAGCACGGCCAGCGCGGTCGCCGCGGTTCCAGCCCCCTGCAGGCTGAAGCCGAGCAGGTCGACGTTGCTCTCGGCCTCCGGGTAGCGCTCCAACAACAGCAGTTGCTCGAGCCGAGCCTCACCGACGCCGAGCACAGTTCCGATCGCCATCGCGCCGCCCCCGCCGGCGACCATTCTAGCCGACACCACGACTTGGGCCAGAACAACCGCTGCTGGCCGCGGCGCGCGCGCCGGACACGGGGGTAAACACGGGGCTGCCGGCCGCCTTGCGGCGTCGCCGACGCGTCAGGGCAGCGACCCCTCGGCCTCGAGCACGAAGCGCACGCGCGCCACCGGATTGCCGGCGTTGCGCCAGCGCGAGAGCCGCCGCACGGCGTGGACGCTGAGCCCCGCGGCGCTGAACACCGCGCGCCATCCGGCCTCGTCGAGGAAGGTGCAGGGACCCGTACGCGCGCGCCAGGCCGCCTCGTGACGCCAGCAGAGAAAGCGGTCGAAGGGGGTGATCGGCAAATCCTCATAGACCACCAAGCGCCCGCCGGGGCGCAGGACGCGCCGCACCTCGCGCACCAGCAGCGTCGGATCGGCGCTGTGGTGCAGCACATAGCACAGCAGCACCGCGTCGAAGGTCGCATCGTCGAAGGGCAGGTAACGGCCCTCGTAGCGCGTGTAGGGGATCGCAGCCTCGGTCGTCCGCGCGACATCCACGCCCACCACCCGGGCGCCACGGAGCGCCACCAGGTGGTGCGCGATGAAGCCGCTGCCACAGCCCACATCGAGCAACTGCGCCTCGGGGATCAAGTCGGGCGCGATCTCCTTCGCCATGTCGTAGGCGCGGGCCACCTGGCGCCGGCGGACGGCCCGTCGTGCGACCCGCCGCAGCGGCGCCAGCAGATCGACGAAGCGAGGCTCGCCGCCCAGGCGACTCCCATCACGCGCACTCAAGGCGCAGGCTCTTCCCACCATCATCGTCTCACCTCGTTCGCGTGCGGCGCAGAGCGGAGGATGCCAGAGCTCGTCACGCGGCGTGCCGCCAACCACCGCTGGGGGCACGCACTGCACGAAGCGAGCCGCCGGCCATGCGGCCGCCTAAGCGATCGCAAGCACACGGTTCGGCGCCGCAGGCCGCGGCTCCCGGAGGCCTCGACCGTGCGGCGCATGCCACACTGTTTCGCGAACGACTCAGGCGGCTCGCGCCCGAGCAGCGTCCAGCGCGTGCAGCGCCCAGCGCGCCTTTACAGCCTTCCAGGCCTGTGGGATACGCGCCCTGCGCTCGGCGCATCGACCCAGGATCCCCTATCAACGATGCAACCGCTCGATCGCCAGCAACAACACCAGCTGTTGCGCCTGGCGCGGCGCACGCTCGAGCAGTTTGTCGTCGACGGCGCGCGCCTCGCCCTCGACCTCGGCGACCCGCTGCTACTGCAACCGGCGGGGTGCTTCGTCAGTCTGCATCGGCAGGGGCCGGAGCATCAGCTGCGCGGCTGCATCGGCACCTTCGAGGCGCGGCAGGCGTTGGTCGACAATGTGGCGCAGATGGCGATCGCCGCGGCGACACGCGACCCGCGCTTCGCGCCCGTCACCAGCGACGAGCTGCCGCTGCTGAGCATCGAGATCTCGGTGCTCTCGCCGCCGCAGCCGACGACCGCCGAGCAGGTGCGCGTGGGCCTGCACGGGCTGCAGATCACGCGCGGCGCCTGGCGCGGCGTGCTGCTGCCGCAGGTCGCGACCGCGCAGGGCTGGGATCGCGAGACCTTCCTGGCCTCCACCTGCCGCAAGGCCGGGCTGCCGGCCGAGGCCTGGCGCCAGCCGCAGACGACGATCGAGAGCTTCACGGCGCAGGTCTTCAGCGAGGCCGACGCGCCGTCATCCTAGCCCGCGCGGCCTGCGCGCGAGCCTCCTCAGACGGAGTCGACTCCTCAGACGGGGTCAACGCCTTCGCGGCGCCGCGGCAGCCCCAACCGATCCATCTCGGCCATCACCGCCTGCAGGTCGCTCCAGGCCGGCCGCTTGGCCTCGGGGTTGCGCAGCAGGTAGGCCGGATGGAAGGTCGGCATCAGCGGGATACCCTGGTAGCGGTGGAAGGCGCCGCGCAGCCGCGTGATGCCGAGCTCCGAGCGCAGCAGGGTGCGCGCCGCGAAGTTGCCGAGCGCGACGATCAAGCGCGGCGCGATCGCCTCGATCTGCTGGCGAAGAAAGGGCTCGCAGCTCGCCACCTCGTCCGGCTCGGGATCGCGGTTGTTGGGCGGACGGCACTTGATGATGTTGCAGATGTAGACCTCGTCGCGGCGCAACCCCATCGCCTCGATCATCCGGGTCAGCAGCTGGCCGGCCTTGCCGACGAAGGGCTCGCCTTGCAGGTCCTCGTCTCGCCCGGGCGCCTCGCCGACGAACATCAGCTCCGCCTGCGCGCTCCCGACGCCGAAGACGATCTGTTTGCGCTCCGCATGCAGGCCGCAGCGCTGGCAGTCGCCGAGCGCCTCACGCACGGCCAGCAGCGCGGCCTGCGAGACCCCGCGCTCGGGCCGGGCCGTCGGCGCGGCGTCGGCACGGGGGGCACCGTCGGCCGCCCTGGCCGGTGACGCGTCGGCCGAGGGCGGGCGGGCGGCCGCGCCCGAAGGCCCAGCGCCTCCGCGCGCCGCAGGCCCCCGTGTGCCCGCGCGCAGCGCTGGGCCGCGACCCGTCACGGCGCCGGCCACGGCCCACTGCTCACCGCGCAACACCTCCGCGCGCGCGTGTTCGGCCAGCGCGCCGACGAGCCGCGCGAGCTCCTGGTGCAGCTCCGCGTCAGCCATCGGCGGGCACCGCGCTGCACCTCGCCGCCAACAGCTCGACCAGGCGCTCGAGCACCCGCCCGGCGACCTCGCGCTTGGGCAGCAGCGGCAGCGCTTGCCGAGCCCCCGCGGCGTCGTAGATCACGACGCGGTTGTCGTCGGCGTCGAAGCCTGCATCGGTGCGGCTGACGTCATTGACCACCAGCAGATCGCACTGCTTGGCCGCCAGCTTGCCCAGCACCCGCGCCTCGTCGATCCCGGTCTCGGCGGCGAAGCCGATCAACAGCGGCTGCGGCAGCGATCGCCCGGCGCCGCGCGCGGCACCGAGCGCGGCCAGCACGTCGACGGTGCGCGTCAGGGTCAGCGTCGGCTGCTCGCCGAGCTGCTCCTTGCCGAGCTTGTGCGTGGCGACGTTCACCGGTCGGAAGTCCGCCACCGCCGCCGTCATCACCACCGCGTCCTGCTGCGGCGCCAGCTCGAGCACCGCCTGCGCCAGCTCCGCGGCGCTGGTCACGTCGAGGCGCTGCACGCCCAGCGGCGTCGTCAGCGCGGTCGGCCCGGAGACCAGCGTTACCGTGGCACCGCGCGCCGCGGCCTCCGCCGCCAGGGCGTAGCCCATCTTTCCCGAGGAGCGGTTGGTCAGGTAACGCACCGGGTCGAGCGCCTCGCGCGTCGGCCCAGCCGAGACGAGGACGCGACGCCCCGCCAACGACTGCGGCGCCAAGCAGTGCTCAGACCGCGTCCAGCAGCGTCTCGGGCTCGCTCATCCGTCCAGCGCCCACGTGACCGCAGGCCAGCTCGCCGCTCTCCGGCCCGACCACCCGGTGCCCACGCTCGCGCAGCCGCTGCATCGCTTGCTGCGTCGCGGGGTGGCCCCACATCTTGACGTTCATCGCCGGCGCCAGCAGCACGGGGCCATCGAAGGCGAGATAGGCCGTGGTCACCACGTCGCCGGCCAGCCCCAGCGCGAGCTTGGCCAACACATCGGCCGTGGCCGGCGCGACCACCAGCAGCTCCGCCGCGTCAGCCAGCCGAATGTGACCGATCTGCGCCTCCTGCACGGGGTCGAAGAGCTCCGTCGCCACCGCGCGCCCGCTGAGCGCGGCGAAGGTCGCCGAGCCGACGAAGTGCTGCGCGGCCGCGGTCATCGCCACCTGCACCTGGGCGCCGCAGCGCACCAAGAGGCGACAGAACTCCGCCGCCTTGTAGGCCGCCACGCCGCCACAAACTGCCAACAGCACGCGCCGCTGCTGGAGGTCGGGCCACCCGGCTGACGTTCGCTCCAACGCTACCTCCTACCCGCGCCCTCGCCGCGCCGCCTCCGAGGCCCGCCACTCAGTCACTATAGATGCGCTCGACGGCGATGTGGCGCACGCGCTCCCAGCGCAGGCACATCTCCGCCAGGGGGCCGAGGTCCTGCGCGCTCAGTCGCCCCGCGGCCCGCCAACGCGTGAGCAACGCGTGAATGGCCGCCCGCGCGCCCGGCGGATGGAACAAGGCCACGGGGCCCAGCGCCACCCCTCCGCACCACGGCACCAACCGCGCCTCCATCAGATCGCCCGGGGACACCAGCGGCAGCGGGCCATCGCCGCCGCACTGCCAAGCCCCGCCACCGATCAGATCGGTCAGCCACAGCGCTCCGTCGCGCAACTCCCGCACCTCGAACAGGCTGCGGTAGCTGCATGCCAGCGCGCGTGCCAACCGCGCGACCGCCGGCTCGAGCTCCCCGCCGAGCACGGCCGTGACCACCGGCGCCAGCCCGTCGCTCGTCACCCGTTCGATCACGAACCACTCGAGGAAGGTCGCGATGTGCGTCGGGTAGAGCTCGTCGTCCTCGAACACCCGGCCGCGCCAGCGATCGTACTCGCCCCGCGCGCGCTCGGCCTCACCCACGCACGGCCGTGTCGCGTAGTCGCTCGCCAAGCGGTCGACCAACTCGCCCACCGCTGTGGCCACCCAGGCGTCATCCGCGCCCGCAAGCGCCGACCGCGTCCTAACCTCAGCCACGAGCGAAGACCACCTCGCCGCCCACGATCGTGTAGCGTGCGGCGCCCCGCATCGCCCGTCCGGCGAAGGGCGTGTTGTGGCCGCGCGAGACGAAGCGCGCCGGATCCACCGTCCAGCACAGCTCGGGATCGACGACCGTCACATCAGCCGCCGCACCGAGGGTCAACGTGCCCGCCGGCAGGCCCAGCAGCCGCGCCGGGAGGTAGGTCAGCAGCGCCACCAGGCGTGACAGCGGCACCACCCTGTCGCGCCAGAGCTCGAGCGCCAGCGGCAAGCAGGTCTCGAGGCCGGAGATGCCGTAGGCGGCGCGGCCGAACTCGACCTCCTTGTCGACCACGGCGTGCGGCGCGTGATCGGTGGCGATCGCGTCGACCGTCCCGTCGGCCAGCGCCTCGCGCACCGCGCGCACGTGCTCGGCGCTGCGCAGCGGCGGATTGACCTTGGCGTTGCTGTCATAGCCAGCGCAGGCCTCGTCGCTCAGCGCGAAGTGGTGCGGTGCGACCTCGCAGCTGACGGCCAACCCTCGCGCCTTGGCCTCGCGCACGTGACGCAGCGCGCCGGCCGTCGAGAGGTGCTGCGCGTGGTAGCGCGCCCCGGTCAGCTCGGCCAACTCGAGGTCGCGGGCGACGATGATCGACTCGGCCTGCGCCGGCTGCGCGGTCAGGCCGGTGCGGGTCGAGACCCGCCCTTCGTGCATCGCCCCGCCACAGGCGAGCTGGTGGTCCTCGCAGTGCTGCAACACCGGCAGGTCGAAGGTCGCGGCGTACTCCAGCGCTCGCCGCATCAGCCCGCAGTCCATCACGCAACGGCCGTCGTCGCTGACCGCGACGATGCCCGCTTCCTTCAGCTCGGCGTACTCGCAGAGCGCCTCGCCCTGCAGACCGCGGCTGATCGCGCCGACCGGATAGACCCGTGCCAGGCCGACCTCGCGCGCGCGCCGGACGATCAGCTCGGTCACCGCCCGCGTGTCGTTGACCGGCTTGGTGTTGGGCATACAGCAGACGCTGGTGAAGCCACCCGCGACCGCGGCCCGCGTGCCCGAGGCGATGTCTTCCTTATGCTCCTGCCCAGGCTCCCGCAGGTGCACATGCAGATCGACCAGCCCGGGCAAGACCCAGCACCCCTGCGCCTCGATCACGCGCGCCGCAGCCGGCTCCGGCCCCGGGCCGACCCGCGCCACGCGGCCCTGCTCGAGCAGCACATCGGCCACCGCATCGACCCCGCTGGCCGGGTCGATCACGCGCCCACCGCGCAGCAGCAGGCTCACTGCGCCAGCTCCAGGTAATGGCGTAAGATGGCCCGCGCGTCGAGCTTCGCCGCGGCCACGGCGTCCTGCCGAAGATTCATCGTCTTGCCGCCGGGCAGGTGCAGCCGTGCGCGCTGCGCGGTGGTCAGCGGCTCCTTCGCCGTCAAGGTGCACCACGGCCGACCGAGGTGCCAGCGCTCGTAGCACAGGTCCTGGCCCTCGCGACGCACCAACCGGTGCACGGCCGGCTGCTCGTTCCAGGGGTTGCCGCCGCCCCGCACCACGACCACGAACTCCTGGTGCTCCGTCGGCCCGACCGCCACCAGCTCGACCTGCACCGTCGGCCCCGCGTCGGGCGCCAAAGCGACCAGCAGCCAGGCCGGACTGACCACCGGACTCCGCTCGGTCAGATAGCGACCGGGGATCTCCACCACCAGCTTGCCGTCGGTGAAGTAGCGCTCGGTGATCTTCAACACCCCCCCGCTGTACGCACCGCGCATGCTGATCCGCCCGTTGTCGAAGAAGTACTCCGCGGGGCCCTCCTGCCGGCCTGCGCGGTAAGTGACCTTGGCCGCCACGGCACCGTTGGGGTGGTAGCGCAGCCACAGCCCCTCGCGCTGCCCGAGCACGTAGCTCCCCGCCTCCTGGGGCTTGCCGCCCGGCGCGTAGACCGCCAGCGGCCCGTCCAGCTTGCCGCGCTGATAGCGCTCGGTGCGCGCCGGGCTGCCATCGGGAAACCATTGCTCGTGTAGGCCCTCGCGCACGCCGCGCCGGTACTGGGAGCGCTCCTTGAGCTGGCCATTGTCGTGGTAGCGCTTGTGCTCGCCGTCGAGCTCGTCGTCGACGTAGGTCCCCTGCTCGACGATCACGCCCTTGTCGTTGTGCCAGACGAAGGCGCCCTGCTTGACCACGCCGGCATAGGTGATCGTCGACTTGAGCTGACCGTTGTCGAAATGCTCGCTCTGCGGACCACGCCGCTCGCCGCGCGCCCAGGTCGTCTCGGCCTGCACGCGCCCATCGACGAAGAAGGTGGTCTCGACGCCGTCCTTGCGACCGCGCGCATAGGTCAGCCGCGCGCGCAGCGCACCGCCGGGGAAGTAGTACTCGGACAGCCCGTGGCGTTGGTTGGCCGCCCAGGTCACGAGCTGCTGCAGCTTGCCGTCCGGCCCCCACTGGCGCTCGACGCCGTCGAGCTTGCCGAGCCGATAGGTGCGCGCCTGGACCAGCACCCCGCCCGGCGCATAGTCCTGCCACAGGCCATCGGGCTGACCGTTACGCCAGCGGTGCGACAAGCGCGGCTTGCCGTCGGGGTAGCTCTCGGTCTCCTCACCGTGCTTGATGCGATGAGCCTTGTCCTTGTAGCTCACCTGCAGCCGTGGCTTGCCATCGGGGTAGCTCTCCTTGACCAGCTCGAGCGCCCCGGCCCGACCGGCCAAGAGACCCAGCCCCGCGATGATTCCGGCCGCCTTGCCCATCCAGCGCATCGCCTGCTCTCCTTACCTGCGGGCTGGCCCACGGAGGCCTCCCGGCGCCCGTGCCCCCGCCCTCGCCACTGCTCGCGTGGCGCTTACTCTACGCCGAAGCCGCTGGACGGCGAAAGGGCTGAGCGCGAAACTGGCACGCCATGGAGCTCTCGACCTACGCGCTGGCGATCGTGCAGGGGGACACCCTCGACGCCAAGCTCGCGCCACCAGCGGCCGCGCTGACCGATCGCGCGCCCGGTCCCGCGCTACGCCTCGAGGCCCCGGGACGGCCCGCCAGCCTCGCCATTCGACCCGGACGCCTGGCTCGCGTGCCGCGCGCCCAAGGCATGAGCGACCCCGCCCAGCGCGCGCGCATCCTGCATGCCGCGGCCAACCACGAGCTGCAGGCGATCGAGCTCTTCGCCTGGGCGCTGCTGGCCTTTCCCGACGCCCCGCCGCGCTGGCGCCGCGGTCTGCTCTGCATCTTGCTCGAAGAGCAGACGCACTGCCGACGCTACGCCGAGCGGCTAGCGGCCTTCGGGCTCGCCTTCGGCGATCTCCCCGTGAGCGGCTACTTCTGGCACAAGACGCCGACGCTGACCTCACCGCTGCGCTTCGTCTGCGCGATGAGCCTGACCTTCGAGAGCGCCAACCTCGATCACGCGCTCGACCTCGCGGCCCGCGCCCGCGCCGCCGGCGACGAGACCAGTGCCCAGCTCTTCGAGCGTATCCACCACGAGGAGCTGCGCCACGTCCGCTTTGGCTGGCGCTGGCTGGCGCGGCTCAAGGACCCCACGCACAGCATGTGGCAGGCCTACTGCGCCCATCTGACCTATCCGGTGCGCCCGGCCTTCGCGCGCGGCGCCGCGTTCTCCATCGAGGCGCGGCGCCGCGCCGGGCTGAGCGAGGACTTCATCGCGGAGATCGGCCGGCAGTCCGACCCATGACGCCGCCCCCCTCGGCGTCCCCACCTTCCAGCGAGCCGCGGGCCGACGCGCGGCTGATCATCGCCAACCTCGACTGCGAGCAGACCTGGGCCGGCGCCGCCGCCGACGCCCTGCCCCTGCGCCTGCGCCGCGAGCTGGCCGCGCTGGGCACCCTGCTGCGCGTCTTCGCCCGCGAGGGCGACGTCGTGTGGACCCCGCTGCCCGTGCGGGCCGACCGCCTCGCGACCGTGACCGCGGGGACCCTGCGCTTGCCCCTGCCCGCGCTGCGCTGCGGGCCCGACCACGCCCTCGCCGCTCCGACGGCGATCCTGGCCTGGGGCGAGACGGCAGCCGTCCAGGCCCTGCGCAGCGCTCACCCGTCCCCGTCGTCCTGCTCGTCCACGCGCTCGACCGCGACGCCGAGCTCGCTCGTCGATCGTCTCTGGGCCCTCCCGCCCGCGGACGCTGCCGCCGCGGCGCGGGTCAACCACCGCTTCTTCCAGCTCGCCCTCGCGCAGCGGCTCGGCGTGGCCTTGCCGGGCGCCCGTCCGGTCGATTCCCTGCCGGCGCTCGAGGCCGCCGTGGCCCAGCTCCCGGCCGACGCCGAGGGCCACTGGGTGCTCAAGACCACGCTCTCCGCCGCCGGCCGCGGTCGCGTGATCGGCGGTGCCACGGATCGCGAGGGCGCCGCGCGCGAGCGACGCACGGCCGAGCGACTGCTCGCGCGGCACGGGCCGCTGCTCTTCGAGCCCTGGATGCCGCGCACGGCCGACCTCGGCTGCTGTGCGTTGCTGGGCGAGGAGGCGCTGACCTACCTCGGCACCCACGCCCTGGCGGTCACGCCGGGTGGCGGCTTTCGGGCGGTGACGCTGGCCAGGGCGCCCGCGCTGCCCGCCGACGACGAGCGCCGCCTGCGCCAGCTCGCCGAGCAGCTCGCCGAGGCCCTGCACGCCGAGGGCTATCGGGGACCCTTCGGCCTCGACGCCTGGCGCTATCGCGACCGCCACGGGCGCGTCGTGCTGCAGCCGCTCGGCGAGGTCAACGCCCGCATGACCTTCGGCCTGCTCGCGCGCGCCCTGGCCGAGCGTCTCGCCGCCGCCGACCTCTGCGCCTCGGCCCTGACGCTGCGCGTGGGCCGCCGGGACCGCGACGCGGAAGGGTCCAGCGCCGACGGACCGCCACCCATTCGGCTGCAGCTGCTAAACAGCCACGCCGCCGATGAGCTGGCTGTATGGATCGAACTCGCTGCCGCGGCGCGGCGCTAGTTGAGCTCGCAGTAGCCGTAGTTGCAAGCCGGTCGCTCGGCGGGGCAGTCGCCTGGACCGCCGCAGGCCTTGCAGCTCGTGGCGCCGTTGGCCACGGCCTCGAAGTAGCAGCCGCACTGAAACTCGGGGGCGAAGGGCTTGAGCTCACCCATCTCGCTGCTGCGCGTCACCCGCATCGCGCACTGCGGCACCAGATGCTTCTGGATCACCACCTCGACCAGCGCCGGGTCGAGCCGCTGCGCCGCGAACCGTGACACCAGCGCACCCGCCGCCTCGCTGGGCACGCCGCCGCTGGTGCGCGCAAAGAAGTGCAGCGGGCCCCAGATCGCATAGCGCCCCTCGCGGACGTTGGCCTTGTCGAAGGCGGTCGGCGAGGAATCGGGCCAATAGCCGCAGCGTTGGTCTTTGGCCTGGAAGGCGAGCACCCGCATGTTGCTGCGCTCGGCGTCGGCGACATCGACCGAGAGGATGCCAATCGCCTTCTCCGCGTTGACCGGATCGACCAACAACTTCATCGCCGACACGATCGCCGAGCTGCCGCCGCGGTCGATCCCCCACCACTTCTCGGCCGGCACGCTGACGGCGCGGGCCACCATCTGCTGCGTGCCAGACTTGCTATTGCGCACGAAGTAGAAGCGCCGGTCGGTAAACGGCGCCGCCGCGCCCTCGTGGCCGCCCAGGCCGAAGATGAGGTACCCGGCCTCCGCGCTGAGGGTCCTCTGGCTCGAGGCCGCCGGCACCACCAGCGTCATCGGCTGGACCGGACCCAGGTACTCCGTCACCTCCACTCCAGCGCTGGCGGACAAGCCGCAGCTCTGGGCATAGACGTCCGAGATGCCGACATCGACGGTGTTCCCCGCGGGATCGAGAAAGCACTCGTGCACCGTCGCGCCGTCGGCCTCGAAATAGACCGCGTAGTTCGCCGGCGTCGCGCCCGCCTCCGGGATGTCCTTGATCAGGCGCTTCTGCGCGTTCGCCGAGTAGAGCGCCTCGACCCCCGTGCAGGAGCCCTGCGACTGATAGACGACCGTGGTGGGCGGCGACTCCTGGGCCATCAGCTTGGCCACCACCCCGAGGAAGGGCCGCGCCGCCGAGGACCCAGCGACGTAGACGACGCGCGGTCGGACGCTGGCGTCGTAGCAGGGTCCCGTCGGTACCTTCGTCTGCGCCGACGCGACTGACACCGCCAGCAGGCTGCCGGCCCAGGCGAGCGTGGCCGGGGCTCGGAATAATGAACGCATCGATGACTCCTCTTGTCCGTCGACCACACCGCCGGCGGCGGCCCGGCGCGGCGCGCGCCACGGCCGCCCAGTCGGCCCCTCACCACACGGCCTCCGCGTCGGCCTCACTGCCCGGCGTCCGGCTGCGGCGGATCCTTGAGCGCCGGCAGCGCGGCACCGTTGCAGAGGCCCAGCCGAGCGCAGTTATCGAAGGGCAGGCACTTGCCCGTCGTACACCGATTGAGCAGCTCGTCCTCGGTGGTTGGCGCGCGGTTGACGCAGCCGGGCGGGCCGAGACCCGAGGCGATGCAGACGCCCTTCTGGCAGAGGGCCAGGCTTCCGGCGTCGAAGCGCAGACAATCCTTGTCCTCGACGCACTGCGCCTTGTCCTTCTCCACCAGCAGCGAGCAGCCCCCACCGAAGCTGATCGCCCCTAAAATGAGCGCGGTCAGACCGATGGCGCGGCGCCAGGCAGCGGTTGCAGCTCTCACGATCGCCTCCTACGCCTCGGTTCGGCCGCGAACCGAGCGGACAAAGCCCTGAATGATCTCGGCGAAGGTCCTTCGCCCCCGGTCGCTACCATCCGTCCCTACCATCCGTTGACCGGCGCTCAGAAGCTGCCGACCACGGCCACGCCGGTCGGCGAGACCCCGAACCCGAGCCGTGCGTGCCCCTCAACGCGCGCTGCCGCGGCCGCAACCTGGCCGCTCCGCGCCCTCGGGCGCCGTGAGCTGCAGGTAGAGCGAGACGCCGCTAGCCACTATCGCGGCGCCCACCAGCACGTCCGTCGCGAGACTGAAGGTCTTGGAGCGATCCGACAAGCTCGCCAGGCGCTCCGGCGTCACCCCGAAGCGGTCCCGCTCGGCCTTCAGGTCGGCGCTGGCCTTGAGCGCGAGCAGGCCCGTGGCGACGGCCGCTCCCGCCAACGCCCCCGTGGCGCACCACGAGACCAGACGCCAGGTCTTGCGCCGCGCCAACGGGTCGACCGGCGGCGCGGACGCGGCCACCGATCCCGTGCCGGCCCCGGGCCGGGCGAACGCGATCGCAACGGTCACCGTGTCGCCGGCGGCCACGTCCACGACGCGGCTCTCGGGCACGCCGCCGGCGCGCATGGCGGACACCCGCCGTCGCCCGATGCTGACGATCACGGGGGTGGCGAGCGGGCTCCGACCGACCACCTCCTCGTCCACCGCGAGCTCCGCACCCTCGACGTTGGTCTTGATCCAGATCTGCCCGACGCGGCTGCGGAGGGTCTCGACCGTCGTCTCCGCGTCCATCCGATTGGGGGCGCCGGGCGAGGTCTGGGCCACGAAGCGGGTCAGCGCCCTCAGCGCGGCCGCGTACTCCTGCAGCTGGTAGTGCACCTGGCCGATATTGTAGAGCACGCTCGGGTTGGGCGAGAGCTCGTAGGCCCTCTGAAACTCGACCAGCGACGCGCGCAGGTCGCCCTCGTTGAACAACGCGACGGCTCGCGTGAAGTGCTCCGCGGCCGGCTTCTGCGACCGTTGGGCGCGCGCGGCCGAGGGTTGCGCGGCGAGCAGCCCGAGGGCCAGCGTCAGGGGCAATAGCAGCTTGGTGACCACTCGCACGTCACTTCTCCTCACCGTAGGGGTTCGCCGTCTCGATCGTGCGCTTGTTCGGCGCGCGCGCGGGCAGCTGCAGGTCGACCGTGGCGGGAGCATCCGCCGTGACCATGATCCGGCGCTCGATCTTCAACGTCGGATCAGCGACTCCCCGCGCCTCGATGCGATGCATGCCCGGCGCGAGGTAGAGCGTCGTGGGTGTCGTCTTGCCCGTGGCCTGCCCATCGACCGAAATCACCGCCGTCTCGCTCGCACGGATCTGCACGACGGTGGTCCCCGGGGGCGGCCCAGGAGGTGCTTCGGCGGCCAGTGCCGCGGCGATCGCGGGGGTATTCGGCTGGGCGCGCTCCGGCGCCCCGGCACGGCCGCGCGTGGGCGCCGCGCGGCGCGAACGACCCGCCGCGGCCGGCCCTCGCGGCGCGGCCGCCGGGGCGTCCACGGTAGCGGGCGGGCCCGCGCTCGCCGGCTGCGGCCGCGCAGCCCCGACCGGGCGAGCGGCCTCCCCGCGGGCCTGCTCGGCGGTGGCGGCGCGGACGGTCTCGAGCAGCGCGCGCGCACGGTCGCTGCTCGGATAGGCCTTGAGGGCCTCCTGCAGCACCTGCTCCGCCGCCGCGAGCTGTCGCGACGCGAGCAGCTGCTTGGCGATCTTCAGGCGGGGCTCCTGGGCGATCTCGCCCTCGAGCTGCGTCAGCAGTCCGATCACCCGCGGATCGCTGGCCTCGCGCCGCCCGCGCTCGATCAGCGCCAACGCCTGGGTCGGCTCGCCCTGCTCGACGTGCCCCTTGGCGGTGAGGTAGAGGTCCATCGGATCGGGCCCGCGCAGCGCCACCCAGGCGATGCCTCCCGCGACCACGACCGCCCCGACCAGGCCGAGGGCGACGGCCACGATCACGCGGCGGCGGCCGACCCCGGGCGCGGCGACGGGTGCGGTCGTCGCCCGCGCCGGATCGGCCGACATGACCCAGGTGGGCCTCGTCGCGGCGGGCCCACGCGTCGACGATGGCGTCGACGGTGGCGTCAGCGCCACCGCCGGCTGCACGACCGGCGTCGGATGCTGGTCGCCTGGCTTGCTCATAACCCACCGCCCTCGGCCCAGTCGGCCTCGCCGTCGTCAGGCTGGCTCATGCTGTCGAGCAGGAGCTGCCCCACATCGAGCTCCAGGTCCCGGATGCCGGAGGGGACGGCGCTGGGATCGAAGGCGAAGTTGCCCTGCGTCCACCCCAGCATCACGGCGATCGCGCTCTTAATCTGCTGCACGACCAGCTCCTCCAACAGCGCTGCGGGCACCAGCCCCGCGGTCTGCACGAACTCGCCCAGGCGGGCCGGGCTGCCCTTCCCGTCCCAAGCCCCCAAGGCCACACGCAGGCGATCGTCGCTCAGCTCGGCGCGCGTGCGTAACAACTCCACGAGGTCCTCGGCGGCCGGAGCCGCCGCCGCCACGATCTTTCCGCCCCGCAGATGCACCTCGGCTGCACCCAGATCCGCCGAGATGAAGAGCACGCCCGTGCGACGGCCGCCCCTGAAGAACTCCAGCAGCTCCGGCACGCTGAAAGTGTCAATCGTGCCCACGAACATCGCCTTGCTCGTGACCCGGGGCATCCCTCGGTGCGTGGCGCTGGCGGCAGCCTCGCGGCTCAAGGAGCGGATCGACACCGCCGGCAGCCCCGGCGCCGTGGGCGACGCTGGCACCGACGGCAAGGCTGGCACCGCGGGCACGGCTGGCGCGGTCGACCCTGCGGACGCCGCGGGCACGGCTGGCGCGGTCGACCCTGCGGGCACCGCGGGCACCGCGGGCGCCGTCGGCACCGACGCCGTCCGCAGCGCCGCCAGCTTCTCGCCGATGCTAGCGTCGGCGGGGGCCAGGGCCGCGGCGCGCTCGAGCGCCGCCCGGGCCCGCGCCAGCTCGCCTTGCTGCTCGAGGGCGAGCGCCAGATTGTAGTGCCCGTCCGGCGCGGCCGGCTCGAGCTCCGTGGCCTGGGTCAGCTCCACCACCGCCGCGTTCACCTGTCCCTGTTCGAGCAGGTTGATCCCCAGGTTCGTCCGCGCCTGAGCGAAGGTCGGGGCCAGCCGCACGGCCTCGCGCAGGTGACGCTCGGCGGTCCGCAGATCGCCGCTCTGCCGCACGGCCAGGCCCAGGTTGACCAGCACCACCTGCGGCACCGACGAGGTCTCGAGCAGCTGCTCGAAGAGGGCGATGGCCTCGCTCGTCGCGCCGCTATGGGCCAGCGCGACCCCGAGGGCGAGCCGCGGCTCGGGATCCTGCGGCAGCAGCGCGACGGCCTGGCGCAGCGCCTCGACGGCCTCGGTCCAGCGCTCGAGCCGGCAGAGGGCCCCCCCCAGCAGGGTCAGCGCCCGCGCGCTGCTCGCGTCGAGCGCCAGCGCGTGCTGCAGCGCCAGCACGGCCTCTCCGGGCCGCCCCTGATCGATCAACGCCTTGGCCAGGCCGATGTGGGCGTCGGGCTGCCCCGGCGCGCGACGCACCGCCTCGCGCAGCTGCTCGAGCCCCTCGTCCACCCGGCCGAGGGCGAGCAGCGTGAGCCCGAGCATCCCCAGCGCCTCGGTCGAGGTCGGACTCATCTGCAGGGCGAGCTCGAAGGCTCGCGCCGCCAGCTCGTGATCACCGCACTCGCGCAGGGCCTGCCCGAGGGCCAGCGCCAGCTCGGCCGAGGTGGGCGGAGCGCCCAGGGCCGCCACCAGCGCGGCGTGCGCCTCGTCGGTTCGGCCCGCAGCGAGGGCGCGCTTCGCGGCGGCGAGTCCGCTCGCCTCGCCCCTCGGCAGCAGCGGACGCAACATCCCTCGGAGCCGGTCCCACGTCGTCACCAGCGCCCCCCCCGTTCGTCGTCGAGCGATCGAACCGAATGCTCCGACACTAACACTGCCCGCGCGCCCGCGGCCAACCCACCCGCGCGGCGCGGTGATCGACCCCAACTTGACAAGCCCCTCCCCGTGAGCAGGCTTAGCCCCGTCACCAAGGAGATCCCACCATGTTCTTCGATCCGATGTACTTGCTTGTCCTGGCCCCCGGCCTGCTCTTCGGTGGCTGGGCCAGCCTGCGCGTCCGCAGCACCTTCAAGCGCTATTCAGCCGTGCCGGCGGCCTCGGGCCTGACGGGCGCCGAGGTGGCGCGGCGGATGCTCAGCAGCCACGGCATCACGGACGTGACCGTCGAGCGACACGAGGGCTTTCTCTCGGATCACTACGACCCGGGCGCCCGCGCGGTGCGGCTCTCGCCCGATGTCCACGACGGCCGCTCGCTCGCGGCGCTGGGCGTGGCCGCGCACGAGTGCGGGCACGTGCTCCAGCACGCCAAGGGCTACGCGCTGATGCAGGTCCGCCAGCGGCTGGTCGGGCCGGCGAGCTTCGGCTCCAACGCCGCGCTGGTGCTCTCCGGCATCGGCTTCGCGATCAACGCCGCCGGTCTGGCCTGGCTGGGCGTGCTGGCCTTCCTCGGCGTGGTGCTGTTTCAACTGGTGACCCTGCCGGTCGAGTTCAACGCCTCCAGCCGCGCGCGATCACCTGGCCACCAGCGGCATCATCATGGGGAGCGAGCGCGAGGGCGTCTCCAAGGTGCTCAGCGCGGCCGCCCTGACCTACGTGGCCGCGCTGGTCACGGCGGTGCTGCAGCTGGCCTACTTCGCGATTCGGGCCTCGGGGATGAGCCGCAGCGACGACTGACCCCACCGCTCAGCTGAGTCGATCCATCCCGCCATGCTTCGTTGCTCGCTGCGGTGCGTGCTCACAGCCCCACAAGGCTGCTCCGCGCGCTCCTCGCTCGCGCCTCGCCTGGCGAGCGTCTCAACCCAGCTGAGCGGTGGGGTTAGATCGCCAGGCCAGGCCGTGGTCGTTCACTCCACCGGCGGGCTGCCGGCCAGCAGGTAGAGCACGGCCATGCGCACGGCTACGCCGTAGGTCACCTGCTCGAGGATCACCGAGCGCGGGCCGTCGGCCAGCTCGGGCGCCAGCTCGACCCCGCGGTTGATCGGTCCGGGGTGCAGCACGATCGCCTCCGGATGGGCCCCTGCGAGCGCAGCCGCGTTGAGCCCGAAGGTGCGCGCATACTCGCGGGTGCTGGGGAAGAGGCACTGCCCGCCGGCCCGCTCGGCCTGGATGCGCAACATGATCACCGCGTCGGCGCCTTCGACCGCCGCGGCCAGCGTCGGTACGACTCTCGCGCCCAACTCGGCCAGGCCCGGCGGCAGCATCGTGCGCGGCCCGGTGACGCGCACCTCGGCGCCCAGCCGCCGCAGCGCGACGATGTCGGAGCGCGCCACGCGGCTGTGGGCCAGGTCGCCGACGATCGCCACCTGCAGCCCGGCCAGACGCCCCTTGGCGCGGCGCAGCGTCGCGCAGTCGAGCAGCGCCTGCGTCGGATGGGCGTGCGCACCGTCGCCAGCGTTGACCACGGCCGCGTCGATGCGAGCCGCGAGGAAGTGCGCCGCGCCCGCCTCCTGGTGCCGAAGGACCACGATCTGGGGGCTCATCGCCTCGAGGTTGCGGACCGTGTCGAGCAGCGTCTCACCCTTGCTGGTGCTCGAGCCCGCCCCGCTGACGTTGACCGCGTCGGCGCTCAGCCGCTTCTCCGCGATCTCGAAGCTGACCCGCGTGCGCGTGCTCGGCTCGAGAAAGACGTTGACCACGGTGCGGCCGCGCAGCGTCGGCACCTTCTTGATCGGTCGCTCCGAGATCTCGAGGAAGCGGTCGGCGAGGTCGAGGATCGCCGTCAGCTCCTCGACCGACAGGCTCTCGATATCGAGCAGGTGGCGCTGGCGAAAGATCATGCCGGCCCTCGCACGAGCCGCTCTGGCAGCCGCACCGCGGCGGCCGGCTCGATCACCACCGCATCCTCCTGCCCGCCCTCGGCCAGCTGGACCTCGACCCGTTGCGTGGGCTCGGTCTCCAGCCGCAGCCCGACGTGGTCGGCCTGGATCGGCAGCTCGCGGTGGCCGCGATCGACGAGCACCGCCAAGCGCACGCGGCGCGGCCGGCCGTAGTCATTGAGCGCATCGAGCGCGGCCCGCACCGTCCGCCCGGTGTAGAGCACGTCGTCCACCAGCAGCAGCTTGCGCTCGGCGACCTCGAAGGGCAGCGACGTCGCGCCGATCACCGGCCGCGGCAACCCGCACAGCGCGTCGTCGCGATAAAGCGTGATATCGATCTCGCCCAAGGGCACCGTCACCCCCTCGCACTCGGCGATCAGCGCCACCAGGCGCCGCGCGACATACGCCCCGCCGGTGTGGATGCCGATGATCGCCAGCCCGGCGGTGCCCGCCTCGCGCTCGACGATCTCGTGCGCGAGCCGCCGCAGCACGCGCTGCATCGCGGCCGCGTCCATCACGACCCGCTGCTCGTCCGATCCGCCCACGCGTCCTCCGCGCGCCCGGCCTCCGCCGGGCAAGACCCACGCCCTGGGGTTCTACGGCCCACGGGGCCCAACGGTCAACGCCCAGCGCGCACGCTCAAGGCGTCGGCCGCACCGTCGGCCGCGCGCGCGTTGACGGGCAGCGCGTCGCCCCCCGATAATCGCGCATTGCGATGAGCAACGCGGCCAGCATCCTCGTGGTCGAGGACGAGCGCTCGATGCGCGAGTTCTTGCAGATTCTGCTGCGCCGCCACGCCTACGAGGTCACGGCCGTCGACGGCGGCGCGGAGGCCTGCGCGCTGCTCGCCGAGCGCGAGTACGATCTCGTGATCACCGATCTCAGCATGCCGCAGGTGGGCGGCCTCGAGGTGCTACGCCGCGCCAAGCATCTGCACCCGGCGACCGAGGTCGTGATGATCACCGCCTTCGCCAGCGCCGAAACGGCGATCGAGGCGATGAAGGCCGGCGCCTACGACTACCTGACCAAGCCCTTCAAGGTCGACGAGGTCCTGGTGACCCTCGATCGCGCGCTGGAGAAGCGGCGCCTGGTCCGCGACAACCAGGTCCTAAGGCAACAGCTCAGCGATCGCTTCCATCTCGATCAGCTGATCGGCCGCTCGGCGCCGATGCAGCGCGTCTTCGAGCTGCTGCGTCAGATCGCGCCCAGCCGCGCCAGCGTCTTGATCAGCGGTGAATCCGGCACGGGGAAGGAGCTGGTCGCCCGGGCGATTCACGCGCTGAGCGAGCGCCGCGAGCGCAGCTTCGTCGCCGTCAACTGCGGCGCCATCCCCGAGGCCCTGCTGGAGAGCGAGCTCTTCGGCCATGTACGCGGGGCCTTTACGGGCGCGGTGGGCAACAAGGAGGGGCTCTTCACCGTGGCCGACGGCGGCACGCTCTTTCTCGACGAGATCGCCGAGCTTACGCCCGCGCTCCAGGTGAAGCTGCTGCGCGCCTTGCAGGAGCGCACGATCAAGCCGGTCGGCAGCACCAGCGAGCGAGCGGTGGACGTGCGCATCCTCGCCGCGAGCAACCGCAATCTCGAGCGCGCGATCCGCGAGGGCGTCTTTCGCTCCGACCTCTACTACCGCCTCAACGTGATCGGCCTGGAGCTCCCGCCGCTGCGCGAGCGGCGCGCCGACATCCCGCTCTTGGCCGAGCACTTCGTCCGCAAGTACGCCGCGGAGGCGGGCCGCGCGCTTCGTGGCCTCGACGCGCCCGCGCTCGCGCGCCTCTGCGACTACGATTTCCCGGGCAATGTGCGCGAGCTGGAGAACCTGATCGAGCGCGCCGTCACGCTGGCCCAGGGCGACGAGATCGGCGTGGCCGTGCTGCCCGAGCTGCGCGCGGCGCCACCCGGCGGCGAGACCCCCGCCCACATCACGCTCCCGGGGCCCGGCCTCGATCTGGACACCCACATCGGTACGATCGAGCGCACCCTGCTGCAGCAGGCCCTCGACCGCACCCAAGGCAACCGCACGGACGCGGCCCAGCTGCTGCGCCTCAGCCTGCGCTCACTGCGCTACCGCCTGGCCAAATACGCGCTCGCGGGCGAGGGCGACACGCCCAAGCCCTGACGACAGGGCCACCGCTGACGCTTTGCGGCACGCCGGTGACATTTTTTGTCACGCGCCCGGCCTGGGCTAGAGTCTCCGCACCCAGCAGGAAGCGGCGCCCCGCCTGATCTCGACGGCTTGACCGACTGAGCCGGCAGCCGACCGGTGTGGCGCTCTTCTTGCTAGACGCTTCAGCCGAGACACAATGCGTTTGCAAACCAACAGCACCATCGAGCCCTCTGAAGCCCACGCCTCTGGGACCCAGCGTGGCTTCACGCTGATCGAGGTGATGATGGTCGTCGTGATCATCGGCGTACTGGCCGCGCTGGCGCTGGTCGGCTACCAGCGCCACCTGCGGAGCGGACGGCTCGTCGCCGCACAGGAGTTCATCTCGCGCGTCCAGGCCCGCGAGGAGTCCTACTTCCAGCAGTGGGGCGTCTACGTCAGCACCTCGGCCGGTTTCTTCCCGGCGCTCGGCGGCAGCGGCAGCGAGCCCGAGGCCAAGCCCTGGACCGCCGTGCCGGCCGAATGGGTGACGCTCGGCGCGCGGCCCGAGACCGACACCAGCTACTTCGCCTACTCCGTCGTGGCCAGCGTCCCCGCGGGGGGTCATGCGCTCGACGCCGTCGCGCCGGCGCTCGGCATTCCGGCGCAGCCGGCGGCCGGCGGACCGCTCGATCCCCATGCCTGGTACTACGTGATCGGCCACGGCGATCTCGACGGCGACGCCAGCTACGCGGGCGGCGGCTGCGCCGGTGGGCCGCTCGGCATCACCGATTGCACGATCGTCGCCTCGAGCAGCGCCCGCGGCTCGATCGTGCGCTGGAACGAGGGTGAGTGAGCGGCGCTCAACGAGCGAAGGGGTACAGACGACCCATGTCGGGTCGATGACATCCGGACCGGACGGTCCGCAGCAACCACAGGAGGACACGATGCTGAACAGACTGAGACAGCGGAAGGCGGAGGGCTTCACCCTCATCGAGCTGATGATCGTCGTCGCGATCATCGGCATCCTGGCGGCCGTCGCCATCCCGGCCTTCGTCAAGTACCTGCGCAAGTCGAAGACGGTCGAGGCCACCGAGGGTCTGGACAAGCTGAAGGTCGGCGCCACCCAGTACTTCCAGGCCGACCACTACGACAGCGACGGCAACATCGCGGCCAAGGCCTTCCCGAACTCCGGCGCGACCGACACCAAGCCGACCCAGAGATGCTGCGACCAGGCGACCGCGCCGAAGTGCCTGCCCGCCACGGCCGACTGGGCTGCCACGCCCTGGCATGAGCTGCACTTCGGTCTGACCGACCCGCACTACTATCAGTGGGAGTTCAACTCGGGAGCCGGCACCAGCTCGGCCGCCTCCTACATCGCGGCGGCGATCGGCGACCTCGACTGCGACGGTACCGCCTCGCGCTTCGAGCTCCGCGGCGGCATCGACACCGAAGGCGGCGTGACGGTCAAGGGCCCGATCATCAGCAACGAGATCGAGTGATCCCCAGCCTCCTCTCGGTGTAGTCTCCCGCCCGATGCGTTATCCACGCTGGTCGCGCGGCGCCCTCGGTGGCGCCGCGCTCCTCACCCTGCTACCGCTGCTCGGCGTGGTCGAGCTCGCGCTCGAGCGCCATCCGCGCCAGACGCGCAGCGCCGTCGGCGAGGCCTATCTGCTGCCACCGGCACCCGTGCTGCGCGCACTCGCCTTCGGCTACAACGAGGTCGCCGCGGACCTGCTGTGGGTGCGCACGATCGCCTACTTCGCCGACCACGCCTTCGGGGACGGCGAGCTCGACCACCTCGCCCGCTATCTCGACGGCATCCTGGCGCTCGACCCGGCCTTCAAGGCGATCTACCGCTACGGCGCGGCGATGCTGATGAGCCGCGGCGCGCGCCAGACCAACGAGGACGTCTTCCGCGCGATTCGCCTGCTCGAGCGCGCGCAACGGCGCTACCCCGACGACTACCGCTTCCCCTTTCACCTCGGCGCTTACTACATCTCCGAGCTGCGCCCCGCTACGCCCCAGCAGCGCGCGCGCTGGCGCCGGATCGGTGCCGACTGGGTGCAACGCGCGGCCTTGATCGGCACCGACCTCGCGTGGCTGCCCAACCTGGCGGCCAAGGTCTATACCGAGCAGGGCGAGCGCGAGCTGGCGCTGCACCAGCTCCGCGAGCTCTACGTCGTCACGCAGGACCCAGCCACCAAGCGACAGATCGCCAGCAAGCTGCGGCAGCTGCTCGGCCGCCAAGCGCTGGACTTCGCGCGCGAGGCCGATCGCGTGCTCGCCGCGCAGCGCGACAGCCCGCTCGCTTTTCTCAGCCCCGACCTCTTTGCCTTGCTGCGACCGCTGGCCCTGCCGCCCTTCGACCCGACCGCCGCCCCGCTGGGCTCCTAAGCCCTCAGGGCGCGCCGCGCCCGCCGTCAGCGGCTCGTCGGCGCGCAGGCCGTGCACCGGACGGAACATCCGCCACCAGCGGATGCCCTCGGCCGCCGAGCGCGACCACCAGATGAAGAGCGCCTTGCCCTTGATGTTCTCCAGCGGCAGGAAGCCCCAGCAGCGCCCGTCCTGGCTGTTGTCCCGGTTGTCGCCCATCACGAACACATGACCGGGCGGCACCCGAAAGGGCCGTAGCAGCGCTTCGCGAAAGGCGCAGCGCGGCTCGGCCCAGTACTCCTCGAGCGGGAGCTCGCTCGAGGCGCGGTCCATTACGTGCTTCAGCACGTAATGGCGCTGCCCGTCGTTGTCTTCGAGGAAGGCACGGCAATGACGCGTCTCGCCGCTCGCCTGCCCCTCCTCGACGTCGAGGTAGGCGCAGGGGTGGTCGAGCGCCGCGCGCGGCACCGTCTGGCCGTTGACCCGCAGACCCTTGACGAAGGCCCCGTCGAGCCCCAGCTCGACCGTGTCGCCGGCGACCGCGACCACGCGCTTGATGAAGTCCTTGCTCTCGTCCCCGGGGAAGATGAAGACGACGATGTCCCCGCGCGCCGGCGTGCCGGTGAAGAACTTGAGGCGGGTCCACGGCACCCGCACGCCGTAGATGAACTTGCTGACGAAGATATGGTCACCGACGCGCAGCGTCGGAATCATCGATCCGCTCGGGATCTTGAACGCCTCGACGACGAAGGCGCGCAGCAACAGCGCGATCAGCACCGCCACGCCGATGCTCTCGCCATACTCGCGCAGGGTCGACTTGCGAGCGAAGGCGAGGTGCTTGTCGAGCAGCCCGTCGAGCTCGCCCAGGCGCTCGGCCAGGCCGTCGAGATCTTCGCCAGCGCGCGCCTGCCGCAGCGCCTCGGCGCCCTTGGTCACGCGCTCGCCGGCCGTCTCCTTCAGTCGATGGCCGTGGCGGCGCAGCAGCCGCCGCGTCTCCTTCAGCAGCAGCCCCGCGTCGCGCTGCAACAGCCGCCGTCGCCGCCAGCGCGCGTAACCGCTCCACAGCCGTCCCAGCCCGCTCAGCATGGTGTCAGCATCGTGTCAGCCTCGCGCTAGCGCCGCGCGTCGCCGTCGTCGAGCTTGAGCACGGCGAGGAACGCGGCCTGAGGAATCTCGACGCTGCCGACCTGCTTCATGCGCCGCTTGCCTTCCTTCTGCCGCTCGAGCAGCTTGCGCTTGCGCGTGATGTCGCCGCCATAGCACTTGGCGGTGACGTTCTTGCGCAGCGCCTTGACGGTCGTGCGGGCCACGACACGACTGCCCAAGGCCGCCTGGATCGCCACCTCGAACATCTGGCGCGGAATCAGCTCCTTGAGCTTACGACAGAGCTCGCGGCCTCGGTAGTACGAGACGTCGCGGTGGCAGACCATCGAGAGCGCATCGAGCCGATCGCCGTTGACGAGGATGTCGAGCCGCACCAGGTCGCTGCTGCGAAAGCCGGCCAGCTCATAGTCGAGCGAGGCGTAGCCCCGCGTGGCGCTCTTCATCCGGTCGTAGAAGTCGGTGACGACCTCCGCCAGCGGCAGCTCGTAGACCACCACCACGCGCTCGCGCGACGGATAGCTCAAGGACTTCTGCACCCCGCGCTTATCCTCGCAGAGCCGCAGAATCGGGCCGACGTACTCCTGCGGGCTATGGATCGTGGCCAGGATGATCGGCTCCTCCACCGCGCTCAGCCGCGCCGGATCGGGGATGCGCGAGGGGTTATCGATCTCGACCACCGTGCCGTCGACGAGCTGGCAGCGATAGCGCACCGACGGCGCGGTCACCACCAGGTCGAGGTCGAACTCCCGCTCCAGGCGCTCCTGCACGATCTCCATGTGCAGCAGCCCGAGGAAGCCGCAGCGAAAGCCGAAACCGAGCGCCTCGGAGCTCTCCGCCTCGTAGGTGAACGACGCGTCGTTGAGCGCCAGCTTGCTCAGCGCCTCGCGCAGATCACCGTAGGACTGCGCGTCGCTGGGGAAAGAGCCCGGCGAAGACGACCGGCTTGATCTCCTTGAAGCCCGGCAACGCCGCCAGACAGCGCCGCGCCTCGTGGGTCAGCGTGTCGCCGACGCGCGCCTCACCGATCTCCCTGATCCCGGCGACCACCACACCGACCTCGCCGGCGGCGAGCACCTCGACCTTGGTGTAGTGCGGCGTGAAGACGCCGAGCTCCTGCACCAGATAGGTGCTGCCGGTCGACCAGAGGGCGATGCGCTCGCCCTGGCGCAAGGTCCCGGCCTTGACGCGCACCAGCACCACCACGCCGCGAAAGCTGTCGTACCAGCTATCGAAGACCAACGCCTGCAGCGGCGCGGCGCGATCGGCGACCGGCGGTGGCACGAGCTGGATGATCGCCTCCAGCACCTCCGCGATCCCTCGCCCCTCCTTGGCGCTGACCGCCACCGCGTCGCCCGCCGGCAGGCCGAGCATCTCCTCGATCTGCTGCTTGACGCGCTCGGCATCGGCGCTGGCGAGATCCATCTTGTTGAGCACGGGGAAGACCTCGAGCCCCTGGTCGACGGCGAGGTAGACGTTGGCCACCGTCTGCGCCTCGACCCCCTGCGTCGCATCGACGACCAGCAGCGCCCCCTCGCAGGCCGCCAGGCTGCGTGACACCTCGTACTGGAAGTCGACGTGACCGGGCGTGTCGATCAGATTGAGCAAATAGCGCTTCCCGTCGCGCGCGGTGTAGTGCAGGCGCACGGTCTGCGCCTTGATCGTGATGCCCCGCTCGCGCTCGAGCTCCATCTGGTCGAGGAACTGCTCCCGCCGCTCGCGTTCCTGCAGCGCGCCACAGGCCTCGAGCAAGCGATCGGCCAGCGTGCTCTTGCCGTGGTCGATGTGCGCGATGATCGAGAAGTTGCGAATGAGTTCGGCGGGGATCATGAGGTTGCGGCCGCGGAAGATAGTGGTAGGCCCCGGCCCTGTCAACGCACCCTGCGAACCCACGCCCCGACGCACCCGACGGCGATCGGCCCCACGCGATCGGCTTGCGTGCAGGCGATGCCCGGGCTAACGTGCCGCCGCATTCCGCTACAGCAGAGGAGCGTGCTTCGATGACTGAGGTCACGATGGCAGGATCAACGAGCTCGACTCACGCCGGAACCACCGTGGCAGGGGCGCCGCGGCGCTGCCGGCCGGGCCCGGCGGTGCTGCTCGTCGGCGTGCTGTGTGCCGCAGCCTGCGGCGGGTCCACGGCCGAGGGGCCCCTGCGCCGCGCCATGGCCAACCCGATCGCCGCGACCGACGCCGGTGACGGGGATCTGCGCTGCGACCCCCGCGGCAAGCAGCTGGTCGAGCTGGACCTCAACGACGACCGGCAGCCCGACATCTGGAAGCTCTACAGCACGCGCACGGAGAGCGGCGGAAAGGTCGACGTGCTGGTCTGCAAGGAGCGCGATCTGAACTTCGACGGGCGCAAGGACTCCTTCAGCGCCTACGATGACGACGGCAACCTGATGACCGAGCAGCTCGACCTCGACTTCGACGGCACCGTCGACCTCGTGACGCATCGCCGCGGCGGCAAGCTGCTGCGCCAGGAGCTCGACACCAACCACGACGGCAAGACGGACGTCTGGCGCCACTACGAGGACAACGTCCTGGTGCGGGTCGAGCGCGACACCAACGGCGACGGCCGCCTCGACTGTTGGGAGTACCACGAGGGCGGACAGCTCGACCGCATCGGCTACGACCGCAACGGCGACGGGCGCGTCGAGCAGTGGGACCGAGCCCCGTCCGCGCCCACCGAGCCGACCGGCGCGCCGGACGCGCCCACGGCGCCCGACAGCGAGTAGCGCCTCGCGCCGAGCCAGGGCCCCCCCACGCAAAGATCAGCGGTCGGCACCGGCAGCCGTGGTGGCTATTCCACCCGGCCCTGACCGCGCCCGGCACCATCGAGCGCCGCACGCGAGCAACCGAAATCGATCAGCCAGCGGCGGCGCTGAGTGGGTGGCTCCGCCACGTAGAGCGCGGCCGCCTGCCGCGCGCAATCGACGTCGCCTGCCGCCCCATCGCCCGACGCCACCTCGCCCACTGCCGCAGCCGCCGGGCAGAGTTGCCGCACGACGTCGGCGCGGCAAGCGGCGAAGCGCGCGCGCGCGACCGCGTCGAGCGTGTCGAGCCGCTGCTGCGAGCTGGCGCAGCCGCTGCCGAGCGGCGTGACCAGCCCCAGCGCCAGGGCCAGCAGCGCGCGGCGCGCGGCGCGGGCGGCGCGCGCCACCAGTCCGACACCGACCCCGACGGCCGCAAGCAGGGCCTCCTCCTCCTGCCGCATCCGCCGCGCCGCCGCGGCGCGCTGATGGTCGTGGCCGCGCAGATGACAGAGGCCGTGGACGACCAGGCGCAGCAGCTCCTGCTCGAGCTCGCCGCGTGGTGCCTGACGCGCGGCTTGTTCGACCGAGATGAAGACATCACCGAGCAAGAGCGTGGGCGCGTCCACGCCGGCCAGCGCGGGCAGCGGCCCGAGCGGAAAGGAGAGCACGTCGGTGGTCAGATCGTGCGCGCGGAAGCGCTGATTCAGCGCCTGGACCTCGTCATCGTCGGTCAGCCAGACGGTCCATTCGGCGCCCGCCTCAGTTGAGCCCAAGCCGCTTGATATCCGGCCGATCCGCCGCCTCAGGCGCGCCCGCGCCGCCCGATCGAGCCAGCGCCGAGCCCTTCCCTTGACCCTCAAGGCCACCCTCGTCGACGACCCCGTGCTTGTCCGCTGCGCCATGTTCTGCCCCGTCGCCCTCGGCCGCCGGCTCGCCCGCGCCACCACCAGCGCCCCCCGCAGCCGCTGCTTCCGCGTCCTCGCCGCCCTCGCGTCCTTGGCCCTCGCGTCCCGGGCCGCGGCCGGATCGCTCCGGCGGGCGCGTCCCGGCGGGGGCCTGTCCCGGCGCCGCAGCCGGCGGCGGCGCCGCCTCTCGGCGACGCTGCTCCTTGCTGACGCGCGGCTCCTCGGCACGCCGCACCTCTTCGTTGCGCTGCCACGGATAGGTCGGTCGCACGTGGTAGATGCCCCCCAGCACCTGCATGAAGCTCTTGGCGATCGAGTGCAAGTCGCGCAGCGTCACATCGCAGTGGTCGAGCTGCCCGTCGGTGTACTGCTTGTTGATCATCCGCTGCACCAGCGCCTGCACGCGATCGGCGGTCGCCTCGCTCAGGCTGCGCGCCGCCGCCTCGACGCCGTCGGCCAACATCAACACCCCCGCCTCCCGCGACTGCGGCCGCGGTCCCGGGTAGCGATACTCCTCCTCCACGACCTCGTCGTCGGCGTCCTGCTGCTCGATCGCCTTGTGATAGAAGAACGAAATCATCGCGCGGCCATGGTGCTGCGAGGCGGTGTCGATCACCAGCTGCGGCAGGCCGTGCTGTGACATCATCTCGATGCCGTCGCGGACGTGGTTACGGACGATCAACCCGCTCATCGACGGCTTGAGCCGATGGTGCGGATTGTCGGCCGAACGCATGTTCTCGGCGAAGTAGGGCGCGTTCTTCAGCTTGCCCACGTCGTGATAGTTGGCGGCCACGCGGGCCAGCAGCCCGTTGGCGCCGATCGCGTCGCAGGCCGCCTCGGCCAAGCTGCCTACCACCATGCTGTGGTGGTAGGTCCCCGGCGCCTTGAGCATCAGCTCCCGCAACAAGGGGTGGTTGGGATTGGCCAGCTCGAGCAGCGTGATCTCCGTCGTATAGGCGAACGCCCACTCGAACACCGGCAGCACGGCCAGCACCAGCAAGGCCGAGAGCACGCCACCACCGGCGGCGGCGAGCATCGCCGTCTCCGCTTGCTCGGCCGCGAAGCCCCCGACCCCCAGCAGCCGCTGGCACAGCACCGTGAAGGCGCCGAACAAGCCGGCCAACAGCCCCGCCTTGAAGACGGTCAGCCGGGAGTGGACGACCCGCACGCCCGAGGCGGCGCTGATGCCCGTCACCAGGTAGAACAGCGTCAGGCCCAGGTTGCGCTCGAAGATCAACCCCGCGAGCAGGGCCGCGGTCACGGCGAAGAGCGCCGCGGCCTCGGCGGTGATCAGCAGGCGCACCAACACCGCCCCCGCGGCCAGTGGCACCAGGTAGGCCTCGATCGGCGGGATTCCCGGCGCCAGCGGTCCGTGGATCAAGAGAGCCAGGCGCGCCAGCGGCAGGAAGAGCAGCAGCAGCAACCCCATCGCCAGCAGATCGCGGGGCTGTCGAATGAAGCGTTGGAACTGCCGCTCGGCCAAGTTGAGCAGCGTCACCAACAGCACCAGCAGCAACAGGGCGCTGCCGACGACCATCACCGTGGCGCCGCTGCCCTCGTCGCCCGCCATCGCCCGCAGGACCCGCAGGTGCTGCGGCGTGATCGCGTCGCCGTCGGGCACGATCACCTGCCCCTCGACGATCGGGATCGGCTGCCGTCCGATGCGGCGGCGCGCGTCCTCCTCGCGATGGCGCGTCTCGCCGACGTTCAGGCTGACGTTGGGCACGAGCACGCTCTCGACCAGCTCGACGACGGCCCGCCGCAGCGCTGGATTGAGCTGCGTGCCGTGGATCTTGGCCAGCTGGCGCACCTGTTCCCGGGTCTGCTCGAGGTCACGAATGCGATCGAGCTGGCTCAGGCGCTGTTCGGGCCGGTTGCTCGGCCGCCCGCTGACGAGATGGCGCAGCGTCAACGAGCCACCCAGATAGGGCTCTAGCGCCGCCTGGTGGCTGATCACCAGGCCGTCGAGCGCGGAGCCCAGCAGCATGATCACGATCGCCCTCACCTCACCGGAGAAGCGCGCCTCGGCCAGGCGATCGAAGACCCGCGGCGCCACGTCCGTCTGCACCGCGCGCGCGAAGACCTCGCGCTGCTGCGCGCCGCCGCCGGCGCGCCCCCAGCGGGCCGTGTCGGCCCGCGCTTCGGCGTGGCCGACGCCCCGACCGACCCCCAGCGCCGCCTCGTCGTCGCCGGCGGCACCGCCCGACATGCTATCGAAGGCCTGGTTGATGCGCGCCAGCACGAGGGCCGAGGCATCGGTGTGGTGGTCGAAGACCGGCAGGACCTTTGCCGCCGCCCGCTGCCGCCGCTGCTCGATCTCCTCGTCGCTGAGCGCGTAGCTGAAAGAGCGCGTGGCCTTGATGTTCAGCTGCGCGCGGGCGCCGACCTTGAGATTGCGCCAAACCCGCTTCGAGTGACCGACCGGGCTGCCGACCAGCAGCGCCAGGGCCGCGGCGAGCACCAACAGCGTCAGGCCACGCAGGGACGTGCGCTCGAGCGCACGGTCGAGGCGCGCCATCAGGCGGACGGGCAGCGTCCGCAGCGTCCGCGAGAGCGAGGGGCCTTCACCGGCCGTGGCGAGAGAAGAATGAGGCATCGACTGGCTCCAGCATGGGCGCGTGAACGAGGCGCTGTAAAGCCCCCGGCGAGCCCTTACCCGCGCCTTCGTGGTCTGGGCCTCGTAGGCCTTGATGATCTTCTGCACCAGCGGATGTCGCACCACGTCACGCTCGGTGAACTGCACGAAGCCGATCCCCTCGATCCCGCGCAGCAGCCCCTCGACCTCGACCAGCCCGCTCTGCGCGCCGATCGGCAGGTCGATCTGCGTCACGTCACCCGTCACCACCGCCTTCGAGTCGAAGCCGAGGCGCGTGAGGAACATCAGCATCTGGTCGCTGGTGGCATTCTGCGCCTCGTCGAGGATCACGAACGAGCTGTTCAGCGTGCGACCGCGCATGAAGGCCAGTGGGGCGACCTCGACCTGCCCGCGCGCGATCATCTGCTGCACGCGCTCGGCGTCGAGCATGTCGTGGAGCGCGTCGTAGAGCGGACGCAGGTAGGGGTTCACCTTCTCCATCAGGTCGCCGGGCAGGAAGCCCAAGCGCTCGCCGGCCTCGACCGCCGGCCGCGCCAGGATGATGCGCTTGACCTGCTGCTTGAGCAACGCGCCGACGGCCATCGCCATCGCCAGGTAGGTCTTGCCGGTGCCGGCCGGCCCGATGCCGAAGACGATGTCGTTGGCGCGGATCGCGTCGACGTAGCGCTTCTGCGTCGGGCCCTTGGGCCCGACCCGCGCGTTCGGCGTCACCACCAGCGTATCGGAGAAGATCGCCGCCAGATCGGTCGGGTTCCCGCCCTGGACGGCTTGCACGGCGCGCAGCAGGTCCCCGCCATCGAAGCTGATCCCGCGCCGCGCCAGCGCATAGACCTGCGCGAGCAGCGAGCCCGCCAGCTCGACCTGAGCGCGTGCGCCCACGAGCGTGATCTCGTTGCCGCGCACGTGCAGCTCGATGCCCATCTCGCGGGCCACCAGCTTGAGGTGACTGCCCCCGGGGCCCAGCAGCTGGCCCAGCGGCGCGTTGTCCGCGAACACCACCTTCTCGTGAACGACCTCGGGCGTCAGCACCGCTGTCACGCTCCCCTCAGCCCGATCGGCGCCGTCATGCGCGGGGGGGCGTCCCCGACCCCGCGCCCCGATCGCTCGGCTCACGATTGACACCATGTATCAGAAGGGAATAGACGAGCAAGCGCGATGCGCGACCGCGATCACGGGCTTGGCTCTACCCTGGCAGACCAACCAACCGACCGGCTTGGCGATGGCGCGAACCTGCCCTGGCTGGCGGCGCTGATGCAGCGGCTGCTGGGACCCGGCGGTTGCCCGTGGGACCAGCAACAGACGCTGCAGACGCTGCGACCCTACCTGCTCGAGGAGGCCTACGAGGTGCTCGAGGCGATCGACGCCGGCAGGCGCGACGAGCACTGCGAGGAGCTGGGTGATCTGCTGCTGCAGATCGTCTTTCAAGCGGCGCTGGCGGGCATCGCGCTCGACGAGGTCGTGCGCAGCATCGGCGACAAGCTGATCCGGCGCCACCCCCACGTCTTTGGCGATGCGACGGTGCGCGACGCCGACGAGGTGCTGGTCAACTGGGAGCGCATCAAGGCGACCGAGCACGGCCCTCGACAGCGCCAGAGCGTGCTCGACGGCATCCCGCGCGCCCTGCCTGCGCTGCACCGTAGCCACGAGCTGACGCGCAAGGCCGCGCGCTTGGGCCTCGGCTGGCCCGACGCCGCGGCGGCGCGGGCACGCCTCGCACAGACCCTGCTGCGGGCGGACGAGGCGCTGCTGGGGGCGGACGAGGCGCTGCTGCGGGCGGGCGCTGCGCGCGGGCGAGGGCGCAGCGCCCAGCGCGGGCCGCCATGGGGCGGTCGGCGAGCTGCTGCTGGCCGTCGCGGACTGGGCTCGGCTGCAGGGTCTCGAGCCCGAACAGGCCCTGCGCGACGCCAACACCCGCTTCGCGCAACGCGTGCGCGCGCTCGAGGGCGAGCGTCCAACGGCCCCCACCACCGCCGACGTCGATCCGCGCCGCGCCGACCCCAGCGCCGACCCCAGCGCCGACCCCGGCGCCGACCAGCCTGCAGGGCCCGCCGCCGAGCGCGGCCGCCTCGACCGCCTCTGGCCGTTCTAGACTGGGTCGTTCACCCCGCCGCCCGCTGGCGGCGTCGTCGCAACACGGCCGTGATCTGCTGCAGCTCGGGGCAGCGCAGCAGCGCCGCCAGCGCGAGAAAGACCAGCACGCCGACCAGCACCGCCAGCAGCAGGACGCCGTGGTTGCGCAGCGGCTGGCTGCCGGCCTCCCAGCGACCCAACCGAGCGACGGCGCCCGCGGTCACGGCCGAGCCCGCGGCGGCGAGCGAGGTCCGCGCCATCGACCAACCGAGCGAGCGCAAGCCGAGCCGACCGAGGCGTCGCCGCAACGCGAGCAGCAGCAGCACGAAGTTGAAAACCGACGATAGCGCCACCGCCAGCGCCAGCCCTGGCCCGCCGAGCGGCCCGCGCAGCACCAGCGCCGCCCCGGCGAAGACGAGCAGGGTCAGCAGCGAGATCTTGACCGGCGTGCGCGTGTCCTGCAGCGCAAAGAAGACCGGCACCGTCTGGCGCACCCCACCGGCGGCCCACAACCCGGCCGCGAAGCCCACCAGCATCGAGGCCGTCTCGCGCGCCAACGCGTGGCTGAAGGCCCCGCGCTGAAAGAGCACCGCCGTCAGCGGCAGCGCCAACGCGATCAAACCCGTGCTCGCCGGCAGCATCACGAAGAGCACCAGCCGCAGGGACTCGTTGAAGCTGCGCTTGAGGCGGTCGAACTCGCCGGCGCTGGCGCGCGCCGCGAAGCTCGGGATCGTCACGGTCGCGATCGCCACCGCGAAGATGCCGAGCGGGAACTCGATCAAGCGCTGAGCATAATAAATCGCGCTGATCACCCCCTCCGCGAGGAACGAGGCGAACTGACGCATCAGGATCACGTTGAGCTGATAGACCGCGAGCCCGAAGATCGACGGCAGCATCAGCCGGCCGATGCGCAGCACCTCCGGGTTGCGCAGCCCGAGGGTGGGACGCAGTAACAACCCCCTGCGCCGCAGCGACGGCAGCTGCACCGCAGCCTGCAACACCCCGCCCAGCAGCACACCAATGCCCGCCGTCACGATCGGCGGCCACCCCCAAGCGGCGCTGTGCGGCGCCAGCACGACGATCACGACGATGATCACCAGGTTGAGCACGGCTGGGGCGAGCGCGGGCGCGGCGAAGTCGCCGTGGCTATTCAGCGCACCCATCGCCAGCGCCACCAGCCCGACGCTGATCAGATAGGGAAAGGTGAGTCGCGTCAGCAGCACGGCGAGCGCCAGCTTGGGCGGGTCGTCGTGGAAGCCCCAGGCGAAGCTCTGGACCACCAGCGGCGCGAAGACGATGCCCAGCAGGCAGACCGCGGTCCAGATCACGAGCGCCGCCCCCAGCGTGGCCGCAAACAGCTCGCGCGCCGCCACCTCGCCCCGCCGCTGCCGACACTCGGTCAGCACGGGGATGAAGGCCACCGTCAGCGCGCCCTCGGCGAGCAACCGGCGCAGCACGTTCGGAATGGTGAAGGCGACGAAGAAGGCATCGGTACCACCCTGGCGAAAGTAGGCCGCGAACACCGCATCGCGCAGCAGCCCGAGCAGCCGGCTGGCCAGGGTCAACGCGCCCACCAGCCCGGCCGCGCGCGCCAGCGACGCCCTCGGTGCGCCGCCGACCGGCACCACGGGCTCCGGCTGGGTTGGGCTGTCCGTGGCTGGCGCTCCCTGCGGCTGCACGGCGCCTTGTTCTACGGCACGTTGCTTCACGGCACCTTGCTTGACACCCCGTCGAGGGCGGTGCTAGAGACACTCCCGTTCGCGCCGGCTGCGACAGCAGCGGCGGGCGTGGTGTGCCGAATTCCGGCACAGCACGCGTCTAGCACGGAACGCCTCTGGCGCGGGATACGTCTGGCGCAGGATACGACTGGGGAGAAGACGCAGTGGCCAATCATCCGCAGGCCGAGAAACGAAACCGGCAGCGCCTCAAGCTGCAGGCCCACCACCGCCACTACAGGACCTCGATGCGCACGCACGTCAAGCGGCTGCGCTTGGCCCTCGGTTCGGGCGATCGTCAGGAGGCTCAGGCCGCGCTCGGCGCCGTCGTGCCGCTGATCGACCGCTGCGCCCAGAAGGGCATCATTCCGCGCCAGCGCGCCTCCCGCCTCGTCTCGCGACTCACCTGCGCCTTCAATCGCCTCACGGTCGCTAGCTAGCTCGAGCGATCCTCCCCGCGCTGCGTGGCCACCGTGGCCGGGCAGAGCCGGAACACGAGCTGCTCCAGGGCGACCGACTCGTGCAGCCGGCTCGACTTCAGCGCCCGATCGGCCTCGCGCAGCGCCTCGTGCATCTGCGCCAGCCGCGCGACGGGCAGCCGCTGGGCCTGGCGCTCGAGGTCGGCCACGGCAAAGGGGGGCACGCCGGCCTTCGCCGCCAGCGCCGCCGGATCGGCGCTGCCGCCTCCCGTCAGCACCTTGACCGCCCAGACCTGCCGCAGATGGCGGGCCAGCATCACCACGATGCGCACCCCGGGCTCGCGCGCCAGCACCAGCTGCCGCAGCACCGCGAGCGCCTCGCGCCGCCGGCCGTGGCCGACCGCATTGGTCAGCTCGAAGATCGAGCGCTGCCGCGTATCGGCCAGCACCTCTTCGACGTCGTCGGCGCTGATCGCCGCCCCCTCGCCGACGTAGAGCGCGACCCGCTCCAGCGCGCTGGCGAGCTGCCCCATCTCGGTACCGACGGCGCTGGCGAGCCGCTCGGCGGCACCAGCCTGCAGGCGCACGCTGGTGCGCAGCGCCTCGGCGGCCACCCAGGGTGCGGCCTGGCGCTCGCGCAGCGGCTCGAAGCGCTGCAACACGCCCTGCTTCTTCATCGCCTGGAAGAACTTGGCCCGCAGGTCGGCCTTGTCGGCGAGCAACAGCAGCACCGCGAAGGGCGAGGGGTTCTCGAGGTAGGGGATCAGCTGCGCCAGCTCCTCGGCCGTCAGCGCGTCGGCCTCGCGGACCTGCACCAGGCGCTGCCCGCCCAGCATCGGTACCGTGCGAACCGCGGCGAGGATGCCGGACACCCCGGCATCCTTGGCGCGCAGCGCATCGAAGTTGAAGCCCTCGAGCGCTCCACCGACCAGGCTGCGGCGCAGCGCGTCGGCGAGGCGGTCGCGCGGATAGGCCTCGCCGCAGAGGTAATAGACGGCCGCTCGCTTGCCAGCCGCGAGGTCGCGCAACAACGTGGTGTAGGGGTCGCCTGCAGCCGCCATCCCGGTGCACACCCTTTCACCGCTCGCGTCACCGCGGGCGTGGCTTTCGCCGCTCGCGTCACCGCGTGCGGCGGCAACTCATTGCGCCGTCGCGCTCGACCGCCTTCTTAACAGCTCGATCGGGACCTCAGCGTCGGTCGCGGCGCGCACCCGCCGGCCCTGGCCGCGCGCTGCCCGGGCGCGCCCGCCACTCCCGGTCCCGGCCCCCTCCGTAACCCAGGCGCCCTCGCTCTCGCCCGAAAGCCGGCGACTGCCCGCGTTGAGCCGCTGACGCCACAGTACGCCCGGCGACGCCGCGCCTCCCCGGCGCAACAACAGCGCCAGGCGGCGATTGCGTGCCCGCTCCAGCCCGAGCTCGCGAACGCCCCGACGCCACTGCACCCGCGCGCGATACCACTCGTGCCACTCACGCTCGCGATCGAACGCCGTGCCCGCCGCGCTGGGCGCCGCACTCCAGGCGGCCACCCCGGCGGGTTCGACATCGAGCGGGTCGGCGCGCGCGGCGCCCGCCGCCAGGGCGCTGCCCAGGATCAGCAGGACGATCGGCCCAGATCGGAGGCCCTCGCCCAAGCGCCCTTCCCCCGCGGATCGCTTTGCCATTGCGCGTCGCTTTGCCATTGCGCGCGGTCGGGCCACGACCGCATTCCTACCGCGCAGCCACGAGCCCAGCAAGGCGGACTCAGACTCATGTTTCGCCCCTTCTTCCTGCTGCGGAAGGTCCAAGGTGCGCGGCTCTGCGTTGCGAGGGGCATTTCTGCCTCGGCGTACCACCAGTACGCCTGCGGCATAAACACCCCTCGCGCCTTGATCCGCACCCCCTGGACCTTCCTCGCGACGAAAGAAGGGGCGAAACATGAGTCAGACCCTGCGCTCGAGCGCCGCGAGGATCTCGAAATGGTGCGTCTGGGGCATCGTATCGAGCGCGGCCACGCTCGTGGCACGGTAGCCGTGCGGCGCCAGCGCCGAGAGGTCACGCGCCAGCGTCAGGGGATCGCACGACACGTAGATGATCCGCTCGGCACCCAACTGCGCCAGCCCATCGATCAGCTCGCGCGCGCCCTCGCGCGGGGGATCGAGCAGGATCAGCGGAAACACCGCGCGCTGCGCGACCAGCTCGCGGACGGCCTCGGCGGCGCCTTGCGCTCGAACCTCCAGGGCGGCGCCGATCCGCGCGCGATTGCGCCCGAGCAGCGCGACCGCCGCCGCGTCGCTCTCCACCGCCAGCACCGACGCGACACGCTCGCCCAGCGCCGCGGTCAGGTTGCCGCAACCGGCATAGAGCTCGAGCACGGCGCGGCCGGCAGCGACCGCGCTCAACGCCTGCACGCGGCCGGCGAGGGCCGCGTCCTGAGCCGCATGCGCCTGGGTGAAGCAGGCCGCGTGGGCGCGCAGGCCGCGACGATCGAGCGCCACGTCCGGCAGCCCCACCGCGTGGGTGGCTCCGATCGCCGCGCTGACGAGGCCCCCGACGATGCCGTCACCGAGCCACCCGTCGCCGCGCCAAGGCTCGTCGGCCGCCGCGGCACCGCGCTCGACGCGCAGGCTGAAGTGACACTCCTGCTCGGCGCCCGCCAACACCGCCAGCGTGCCGCTCGCGGCCGGACCGACTGCGAGCGCCGCGCGCAGCCGGCCAAGCGCCCGCCCGAGCGCCGGCACGAGCAAGGGGCACGCCTCCACGTCGATCAGCTCGCGACTGCGCCAGCCGTGGAGCCCGAGCCGGAACCCGCTCGGCCCGCGCTGCCAATGCAGCCGCACGCGACGCCGGTAGTGCAGCTCGGCGGGCGCCGCGACGAACTCGATCGTCGGCGGTGCCACGGGTCGCAGCGCTCGACCGAGGATCTCGCGCTTGGCGGCCAGCTGCGCCGCGTAGTCCACCTGCTGCCAGGGACAGCCGCCGCAGCGGCCCGCCAAGGGGCAAGGGGGCTCGCGCCGCGCGGCGCCCGGTGCCAGCACCTCGATCAGCTCGGCGCGCGCCCAGCGCGCGTGCGGCTCGCTGAGGCGCACCCGCACCAGGTCCCCGGGCGCGCCGAAGGGCACGAACACGGCGCGGCCCTCGTACCGCCCGACGGCGGCGCCGCCGAAGGCCAGCGACTCCAGTCGCAGCTCGACCTCCGCGGGCGACGGCTGCAACGCGGGCGATCGCCGACCCGCTGCCCCCCGACGACGGGCCCGCGAGCTCACGGAAAGGGCTGCGCGACGCGGCTGCGCGCCACGTCGAAGCGAAACATGCCCACCAGCCGCCCGCTCGCCTGCGCGCAACGGTTGAGCCGCACCGCCCGCGCATCGACGAGCGCGGTGGAGAAGATCGCGGCCACCGTGTCGTCGAAGCCGACGGCGAAGGCCGCGGGCACGGTCGCGGGCGCTCCCTGATCGGCGCGGAGACGACCGAGCTGGCAGAGGTAGAGGCAGGCGCCTTGCGTGCCGAGCAGGTCCTCGATCTCTGCCCGCGCACCGCGGTCGTCGAACGCCCCGCTGCAGAGGCGGTCGAGGCGCGCGCGCTCGGCGTCGCCCAGCGTCGGACAAGCGGGGGGCGGCGGCGTCGCCACCGGCAGCAGGCAGGTGGTGTCGCGCGCCGTACCGGTCGTCGGGCGCTGCTCGAGCGCGAAGCTGCCCGCCGTCAACGGGGCGCGGTTGTCGGGGCAGCGCAAGAACAGGTTGAGCTTGAGGCGCAGCGCGGTGTTGATGTCGGTGCAGCCCGGGCAGAGCGCGTCGTCACTGAAGGGAATCGGCTCGCGCGCGACGAGGGCCTGTGCGGCCTGCACGGTGTCCTCGAGCTGCAGCACCGCGCTGTCGACCTCCTCGAGGTTGCCCGCCGTCTGTTGCAGGCGCAGCGCCAGCCGACTCTGGCGCTGCGCGGGCGGCCCGCTCGTATCGATCAGCGGGTCGCCGAAGAACGAATCGAGACCGAGGTCGAAGTCGCTGATGGGGCCCAGCGAGTGCGAGCCGCGACAGCTCTCGACCCACAGCGAACCGACGACCCAGCCGCTGCCGCTGCCACCGCGCACACAACCGACGGTCGCCAGCAGCGCGACCAGGCCGAGCGCCACCCGCGGGGTCGGCGCGCGGACCCTGCTTTGCGCCCTGCGGAGGTCGGCCAGACGCCGCACGAAGACCATGGCGCGAGTATAGGGCAGTGCCTCGGCGGCACAAGGCGCCTGGGTCACGAGCCGCGGGGCACGAGGCGGAGCGCCGCCCAGGTGCCCACGCCCAGATGACGGCGCCCAGGTGACGGCGCCGTTGACTCAGCCGCGGCGGAGCGATACGAAGTGTGAGGTTAGGGTAGGGGGCGCCGCGCCGGAGTGGCGAAACTGGTAGACGCGCGGGACTCAAAATCCCGTTTGCCTTGGCAAGTAAGGGTTCGACTCCCTTCTCCGGCACCCCAGACGGGTTCTCCTGCGCCCAAATAGGCGGCTGCGCCGGCACCCCACAGTGGCGGCTGCGCCGGTACCCCAAAATATGCGGCTTCGCCGGTACCCCAAAATATGCGGCTTCGCCGGCGAGCCGCCGGCTCGGGAGCGATGATGAAGCGCAAGGACCTGCTGGACCTGCAGAGCCTGACCCCCGCCGAGCTGCGGCAGCTGCTCGACCTGACCCATACCGTCAAGCGCGAGCCCGAGCGCTACCGTCAAGCGCTGACGGGCAAGAACCTGGCGCTGATCTTTCAAAAGGCCTCCACGCGCACGCGCGTCTCCTTCGAGGTCGGCATGGTCCAGCTCGGCGGGCACGCGCTGGTGCTGCCGGCGCAAGAGCTGCAGCTCGGACGGGGCGAGTCGATCGAGGACACGGCGGCCGTGCTCTCGCGCTACGTCGACGGGATCATGGCCCGCGTGCACGCGCACCGTGACCTGATCACCCTGGCGCGCCATGCCACCGTGCCGGTGATCAACGGGCTCAGCGACCTGACCCACCCCTGTCAGGCGATCTGCGATTACTTCACCATCGAGGAACGGCTCGGCCACCTCGCGGGCGTCCGCGTGGCCTACGTGGGGGACGGCAACAACGTCGCCCATGCCCTGGCCGCGGGCGCGGCCAAGCTCGGCGTGGAGCTGACGATCGCAACGCCGCCCGGCTACGCTCCCAACCCGTCGTCGATCGCCCAGGCCCAGAGCGAGGCGGCGACCACCGGAGCACGCATCACCGTCAGCCACGATCCGTATCAGGCGGTGCGCGGCGCGCAAGTGGTCTACACCGACGTCTGGACCTCGATGGGACAGGAGCAGGAGCGCGAGCAGCGGCTGCGTGACTTCGCCGCCTTCCGCGTCGACGCCATCCTCTTCGCTGCGGCCCAGTCCGATGCGCTGTTCATGCACTGCCTGCCCGCCCACCGCGGCGAAGAGGTCACCTCCGAGGTTGCCGACCACCCGCGCTCGATCATCTTCGACCAGGCGGAGAACCGCCTGCACAGCCAGAAGGCCCTGCTGCTGACCCTGCTGCAAACTTCCCGGGCGTGACCGCGCAGGCCCCGCACGATTCCTCAGCCCTCGGACGGCCCCTCAGCCCTCGGACGGCCCCTCAGCCCTCGGACGGCCCCTCAGCCCTCGGAGGGCGACGGGCCCGGCGGCCACCAGATCCACCCGTCCTCCTGCGCCAGGGCACGCTGGTCGGCCGGCACCTCCCAGCCCTCCACGGCCCAGAGAAACGCCGTATAGGCGGCCACCAGGGCGTCGAAGCAGTGGTCATTGCTGAGCACCCCCTCGCGCCAGACCTCGAAGCGCAGGCGATCGGCGAGCATCTCGAGCATCTCGGCTCGCACCCGCCAGGTGTCGACGTGGCGCTTGTAGCGCTCGGCCTGTCGCGCGCCGAAGAGGGCGTGCAGCGTGGCCTTGGGGCAGACCTCGATCAGGTTGACGTCCAGCGCGAAGTGCGGAGCCAGCGCCCGCCGCAGGTGGTAGGCCCGCGCCGTCAGCGGCCCGGTTCCTTGACCGAGGGTCTCTCGCGGCACGATCCCCAGCTCGCGCGCCAGCAGCAGCTCGCAGGCTCGCTGGGTGTAGGGCGTCGTGGACGGCTTGCTCGCACCGACGCGCGCGACGCGCGCGACCCGCCGCGGGGCCTCCGGTCCGCCTTGCCGCAACCAGCGCACCGCCAGATCCGGGCACTGCTCGCGCCCCGGACAGCTCTCACGATGACAGCGCACACACGCCGGCAGCGTCAGCGGCGCATCGAGCGCCAGCACCGCGCGCCCCTGTCGCTGTCGGATGAACGCGAGCAACGGATCGTCGTAGAAGGGCTGCCCATCGCTCTGACGCAGGCCGACGAAAGCGGCGCGGGCGACCAGCCCGTCACGCTCCAGCACGGCGACGGCAGTGTTCTTGCCCTTGCCTCCGCCGAGGTCGACGCCGATAAAAGTGTCATAGTCACGCAGCGGCATGGCATCTTTCGCCGTCGGCGCACCGGCGGCCCTGCGGGAGTCTAACAGGGATTTGTCGCGACCACCGAGCGCTCACAGAGCGACCGCCTCGGACCGCCCACCCGACGGGCGACGAGGCGTCGACCGCCGCTGCACCGACCGCAGGATCTGCCACGTCTTGGAGTAGGGAATGCCTGGCGCCGCTGACCATCGGACTCCTGCGCCACCCCCGCCGCCGGGCTCGCCGCGGCGGCGCGGCGAGGAGCGCCATCCCTTCGAGGTCGCGCTCGAGGTCAAGTGCTCGAGCTGGGAGAGCTTCCGCCAGCTCTTCTCGCTCAACGTCGCGCGTTCGGGTCTCTTCATCCCCACGGAGCGCACGGCCCAAATCGACGAGGAGGTCGAGCTGCGCCTGCGGGCCCCAGACGGCAGCGTGCTGGCGCTCAAGGGGCGCGTGCGACACAGCCTGCCCGCGGCGCCCCACCGCCCGGCCGGGCTCGGCGTGCAGCTCACCGCGGTCGCCGAGCGAGATCGCGCCCGCTACGCGGAGCTGGTGCAACGCGCGGCGGCTGCCAGCGCCGTCCACCCGGATCGCGCCGCGGCCGGCCCGGACGCGCCAACGCCCCGCGCCAGCCCTGTCGTGGAGGGCGATGCGCCCGTCGCACCCGCTGCGCCCGTCGCACCCGCTGCGCCCGTCGCACCTGCCGCGCCCGTCGCACCTGCCGCGCCCGTCGCACCTGCCGCGCCCGCTGCGCGTCCAGCGGCGCGCGCGACACCGCTCGTCGCGATCGATCTCGGCACCTCCCGATCGAGCGTCGCCGTGGTCGTGGGGCGCACGGTCAGCCTGGTGCGCCTGCCGGACGGCGGCTGGGACACGCCGTCGGTCGTCGGCTTCCTCGAGGATGGCTCGGTGGTCGTCGGCCAGGGTGGTCGGCAGCTTCTCGCCACCGATCCGCGGCGCGCGCTCGGCTCGCCCAAGCGCCTGCTCGGCCGGCTCTACGACGACAGCGCGCTCGCGCCCTACCTCGCGACCCTGGCCATTCCGCACGCCCGCGGTCCGGCGGGCGAGATCCAGATTCAGGTCGACCGGAACGCCTACACGATCGAGCAGCTGTGCGCGACGCTGCTGCACCGGCTCAAGCACGCCGCCGAGGCCTTCCTCGGCCACACGGTCAACGAGGTGGTGCTCTCGGCCCCGGTGGGCTTCGACGATCGCCGTTACGACGCATTGCGCGAGGCCGCGCGCATCGCCGGTCTGCGGGTGGCGGAGTTCGTCGACGAGCCAACGGCCGCCGCCCTGACCCACCGCTTCGACCAGGACTTCCGCGGCCTCGTCGCCGTCTACGACTATGGCGGTGGCACCTTCGACTTCTCGATCGTCGACGCCAGCGCCGCCGACGTGCACGTCGTGGCCACCGCTGGCGACACCTGGCTCGGTGGCGACGACTTCGATGCCGCGCTGGCGGCAGCGGCGGCCGACGACTTCTGGCGCAAGCACCGCATCGAGCTGCGCCACCAGGCCGTGCAATGGCAGCGGCTGCTCCACGCGGCCGAACGCGGCAAGCGCGAGCTCTCCGCCCGCAACGAAACGGTGGTGCGCGTCGCTGAGGTGGCGCTGCGCAGCAGCGGACAGCTCGATCTGGCCTTCGCCGTGACCCGCGCGCGCTTCGCCGAGCTGTCGCAGGAGATCGTCGACCGCTCGTTCGAGACCTGTAGCGAGGCGCTGGAGTTGAGCGACATCAAGGTCGGCGACCTGAACGCCGTCTACCTCTCGGGCGGCACGACCTACATCCCGGCGGTCCGCGAGGCCGTCGCGCGCTTCTTCGGCAAGCAGCCGCGCGCCGCCGTGCCCCCCGAACGCGCGGTGGTCACCGGTGCCGCGATCTATGCCGCGCTGCTGCGCAGCGGCGCGATTCAGGTCTGGGACCCGCTCGGAAATAACTCATCCATCTGGCCATCGATCCATCCCGCCGGGCTGCGTTGCAGCTCCTCGCAATACCAACAGTATTCCTTCGTCGGTGCGCCTTGCCCGGCGGGCGCCTCAACGCCCAGTTGATCGAGTTATTCTCGAGCGGGTCCTAAGTACCGCCCTCGTCGGCCGGCGCGTCGGGCCGGTCCACCACCACGGCAGCGTCGCCCTTCTCGCTGCCGGTCGCCTGCGGGGCACGCCGCCGAAAGGGCCGACGCGGATCGAGCCGGCCCCGCGTGCTGTCGAACTCCGCCGAACCGCGGTCGCGGAGGTACTCGAGAAAGACCCGCGCCGCATGCAGCTCCCCACTCGGCAGGATCTCGACCAGCGCGCACAGCTGCTGCCGCAGCCCCGTCACCGGGGCCGCGCGGCCGCTGGCGGCGGCCCGCAGCGTCGGCAGGATCAAGGGCGGCGGCTGATCGTCCCAGGGGCAGGGCGGGTCGGGGTCGAGGCCCTGCTGGAGGAACCACCCGCGGATGTGAGCGTGCAGCAGGGCGCTGCGCCACACGAACCAGCGCTCGCGCTCGGCGGGGTAGTCGATCAGCGCGTCCTTGAAGCGGCGGAAGGCCCCGCGTCCGTCGGTCGCGACCAGCAGCCGATCGCGCAAGCCCGGCTCGGTCACCGTCGCGACGAAGGCCTCCATCCACTCGTATTGCGCGCGCGACGACGCGGGCTGCAAGCGCAGGTAGCGCTCCGGGCAGGTCGCGAGGCGGTGCCGCGTCTCCTCGTCCTCGGGCGCGCCATCGACCACCACCAGCACCGCCCCGCTGGTCCGGTCGAGGTAGCTGTGCAGCCCGGGCGCGTTGCGCTCGCAAGCCGTCTCGACCTCGTCCCAGCAGACCTTGACCTGCCCCATCACTGGCCTTCACCTCACCTCAGCCCGCGCCCCGAGCGCCACTGCGCCCACGGGACACGCCTTCTCTCGCGCGCAACCGTCGTGTCAACCGCCGTGTTCAACCGTCGTTGACAGCCCGCCTCGCCTGCCTATAATGCGCCCACCGTTGGGGGATGGGCACCCGGCATCGTGCCAGCGCTGACCGCCCCTCTCCGGCTGCCCAGTGTAGCTGGCCCAGTGTAGCTGATCGGCAGCGCTGATCGGCCCGCTTTTCCGGATCGGAGAGCACCCCCGTGGCGCGCATTACCGTCGAAGACTGTCTAGCCCATGTCGAGAACCGCTTCGCTCTGGTCGTGCTCGCCGCCGAGCGCGCACGCCAGCTGAGCAAGGGGGCGCGCCCCTTGATCGAGTGCGACAACAAACCGGCCGTCACCGCCCTGCGGGAGATCGCTGCCGGCAAGGTGCGCTTCAGCGACGACGTGCGCCAGGTCGTGCTCGATTACATCGACGAGATGAAGCGGATCGATCGGCGGCTCTGACCGGCTCTTCCCCGCTCACATCACGCGGCGCTCACGTCACGCGGCGCTCACGTCACGCGCGCCAACACGAGCTTGAGATAGCGCCCTTCCGGGAAGCCGCTCAGGACCGGATAGTCGGCGGGTTGCCCGAGCCGTTCGGCGATCACGAGCTGCCGGCCGGCATGGTGCGCCCCCCAGCCGAGCGCCCGCTCCAGCTCCTCGATCGAGAGCTTCGTCGCATTGCACGCCGCCAGCAGCAGTCCCCCCGGCTCGAGCACCCCCACCGCGGCAGCCGCCAGCTCGGCGTAGTCCTTGTAGGCCGTGAAGGCGCGCCCCTTCGCCGTGGAAAAGGTCGGCGGATCGACGATTACGAGCTCGAAGCGGCGCTGGCGCGCCGCACAACGGGCCAGCGTGGCGAAGGCATCGCCGGTGACGAACTCGTACTGCGGCGCGCTCGTGTCGACCCCGTTGATGGCGAGGTTGCGCCGGGCGCCCGCGTGCGCGCGGGGCGCGCTGTCCACGCTGAGCACGGCACGCGCCCCGTGCAGCGCCGCCACCACCGAGAAGGCCCCCGTGTACGAGAAGCAGTTGATCACCCGCCGGCCGGCCGCCAGGCGCGCGACCACCTCGCGCCCAGCGCGCATGTCGATGAACAGCCCTGGGCTCCGCGGCGCGCTGACATCGACGACGAAGCGCCCACGCCCCTCCTCGACGATCACCTCGGGCGGTGCCGCCTCGCCCCAGACCAGCTCCGCACCCGGTCGCGCAGCACCCGCAGCCACCGGCTGATAGCGCCGCTGCAGATAGATCGCCGCCGGCTGCCAGCAGCGCTGGAGCGCAGCCCATAGCAACGACTCGTAGCGCTCGGCGACGGCGCTGTAGCTGGTCACCACCAGATACCGTCCGTAGCGATCGACGTTGACCGCCGGCAAGCCCTCGCTGTCGCCGTTGAGCACCCGCAGCGCCGAATGCGGGCCGACGTCGAGCACCCAGCGGCGCCACTCCGCCGCCTGATCGATCACGCGCTGCACCCGCGCGGCATCGAGCCGCGCCTGCGGCTCGCGCGAGAAGACCCGCAGCACCAGCGGCCCACTGGGATCGAAGAGCGCGCGCGCCACGAAGTTCCCCAGCGCGTCGACCAGCGTGAAGGGCGTCCCCGCTGGCGCGTCGAGCCGCCGACCGAGCAAGAAGTCGTCGAAGACCCACGGGTGGCCCTCGGCGACGCGCTCGGCGATCTCGCGCGGCAGGCGCACGGTGTGGTCGCGGCGGTGGGGTTCCGTAATCGACGCGCGCTTGCGCTCGGGGGGGCTGCCTCGCTGCATGGCGCGCATGCTAGCCTTTTCGGCCGCTCTCGCCTAGCCGCTAGACGCGCCGTGCTTCGGCCCTCCGGCGCCCCGCCGACGCTTGTTTGCGTCGGCCGCGCGCTTGTTTCTATAATCGAGCGCACACTGGCGAAGCTCGCGAGCCCCACCACGCCCGGATCGAGGGTGTCGGCCCGCGTTGGTGCGGTGGCCCCCAGGGCCAACCGCTGCGAACGAGTCGCATTCGAGGCCGAGCATGAGCCGTATTGGCGAGTTACTGGTCCGCGAAAATCTGATCTCCCCCAAGGAGCTGGACGAGGCGCGCAAGGAGTCGGCCAAGACCGGTGGCCGGCTCGGCTACAGCCTGACCAAGCTGGGCTACATCGCCGAGAACGATCTCACCAACTTCCTCAGCAAACAGTACGGCGTCCCCTCGATCAACCTCGGCGAGTTCGAGATCGATCAGGACGTGATCGCCCTGATCCCCAAGGACGTGGCGCTCAAGCACCGTTGCCTGCCGGTCAGCCGCGCCGGCGGCTCGCTGATCGTCGCGATGGCCGACCCCTCCAACATCTTCGCGATCGACGACCTCAAGTTCCTCACCGGCTACAACATCGACGTCGTGGTGGCCGCCGAGGCCGCGATCGACGAGTCGATTGCCCGCTACTACGAGAACGTCAAATACGAAGAGGTGATGGAGGGCTTCGACGAGACCGAGATCGACTTCAGCGAGGAGGGCGACGAGAACGTCGCCGTCGTCGATCTCGAGCGTGCCTCGGAGGAGGCGCCCGTCGTGCGGCTGGTCAACCTGATCCTGATCAACGCGATCAAGAAGGGCGCCAGCGACATCCACATCGAGCCCTACGAGAAGAAGCTGCGCGTGCGCTACCGCGTCGACGGCGTGCTCCAGGAGGAGATGAACCCGCCGATGAAGCTGCGCAACGCGTTGATCTCGCGGCTCAAGATCATGAGCCAGCTCGACATCGCCGAGCGCCGGCTGCCGCAAGACGGGCGCATCAAGCTCAAGCTCGGCAAGGGCCGCGAGATGGACTACCGCGTCTCGGTGCTGCCCACGATGTTCGGCGAGAAGGTCGTGCTGCGCCTGCTGGACAAGTCGAACCTGCAGCTCGACATGGCCAAGCTCGGCTTCGACCCCGAGCCGCTGACGCGCTTCCTGACGGCGATTCACTCGCCCTACGGCATGGTGCTGGTGACCGGTCCGACGGGTTCCGGCAAGACGACCACGCTCTACTCGGCGCTCTCCGACCTCAACAAGACGACGACCAACATCTCCACGGCCGAGGATCCGATCGAGTACAACCTGCCCGGCATCAACCAGGTCCAGATGCACGACGACATCGGCCTCAACTTCGCCACGGCGCTGCGCTCCTTCCTGCGCCAGGATCCCGACATCATCATGGTCGGCGAAATTCGCGACCCCGAGACCGCCGAGATCGCGATTCAGTCGGCGCTCACCGGTCACCTCGTGCTCTCGACGCTCCACACCAACGACTCCCCGTCGACGATCCAACGCATGCTCAACATGGGCATCGAGCCCTTCCTCGTCACCGCCTCGGTCAATCTGATCTTGGCCCAGCGCCTGGCGCGCCGCGTTTGCGGCGAATGCAAGGCCGAGGTGCCGACCAACCCCCAAACGTTGATCGACATGGGGATGCCGCCAGAGCAGGCTGCCTCGGTGAAGCTGATGAAGGGCGCCGGCTGTCGCACCTGCAACAACACGGGCTACAAGGGTCGCGTCGCGCTCTACGAGGTGATGACGATGTCCAACGAGCTACGCGAGCTGATCCAGCAGGGCGCACCGACCGCCGAGCTCAAGCTCGAGGCCATCCGCCTCGGCATGCAATCGCTGCGCATGTCGGGTCTGAAGAAGATCGGCGAGGGGATGACCACGCCGGAAGAGATCCTGCGGGTCACCGCGGCCGACTGAAGCAGGGCAAAGCCTGGCCGTTGCCGGCCCGAACGAAAAGCGGCGTGGCACTGGTGGCACGCCCTCGGTTTCACCCAGTAAGGCGGTCGAACGAACCATGGCGAGCCTGCACCAGCTGCTGAAGGCAATGATCGACAAGGGGGCCTCCGACCTCCACATCACCACCGGTTCGCCGCCCCAGCTGCGAATCGACGGGATGCTGGTCCCCCTGCGCGTGCCACCGCTGACGCCGATCGACACCAAGCAGCTCTGCTACAGCATCCTGACCGACTCGCAGAAGGTGCAGTTCGAGGAGAACCTCGAGCTCGATCTCTCGTTCGGCGTGAAGAACATGGCGCGCTTCCGCGCCAACATCTTCATGCAGCGCGGCGCCGTCGCCGGCGCCTTTCGCATCATCCCGTTCAAGGTGCTGTCCGTCGCGCAACTCGGCCTGCCGCAGGTCGTCGCTGATCTCTGCTCCAAGCCACGCGGCCTGGTCCTGGTGACCGGTCCCACCGGCTCCGGCAAGTCCACCACCCTGGCCGCGATGATCGACCGGATCAACACCGAGCGTCGCGAACACATCATCACGATCGAGGATCCGATCGAGTACCTGCACCCGCACAAGGGCTGCATCCTCAACCAGCGCGAGGTCGGGTCGGACACCAAGAGCTTCACCCGCGCGCTCAAGTACATCCTGCGCCAAGATCCCGACGTCGTGATGATCGGTGAGATGCGCGATCTGGAGACGGTCGAGGCCGCGCTGGTCACCGCCGAGACCGGCCACCTGGCCTTCGCCACGCTCCACACCAACTCCTGCGCGCAAACCATCAACCGCATCATCGACGTCTTCCCGCCGCACCAGCAGTCGCAGGTCCGCGCTCAGCTCAGCTTCGTGCTGGAGGGGATCGTCTCGCAGACCCTGATGCCGAAGGTCGGCGGCGGGCGCGTGCTGGCGGTCGAGGTGCTGATCCCCACGCCCGCCATTCGCAATCTGATTCGCGAGGACAAGATCCACCAGCTCTACTCGCAGATGCAGATCGCGCAGGGCAAGTATCAGATGCAGACGATGAATCAGTCGCTCGCGCAACTCGTCGCGCGTCGGCTGATCACGCTGGAGGACGCCCTGTCGCGCAGCTCCGATCCCGACGAGCTGACGACGGCCATCGCCAACGCGGGAAAAGGCGGAGCCCCTGGCGGTAGCGGCCGACCGCCGCAGCGCCCGACCTGACCCCTCCGCGTGGCGCTCGAGACGGCACGCCGGGAGGCCGTCCTTGACAGCGTCGGCAACGCCGGGCTAAGAACCCATCCGGCGTTGACCATCGGGGCGTAGCGCAGTCTGGTAGCGCGTTCGGTTCGGGACCGAAAGGCCGGAGGTTCAAATCCTCTCGCCCCGACCACTCAAGACCCGTCACTCAAGACCCGTCACTCAAGACCCGTCACACCCGTCACTCAAGACCCGTCACTCAAGACCCGTCACCCGCCCTGCTCGAGAGCGCCTCGACCGCGCGCCGCCGCAGGGTCGCCACCGTGGCGCCGTAGTCGGGGGTGCGAAGGATCGCCGTGCCGGCGACCAGCACGTTGGCCCCCGCCCGGGCCACCTCGGCGATGTTCTCCGCGTCGATACCACCGTCGACCTCGATGTCTGGCGTACGGGCGCCCGGCTTCGCCCCTGGCCCTGCCTGGGCCAGCAGACCCTGCCGGGCCAGCAGACCCTGCTGGGCCAGCAGACCCTTCAGCTCCACCAACCGCGCGAGCGTCGCCGGAATGAAGCTCTGCCCACCGAAGCCCGGATTGACCGCCATCAGCAGCACCTGATCGACCTGGTCGAGTACCCAGCGCACAGTCTCGATCGGCGTCGCGGGATTGAGCGCCACTCCGGCCCGCTTGCCCAGCGCGTGAATCGTCTGCAGCGTGCGGTGCAGGTGCGTGCAGGCCTCGACGTGGACCGTCAGCACATCGGCCCCGGCCGCGGCGAAGGCCGTCAGCAGCCGATCGGGATCCTCGATCATCAGATGCACATCGAGGGGCAAGCGCGTGGCGCGACGCAGCGCCGCCACCACCGGCGGTCCGATCGTCAGGTTGGGCACGAAACGTCCATCCATCACGTCGACGTGGATGTAGTCGGCCCCGCCGCGCTCGAGCGCCTCGACCTCGGCGGCGAGGCGGCCGAAGTCCGCGGCGAGGATCGACGGGGCGATGATGATCGGGTTCATCCAACTCCCTCACCACGGCGCCAACGCGCGATGTAGAAGCCATCTGTGCCGTGCTCGTGCGGCCACAGCCGCAGCTCCGCGCCGTCGGCGACCCGGGCGAGCGGCCCCGCTGTCATCGGCGCAGGCTCGAGCGATCCCAGCGTCTCGTCGACCCAGCGCCGCTGCTGCGGCCCCTCGGCTGCACTCACGGTACAGACGGCGTAGACCAGCAGGCCTCCCGGGCGCAAGAGCAGCGCGGCCTGCCGCAGCAGCGCCCGCTGGAGCGCCACCAGCTCGTCCACCGCCTCGGCACGCCAGCGCCACTTCAGCCCCGGATGCCGCCGGAGCACGCCCAGCCCGCTGCACGGCGCATCGACGAGCACGCGGTCGAAGGGCGCCGTGGTGCGCCAGGCCTCTTCGCGCGTGAGATCGGCGCGGCGCGTCGCGCAGCGCAAGCCGAGGCGAAGCGCGTGCTCACGCAGCAACTCGAGCTTGCGTTCACTGACGTCGCAGCCGAGCAGGCCCTCCGCGCCGCTGCCGTCGGCGCGCGTCATCTGCTGCGCGAGCTGCAGCGCCTTGCCGCCCAGTCCGGCACAGGCATCGAGCACCCGCTCGCCCGGACAGGCCTCGACAGCCAGCCCCACGAGCTGCGCCGCCTCGTCCTGAGCGGTCCACAGACCGCCCAGGTAGGAGGCGGTCGCAAAGGGCGCGGACAGGCGCCCGATCGACAGCGCCAGCGGCGACCAGCGGCCGGGGAAGACCGCAGCGCCCTCGGCTTCGAGCGCCGCTTGCACCGCCCCGAGCGACGCGCGTCGATCGTTGACGCGCAGCACGAGCGGGGCGCGGTCCAGCGAGCTGAGCGCCAACCGCTCCGCGACCTCGAGCCCCAGCTCGGCGACCAGCTGCCGCGCCAGCGCAACGGGCAGCGAGGCCGTCAGCGCCAGGCGCTCGCACGGATCGGCGGGCGGCGCGGGCGCTTCGTCCCGACCGGCGGCGAGCCGCCGCAGCACGGCATTGACGAAGCCCGCCTGGCGCGGCCCGCGCAGCGCCTTGACGGTGCGCACCGCCGCATCGACGGCGGCGTAGTCCGGCACGCGATCGAGCAGCAGGAGCTGGTAGGCCGCCAGCCGCAGCACGTCGTGCACCTCGGCGTCGAGGCGTTCGACGGGCTGCCGCGTCAGCGCGCCCAGCGCGGCGTCGAGCCGCCCCTGGTGGCGCAGGACGCCGTAGACCAGCTCGGTGGCCAGGCCCCGGTCCGCTGCGCCGAGCGCCGGTGCGCGCTCGAGGGCCGCCGCCAACGCCAGGTTGGAGTAGGCCTGATCACGACGCACGCGCCGCAAGACCTGGCGCGCCAGCTCCCGGGCATCGCTCACCCGCGGCGCCACGCGTCAACCCCCAAGACCGAGGACCGCGCCCACGGGCAGCGGGTGGCCCGCGGCGTAGGCCGTGGGCGCCATGCGGCGGCCTCCCGCGGCCTGCAGCTCCCGGATCCAGATCGCGCCCGCACCACAGGCCACCAGCAGCCCACGCGGGTCGACGGCGAGCACCTGCCCCGGCGCCGTCGCCTTCAGCGGCGCCACGGCCACCTGCGAGCGATAGAGCTTGAGCGGTTGCCCGGCGAGCGTGCTGTGGGCGGCCGGCCAGGGGTCCATACCGCGCACCCAGCAATCGACGGACTCCGCCTCGCGCCGCCAGTCGACGCAGCCGTCCTCCTTGCGCAGCATCGGCGCGGCAGTGGCCAAAGCGGCGTCCTGCGGTTGCGCCGACAGCGCGCCGCGCGCCCAGGGCTCCAGCGTGCGGCGCAGCAACTCGGCGCCGAGCGGCGCCAGGCGATCGTGCAGGCTGCCGGCCGTCTCGTCAGCTCGCAGCGCGATCGGCTCGCGCGCGAGGACCGCGCCCGTGTCGATCCCTTGATCCATCAGCATGATCGTCACGCCGGACTGCGCTTCGCCGCGAAGGACGGCCCAGTTGATCGGCGCGGCCCCCCGATAGCGCGGCAGCAGTGACGCGTGGACGTTGACACAGCCGAGTCGCGGCAAGGCGAGCAGCTCGGCCGAGAGGATCTGACCGAAGGCCGCCACCACGAACAGGTCGGCCTGGAGGGCGGCCAAGGCCGCCACCGACTCGGGAGCACGCACTCGGCGCGGCTGGAGCACCGGGAAACCGAGCGCCTCGGCCACCTGCTTGACGGCGGGCGCCGCCAACACGCGACCCCGCCCGCGCGGTCGATCCGGCTGCGTGACGACCGCCAGCACCTCGTGCTCCGCTGCCAGCGCGCGCAGCGACGGCACGGCGAAGTCCGGCGATCCCATGAAGACCACCCGCAAGCGCTCACCCGGCTGCCGCGACCCGCTCATCCCCGCCAAGCTATCAGTTCCCGTTCCAGCCGGCGAGACACCCGTGCGGGCGTGGGCCGACGCTACAGCATCTGCAGCGGGTCGACGTCGATCGCGAGCCGCACGTCGCGTGGGAGGGTCTGCTCGCTCGCGAGGAGCAGTCGATCGAGCAGCTCACGCAGGGGGCCACGCTGGCGCGCCTTGAGCAGCAGCAGCCAGCGCGTGCGCCCCTTCAACCGCTGCAGCGGGGCTTCGGCCGGGCCGAGCAGCTCGACCGCCTTCCCCGCGGCCAGCCCGGCGGCCTGACGGCCGAGCTGGCGCGCCGCCTGCGCTACCGCCTCGCCCTCCGGACCATCGATCTGCAGCGCCGCCACGACCCCGAAGGGCGGGTAGCCGAGCTCGCGGCGAGCGCGTTGCTCCTGCTCGTAGAAGGCACGGTAATCGTGCCCCTGGGCGGCGCGGATCGCGGGGTGCTCGGGGCTGTAGGTCTGGATCAAGACCTCGCCGGCGGCGTCGCCGCGTCCGGCGCGCCCCGCCACCTGCGTCAGCAGCTGGAACGTGCGCTCCGCCGCGCGAAAGTCCGGGAAGTGCAGCCCGCGATCGGCGCACAGCACACCCACCAGCGTGACGTGCGGGAAGTCGTGCCCCTTGGTCACCATCTGCGTGCCGACGAGGATGTCGAGCTCGCGCCGCTGGGTGCGCTGCAGCAGCTCCTGCAGGCCGCGCCCGCTGGCGGTATCGCGGTCGAGCCGCGCCACGCGCGCCGCGGGAAAGCGCTGCTGCAGCGCGTCCTCGATCCGCTCGGTGCCGTGACCGAGCAGCGCCAACGGCTCGGCCTGGCAGTGCTCGCAGACGCGCGGCATCGCGGCCGTGAAGCCGCAGTAGTGGCAGACCAGCAGCTCGCGCCGCCGATGGTGCGTCAGCGAGACCGAGCAGTGGGGGCACTGGTAGACATGACCACAGCTGCGGCAGACCACGAAGGTCGAGAAGCCCCGGCGGTTGAGGAAGAGAATCGCCTGCTGTCCCGCCGCCAGCGTCGCCCGCAACGCCTGGTCCAGCGGCGCGCTGATCAGGCCACTGGCATCGACCTGGTGGATGCGCAGATCGATCACCCGCACGGGAGGCAGCGGCCGCGGGGTCGCTCGGCGCGACATCGTGAGCAGCTCGAGCCGGCCGGTCAGCGCGCCATGGTAACTCTCCATCGACGGCGTGGCCGAGCCGAGCACGGTCACCGCCCGGGCGCTCTTCGCGCGCACCAGGGCCAGATCGCGGGCGTTGTAACGCACGCCCTCGTCCTGCTTGAACGATCCATCGTGCTCCTCGTCCAGCACCACGACCCCGAGGTGTTCGAGCGGGGCGAAGACCGCCGAGCGCGCCCCCACGACGATGCGCACCGTGCCCTGGCGGGTGCGCTGCCACGCGTCGTAGCGCTGGCGATCGGCCAGACCGCTGTGCAGCACGGCGACCTGATCGCCGAAGCGCGCGCGGAAGCGGCGCGCGAGCTGCGGCGTGAGGGCGATCTCCGGCACCAGCACCAGTGCCGTGCGCCCCTGCGCCAGGGTCTGGGCGATGGCCCGCAGGTAGACCTCCGTCTTGCCGCTGCCCGTAACGCCGTGCAACAGAAAGGCGCGGTATGCGTCCTGGCCCAGCGCCTCCTCGATGCGGCGCAGCGCCGCGGCCTGCTCGGTCGTCAGCGTGTGCATCGGCTGCGGCGGATCGTCCGCCTCCGCGGCGTCGGCCGCGGGCGCGCCGCGCGCCACGACCTGGCAGCGCAGCAGACCCTTCTGCTCCAGCCGCCGCAGCTGGGCGCGCGCGTCCGGGGGAAGCGCGCCCAGCGCGGCATAGCGCACCGGGGCCGCCGCGGCGATCTGCGCCAACAGCGCGGCCTGTCGCGGCGCGCGGCGCGCCAGGTCGCTCGGCGCCGGCTCCGTGCTCAGCTCGATCAGCAGATCCGTGGCAGGCCCTGCCTCGCGGCTGCGCCGCAGGACCTGCGTCACCCAGCCGCAAGCGACCACCTGACTCAGCGCCGCGCTGCGACCCCGACTCCAGCCGCGTGTACCGCGTGTCAGCGAGCCCCCGCGGCGATCGAGCTCCTGCAACAGCGCGAGCTGCTCAGCGGTCGCGTCGTGGTCGAGTCGCCGCAACACCGCCGCCTGAGCCTCGAGCACCGCCCTCCCACTGTCCGTCAGCTGCAGCACCTGCCGTTCGCGCGCGTGCAGCACCGCCGGCAGCGCCGCGCGCACCAGCTCCCCCACCGGAGCGTAGTAGTACCGTGCGGCCCAGACCAGTAACGCGAGCACGCCCTCGGGCAGCACCGGGGTCCAGTCGAGCAGCTCGCTGACCGGGCGCACCGAGCGCGGCCCCGCCTGCGCTGCCGTCCCCGCACCCGGCGGCAGCACCATGCCCACCACCTGACGCGCCCCGAAGGGCACCAGCACCCGACAGCCGGGTTTCACCGCTGCCGCAGCGGCCTCCTCGTCCACCCGGTAGGTGAAGACGCCGCGCACCGGCAGCAACGGGGCTACCTCGACCCGCACCCCTGCTGTCATCGCGGCGCCGACTCCGACCTCGTACCGCCAACACCACCGTCGACCGCTGCGAGGCCCCGGCCCGGATCACGCTGCTCGGCCAGCCGCTGCACGAAACGCAAGACCTCGCCGACGGCCTCGTAGAGCGGTGCGGGGATCTCCTGGTCGAGCTCGAGTTCGACCAGCGCGCGCGCCAGAGCGACCTGCCGAATGATGGGCACGCCATGACGACGCGCCTCGGCACGGATCCGCGCCGCCACCAGCCGCCGACCGCGCGCCACCACCCGCGGGGCATCCATTGTCTCGGCCGCGTAGCGTAACGCCACGGCGATGTGCTCAGGGTTGCAGATCACGCAGTCGGCCTCGGCCACCGCGGCGAACATCTGCTGCTCGGCCAGCTCTCGATGCGCGCGCAGCCGCTCGGCCTTGTGCTGCGGATCACCCTCCTGCTCCTTCTGCTCGCGACGCAGCTCCTCCTTCGTCATGCGCAGGCGCCGCCGAAAGCTCCAGCGCTGGTAGACCAGATCGGCCGCCCCCAGAGCGACAGCCAACGCGCCCAGGCGCCAGGCCAGCGCCAACGCGCAAGCGCCCGTGGTCGACACCAATTCATCGGGGCGGGCCCACGCCAGCCGCAGCAGCCGTGGCAGCTGGGCCTCCAGCGTGGTGGCCGCCAGGTACCCGGCCAGCCCGAGCTTGACGACCGCTTTGGCGCCGTTGATCCAGGCCTGTCGTCCGAAGACGTTGCGGGCATTACGCAGCGGGTCGAGTCGCTCGAGCTTCGGCTTGATCGGATCGAGCGCCAGCAGGGCGCCGATTTGGCCAAGGTTGGCGACCACCGCTCCCGCGACGACGACCAGCAACAGCGGTCCTACGAGCCGCAGCGCCCCCCCAGCCGCGCCCGCCAACGCCGCGGCCGGCGCGACCTGCGTGCCCGCCGCCTGCAGCAGCCCGCGGCGCATCAGCTCGGCCAGGCCCGCGAACACGCCCGCGCCCATCCACGCCAGCGCCGACGCCCCGGCCACGAGCACCACGGCGGTCACGGCCTCGCCACTGCGCGCGACCTCCCCGCGGCGCCGCGCATCGCGCAGCCGCTTCGCACTCGGGGGTTCCGTGGCCTCGCCGCTGCGTTGCGCATCCGCCATCGTGATCTCGTCCCCGGCGGGTTATCGCCGACGGTGAGCGCCGGGTTGCGCGACCTCAGCCCGCGGGCGTCGGCGCCAGCAGCTCGATCGCCTGACGAGCGTACCCTAGCGCGAGCTCGAGGCTCGCGGGCAAGACCATCAGCAGCGGCCCTACCAGCAGCGCGAGCAACGCCACGCCCAGCAGCGCCTTGAGCGGCATCGCCACGAAGAAGACGCTGACCTGCGGCACCAGGCGATTGACCCACCCCAGCGCCCAATCGGTCAGCCAGAGCGTGACCACCACCGGCGCGGCCAGCACCAGCGCCAGCGCGATCAGCTCGCCCGTCAGCCGCACGCACAGCCAGGCGAGGGCCCGCAGACCGGCGAGCGCCGGGAACGATCCCGGTGGTAGCACGACGTAGGAGCGCGCGACCGCCATCAGCACGGTGCGGTGGCCACCGATCGCGAAGAACAGCACGATCGACAGCAGCCAGACCAGCGTCGCGCTCGGCGTTGCCCGACCGCCGCCACCGGGGAGCAGCAGCTCCGCATGAGCGCTCCCGCGGGCTGCATCGACCCACCAGCCGACCGCTTGCGCCACCCAGAAGATCAGCGACACCAACAGCGCCAGCACGACGCCGACCCAGAGCTCGCTCACCAGCACGGCGGTCAAGAGCAGGCCCGATCCTCCGACCACGCGGTCGAGCGCGCTCACGATCGCCGGATAGACCACCAGTCCCAACGCCGCCGCGAGCGCGGTGCGGACCGTGGGAGGGACGAGGGTCCCGCCGAAGACGGGCGTCAGCGCCAGCAGCGGCCCGAGGCGCGCCATCATCACGGCGAGGCCGACCAACATCCGCCGTGAATCACCCTGAAGCAGCTGTAGCGCGTCGTCGGTCACCCGCCGTCTGCCCCTCCCCCTCCGCCCCCGCGCCCGCTCGCTCAGCGGATCGTGGGAAGCTGGGCCCACAGCGCGTGCGTCAAGCGCAGGACCTGCGCCCCCATCCATCCCCCCGCCAGCGCCAGCGCCAGCATCACGGCCAGCAGCTTCGGCACGAAGCTCAAGGTCTGGTCCTGAACCTGCGTGGTCGCCTGGATCACGCTGACCAGCACCCCGACGACCAGACTCGCCGCCACGACCGGGGTGCTGACCAGCACCACCAAATACAGCGCCTGGCGCGTGACCTGTAGGATGTCGTCCGCGCTCACAGCAGGTCGTCCACGCTCATCGGGGCTCTCCACGCTCGCGCCGCCCGCCCCCCGCCCGGGTGGCACGGCCGCGGCCCCTCAGCCAAAAGACAACACCAGCCCCTGCACGAGCAGGCGCCAGCCATCCACCAGCACGAAGAGCAGCAGCTTGAAGGGCAGCGACACGGTCGTCGGCGTCAGCATGTGCATGCCCAGCGCCAACAGCACATTGGCCACCACCATCTCGATCACCAGAAAGGGCACGAAGAGCAGGAAGCCCATCCTGAAGGCCGCGGCGAGCTGGCTGATCACGAAGGCCGGGACGATCACCACCAGATCGTGGTCGGTCACCCGATCGCGCTGGGGCGCAGGCCATAAGCGCCGTGCCATGTCCCGAAACAGCGTGCGGTCGGCGGGCTGCGCGTGCCGCACCAGGAAGCGACGCAGCGGCTCGCGCGCCGCGCTGGCGCCCAGCAGCAGGGCGCGCACCGAGCGGTCCGACACCAACGCCGCACCCTCCGCACCCACCATCGCCGGTTCCGCAGCGTGGTACGCCTCGATCGCCGTCGGCGCCATCACGTAGCCGGTGAGAATCAGTGCCAGGGCGGTGATGACGATCGTCGGCGGCACCTGCGGCGTGCCCAGGGCGTTGCGCAGGATCGACAGCACCACTGAGAACTTGACGAAGCTCGTGGTCACGGCCAGCAGAAACGGCAGCAGCGCCAGGGCGCTGAGCAGCAGGATCAGCGCCAGCGGGTCTGCGCTTGGCTCGAGTCGCGCGCCCCCCGCGACGGGCGCTGCCAGGGCGAGCCCGGCGAAGAGCGCGGCGCTCACCTCGGGCCCCCCAACACTCCCAGACCCTCCCGGACATCGGTGGCCGGCGCTTCCCCCGCCGAGAGCTCGGCGATCAGCTGCAGGCCACCCTCGCTGCCACCGATCAGCAGCCGCCGCCCCCCGACCTCGACGAGCCAGAGCGTCTTGCCGGCACTCAAGGGGTGGCGCTCGATCACCCGCATCGCGCCGCCACGCCCGCCGGGCGCCCGCAGTGACCCCAACCATCGCGGCAGAGCGAAACGCAGCAGCAACCAGGCGAGCGCGCAGACGAAGCCCAAGGCCAACGCCAGACGCAGTAGCTCAAGCCCGAGATCGCCGCTCACTCCACTCGCCATCGCCACGGCCAGGGGCATCCCCCCGCCGGGTAGCCCGACACTCATGCATCCTCGAAGAAGATCGGCTCGCGGTGTCGGATGAAGCCATCCACCGCCGCCACCCCCTCGGGTGCCAGCCCCACGAAGCGCACCCCCATGCCCGGCACGCCATCAGCGCCCCGGTGGACGGCCTCGCGGTCGCGCAACCAGGCGACCTCACAGCTCGCCACACAGCTCGCGTCCGCCCCGGGAACGCTGAACTCGACGTCCAGCCGCGCCCCGAGCGGCAGCAGCTGCTCCGTCGCGATGAAGAGGCCGCCACTGCCGATGTTCTGCAGCAGGCCCGTGTAGAAGTTGTGCTCGCTGGCGAAGGTGACCTCCACCTTCAGCGGGAAGCGAGGGTACTTCCGCTCAGCCGGTATACCTGCGCCAACCGCCGACCGTGGCTCGGTCGCTCGGCGCGTGGACACCCGCGGGGCGGCCGCCGGCTGCGGTGGAACCTCGGCGACGGGCATCGGACCGAGCCGAAAGCCGCAGACGCCGCAGAAGCGCGCGTCCGCCGGCAGAGCGGCACGACAGGCGGGACAGTTCATCGCACACCGTTCATGCGGGCCCGCCCCTCCGCCAATCCGCTACCTGTGTAACAGTCCGCTACCCGTGTAACAGTCGCCTAACGGTGCAACAGCCCGCTACCCGTGTAACAGCCCGCTACCCGTGTAACTCCCGCCCACGCCGCGTCGGCCCCGCGCCCGGGCCGCGCCGACCTGGCGCCTACGGCGACTCCGGCTTGTCAGCGGGTACGAGTTCGAGCAGCACCATGGGGGCGTTGTCTCCGCGGCGCTTACCCAGCTTGAACATCGAGGTGTAACCCCCGCTGCGTCCGAGGTAGCGCGGCGCCCATTCACGAAACATCCGCAGCGTGGCCTCGCGGTCGCGGACCGTCCGCTTGACGATCCGCAGCGCGTGGATCAAGCGCGCGCGCTCGGCCGCGCCCAGCGTCGTCCAGTCGCGCGTCAGGATGTCACCCAGCCGCACCGCCTTGGTCACCGTGCGCTCAGCGACGCGGCGCAGCTCGCGCGCCTTGCCCTCGGTCGTCTGCAGTCGCCCGTGCGTGAAAAGCGCTCCAAGCATGTTGCTGATCGTCGCCGAATAGTGCGCCGACGTGCGCCCCAGCTTGTTCTTCGCATTACGGTGTCTCACGACCCACCCGCTCCTGAACGCCATCTAGTGAACCAGCTAGTGAACCGTGGCTCGTTCACCCGCGACACGCCGATCGACGGCGCGTCCGCCTACTCCGCCTCGGCCTGCTCGACCCCCAAGGGCTCGACCTTGACCGGCGGCTGATCGCCGGGCTCCTGCCAGGCGTCGATCTTCATCCCCAACCCGAGGCCCATCGTCGCCAGGATCTTTTTGATCTCGTTCAACGACTTGCGGCCGAAGTTCTTCGTCTTGAGCATCTCGCCTTCGCTGCGCTGCACGAGCTGCCCGATGTACTTGATGTCGGCGTTCTGCAGGCAGTTGGCGCTGCGCACCGAGAGCTCGAGCTCTTCCACCGCGCGATTGAGGTTGTCGTAGAGCACCCGGACGTCCTCGTCCTTCTCCAGGTGATCGTCCGGCTCGCTCAGCTCCTCGAAGTTGATGAAGATCGTGAGCTGGTCCTTCAGGATCTTCGCCGCGAACGCCACCGCATCGTCCGGTGTGACGCTGCCGTCGGTCCAGACCTCGAGCGTCAGCTTGTCGTAGTCGGTCTGCTGGCCGACGCGCGCATTGGTCACCGTGTAGTTGACCTTGCGCACGGGCGAGTACAGCGCATCGATCGGGATCGTGCCGATCGGCAAACCCAGCACCTTGCTGCGATCCGCAGCCACATAGCCGCGGCCCATCTGCAGCGTCAGCTCGATCCGCAGCTTCGCGTCCCCCGAGAGCGTCGCGATGTGGTGGTCCGGGTTGAGCACGGTGATGCCCTCCGGCGTCTGGATGTCTCCAGCCGTCACGGCACCCTGCCCACGCCGCTCCAGCATGACCACGCGCGGGCCGGGGTCATGCATCTTCACCAGCACCTCTTTGAGGTTCAGCACGATGTCGGCGACGTCCTCGACCACCCCGGGAATCGTCGTGAACTCGTGCAGCACGCCATCGATCTTGACCGCCGTGATGGCGCCGCCCTGCAGCGACGAGAGCAGCACGCGCCGCAGACTATTGCCGATCGTCAGGCCGAAGCCGCGCTCCAGCGGTTCACAGGTGAACTTGCCGTAGGTCGGCGTCAGCGTCTCGACGTCCTTCTCCATCACTCGCGGCTTGATCAAATCGCGCCAATTGCGCGCGACGACGCTGCTCTGGGGGGCGATGTTCGGCTCCATACCTTGCTTCCTTCTTGCCAGTCTGGCCTGTCAGATCCTCTGGCCTGTCAGATCACGCGCGCGAACGGGCCGGCCCGCGGGCTCTCTCCCGACTGAGCGCTCGGTGCTGGCTACAGCGCCCCGACTGCCCAACCACTTCGCACGCATTGACCGCAGGCCTCGCACACATTTACCGCAAGTACTGCGGCCGCAAGTACTGCGACCGCAGGTACCGCGCTACTTCGAGTACAGCTCGACGATCAGCTGTTCGCGGATCGGCAGCGTCAGCTCTTCACGCACCGGCAGCGCGCGAAACACGCCCCGCAGGCCTTCCTTGTTGAGCTCGAGCCAACTCGGGACGCCCCGCCGGTCCACCCCGGCGATCGCCTCGTTGATCGCCGTGACCTTCCGCGACCCCTCGGCCACCTCGATCACGTCCCCCGGCCGCAGCAGCATCGACGGCACGTTGGCCTTGTGCCCGTTCAGTCGAAAGTGCCGGTGCCGCACGAGCTGCCGCGCCTCCGCGCGCGTCGTCGCGAAGCCGAGCCGGAAGACCGTGTTATCGAGCCGCCGTTCGAGCAGGGACAGCAAGTTGGCACCTGTGATCCCTTACCCGCAGCCGCCCGCTCGTAGTAGTTGCGGAACTGCCGCTCGAGCACGCCGTAGATGCGCCGCACCTTCTGCTTCTCGCGCAGCTGGTCGCCGTAGTCGGAGCGCTTCTTACGACCCTGCCCATGCTGGCCGGGCGCGTACGCGCGCCGCTCGAACGCGCACTTGTCCGTATGGCAGCGCTCGCCCTTGAGGAAGAGCTTCATACCTTCGCGCCGGCAGAGCCGGCATACCGCACCACAGTACCGAGCCACCAGTAGCCTCCTTCGAACCTGTCGCCAACCGCTAGGCGGCCAGCCGCCGCCACACCGCCCCGGCGCCCATTTATAGACCCCGCGCCCTGCAATACCCGGCGCCCTGTCAGACCCTGCGCCCTGTTAGACGCGGCGTCGCTTGGGCGGCCGACACCCGTTGTGCGGCACCGGCGTCACGTCGCGAATCAAGGTGATGCGAAACCCCGCCGTCTGCAAGGCACGCAGAGCCGACTCACGCCCCGCACCCGCACCCCTGACATAGACGGCCACAGTACGCATGCCATGGTCCATCGCCTTGCGCGCCGCGTCCTCCGCTGCCATTTGCGCGGCGAAGGGCGTGCTCTTGCGCGAGCCCTTGAAGCCGACCACGCCGGAGCTGGACCACGACACCATGTTGCCGCTCACGTCCGTGATCGCGACCATGGTGTTGTTGAACGACGACTGGATGTGCGCAATGCCATTCTGCACGCTCTTGCGCACCTTGCGTTTCACTTGCTTCTTCGGCGCTGCCATCTTTTCTTGCTCTTCTCTCAGCCGATCGCTCGGCCGGCGCTGCTGCGCCGGTCTACCGGCTCGTCTTATCCATCATTTCCCAACCGAGCCGCCAACCGTCCTAACAGAGCCGCCCACGGGGCCTGCGGCCTGCCCCTGTTACTTCGTCGGCGCCGGCTTCTTGCGCGCCATCACGCCTCGGCGCGGCCCCTTGCGGGTGCGCGCATTCGTATGGGTCCGCTGCCCTCGTACCGGAAGCCCGCGTCGGTGCCGCACGCCGCGATAGCAGTTGAGGTCCATCAGGCGCTTGATGTCCATCGACACCTCGCGGCGCAGATCACCCTCGACCTTGTAGCCCCCATCGATGACCTGCCGAATCCGCCGGATCTGATCCTCGCTGAGATCGTCGGCACGGAGCGCCCGCGCGACCTCCGCTTGCTCGAGGATCCGCGCGGCCCTCGCCCGCCCGATACCGAAGATCGCCGTCAGCGCGACGTCAACCCGCTTGTTGCGCGGCAGATCCACACCCGCAATACGTGCCATCGTCTAACTCCTTCGACCTGGCCCTGCGGCCCTAGCCCTGCCGCTGCTTGTGGCGCGGGTTCTCGCAGATCACGCGCAGCACGCCCCGCCGCTTGATGATCTTGCACTTTTCACAGATTTTGCGAACTGAGGCGCGGACCTTCATGACCAGCTTCCTTCGTTTCGAAGCGCCCGTCGTACCGGCTCAAGACCCACGGGCCACTGCGCGTAATTGCTACCGAATGCTCGAAATGCGCGGAGAGACTGCCATCGCGGGCCCGGGCTGTCCAGCGGTCTCGGTCGACCTTCACCTCCGGCTGCCCCGCGTTGACCATCGGCTCGATGGCCAGGACCATCCCTTCCTTCAGCCGCGGATTGCGGCCCTCGCCCACATAGTTAGGCACCGGCGGATCCTCGTGCATCCGCCGCCCGATGCCATGCCCGACGAACACCCTTACCACCGAGAAGCCCTCGGCCTCGACGTGACTCTGCACCGCCCGGCTGATGTCGCGTACCCGACGGCCCACCACGCACTGCTCGATGGCCCGCTCGAGCGACGCTGCCGTCACCGCCAGCAGACGCTGGGCCTCCGCATCGATCGTCCCGACCGCGAAGGTCCGCGCTGAATCGCCGAAGTACCCCTCTCGCTCCACGCCGAAATCGACGCTCACCACGTCACCGTCGTTCAGCACTCGCTTGCGCGACGGAATGCCGTGGACCACCTCGTCGTTGACCGACACACACGCCACCGCCGGAAAGGGCGGGTCACCGTAGCCGAGAAACGCCGAGGTCACGCCGTAGCGCCGCACCGCCTGCGCCGCCAGCTCCCCGATATCCCCTGTCGTCACTCCCGGCGCCACCATGCGCCCGATCTCATCGAGTACGCGACACACTACCTGGTTCGCCGCCCACATCTTCTCCAGCTCGGCCGGCGATTTACACGTTATAGGCACTGTGGCACCGGGGCACCGTGACGACTAGTAGCGCCCCGCGCGCCGTCCCCTGATCTTCGTGCTCTTCTGCCCGAGAAACCCGTCGTAGTGCCGCGTGATCAGATGCGACTGGATCTGCTGCACGGTATCCAGCGCGACGCCGACCACGATCAACAGGCTGGTCCCGCCGAAGTAGAACGGCACCTTGAAGCGCGTCATCAGAATCGTGGGCAGCACGCAAACCGACGCGATGTAGCACGCCCCGCCGAAGGTAATGCGCGTCAGCACCCGGTCGATGTACTCCGCCGTCTTCTTCCCTGGCCGAATCCCGGGGATGAAGCCGCCGTTCTTCTTCAAATTGTCGGCCACGTCAACCGGATTGAAGGTCACCGCCGTATAGAAGAAGCAGAAGAACACGATCAGCAGCACGTACAGCGTCATATAGCGCCAGTCGTCCTGCCGCAGGGCATCGCCGACCGAGCGCATCCACGGCGTGTTGACGTACTCCGCGATCTGCGCGGGGAACATCAGGATCGACGAGGCGAAGATCGGCGGGATCACGCCGGCGGTGTTGATCTTCAGCGGCAGATGACTCGTCTGCCCGCCGTACTGTCGACGCCCAACGATGCGTTTGGCGTACTGGACCGGAATGCGCCGTTGTGCCTGCTCGAAGAAGATGATGACCGCGACGACCCCGACGACCACCGCCGATAACAGGGCCAACACCATCACCCCGACGTCACCCTGCTTGACGCGCTGATAGAGCCGTACGACGCCGTCGGGCATGTCCGCCACGATGCCGGCGAAGATAATCAGCGAGATGCCGTTGCCGATACCCCGCTCGGTGATCTGCTCGCCGAGCCACATCACGAGGGTCGTGCCGGTCGCCAGCGTAAGAATCGACATCAGCCGGAACGACCAGCCCGGGTTCAGCACGACCTGACCGGCTGCTTGGTAGGTCGAGTTCCAGCCCTCCAGCGAGGCCGCCAGGAAATAGCCCTGAATCACCGTCAGCGCGATCGTCCCGTAGCGCGTGTACTGGTTGATCTTCTTGCGCCCTGCCTCGCCTTCCTTGCTGAGCCGCTCGAGCGAGGGCACCACCACCGTCAGTAGCTGCAGGATGATCGACGCCGAAATGTACGGCATGATTCCGAGCGCGATCACCGAAAGCTGTTCGAGCGCGCCCCCGGAGAACATGTTGAACATGCCGAGAAACGAGCCGGACGACTGCGCCATAATCGACTGCATGACCGAGCGGTTGACGCCGGGCAAGCTGACGAAGACCAGCACGCGGTAGACCGCGATCAGCGCCAAGGTGAACGCCAGCCGACGCTGCAGCTCTGGAAGCTTGGTGATACCGCCGATATTCGCCATCAGGCTACTCGTGCTCCGCCGCTGGATACCGTCGCCCGCGCCGCCGCCCTACGGCTGCGCCGAGGCGCGCGCCGCATGCTCCTCGGCCGCGACCTGGAGGCAGCTCCACTCTGCCGCCCGCCGCCGCCACCTTCGCCAGGGCCGCAGCCGAGCAGGCCTGCGCCTGCACCACCAGCGCGTGACCGAGCTCGCCTTCCGCCAAGAGCTTCCAGCGCTCCGCGCGGCGGGGCACCAGCCCGCGCGTCTTCAGCCCCGCCAAGTCGACCACCTCGCCCGCCTGGAACAGTCGCGCCAGGTCGCCGACGTTGCAGGCCGCGTAGGCCACGCGAAAGGGGTTCTTGAAGCCGCGCTTGGGCAGGCGCCGCTGCAAGGGCATCTGACCGCCCTCGAAGCCCGGCCCCTTCGGCGCGCCGCTGCGAGCGGTCTGCCCCTTCTGGCCGCGTCCCGCCGTCGTACCATGACCACTGCCGTAGCCGCGGCCCAGCCGCTTGCGCCGGTGCTTTGCGCCCGCCGGCGGCTGCAGTGTTGCGAGCGTCGTTCCCATCGTCGCCTATCCTTCCCAAAATCAGGGCGGCCCGAAAGACAGGCCACCCTTGGGCCAACGTGGCCCAGCGGCGCTTGCCGCTACTCTGCCGGCTCCACCGCCACGAGGTGCTGCACCTTGCGGATCATGCCGCGTATCGCCACGGAGTCCTCCAGCACCTTCGAGCGCTGCGGACGTCCGAGCCCGAGGCCAGCGAGCACCTTGCGCTGTGTCAGCGGCCGCCCGATGCCGGACCGCACCTGTGTGACCTTAAGCCGCGTGGCCATCGCCTACTCCTTGCACCACGAGACGTCAACCCCGCGCAGCGCCGCCGTCTCTTCCGGACTGCGAAGCTGCCGCAGCGCCGCGATCGTCGCATGTATCACGTTATGCGGATTGCTGGTGCCCAGGCACTTCGTCAAGATGTCCTGCACGCCGACGACGTCCATCATCGCGCGCACCGGCCCACCTGCGATCACGCCGGTACCGGGGCTGGCGGGTCGCAGCAGCACCTTGCCGGCGCCGAAGTGGCCGATCGTGTCGTGCGGAATCGTCGCGCCGCGCAGCGGAATGCGGAACATCTCCTTCTTCGCGCGCTCGGTCGCCTTACGGATGGCCTCGGGCACCTCGTTCGCCTTGCCCAGCCCTGCGCCCACATGGCCCGCTCCGTCGCCGACCACTACCAAGGCGCTGAAGCCGAACCGACGGCCGCCCTTGACGACCTTGGCTACGCGGTTGATGTGGACCACGCGGTCGAGCAGCTCGCCACCCTGTTCTTGATCCCTAAACAATGGGCAATCCTCCGCACCGCTGTGCCGGTGCCGCCCTGCCAAAACCTGCGCAGCCCGCTGCTGCTGCGCCACTCGCTGGTAAATCCCAGCTCGCCGGAACGCGCTCCCTAGAACGCGCCCGCAAGAACGCGCCGCTAGAAGTCGAGCCCGCCCTCGCGTGCGCCCGCCGCCACGGCTCGCACACGCCCGTGATAGAGGTAACCATTGCGGTCGAAGACCACGCGCGCAATGCCGCGCTCTTTGCAGGCCCCAGCGAGCAACTCGCCCACCTTCTTCGCTTGCGCGGTCTTGCTCAGCCCCTTGAACAGCTCGGCGCCTGCCGCCCCCACGGTCGAGGCATGACACAGCGTGCGCTGGGTGTCGTCGTCGATCACCTGAGCGTAGACATGCTTCAGGCTACGGAAGACCGTCAGCCTCGGCCGCTCGACCGTTCCGTGAACATTCTTCCGGATGCGCAGTTTTCGCCGCGTCCGTGACTCTAACTTCTGCCCCGACATGCAACCCCCCGCGACAGCCCGTGCGCCTTAAGCGGCGCCCGCCTTGCCCACCTTGCGGCGGATGGTTTCCTCTGCGAACTTGATGCCCTTGCCCTTGTATGGCTCAGGACCGCGTTGGGCGCGGACCACCGCCGCGAGCTGACCGAGCTGCTCCCGATCGGCGCTCTCCAGCGTGATCGTGCTCTTCTCGACCTTCGCCGTGATACCGGCTGGCAGCAAGACCTCGATCGGGTGGGAGTGGCCCAGCAGCAGGGCCAGCATCCCCCCACGCGCATCAGCGCGATAGCCGACGCCGTTGATCTCGAGCGTCCGCGTGAAGCCCTTGCTGACGCCCGTCACCATGTTCTGCAGCAGCGCCCGCCCGAGGCCGTGCATCGCGCGCGAACGCCGCCCACCGCCGCTATCGGTCCGCTCGACCGTCGCCGTCGCCCCCGTCACGGTCACCTTGACCTCCGGCGGCATCGGCCGCGCGAGCTCCCCGCGCGGACCCTTTACCCGTAGCTGACCAGCGTCGGCCGAAACCGACACGCCCTTCGGGATCTCAACTGGCTTGTTGCCTACCCGTGACACGTTCCTGTCCTCTCCCCAACCGCGACCGCCTAACCGAGCGCCGCGACCGCCCCCGTGGGCACTACCAGACCTCGCAGATGACCTCGCCGCCAACCGCTTGCTTGCGCGCGCCGCGGTCGGACATCAGGCCCTTCGAAGTCGTCAGAATCGCGATGCCCTGGCCGTTGCGCACGCGTGGCAGCTCCGTCCTTCCGACGTAGCGCCGCAGTCCAGGACGCGACACCCGCCGCAGCCCCTCGATCGCGCAGCGCTCCTGCTGCCACTTGAGGTCCACCTGCAGCAGCGGGCTGACGGGCCCCGGCAGCGAGCGGTAGTCGGCGATGAAGCCCTCTGCCCGCAGCACGCCGCAGATGTCTTCCTTGAGCCGCGACGATGGCAGCTCAATCCGCGTCTTGCGGGCCATGATGGCGTTTCGGATGCGGGCCAACAGATCGGCGATCGGGTCGGTCATGCGGCTACCCTACCAACTGGCCTTGACGACGCCGGGAACGTCCCCGCGCAGGGCCAGGTTGCGGAAACAGATTCGGCACAGGCCGAACTTGCGCAGAAACGCGCGGGACCGTCCACATAGGGCACAGCGGTTATGGTGCCGTACCGCAAACTTGTGCCGCTTGGGCAGCATATCCACCGTCTTCGCCATCGTCCGCGATCTCCTATGAGCGGAAGGGCACGCCGAGGTATCGCAGCAGTGCGCGTCCCTCGGCGTCGGTCCGCGCCGTGGTGATGATCGACACATTCAGCCCCTTGATCTTCTCGATCTTGTCGTAGTCGATCTCGGGGAAGACAATCTGTTCCTTGATTCCCAGCGTGTAGTTGCCTCGCCCGTCGAACCCGCGCGGCGAAACCCCGCGAAAATCGCGCGTACGGGGCAGCGCCACACTCACCAGGCGGTCGAGAAACTCGTACATCCGGTCCCGCCGCAGCGTGACCATGCAGCCGATCTTCTGCCCCTGACGCAGCTTGTAGGTCGCAATCGACTTGCGCGCCAGCGTTACCACGGGCTTCTGGCCACTGATCAACGCCAGCTGCGCCTCCGCCGACTCGACCAGCTTGGGGTTCTGCAGCGCCTCGCCGAGCCCCATGTTCAGCACGATCTTGACCAACCGCGGCGCCGCCATCACGTTTTGGTAGCCAAACTCTTTGATCAGCTCGGCGCGCACCTGCTGGTCGTACTTGAGCCGCAAGCGTGCCGGCGCCGTGCGCTTGACGAAGGGCCCCGCCGGCACCACCTCGCTCGCCCCTTTGGCGTCGCGCTTCTTCTTCTTGCCAGCGCTCTTCGGCTTCGCGGTCGCTTCCGGGCCGCCCGCGGCCTCCGGAGCCTCTGCGCCTGCCTCAGGCTTTGCTTCGCTTTCGTTCTCGCTCATATCCCCGACCTCTCACTACCCAAGCAATCGCCCCTGATCAATCGCCCCTGATCAATCGCCCCTGATCGATCGTCGCTAAATCGTCTCCCCCGACAACTTCGAGACGCGCACCTTCTTCAGCCCACCCTCGCCACCGTCCGCGACGCGCTTGACCGTGACGCGGCAGGCCCGCTGCTCGCGACTGTCCCACAGCTGCACATTGGAGATGTCCATGAAGCCCTCGCGCTCCACGATCCCACCCTGGGGGTTCTTCTGACTGGGGCGAACATGCTTTTTGATCATGTTGGCCTTCTCGACCTTGATCCGCTGCGTCTTGCGGTCGACGAGCAAGACCTTCCCGCGCTCGCCCTTGTCGCGCCCGACCATCACGCGCACTTCGTCCCCTTTGCGGATGCGATTCATCACAGCACCTCGGGCGCCAGCGAGATAATCTTCATGAACTTGCGAGCGCGCAGCTCGCGCGCTACCGGTCCAAAGATGCGGCTGCCGATCGGCTCCTTCTGCGCATTGATCAGCACCGCAGAGTTGCCGTCGAACTTGATGTAGGAGCCGTCAGGCCGGGGCACTTCCTTCCGGGTGCGCACGACGACCGCCTTCACCACCTCACCCTTCTTGACCTTCGCGCCGGGAATCGCTTCCTTAACCGAAACGACGATGATGTCGCCGATCGAGGCGTAGCGACGCTTCGAGCCGCCCAGCACCTTGATGCACATCACCTTCTTGGCCCCCGAGTTGTCGGCAACATCGAGGACTGTCTGTGTCTGAATCATCTGCTCGCCCCCGCCCTAGCTCGGCCGCTCGACCAGCTCCAGCAGGCGCCAGGTCTTGCGCCGACTGAGGGGCCGACTACTCACGATCCGCACCACATCGCCCACTTCGCAGCGATTGGTCTCGTCGTGAGCCATGAAGCGCCTGCGCCGAGTGATGTACTTCTTGTAGCCGGGGTGCATCACGCGATCGCGCACCTCGACCACGATCGTCTTGTCCATCGCGCTGCTGCGCACCACGCCCTGAACGACCTGTCGCTCGGGGCGCTCCCGCCCGCTCGCCTCGCCGGCAGCAGTCCCCTGCGCTGTGGCAGTTCCCTGCGCGGTGGCGTCTTCTGTCGCTGTAGCAGTCACTGACATCTTTCTCACCGTTCTCCCCGACGGGCGCGCCCTGTTCTGGCGTGGCGTCTTGGCGTGGCCCAAGCCCACCCCAAGCCCACCGCTCCCGGGATGCTCCACCCGCTGGTACTGGTCTACTTCGTGCCCTCGAGGCCCAACTCACGCGCGCGCTTCACGGTCAGCGTCCGCGCCAACTCGCGACGCATCTTCGGCAGCGTCGAGGTGTCCTGCAGCTGATTGGTCGCCTGCCGCACCCGCTGGCGAAAGAGGTCCTCACGCAACTGGTCGGCGCGGACCCCCAACTCCTCGTCCTTACGCTCCCGGATTTCAGCCATCTGCTTGTTCACAGCGCCACCTCGCGGCTGATGACCTGGGTCGCGATCGGGAGCTTGTGGTGCGCCAGCCGAAAGGCCTCGCGCGCCACCACTTCCTCCACGTCGCGGATCTCATACATCACGCGGCCCGGCTTGACGACCGCAACCCACTCCTCCATCGCGCCCTTTCCCTTACCCATGCGGGTTTCCGCCGGCTTCTTCGTCGTCGGCTTGTCCGGAAAGATGCGGATGAAGAGCTTGCCGCCGCGCTTGACGTGACGCGTAATCGCGACGCGGGCCGCCTCGATCTGACGGGCCGTGATCCACCCGGCCTCGGCAGCCTGCAGACCAAAGTCGCCGAAGGAAACATCCGAGCCGCCCTTGGCGGGGCCGCCACGGCGTCCCTTCTGCTGCTTGCGGAACTTCACTTTCTTCGGTGAGAGCATCGTCTCGTCTCGTCGCTACGGTTGTCGAGCACGGTTGTCGAGTTATGCCGCGGTAGGCGCGTCCGCCGTCGTCCCGCGCATCTCGCGGTCCAGGTGTCGTCGCGCTCAGGCGCGGCCGATCACGTCGCCCTTGTAAATCCAGCACTTCACGCCGATGACCCCATAGGTCGTATGCGCCTCGGCGAACCCATAGTCGATGTCGGCGCGCAGGGTGTGTAGCGGCACACGCCCCTCGCGGTACCACTCCCGACGCGCGATCTCCGCGCCGCCGAGCCGCCCGCCGCAATGCACCTTGATGCCCTTGGCGCCGAACTTCATCGCGGTCTGCACGGCCTTCTTCATCGCCCGCCGGAACGCCACGCGGCGCTCGAGCTGCGTCGCGATCGACTCCGCCACCAGCTGGGCGTTCGTCTCCGCCTTCCGCACCTCCAGCACGTTGAGGAAGATCTCGTTCTCGGTCAGGTGCTGTACGTCCTTCTTCAGCGTCTCCACGCCGGCGCCGCGCTTCCCGATCACCACTCCCGGTCGGGCCGTCGAGATATTGATCGTCGCCTTGTTCGCGGCGCGCTTGATCTCGATCAGGCTGACCCCCGCGTGGGCGAGCTTCTCCTTGAGGAAGCGCTTGAGCCGCACGTCCTACTCCAGCCACTTCGCGTAGTTCTTCTTCTCGAACCACTTCGAGGTCCAGGTGCGAATGACGCCCAGTCGGAACCCAATCGGATGTGTCTTCTGACCCATGTCTTGCTCTGCCCTATCGCCAGTTACGGCGGCACCCGCTGGGGCGTCACCTGTTTACGCGTCAAACCCTGATCCTCAGTCGACCCCGCCGTTAGTCGATCCCGCCGTTAGTCGATCCCATCCGTCAGCACGACGCGGATGTGACTGGTCCGCTTGTTGATGCGCGTCGCACGTCCCTGGGCGCGCGGCCGCCAGCGCTTCAGCGTCGGCCCCTGGTCCACCTGCACTTGGCGCACCACCAGGCTGTCCGCATCGACGCTCCCACTGCTCTTCTGGTCGGCATTGGCGATCGCCGAGACGAGCAACTTACGCACCAGCCCTGCGGCGTCCTTCTCGCAGAACATCAACAAATTGACCGCCTCACCCACGCTCTTGCCATGGATGAGCTTCGCGACCACGCGCACCTTTCGCGGTGCCACGCGTTCATATCGCAGTGAGGCTGACGATTGCATAGCTCTCTCCGCTCCCCCCGCTCGGTCCTACTAGCGCTTCGACGCCTTGCGATCGCCCGAGTGCGCGACGAACTTCCGCGTCGGCGCGAACTCACCCAGCTTGTGGCCGACCATGTTCTCTGTGACGTACACCGGCACGAAGTCTCGCCCCTGATGCACGAGGAAGTTCAGGCCGATCATCTCCGGGACTACCGTACTCCGCCGCGACCAGGTCTTGATCGCCTTCTTGCTCTTGGCACGGCTCGCCTCGAGCACCTTCTTCATCACGTGCTCGTCGACGAAGGGCCCCTTCTTGACCGATCTCGGCATCGCTACAGCTCCATCTCACCCGACGTCGGCGCCGGTCTGCTTGCTCTTGCGGTCTACTTGCTCTTGCGGCGGCGAACGATCATGCCGTCCGTCCGCTTGTTGTTGCGCGTCCTCGCGCCCTTGGCCTTCTTGCCCCACGGGCTGACCGGATGGCGACCGCCGGAGGTCTTGCCTTCTCCGCCACCCATCGGGTGATCGACGGGGTTCATCACCACCCCGCGATTGTGAGGCCGACGTCCCGCCCAACGCGTCCGGCCGGCCTTGCCCAGCGGGACGTTGTTGTGGGACGCATTGCCCATGCCGCCGACGGTCGCCCGGCAATTCAGGTGCACCCGCCGCACCTCGCCGGAGGGCAAGCGCAGCTGCGCCCAATCACCCTCTTTGGCGAGCAGCTGAGCTCCCGTGCCGGCGCCACGCGCCAGCTGACCGCCCGCGCCAATCTTCAGCTCGACGTTATGGACGATCGTTCCCTGCGGGATCAGCCGCAGCGGCAGCGAGTTCCCCGGCTTGATGTCGGCCTTTCGCCCGGAAATGACGCCGTCCCCAACCTTGAGGTTCGCCGGCGCCAGGATGTAGCTCTTCTCGCCGTCGGCATAGTGCAGCAGGGCGATGTGCGCGGACCGGTTAGGGTCGTACTGCACGGCCGCCACGCGCGCCGGCACGCCGAACTTATTGCGGCGGAAGTCGATCTCCCGGTAGCTGCGCTTGTGCCCGCCACCGCGAAAGCGGCAGGTGATGCGCCCATAGTTATTGCGGCCGCCCGAGCTGCTCTTGCCTTCGACCTTGTTGCGCAGCGGCTCCTGCGAGCCACCAAGCTCCTCAAAGTCGTTGACGCCCATGCCCCGGCGCCCGGGAGACGTCGGCCGATATAGCTTCACGCCCATCGACGATCACCCATTCCTTGCCATTCCGCCACGCGTCAGCTCGCCGCGAAGAAGTCGATCTTCTCGCCTTCGCTCAGCCGAACAATCGCCTTCTTCCAATTGGGGCGCTTGCCGACGTTGCGGCCGACCCGCTTGTACTTCCCGCGCACGATCTGCGTGCCGACCCGCTCGACGCGCACCTGAAACAGGTGCTCGACGGCGCGCTTGATCTCCGGCTTGGTCGCGGACATCGCGACCTCGAACAAATAGCTCGCCTCGCGCTCGCCCAGCGTGGTGCCCTTCTCGGTCAACAGCGGCCGCCGGAGCACGTCTCCGGGGTGTCTATCCGTCGGCTTTTTCATTACGCCAACCGCTCCCCGAGCTGCTGCGCCACCTCGCGGGTCAGCAGCAGCACGTCATGATTGAGCACGTCGTAGACGTTGAGCCCTTCCGGCGCAAGGTACTTGCTGCGCGGAAGGTTCCGCATCGACTTGATCAGCTCGAGGTTGTCCGCGCGATCCACGACCAGCCCGTTGACCGCCCCCAGTCGCGCGAGCACCTCGACCATCCGCTTGGTCTTGATCTCGTTCAGCTTGAAGTGGTCGAGCACCAGCAGCTTGGCCTCTTTCTGGCGCAGTGAGAGCGCGCTGACCAGCGCGGCCCGGCGCACCTTCTTCGGCGTGCGCTGCGTGTAATCGCGCGGCTTCGGCGCATGCACCTGGCCGCCACCGACGAAGATCGGCGCTCGGCGTGAGCCGTGACGGGCGCGACCGGTACCCTTCTGCTTGTAGAGCTTGGCTCCCGTACGATGGACCTCGGCGCGCGTCTTGGTGCAAGCGGTCCCACGGCGCCACGACGCCCGTTGCGCGACGACCACCTCCCAAAGCAGGTGTTCCTTGACCGGTGCGCCGAAGACCGCATCGGCGAGCTCGAACTCGCCGACCGTGGTCCCTTCCATATTGATGATGCTAACGGTAGCCATCGCGGCGTCTCCAGACTCAGCCTCTCCAGACTCGAAGCTCCGGATCAGGTGTCCAAGCGATCGTCGGACGAATCGGCCCGACTGGTCATGTCTTGATCTCTGGTCATGTCTTGATCTCGACATCGACACCGGCCGAGAGGTCGAGCTTCATCAACGCGTCGAGCGTCTGCTGCGTGGGCTCGAGGATATCCAGCAGGCGCAAGTGCGTGCGGATCTCGAACTGCTCACGCGACTTCTTATCGACGTGCGGCGAGCGCAGAACCGTGAAGCGGCTGATCTGCGTCGGCAGCGGCACCGGCCCAGCGATCTTCGCGCCCGTGCGCTGGGCCGTGTCCACGATCTCCGTCGCCGACTGGTCGAGCAGGCGGTGATCGTAGGCCTTGAGGCGAATGCGGATTTTCGGCGTCTGCATCGATCTACTCGATAATCTCGGTGACGACCCCGGCACCGACCGTGCGGCCACCCTCGCGGATGGCGAAGTGCAGGCCCTTCTCGCAGGCGATGGGCGCCAGCAGGTCGATCACCAGGTTGATGTTGTCACCCGGCATGACCATCTCGACGCCCTCGGGCAACAGCACCTCGCCCGTCACGTCCGTGGTGCGGAAGTAGAACTGCGGCCGGTAACCCTTGAAGAACGGCGTGTGACGGCCGCCCTCTTCCTTCTTCAGTACATAGACCTCGGCGCGGAACTTCTTGTGCGGCAGGATCGACTTCGGCGCCGCCAGCACCATCCCGCGCTCGACCTCTTCCCGCTTGATCCCGCGCAGCAGCGCCCCGACGTTGTCGCCCGCGCGCCCCTCGTCCAGCAGCTTGCGGAACATCTCCACGCCCGTGCACACCGTCTTGCGCGTGTCGCGGATGCCGACCAGCTCCACTTCCTCGCCCACCTTCAGGATCCCGCGGTCGATGCGCCCCGTGACCACCGTCCCGCGCCCAGAGATCGTGAAGACGTCCTCGATCGACATCAGGAACGGCAGATCCACCTCGCGCTTCGGCTCCGGAATGTAGCTGTCCACCGCATCCATCAAGGCGTAGATGCACTGATACTCCGGCGCCTTTGCGTCCTTGCTCACCGACTCCAGCGCCTTCAGCGCCGAGCCGCGCACGATCGGGATGTCGTCGCCCGGGAACTCGTACTTCGACATCAGCTCCCGGAGCTCGAGCTCCACCAGGTCCAACAGCTCCGCGTCCTCCGCGGCCATCATGTCGACCTTGTTCAGGAACACCACCAGCGCCGGCACCTCCACCTGCCGCGCCAGCAGCACGTGCTCGCGCGTCTGCGGCATCGGCCCGTCCGGCGCGCTGACCACCAGGATCGCGCCGTCCATCTGCGCCGCGCCCGTGATCATGTTCTTGATGTAGTCCGCGTGGCCCGGGCAGTCGACGTGAGCGTAGTGCCGCTTCTCCGTCTGATACTCCACGTGCGCCGTCGCGATCGTGATGCCACGCTCGCGCTCCTCCGGCGCCTTATCGATCTGGTCGAACGCGACGAAGGTCGCCCCGCCCTTCAGCGACAGCGCCTTCGTGATCGCTGCCGTCAGCGTCGTCTTCCCATGGTCGATATGCCCGATCGTGCCCACGTTCACGTGCGGCTTGTTTCGTACGAACTTTTCCTTGGCCATCGCTAACTCACTCCTGCAGCAGTCACGCCTGCATCACGCGTTATATCAACCCTCATCGCCCCTGCGCTCAGCATCTACTCGCGGCACGCGCTCCCGCGGGGCGACCCACGGAGGCGGCCCGCCTGTACGCGAACCCTATTAAGCAGCCCGCGCAGCGCGGGCCGAGGGAGAGGTTCTGTCAACAATCGCTGGCTTTGAGCTCAAGAGGCCTGAGGCGCATCCGACCAGGCGCGCACGTCGGCATCTTGCTCGATTCCAGTGACCGACCCCGGTGATCGACCCCAGTGATCGATTCCGGTGACGGGTTTGCTCATTGGCCTGGTGGGAGGGAGCGACTCCGGGTCACTACGGTTCGGGGCGCGCTGAGCGCGGTCCCCGCCTTTAGCGACCGATCCCTACCAGCGATAATGCGCAAACGCCTTGTTGGCCTCCGCCATCTTGTACACGTCCTCCCGCTTCTTCACCGCCGCTCCACGCCCAGAGGCCGCGTCGATCAACTCACCGGCCAGGCGCTCCGCCATACTCTTCTCACCGCGCTCGCGCGAATAAAGTGTCAACCAACGCATCGCCAGGGCGGTGGCGCGGTCGGCCCGCACCTCCACCGGCACCTGATACGTAGCGCCGCCGACGCGTCGGCTGCGAACTTCCAGGCGCGGCCGAGCATTGCCCAGCGCCTTCTCGAAGACCTTGACTGGATCGTCCTTCAGACGCTGCGCGATGATCTCGAACGCACCATAGACGATCCCCTCGGCCACGCTCTTCTTGCCGCCGTGCATCACGCCGTTGATGAACTTGCCGATGCGCCGCCGCGTGTCGATGGGCACATCGGTGTACTTCGGATCCGGCGGCGTCTGCCGCAGCGGCGCTCCACCCTTACGTGGCATGAGTAATCCTGTCCGGTTCTTTCTACGTCGCCTTGCTTGCGAGCGAAGGGCGCCGCAAGCGCTGGTCGATTCTCAAGCGGAGCGCCTCGTGGCGCCCCCTGGCCTCACCGCGGGACGCCTCACTTGGAGCGCTTGACCCCATACTTGCTGCGTGACTGCTTACGGCCATCGACACCGGCTGTGTCGGTGTTACGCGCGCCCCGCACGATGTGATAGCGCACACCCGGAAGGTCCTTCACGCGACCGCCGCGGATCAGCACGACCGAGTGTTCCTGCAGGTTGTGCCCCTCACCGGGGATGTAGGTCGTCACCTCGAGGCCGTTGCTCAGACGCACGCGCGCGACCTTGCGCAGGGCGGAGTTCGGCTTCTTCGGGGTCGTCGTGTAGACGCGCAGACAAACGCCGCGCTTCTGGGGACAGCTCACCAGCGCCGGCGCCGTGGTCTTGACCCGTACGCTCTCGCGGCTGCTGCGAACTAACTGGCTGATCGTCGGCATTCGGGCCCTTCTTACTGGCTTTTCTTACTGGCTTTGCCTGCTGATGCTACCGGGAGGCTTTGCTTCCGGTGGAGTACGCTGCCGATTCGCCGCGCTACCGGTGCGACGGGAGGACATCAGTGCCTGATCCCGGTCACCGCGTCAAGGTCCTATCCGCGCGTCGTCACTCGTGATTTTGTGACAGACCACCCCACGAGCGGAGTGATTATATGGATCGCGACTCAGGTGTCAAGCGCGAAGTCGAGCGGCCAACGACGGGCTCCCGGGCGGGAGGCGCAAGCCGCGCGCGAAGTTGACGCGCGGGCGTCGCGGCCGAATGATACGGAGCATGTCCGTTGAGCTTCACACTCTCGATGAGCTACGCCAACGCGTGGCGGAGCTGGGCCGCGAGGCCTTCATCGCTGAATATCCCGGCGTTTTTTTGATAGCACTGGGCTTCCTCGCCGTCGAGCAGATCCGAGGAGCGCATCGGCGCAGGGGCGGATCCGGCGGCGCCGCGGGCCACGGTGCCACGGCCACGGTCACCTTCGCCGACCAGCGCCGCCACGATGCGCAGCAGCAACACCCGCTGGCCGGCTTCGCGTTCTTGCTGCGCACCGACCCCACGGGCCCAGGACTGCGCCTCGGCCGCAGTCAGCGCTGTGATCTGACGATCCCCGACGCCTCGGTTTCCGAGCTGCACGGACTGATCGAGATCCACGCCACGATCGCCGGACCCGAGGTCGCCGTGATCGACACCAACTCGACCAACGGGACGAGCGTCAACCTCGAGCGGGTCGAGCCCGGGGAACGTCGGATCCTGGCTGACGAGGACATCGTGTCGCTCGGGCGCTACAGCTTTCAGCTGCTGCGTGGCGCCACCCTTTACGAGGAGTTGGCCCTGCTCAACGTCCTCGCCACCACCCAGGCCTGTCGCCACCCCCCCCCCCCCCCCCCCCCGGCGCCCGCCCCGCCCCCCCCCCCCCCCCCCCCCCCCCCCCCCCCCCCCCCCCCCCCCCCCCCCCCCCCCCCCGGCCCCCCCCCCCCCCCCCGGCCTAGCGCCGCCCTCAGCTGAGATCGCCGGGACGCAGCAGGCCCGATAGCTCGGCGCGCGGGGGCTGTCGTTCCAGCCACTGCAGCTCGGCCACCGCGCCCTTGCGCAGGCCGATCATGGCCGTTCCGTCACCGATCAACCGTGCGAGCAACGCCGAGAGCTGCGGCTCGTGCCCGACCACCAGCGCCAGCGGACCCGGCGCGTCCGCGACCAACGCCAGCAGCTGGGAGAGCGGCCCGCCGGGGGCGAGCCGCGCGTCCGCGCGCAATCGGCCCGCCACGCCGCAGAGCTCGGCCACCTGCTGGGCCGTCTCGCGGGCCCGGCGATAAGGGCTGTGCAGCACCAACGCGGGTATTAGGTCGCGCCGCCGCAGCCACGCGCCCACGGCGCTGCATTGCGTCACGCCCCGCGCCACCAGCGCCCGCGCGGCGTCGTCGCCACCGGGCGCCACATCCTCCGCCGTCGCGTGGCGCATGATCAGCAACCGATCGCTCATGCCTCGCCTCCTCCACGGCCGCGGCGCTGCGTCCCGGTCACGGGCGCGCCAGCGGAATGAAGCGCCGCTCGGGCGCCGGCGCGGCCTGCTGCCAGCGCCGTGTGTAGTCGTAGATCGCCAGCTGGCTATCGAGCGCCGCGCCCCGCCGCTCGACGCGCCGATAGCGGCCCTCGGCGGTCAGCTCACGTGCCTTGACGTTATCCTTGAGCTGTAGCTCCAGCACTGCGCTCAGGTACTCGCGGTGTTGGGGCTCCTCGACGGGAAACATCAGCTCGATGCGATGGTCGAGGTTGCGCGGCATCCAGTCGGCCGAGGAGAGGTAAAGCTCGTCCTGGCCACCGTTGCGCAGCCACAGCACGCGCGGGTGCTCGAGCCAGCGCCCGACCAGGCTGCGCACGCGGATGTGCTCGGACAGCCCGCGCACGCCGGGCCGCAGACAGCAGGTGCCGCGCACGATCAGATCGACCCGCACACCGGCCCGGGAGGCCGCGTAGAGCGCCTCGATCAGCTCGGCATCGACCAACGCGTTCATCTTGGCGACGATGCGACCGCGCGCGGCTGGGCGCGAACGATCGACCTCGCGCTCGATCAGCTCCAGCAGCCGTCGGCGCAGGCCGGTCGGCGACATCTCGACCTTGCGCCAGACCGGCGGCTCGGTCGCGCCCGTGATCACGTTGAACAACGCCGAGACGTCCTCGCCAATCGCCTCATCGCAGGTCATCAGGCCCAGGTCGGTGTAGAGCCGCGCCGTGGCATCGTTGTAGTTACCGGTGCCGAGGTGCACGTAGCGCCGAATGCCGTCGGCTTCGCGGCGCACAACCAGCAGCGCCTTGCAATGGGTCTTGAGCCCCACCAGCCCGTAGACTACATGCGCCCCGGCATACTCCAGGCGCTTGGCCCACTCGATGTTGCGCTCCTCATCGAAGCGCGCCCGTAGCTCGACCACCGCCGTCACGTGCTTGCCGCGCTCGGCGGCGCGGGTCAGCCCGGCGATCACCGGCGAATCGCCGCTGGTGCGGTAGAGGGTCTGCTTGATCGCCAGCACATCGGGATCCTCGGCGGCCTCCGCGACCAGCGCCGCCACCGGATCGAAGCTGTGGTAGGGGTGGTGCACGAGCTGCGGTCGCGCACGTAGCCACTCGAAGACGCTCTGCTGTCGTGGCCGTAACGGCTGCAGCGGCTGAAGCGGTGCGTACTTCAGCTCGGCGCGATCGCTCGCGGCGTAGAGCTGCAGCAGATCGCCACAGCGCAGCAGCGTGCGGCCGACGTAGCGTTGCTGCGCTTCGAGACCGAGCTCGTCGCTCAGCCAGCGCTGCAGGACGGTGTCCAGCTCAGCGCTGTGCTCCAGGCGCACCACAGCCCCATGGCGCCGCCCGAGCAGGCGCTTGGCCAGCGCGCGCCGCATGTCCTCCGTCGCCTCCTCGTCGAGCGCGATATCGGCGTCGCGGGTGAGCCGCACCGTCGCCACCGAGAGCACGCGGTAGCCCGTGAACAGCTCCTCGATCATGTCGGCAAGGATCGACTCGGTCGGTACGAAGGTGCGCGGACCACGCCCGTGCGGGAGCTCGACGAAGCGCGGCAGCACGCGCGGTAGCGGCAGCAGTCCCACGACCCGGCGTGGTTTACGGGCGCTGGTGCGCGCACGACGCAGCGCGCGCTCGCGGCGCTCGTTGAGCCCGACGATCAGCGTCAAGGCCCCGCTGGGCAAGACCGGGAACGGGTGTTTCGGCCCCACGATGGTCGGCGTGATCACCGGATAGAGCAGCTGACGGTAATAGCGGCGGAGATAGCTGCGCTCGGGCGCGGGCAGCTCGGTCGCCCCACGGACGCGCCAGCCGGCGGGCTCGAGCTCGGCGAGCAACTGCGTCACCGCTTGCTCATGGCGCGCCGTCAGCTCGTGCGCCAGCACGGCCACGCCGTCGATCTGCTGGCGCGGCGTGCGCCCGTCGATCCCGCTGGCGGGCAGCTCCGCCTCGAGCTGGCGATAGAGACCCGCCACCCGCACCATGAAGAACTCGTCGAGGTTGGTGGCGAAGATCGCCGCGAACTTGATTCGTTCCAGCAGCGGGTTCTGCGGATCCTCGGCCTCCTCCAGCACCCGTTCGTTGAAACGCAACCAGCTCCACTCGCGATTGAACGAGCGCTCCACCGGGTCCCGCCGCTGCTCGCGTGCCTTCTGTCGTGCCATCCACTCACCCGCGCCGAGGTCCGCCGACCAGCGCCCGATCCCTCACTCAGGCCACCAGCACCTCGGTCAGCGTGGGGGTCAGGCCGAAGACGTCTTGAAAGAGCTCGCCCTTGTCGCGGAACACGCGCAGCAGGTCGGCGAAGACCTCGGGATCGTCGCGGTGCGTGGCCGCCCGCACCCGCAGCTCCTCGCCCTCGACCTGCACCGTCAGCTGCACGACCCCCTGTTGCTGATCGGCATCCAGCGCGTCGGCGAGCCGCAGCACGCTGATCAGCTTCAGCAGCTCGACCCGTTGCCCGGCCGGCAGCGGACCGAGCTCGAGACTGGCAATGCCGCGATCGGCGCGGCGGTGATGCCGGGCCACGAGTGCCACGCGCTGCAGCTCCTCGCCCGTCAGCCCCATGATCTCGCTGTTGGCGATCAGGTAGGCCGAGTGCTGACCATGGGCGTGCGTACTGACGAAGAGCCCGACCTCGTGCAGAATCGCCGCCACGCTCAGCAGCAAACGTGAGCGTGGCCCCAGGCCGAGCAGCGGCTGTAGGCCATCGTAGAGCTCGAGCGCCAGCGCCCGCACCTTGGCGGCGTGCAGCTCGTCGGTGCGGTAGCGCCGCGCCACGGCCCAGGCCGCGGCCTCGGTGACCTGCTGCTGGTCGGCCACACCCTCCGTCTGCGGCTCGCTCCGCAGGCGTGCGTCGAGCAGCAGACTGTCGAGCATCGAGCTCTCGGGCAGCACGACGTGCGAGGCCCGCGTCGGCTGGCAGAAGGCCTCGAGCTCGGCAAAGGCGAGCCGCGCCAGCTCGGCCGCCGCCTGGTCGAGGCCGCTCTCTTCGGCCAGCTCGCGCGCGCTGTACTGCTCGAGCACCTGACCGAGGCGGCGCAGCGCCGCCCGCGTCATCGACAACCCGGCGGGCGTCCGGCGCGGGCTGCCCAGCGCCGCCGCGACCCGATAGAGCTCGCTGTTGACGACCACCAACCGATCGACGTCGTGCAGGTCGTGGAGCCGATCGATCGACCGCACCACCTTGTCGACGAAGCGCCGCGCACCACGCCGCGTGATCGGGTCGCCCGCCGTCCCCTGGGCCAGCCGCAACAGGCCGAAGTGCAGCGTCTCGGCCAGGCGCAGCCGGCCATCCTGCTGCACGATCACATGCGTGCCACCAGCCCCCAGCGCCAGCAGCATCACGTGCCCGCGCTCGAAGGCCGCGCCGAGCAAATGCCGCACCAGCTGGTGCACGAGCCGGGTCTCCTCGATCGCCTCGATCACCTCGACCCGAAAGCCGGTGCGGCTGGTGACCCGGTCGAGGAAGACCTCGCGATTGCGCGCGTCCCGCACCGCCGTCGTCGCGGTGGCGCGACAATCGGCCGGCGTGAGGCCATAGGCCGCCAGAATGCGACTGAACTCCTCCAGCGTGCGCACCACGTCCTCGGTCGTGGCTGCGCGAATGCCGCCGCGCGAAAACGTGTCGATCCCCACCGCCATCGGCACACTGGCGCTCTCCAGCCGCTTGACGGGCTGACCCGCGACGACCTCGCCGATGGCGAGGCGCAGCGCCCGCGAGCCGATGTCGACGGTGGCCAGCAGGCGCCCCGGTGGCCGGGCGGCAGACGGCTGCTGCTGCCTCGTCGGCGGCGGCGCCACGGCGCGCGACGCCGGCGCCGTACCAGCTCGCCCCAACCCCGAGGCCCGAGTCGCAACACGTCGTGGCATCCGTCCACGGTACCATCGCGGCGCGATCACGCGGGCCAGCATGGGAGCCGCGCGAGCTCGCCCGCGTGCGCCAACGCTCAGACGAAGTCTGGCCTGCGCCCTCGCAGCCGTGGTATCGAGGCGCCCTGGGGGGCTGCTCGGGTGGGCTGGAGAAAGGCGGATCGCGAATGATGAGGCGCTCTGTCTCGGTGGTGCTGTTGCTGGCGTTCGCGCTGCTCGTATCGCCGAGGGCAACCGCCTGGACGGCGAGCGGCAGTTTGAACCGCGCGGCGGAATCCCCGCAGGTTCGGGGAACCGCCCCAGAGCACCGCACGACCGCATGGCGTGGCCGTGTTCTCGCCCTGACGGTGGCGGGCGCACTGGCGGCAATCCCCACCTCGACGCCCGTTGACCACCACCGTCCAGCCCCCGTGGAACGACCCGTCGCGGCGGCGCAGCGTGCCGCGCCCGCGGCGCCCGCGGCAACCGCCCCAACGGCGCCCTCCACCCTCACTACGCAAGACCATCCTCAGCAGCCGGCTGCCCCGCCAGAAGGGCTTCTGCTCCTGATGGGTATCTTGGCGGCGCAATTAGGCGTCGAGATGCCGCACCACGAGGACCAGCCGAGCCGCTAAGCGCCTGTCGGGCTGCTAGAGCACCGCGTTGTCGATCAGCCGGGTCGCGCCGAAGTAGACGGCCAGCGCCAGCAGCGTGCCCCCCGGCAGCAGCTCGGTGAGCGGCGCCAGCGTCTGCGCGTCCCGCAGCTCGAGGTAGTCCAGGCGCGCCAGCGGCGCGCGCTCGATGGCCGCGCGGGCCGAGGCCAATACCCGCTCCGGATCGCGCTCGCCGGCGGCGACGAGGGCCCGCGCCTGCTGTAGCGCGGCGTGGAGACAGGGCGCCTGCTGGCGCTCGGCCGCCGTGAGGTGGGCGTTGCGGCTGCTCATCGCGACCCCGTCCGCCTCGCGCACGATCGGGCCACTGACGATCTGCACCGGCTGGTCGAGATCGACGACCATGCGCCGGATCACCTGCAGCTGCTGGTAGTCCTTGGCGCCGAACACGGCGACGCAGGGGCCGACGACGTTCAAGAGCTTGGCCACCACGGTGCAAACGCCGCTGAAGTGCCCCGGCCGCCGCTCGCCGCACAGCCCGCGGGCGAGCGACGCGACCTCGACCCGCGTCTGGAAGCCCGGCGGGTAAAGCTGCTCCGCCGTGGGACAGTAGAGCAGCGCGACGCCGGCCTCGGCGCACTTGGCGCCGTCGCCCGGGAGGTCGCGCGGATAGCGCGCGAGATCCTCGCTCGGCCCGAACTGCAGCGGGTTGACGAAGATCGACACCACCAGGGCGTCGGCGTGCTGCGCCGCGATCCGCATCAGCGAGAGATGGCCGGCGTGCAGCGCGCCCATCGTCGGCACGAAGCCGATCCGCTGGCCCTCGGCCCGCCGCGCCTCGCACCACTGTCGCACGGCGCCGCTATCGACTAGCTGGATCATGAGCGTGGCCCGCGGCGGGCACGCGGGCGTGGGGCTACGGCGCGGCTCCAGCCGTGCTCGGCCGCCGGGAAGCGCCGCGCGCGCACCTCCGCGCCGTAGCGCCCCACGGCGCTCACGACCTGCTCGCCGAGCTCCGCGAAGTGCTTGACGAAGCGTGGCTGGAAGCGCGGGTCGAGGCCCAGCAGATCGTAGAGCACCAGCACCTGTCCATCACATTCGGGGCCCGCGCCGATCCCGATCGTCGGGATCTCGAGCGCGGCGGTGACCTCATGCGCCAGCTCGCGAGGCACGGCCTCGAGCACCAGCGCGTACGCGCCCGCCTGCTGTAGCGCAAGCGCATCCTCGAGCAGGACCTGGGCCGCCGCCGGCGCGCGCGCCTGCACCCGGTAGCCCCCGAGCGCGCGCACGGACTGCGGCGTCAACCCGAGGTGTCCCATCACGGGGATGCCGATCTCCGTCAGCCGCGCCACGAGCTCGCCATGGCGGCGGCCGCCTTCGAGCTTGACCCCCGCGGCGCCGCCCTCCTGGACCAGCCGACCCGCGTTGCGCACGCCCTCGGCCAACGACACCTGATAGGTCATGAAGGGCAGGTCGACCACCAGGTGTGCTCGCCGCAAGCCGCGGCGCACGGCACGCGCGTGGTAGATCATCTCGTCGAGCGTGACGGCGAGCGTGTCCTCCTCGCCCTTGATCACCATCCCGAGCGAGTCGCCGACGAGCACGACGTCGACCCCGGCCTCGTCGAGCAGGCGGGCAAAGGTCGCGTCGTAGGCCGTCACCGCCACGATCGGCCGGCCGTCGCGCTTCATTTGGCACAACGTCGGCGCCGTGATCGGCGCCTCCGCTCGAGCCGCTGCCTTGCTTGCCTGCTGCGCCATCGGCTTGCTCGCCACCTGCCCGCCGGACCTTAGCACAGCCACGCCGCGCGGGGCCGAGCCTCCCCGGCGCGGTGGGGGGCAGCGGCCAGAGGCACGCTTGCTGCGGCGCAGCGGCCACGCGATGATGCGCCGGCGACGCAGGCGGCGCAGGCGCGCCGGGCCTCGCCGGAGGTGCCCTTGTCCAGCGCCGACTTCCCGCAGGCCTCCCCTGCTGCTCGATCGCGGTCGTCGTCCGCGACGCCAGCGGTCTCAGTCACCCGCGACGCCGCCGGCGATGGGCTCTCCCTGGGCGACGTGCGGCTCGGGCCCCTGATCGGCGCCGGGATCTCGAGCGAGGTCTTCGCCGGCGAAAACGTGACGGCGAACAAGCCCTGCGCGGTGAAGATCTTCCGCCGCGAGCTGGCCATCACCCCGGTCACGCGCGGGCGCTTCCAGCACGCCGTCGCCCGCGCGGCGCGGCTCGAGCATCCCGCCGTCGGCGAGGTCTTCCGCTGTGGCTACACGCCCGAGGGCCTGCTCTACACCACCTCGGCGCTCTGCCCCGGCTACTCGCTGCGTGAGCTGCTCCGGCAGCATCTCGCGCTCGCGCGCCGCATTTGCCTGCCGCTGCTGCGCCAGCTCGGCCACGCGCTGGGCGCTGCCCATGCGCAGCAGCTACCGCACCTGCGGCTGCATCCGGGCAACGTCATGGTGCGGCTGGTCGGCGACGAGGTCGGCGACGTCAAGCTGCTCGATTTCGGCGTCTGCCAACTCCACCCGCCGCTCAATGAGCCACCGACCGCGCTACGGCTCAGCGCGGAGGACGGGCTGTGGGTCTCGCCGGAGCAGGCCAAGGGGGAGGTCGGCGACCTGCGCAGCGATGTCTATGCGCTGAGCGTGCTGCTCTACACGTTGGTGGCGGGCCAGGCCCCGTTTCGCGCCGAAACCTACGCCGGCATGCTCGAACGGCAGCTCGGCGAGCCACCGCCGCCTCCCAGCCGCTCGGCGCAGCTGGCGCCCGAGCTGGAGGCGACGATCCTGCGCGGGTTGGAGAAGGATCCGCGTCGGCGCGTCCCCTCGGTCGAGGCCCTGCTGAGCGCGATCGACCCGCTGACGACCAGCACCGGTCGACACCAGATGCGCGCCAAGCGCCAACAAGCGGCGCGACGCACGCTGAGCACCGGAGAGTACCGGTTGGCTGAGGCCCGCGGCGAGGGGTCTCTCAGCGGCACCTGGACCGGCGCGCGCCACGTCGCGGTGAGCGCGATCGCGACCACCGAGCAGCCGGCGCCCCGGCGCAGCCGGAGGGCTCGGGTGCTGGGGGTGGCCGCGACCCTCGCCCTCGGGCTGCTGGCGTTCGGGCTGCTGCGTTGGTGCCGTTGACGTTGGTGCCGTTGACCTGACCGCCGTTGGCGTTGGCGCCGTTGACAGGGCGATCGGCTCTGTCTAGGGTCCTCGACGCCCGGCAGCGCTCGTAACGGGCCAACGAGGACGCACACCGTGAACCGCCGCCGTATCGTGATTGGCATCGTCGCCGCGCTGACGCTGGCGCTCGACCTGGGCAGCAAGCTCTGGGCGCAAAGCGCGCTCCGCGGCGCCGACCCGTTGGTCCTGCTGCCGCGCTATCTCCAGCTCGAATACCATGAGAACGCCGGCATGGCCTTCGGCCTAGGCCGCAACTTACCGGGAGCGCGGGCCGTGCTGGTGGGCGTCGGCGTGCTGGTGCTGTTCTTGGTCTGGCGCATCGTGCGGCAGGTCGAGCGCCGGCAGGGAGTCGCCAACGTGGCCTTCGCCTTGGTGGTCGGCGGGGCCGTCGGCAACATCGTCGACCGGCTGCGGCAGGGACGCGTGGTGGACTTCGTGGTGATGCACTGGCAGCACCGTTATGTCTGGCCGGCCTACAACGTGGCCGACGTCGCCCTTTGCGTCGGCGTCGGCCTGCTGCTGCTGACGATGGGCAGTCAGCCGGCGGCCGGCCGCCGGCGCTAGCCCCCCCTCGCGGGGTGGCTCGCGCCCCCCCCCCCCCCGCGCGCTGGGCGACCCGCTCCGCCGCATCAGCCCGCTCCGCCGCATCGACCGTGTTGGCGAGCAGCATCGCGATCGTCATCGGACCCACGCCGCCGGGCACCGGCGAGATCGCTCGCGCCCGGGCGCTCGCGCCGGCGAACTCGACATCACCGACCAGACGTTCACCGACGCGGTTCATACCGACGTCGATCACCACCGCGCCCGGTCGAATCCACTCCCCGCGCACGAGCTCGGCACGCCCGACCGCCGCGATCACGATCTCGGCCGCCCGCACCTGCTCGGCGAGCTCGCGCGTCCGCGAATGCGCCACCGTCACGGTGCAGTTCTGGGCCAGCAGCAGCTGCAGCATCGGCTTGCCCACGATGTTGCTGCGGCCGATCACCAGGGCCTGCGCGCCCTCGAGCACGCAGCCGACCTCGGCCAGCATCCGCATCACCCCGAGCGGGGTGCAGGGCACGAAGCGCGGCTGTCCGACGGCCAATCGCCCCACATTGCTCGGATGGAAGCCATCGACGTCCTTGCGCGGATCGATGGCCTCGATCACGACGCGGGCGTCGATCGAGGGCGGCAGCGGCAACTGCACCAGAATGCCGTGAACGCGCGGATCGGCATTGAGCTCGGCGATCAGGCCCAAGAGCTGCTCTTGGCTGGTCGCAGCGGGCAGCAGGTGGTCGAAGTGGGCCATGCCGACACGCCCGCAGGCGCGCGTCTTGTTGCGCACATAGACCGCCGAGGCCGCGTCGTCGCCGACCAGCACCACCGCCAGCCCGGGCTGCCTGCCGGCCGAGATCAGACGCTGGACACGCTGCTCCAGTTCGGCCGCGACCTGCTTCGCCAGCGCCCTGCCGTCGATGACCAACGCCCTGCCGTCGATAACCGACGCCTCGCCGTCGATGATTTGCGCCATCGGCCCCTCCCGCGCTGCTGTGGCGGCGCCAGCCCCCCGACTCGCCAGCCCCACCGCCGACCGCCGCGTTGACACACCTTCCGCCAGCCGCCTATAGTCCGCCGCCGCGGGCGACGGGCGCCACGATGCCGGAGCCGGCGCGACCCGTCAACCGCAACGACAACGCAACCACAACGCAACAGCCGTCGCCTCGAGCGCCACGCTCGCGCGCCGGCGCGCCACCCCGCGGTGGCCCTCCACGCTGGGTCGCCTTCGGCGCCCTCGCACCCACGGACCCCTGCATGTCGCTGCACGTCTTGCTCGCCAGCCCGGAGATCGCGCCCCTGACCGGCGCCAACGAGATCGGTGAGCAGACCGCCGCCTTGGCGCGCGGTCTCCGCGAGCGCGGCCTCACCGTCAGCATCGTGGCGCCGTCCTACGGCACGGGCGCCGAGCAGCGCTTCGGGCTAGCCCGCCGCCTGCGCAAGCTGCCGGTCGACCTCGGGGGCGAACCCGTCGAGCTCGAGGTCTTGCAGGGCAAGCTTTCACCGTCGGACGCGACGGTCTACCTGCTCGATCACCCGCCCACCTTCCATCGCGAGCAGCACTTCGGCCCCTACGCCGACGACTACCGCCGCGCCTATCTCTTGGCCGCGGGCGTCGTGCAGCTGGTGCATACGCTCGGGCTCAAGCCGCAGGTGGTTCACGCTCAGGACTGGGCCACCGGCCTATTGCCGCTGCTGCTGCGGCGCCCGCCCGCCGGTGCCCCCGCGTTGGGCGACACGGCAGTCGTCTTCACGCTGCACGACGCCGCGCAGCTGGGCTTGTTCGCACCCGGTATCCTCGGCGAGCTGCGCCTCCCGGGCGACCTCTATCAGCCCGACGCCCTCGAGTTCTACGGCCAGGTCAGCCTGCTCAAGGCGGGCTTGGTCTTCGCCGATGCGATCACGGTGCCGAGCCCGAGCTTCGCCGCGGAGCTGCAGCAGGACGGCCAGGGCGCCGGCCTGCACGGCCTCTACGCCGCTCGTCGGCTGCGCCTGACCGGAATCGCCGGCGGCATCGATGCGCAGCGCTGGGCGCCGGGCCAGGACCATTCGCTGGCGATGGCCTTCGATGCGGCCGAGCTCGACGGCAAGGCGCAGTGCAAAGAGGCGCTGCAGCAAGAGCTCGGGCTGCCCGTGCATCCGACGCATCCCCTGTTGCTCGTTGCCGGACCCTTGCACCAGCTCGCGGGCGCCGAGCTCGTGCTCGACGCCGCGCCGCGGTGGTTGAGCCCTGATGGGGGGTTGAGCCCCGAGGTGGGCCACGAGCTGCAGGTGGTCTTCCTCGGCGAGGCGACGGGACCGACGATGGAGCGCATCGCGCAGCTCGTGACGGAGGCGCCGCGAGTCGTGACCTACCGCCCCTGGGGCGGCGAGGAGCTGTTGCGACGCGCGTTGGCCGGCGCCGACGCGATCGTGCTACCAGCGCCGAGCGCACCCAACGGCGTGCTGGCGCTCAAGGCGTTGCGCTACGGAGCGGTGCCGCTGGCGCATGCCGCCGGTGGCCTGCGTGACCACCTGGTCGACTTCGATCCACCGAGTGGCACGGGCACCAGCGTGCTCTTCGACGCGCCGACAGCCGCAGCACTGTTGCACGGCCTGCAGCGGCTACTGGCGCTCTTCGCCGATCGGCGGCGCTGGCGGCGCCTGACACAAAACGGCATGCGGCAGCACGTGGGTTGGACGACCTCGGCGGCGCGCTACGAGCGGCTCTACCGCCAGCTGCTCGATCTACCGCAGGACCGGCCCCAATCAGAGGTCGGGGCAGAGGTCGAGGCGGCGGTCGGGGCAGAGGTCGGGGCGGGGATCGGGCTCAGCTGAAGACCTCGATCAGGCGCACGCCGGTCTCGCCGTCGAGGTCGACCAGCTCGGCCCGACCGATGCGACGTCGCCCGGCCCAGACCTCGACCGCACCACCCAGCGGCTGGCCGAGGGCAATCACGTCGCCAACCCCGAGCCGCGTCAACTCCGCCAGCGACAGCTCGACACGCCCCAGCTCCACGGCGATCTCGACCTCGAGCTCGTCGATCACCCGCCGCTCCAACTCGACTCGGTCGCTCATCGGTAGCACTCCTCGCGATCGCTCGCCCTCGATCCCGCGCTCGCCCCGCCTGCCGCGCAGCCGTGCGGTGGCTGCGCCATCCTGTGACCCGCCGGCGTCCCGCACCGACGGATCGCCGGCCGAACGCCGCGCATCGCGCTCGTAGGCGCTGGTAACGCGCAAACCGGCGGCCTCCCACTGCACGCCGCACGACCCGCGGCCCACGCGCAACCGCGACGCGCTCCGCGCGTCGGCAGCGACGCCGCGCAAGGCGGGGGAGACGATGATGTCGTCGGGGCCCAGCCGCTCGAGCTCGGCCGCGGGCAACGCAAAGCGCGCGCCCTCGATCGCGGCCGACCAACGCAGCTCGGCGAAGCGCGGGCTCCCGGCGCTCTCGTCCACGGGAGCAGGCGGTAGCGCGGCGAGCGTCAGCGGGGACGCCAGGAGCCAGAGGCATCCTTGCCGCGCCCCGAGCGTCAGCACGCACTCGATCAGCCGGTCGCCGCGCGGCACGATCGCGTCCAGGCTGGGCACCGCTTGCTCGACGGTCCAACACGATGCGGCCCCGAGGTCCGCGAGCAACCACCCGAGGGCAAAGGCCAGCAGACCGTGCTGCATCGCCGTCGACGGCCCCAGCGGCACCTCGGCACCGGCGCGCAACAGCGCTCGGACGAGCTGCGCGGCGAGCCCGTCATCGAGCACCAGCACCACCTGGCCGGCGCCGCCGTCGCTGAGCCGGAGAGCCACCCCGCGCTGCAAGCGCGGCACGAGCTGCGTGGGACACACGCCATGCACCGCTCTCAAGCGCAGCGTCGCCGTGCCGGGCGCGGCGCCGAAGAAGCGCTCGACCCACCGGCGCCACGCCCCCGCCGCCTCAGCACCGAGGTGAGCACGCAGCGCCCGCGCTGTGGCAGCCTGCGCGCGGCTGACATGAGGCAGGGCGCTGAAGGGGAAGGGCCTGATCACGACGCGACATCATAACATCGGCCCACCGCTGCCAGCGCCTCCCCCTGCGCCGCCCGCGGCCATGGTCTACTGCCGGGACTACGCGACATAGTCCGTGGGCGATCGGCGCGGCGAGCGGAGCGGCAGGGACTCGGCCCGGCGAGCCCCGCTCCCGCCGATCGCGGCCACGGGCTCCTCAGCCACAGCACGCCCCTGCTCAGCCGTGCGAGCACCGCCGCCCCCGCCATCGCGCTGCCGATCTGGGCTGGCTCCCACCTGCACCTCGACCGGCGCGATGGCCAAGCCGCGCTCGCGGAGGGCGTGCTCGAGCTGCGGCAGGGCGCCGCGCACCAGGGTGTACTCGCTCGCCCGCTCCAGTCCCAGCACCGTGCACAGACGCCCCCCGCGCATGCGGAGCGCCACCTCGATCGGTCCGAGCCGACCGCCGTCGAGCCGTAGCCGCATAGTGCTGTTGCCGCGCACCTCCGAGACGGCCGCGGCCCGCACCAGCCGCTCGATGCCCTGGACGGCAGCGATGCCGCCGCCCGACAGCGCCGCTGCTGCGGCCGGCGGCCCGCCCACCGCCTGCCCGACCGGCCCGCGCGCGTCGAGGGGCCCAGCTGGCGCTGCCGCAGCCGAGCCGCACGGTGGCGGCGAGCCAGGCTCCGGCGCGCGCTCACGGCCTGCGTTCGGCTCACTCGGCTCAGCTCGAGTTTCGGTCGACGCCCGACTCGCCACGCCTTGACTGCTGCCGCTATCGCAGCTCGCGGTGGGCCCCACCGGCGCGCGACCGCGCGCCAGCAACAGGGCGAAGGCGCCCGCCTCCCCTGAGGGGGTCTGGGGACGAGCGCCCGGCGCTCTCGACGTGCCCGCGGCTCGAGCTTCGGCGTGAGCTTCCCCGCGAGCTTCGGCGCGGCTCTCGGCGGGGCGGGGGGATGGGGCACTGACCGTCATCGCGCCGGCATTATCGGCGCGACGCGCCGGCGGTTGCCCCGGCGCGGGGTGGAATTCTTGCGACACATCACGACCGCACGCGATGATGCGGCCCATGTCACAGCTTCCGACGATCATCAGGCCACCCGCCGCTCCGGCGCGCTTCGCAGCATCCGAGCTCGACCCGGTGGGGCGGCGGCTCGCGCTGCGCCTCGCGCTGCAGCTCCCGCTGCATGAGCATCTCGGGGAGCAAGCGCAATCGGCGCTGACGGTCAACCTCTGCGGCACCGGCATGATGGTGCGGCGCTTGACCCTGCCCCTCTCCCCGCGGCGCCTGACGCGGCCTGGTCCGCACGATCTCGTCGGCCTCGAGTTCGAGCTGCCGGGAACGAGCGAGAAGATCTGGGCCACGGGCGAGATCCGCCACGACCACATCGACCCCGACTTTCACCTGAGCGGCGTGCGCTTTCGCGCGATCGCGCGGGTCCACCAGCAACTGATTGTCGACTATGTGACCGAAGAGCGCCTTCGCCGCCTACGGGTGCTGCTGGGCCGGGTCCAGCGCGTGCGCCAGGAGCGCTCGGGAGGACTCGCGAGCCCCCGATCCACGGCGACCACCTTGTCCGCGACCACCTCGTCCGCAGCGCCCCGCCAGCTCCTGGGCCCCTGGCTGGCCCGCACCGCGAGTCCGAGCTGAGCGCGCAGCGCCGGCCCCTCGCGCCGAACGAACGCACTTGCCCCGACCGCGCTCGCGAAGGCATTCAAATGCGTCTGGCGACGATCGACATCGGTACCAACTCGGTGCTGCTGCTGGTCACCGAAGCCTCACCGAAGGGTGCTCTGCAGGTGCTCGAGCAGGCCTGCCTGATCACGCGACTCGGCCAGGGCGTCGACCGTGAGCGCCGGCTGCAACCCGCGGCCATCGAGCGCACGCTCGCCGCGCTGGCAGACTACCGCGCACGCCTCGCCGACTGGCGCGTGACCCGACGCGCGGCCGTCGGCACCTCGGCGCTGCGCGACGCCGCCAACGGCCCGGAGTTCCTCGGCCGCGCCGCGCAGCTCTTGGGCTGCAGCGTCGAGGTCGTGAGTGGCCTGCGTGAGGCGGAGCTCGTGTTGCGCGGCGTGGCTGGCGCCGACGCGCCGCTCGCGCCCGGCACCTTGGTCTTCGATGTCGGCGGTGGCTCCACCGAGCTGATCACCGTCGGCCAGGACGGCGCGGTCGGTCAGCCCGTCAGCCTCGACCTCGGCAGCGTGCGGCTGACCGAACGGCACCTCAAGCAGGATCCACCCGCGCCTGCGGAGCTGGAGGCCCTGCGGCACGACGTGCGGCAAGCGCTCGCGGCGTTGCCGACGCAACTGCCGCATCCACCCCACCGCCTGATCGGCGTGGCCGGCACACTGACCACGCTCGCGGCGATCGAGCTCGGCCTCGCCAGCTACGACGGCAGCCGCGTGGACGGCGCCCACCTGACGCGCGGGCAGATCCAGCAGCTCGCGCGACGGCTGGCCGCCCTGTCGCTGGCCGAGCGCCGCCGCCTGCCCGGCCTGCCGGCCCAGCGCGCCGACGTGATCGTCGCCGGCGCCGCGCTCGTCGACGAGATCATGCAGCAGCTCGGCGCCGACGCCGTGGAGGTCTCCGACCGCGGCGTGCGCTGGGGTCTAGCGCGCGAGCTCGCTGCAACGGGCGACCCCGGCGATCCGGCCCACGGCACCTCGAGCGGCTAGTGGGCGGTGCACACCCGGTTCTTGCCGCCCTGCTTGGCCGCGTACAGCGCCCGGTCGGCCGCCTCGAGCAGCGCGCGCTCGTCCGCGCCGTCGTCGGGGTAAGTCGCGACCCCGACGCTGAGGGTCACGCTGAGGTCGGCCTGCGGCCAGCGTAGGGCACCCACCGCCGCGCGGATGCGCTCGGCCTTGACCAGCGCGCCCTCGATCGGGGTCTCCGGCAGCACGATGCAGAACTCTTCACCGCCGTAACGCGCGGCGAGGTCCGAACGGCGCACGGCGTGGGCACCACCCCCGTCGAGCACGCGCGCGACTCCGGACAGCACGGCATCACCGACGGCGTGGCCATGGCGATCGTTGACCCGCTTGAAGTCGTCGAGGTCGACGAAGAGCACCGAGAAGCCGCGGCGGTAGCGCACCCCGCGCGCCACCTCGAGCCGCAAGTGCTCCATCAGGTAGGTGTGGTTGAACAAGCGCGTCAGCCCATCGTGGGTCGCCATCACGCGCAGCTGCCCGTTGGCGAGCTCCAGCTGCGCGTTGGCGACGCGCAGCTCGGCGGTCCGCTCGCGGACGGCCCGCTCGAGCTCGGCCTCGCTCTCGGCCAAACGGGCGTTGGCCCGCGCCAGCTCCGCCACGTTGGCCTCGAGCTGCACGAGCAAGGCGTCGCGTTCGCGCTCGAGGGCCCGTGAGCGGGTCAGCGCCTCGACCACGGTCACGAGATCGACGGTGTGAAAGGGCTTCTCGAAGTAGTGATGGATGCGGGCGTCGTTGATCGCCTCGACCACCGGCCCGTAATCGCTGTAGCCGGTGATCAGCACGCGCGTCGTCTCGGGCAGCTCGTCGTGCAGCTGCGCCAGCAACTCGACGCCATTGATCTTCGGCATGCGCTGGTCGGCGATCACGACCTCGGGTCGCAGCTCGCGCGCCAGCGCCAGGCCCTGCTCGCCGTCCTCCGCCTCGATCACCTCGAAGCTCTGACCCAGCGCGCGCGCCAAGGTGCGGCGCAGCAACGCATCGTCATCGGCCAACAGCACCCGCGGGCGCCGCGGCAGCGCCACTTCTCCGGCAGTGTTTTCCATCGGCCGATTGTCTGGCCCGCGCGGCGACGTGTCAAAACCCTGCCTTAGGACCCGCTCGAAAATAACTCGATCAACTGGGCGTTGAGGCGCCCGCCGGGCAAGGCGCAGCGACGAAGGAATACTGTCGGTATTGCGAGGAGCTGCAACGCAGCCAGGCGGGATGGATCGACGGCCAGATGGATGAGCTATTTCCGAGCGGGTCCTTAGCGAGCGGGTCGGAAGGCGCCCTCCAGCGCCTCGACCGCATCGAGCTCGAGCGTGCCGCCCCCCGTCGCCCCGCCGGACCCGCCGGCCAGGGTGCTAAGGCGTAGCGCCGCCACCTCGGCCATGGCACGACAGCCGCCGCCGGCGCCCGCTCCGACCGCGAGATCGAGCAGCAGGCGCCCTTCGACGCGGGTGGCGACGCAGCGCGCATCGACGCTGGGTGCGGCGTTGAGGAAGCCGACATCGACGTACTGGGTGCCATCGCGGCTGGCCTCGACCCGCACCGCGGGCTGAAGGTCGAAGCGGCCGAGGTGGAGGGCCAGCGACGGACTCCCAGGCAGCGCCACGACGGTCCCCCCTGTGAAATAGAGGTCGAGCACGCCGCAGGCGCGCAACTCGACGCTGCGCCCGTCGGGTGCGCCCTGGGCCAGCGCACCGCAAACTGGGCCCGGACAGGCTCCCACCGCGGCGCAGCGGGCAATCGTCGCAAAGCGCGGCGCCCCCCCATCGGCCCGGATCCCGGGCTGGATCCCGCCCGGCGGCGGAGTGGCGACACAGCCGATCCCGACCGCCGCATACGCACAAACCCACCAGGCGCGGCCCCGCAGGGCGAGGCGCCCGCCCCGAGCTCGGGCGAGCGGAGCAGCAAGACGCGAACGCATAGGGAGCAAGGTGCTCACAGCGCGAGCAACGCCCGGCAGGGCGTCGCCCCGAGCTGCCGGCGGCCGCCGAGCGCCACCAGCTCGATCAGGAAGGCCACCTCGACCACCTGCCCGCCCTGCCGCTGCACCAGCGTCACCGCGGCCGCCGCCGTGCCACCCGTGGCCAGCACATCATCGACGATCGCCACGCGACCGCCGGCGCCGAGAGCATCCTGGTGCAGCTCCAGCGTGCTCTCGCCGTACTCCAGCGCGTAGCTGACGGCGTCGGTCTTCCACGGCAGCTTGCCCGCCTTGCGCACCAGCTGCAGCGGCACCCCGAGGGCCAGCGCCAGCGGACCGCCCAGCAGGAAGCCGCGCGACTCGATCGCGACCAGATGATCGAGTCGCTGGGGGCGCAGGCGCTCGGCCAGCAACTCGATCGCCAGGCCGAAGGCCCGCGGGCTGGCGAGCAGCGGCGTGATGTCGCGAAAGAGAATCCCCGCCTTGGGGAAATCGGGCACCTCGCGCACATGCTGCCGCAGCAGCGCCAATCGCTCGTCCATCACACCCCCCTGATCGTCCCAGCTCATCGTGCTTGCGCCCCAAGGTCGGCGCGCCTCGCGGGGCCCCCACCTCGAGGGTGCCGCGCGCGCATCTTACCGGCCCGCTTCGGCCCCGCAAGCGCGAGCTTCGCGCTGCGGCACCGTCGCCGGCCCCCAGCGGCTCGGCGAGCCTTGCCTGCCGCTCGGCTGCAACGCACACTCGCGCTCCGAAGCCGATGAACGACAGCCGCCGCGCCTTCACCGCCCGCGCTCCCTTCGGCCACCCACCCTGGCCCCGCGAGCACGGCGCGTGGGCGATGTTGATCGTGCCACTGGCCAGTGGCATCGCGCTGGGCGGGCCCCGCCCCCGGCACCTAGTCCTGGTCCTGGCCCTGCTCCTGGGCTATCTGGCGCTGGCCGCCTTGCGAGCGCGCCTGCGCCGCGCGCCCGCTGCCGGCTCGGGGACGCCCCGGGCGCCACGAGAGTTCGAGCTGCAGCGCCGCCTGACCCGCTGGGCCGCCCTCTACGGCACCGGCGCCGCCGCCTGCGGTGGCCTGCTCCTGTACGCGACACCCGCCCTCGGGCCGCTGGCGCTGGTTGGCGGCGCGGTGGCCATGCTCCAGCTCGCGCTCGTCCGCCGCGGCCTCGACCGCAGCCTGCCGGGCGGGGTGCTGGCGATCGCCGCGCTGGCCCTCGGCGCCCCCGCGGCCTGCCTGGTGGCACGAGGGCGCCTCGACGCAGCGGCCTGGTGGTCGTGGTGCTGGAGCAGCTGTTTCTTCACCGGCAGCCTGCTCTTCGTGCGCTCGCTGCTTCGCGGCCGCGCCGACGCGCGGCTCGCCACCTGGAGCTGCGCCTACCATCTGGCCCTGACCGCGGTCGCGAGCGTGCTCGGCCAGCCGCTGGTCGCCCTGGCCTTCGGCCTGGCGACGGCCCGCACCGTGGTGCTCTGGCGGCGGCGCCTGCGCCCAGCCGTCATCGGCGCCGTCGAGGCCGGCGGCGCGCTGACCTTTGCCCTACTGGTCGTCCTGGCCCTGCGCTGAGCGGGCGGCGGACCGCCACGCGCCGCTGCGCGCCACCCGGGGCCTATCGCCGGGTCAGCTTGGCCCGGGCGGCGCAGCGACGGCGTGGCGGCGACAGCGCCAGCACCCCGGTGCGATCCGAGCTCCGAAGGATTCTCTCATGATCTCGGAGGCAACGGACCGCGGGTTGACGAAGGGCCGGCGCGCCCGGATGCTGGAACACCGCTTGCTGTTCCATCGTCCCAGGAGGTCGCCATGGCCAACATTAGCCGCATCCTCGTGCCGGTCGACTTTTCCGAGTGCTCGAGCCGCGCGCTGCGCCAGGCCGCCGAGCTAGCTCGCAAGTTCAATGCCGCCGTCGAGGTGCTCTACGTCTGGGAGCCACCGCTCTACGTCTTCCCCGAGCTGCTGGTCGAGGCCCCGGGCGGGCCGCCCCGCACGGTCAGCGACTACGCCAACGAGCGCGCGCAGCTCGAGATGAAGCGCTTCGTCGAGGACGCGCTGGGCGCCGACCCGCTGGCGGTGCGGACGGTCGTCGAGTCGGGGCACGCCTACGCCACGATCCTGCGCTGGGCCAGCGAAGGGTCGTTCGACCTGCTGGTGATGGGTACCCACGGCCGCAGCGGGCTGCAGCACGTGCTGCTCGGTAGCATCGCCGAAAAGGTCGTCCGGCACGCGCCCTGCCCGGTGATGACCGTCCGCTGCCCACAGTAGCCACGGCAAGCCGTCAGCTCAATCGGCGGAGGGCGCCTCCTCGCCGGTGTCGACGCCGTATTGGTGGAGGCGGCGGTAGAGCGTCTTTTTGCCGATCCCGAGCATCTTGGCCGCGCGGCTCTTGTTGCCGCCGACCAGCTCGAGGGTGCGTAGCGTGTACAAGCGCTCGACGTGTTCGAGCGGCCGCCCCATCGGCAGCTGCAGCAGCGGCGATTCGCGGTGCGGTGCGACGCCATCCGGCAACGTCTGCACGGTGATCTCGTCACTCCGCGCCGTCACCACCAGGCTCTCGACCAAGTTCCGCAGCTCACGCACGTTGCCGGGCCAGTCGTAGGTCATCAGCTTGGCGCGCGCGGCCGCCGAGAAGCCCCGAATCGTCCGATTGTGCTCCTTGCAGAACAAGGCCAAGAAGTGGTCGAGCAACAACGGCACGTCACCCAGTCGGTCACGCAGCGGGGGAATGTGCAGCGTGATCACGTTCAGCCGGTAGTACAGATCGTCGCGAAACTTGCCGGCCAGCATCGCCTGCTTCAGATCGTGCTTCGAGGCCGCGATCAGGCGCACATCGACGTGGATCGGCGTCTGGCCCCCCACGCGCTCGACCTCGCGCTCCTGAATCGCGCGCAGCAGCTTGACCTGCGTCGCCAGCGTCAGGTCGCCGATCTCGTCGAGGAACATCGTCCCGCCGTCGGCCAGCTCGAAGCGACCCTTGCGGGTGCGATGCGCACCGGTGAAGGCCCCACGCTCGTGGCCGAAGAGTTCGCTCTCGATCAACGACTCCGGCAGCGCCGCGCAGTTGACCTTGACCATGCGCGCCTCGGCGCGCGCGCTGTTGTGGTGGATCGCCGTCGCCACCAGCTCTTTCCCCGTCCCCGATTCACCGGAGATCAGCACCGTGGCGTTCGTGCCCGCCACCTGCTCCACCTGCTCCAACACGCGCCGCATCACCACCGACTGGCCGATGATGCCCGCGACCGAGAACCGCCGCCGTAGCTCCTGGCGCAGGTCCTGGTTCTCCCGCAACAGACTTTGCCGGCGATGGGCGCGCCGCACCACGAGCTCGAGCCGATCGAGGTCGATCGGCTTGGTCACGTAGTCGTAGGCACCACGACGCATCGCCTCCACCGCCGAGTCGATGGTCCCGTGACCGGTCACGAGGATCACGGAGGTGTCGGGGTGGTGGGCCTCGACGTGGCTCAGCAGGTCGATCCCGCTCAGGCGCCCCATCATCACGTCGGAGACCACGACGTCGGCCGGCGACAGGCGCAGGTGGTCGATGGCCTCCTCGCCGCTGCCGGCCACCGCCACCTCCATCCCCACATCGGAGAGCGCCCGCGCCAGCGCCTCACGGCTGCTCCGGTCGTCCTCGACCACGAGCACACTGGTCACAGCGGCCCCATGCTTTGGCTTCATACTGCCACCTCGACCTCCCGGCCTCGACGCCAGGATCGATACGGCCCCATCCGCGGCGCGCGCTGGTCAGCATGACACAGCCGCGCAGGCGCAGAAAGCCAGCACGCATCAACTCCCCTTGGGGGATGAGAAGTGGCTCGGGGCAGGTCGTTGCTGTGGGGGCTGTTGCTGTGGGGGCTGTTGCTGTGGGGGCTAAGGGCTAACGCTCGACCAACGCACGTCGGCCGGCGAACCCGTCCTCTAGCTCGTGCCAGTGATCGACGCGCTTCTCGCCCAGGCGCCAGCAGAGCAGGACCTCGCGCCCGTCCTTGCGCGCGTACCAGTCCACGAGCCCCTGATCGAGGTCCTTGACCACGCAGCCCAGGCGCTCGATCCCCTCGACCTCCTCCGCCAGCAGCTCGATCAGGCCCTTCGCCGTCGCCCGTGCCCGATACAGCGCCGGTGGGAGCGTGGCGTCATCGCCCTCGGCCAGCAGCCGGTGCTCGCCGTCGAAGCGGCGAGCGAGCAGCTTGAGCTGCACGCGGAGCTGCAGCACGCGACTGAAGCTCTGCTCGAGCGCCGGCACCAGCGCCGTGGCCTGCTCGACAGTGAAATAGCGCCGCTTCATCGAACAACTCCACCAAGATTCCGACACAATGGGGGGTTGCCTGCGGTCCCCAGCCCGCTACATTAGCCCCCGCTGCGCGCGCAGCGGAGACCTCTATGACCACTCAGCCCCCGCCGCCCCGCCCGCCACAGCGGCCCCGCCCGCCACAGGGCGCCTTCTACCTCGTGGAGCGGCCGCGCCGCAACCGCCAGAGCCCCGGCCTGCGCCAGCTGGTGCGCGAGACCGCGCTCGAGCCCTCGCACCTCGTGCTCCCGGTCTTCGTCGCCGAGGGGCGCGACCGGCGCGAACCGATCGCGGCGATGCCGGGCTGCGAGCGCCTGAGCATCGATCACGTCGTGGCCCTCGGCCGCCGCGCCTGGCAGCTCGGGATTCCTGCGCTGGCGCTTTTTCCGGTGCTGCCCGAGCAGCGCAAGGACCGACTGGCCACCGAGTCGAGGAACCCCGAGGGCCTGCTGCAGCAGGCCGTTCGCGCGCTGAAGCAGGCCGTGCCCGAGCTGGTCGTGATCACCGACGTGGCGATGGATCCCTACTCGAGCGACGGGCACGATGGGCTGGTCGAGAACGGCGAGATCGCCAACGACCCCACGCTGCCGATTCTCGCCGAGATGGCGCTGGCCCAGGCGCAGGCCGGCGCCGACATCGTGGCCCCCTCCGACATGATGGACGGCCGCGTGGGGTTCCTGCGCCAGGCGCTCGACGACGCCGGCTACACGCGCGTCGGCATTCTGGCCTACTCCGTCAAGTACGCCTCGGCGTTCTACGGCCCCTTTCGCCAGGCGCTCGACTCGGCGCCGCGCCACGGGGACAAGCAGACCTACCAGATGGACCCGGCCAACGTCCGCGAGGCCCTGCGCGAGGTGCGGCTCGACGTGGCCCAGGGGGCGGACATCGTGATGGTCAAACCCGCCCTGCCGTACCTGGACGTGATCGCCGCGGTGCGGGCCGCCGTCGACGTGCCGGTCGCCGCCTACAGCGTCAGCGGCGAGTACGCGATGATCAAGCACGCCGCCCGCGCCGGGGCCCTCGATGAACAGGCTGCGCTGCTCGAAAGCCTGTTGGCGATTCGCCGGGCCGGCGCCGACATCATTCTGACCTACGCCGCGCTCGAGCTCGCCGAGCGCCTGCAGGGCGGTGGCGCTTGAGGCGGCCGCTGCACCGGCGCGGTCTGTCCGCGGCCCGCGCCATCACCGCAGCCCGAGAGGATGCGCAGCCATGACGATCGACGAACGCCAGCGCGAGCTGGTGGCGCTCTTCGCTGACGCCAGCGACTGGGAGGAGCGCTACCGCAAGCTGATCGACCTCGGACGCGCGCTGGACGAGCTGCCGGAGCCGTTGAAACAGGAGAAATACCGGGTGCGCGGCTGCCAGTCGCAGGTCTGGCTGCACGCCGAGCTCGAGCCCCAGCAGCAGCACGTCGTCTTTCGCGCCGACAGCGACGCGCTGATCGTCAAGGGGCTGATCGCGCTGCTGCTGCGCGTCTACTCCGACGCCACGCCCGCCGAGATCCTCGCCTCGCCGCCACGCTTCATCGAAGAGCTGGGCCTGGCGCGGCACCTCTCGCCCACCCGCAGCAACGGCCTGCGGGCGATGTTCGAGCAGATGGTCTACTACGCCAAGGCCTTCCAGACGCTGCTTTCAGCGCGCCGCCCGGTGCCACCCTCCTAGCAGCCCGTCGGCTCAACCGCGCGCCAGCTCGCGCTCGATCGCCGCGACCCCGGCACGCAGCACCTCCGGGGGCACGATCAGGCTGACGACCAGATGGCTGCCGCTGCCGAGGTCGAAGAAGTAGCCCGGGTGCACCACCAGCTGCTCGCGATCGAGCAGGTCGAGCGCCAGCGCCTCCTCGCCGCGCGGGGCCGGGATGCGCAGCACGCCGGACCAACCGCCGGCTGCCTCCAAGAGAGAGATCGGCGCGCCGCTCTCCCGCAGGTGCTGTACCAGCCAGTCGCGGTTGGCGCGGACGCGCGCGCGCAGCTGCTGCTGCACCAGCTCGCCGAGCGCCAGCAGGCGCGGTGCGGCCAACTGCACCGGCGCGCCGACCGAGAGGTAGTTGTCGGCGATCAGCTCCAGCCGGCGCAGCGCAGCCCGACGCAGCGCTGCCGGGCCGGCCACGCCGATCCAGCCCAGCTTGAGCTGCGGCAGCCCGACCAGCTTGGAGAGGCCCCCGAGGTGGAAGGTCAGCGCCTGCGAGGCCTCGGCGATGCGCACCTGCGGCTGGTCGGTCCAGCCGTACTCATGGAAGACCTCGTCGCCGATCAGCGCCACGCGCCTGCCACAGACGGCCGCCAGCTCCGCCAGCTCGCCAGCGCTCAGGTAGTTGCCCGTCGGGTTGTTGGGATTGACGACCACCACGGCGCGGGTGCGCGGACCGAGGCGCTGACGCAGCTCGCCCAGGTCGATCTGCCAGCCGCCCGCGTAATGCAGCGCGTAGGGCACCGCCTCCACGCCCTCGAGGCGCGTCAGCCACTCGAAGAGCGGGTAGCTCGGCCGTGGCACCAACACCTGGTCGCCCGGCGAGCAGAGCAGCTTGAAGAGCAGCGCGTAGCTCTCGCTGGTGCTGCAGGTCAGCAGCAGGTCGCGCGGCCCGTAGCGCGCACCGCCGGCCAGCACCGCGGCCACCGCCCCGCGCGCTGCGCAAGCCACGCGGGTGCGGCGCATAGCGCGCGACGGCCGGGTTGGCCAGCGCCGCGGCCAGCGCCGTCTCGTCATAGCGCAGCCCCACCGCGGTCGGGTCGGAGCGGGTCAGGTCGAGCAACCTGACGCCAAGCCGCCGCAGCGCCGCCCGCCGCCGCGTGAGCGGGTTGACGGCGAGGTCGAGCGGAAGCCGCTGCGAGAACTTCACGCGCCACCCTAGAGCCAGCGCGCTCGATCGCGCGCAGCGTCACGATAGCGGGTTGCCGGGCGCTGGCCAATCACGCCCTGCTGCTGCGCCCTGCTGCGCCCCGATCCGCGTGACACGCTTGACAGGCCCGGGCGCGAGCTGTTACCCAACCCGTCGCCTGGGGCTGTAGCTCAGCTGGGAGAGCGCATGACTGGCAGTCATGAGGTCGTGGGTTCGATCCCCATCAGCTCCACCGAACTTTCCTTCTGCCATTGGGCCCTCTCTTCCATTGGGCCTGGCCATGGGGGTCGCGCGCATGCGACACTCGCCAGCGTCCGCGCGCGGCCCGTCCCTAGGCGTTGACTAGGCGTTGACCTAGGCGTTGACTAGGCGTTGACCTAGGCGTTGATCTAGGCGCTGACGACCCGCGCGGCGTCAACAACCAGCGAGGCGCCGATGACCAAAGCAAAGCTCATCTACGACGGCAAGGAGTACGAGCTGGACGTGATCGAGGGGACCGAGGATGAGCGCGCGATCGACATCCGCAACCTGCGACGCGACACTGGGCTCGTCACGCTCGATCCCGGCTACGGCAACACCGGCTCGTGTCTGAGCAGCATCACCTTCATCGACGGCGAGAAGGGCATCCTGCGCTATCGCGGCTACCCGATCGAGGAGCTCGCCCCGCGCGCCCGCTTCACCGAGGTCTGCTACCTGCTGATCTACGGCCGCCGCCCCAACACCGAAGAGCTGAAGCAGTGGCGCTCCTTGATGACGCACCACACGCTGCTGCACGAGGACATGAAGAAGTTCTTCGAGGGCTACCCGCCCTCGGCGCATCCGATGGCGATCATGGCCTCGATGCTGGCCTCGCTCTCGGCCTACTACCCCGACGCGGACAACGCCGGCGATCTCAACGTCGTGCGCGTGCTGGCCAAGGCCAAGACGATCGCCGCCTTCGCCTACAAGAAGTCGATTGGCCAGCCCTTCATCTACCCGCTCAACAACCTGAGCTGGCCGGCCAACTTCCTGCGCATGATGTTCGCCGTGCCGACGCAGGACTACGACGTGCCCAGCGTGGTCGAGGATGCCCTCAACCTGCTGCTGATCCTGCACGCGGACCACGAGCAGAACTGCAGCACCTCGACGATGCGGATGGTCGGCAGCAGCGAGGCCAATCTCTTCGCCTCGGTGGCGGCGGCCACCTGCGCGCTCTGGGGCGCGCGTCATGGCGGCGCCAACCAGAGCGTGATCGAGATGCTCGAGGCGATCCAGGCCGACGGCGGCGACTACAAGAAGTTCCTCGACAAGGTCAAGACCAAGGGCTCGGGCGTCAAGCTGATGGGCTTCGGTCACCGCGTCTACAAGAACTTCGATCCGCGCGCCAAGATGCTCAAGGACGCCGCCGAGCGGGTCTTCAACGCGCTCGGCATCCACGACCCGCTGCTCGACCTAGCCGTCAAGATCGAGGAGGCGGCCCTCAAGGAGTCCTTCTTCGTCGAGCGCAAGCTCTACCCCAACGTCGACTTCTACAGCGGCGTGATCTATCGGGCGATCGGCATCCCGACCAACATGTTCACGGTGATGTTCGCGCTCGGCCGCCTACCCGGCTGGATCGCCCACTGGAAGGAGATGCGCGCCGAGGAGGACTTCCGCATCCAGCGGCCGCGCCAGCTCTACACCGGCGAGCGCCAGCGCCCCTTCGAGGACCGCCACACCAAGTGGATGTAACGCCCGCCCCGCCGCGCCCCAGCCCTTAAGTTCGAAGCACGCCCGTCGATGGAAGTAGCACGCGTTGACCGGGGGTCGACGAGCCACGCCGATGGGGTCCGGCTCCCCAACGGCTTAGGGCCATCGGCGCCAGCAGGCGCGGGGGACGGAGCGACATGTCGCAGACTGCCGAACTTCGCGTCTTGCTCGTCGACGACGAGCCGCTGATCCTCAAGAGCTACCGGCGCATCCTCCAGTCGATCGGCGCCGAGATCACCCTCGCCGACAGCCCCGAGCACGGGCTGCAAGCGCTGCGGGAGCGGCCCGCCGACGTGATCGTCGCCGACTATCGCATGCCGGGCATGAACGGCGGCGAGTTCCTCGAGCGCGTGCGGCGGGAGTGGCCCCAGACCCAGCGGATCCTCGTCACCGCCTCGTCCGATGCGCAGATGATCGAGGATGTGATGCGTCGTGGCGGGATCTTTCGCCTGCTGCTCAAGCCCTTCGAGACGCAGCGCTTGCGCGAGGTGATCACCGCCGCGCTCGATCAGAGCCGCCAGCAGCGCGACCTCCGCCGCCACCACGCGGCGCGCGAGCTCGACCTGCAGACCTATCGCCACACCTTCGCCAGCGCCCTCGACCCGATGATGATCTCCGACCTCGACGGCCACCTGCTGCAGGTCAACGACGCCTTCGCCCAGCTCTACGGCGTGGCGCGCTCCGAGGCGCTGCTCTGTCGTCCGACCCTCGTCAGCGGCCTGGACCTCCGCGGCACCGATTGGCCCACCATCCACGCCACCCTCAGCTGCACGGGCCACTGGTCGGGAGAGGTGGGCAATAACGGCCGTATCTCCCTGCTCAGCGTCTCCCGCATCGCCGACGACGCGGGCGTCCCCTATGCCTACGGCGCGGTGGAGAAGGATGTCAGCGCCCGCCACCGACTGGAGGAGCAGACCCGCACGGCGCAGTACGAGGTCATCCTGGCCTTGGCGCGACTGGCCGAGTATCGCGACCCGGAGACGGGCGCCCACCTCGACCGCATCCGCAACTACTGCCGCGTGCTGGCCACCCAGCTGGCGAAGAACCCGGACTTCGCGCAGGTGATCGACCGCGCCTACATCGAGGGAATCTACTACTCGAGCCCGCTCCACGACATTGGCAAGGTCGGGATCCCCGACGCCGTGCTGCTCAAGCCGCAGCGGCTCGACGCCGACGAATGGCAGATCATGCGGCGCCACACGCTGATCGGCGCCGAGGTGCTCTCGGCCGCCGGTCGATCGCTCTCCGAGAAGAGCTGGCTGACGCTGGCGCTGACCATCGCCCAGCAGCACCACGAGAAGTGGGACGGGTCGGGATACCCTGGCGGCCTGCGCGGGACGGCGATCGACCTCTCGGCCCGCATCGTGGCCCTGGCCGACGCCTACGACGCGATCACCTCCAAGCGCTCCTACAAGGAGCCGCTCAGCCACGAGACCGCACGGCAGCGCATCGTGGCGGACAGCGGCACGCACTTCGACCCGGAGGTCGTGGCCGCCTTCATCGAGGTCGAGCACGAGTTCCTGCTCGTTCGCGATCGCTACGCCGACGCCGCGGAGCTGAGCTCGCAGCTCGACGAGGCCGCCCCCGTGCGACGCAGCACCACCGGGGGCCCGCCAGCGCAGCTGGGGCGGGGCTTCGATTCCGTCGGGGCCCTCGCCAGGGGGGTCTAGGGGCCGACGATCAACGTGCCCGACACGCCCACCGCCCACGCCTTCGGCACTGGCGGTAGCCCGGCGTCGGCCGGCCCACCACCATCCGGCGCCGGCGCCGCGACCAACGTGCCCCACAGGGCCTCGAGGCGGTTGCGCGTCACGCAGCCGGCCAGCTCGACCGCGGCGCCGCGGCTGAAGGACGGGCCGCCCCTCACGCGCATCAACAGGCCATCCCAGCCCACCACGTAGACCGTGGAGCGATCGTTGGCCGGCCCCCAGACCTCGCGCAGCAGCTGCCGCGGGGCGCCCTCGACCTCGCTCCAGCCCCCGCCGCCGCGATGCAGCAGCGTGCCATTGACGCCGACCGCGTAGACGTCATCGGCGGCGTGCCCCCACACCCCCGCGCAGGGCGCGAGCCACGCCCGTCTGCTCCTTGGTGAGTCCCGCGCTGGAGCCGAAGAGCGCGGTGCCAAAGGAGCCGACGATGAAGACCTGGCTCGGACCGGCACCCCAGACCGCGAAGAGATCCTCGGGTACACCGCTGGCGACGCGCCGCCAGCGCCCCGCCTCCCAGAACGCCACGAAGCCATCGTCGCCGACGGCCACCGCCGTGTCGGTCACGACACCATCGCGGCCGGTCGCCCAGACGCCCCAGAGGTTCTTTCGTCGCGCCACACCAGCGTCGCCCGGCGGCAGCACACCAGCGTCGTTCTCCGCGAACACCGCGCCCGGCGGCGAGCGGTCGGTCCACTGCTGACCATCGAAGTGCAACACCGTGCCACGCAGCCCAGAGGCCCAGACATCCTTGGGCCCCGTGCCCCAAACGGCCGTGAGCTGCTCGCGGGTCGGCGTCTCCTGTCGCACCCAGGTCGACCCGTCGAAGAACGCCACGGTGCCCCCGGCGCCGACGACCCAAACGGCCTCACCCGAGGCACCCCAGACGTCGAAGAGGTTGAGCGCGTCGCCGCGATCGTCCGCGATCACCGCGGGCGGCAACGCCAGCGGGCGCCACAGCTGGCCCCCGGCATCGCAATTGCCGAGACCGAGGTCGGGCGCCGACGTGCGCGCGTCGGGGCCCGCGGCGCCCTGGTCCTCACAGCCGACGCCCGCCGCCAGCAGCCAGGTGGCCGCCAGGCCCGCGCCCAAGAGCAGGGCACCCAGGCCCCAGACCCTCCGCGCCGCCAGGCCCTGCCGCGCCACCGCGGGCGACGGCCCCGGTCGGTCGCCGAGCACCGGCCCGCCGGCGTCCTCCGCTTCGCGTTGACCCTGCTTCATCACTTCACCCTCGCTATTCCCCGCCACCCAGCGACCTATTTCCACATCACCCTATTCGCCGCCACCCAAGGTCTCGCCCCCGGGAGCCGGATCGAGTCGCACGGCCACGGTGCGCACCTGGGCCGGCGCCAGGGCCACCGTCACTTCCTTGCTCAGGCCGAGCTCGGGATTGACGAAACGCAGCCGGCGACGACCGGCCGCCACCTTCACCCGATAGAGGGGCGTATTGCCGCGCAGGCGCCGCCCGTCGACGTAGACCACCGACCAGGGCCAGCTGTTGCAGTTGAGATAAGCGGCGGCACGCGCGGGCGCCGGGCTCGGCTTGCGATCTGACGCGGTGGATCCGGAGCTCGCACCCGCCGCAGCGAGCGGCGCCGGCCCCGTCGTCCCCGTCGCGCTCGGATCAACGAAGTACTCATCCGGCCCACGACCGCGCAGCGACGCCGGCGTCAGGTGCTCGGTCGGCTCGGGAATCGGGCCGAGGTCGGCGGCCACGATCGCCTGGGGCGGCGACGTGCGCCCCAGCCACAGCCCGGCCGCCACCACGGCGCTGAGCGCGAGGCCCAGCCAGGCCGTGCCGGTCGGTCGCCAACCCCGCTGCCGTGGCCGCGACACCCCGCGCGCCGCGGTGGCGCCGATCGGGCCGATCGCCACTGTCGCCATCGCCAGCAGCCGCTCCGTCGAGGCGACGTCACCGACGCTGACGCCGGCGCGAGCGAGCTGGAAGAGCAACCGGTCGCGCAGCGCCAGCGGGCCCTGATCGGCCTGGACCTCCCAGGCGAAGAGGGTGCGCAGCAAGGCGCCGAGGCTCTGCGCCGTGAAGTCCGGCGCCAGGCGGTGCAGCACGCCCGCGAGACCCACTTGCAGGTCCTCGGCGCGCTGGTAGCGCTCCGCCGGATCCTTGGCCAACGCCTTGAGCACGATCGCGTCGAGGGCCTCATCGAGCGCCGGATTGATGGCGCTCGGCGGCTCGACCTCGAGCGTAGAGACGCGCTCGAGGGTCTGCGGGTCGCTCTCGGCCTCGAAGGGCCGCGTGCCGGTCAACATCTCGTAGAGCACGGCCCCCATCGCGAAGATATCGCTGCGCGAGTCCCCCCCGGTGCCCTGCGCCTGCTCGGGCGAGAGATAGCAGGGCTTGCCGCGCAGCACCGCCTCGCCGCCGGGCGCCTTGCTCGCCGCCGAGGCGATGCCGAAGTCCGTCAGCTTGACCTCACCGTTGTAGGAGATCAGCGCGTTGTGCGGCGAGACGTCGCGATGCACGACGGCCACCGCGCGGCCGTTGGCATCGGCGTAGCCATGGGCATACTGCAGGCCGCGGCAGAGCTCGGCCGCGATGTAGAGCGCCGCGGGCGTCGGCAGCAGCGCGCCCCCCTCCTGCACGCGCTGCAGCACGCGCGCCAGGTTCTGGCCATGGACGTACTCCATCGCCAGGTAGTAGACGCCCTCGACCTCGCCGAAATCGAAGACCTGGGTGATATTGCCGTGCGTCAACGGCAGCGCGACGCGGGCCTCGCTGACAAAGAGCGCGATGAACTCGGCGTGCTGCGACAGCGTCGGCAGGATGCGCTTGATACAGAGCAGCTTCTCGGTGCCCGCGGCGCCGGCCAGGCGCGCGCGAAACACCTCGGCCATGCCGCCGCGACCGACGAGCTCGAGCAGCTCGTAGCGACCGAAGCGGGTCGGCGTAACGGTGCCAGCGTCGTCCATGATCTCCTTCTCAGACCTGCCCTGGAACAGCCTGACGACGGGCTCCGGCGACCCCCGCGCAGCGGCGCCGCGGCCCAGCCCGGGCTGGGATCACGACTCGCTTCCGTGTTACCGTGCAAGCAGTCGGTCGGCGACGATCGAACCCCAGCATAGCGAGAGACGATGCAGGCTCGCAAGCGACTGATGAAACGCACGCGCAGCATGGCCCTCACCGCGGGGGGCCGGCGGCGCTGCGCCGACCGGGCGCAGCGGCGCGTGACCTGGTGCGCCGTGCCGCTGCTCGCCGCGCTCGCCGCGTCCTGCACCGATGCCGGCGTCTACCGCTCACGCCTGGCGCCGTATCAGGCCAATAAGCTGGCCGTCACCGGGACCGTCTGCACCGACGATCCGCGCCAGCGGAACTTTCCGGTCAAGGTGCTGTTTCTGATCGACACCAGCCAGTCGCTGGTCGACCCCGCCAACGATCCGACCGGCATTCGCGGCAAGGCCGTCAACGACGTGATCACGCTCTGGAGCCGCAACCCGAACTACTCGTTCGGCGTGATCAGTACGGGCCCGCGCCGTCAACCGCATCGACGGCGGCTTCACCCGCGACACCTCGCTGCTGAACGCCGCGGCGACGGTGATCCAGAGCAGCAGCGGCGGCTGCCAGTCGGTCGCTGCCGCGACCTGCGCGCGGCGTTGAGCCTGGCGTCGAGCATCATCACCGGCGACGTGCTGGGCGGCGACCCGGGCCTCGTGTCGCGCACCTCCTACGCCGTCGTCGTCTTCGCCGGCGGGGCACCCGCCCCGGCCATCAATCGCTGCGCCTGCCGCGACCCTGCCACCGAGGCCGCCGGCTGGCCCAGCTGCGCCTGGGCGGAATGCGACGATCCCTCCAAGCCCAACAGCGCGGCCTGCGGCAACGCGCCCTGCCCCGACACCTTCACGCAATGGGTGGTGCCCACCAAGCCCGCCGACTTCGGCGTCGATCCGGCCACGCTCGGCGGCCGCTCCTGCCAGCTCACCTGCGTCTTTCCCGCCGGCGGCTTCGCGCGCTCCTGCGAGGAACGCCAGCTCGTCGGCGCGGTGCGGGAGCTACGGGAGTTCGTGCTCGAGAACGGCGCCTCCGAGCTGCAGCTCCACACGACCTACCTGGCCGACCGCGGGACGCGCACGCCGACCGACCCCTTTCGCCCGCCCTCGTGCCTGGTCGGCGGCGTCGAGCGCGGAGCCGATGCGGACCGCGCACGCGCCGTCCACCTGTTGAGCGAGATGGCCTTCGCCGGCGGCGGCAGCTTCCTCGAGTTCACGGTGCCCCAGGCGATCTCCTTCAGCCACGTCGATCTCTACACGGCTCGCGAGCCGCTGGTGATCAAGGAGCTCGTCGTCGTCAACAACAGCGCCGTTCCCGGCGGCACCGGCCCGGTCGCCGACGCCGATCAGGACGGCCTGAGCAGCGAGAGCGAGCGCAGCCTCGGCACCTGCCCCGAGGATCCGGACAGCGACGGCGACGGCATCGGCGACGGCATCGAGGTCAAGCTGGCCAGCGACCCGCTGGGCGCCACGCAGCCGATCGAGTGCCTCGATCTCCCGAGCGACACGCGCGACGACCTCGACCTCTGCGATCCCGCGGGTGGCACCAAGCGCTGGCGCCTCTACGGCGACCGCGACCGCGATGGCCTCAACGCCTGCGAGGAGCGCCTGCTCGGCACGATCGACTCGCTCTTCGACACCGACGCCGACGGCCTCCCCGACCGCGTCGAAGTTGATCGCCGGCACCAACTACCTCGCCGTCGACCCGCTCGACGACGCCGATCTCGACGGCCTGCTCAACCGCGTCGAGGTCCGCGGACACACCGACCCGCGGGCCAACGATGCGCAGCGCCAACTCGATCTGAGCTACCGCTACGAAGAGGTCGACGAGGGGATCCGCACCGTGATCAGCGTCAGTCAGCCCACGGCGATCACGGGCGTGACGGTCAAGAGCGCCTCCGCCGACAGCCAGCCGGGCGTCGGCTACTTGCGCTTCGAGCCCGGCCCGCCCGCCACGCTCTCGTGGCGCGACCCCGGCGATCTGACCGCGGGGGGCGACTTCGGCCCGCCGGTCGACATCAGCCAGGCCTCCGGCGAGGGCCTCCGGCTGGTCTCGCGCAACGGCTCCTTCGTCACGGTCGCCGTCGACGGGCCCTCCTACTACATCCCCACGGCGGCGCTCGATCGCCTGGTGATCAGCGGCGCCGAGCGCAATTGCCTGCGCTTCCGCGTCCGCAACATCACGCTGGTGGAGACCACCGCGGCCTGGTACCCGGCGCCCCAGGCGCTGTTGCGCAGCGAGCGCGGCGACAACACCGTGCAGCTCTACTTCGCCCAAGCCCCCCGTGATGCCAAGAGCAGCTACGGCATTTTCCGCAGCGCCAGCACGGTGCTCAACTACCTGCGCGGACCGCCCGAGCGGCGCACCCCCAAGACCCCGGAGCTGACCTTTGCCGACGAAGACTTCGTCATCTTCGAGTGACGCGCGCGCCCGCCGCGCCCGCGGCCTGACCTCCTGGGCCATCATCACGGCGACCGCGCTGGCCCTCGGCGCGACGGCCTGCGGCAGCAGCGGCGGCGATGGTCCGTGCCTGCCCGAGGCGCCCCCCGAGCTGGACGGCTTCGCCGACGACGTCCTGCGCGTCGCTCAGGTGCAGCTCGAGACGCGTCGCGTCTACGATGCGGACGGTAAGCTCACCGAGACGGCGCTGGTGGCCTTCACCAGCCTCGATCTCTCGACTGGCGCGACCTCGTCCCGCCTACCCGCCCCCTGCTGTGGCGTCGCCTCCTGCTTCCTGCTCACCGGCGAGCCGACCCCGCGCTGCCCGGCCGATTCGGGCGGCCCCTGCGGCAACGCGACCTGCCAGGCCGACCGCGAGGTCTGCGTGGCCGGCGCCTGCGTACCCTGTCAATCGACCCCGCTGCCCGTCGAGGCCGTGACGCTGGACGGCCTGGCCGCCGGCGCGCTGCAGCTCAGCGCGCTCGACGCCACGCAGGCACGCTGGGGCAAGACGGACGCCAGCCCCCCGCTCTTCGGCGCCGGACCGCTGACCGTGCAGATGACGGGCGCCAGCGCCACCGACGCGCTACCGAGCTACACCCAGAGCATCGAGCCGCCCGCGCCCCTCACGCTGCTACAACCCGACCCCGCCGCAAGCGTCGCGCTCGGCGACACCGACCTGCCCCTGCGCTGGACGCCGGGCAACGGCGACTGGGTCGAGGCCCGGCTGCGCGGAGCCACCAGCGCTAGCCGCGACGCCGTCGTCTGCATCGGGCGCGACGACGGTTGCCTGACGATCCCGGTCGGAGCGATCGAGACCATCAGCCTCAACCTCCAGCCCAGCGACAAGCTCAAGCTCAGCCTCCGCCGCGTGCGCTCCCGCACCACAGCACTGACCACCGCCCAAGGCTCCCCCGCCGCCACCCAGCTCCGCGCCACGACGATGATCGAGCTGCAGCTCGCCCAATAGGGCGTTCCAGTAGAGCGTTCCAGTAGGGCGTTCGAGGTCGAAGGCAGCGTCAGTCGAAGGTCTGCGTCACCGCTGGGAGCGCCCTCGCCTCGGCGGTGCGGGCCTCCCAGCTCGCGGCGACGCCCTTCGTGCCGTGGCTGCCGCCATGCTTGCCGATGATCCAAATGCGCTCGGCCGCCAGGCCGGCCCCCAAGTAGGCCCCGACATCGGTGGGCGCGTTGCCGTAGGCCTCGTCGACCACGAAGCCCGCCCGCTCGAGGCTGCGCAGATAGGCCAGCTTGAAGGCCTGCACGCCCCCCTCCGTCGGTAGCGCCTCGGCGTTGCTGTCGCAGGTATGCAGCGCGCCGAGCGCGAAGCCGAGCTCGCTCAGCCAGTCGCGCGTCGTTCCCGTCAACCAGTAGGGCCGGCCCGTGAGATAGACCAGCAGGTATTTGCGCGCCACGAGTGCCTGCGTCAGCTCCACCGCGCTCGGGTACGCGCGGGGCACATAGCTGCCGGCGAACAAGGGCGAGAACAGCTCGACGAACACGTCCCGGAACACCTCCTCGTCGCCGGTCGTGAGCGTCCCGTCGATGTCCGAGACCACCAGCCGGGTGCCCACGGGCAGCACCCAGACCCGTCCGCGGGCGAGGCTCGCATCACCCAACAGCTCGAGCACCACATCGTACACGCCGACCGGCAGCGCGAAGTCCGGAGCGAAGGTGACGCGGCCATCGTCGTTGGTGCGTCGATCGCCGAGGCTGCGCCAGCCGCTGCAATCGTGGAGGAACCCGCGCACGGTTTCGTGCTCCATGTCCTTCGAGACGGCGCCGTAGGCGAACTTGCCCACCAGAGCGATTGGGCTGCTCGGCGTCACCAGAACGTCCTGCATCGAGTGCTGGGCCGCGCCAAGCGCCGCCACGAGCCTACTGCTGAGCTGGTCCCAGCCGCGCTCCGGCACGGCTGCGAAGCTCGCACCCACGCAGCTTTGGAGGGTCGGACGCGCCCCCGAGGCTGCGTCCATCGCGTCCGCGGTCGCGTCGCCGCGGCCCTGGGGGCGCGCCTCGCCCTGCTGCAGCGCGCTGCCGGAGGCACAGCCACTCGCCAGCACCAACGGCAGCACCACCTCCAGGCCAAGCCGTCCCCACTTCCGGATCGATAACGCTCTCATCGCCTCCCCCCTTTCGCGGTCTCGGCGCGGCTCTGCAACAAGCGTTCCCCCCCGGCCGCCCGCCTCCGAGCGCCAGCCAAGGGCCCAGCCCTTGGCACCACTCGCTGGCAAACGCTCGCCAAAAGATCGAACTGCTCGTCCGCTGGCCAGGCCTGGGGTGTGCCGTCCGGCCGCTTTCGCCTGTCACCAAAATTTCACACCCCGAGGCAGCCGGGCTGCGCCGTCCGCGTAATCTGGACAGTCCTCCATTGTGCTCATGAGTAAACTGGACCACGGTCTACTTCATGCGGGCCCCGCGCTACCTGCATTCGACGGTCGAGGGCGTGCTGGAGGCCCGCAAGATGGCCTTCATCGGCGGGCCGCGCCAGGTCGGCAAGACCACGCTCGCACTCGAGCTCGTCGGCAAGCGCGCGACGGAGCGCCATCCGGCCTACCTCAATTGGGACGACCCGCGCGCGCGGCCGCGGGTCCTCAAGGCCGAGTTGCCCGCCGACGAGCCCCTGCTCGTCTTCGCTGAGCTTCACAAATACGCGCGCTGGCGTGGGCTGATCAAGGGCATCTGGGACACCGAGAAATCGCTGCGCCGCATCGTCGTCACCGGCTCCGCGCGGCTCGATCACTACCGCAAGGACGGCGACTCGCTGCAGGGGCGCTATCGTTACCTGCGCCTGCACCCCTTCTCGCTGCCGGAGCTGGATGCCGGGTCGAGCGGGCGGGGTCTCGACGATCTGTTGGCCTTCGGCGGCTTCCCCGAGCCGCTCTTCGCCGCCGACAGCCGCGCGCACCGCATCTGGCAGCGCGATCGCCTCTCGCGCGTCGTGCGCGACGACCTGCGCGACTTGGAGCGCGTGCACGAGATCAGCCTGGTCGAACAACTCGTCGAGCTGTTGCCGCGCCGCGTGGGGGCGCCGCTCTCGGTCGCCAACCTGCGCCAGGACCTCGAGGTCGATCACAAGACCGTCGAGCGCTGGCTGACGATCCTCGAGAACCTGTACGTTTGCTTTCGGGTGGCGCCCTTCGGCGCGCCGCGCATCCGGGCCGTCAAGAAGGAGCGCAAGCTCTACCTCTGGGACTGGTCGATGGTGGCCGATCCGGGTCCGCGCTTCGAGAACCTGGTGGCTTCGCAGCTGCTCAAGTACTGCCACCTGGTCGAGGACCTCGAAGGCTACCGCATGGAGCTCCGCTTCCTCCGCGACACCGATCGGCGGGAGGTCGACTTCGTCGTGCTGCGCGACGGCAGCCCGCTCTTCGCCGTGGAGTGCAAGAGCGGCCAGAGCGAGATCGGCCCGTCGCTGCGCTACTTCGCCGAACGCGCGCCGATCCCACGCTTCTACCAGGTGCATCGCGGCGACCGGCACTTCGCGACGGGCAAGATCACAGTCCTGCCCTTCGCCCGCTTCTGCCAGGACCTCGCGTTGCCCTGAGTGTTGACAACCGCGATGCCCACGCTCGACCAGAGGTAACCGTGCGGCTATCTTCCAGCGGTATGTTACACGTGACCTACGGAGCCTAGCGGCATGGCGACACCGGCACGGCCTAGGCTGTACCACATCGTGCATGTGGACCGACTGGCGTCGATCGCGGCCGACGGGTGCTTGTGGTGCGATGCGGAAACGGCCCGGCGCATGCCACCCGGCACCGCCATCGGCATGAGCGACATCAAACAGCGGCGACGCGAGGAGCTTGCCCTGGTAAGCCATCCCGGTGTGCGCCCGGGCGACTGCGTACCGTTCTACTTCTGCCCACGCTCGGTCATGTTGTACGTCATCCATCTGCGCAATCACCCGAAGCTGGCCTACCGTGGCGGACAGGGTCTGATCGTTCACCTCGAGGCCGATCTTCATGCAGCCGTCGATTGGGCCGAACAGAATGACCGCCGTTGGGCCTTCACGCTGTCGAACGCGGGTTCGTACCACTTCGAGGATCGTTGCGCTCTGGCAGCGCTGAACCTGATCGACTGGGACGCCGTCCAGGCAACTGAGTGGCAGCGGTGCGCGGAGGGCAAGCAAGCTGAGTTCCTGCTCGAACGCAGCTTCCCGTGGCACCTGGTCGAGTGCCTCGGCGTGCACTCGCCGGAGGCCTACCGACACGCCCTCGACGCGCTGGCTGCTAGCGACCACCGGCCGCCAGTGGCGATCCGCCCGGACTGGTACTACTGAGCGAGGAGACGGCCGCCATGATCGAGTTCTGCAGCGGAGATATCCTGAAGGCCGACGCCGAGGCGTTGGTCAACACCGTCAACTGCGTCGGCGTGATGGGGCGAGGCGTCGCGCTACAGTTCAAGAGCGCCTTTCCCGAGAACTTCAAGGCCTACGCAGCGGCCTGCCAGCGGGAGGCGGTGCAACCGGGCCGGATGTTTGTGTTTGAGACCGGGCACCTGACCACGCCACGCTACGTGATCAATTTTCCCACCAAGCGGCACTGGCGCGGCAAGAGCCGGATGGACGACATCGAGGCGGGACTGGCGGCGCTTGTCGAGGTGATCCGCGACAGGCACATTCGGTCGGTCGCCCTTCCCCGCTCGGCAGCGGCCTTGGCGGCCTCGCTTGGGTCGAGGTGAACGTGCGCATCGAAGCCGCCCTGCGGCCACTCAGCGAGGTACGCGTGATCGTCTTTGAACCCAGGGGTGCGCCGAGCGCTGACAAGATGACGAGACCCCGCGAGGTCCCGAAGATGACAGCCGGGCGTGCGGCGCTCGTGGAACTCATGCACCGCTATCTCGATGGCCTCCTCGACCCCTTCGTTACCCTGCTGGAGGTGCACAAGCTGATGTACTTCATGCAGGCAGCGGGCGAACCGCTGCACCTCCGTTTCAGACAAGCGCCCTACGGCCCCTACGCAGAGAATCTGCGCCATGTGCTGAGATCATCGAGGGGCATCTCGTCTCTGGGTATGCGGATGGTGGCGACGCGCCCGACAAGCAGCTCGAGCTGGTGCCGGGAGCCGTCGACGGGGCGACCGCCTTCCTCGCTCAGCACCACGAAACCCGCTCGCGCTTCGACCGGGTGGCGGAGCTGGTCGAAGGTTTCGAGTCCCCTGCCGGCCTGGAGCTGCTGGCGACCGTACACTGGGTCATGACGCACGAGGCCCTTCGTAGCCTCGACGACGTGGTGGCGCGGACCCATGCGTGGAACCCACGCAAGCGGCAGTTCACCGCGCGCCAGGTCGGCATCGCCGTCAATGTGCTGGCTCGCAAGGCCTGGTGTGGGCCGCTTGCCGGGATCGACAGCCACGGGCACGCTGGCGCCTGATCGCCCGGGCGCCCCGTGGGGGCGTGTGCCCGCGCCCTCCTTCTCCGCTACCGAGAACTGGCCCCGCCCGCCGCGCCCGCCTACGATCGCGCCCCATCCCGCGAGGACCGCCGTCGATGCCGCGCCATGCTCAGGTCGTGCGCCAATGGAAGCTCTTGCGCCGCCTCGAGCGCGCGCCGGCCAGCGCTGCTGGTGCCTGCCGGAGCCCTTTCGCGCGCAGCGCGCCCTCCCCATCGCCACCAGCGAGCTCTTGGCCCGGGTGGCTCGGACGCCTGACAGCGCGCTCAGCCGAGTTCGGCGGTGACCCACGCGCGGATCGTCGCGGTCGCGTCCTCGACGGCGAGACGCGGGCCCCAGTACATCGAGTCGGTCGTCCCGTGCGCCTCCCGAATTGCGGTCCAGCGGGCGCCATCAGCAGGCGCCAGGGCCGGGTCAGGTGGCGCTTGGCATCACCACAATCTGCTTCTGCGTGAGCATCTCGCCGGCGAGCGCGCGTACGTTGGTGTAGCCCTCGAGTGGCGGCAGCTTCGCGCGCCCCTCGATCAGCCGCGCGGCGTCCTCGAAGTGCCGCACGAACGCGGCTGGCACCACCTTCTCGTTCGGGAACCTGCGGTGGAGCGCGTCGAGCTTCTCCAGCAACGTCACGAGGGATGAACGCAGCGCACGCCCTTGGCGCGATTGTCGCCGAACTCCGCGAGCACGTTGGTGGCGACGAGCTTCTCGTGAACCCACGACGTCAGGTCCTGCGCGACGTGCGGCGTGACGCGGGCACTGCCGACCTCCGAGGCGCACGTTGCCGGAGATGGCCGATGGCAGCTCGCCGAGGAACAAACCCGGGTAGAGCACGCGAAGGTTCGCGCCACGCCACGACTTGTCGATGGTCTCCTGTTCGAGCTCGATGGTGCAGCCGGGGACCGCCAGCACCTTCGGGAGCTGCTCGAAGAACGTGCGTCGCTCAGCGGTTGCCTTCGTCCCCTCGCTTTTCCAGCTCGACACGATCGGCAAAGCGCCCACCGAGCCCGGCTCGATCTTCAGGTCGAGGTCTTCGGAGAAGCGTTCAATGAGGCCGAAGCCCTTGGAGAGCGAAGTGCCCCCCTTGAACCAGACGTCGAGACCAGAGATCGACAAGGCCCAGAGGACGTGTGTGACCCAGTAGTCCTTCTCGATGATCGAGCGACCCAAACCGGTCTCACCGACGATGATCTGAACGAGGTCAGCGAACTCCTCGGGCTTCTCGTGGACGAAGCTCACGAGGTGCTCTCCCGCAGTGCGCGGTCGACGCGCGAGAGCGTCGCGCGCGAGCCGTAGCGCTGCGCCATCTCACGCAGGCGGTTGCGATCAAACCTGCCGTGGGCGAGCGCGCGCGCGAGCACCTCCGGCGACATCGTCGGGCGACGTCGCGGCCTGGTCGGCGTGTTCGAGTAGGTCGACCGCGAACCATTCGGCGGGCGGATTCTCAGGGAACGCCACGCGCCGAAGCACGAAGCGCCGTTTGCCAAAGGTGAAGGTGCCCGACCGCTTGGTGTTATAGACCAGCGGCACCGCGAGCACCGCGGTCGTGCCAAGGCCGAGTGCGTTCCAGCGCTCGGGCCCGGTGAACACGAAGGGCCCGCCGTCGAGGAAGGCGCGCATGATCTCCTCGTCGAGCGGCGGCACGGGGCCGAAGCGGCTCTGCTTTGGGTGGGCGAAGAGACCGTGCGCCAGCGGCACCAGCTCCCCCTGGTTAACCAGGCGCTTGGCGAGCCGGGGCGCGTTCGCGCTCCAGGTGGCCAAGTCCCGCGTGCGGTACACGCGGCCGGGTTCGAGATGGGGCTGGCTCATGGTGTCCGCATTCTTCCGAAGAAAAGATACACCCGGCCACCGGAGTCGGCAAGGCCAGCCACGAACTCCTGCACCATCCGATCCCACCCCCGCGCTCACCCCCAGTCCCTTGCCGCCTCGTTCCTACCTCCGCCCCGCCAGCCACCGAGAACTGGCCCCGCCCGCCGCGCCCGCCTACGATCGCACCCCATCCCGCGAGGACCGCCGTCGATGCCGCGCCATGATCAGGTCGTGCGCCAATGGAAGCTCTTGCGCCGCCTCGAGCGCGCGCCGGCGGGCGTGAGCGTCGGCGAGCTGGCCGGCGACGACAGCGCCGCGCAGCGCGCGGTCTACCGCGACCTCGAGGCGCTCCAAGCCGCCGGCTTCCCCCACTCTTCAGCGAGGGAGCGCGCCGGCCAGCGCTGCTGGTGCCTGACGGAGCCCTTCCGCGCGCAGCGCGCCCCTCCCCGTCGCCACCAGCGAGCTCTTGGCGCTACGCGGCGCGCGAGCGCCCTGCAGCACTTCGCCCAGACGCCCTTCTTCGAGGGGCCTGCAGTCGCTGAGCGACAAGCTCGACGCCCTGCTCGGCCCCGAGCAGCGGCGCTTCGCCGAGCAGATGGACGAGATCGTCGTCGGCGACCGCTTCGGCCAGCCCGACCACGCCGAGCAGCGCGCGTTGATCGAGACGCTGACCGACGCCTGCGCCGACCGCGTCACCCTCTCGCTGACCTACCGCACGAGCCGCGGCGGCGAGACCACGCGCCGCGTCGACCCCTACAAGCTCTGGCTGCACCGCGGCACGGCCTACCTCGTCGCCCACTGCCACCTGCGTCAGGCCATCCGCACCTTCAGCGTCGCCCGCATCGCCGCCGCCGAGCCGACCGACGCCACCTTCGCCGCACCCACCCACTTCGACTTCGACCGCTACGTCGAGCAGCGCTTCCGCATCTGCGGCGACGGCCACCCCACCCCCCTGACCCTCTGGTTCGCCCCCGAGGTGGCCCCCGACCTCCGCGAGCGCACCTGGCACCCGACCCAACACCTCGAGCCCGCCGCCGACGGCGCCGTCACCCTGACCATGACCGTCGACGGCCTCCAAGAGGTCGCCGCCTGGCTCCTCAGCTTCGGCCCCCGCGCCCGCGTCCTCTCCCCCGCGACCCTCGCCGCCGAAGTCCAGTCGCAGCTCCGCGCGGCACTGGCCGGCTACGAGACCACTCCACCCCCCAGCGAATTGACCCCGGATGTCAGAGGGACGTGATGAGCTGGCTGGGCATGATCATAGTGACGATGGCCTCAACCACACGATGGGCGATCGATGATTGACTTCGACACCTGGTTTCAGCGCGTCGTGGGGCCGACCGCCACGCCGCACCCCTGGCAAAGCGCGCTCGCCGCGCGAACAGACCCCGCCAGCCGGATGATCCGCATCCCGACTGGGATGGGGAAGACACTCGGGGTCTTGGCCGCGTGGTCCTGGCACCGTCTGGGCCGCGCCGACGACGCCTGGCCTCGCCGGTTGGTGTGGTGCCTGCCGATGCGCGTGCTCGTCGAGCAGACCGAGACCATCGTGCGCGAGTCGCTGCAGCGAGCGGGGATCCTTTGGGACACGGCCACCGACCACACGGGGCGGGTTGGCGTGCACACCCTCATGGGCGGTGCGGAGGCTGACGGAGACTGGAACCTCTTCCCCGAGGAATGCGCGGTGTTGGTCGGCACGCAGGACATGCTGCTCTCTCGGGCGCTAAACCGTGGCTATGCCGCTGGCAGGGCGCGTTGGCCCTTCGAGTTCGGGCTGCTGAGTCACGACGCGCTGTGGGTGATGGACGAGGTGCAGCTGATGGACGTTGGGCTGGCAACCAGCGCCCAGATCCAGGCCTTTCATGACGAGGACGCCCCCAAGGACTGCGACCGCGAAGCACCTGGTGGATGAGCGCGACCTTGCAGCCAAGCTGGCTTCGCAGCATCGACACCGCAGCGCGGCATGACGCTTGGGTTCGCGACCCCTGCGTTGTGCCGCCCGCGCAGCGCCATGGAAGCGCTTGGTCGATCGCGAAGCAGCTGCACCTGGCCACCCTCGATCGAAGTGACGCTGGGGCTCTCGCGCGCCGCGCTCTGGACGAGCACGCCCGGCTCGACAACGGGGAGCACGGCCGCATTACGCTGGTCGTCTGCAATACCGTCGACCGCGCTTGTCAGACCTTCGACAGCCTGCGCACGGCAGCCCCCGCCCAAGCCATCGAGCTCATCCATAGCCGCTTTCGCGGGGCTGAGCGTGCGACCTGGCGCGAACGCTCCCTCAGCCGCGCCGCCTGCACACACGGCAGCGATCGCATCATCGTCGCCACCCAGGTGGTCGAAGCCGGAGTGGATATCTCCGCGGGCTGCCTGATCACGGAACTCGCACCGTGGCCCAGCCTCGTGCAGCGCATCGGTCGGTGTGCGCGCTACGGTGGACGAGGCACGGTTGTGGTCGTTGATCGGGGCCGCGACGAGCGTGCCGTACCCCCCTACACCAGCACCGAGCTCGAGGCGGCCTGGGATGCGCTTGCCGGGCTCAACGAAGCGGAGGGCAGCGCCGAGGTCGGTATCGCCGCGCTGGAGCACTTCGAAGATCGCCTGCCCGAGCCCAGCCGCGCGCGACTCTACCCCTACCAGCCCCAGCACCTGCTGCTCCGCCGCGAACTCGAAGAGCTCTTCGACACCACGCCCGATCTCACGGGGGCCGACCTCGACGTCAGCCGTTTCATCCGGTCCGGCACTGAGAAGGACGTGCTCGTGTTCTGGACCGACCTCCCGCGCAATAAACGGAGCGGGCCGGCTGCCCCGCCACCGGCAGAGCGTCAACCGACCCGCGCCGAGCTGTGCGCGGTGCCCTTCCTCGCCGCGCGTGACTGGCTCTGCGGCAAAGAATCCGGCAAGAGTCGCAAGCCACGGCTCCGCCCAGGCGTGCGGGCCTGGACCTGGGATTGGCTCGACGGGGAGTGGGTGGTGGCCGACCGCACCACGCTGACACCGGGTCGCCTGGTTTGTGTCGCCAGCGAGGTTGGGGGCTATCGCGTCGACCGAGGCTTTGACCCGACCTCGCACGAGCCTGTGCCGACGGTGGCACCGCCCCCGTCCTCGCTAGCGACAGCAACAAGCGCCCAGCTCGACGCAGATCGGCGTGGCGACAGCGAGAGCCTGAGCATCGCCGCGTGGAAGACCATCGCCAGTCATGGTCGCGAGGTTGCCAGGATTGCAGAGAGCATTGCCCACGCGGTCAGCCTGCCCAACGACCTGGAGCGCATCCTCTCGCTCGCCGGCCAGTGGCACGACCTGGGCAAGGCGCATCCCGCCTTTCAGGGGGCGATCCGCCACGAGCAACGTCCCGCGCGTCAGGATCTCGCCAAGGCGCCGAAGAGCGCGTGGCCCAAGCCGCCCAAGACCTATCGCACCAGCGACGACCGCGATATCAGACCGGGTCTGCGGCACGAGCTGGCGAGCGCTCTGGCGCTTTTCGCTGTGCTTCGCCGGCACGCTCCGCTACATGCGGCGCTGCTTGGTCCCTGGCGCGAGGCGCTGCCGCTACTGGGTCACACGCCTCCCGCAGCGAATGCGACTACGCCGCCCACACCGGCAGAACAAGCCGTGCTGGCCTGCTCGGCCGACGAGTTCGACCTACTCGCGTACCTGGTCGCATCCCATCACGGGAAGGTCCGCGTCGCGCTCCATGCCGGACCCAAGGACCAGGACTACCGCGGCACCGCGGATGGGCGCGGTCTCCCGATTCGCGGCGTGCGGGAGGGTGATGTCTTGCCCTCGATCGTCCTCGGCGACGCTGGCAAACCGCCGCTGCCAGCCCTTTCCCTCACTCTCGAGCCGGCCTCTCTCGGCCTGTCCGCGGCCACCGGTCGAAGCTGGCGCGAGCGAACGCAGGGGCTCATCGCGTACTGGGGCCCGGGCGCGCTGGCGTGGCTCGAGGGGCTGTTGATGGCGGCCGACCGCCGCGCGTCGGCGCTGAACACCGTCGACCCGAGCTTGGCGCCGCGCGAGGAGCCACTGCGATGACGCTCCACCTGCACCACCTCACCGGCTGCGCCCCCACGCCTCTGGCGCACTACCTCAAGGCGCTGGGGCTGCTGCGCGTGGTGGCTGAGCAGACGGCCGACGCGCAGGTGCGCGGCTGGTGGCAAGACGAGCACTTCTGCCTGCTGACGACGCTGGGGCGCGCCGAGTTCGAGCACTTCTTGCTCGCGACCTATGCGCCCACGCCCTGGGTCTCGCCGTGGAACAAGGGCTCGGGCTTCTACAAGCCGAACGACCCCGCGCTCGGCCCGCTCGAGCGATCGACCGCCCTCCGCTTGAGCCCTTCCGCGCGGGTATCGCGGCCGCTCGCGGTCCCTTCGCGCAGATCGCCGCAGCCGATGCCGCCATCCGTCAGCTCAAGGCCGAGACCAAGGCCAGCAAGCGCATGAGCGACGCCGAGCAGCGCGCCGCCCGGGCGCGCAAGATCGACCCCGAGTACAAGCGCGACCTCGCCGCCGCCGAGAAGCGCTTCAAGACCCTCAAAGCGGAGCTCTTCGCCCCCTACCTGCGCTCCTGGCGCGGCCCGCATCGGCGCTGGCTCGACGCCGCCATGGTGCTGCTGGAGGACGGACGACCCGCCTGGCCCTCGCTGCTCGGCACCGGTGGCAACGACGGAAACCTCGACTTCACAAACAACGCCATGCAGCGCCTCGCTGACCTCTTCGATCTGGCCGCACCGGACGGTCGACCCAAGCCCCCAGCGACTGAGCTGCTCGCGCACAGCCTATGGAATTCGCCCGCACATGGCCTTGTCTGCGGCGCCGCCATCGGGCAGTTTCTGCCAGGAGGCGCCGGAGGGGCCAACAGCAGCAGCGGTCCCGGGGGCGACAGCCACGTCAACCCCTGGGACTTCCTCCTGATGCTCGAGGGCGCGCTGCTCTTCAGCGCGCGCTCTACGCGACGCCTCGATCCCGCAGCCGCGAATCGCGCCAGCGCCCCCTTCGCCGTGCGGGCCCATGCTGCGGGCTACAGCACACGAGGCCACGAGAAGGCCGAGCGGGGCGAGCAGTGGATGCCCTTGTGGTCGCATCCAACGAGCCTTGCCGACCTTGAAGCGATGTTCGGAGAAGCCCGCCTGCAGCTCGGCAGGCAGGTGGCTCACCGCCCGATCGACGTCGCGCGCGCGCTTTCACGCCTCGGTGCGACGCGCGGGATCACGGCCTTCACGCGCTTTGGGTACCTGGAGCGCAACGGGCAAGCGAAAATCGCGGTGCCACTCGGTCGCCTCGGGGTTCAGGCACGACCCCGTGCGCGCCTGATCGACGATATCGCCCCCTGGCTGGATCGCCTCCAACGCCTGGCCCGCGACCAACATGCGCCCGCGCGGCTCGTGCTAGCAGAGGGCAAGCTCGCCGACACCGTCTTCGCGGCCCTGACCCACGACGACGCTCCCTCACGCTGGCAGGCGGTGCTGCTGGCGGCTGGCAGTGTCGAGGCCCTGCAGTCCAGCGGCACGGCCTTCAAGGCCGGACCGCTACCGCCGCTTGCTCCAGAGTGGCTCGCGGCGGCAGATGACGGGAGCGTGGAGTGGCGCCTGGCCTGCGCGCTAGGCAGCGCCGCCGCCTCGTACGACGCCATGCACCGACCGCGTGACCCGGTCCGGCATCACTGGCTGCCGCTGCAGCCAGGCGGCCACCGCTACCTGGAGGAGGACCGGCGCCTGCGGCGGGACGCTCGGGTCGTGATGATGGGTCGCGATCCGTAGCCGACCTCGGCGCACTGGTGCAGCGTCGGGTGATCGAGGCCGCTCAGCGCGGCCAGCGCCGCCTGCCTCTCGTCGCGGCGCGGGGGTGCGACGCTCATCCGGCGGACCTCGCCGCGCTCCTTGCGGGCGAGGTCGACCTGGAGCGCGTTTCCGTGCTGGGACGCTCGCTGATGGCGCTTCGTTGGGAGCGTCGGGCTTCCGAACCGTGCGCCAGGTACCGCCGCGACCAGTGGCCCGACGAGGCCTGGATCGCGCTGCGTCTCTGTTGCCTGCCCTGGCCGTTAGACGCCCACCGCACGATTCCCCTCGACGACGGGACCATCCAGCGACTCGTCGCCGGTGATGGCACGAGCGCCGTGACCCTGGCGCTGCGGCGCCTCTCCAGCGTCGGCTTCCGACCGCCCTTGCGCGCGGCCTGCGCCGATGTCGCCACGGCAGGCCGCTGGGCCGCCGCCCTTGCCTTTCCGATTAGTCAGCGCATGGCGCGCGCGTTGGCCCAGCGCTTCGACCCCCAGCAACCCAAGGAGCTACCATGAGCATCGACCTCACCGCTCTCGATCAGGCGACGCGCCTGCTCTTCACCGTGCCCCTGCGGCCCATCCAGTCGGACCGCTTCCAGCCAACGGGCTTCCCGAGCCTCGGCGCGGCCACCTACCAAACGAGCCAGGGCCCGAAGCTGCTGGTCGAGAGCACACAGAGCATGGCGAATCGGCTGGAGGCAACATGCTGGGACACGGTGGCCAAGAGCCCCGTCGCGGCGTTACGCGGCGTTTCTCACGTCACCGTCAACCGCAAGAGCGCCTTCCTCACCGACACGATGCTCGAGGCTCATCGACTGAACAGCCCCTATATCCTCGAGAACAAGACCGATGGATCCCTGGCCAAGAAGCTCAAGGAGGAGCTTGGCGGTCTCGAGGAAGGACCGATTAACCGCAAGCTCCTGGCCGAAGTTCTGCTGCGCTACGACATCGGCAGCCTGATCCACGGTGTCTTCCTCGCGAAGAAGGAGCTGGCGGGTGGTCGCCTGCGGGTCGCACGCGCGCTCTCGGCCTTCATCGAAGCGAGTGGCGTGCGAATCGCGGCCTCCGGTGGCGTCAAGAATGACCATGTGAACCCCTCCGGTGTGACCAAGGACGGCTTCGGCAACGTGCCCTTCGCGCGCGACGAGTTCACGGCCGAGCGTATCGACTGCCATGTCAACCTCGATCTGGCGCAGATCCGTGGCTATGGGTTGGGGTCCGATCCGAGCATCTCCTGATCCTCCTCGCGCTACACCGCGTGCGGAAGCTGCTCGATGGTGATCTGCGGCTGCGCACCGCCTGCGACCTCCAGCGCGCCGACGACGGCGCCATTGTCGCCACGCGGCCCAAGGACTTCGTGCTGCCGCCCCTGGCGGAGCTCGAGGCCGCCCTGGTCCCGGCGATCGCCGCGTGCGCCCCAGCGATGCGGCAAGAGACCCTCACCTTCGACGGTCCACTCAAGAAGGGGAAGGACGACGACGGCACCCGTGCTGATGACGCGGACGCAGATGGCGATGATGAAGCCACTGACGAGGATCAGGGGAGCTGAGCATGCCCACCCTGTTGCTGACCTTTCCAGGAGGGCGCTACCACGCCACACCGTCGGGGCATCACGTCAACGAGGGCCTCGTGGAGTGGCCCCCGAGTCCGTGGCGGCTGCTCCGCGCCTTGATCGCCTGCGGCTACGCCACTCACCATTGGAGCGAGCCCCCTGCCGCCGCACGCCGCCTGATCGAGACGCTCGCGAGCACGCTTCCCAGCTACCGTTTGCCCCAGGCCAGCGTCGCCCACAGCCGCCATTACATGCCGCTTGGCAGCCTTGAGCACGGCCGCGAGAGCACGACGCTCGTCTACGACACCTGGGCCGAAGTCGGCCCACACCCCCTGGCCGTGCGCTGGCCCTGCACGATCGACAGTGAAGGGCAGGGCCTCTTCGCGAGTCTGGCTGCACGACTTGGGTATCTTGGTCGGAGTGAGAGCTGGGTCGTCGCGACCGCGGTCAGCGACGATGCGGCCCTGCCTCCCGGCCGAGATGCCTATCCCTGCGGGCCCGACCACGCGTTGGAACGCGGGTGGGAGCAGGTTCCAGTGCTTGCGCCTCAACAACCCGGCGCCTTCCTCGCGTGGCGCGAACATGCCGTGGCAAAGGTGCTAGAGGCCCATCCGCAGCCCGAGGGCAAGAAGGGCCCATCAAGGAAACTACTGAGGGACCGCGCAGCAGCGCTTGCGCCATATCCCGCGGATCTTATCGCGTGCCTGCAGCGTGACACGGCCTGGTGGAAGGACCACGGGTGGGGTCAGCCGCCCGGTTCGCGTCATGTGCTCTATGCTCGTCCACACGACGCGCTGAGCGTCAGTCGACCCGTTGCTGCCCCCCGTCCATCAACACAGCACCCCGCGGCCATGCTGCTGGCTCTCACCACTCCGAGTGGCCTTCGCTCCGCCTTGCCCACCCGCGCCCGGGCGCTACCCCAGGGCGAGCTTCTCCATCGCTCGTTGGTGGCGCTGGCGGCTCGCGGGCAATCAGTGTCTTGTCCGGCACTCACCGGGCGGGACGAGCAGGGCAAGCCGCTCAAGGGTCACCGGCATGCCTCGATCCTGCCTGCCGACCTCGACCGAGACGGACACCTCGACCACCTCCTCATCTACGCGCCGATGGGACTCGATCCCACGGTGCAGCGGGCCGTCAGATCCCTGCGGCGCACGTGGACCAAGGGCGCCGTGGGCGACCTTCAGCTCGCCGTCGCCGGGCAGGGCAGTCGCGGTGATCTGCTCGCGTTGCCGCCACCCTTGGATGTTGGTATCCGCGCGCTACTCGGACCAGCAGGTGGC
>JADJDT010000005.1 GCA_016702545.1 Pseudomonadota bacterium | reverse complement strand
CAGCGCGCGACCTCGACGTTGTCGGCGTCGCTCAGACCGGGCGGTACGTCGGCGGCGATCAGGTTCGGCAGCCCCCGCAGCAGCCCGTCGCGCTGGGCGTACAACGCCTCGACCTGCGCCTCGAGCCGAGCCAGCTCGTCCTTGAGCTGGCGCATCTCTTCGATCGCCGCCTGGCGCTCGCCGGCGCCCAGCCGCTGGATCGTCTGGGAGACCTCGTTGCGCCGGGCGCGCAGCTCGTCGCCCCGCCCCTGCTGGGCCCGCCAGTCGGCGTCGAGTGCGATCAGCTGCTCCAGCGCGGGCAGCGCAGCCGTCAGGTTACGGCGCTCGAGCGACTGGCGCACGAGCTCGGGTGTTTCGCGAAGCAGCTTGATGTCGAGCATGGCGCGATTGTGTCCGTCGCCGGCGGCGTTCCGTCAAGCGGCTGTTAGCTACCCGGCCGAGGGCCGTGCTACATTGCGCGCCGTTCCGCCGCGCGCTGTGGCTCGTACCGCGACTCGGCCCCTCAGAGTGACCGAGACCCGTGGCTCGTCGCGCGTCGACCGGAGGTGGTCGTGTCCGTCGTGCATCTCAGCGGGCGCCTGTTCATCCTCGCCTCGGCGCTACTGCTCTCCGCATTGCCCGCTTCGGCACGCACCGCAAAGCTCGGGGTCGGCCTGTTCGCACCCGAACTCGGTCTTACCCCCTACGAGCAATTCGACGAGATCGACCGGCTGGCACGCCACCTCGCCACCGAGCTCGGCACGCCGGTGGTGGGACGCAGTTATAAGGTGCCACGCGACCTCGGCGCCGACCTGCGGGCCAATCGCGTGCAGCTGGCCCTGATCGGCGGCTTCCACCTGTCCTCGATGTCGGGCGTGGTCAAGCTGCTGGCGGTGGCCGCGGGTGGTGGAGCGGAAGGCAGCCGCTGGTCGCTGATGGCCGCCCAGCAGACCAACCTGCGCGCCGTCCGCGGCCAGGTGCTCCAGCTGCCCAACGTCAGCCCGGCGGTGGCCGACTTCGTCGAGCACGGGCTGCTCGAGAGCAACATCAGCCTGCTGAAGCTCTTCAAGGTGGCGAGCTCGCCGGGGTTGTTCTCGGCGGTCGAGGCCGTGCGCCTCGGCGCGGCCGTCGCCGTCCTGGCGCCGGTGGACACCAAGGGACTGGTCCCGTTGCTGCCCAGGACCCTGCGCGTGCCACCACCCGGGGTCGTGCTGCTCTCGTCCGATCTGGCGCCCGAGCTGGTCGAGCCGCTGACGCGCGCGCTCTTGAGCTATCGCGGCGGCAAGAGCCTGGCGTCCGGCTTCGTGACGGGCGAGCTGCGCACCTATCAAGGCTTCGCCGCTGCTCGACGGCGTCAGCGGCTCGCGCTGGTGCCGGTGGCGCCCGAGGCGCTGCCGCTTCGGCAGGGGCAGTGGCTCGCGCCGCAGACCGTCGCGCTCGAGCTGCCGGAGCTGACCGTCGCTGACCTGTTCGCGACCGTGCGCCCGCCATGACGGCGGCGCGTCGCCGCGATCGGCCCTGGGGCGGCGCGTGGGCGCTGCGCGTCGGCGCGGCCCTTTGCCTGCTGGCGGGCGCCCTGGCGTCTACGCCGCCGGCGAGGGCCCAGCGCTCGCAGTATGCCGAAGAGGAATCCAATCGGCGCCTCAAACGCGCGGTCGAGCTGTTCCAGAAGGGGCGCGAGCGCGACGCCGAAGAGCAGCTGAAGAAGGCCATCAGCGACTGGCCCAAGAATGTCGATGCCATCAAGAAATACGCCGCGCTGCTGCTCAAGCGGCGACGGCTGCCCGAAACCGCCGCGCTGCTGCGGCGCGGCCTGGAGCACAACCCCCGCGATCCTCAGCTCGAGGCCTACCTTGGCGTCTACTACTGCTGGGTCGGCGAGGCGACCGAGGGCCTGGCCCGGTTCAAGCAGGTCGAGCCCTACATCAAGAAGCGTGGCGCCGTGCAGTTTCTCGCCGCCGAGTGCCTGCTCTACGATGGCAACTGGCCACTCGCCGCGCAGACGCTGCGCCAATCGCTGGCCGCACCGCAGGGGCTCGGCGCGCTCGAGCTGCCCTTGCGCCTGCGCTACGCCGTCGCGCTGCTGAAGCAGTACGAGCTGGGCGCGGCCGGCGCACAGCTCGCGCTCCTCACCCGACAGGCGCCAAAGAACCGCCAGATCGCGGCGCTGCGCGCCGAGCTGCAGCTGCGACGCGGCGACTGCCGGCGCGCCCTGAAGGCCTACGAGGAGCTCGGACGCAAGAGCCGCGCCTACCGCGTCGAGCTGGGTGAGGCGCAGCTCTGCGTCGGTCAACGGCAGCAGGCGCTGGCCACCTTCGACGGCTACCTCGCCGCTCAACGCCAGCAGGTCGACGCGCAGCTCGGCGGGCGCGTGCGCTATCCCGACCGCCCGCTGCTGCGACAGCTGGCGCGGGCCGCGCTGGTGCGCGGGCAGGCGCTGCGCGCCCTGGGTCGCTACGAGGCGGCGCTGGCCAGCTACGAGCTGGCAGGGCGGCTGGGCGGCGACCCCGGCGAGGTCGACCTTGCCGTGGCCGAGCTGCACTTTGCGCGCGGCCGCTACCGCGAGAGCCTGGCGCGACTGGGGCCGGCGCTGCAGCGCGCCGTCCCGCCGCACGCCCTGCTGCGACTCGCCATCCGGGCCGCATTGCGCGCCGGCGACAAGCCGGCGGCGCGCCAGAACGCCGAGCGCCTGCTCGGCCGCACGGGCCTGGCGGCCGAGGACAACTTCCTGGTCGGCGTGGCCTTCAAGGCGCTGGGCAGCTTCGAGCGGGCCGCTCCGCTGCTGGAGCGCGCCTTCAAGGCGGCGCCGAAGACGCGGGCGATCGAGCGCGAGCTCGCGCAGGTGTGGCAGATCCAAGCGCGGCAGGATGCGCAAGACGGCGAGCTCGTGCTGGCGATCGCCCGACTCGAGCGGCTGCAAGCGCTGCCCTCCTACGGGACGTGGAGCCCTGTCGACGAGGACCTGGCGCTGCTCCAGCTGCAGCAGGGCGCGCCCGCCCAGGCCTTGGGGCATGCGCTGGCCGCGCTGCGGCGCCAGCGCAGCGACCGCCGGGCCCTGTGGCTGGCCGGCCGCGCCCAGCTCGCGCTCGGGCGCCCGCTGGAGGCGCTCAAGCTCTACGGCGAGTACAGCAAGCTCACCACGGCGAGTAGCCCGGCCATCGACGCCCTGGTGCGGCAGGAGGCCGCCGTGGCGCTGGCGCGCGCCGGTGACCTGGCGGGCGCAACCTCGCGCCTGGCACGCATCGAGCTCGGCGATCCGACCACGCCCCGTGCGGCGCTGCTGCAGCGCAACCGCGTGCGCGTGGCCCTGCTATCGGCTGCCAAGCTGCTCGCGCAGAAGCGTACGGCGCAGACCGCAGCTCAGCTCGAGCGCGCCGCGGCCAACAGCAGGGTGCTGCCGGAGCCCGAACGCGCCGCGCTGCTGAGTCGCATCTTCTTCGCCGCCCTGCAGGCGCGGCGCTGGGTCGAGGCGCGCGCGCTCGTCGCGAGCCAGGGCACCCTGCTGGGCCAGGCCCTGCTCGAGCCGCTACGCCCCGCCGGCGGGGCGCTGCTGGCCGCGCTGCTCGATTGTCAGGCGGCGGAGCCCGCGCGCAAGAGCGAGGGCGGACGCAAGCTGGTCGAGCTGGCCAAGCTGCTAGCGCCGTCCGAGGCCCAGCTCGCGCGCCAGACGGCCGCCTTGGCGCTGCACCAGGCGGCCTTCCTCGAGCTCGGCCAGCGGCGCGGCGCCGCCAACGCGCTGCGCTGGCTGACGGAGGCCGGCCGCCTGCAAGCCAATGTGCCACCCGCGCTCAAGCACAACCTCGCCGTGGCCGGCTACCAGCAGGGCCGCACCGCCGCCGCGGTCACGGCGCTCGAGGGGCTGACGGAGATCGTGCCGCTGGCCTTGTGCAACCTGGCGGCCCACGAGCAGAATGTCGGCCAGCCCGAGCAGGCCCACGAGCTGTTCAGCGCCTGCCGACGGCGCGGAGCGCAGTACCCCAAACTTGACGCGATCATCGAGCTACAGGACTATCTTTTTGGTTCCTGAGCGCGCAGGTGATTCTCAGCAGCCGAGGAGCGCGGGCGCGCCCTCGGTCTCGCGGGGGTCGTTTGAGGCGGGGCCCGAACGCCACCCGCGACGGCCGTCTTGTTCAAAGACCTAGGCGAGGACAGAGGAGAGCATGCTTAAGCCGGGGGAGAAGTCGGTCTTGGTGCTGCAGAGCTCGCCGAAATCGCGCCGGCTGACGGCGCGAGCCGTCGCCGCGACCGGTGCCCACTGCGTGGCGCCGCCGACGGGCGAGGAGAGCACTCAGGCGCTCGCGAACGGACCGCTCGATGTCTTGGTCGTGGACTGGGAGAACGCGGCGTTGGCCCAGCAGGCGGTGAAGCTCAATCCCCGGCTGGAGGTGGTTCTGCTGACTGATCGGCCGGCCTTCGAGCGCTACGCCGAAGACATCATGGACCTGCCGATGTCGAGCATGATCGTCAGCAGCTTCGTCGCCGTACCGGACGCCAACGACCCGGTGGCCACGCGCGAGCTGGTGACAACGGTGGCCAAGCTCTTCACCGGCGACATCTTCGGCCTGGAAAAGTACATGGGCTGGGGCGCCGCGATCCGCGAACAGGAGATCCGCGCGTCGCAGCAGGCCGAGGGCATCGTGCAGTCGGCCTGCGAGGACGCGGCGCGCTCGGGGATGCCCGAGCGCGAGCTCTCGAGCCTGGGTCTGCTCGTCGACGAGCTGTGCACCAACGCGGTCTGGGACGCGCCCGTCGATGCGGAGGGCCAGCCGCGTTATGCCGACAAATCGCGAGCCCAGCCGGTGGCGCTCGCGCCGAACGAGTACGTGACGGTCCGCTACGGCAGCGATGGCAATCTGTTCGGCGTCAGCGTCTCCGACAACTTCGGCCGTCTCGATCAAGATCTGGCCGTGCGATATATCCGCAAGTGCTTCCGTCACAACGATCAGCAGGTTTCGAAGAGTGCGGGCGGTGCAGGGCTGGGGCTCTACATGGCCTTCAACTCGGTTTCGTCGTTCGTGATCAACGTCGACCCGGGCGTGCGCACGGAGGTCATCGGGCTGATTCGGCTGGGGCGGGCCCCCAAGCCACCGGCAGGCGAAAGCCTCGGGACTTCGCGGTCCCTGTGCTACTTCCGCACCAAGCGGCCCAAGAAAGGCGAGTGACGCGCGATGCAGGCCAAACGCAACCTGACCTGGCGTTTCGTGGACAGCGCGGACCTGCCGACCTGCGTGCTGGAGGGCATCGTCGGTGAGGACGCGGGGCTGGACGATCTGGTGCCCGACATCAAGGGGCCCGCGCGCTTCGATCTCTCGGGGGTCGCGCGGATCAATTCGACCGGCGTGCGGGAGTGGCTCCGGTTCGTCGAGGCGATCAACGGCAAGGGCCCCCACCGGCTCTTCCGCTGCTCGGCGCCGATCGTGGCGCAGCTCAACATGATCGACAACTTCAGAGGTAGCGCCAAGGTCGAGTCGGTGATCGCGCCCTACTACTGTGAGGCCTGCGGCCACGAGCTCGCCACCGAGGTCACGATCGAAAACAACACGCCCAAGCTACCGAGCCCGGCCTGCGCCGAGTGCGGCGAAACCATGGCGCTCGACGAGATGCCCGCGCGCTACTTCTATTTCCTCTCGTACTAGCTCGCCGCCCATGGAGCGCAGCCGCCGCGAGCGACGCCGAGCCCGGAAGCGACGGACGTCCGCCGGCAGTGCGCGCCGCTTAGCACTACTGTGTCGGGTTTCGGACCGAGCCTGGCGAAGGGCGCGGAATCACAGGCGCGAAGCGAGGAGGGAGGTTGCTGGTGGCAAGCGACCGACGAGCGACAAAGCCTGTGATTTCGGGAACGAGCCCAGGCGACGGGAGAGATCCGACACAGTAGTGTTAGGGCTCGTGACAGAGCAAATCGGTCGACTGTGGCTGTCGAGGCGCGCGGCCGGCATGGAGCGACGACGAAGGTCTACCTGGGGTAAACCGAGGAGGAGCGACGCTGGCGGACGCGATGGATCGGCGGCCACAACGATCGAGTTGTTCTGTCGCGCGCCCTTAGCGCTGGCCCTGCTGCTGGCGCTTGCGGCCTGCGAGACCGCGCCACCGGGACCCCCGCCACCCGCGGGGGCGATCAAGGTGCTGGCCGCCAATCCGCTCACCGGCAGTCTCAGCTTCATGGGTCCGGCGCTCGAGCACGCCATGCAGCTGGCCGCCGCCGAGATCAACGACCAAGGCGGCCTGCTCGGGCGACCGCTGTACCTGCTCAAGGCCGATAGCCACAGCGAAGCAGAAGCGGGTCTCCGCGAGGTGCGGTTCTATTACGAGCGGAACCTCGATGCGGTCGGGATCCTCGGCGACGCCTCCGACAACGTGAGCAAGCGGCTGCTGAGCGAGCTCGCCCGCAACAATTTGGTCTATGGCCAGCGGATCCCGGTGATCTCGCCGGCCGCGTCCTCCCGCGAGTTCGTCGGTCTGCTCGACGCGCAATACAATCTCTTCTACCGCACCGTCTGCTCGTCGCACCTCGAGGGCCGGATCCTCGCCGACAAGGCGCTCTCGCTCGGCTTCCGCGTGGGCGCGGCGGTGGGCCTGCGCGACATCAACACCCCGGCCATCTTTAGGGAGTTCCAGCAGCGCTTCCAGGCGGCCGGTGTCGGCTATAGCGTCAGCGAGAACTACTACGAGACGAACGCCGTGACGGAGGTCAGCGCGACGATCGAGCGCGCCTTCGCCGAGCTACGCCAGCTGAGTGGGCGGGAGCCAGACTTCTTGTTGCTGCTGGCCTCCGGCAGCGACGGCAAGGTGGCCCTGACCGAGTGGGCTCGCAAGCACGCCGAGACGCCGCTCCTGCTGACCGACGCGCTGATGTCGAACTACTTCCTCGCGAGCCTCGATCCGACGACGATCGGCCAGCTCGAGGCACGCCCGGTCAATGGCGTCTTCCCCGGCGGCAGCGGCGGCGGCCGCGGCGGCTTGGTCTTCGCCGAGCGCTTTTGCCGCGCCTACCCGCGCGACTGCCGCTGCGACCGCCCGGCCGACAATTGCCGCGACGGTACCGGGCTCGAGCCTGGCATCTTCACCGCCAACGCCTTCGACGCGACCTACGCCTTCGCGCTCGCCTTGGCCCAGGTGCTGCGCACTCGCCCCGATGGCCTCGACAAGCAGGGCAGCGGCTGGAACGTCGACCGGGTGACGGAGGCGCTGCTGGACGTGACGAACAAGAACGGCGCCAACGACCTGACCATCCTCCCGGGGGAGTGGGCCAAGGCGCTGGAGGCTGTGGAGGCCCAGCGCGGCCTGAACTACGAGGGGGCGAGCTCGCTGGCCCTCGAGCTCGACCTCAACGGCGATCCGATCAACTGCAGCTTTTCCTTCTGGTCGGTCGAGAACGCGCAGGTCGTGTTCAAGAACAGCGACGGGCAGAAGGAGTCGGTGGCCATCAGCCTTTGACGGGGGCGGGGGGCGAGGCCGTGAAGGGCGGCAGGGCTCCCGGCTCCAGCGGCTCCTCGAGCGGCATGCCGATCAGGAAGCCTTGGAGCAGGTGGCAGCCGACCTCGCGCACCCGCACGAGCTCGCCCTCGGTCTCGACGCCCTCGGCCACGATCTTCACGCCCTCCTCGTCGGCGAACTCCACCATCCGCCGCAACAGGCGCGCCTTGATCGGCATGCGGTCGATGTCGCGGATGATCGTCATGTCGACCTTGATGAAGTCCGGGCTGAGCATCGCCACCGAGTTCAACCCGGCGTAGCCCGCGCCGAGGTCGTCGATGGCGAAGCGGAAGCCGCGCTCGCGTAGCCGCCGCATCGCGGTGCGCATGCGCGTGAAGTCACCGATCGCGGCCCGCTCGGTGATCTCGAACACGACGCGCTGCGCGTGGCGGTCGAGCTCGGTCTCGCGGTTCGTCAGCTCGGGATCGAGCAGCTCCGCGGGGTGCAGGTTGAAGAAGAGCAGCGCCTCGGGGCGCTGGTCGAGGCGATGCGCGGCCTTGTGGCGAATCTCCCGGCCCAGGTTCCAGATCTCGCCCTCGCGCAGCGCCCAGTCGAAGAGGTCCACCAGACTGACCGCCGAGTCCGGCGCGACCCGGCATAGCACCTCATGGGCAAAGAGCGACCCATCGGCCGCGTGCACGATCGGCTGATAGGCCACGCTGAAGCGCTTCTCGCTGACGATGCACTCCATCTCCTGGGCCTGCGTCATCCAACGTGAGGCCTGCGGTCCGCGCGCCAGCGGGTGCGTGCGGTAGGAGTCGCGGCGCGCGCGGCAGCTCTCGATCGCCGAGGGAAGATGATGCACGTCGCTCCGCAGCAGCACGAAGTCCAGCATCGCCAGGTTGGTGCCCAGCAGCTGCTCGAAGGGCTGCTGGCTCTCGATCAGCAGCAGGCGCACGGCGCCCGGCTGCTGCCGCATCAGCTCACCGAGCACGAACAGGCCGCTCTGGTCGCGCTGCTCCATGTCGGCCACGCAAACGCCGTATTGCTCGCGGCGACAGAGCTCGAGCGCCTCCGCCAGGTCGGCGACCTGGGTGACCTCGAAGCCCTCCCGCAGCGCCTCACGATAGTGCTGCTGGCGTCCGGGATCGGCCTCGATGATCAGCACGCGCTCGAGCGTCAGCGCGCGCGGGATCGACTCCGCGGGCGTCAGCCGCCGCGGGCGCGCTCCGCGCCCGTCGACCGCCGGCGCGACCGCCGGGGCGCCGCCCTCGGCCGTCAGCCCCGCCACCCCCGCCAGGACGACCCGATTGCGACCCATCCGCTTGGCCGCGTAGAGCGCCTGATCGGCCGCCCCGACCAGCTGATCGAGATTCGTGCCGTGTTGCGGGTAGACGGCGACGCCGATGCTGATCGTCTGGACCAGCGGCAGCGCCTGCTCACCGTCCTGGATCGGCGTGCTCTCGAGCGCGACCCTGCAGCGCCGCGCCGCCTCCAGCGCGCCATCCAGCGTCGTATCGCTGAGGAAGACCACGAACTCCTCGCCGCCAAATCGCCCCACTGAGTCGACGGTGCGAAACGACCGGCGCAGCACCTGGGCACAGGTCGTCAGCACCAGATCGCCGATGCGATGGCCATGCTGGTCGTTGACGCGCTTGAAGTAGTCGAGGTCGCACATCAGGAAGGCCGATTGCCGCTGATGCCGCTCCGCCGCGATCAGGCCGGAGACCGCCGCCTCGCCGAAGGCGCGGCGATTGAGCAGGCCCGTCAGCGGGTCCGTCCGCGACAAGCGCGAGACCTCCTCGAAGGCGGCGTGCAGCTCGCGGGTCCTGACCTCGACCTGGCGCTCCAGATCTTCGGCCCGCGCCTCCGACAGCGCCAGCAGCTCGCGGAAGCGCGTCTGCATCCGCGCCTCGGCGCTGACGTCGCGGAGCTGCTCGATCACGGCCACGACGTTGCCCCGTTCATCGGTGACGGGGCTGACCGAGAGCCAGACGATGAACGTCTGACCGTCGGCGCTCTCGACGGGGATCTCCGCCATGCGATAGACGCGGTTGGTCTCGAAGCAGCGGGCGATCGCCTCGCGGTCCACCCGGTTCGGCGCCCCCAGCAGCGAGAAGACCTCCGCGTCGGCCGCGAGCCGCTGCGCCAGCGCACGCCGGCTGAGGCCGGTCATCGCGGCGAAGGGCGGGTTGTGAAACACCACCTTCCCGTCACGGCCCACCACCACCGCGGCGTCCGTGAAGCCGCGCAGCAGCGGTTCGACAATCTTGGTGACTTGACCCATCGGCAGCTTTTACCTCTGCGGACTATACCAGAGCCGTCGTCGGCCCATCAAAAGCGCTGGCGCAGCGAAGCGAGCGCCGTCAGGCCGAGGCCCGGTGTATCGATGCCGCCGAACCCGGGCTCGACGATCCCCGTATTGAGCAGGTTGTAGAGCCCGACGGAGAAGGCCGTGCGCCGCAGCACGCTCCAGCGCAGGCTCGGCGTCGAGATCACGAGGTTAAGCAGGAGATACGAGGGCAGGCGATAGGCCTTGGCGTCGGCGCCGCCGCCGCCGGTGAAGGGCACGTTCTCGGCGCGATTGGCCTGCGAGGCCCAGCGCCGGCCGACATAGGCGCCGTAGAGCGAAGCGCGGAGCCGCCACGCGGGCACGCGATACGCCGCACCGAAGCTGATCAGGGTTGCGGGGTAGAGCGGGTTCATCTCCGCCTGGCGTTGGCAGAGCGCGACGTTGTCGAGCAGGCAGGCGCGCGCCTTCGTCTGCTGCCAGGAGAAGTTGAAGTAGGCGCTGAGGTCCTGGCGCAGACGCGCGCGCAGGCCCGACTCGACGCCGACCGTGCGCAGGTCGGAGGAGTTCTCGGCGCGCGTGAAGTTGCCGGCCTGCACGTACTCGACCTTGCCGTTGACGAGGTTGAGGAAGCCGTTCACCAGCAGATCGAGCCGCAGCTCGCGGCCGAAGAGCAGGAGCCCGCTACCCAGCGCGGCCTCGAAGGTGTGGGCCACCTCGGGGTCGAGCTTCAGGTTGCCGCTGATGCCGGAGATCACATAGGGCGTGCCGTAGAGCAGCTCGGCCGCCGGGGCCTTGAACGAGCTGCCGTAGAGCAGCTTGCTGTAGAGCGAGAGCTCGCTGCTGCGGACCAGCGAGTAGGAGGTGCCGAGGCGGGCGTTCAGCCCCGGACAGGAGCTCCAGGTGCAGCGCCCGTAGACGTTATGCTGCTCGAAGCTGGTGCCCGCGATCACCGACAGCGAGTCGACCGGCGACCACAGCACCTGGCCGAAGGCGGCGAGGTTGACGAAGTCGACGCTGCCGAGCAGATACGAGGGCAGCTTCACCTCTGCGCTCTCCGCCGAGGCGTCCTCCACGCTGTAGATCGAGGGCAGATCGTGGAAGTCCTGCGTCAGGGTCGTCCCGGCAATCACCGTCACGGCCGGCGTGACGTCGTAGGACAGCTCTCCGTTGAGATCGTAGCCCAGGTAACCGCCGACCTTCTCGACCCAGAAGGGATTGCCGGCGGCGATCTGCAGGTGGTTGGCGTTGGTGTGGCCGCCGCCCGCCAGGCTGAGCTGCAGCCGGTAGGTCAGCGGCAGCGCGCGCAGGCGCTGATCGTGACCCAGGCGGACATACCAGTTGCGCATGCCGACGCGGTTCTCGTGCGTCAGCACGCCCCAGTCGGTGAACTCGCCGTTGCGCGCGAACTCCTGGTAGTGACCCTCGAGCCGCAGCGCGCCCCATCGCTCGTTGAGCAGACTGAGCTGCGCGAAGGCGCTACCCCAAGCGTCGGTGTCGTCGCGCGAGCGCACACTGTCGGCGCTGCCGTCGAAGTAACGCGGACCCGAGGTCGCGAAATGAGGCGAGGTCGACGGCAGCAACAACCCCGAGCGGTCGGCGTAGCTGACCGCGGCCGAGGCCAGGAAATCGAGCGTCGTACTGCCGCTCAGCTCCAGGTGGTGGCCGACCGCCAGACGCCCCGTCAGCGCCGGATTGAGGGGTGCACGCGCCGTGGCACACAGGTCCGTCACCTGCTCGCCCGCGCGCGCGCGGCGGTTGACATCGGCGCAGGCCGCCACGGCGACACCGGACTCGACCGTGGCCGTGGCCCAGTTCTGCCGATAGCCATTGCGCGTGATCACGTTGACCACGCCGAGAAAGGCGTTGGCCCCGTAGAGCGTCGAGCTCGGCCCCCGCACGACCTCGATGCGCGAGATCGCCTCGATCGGCAAGAGCTCGGGGCCGAGCCAGTTGGCGGTGTCTCCGCGATACGAGATCGGCTGGCCGTTGATCATCACCTTGATGCTGCGGCTCCAGCTGCGCAGCCCCGCGTCGATGCCGCGCATCGCCACGTTGGGGTGAATCAGGTCGTCCCGCACGTAGATGCCGGGCACCTGACGCAGCGCGTCGGCCAATGAGCGATAGCCGTTCTCTCGTAGCTCGCCGGCCTTGATCACGCTGACGATCGAAGGCGCCTGCTCGACCGATTGCTCCTTCTTCGTCGCCGTCACGACGACGTCGATTACGTCCAGCAGCCCACCGAGGCCGACCTCGCCGCTGTCGTCCGTCGGCAGGACGCCCAGGTCCTCGAGGTCCTGCGCCAGAGCCGGGCGCGCCGACGCCAGCGCGAGCGCGAGCAGCAGCAACCAGCGCAGTCGCAGGGGAACGGACCTCGCGCGGAAGAAGCAAGCCGAAGGCAGCCCTGTGGCCGCGTCCGGGGAAAGGGGGCGATCTGTCGCGCGGCGAACGAGGCCCGTCGGGCCGTCGTCGCGACGGGCGAGAACGTCCGCAGTTACGTCCGCAGTTACGTCCGCAGTGAGGTAGGGGAGACTGAGCAAGAAGGGCCGCCCCCCGGCTGCTGGTCGGGAACGCCAGCGTCGCCGAGCCCTCGCGAGCGGGGGCTCGGCTCGCCGGCCTCAGGAAAGGAGCCCTACTTGGTGGCGGCCACCGCCACGGTGGCGTAGTTGAGCAGCGTGTCCGGGCCCGCGGGCGTCAGGGTGAAGCCCTTGCGCGCCACGGCCTGCTTGCTGCGCTGGACCACCGGTACGGCGGGCACGGTCTGAGCGACGAGCTGCTGGATCTGCTTGTACTTCTCGACGCGCGTCTGATAGTTCGCGTCCGTCTTCGCCGCGAGCAGCAGCGCGTCGAGATCATTGGCCTTGGCTGGATTGGTGCTGTAGAGCGACGAACCCACCAGATCCACCGTCGAGTCGAGTTGCTGGAAGACGAAGTTGTCGGGATCACCGTAATCGGGCGACCAGCCGAGCCAGAACGCCTGGTAGGTGTGGTCCTCCTTGGCAACGTCTTCGCTCCGGGTGATGACCCCAACGTAGCCGCCGAAGCCTCCGGCATCCTTCTTGGTCACGGTCACCAAGCCGGTCGACTCCAGGTCGGCCTTGATCTTGTCGGACATCGGCGAGTTCTCGGGATAGTCGCTCGAGTACCACATCTCAAAGCTGAGCTTGTTGCTCTCGGTGTAGCCGGCCTCGCCCAGCAGCTTCTTGGCCTCGCTCAGGCTCGGCGGCGGCGGCGTGAACTCGGTCTTGAACGCCTCCACATAGGACCAGAGGCCCTGCGGCACCATCGAGTAGAGCGGCTTGCCAGCCAGACCGAAGATCGAATCCACGATCGCCTGGCGATCAATCGCCAGCGCGACGGCCTTGCGGGTCTTGAGGGCCTTGGCCTTATCCTCGTCGGAGGCGGTCGGAAGCGTACCGAAGGGCGGGACGCGCCCGTTGAAATAGAGGGTCTCGGTGATCAGGCCGTCCGAGTCGAAGACCTTGTAGTTGGCGGCATCGGCTCCCAGCACCTTCACCGCCGAGGCGGGGATGGTGTTCCAGGCCACCTGCACGCTGCCGTCCTTCAGCGCCTGCTCGAGGGCCACGCTGTCTTTGAAGTACTTGAGGACGATGCGCTGCGTCCGCGCGGGCACCCCGTTCGGCCCGCCGCTGTAGGTCGGGTTGGCGACCAGCGTGACCGAGGTGTAGCGCCCGTATTCGCCCTTGTCCGGGTTCTTCGTCTCGTCGTAGCCGATCGCCTCGATCCGGTAGGGCCCGAGCCCCAGCAGCTTATCGGCCACAAACAGGTTCTGGTCGCGGAACTGCTCGTTCCAGGCCTTCTTCTCCTTCCCTTCCCCGTCGACCGTAGCGTTGGGCGTCTGCGCCTCGAGCGTGAAGGGCGTGTTCAGCGCGCGCGCGGCCGGGTACTGGGAGCGGTTGACCGGCGCGTAGGGCTGGGTGGCGAGCAGCGCCTTGAAGAATCCGATCGGCTTCGCCAGCGCGAACTTGACTTTGTACTCACCGAGCTTCTCGACGCGGCTGACGTAGCTCGACACCAGGTACGAGGCGCCGACCTTGAGGCCGATCACGCGCTCGACGCTGTACTTGACGGCGTCCGCGTTGAAGGGCGTGTCGTCGGCGAAGGTCAGCCCCTCGCGCAGCGTGATGGTCCAGGTCTGCTCGGTGGCAGCGCCATCATCGGGATTGGGCGTCGCCTCGGTCGCGACCACGGGCTCGCCAGCGGCCAGCCCGGGAACGTAGTCGAGCTTGGCGGCGTCCCAGAGGTAGAGTGTCTGGTTGACGTTCATCAGCAGCTCGAAGGTGCCCGTCTGGTTGGCCGCAGCGGGATCGAGCGCCGTGAGCTGTTCGGTGACGCCGATGGTGATTTCCTTCGCCACGACGCTGCCATCGCCGGTCGTGGTCCCACCATCCTTCTTGCCGTTGTTGGGGTCGCTGTCGCTGCAGCCGGCGATCAGGACCAGACTCAGTCCGGCAGCCAGGCCAAAGCCAACGAAGCGCCTCGCAAACCGCCGAGCGAACCAGGTACTCGCGAGTCTCATGCTACACCTTTCCCCCGCCTGCCGGCGGAATGGGCCACTGTGCGCCCGCCCCACGGCCGAGCCCGCCCTCGCGCCATGGGCGCAACGACGGTCCCGCGGGACGCGCGTGCTGTCACTGCTGGACGAAAATTCTGGAGCACTATACCGGGCGGGTGGCGCGGCGGGAAATTTTTTAGGGCTGGCGAGCCGCCGGCGGCCCCCGGCACCAGGCCGAGATGCGCGCGACCACGAGCGTGATGTCGTCCTGCTGCGGCACGCCGTCGGCGAAGGCGTAGACGTCCCCGACGATCTGCTCCTTGAAGGCCGAGAGGGGCAACCTCGCGTGCTTCTTCAAGGTGCGCCGGAAGCGCGAATCGCCATAGACCGCGCCCTTGCCGTTCTCCAGCTCGACGATGCCGTCGGTGTAACAGACGAGGAGATCCCCACGCTGGACCTTCGCGCGCTGAATCTCGAACTCCTGCGTCGGGTAATAGCCGAGCCAGGTCCCGCGCGCCATCAGCGGCGTGAGCTCGCCGGTCTGCGCGGCGACGACGTAGGGGCTGGTGTGGCCCGCGTTGGCGTAGGCGATCTCGTGCCGCGCACCGTCGTAGAGCGCCGTGAAGAAGGTCATGAAGAACTGGCGGCCGCCCGCCTCGTAGACGACCGCATTGAGCCGCTGCATGAAGGCCTGCATGTCGAAGCGGCCGTCGGCCACGGACACCATGGTGCTGGCCGCGCCCTTCACCAGCGCCGTGATCATCGCGGCCGGCACGCCGTGCCCCGTCACGTCACCGATCACCAGCAACGACTGCTGCCGCCCCAGCTCGTAGTAGCCCCACCAGTCGCCGCCGCACTGCGAGGCGGAGCGGAAGAAGCCGGTCAGCTCGATGCCGCCCAGCGCGACGGCGTCGGACTGGGGGATCAGCGAGTTCTGGATCGAGTTGGCGATCTCGAACTCGCGCTCGAGCGCCGCCTTCTCCTGCGCGCCCTGCATCAGGGTGACGATCTGCCCCGACATGTGATTGAGCATGTCGCCGAGCTGGCCGATCTCGTCGTGCCCCGGAATCTGGACGCGGCCGCTGAAGTCACCGTCGGCGATGTGCTTGGCCTGGGTCGCCAGCGCCCGGATCGGGCGCGACATGCGCATGCCCTGGATGATCGTCAGCAGCGTGCCCGCGAGCACGGCGACGAGACCGACGAGGATGATGTTGCGCAGATTCTCCGCCGAGACCTGGCTCTTGGTCGCCTCGGCCTTGGCCAGCTCCGCCTCGAGCGAGCTCAGCGTGAAGGCGATCGCGGCGCTGCCCAGCGGCTCCGCGCGGTCCTTGTAGGTGATCGGCGTGACGAAGACCATCGAGCGCTGGCCGCCGACCGGCAGCGCGGCATGCGTGGTCAGCCCCTTGAGCTCGCGCAGCGTGGCCAGCAGCGCCGAGGGCAGCCTACCACCGACCTCCGCCAGCACGCGCTGATCGGGACCGCGAATCGAGACGTGCGTGATGCGCTGATCCTGACGTTGGACGTCGGCCACCATCGTCGTCAGCGAGCCGTAGTCGCTCTGCACGATCGCGATGCGAGCGGCGCTACCCAGCAGCGCGAGCTGGGCGCGACCGGCCTGGTGTAGCCCCTCCGTGATCGTGCGCCGCAGGCGGTCGGAGTAGCGATCGATGTTGAGCCGCGCCTGGTGCGCGTTGACGGCGCCGAATAGGCTGATCGCCGCGGCCAGCAGCAACGTGCTCAGCAGGATCAGCTTGGAGCGAATGCTGACGCGCAGCCGGCGGAGGTCGGGCACCGCCAGCGGCTTGGGCACCGCGCGCGGCGCGGGACCACTGATCCGCGCGAGTCTCATGTCAGAGGCCATGGGGAGTTCGTATCACGAGCCCGCGGGTCGTGGCCAGCCGGCGCCCGCGCGCGAGCTCCGTGCGCTCGGCGGAGGCCGCACGAGCCTCGAGCGGGCGTCAGTGCGCGTGGCCGCCGCGACGCCGCGCACGCCCCAGCAGCGCCGCCAGCAACACCAGCGCGAGGACGGCGTCGGGCGCCCCCGCGCGCCGCGGCCCAGCGAGGCCGCAGCCGCCCTGCCCCGCTTCCGCGGCAGCGGCGGCGACGGGCGCGGGGCTTCGCTGTGAGGCCCCGGCGCCGGCCGCCGCCGCGCCGGGACTGGTGGCAGCCATCACCTCGACCTGCACCAGGGCCGAGGACACGCCACCGCCGCGACCCGAGGCGCGCACCTCGAGCGTGGCTCGCCCGGGACTGAGCGTGGCCGGAAAGGCAAAGGGGGCCGCAGTGAGCGTCTGCAACAGCCGACCGTTGACCAGCAGCTCCACGCGGGTGGGGGCGAAGGCCTCGTCGATCCAGGCCTGGACCTGGACCTGCCCCCCGGCGACCACGCTGCCCGCCGCCGGAGCAACGATCGCCACCGGCGCCCGCGTGGCCCCGGAAGCCTGGGCTGGGGCGCCGCCGCTGCCCACCGAGGTCTCTTGCGCGGGCGGCGCCGGCACCGCCTCGTCGATGCCCACATCGCCGCCAGCGGTCTGCTTGATCCAGGACAGGAAGGGATCGGTGCGCACGTCGAAGCCGGCGGTGCTGCACGAGCGCAGCACGTCGAGTTGTCTAGTCAGCGCGGTGTCGATCCCGTAGGTCGAGTGAACGCCTACGACGACCTCGCGGCCGGCGACCCGGAGCAAGGCGGGTCCACCCGAGTCACCGGGGCAGATCGTGCCCGAACCGCCCCAGGTCGTGAAGTAGCCGAAGGTGGTGGCCGTCTTCCACAGCACGCGATTGGTCGCCTCGCGCTTGGTTCCCTGGGATGCAGCGCTGTCCGTGTCCGTGCGCCCAAAGCCGACCAGCACCACCTGATCGAAGAGGGCCGGGGGCTGACTGGACAGCGCCAGCGGCGTGACGGGGGGTGCCGCCGCCAGCGTAAGCAAGGCGAGGTCGTTGGCGGCCGTCGCGAAGTCGAACTCCGGATGCATCGTGGCCGCGACGACCGCGTAGGATTGCTGCCCCAACTGAAAGGACGGCGTCTCCCGGCCGAAGAGGTGCAGGCAGTGCGCGGCGGTCAGCACCGTACGCCTGCCCACCAGCGTGCCCGTGCAGAGCATGCCGCTCGGCGTCCGCAAGGCCCCAACGCTCGGATGACCCGAGTCCGGCGTGCCGTTGACGATCGCCTGCGTGACGCTCGCGACGCCCTCGACGGGCTCGACCTCGCCACAGCCCGCCAGCAGCAGCAGGCTCAGCAGCGGGCGCAGCGAGACGCTGAGGCGACAACGACGCAGGGCAACCTGGGGCGAGCGTGGGAGGCAGATCGGCACGGTGTGGTCGCTCTGCAATACCTGCGCCACCCAGTTTCCGCCCCACCGCCGCTCGAAAGCCTGCGAAAACGCCGCAATCGCCGCGCGGGGGAGCCGGCTGCTGTCGCCACCGGGCAAGGGAACACCTGCCCCCAGCGGGCTACTCGACAGAGAGGCTCGCCGGCGGCTCCCAGTGACCCCAGGCCGGCCGCGCCGCGGGCAACGGGCTCTGAGGCGGCAGCACCTCGTCGCCCGCCGGCAGGAAGGGCCGCAGCGATACGCGGCGAATGCGCACGCCGTGGAGCGCGCGACGCAGCACGGCGCCGAGCGGCCAAACAGCACCCAGGCGAATATCGAGGTTGAGCTGGCTGTGCGCGATCCACAGCGCCACGCGCTCGACCTGGGGGCGCGTCCAGCGCGTATACCAGGCGTTGATCAGGCGGCGATTGGCCTGCACGGTGGGATCGAGGCCGTGGGGGTCGAGGTAGGCGAGCAGGCTGTCCAGGGTATCCAGCGAGAGGTCGTCCAGCAGCAGCTGGCCGGAGAGGGCCTGGCTCGATAGCTCATACTTGAGCGCCGCCAGCGCCGAGATCCGCGTCTGCCGACCCCGCGCTGCCGCCTGCGGATCGAGGCGCGCCAGATCGACGTTGGTCAGACGCGTGTCGGCGCGCAGGCGCAGGTTGAGCGGCGCCAGGCTCAGGAGCTGAAGCTGAAGCTCGCCGGCCAGGTCCCCGCCGAGGGCCTGCAGCGCCAGGTGATTGAGCCACAGGGTGCCGTCGCGCAGCGCCAGGTCGAGCACCGTCCGACCGATCTGCAGCGCGCTCTGCGAGCGGCGGCGGGCGTGCTCCTGCGGCCCGGCGAGCAGCTCGCTGCGCAAGGTCAGCCCGTCGAACGAGAGGTTGGACCGGCCACCGACGAAGGGTCGCACCAGGCGGTAGGCCGCGCCGACCGCGGTCTGGTCGAAGATCGAGTGCCGCGGCGGCGGCAGCGCCAGCGTGGGAAGGGCCTCGCCGGCGCCGACGACCAGCTGCTGCGCGATCGGCACGTCGGCGTCGAGACCGGCGAGGTACAGGTGCGAGCGCAGCCAGCCCGCCCCCTGCGGGCCCGCCGCGGCCAGCGCGCGCGGCGCGCCGTCCACCCACAGGCTGAAGCGGCGCGCGCTCAACCGGCCGTCGAGCTGCAAGCGCGCGCGGTCGATCGCCCGCAGGTGGAGCTGCACGCCGAGCGCTCCCGCGCTGCGCAGGCCCTCGTGCAGCACGCGGGCGGCGGCGGCCTGGGTCGCGCTCGGGCTGCTCAGCTCGCCGCGCAGGTGCAGCTCGAAGAGCGGCAGCTCACGACGCCCCACGCCGGCCGCCGCCACGAACTCCCACGGCCGCTCCAGCGTGGCCGACGCCGCGGCACTCAGGCCCAGCGTGGGCAAGGCGAGCGTCAACCGCTCCAGCTCGAACGCGCCCCGCGGATGCAGCCGCGCCGCCAGCTCGAGCCGCGTCCCCCCGAGCGGACGCAGCAACGCGGGATGTCCCACGCGGCCGAGCGCGAGCGTGCCCTGCACACCGGCCCAGAGCTCGGCAGGGGTGACCACCGAGAGCGGCAGGCGCGCGATCCAGCCGCCCGCGGTTCCACGCAAACGCAACGCCAGCTCGTCGAGCCGCAGCGCCTGCACGCGCTCGCGCAGCGCGCCGAGGCCCAGCCCGGCCTGCCAGCGCAGCGGCTCTGCGGCGCGGTGCGCGTCGTAATCGGCCGTGACCTCGCCCCGGAGGCGCTCGAGCCGGAGGTCCGAGCTCGGCTGCGTCGCCGCGGTCTGGGCGGCCTCGAGGCTCAGCGCCACGCTGGCGCGATCGAGCGCCACGAACTGCCCCGTCAGCAGCCGCTCCAGCGGCAGGGTGGCGCTGGCGCGGGCGCGCAGCGCGAGGTCACGCTGGCTCAGCGTCGCCGCGAGCTGCTGCTGCTCGAGGCGCCCGAGCGTGAGCCGAGCGTCGGCGCTGACGGCCAGCGGCGTCGCGGTGACGCTGAAGGGCAGCCCGAGCCCGCGCAGCCGCAGTCCGGTCGCCGCCTGGTCGAGGGAGGCCAGGGCCAGCCGACCCTCCAGCGTCGCCCGCTCGTTGGCGCTGCGGGCCGTGATCGTGCCGCTCAGCCCGGCGACCCGCAGCGGCGCGCCCTCACTCGCGGGGGCCGCCTCGCTGACCGGCGCGCGCTGCGCCAGCCGCACGTCGCGCAGATCGAGCCGCGCCATCAGCTCGAGCGGCAGCCGCAGCGGTGAGGTCCCGGCGGCGGGGAGGCGCCCACGGACCGTGGCGCTCAGCGCGACCTCGCCCCCGAGCTCGCTCAAAGGCAACGTCTGGCGCAACGCGGCAGGCAGCTCGCGCCACACACCGGCCAGCGACACGGGCTCGAGCTCGAGCCGGGCTTCGCCCGCGCCCGCGGCCCAATCCCGCGTCGAGGCGCGCAGGCCGACGCGCAGCTGCCGCCCGAGCTCGAGCCGCAGCGCCGACAGCTCGGCGCGCCGCTGCTCGGCGTCACCCACCAGGCGGGCACTCAGCCGCGCGCTGGTCCTCAGCCAGCCCCAGCGCGGGTGCCGCTGCTGCAACGACCCGAGGCGCAGCTCGAGCGCAGTGTCGAAGACCGTCGGCCGCAGCTCGCGCAGACTGAAGCCGGCGCGGGCCGCCAGCGCGAGATCGCCCACCACCGTCGGCCCCGCGTGCAGCTCACGCCAGGCGAGCCGCAGCGCGGCCGTGCCGTCCGGCCGCGCCGGCGCCGTTGGCGCGAGCCGCTGCCCCGCCGCCGCACGCCCCGGCACGAGGTCGAAGGACAGCCCGCCCTCGAGCCCACTGACGGCCATACCGGCTGCCGGCAGCGCGGCGCTCACGGCATGCAGGGAGATCGCCCCCCGCAGCGTCTTGAGCTGTGGCTGCCCCTGGGCCGGCAAGGCGACCTCGGCCCGCACGCGCTCGGCGGCCACCGTGCCGGTCGCGCGCAGCGCGGGTTGCACCAGCCGCGCGTAGGGCAGCAGCGCCGCCAGGGGCAAGAACAGCCGCGAGAGCTCGGCCGTCAGCAGGGGCCGGCCTCCGAGGCCCTCGACCCGCCCCTGCAAGCGCAGCAGGCGCTGGCCGTTCAGCGCCAGCGTCAGCCGGCGCAGCAGCGCCCGGCCGCTCGCCTGGTCCACTTCCGCGTCGCAGCGCAGCGCCACGGCCGTCGGCGGCAGGGCCCAGGGAGCGACGAGCGTGCGCGTACGCAGGTCGAGACTGGCCGTCAGCGCCGCCCGCAACGGCGCCAGCGCCTCGAGGTCGAGCACCGCGCGCAGCCGCGTGTCGAGCGTCGCCCGCAGGGCGACCGGCGCGCGCTGGGCCAGGGCCACGCTGCTGGACACGCTGCTCGACATGCTGCTCGACACGCTGCTCGATTGGGTCGGCGGCGGAGCCAAGGCCACCACCACCCGTGCCTGACCCTGACCGCGCACGAGCCGGGCGCGCGCGCGGAGGTCGAGCCCATCGACCACGACCCGGCGGGAGCCGTCGTCGAAGTAGAGCGCGAGCCCGCGCACGAGGGCCTGCTGCAGGCGGAGGTCGAGCGTCGCGGGGGGCGTCGACCCGGCCGCGGGCGCGGGCTCTGCGGCGTCGGCAGGCGGCACGCGCCCCGTCCCACCCGCCAGAGCGAGCCAGCTCAGGCGCTGGCCTCGCTGCTCCAGTCGCACGATCGGGCGTTCGAGCTCGAAGCGACTGACCGTGACCACGCCCTGTGGCAGCTGGCGCAGGTCGTAGCGCAGGGTCAGCCGGTCGAGGGTCAGGGCCGGCAGCGTGAAGCCGCGCGGCGGGCCGACGACCAGGCCGCGCAGGATGATCGAACCGCGGAGACCCAACCGCAGCTCGAGCCCTTCGAGGTCGAAGGCCGGCAGCTCCAGCGCGCCACGCGCCGCCACCACCAGGGCGCGCCGTAGCAGCTCATCGGGCGCGAAGCGCAACCAGCAGGCCACCGCGGCGCCGAGCGCTAGCAGCAGCACCACCAGCAGGCGCACGGCACCGAGCAGCAGTCGCATCATCGCAGCCCGAACCATGCCGGAGGGGCGGTGAAGCGGTCAACCGGCGCGGGCAGCTCGCCAGCCTGCCCCAGCGCCGCTTGCGAGCCGACCCGCGCATCGGCGATGTTCCGACGATGGGCCAGCCCCCGGCAACCACTGCGGCCTTCCTGGCGTTGAGCGATGCGGCCCTGCTCGCGCAGTGCGAGGTGCACACCTATCGTGGCTCGGGACCCGGCGGGCAGAAGCGCAACAAGACCAGCAGCGCGGTGCGCCTGCACCATCGCCCGACCGGGCTGGCGGCCCAGGCGACGCGCACGCGCTCACAGCACGAGAACCGGCGCTCGGCGCTGCGGGCGCTGCGCTTGCGCCTGGCGCTCGAATGGCGCACACCGGTGGCGATCGAGGACTACCACCCACCGGCCGCGTTATCGCAGTGGCTCGCCGCCGCGAGCCCGCCCGGACCCCGCAGCGCGAGCTTCCCGGGCGCCGTGGCGGCCTTGCTCGACCTCTTCGTGGCGTGTGATTGCTCGGTCAGCGCCGTCGCCGCGCACGTGGGCGTCGGCAGCGCGGCCCTCGCGCACCGCCTGCTGAGCGATCCGGCATTGGGACAGAAGGTCAACGAGCTGCGGTCGGCGCGCAACCTGCGCCGCCTGCGCCCACGCTGAGCGATGCGCTAGCGATACGCTGCACGCCGAGCGCCGCATGAAGCGGCGCCCCAGCTTGTCCAGCTCAGGTCACGTCCCGGAGACGCAGCCCCTGCTCGGCCATGAAGCGGTCGAGGCCCTGGCGCGTCACGGTACGCAGCGCACGCGCTGAGAGGCGCACGCGCACGAAGCGCTGCTGGGACTCGAGCCACAACCGCTTGTGGCGCAGGTTCGGCAGCTGCACCGACTTGGTCTTGATATTGGAGTGCGAGACAGTGTTGGCGACGTTGGGACGTGCCCCCGTCAAACTACAGCGCCAGGCCATGAGAGCACCTTCCATGATTCGGTTCGGTAACCGGGGGCGTGGTGTAGATCATCGGCTCCGACCTGTCAACGAAGCTCCGCGCGCAGCCTCTCCTGCTACCGCGGCGAGCGCACGCCGCGCCCGCCCTTGGTCTTCTGCTTCGACCGCTCCGCCGCCGAGGCCTGGGCCCCGGTGCGCGGCGCCACCACCGGCTTGCCCAGGGGCTTGGCCAGGGGCTTGCCCACGGGCTTGGCCACGGGCTTGGCCAGGGGCTTGCCCACCGCCGGCTTGGCCAGGGGCTTCTTGGCGGCCGGCTTGGCCAGGGGCTTCTTGGCGGCCGGCTTGGCCGCGACGGGCTTGGCCACCGGCTTGGCCGCGGGCTTGGCCGCGACGGGCTTGGCCGCGAGCTGGGCGCGCTGGGGGCCCGCGGCCAAGGCCTTGGCCGCCTCGGGCTTCAGCGCCACCCTGCCCCTGGGCAGCGGCTTGGGCGTCGGCGAAGTTCGCGGCCGGCTCGCTGGGGCTTTCTGCGCAGCACGCGCGGCGGGCAACGCAGACACCGGTTGCGCCCCCGCGGAGCCTCTGGGCTTGGCCCGGGGTTGCACTCCGGGTTGGGGCTGGACGGGTTGGGGCTGGACCATCGGCGACGCGACCCGAGGCGTCTCGATCCCATCGCCCAGGGCAGGCGCCGACGCCCGGCGTCCCGAGGTCGACGCGACCGCGCGCGGTGCCTCGATCGCCCCAGCGGCTTTGGCCGCCACCCCGGCAACCTCCACCTTGGGCAGCGGCGCTGCGGGCGCTGCCGGCGCCTCGGACGGGACCTCGGTGGCCTTCGGCTTCCAGAGATCACGGAAGGCCTGCTCCGCGGCGGCGCGGCGCTCCGAGAGCGCGATCGCTACGGGCGGCGGGGTCGCCGCCACCGCGCCCGGATCGCTGATCGCGCCTTGGGTCGCCATCGGCGCGCTGTCCGTGTCCGTCGCCTCCGGTTCAGCCGCCACCGGCGCCGACTTCGACGTGGGTGCGGCCTCGGCCGGCGTCAAGGGCGGGCCGCCCTCGAGCTCTCGCACCCGCCGCCGGAGCTCGCGGATCTCCAGGTCGAGCTGCTTGGCCTCGGCCTTCAGACCGCCCCCAGAGAACTGCGCCTCGAGCAGGCGCTGCTTGATCGTCTCCTCGTGCTTCTTCTGTTTGACGAGCTGGTCGAGCAGCTCCTTGTTGCGCTCCTGGAGGTCGTCGCGCTCCTTCTGCTTCTGCGCCACGCGCCCCATCAGCTCCAGCTTGGCGTGCTCCAGCTCGCGCGTGCGCTGGACCGTGGCAGTGCCCGTTTGCGCCTCTACCGCCCTGCGCCAGCCGCGCAGGGCCAGCTCGAAGGGCTGGTCCGCCTGCAACAGGGGCTGCGGGTCCTCGTGCTCCAGCAGCTTCGCCAGCTGCGCCAGCACATGACGCAGCGCGGCCGCCAGGCTGACCCGTGTCGTTGATTGGTGCTTGTCCATGGCGCCGCATCCTCATCGTCGAGGGCCCGATCATCCGCCGCCCGCGACCGGCTCGCGGCCGCTACAGCGCAAGCGCAGCCGTGCCGCTCGGAAAGACCGAGCCGCAGGTCATAGCGGCGCGACGCCCGCGCGGCCTCGCGCTGGGCACCGCGCGCGGCACCGCGGTGGGTCGACCGCCACCGGGCGGTCGTTGCAGCCTAGTTCTTGTCGCCCGAGAGGTCGCGCTGCGCCTGGGCCCAGTCCTCCTCGGCGTGGCCATCGGCACAGCCGCGCTGGACGTAGAGCTCGTAGGCCCGCGTCGCGATCTCTTCCTGCGTGGGGGTGCGCCGCAGGCCACCGCGGGCCGGGCCGGCCGCGGCCTTGGCCGGCGCGCTCGCCGCACCGAGCGCGGAGCCCGTGTTCTCGGACCGGTTGTTCTTCTTGGTGGTGGCGATGGTCATCGTCTTCCTCCACCCCGCCGCCGCGCGTTGGCCCACCAGAAACCCGGTGTAACGACCCATTGGACGAGGGACGGCCGACGAACGTCGGCTCCCCCAGGCCACGCGAGCGCAACAGGGAAGGCCCTTCTTACAACAACTCGGTAGAGGTCGTCGAGTAGCCGCTGCGCCGCTGCCCCGGCGCCACTGCGGTCAGGCGCCCCCTCGCGACTGTTCGAGGCGACGCTCGGCCTGCCGTCGCTCGTCGGCCTCGACCCGCTCGCGCAGCCGCGCCAGCTCGGCCTCCTGTCGGCTCGCGGCGAGCGTCCAGCCGACGACCGCGCCGATCACCAGACAGAGCGGGATATAGATCACGTGCAGCCAACGCATCGGACACCTCGGCTTCAGGGGCTCGCGGGCTCAGCGCTCGCCGCGCCGGCGCAACACGCGCGCCGGATTGCCGGCGACGATCGCCAGCGGCGGCACGTCGCGCGTGACGACGGCGCCGGCCCCCACCTGCGCCCCGCGACCAATCGTCACACCGGGTAACAGGATCGCGCCGACCCCGAGATCCGCACCGTCTTCGATGACCACCGGCGCGAAGTCAAGCGGCGCGCGCAGAATCGGCAGCTCGGGCGCGTCGAGCCGATGCGTCGAGGTGACGACCCTGACGCAGGGACCGATGCCGACGTCGCGACCAATCGTGAGGTCGCCGCCGGCGTGCAGAAAGCACTGCTGCCCGATCCAGGTCCCCGCGCCGATCACCAGGCGCCCGCGGTAGTAGCCCTTGAGGATGGTCTGGTGGCCGATGTAGACGTCGTCGCCGATCTCGATCTGCTCGGGATGGAAGACCAGCACCCCGGGCTCGAAGACGACGCCCTGCCCCAGGCGGGCGAAGTCCTCCGCGCGGAACTGCCCCGTCCCATGACTGCGTGCTGGCATCGCTCTGCGCACTCCCCGCGACCGCTGGCGCGCCGACGATAACACGGCCCTCCACGACCCCGTCTGAGTTACACTGCGCGGCCCTCGCCCGGAGCGCCGATGTCCGAGCCCGACGCCAAGCCGACCCCACCGCCCCCGATCGTCGTCGGCGGCCGGGCTCCGGGACGCGCGCACCATCCGCGGGGGCTGGCCGTCCTCTTCGTCACCGAGCTTTGGGAGCGCTTCAGCTTCTACGGCATGCGCTCGCTCTTGACGCTCTACATGACGCGGGTGCTGCGCTACTCCGACCGCCGCGCCTACGGCGTCTATGGCGCCTACGGCGCGCTGGTCTACGCCTGTCCGCTGGCCGGCGGCGTGCTGGCCGACCGGCTGCTCGGCTATCGCGTGGCCGTGCTGCTCGGCGCGGTCTTGATGGCGCTCGGCCACTTCGTGATGGCGATCCGCCACGAGCTGGCGCTCTACGCCGCGCTGGCGCTGCTGTGCCTCGGCAACGGCTTCTTCAAGCCCAACATCTCGAGCCTGGTCGGTCGGCTCTACGCGCCGGGCGATCCGCGCCGCGATGCGGGCTTCACGATCTTCTACATGGGCATCAACACCGGGGCCTTCCTCGCGCCGCTGGTCTGCGGCAGCCTGGGCGAGCGCGTCGACTGGCATTGGGGCTTCGGCCTGGCAGGGGTCGGGATGCTGATCGCCCTGCTGTGGTTCGGCCGCGGCCGCGCCGCGCTCGAGGGCCACGGCGAACCCCCCAGCCTCGAGGCGCTGACGGCCCGGCGCTGGCTCGGGCTCGACGCGCTGCAGCTCACCCTGCTCGGCAGCTTGGCCGCCGTGCCGCTCTTGGCGCTGGCCCTGCAACGGCCCCAGCTCCTGGGCTGGCTGCTCTACGGCGCCGGCGCTGCGGTCTACGGCGGGTTGATCTGGGCCGCGCTGCGGGCCGACGTCACGACCCGCGGGCGGCTGCTGCTGGCGCTGGTGCTGATGGCCTGCTCGACCGTGTTCTGGGCGCTCTTCGAGCAAGCGGGGAGCTCGCTCACGCTCTTCGCCGAGCGCCACGTCGACCGCTCGCTGGCCCACGGCCCGCTCGGCGCGCTGCTGTCCACGCTGGCGCCGGGCGCGCGGCTCAAGGAGCTGCCGGCCTCGGTGCTGCAGGCGGCCAACCCGCTCTTCCTGATCGTGTTGGCGCTGCCCGTCGCCGCGCTCTGGACCGCGCTCAAACGACGCGCGGCCGACCCCTCGACGCCCAACAAGTTTGGCCTGGCCCTGCTACAGCTCGGCCTCGGCTACCTGGTGCTGGTGGCCGGCACCGCCTGGGCCGACGCGCAGGCCCGCGTGCCACTACACTGGCTGCTGGCGCTCTACCTGCTGCACACGATGGGCGAGCTCTGCCTCTCGCCGATCGGCCTCTCGGCGATGACGCGCCTCGCCCCACCGAGGCTCGCCAGCACGGTGATGGGCGCGTGGTTTCTCGCCAGCTCGTACTCGCACCACTTCGGCGGGCTGATCGCCAGCATGACGGCCCTGCCGAACACCGCCGCCGGCGCAGCGCCGGCCGCCGCCGCGGCGTTGCAGCAATACGCGATGGTCTTCACCCGCCTCGGCTACCTGGCCCTCGCCGTCGGCGCCCTGCTGCTCGTCGGTGCGCGCTGGCTGCGCCGACCGCTGCGCGGCCTCGAGTAGCGCGAGCAGGTGCCCCGGCAATGCGTGGCCTTCCCCGCCAGCTCTGGAGCACGGCCCAGGCCATCGGCGCGCAGCTGACCTGGGATCCCGACTCCAACCAGACGCTGGCGCTGCAGCTCGAGCAATGGGCGCGCGCGCAGCCGGCCGATCCGCTGTTGTGGTTCGAGGGCCGCAGCTGGTCGGTAAGCGCGGTCAACGCCGCCATCAACCAGCATGCCCACGCCTACCAGGCCCTCGGCCTCGGCCGGGGCGACGTGGTGGCGTTGCTCTGCGACAATCGCCCGGCCTACCTGTTCCACTGCTACGCGCTGGCCAAGCTCGGCGTGATCGCGGCGCTGATCGACCCGCAATTGGTCGGTGCACCCCTGGTGCAGGCAATCGACGCCTGTCAGCCGCAGCTGCTGGTCGCCTCTGGTGCGCAGCGCGGCGCGCTCGAGGCGATTCGCGATGCCGTGGCGCTGGGCAGCGGCCAGATCCTGATCGATGACGAGACCGACAGCTTGCCGACGCAATACGCCTGGGCGCGCGTGCTGGCCCAGCGCGCCACGAGCGATCCGCCGCAGACCGCCAGCCGCCGACTCGACGAGGTCGTGGCCTACGTCTACACCAGCGGCACCACCGGGCTGCCCCGCGCCGCCGTGGTCAAGCACCACCGGCTGTGGCGCGCGGGGATGGTCTTCGGCGCCGCGCTGCGCGTGGGGCCCGCGGACTGCGTCTACAACTGCCTGCCCTTGTGCCACGGCACGGCGACGATCATCGCCGTGCCGATCGCGCTGACGCAGCGCTGCCGCCTGGCGCTCGGCCGCCGCTTCTCGGCGCGCCAGTTCTGGGACGAGTGCCGCGCCAGCGGGGCGACGATCTTCAGCTACGTCGGCGAGCTGTGCCGCTACCTGGTACAGCAACCGGCCCGCGCGGACGAGCGTGACCACCAGGTGACCCGCGTCTTCGGCAACGGCCTGCGCGCGGAGCTCTGGCCGCCGCTGCGCCAACGCTTCGGCGTGCGTCAGGTGCTCGAGTTCTATGCCTCGACCGAGGGCAACGCCGAGACGCTCAACCTGCTCAACACGCCCGGTAGCTGCGGCGTGCTGGTGCCGGGGCGCATGGCGCTGGCGCGCTACGACCTCGAGCGCGAGGCCCTGACGCGCGACGCGCGCGGCTTCGCCATCCCCGCGCCGGCAGACGAGCCCGCGCTGCTGCTCGGCGCGATCAGCGCCCGCAACGGCTTCGACGGCTACGTCGACGGCACGGCGAGCGAGCAGCGGGTGCTGACTGACGTCTTTGCGCCCGGCGACCGTTGGTTCGACACCGGCGACCTGCTGCGGCGCGACCGCCTGCACCGGCTCTACTTCGTCGATCGCTTGGGCGATTCGTTTCGCTGGCAGAGCCACAACGTCTCGGCCCAGCAGGTCGAGCAGGTGCTGCTGCAGGCCCCCGGCGTGACCCAGTGCGCGGTCTACGGCGTGGCCGTGCCGGGCAGCGAGGGGCGCGCCGGCATGGCCGCGCTCGTCACCGACGCCGCCTTCGGCGCCGAGTCGTGCTACGAGTATGTCAGCCGCGCCTTGCCGGCCTACGCACAACCGCGTTTCCTGCGGCTCGTAGCGCAGCTCCCGCTCACCGGCAGCCTCAAGCCGCGCAAGCGCGAGCTGCGCGAGCAGGGCTTCGACCCGTCATGGTTGGCCGAGGGCGAGAGGCTCTACCTGCGCGACCCCGAGCAGCAGAGCTACGTCGGGCTAAGCGCTACGCTGTGGGGCAGGATCCGCGCGGGCGACTGGGCCGGCTAGCCCCACCGCTCACCTGAGCCGATCCATCCCGTCATGCTGCGTCGCTCGCTCCGGTGCGTGCTCACAGCGCTAAAAGGCTGTTCCGCTCGCTCCTCGCTCGCTCCTTGCCTGACGGGCGCCTCGACTCAGGTGAGCCGTGGGTAAAGAAGCCCAGCGCCCCTACCTTCGTTACTTGCTGCCGCGCTTCTTCGCGCGCTCCAGCTCCTGCATCACCTGTTGCATGAACTGCTGGCCCCACTTCTGGCTGATCGCGACCGAGTCCTGCATCACCCTGGGCTGGACGGCGACGAAGCGGCGCCCCACCGGGCTGCTGAAGAAGGTGATCAACTGGCTGACATCGTCGTGGCTCAGGTGGCGGGCGTAGAGCCCGGCGAGCTCGTCGAGCAGCGCGCTGAAATCGAGCTTCTTCTCGATCGTCCGCCAGAAGTCCTCGGGCACGTCGGTCGCGTTCTGGCGCATCATGCCCAGCATCTGGCTGATCATCTGCTTGCCCATCTGCTGGGCGCCGCTCAGCTCGAGCAGCTTGCGCGCATCGCGCTGGTGCGCAGACATCGGGGCCGCCGCCGCGCGCTTGGCCAGGGTCGGTCTCGCAGCGCCCCCGACCAGCAGCAGCGCCAGGGCCAGGGTCGTCGTCGTTCGTCGCATCGTCAGCATCGCCAGCTCCTCAGGGTAATGGCGCGCGTCCGATCGCGCGCCGGTGCACGATCTCATAGCATCGCTGGCGGAGAAAGGACCCGCTCGAAAATAATGCCGCCCCCGACCAGAGGAAACGCCCGCCCCGTTCGCTGCGCCTACAGACGCAGCTCGTAGCCGAGCTCGAGGTCGAGGCCGAGATCGACGGCGACGCTCCAGGGCGCGGCGGGGGCGTCCATCCCGAGCTGCAGCTCGAAGGGGACGCGGGCGCGCACATAGCGCGTGTGGTCGAAGTCGTCGTGCACGCGCAGGGTCAATGAGCCGTCGGCGGCGCTGACACCCTCGCCGTCGCGCGAGAACTCGGCGAGCACGACCTCGGGGTTGCCGCCGGCCGAGAGCAGGCGAATCCGCACCTCGCGCACGAAGTCGAGGTTACTGACCCCGCTGGCCGGCACGACGCGCAGCTCGGTGAGCTTGGCGTTGACGACATAGTCCATCAGCTGGCTGTCGAGGCTGGCGTCGAAGACACGCGTCTCGCTCGTCGCCTGGCCCGCCAGCGGCCCCGCACCGGCGAAGCTGAGCTGCTGCGTCTGCACGCTGTGGCGCACCTGCTCGACCTCCGCGGAGACGGAGACGCAGCCTGGGGCCGCCAGCGGCAGCGCCAGCAGGAGGGCGTAGCGCCGGGCGCTGTGGGGGTGAAGAGAGGCTCGCATCACGGTCGCTCCTTCGCCGGCCGCTCGACGCGGACCGACACGTGGGCACTTGCCCTCAGAAGAACACCAGCAGGCCGAGCTTGGCCGAGGGCACCAGCGCCGAGACCTTCGGGTCAGCAAACGAGAGCGAGGGCTGCTCCAGCTCTTCGCGCAGCACCTCGTCCGCCTGATGCAGCGTGGTGTGCAGCGCGCTGAAGCCGGCGTGCACGAAGAACACCACGCTGTCGGGAGAGCCGAGCTCGAGGCCGAGGTGGGCGTTGCCGTAGCTGTAGCCGACCTGCTCGAGCATCGGCGAGGTCAGGCCGAAGCTCTCGGTCAGGGTGTTGGCGTCGCCCTCGAAGACGTAGCCGCCCTCGACCGTCAGCGAGGGGCTGATCCAGGCGTGGAAGGGCACCAGCGTCGCGCCGCCGCGCAGTCCGAAGCTGACCGCGTTGGTCGTCGCGCCGCCGTGCAGCCGCAGCCAGTGCCAGGGGCGGACGACCAGCGAGACGCCGAGCAGGTCGGGCACGCCAACGTCGACCAGCGCCCCGAGCTGCCAGCCGCTGGCGGTGGGCGCCCCGCGCACGCTGGCGGCGGGTGCGCCGCTCGGCTCCTGCGCCGAGACGGGGCTGGGGACCGTGCTCAGCAGCAGGCCAAGGAGCAGCGAAGCGAGCGAGAGCGCGAGAGCGCGGCGCCCGGACCGCGTGCGAGAGAAGCGCGACATGTCGCCCCCGTTGGTAGCCGGACGAACTCAGGGTCGCTGAGTCTCCTGGCTTTGCGTCCCCCGGTCGCCCGGGGTTTGCCCTGTTTCAAGGAAGCCGTTTCAAGCAAGCCGCGTCGAACCGACGACGTGAACTCAGCCTACGCGCTGGGGCCTATACATGTCAATTGTTTTATGAGTCCTATGTCACTTATTACATCTGAGATTAATCATCACCGCCGAAGCCCGTGCTGAACTCCGGGCACTTGCTGGCCACCGCCTTGCACGAGGCCGGATCGAGACTGCCGAGGCTCTGCAGCTTGCTGGCCAGGTCGATCAGGTTCGACGAGCAGCTCAGTCCCGAGAGCACCGGCCTGATCGCCGCCACGAGATCGTCGTAGCACTTCTGCATCTCACCTACGGTGGCGCTGCAGTTCCCCACGCCGCCATCGCGCGCGACGGGTGCGCTCTTGCAGTCGATGCCCTCCACGTCCTTGGCGAGGCAGGCATCGCGCGCGGCCTCGCAGGTGCCTTGCCCCGACTGCTTGACGGACAAGCCCGCCATCGTGCAGCTCGCCTGCTTCACATCCTTCGCGAAGGCACCCGCGTTCGCTTCGCACCAGCTCGTCCACTGCGCCGGCGTCAGCTCGCTCACCTTCTTGTTGGACGGCACGCCGCCCTCGTCGTCGCCGCACGCAGCGAGCACGCCAAAACACAACGCCGCCACGACCACGCTTCTGACTCTCATCGTAAGCCTCCCTGGATTGCCGGTTTCTTGGTGACCTGCACGCAGCACGGCCGCAGCGCGCGACCGCGGCGCATGCTAGCACGCCTTCTGGCTCGTTGTGGCGCAGAACGACGACCCAGGCGCCGCGCCGAGCCAGGCGAGCTGCACCCCTAGCGCGTCTGCAGGCGTCCGCCCCTCCTGTTCAAGGGTCTGATTCGAACGCCCGGACCGCGCGGCCCGGTGGGACCCGTGCGCTCTGCTCTCGCCCCCAGTGTCCGAGCAGCTGGAACTGCTCCGCGCCCGTCTGCAGCAGGAGCGCATCGAAGACGTAGCCCTCGAGCGGATAAGCTCCGGAGACGAGCCGAACCGGGCCAACGGAAAGCGCGCGCGTGATACGCACGACGTTACGACCCGTGGCCCGCTCCACGAACGGGAGCGACGTCTTGCCCACCGTGAGCTCCTGGCCGGCGAACCGGCCAAAGAGGACTGCCACCTTCGGGCGACCGTGGAGGTGGGTGAGCAGTGCCTTCGTCAGCGCCATGCGGAAGGCCTCGAGCTCGACGGGGACCGGCTTGCCTCGCCGCCCGGTGTGGCCCCCTTGCAGAAGGACGTCCAACTTGGCCAGTTGAGCCTCGATCGGCAGGCTGCCCGAAGGGACCGTGATCAAGCCGTCCTTGACGAAGACGACGGCCAGTTGCCCGGGCTCGTAGACGCTCGCGCAGGTGTTGCTCGGCCAGGGGTACACGCGCACGAAGCGGCGCCCGAGCTCGCCCTTGATCGCATAGAGTACGTCGAAGCCCTGGGTGGCCGTCTGAGCGCCGATCTCGACGGGGCCCGCGCGCCCGAGAAACACCTGGTCGGCCCGCTCGAGCTGCTGGACCGCCGTCAGCGGTTGATAGCGGCATGCCGCAGCCGGGGCGCCGAACAGCCCGAGCTGAACGAGGACGAGCATGGTTGCGACGATAGGGCCAGGTCTGCAGGACCTCGGCAGACGCTGATCGGGAGCCAAAGAGAAACCTGACGACATGCGACCCTCCCGCTGCCCGTGAACGATACGTTACTCAACGACCCGAGGCCGGGCCACCTCTGCGTGATGGGCCTGCGGACCCGACTGACCGGACCGGCATGCCCAGCACTTGGCTGTCGGCGTCAGGGAGGACTGAATGATCGCGTGCCCGTCCTTGGCCAGCACGGGCTTACCCCCGGCGCCGGGAGCGCGTGAGGTGGCCGGAAGCGCCCATGCCTCCCTGGCGGCAGCGATCGGGTCGTGCTGCATGCTTCTCTGGGTCGCTGCCTCCGCTGCCGGCGCAGCACCGCGCCTCACCGACCAGCCGATGCCACGGACGGTCCAGGTCGATCGGCTGCGGGTCTTCAAGCAGGCCCACACCCTCGAGGCCTGGTCCGACGGCCGGCTGATCAAGATCTATCGCGTGGCGATCGGACGGGGTGGGCCGGGTCACAAGCAGCACGAGGGCGACGGGCGGACCCCGGAGGGGACCTATGCGGTCGAGGCCAAGCGCGCGAGCCACCTCTTTCACCGTTTCCTGAGCCTGTCCTACCCGAGCGTGAAGGACCGCGCGTCCTTCGCCCGTGCACGACGAGCCGGTCGGCTCGCCCCCGGCGCCCGCATCGGCGGAGCGATCGGCATCCACGGCGAGAAACGCGGCTGGAGCTTCTTGCCGCACAAGTGGATCGACTGGACGCAGGGCTGTATCGCCCTCGACAACGACGAGATCGAGGAGCTGTGGCGGGCCGTCGTGGTTGATGCCGTGGTCGAGATCCTGCCCTGAGCTGCGACCTCGGCCTGTGGCCACGAGCAGCCCCGTGGCAGGGCGAGAGCGAAGCGCTAGCTTGTTGTGCCGCTTGTCGTGCGCCGGACCTGGCGCGTCCCGCACGGGAAGGGCTCGGGACCGGCTCCGCGCCCCATCATCTCGGGTCCGGGACCCACCAAGACGGCGCCGCGCTCAGCGTCGGATGTGCCCGGTGCCGCGGACGATGTATTTGTAGGTCGTCAGCTCGGGTAGGCCCATCGGGCCGCGGGCGTGCAGCTTGTCGGTGCTGATGCCGATCTCGGCGCCCATGCCGAACTCGCCGCCGTCGGTGAAGCGCGTCGAGGCGTTGACGTAGACCGCCGCGGAGTCGACCTCGCGCACGAAGCGCTGCTGCGCCGCCTCGTCGCGCGCGACGATCGCGTCGGAGTGCTGCGAGCCGTAGCGCGTAATGTGGGCGATGGCGGCCTCGAGGTCGGGCACGACGCGCACCGCGAGGATCAGGTCCAGGTACTCGTCGTACCAGTCCTGCTCGGTCGCGACCTTCATCGCCGGCACGAGAGCGCGCGCTTGCTCGTCGCCGCGCAGCTCGACGCCGAGCGCGGAGAGCCGCGCCGCGAGCTCGGGCAGGAAGGCGGTCGCGACCTCGCGATGCACCAGCAAGGTCTCCAGCGCATTGCAGGTGCCGGGGCGCTGGCACTTGGCGTTTTCGACGATCGCCAGCGCCATCGATAGATCGGCGCTGGCGTCGACGTAGACGTGGCACACGCCCTTGTAGTGCTTGATCACCGGCACGCGCGCCTGCTCGGTGACGGCGCGAATCAGCCCCTCGCCGCCGCGCGGGATCACCAGGTCGACGCGCCCGACGAGCTGCACCAGCTCGCGCACCGCGTCGCGGTCCGTCGTCTCGACGAGCTGCAAGGCCCCGGCCGGCAGGCCCGCCGCCTCACCCCCGGCCACCAGCGCCGCGCCGATCGCGCGATTGGAGTGCTGGGCCTCCGAGCCCCCGCGCAGAATCACGGCGTTGCTCGCCTTGAGGCAGAGCACGGCGGCGTCGGCGGTGACGTTGGGGCGGGCCTCGTAGATGATGCCGATCACCCCGATCGGCACGCGCAGCTTGGTCGATCTGGAGGCCATCCGGGCGCACCTGATGCGCGAGCAGCTCGCCGACGGGGTCCCGCAGCGCGATCACCTGGCGGATGCCGGCGATCATCGCATCGATGCGCGCGTCGTTGAGCGCCAGCCGATCGAGCAGCGCGCCAGTGAGCCCGCGCTCGCGGCCGGCGGCGAGGTCGCGCGCGTTGGCGGCGAGCAGCGCGGCGCGTTGCGCCCCGAGCGCCACGGCCATCCCTTCGAGCAAGGCGTTCTTGGCGGCGCTCGAGAGCGTGGGCAAGGCCCGTGCTCCCGCGACCGCGCGATCCCCAAAGCGACCATCTCGTCGTGCAAGCTCGGTTGCTTCCCGTCGCGCCCCCGGTGCCCGTAGCGCCCCCGGTGCCGATCACCAGGTTGTCGCGGTGAATCACCTCGTCCATGGGCCGCGCGCCGAGCACCTGGCCGATCTCGGCCGTGCGCCGCCCTTGAATCTGCGCCAGCTCGGCGCTGGCGTACTCGACCAGCCCGCGGGCGATCGCGCGCCCGGCGAGCGTCTTGACCGTGACCATCGCGCCGGCCTCGAAGTGGCCCTCGATCGCGCGCAGGCCGATCGGGAGCAGGCTCTTGCCGCGCTCGACGATCGCGCGCGCCGCCCCGTCGTCGACCACCAGCGTGCCCTGCGAGCGCTGGAAGAAGGCGATCCAGCGCTTCTTGCTGGCGAGGCCGCGCGGGCGCCCGTCGGGCGTTGCGGCGGGTGTGCCGATCAGCGTGCCCACGTCGTCGCCGCGAAAGAGCCGCAGCAACGTGTCGGCGCGGCGCCCGTCGGCGATCACCGCCGACGCGCCGACGTCGACCACCGCCTGCGCCGCGGCGAGCTTGGTCGCCATGCCGCCGGTCGAGAGCGGGCTGCCCTTGCCCCAGGCCAGCGCCAGCTCTTGCTCCGAGACGCGCGCCAGATAGGGCACACGCCGCGTGCGCCCACCGGCGGGCCCCAGCGGCGCGCGCAGGCCGTCGGTCGAGCTCAGCAGCACCAGCAGCGAGGCGTCGACCAGCATCGTCACCAGCGCGGCGAGCTGGTCGTTGTCGCCGAGCTTGATCTCGTCGACGGCGACCACGTCGTTCTCGTTGACCACCGGCACGATGCCGTGGCGCAGCAGCGTCATCATCGTGTTGCGAGCGTTGAGGTGGCGCTGGCGATGCCGCAGATCGTCGTGCGTCAGCAGCACCTGGCCGGCGAGACAACCGCGAGCGGCGAAGAGCCGGTCGTAGCGGGCCATCAGCCGGCTTTGCCCGACGGCCGCCGCCATCTGCAGCTCGGGCACGGCGCGCGGCCGTCCCGGCAAGCGCAGCGCCTCGATGCCGGCGCCGATCGCGCCCGACGACACCAAGATGACCTGGCGCCCCGCGGCCCGCAGCGCGGCGAGCTGCTCGACCAAGGCCCCGATGCGCCGCTCGTCCGGCCGACCCGAGCGCTGCACCAGCACCCGCGTGCCGACCTTGATCACCACGCGCTGCGCCCGCGCCACCGCCTGCCGTTGCTCGCTCACCGTGCTCATGGCCGGGCGGATATACCACGGCTCGCGCCGACCGAGATCCCGATCCGCGCAAGGAACGGGAACCGCTGCGACCTGCCGCGACGTGACCTTCCCGTACTGCAAAACTGGCACCTTCGCTCTCGACGCGACCTAGCTTCGCTGCTACGCAGCGTGGGTCGTGAGAGGAGCGCGCGCGATGAGCTGTTCTACTGATCGCATGGTCCGGTCTGCGCGCGCCTGGGTGCTGGCGGGCGCCGTGCTCGTCGCTCAGGCGAGCTGCGTGCGCACACCGCCGGGCCCGGGGCCGCGCACCGTCCCGGCGCTCTCGGCGTCACCGGCCCCGCGTGCCGTCCCGCCCCCGACCACCGCGTCACCGGCCGCGGTGGACCGAGCGCTACCGAGCGCGCCCCTGCGGCGCCCCTGCACGCCCGCGGCGTGGCCTCGTCCCGAGGGGCGAACGCGCCGCATTCTCGTCGCCGGTGCCGCGCGCCGTTTGCTCGAGACCGGCTACAGCGAGTCGACTGCGCGCTTCGAGGCTCGGCCCGAGGGGTCACTGCCGCGGCGGGACGAACTGATCGAGCCATCGAACCTGCGGCAGCCGCTCGCCGGTTGCAGTGACGATCCGGGCGGGCGCCTCGCCTCTGCGGGCGCCCTTTACCGCGACGACGCCACGGGGCTCGAGATCGGCGTCACAGCCGTCGAGCCCGCGGGCAAGTCGGGCCGCGGCTGGCTCGGGGCTCGCTGTAGCTACCGCCTGCGTGACACGCGCGATCCAACGCTCTACGCCGCGCTCGAGCCGGCCCTCGTCGCGCCCTTCAACGAGCTGAGCGGTGTCATCCGGCAGGGTCAGGCCGTGTTCGTGCGCCTGAGCTTCAACGGCTACGCCGCGGAGATCGGCGGTCGTGGCAACTACCTCGTGGCCCTCGACCTCTGCACGCACGAGGTCAAGTGGCGCTCTGCCGACCTGAGCTCGAACGCCCCCTTCGTCGTCCTCGACCGCTACGTGATCACCGGCTATGGCTTCACGCGCGAGCGCGACTGGCTCTATGTGCTCGACCGCGGCAGCGGCGCGATCGTGCAGCGCGTGGCGTTGCCCAATGCGCCCGAGGCCCTGATGGTCAGCGGCGCCTCGGGCGGCGCCGTGCTGGCAGTCGGGCTCTACGCCGGCGAGCTCCAGTTCGCGCTGCACCCCTGACCGGGGCGCTCCACTCGGCGCCCGCGCCCACACCGGCAGTCCCCGGGGCTCAGCCTCGGGTGACCAAGGCCTCGACCACGGGCCACAGGCCAGCGGCCTCGAGTAGCTGCCTGAGCGCAGCCGCGAGCAGCGGATCCTGCCAGAGCGCGCGCCAGAAGGCATCGCAGCCGTAGTCGGCGTACCAGCCCGCCATGTGCGACCAAAGGTGCTCCTTGGGCCCCGCCGCCGGCGGGTTTCCAGAGCGCCCGTCGAGCCAGGCACGAACTGAGCGCGTCCGGTCGGGATAGACCGCGTGGATGGCCCCGCAGGCCAGGCGCTCGAGGGTCTGCTTGCTCGGCAGCTCAAGCTCGGCTTCAACTGCGGCTGACCACTGGAGCAGCGTGACCGTCAGCTGGTCGCGTTGTCCCTGATCGAGCTGCCACTGCCTGGGCTGCTGCGCGCACCGCGTTTCGACGCCCTGGGCACCGATGGCGCGCAGGGCGCCCTCCACGCTCTCGGCCGTCAGTCGGTGCGGGTCTGGCTGGCCTCCGCGCCCGCAGTCGTCCCGGTCGCAGACGATGGCGAGCTGCTCGAGGGTCTAAGTGCTCCGACGGCCAAGGCGCGTCTTCAGGAACGAGAGCAGGTTGTCACGGCCGTGAGCGGGGACGACACGGATGAAGCGCCCCTCCGGGGCGAGATAGCCGAAATGCCCGCCGCTGACGCTCTTGCCCCAGGGATCGCAGCGGGCCTCGCTGCAGCCGAGATGGCTCAGCCACCCCGCGAGAAAGGAGCGGTCACTGTAGCCCTCGCACAGCAGCATGGACTCCGAGCTCATCGCAAGTCGCTGCCGATGTCCGTGCGCGCGATCTCGACGTCGACCCCACGGCTCGGGCTGACCCGCAGCACACCGTCGACCAGCGCGAGCCGCACCACGGTCAGTTCATCCAACACGCTCGGTTCGCGCTGCGCCTCAGCCAGCAGGGCGTCGATCAGCTCCAAGCTGTGCGTCGTGAGCACGACCTGCATGCTCTGCCGCACAGCCGCAACGACCGCCCTGGCGGTCTTCGAGATTGCAGCAGGATGCTGGTGGGTCTCCGGCTCCTCCAGCGCGAAGACGCTCTCACGGGGCCCCACGAGTTCAAGCACCGTCCGCAGGGCCGCGTGGACCCCGTCGCCGATCAACCGGGCCGGGACGCTGTGGTGCTCGAAGACGACGTGCAGCACGGGCTCGTCGTTCTCCGTCAGGATCTTACGGACTCGACGCCGCCCAAGAGCCCACTCACCAAGCTCCGGGCCAGGTCGCGCTGCCCCCGCTCCACGGCGCGCGAATAGAGCTCGTGAAGCTCGACGGGCAGCCCGCCGCAGTCGATCAGGCGGAAGAAGGGGATACCGAGAAACGCGGGTAGCCCGCCGCGCAGCGTCTGCTCCCAGTTGCTGCGCGCATCGAAGCGCACCTCGCCCCCATCGCTGTCTGAGGCGTTGTCGCCTGAGCTGCCGATGCCGACGCGACAATTCTGCCCCTCGACGGTGAGGTCGACCCTGCGCTGCCCCCCGTTGGCGGTCCCAATGACGATCATGGCTGGCTCGCTGCCGCGCCAAAGCAGCCAGCGGTGGGCGGGCCCGGAGAAGCGCCGCCGGGTGACGGCGCGTCCGACGGCGTGCCCGGGGGTCGGACTGGCCGCGACGTCGAGGGCGTCCAACACCGTGCTCTTGCCGCAGCCGTTGGGACCGACGAGCACCACCAGCCTGGTCAGCCCGGTCAGCTCGCCCTGCCGAACGCCTCTGAAGTTGTGAAGCGTGCAGGACGTGATCACGAGCGTCGTCGATCCTCTCCGACGGAGCGCCGAAGGCCAGGGCTCCGAAGCGCGGCGCGAGCCCCGCACGCGGAACGAGCGCGCCAGCCCCCTTGCCCGGTCGCTGCGCTAGCCCCAGCGAAGCTATGCCACAGCGCGTAGTGGCGCAAGCCGCGGCGCTCTGGATCGGCGCGAGAACCCAACAGGCGCCTGGCGCGCGCCGGGGGTCCTCGGCTATCTTCCGCGGGCGATGCCGACGCTCAACCCGCTGCTGAGCACCCTGGGGGCCTATCCGGCCGAGGCGCTGCACGCCGAGAAGCGCGCGCTCTTGGCGGCGGAGCGCGAGGTCTTCGACTTCTCGGTCGGCGATCCGCTCGAGCCGACGGACCCGCGGATCGTGGCGGCCTTCCAGGGCGCCGTGCCCGCGGTCAGCCAGTACCCGACGATCGCCGGCGAGGACGACGGGCGCGCGGCCTGCGCCGAGTGGGTCGCGCGGCGCTTCGGCGTCACGCTCGATCCGGCGCGCGAGCTGCTGCCGAGCGCGGGCTCGAAGGAGGCGATCTTCCACCTGCCACTGGCCTTCCTCGACCCGCGCGGCCCGCGCCGCGTGCTCTTCGGCACGCCGGCTATCCGGTCTACGAGCGCGTGGCACGCGCTTCGCGGGCGGTGAGCCCTGGGCGGTCGAGCTGCGCGCGGAGCAGGGTTATCGCCTCGAGCCCTGGGAGCTGCCCGCGGCCGCGCTCGCCGAGACCGCGGTGTTGTGGATCAACTACCCGCACAACCCGACCGGCGCGACCGTCGACCGCGACTACCTCGCGCGGCTGGCGGAGCTCTGCCGGCGCCACGACATCCTGCTCTGCAGTGACGAGTGCTACGTCGATCTCTACCTCGACGGCGAGCCGCCGCCCTCGCTGCTCGAGGTCGCGCGCGAGGGCGTGCTGGTCTTCCATTCGCTGTCCAAGCGCTCGGGCATGACCGGCTACCGCGCGGGCTTCATCGCCGGCGATCCGCAGCTGATCGGGGCGCTGCGGCGGGCGCGCGCCAACTTCGGCGTGGCCAGCTCGACGATGGTGCAGGCCGCGGCCGCCTGGGCCTGGCGCGACGATGCGCACGCGGCCGCGCGCCGCGCCCTCTTCCGCCGCAAGCGCGAGCTCTTCACGCGCTTCTTCGCCGAGGTCGGCCTCGCCTGCGCGCCCTGCAGCGCGACCTTCTATCTTTGGCTGCGGACGCCCGGCGACGCCGACCCGCGCCGCTACGCCGCCGAGCTGGCCGAGCGAGCGGGCATCCTCGTCAGCCCGGCCTCGAACCTCGGCGTCGAGCAACCCTATGTGCGCTTGGCCCTCGTGCCGACCGAAACCGACTGCGCGCGCGCCATCGCCTGCTGGCGCGAGCTGATCCCCAGGAGTGCTGCCCCATGAGTGACACCCGCCCTGCTGACCTCGACCTCCCCGCGCTCGACCGTGCCGCGCTCGAGCGGGCGGTCACCGAGCTGGCGCTGAAGCCCGAGCTGCTCGACTTGCCCGGCCGCGCCGCGCCGATCCACGAGACGATCGCCGCGCTCGACGCCGGGCAGATGCGAGTGGCCGAGCCGCGCGAGGGTAGCTGGGTCGTCAACGTCTGGGTCAAGCAGGCCATCCTGCTCTACTTCCGCTTGGCGCCGATGCGCGTGCTGGAGGTCGGGCCCTTCGAGTTCCACGACAAGATCCCGCTCAAGCGTGGGCTGGACCGGCTCGGCGTGCGCGTCGTGCCGCCCGGCACCGCGCGCTACGGCAGCTTCTTGGCGCGCGGCGTAGTGCTGATGCCGGGCTACGTCAACATCGGCGCCTACGTCGACAGCGGCACGATGGTCGATACCTGGGCCACCGTCGGCTCCTGCGCGCAGATCGGCCGCAACGTGCACCTCTCGGGCGGCGTCGGCATCGGCGGCGTGCTCGAGCCGCCGAGCGCCCAGCCGGTGATCATCGAGGACGGCGCCTTCCTCGGCTCGCGCTGCATCGTGGTCGAGGGCGTGCGCGTCGAGCAGGAGGCCGTGCTCGGTGCCAACGTCACGCTCACCGCCTCGACGCCGATCATCGACGTCAGCGGCCCGAGCGAGGTGGTGTACAAGGGCCGCGTCCCGGCGCGCTCGGTGGTGATCCCCGGCATGCGCCCGCGGCAGTTCCCGGCCGGCAGCTACGACACGCCCTGCGCGCTGATCATCGGCCAGCGCAAGGCCTCGACCGATCAGAAGACCTCGCTCAACCAGGTGCTGCGCGACTTCGCGGTGGCAGTGTGATGGCGATGGACCTCGTCGAACGCCTGCTCACGCTCGTGCGCCTCGATAGCGTCACCGGCCACGAGCGCGCGCTCTGCGACTTCCTGGTCGCCGAGCTGAGCCACAGCGGCACGCACGGGCTCGAGCGCGTGGGCAACGCCTTCGCGCTCTTCCCGCGCGAGCGGCGCCACGAGCGGCTGGTGGCGCTGGTCGGCCACCTCGACACGGTGCCGCCCTCGGCCTACAACCCGCCACGCGTGGCCGAGGGCCGCGTCTGGGGCCTCGGCGCCTCCGACATGAAGAGCGGCCTGGCCCTGATGTGGCAGCTCCTCGCCGAGCCTGTGCCCGATGCCGCCTACGACCTGGCCTTTCTGTTCTACGACGGCGAGGAGGGCGCCTACGCTCAGAGCGGCCTCGGCCCGTTGCTCGAGCAGCTCGACTGGCTGGCCGAAATCGACCTGGCCTTCTGCCTGGAGCCCAGCGACAACGTGCTGCAGCTCGGCTGCCTGGGCTCGCTGCAGGCCGAGGTGACCTTCGCCGGGCGCCCGGCCCACAGCGCGCGGCCCTGGCAGGGCGACAACGCCATTCATCGCGCCGGCACGCTGCTGACGCGGCTCGCCGCGCTCCAGCCCGAGCCGGTGAGCTTCGGCGAGCTGACCTACCGCGAGGTCATCTCGGCCACGCTGGCTCACGGCGGCACCGCGCGCAACGTCGTCCCCGATCGCTTCACGCTCAACCTCAACTACCGCTTCGCCCCCGGCCGCTCGATCGAGTCGGCCGAGCGGCGCGTCTGCGAGCTGGTGGACGACGCGCACGCCAGCCTCGCCTTCGTCGATTGCTGTCCTTCGGGGGCCATCCCGCTCGACAACCCCGTGCTGGCCGCCTTCCGCCGCGTCTGCGACACGCCGCCGGCGCCCAAGCAAGCCTGGACCGACGTCGCCCGCCTCACCGCCGCCGGCATCGACGCCGTCAACTGGGGCTCCGGCGAAAACGCCCAAGCCCACCAACCCAACGAGTCGACCTCGATCGCCCTGCTCGAGGCCGGTGAACAGCTCTTCCGCCGCTTCCTGGCCACCCGCAGCGACTGAGGCGCGTAATCGTTCACGGCCCTCAATGCGCGCCATTGCAGGCGAAGCTCGGCTCACGGGCCCGCGCGCGGGGGCGGGGGGGGCCGGGGGGGGGCGCCCGCCCGGGGGGGGGCCCCGGCGCCGGGCCGCCGGGCCCCCGGCGGGCGGGGGCGCCGGCGGCGGGGCGGGGGGGGGGGGGGGCGGCCGGCCGGGCGGCGCCGCCCCGGGGGGCCCGGCCCGGCGGGGGCGCCGGGCGCGGCGGGGGGGCGGGGGGCCCGCGGGCGGCCGCCGCCGCGCGCGCCCCCCCCGCCGGGCCGCTCGGCGGGGCACGGGGCGGGCCGGCCCCCTGCACGCGAGCGCGACCAGGCAGCTCGCGCGGCGCACCTCCGCCCGTTCGTGCGCCGGACTTGGGGGTGGGCCCCTTGAAGAGTCACACCCAATCGTCGAGGGCGCCGATCGCGGCGGGGATGATCATCCCCCCCCCCCCCCCGCGGCCCCGCCGTGAACGATCACCGAGGCGCAAGGCGGAGTGGCGGCCCCCTGAGTCAGCCCCAGCGCCCGCAGGCGGCCGCGGCTGTCGAGCCCCGGTTTGCAGGTCCGTGGGCCGCCCCAGCGGCCCCCGGGGGGGGGGCCCCCCCGGCCCCCCCCCCCCCGGGGGCCGGCCCCCCGGGGGGCCCCCCGGGGGCCCCCCCCCGGGCCCGGGGCCGTCGGGCCCCCCCGGCCCCCCCCCGCCCGCCCCCGGGCCCCGGGGCCCGCCCCCGCCCCGGCCGGGGGCCCCCCGGGGGGGCCCCCGCGCCGCCCGCTTACCCCTGAGCTCGCGTGCGGGGTGCCAGGAGCGCGCGTTCTGGGAGGCCCGCCTGCCGTTGCGACGGCCCCTTGCCGGTGTCGCGGTGAGGGTGGTGGTGTTGGTGGGTGGTGGGGGGGGGTGGGTGGTGGAGGGCGCCTCCCGGCCTTTGCTTCGACCCGCCCTTCGGCACGGGGCCGCGGGGTGCGGTTCGGGGCCGTCGTCGAGGAGATCGCCATGATGTCCCGCCCAGTTGTGCGCCCGGCTGCGCGCTCCGCGCACGCTGCTCTCGCTGGCGACTGCGCTTGCCATGCGGCACGCGGAATCGTTCGACGCGGCCTTGCCGCCGCCGACGATCCAAGGCGTGCCACCCTTTCATCTCTCGCGCTCGGGATCGCCCTCGCGGGGCTGACCGCCTGCGGCGAGAATCCGTTTCACGGGTTCTCGCCGTCGTCTCTCGACGGTGGGGTGCGCGACGGCGCCGCCGGGAGCGGGCTGACGTTGCGCTTCTCGGGCAAGCCCGTCAGCGAGAACCCCAGCCGGGTGGTCGTGAAGTTCCAGGTGCAGACCACCGCCGGCGAGCCCGTCGATGGCCTCGACGAGGTCGACTTCACGCTCAGCGAGGACGGCCAGCCGCTCTCGGCCACCGAGAGCGATCACCGCCTGGTCGCCGCGCCGCGGCAGTTCGACTTCTTCACCGCGCTGCTGCTCGACCTCAGCGGCAGTGTCGTGACCCAGATCGACGCGCTGCAGGATGCCGCGCAGGCGCTGATCGACGAGCTGCCCGAGGAGAGCGAGGCGGCGATCTACTCCTTCGACGGTCGGACCACGCTGCAGCGCCGGCAGGACTTCACCTTCAGCAAGGAGAGCCTACGCGGGGCCGTGGCCGGACTGAACGGCTATCGGGTCGTCGACCCCTCCACCAACCTCTACGGCGCCGTGCTGCAGGGGATCGACGTGCTCGATGCGCGGCGACAGCTCGCCACGACGCCGGTCGAGAGCGCCGGCTTCATGGTGCTCTTCACCGACGGCACCGACCACGCGGGGCTCAAGACCGGCCCCCAGGCGCGTCAGGCCGTCGCCACGATGCGGCGCATGCCGCCGGGCTACGCGTTCTTCACCATCGGTCTCGGCTCGGAGATCAACAGCGCCGAGCTGAGCGCCCTGGGTCCCGACGGCTTCGCCACCGCTCTGGAGGGGACGCAGCTCGGGGGCGCCTTCCGCGCGATCGGGCAGCGCCTGGCGCGCGCGGCCTCCAGCTACTACACGCTCTCCTACTGCAGCCCCAAGCGCGCAGGGGTCCACAACCTGACGATCGTCGCGCGCTGGCGCAATCTCACCGGCCAGGCCACGGTGCCCTTCAGCGCCAAGGGCTTCACGGGCGGCTGTGATCCGCTCGGGGGCAGCGCGCGGCTCTAACGGGTGAGGCGCCGATAGCGTAGCCGGTGCGGCTGATCCGCATCGGTGCCCAGGCGAGCGTGGCGGTCGGCGTCGTAGTCCTGGTAGTTGCCCGTCAGGAACACGACCTGCCCGTCGTCCTCGAAGGCCAGGATGTGGGTCGCGACCCGGTCGAGGAACCAGCGGTCGTGGCTGATCACCATCACGCAGCCGGGGAAGCGCAACACCGCGTCCTCGAGCGCGCGCAGTGTCTCGACGTCGAGGTCGTTGCTCGGCTCGTCGAGCAGCAGGAAGTTGGCGCCACGGCGCAGCAGCTTCGCCAGGTGCACGCGGTTGCGCTCACCGCCGGAGAGCTCGCGCACGCGCTTCTGCTGGTCGGTGCCGCGGAAGTTGAAGCCGCTGGCGTAGGCTCGTGAGCTGATCTGGCGCTTGCCCAGCTCGATCACCTCCTGGCCGTCCGCGATCTCCTCCCAGACCGTCTTGTCGCCGTCGAGCGCGTCGCGCGACTGATCGACGTAGGCCAGCTGCACCGTCTCGCCCAGCTTGAGCTTGCCCGCATCGGGCTGCTCCTGGCCGGCGATCAGCTTGAAGAGCGTCGTCTTGCCGGCGCCGTTGGGCCCCACCACGCCGACGATCGCGCCGCGCGGTAGGCGGATGCTCAGGTCGTCGATCAGCAGCCGATCGCCATAGCCCTTGCGTAGGCCCGTGGTGACCAGCACGTCCTCGCCCAGGCGCTGGCCGGGCGGGAAGCTGATCTCCACCGCCGGATCACGGCCCTCGAAGTTCTCGGCCTCACGGCGAAGATCCTCGTATTGCGCCAGGCGGGCCTTGCTCTTGGCCTGCCGAGCGCGCGGGCTGGCGCGCACCCACTCGAGCTCGCGAGCCAGCACGCGCTGCCGGCCCTGCTGCTGCTTCTCCTCCTGCGCCAGCCGCTTCTCCTTCTGCTCGAGCCAGGCGGTGTAGTTGCCCTTGAAGGGATAGCCGCGCCCGCGGTCGAGCTCGAGAATCCAGCCCGCCACGTCGTCGAGGAAGTAGCGGTCGTGCGTCACCGCGATCACCGTGCCCGCGTACTCGCCGAGGTGCCGGACCAGCCACGCCACCGACTCGGCGTCGAGGTGGTTGGTCGGCTCGTCGAGCAGCAGCAGGTCGGGCGCGTCCATCGCGATCTCGACCCGCCGGTCGAGCTCCCAGCCGTCGCTGGCCTCGATCGCGTCCTGCAGCTTGCCTTGTTCCGCCAGCAGCTTGTCGAGCGCAGCGGCATCGCTGATCTCGCCCAGCTGGGTGCTGACCGCCTCGAAGCGGTTGAGCAGATCGCGGACGGTGCTGACCGCCTCCTCGACGTTGCCGCGCACGTCCTTCTTGGGGTCGAGCTGCGGCTCCTGCTGCAAGAAGCCGATCGTGATGCCCTTGGCCGGCCAGGCCTCGCCGTTGAACTCCTTGTCCACGCCCGCGATGATGCGCAGCAGCGTGCTCTTGCCCGAGCCGTTGGCGCCGATCACGCCGATCTTCGCGCCCGGGAGAAAGGAGAGCGAGATGTTGCTGAGAATCTGCTGCTTGGGGGGCACGATCTTGGTCAGATCCTGCACGGTGAAGACGTAGGGTTGAGCCATCAGCCATCCTCGGCGCGGGACGCGCGCCGTGTTGCAAGCGTGGGGGTTGGTCGCAGTGGGCTTCGCAGTGCTTTGGGGTCGCTCAGCTACCGAAGCGGCGCCGGAAGGCCTCGGCCACCAGGTCGGCGCAGAGGTCATCGTCCAGCGCGGCGGTGTTGAGCAGCAGGTCATAGTGATCGCTGAGGGCGACATCCTGGGCGAAGTGCCGGCGCACGAACGCGGCGCGCTCGGCATCGACCCGCAGCACCTCCGCGCGCGCCTCGCGCTCGCTCAGCCCGCGCTCGGTGACGAGGCGCTCGATGCGCAGCTCGAGGGGCGCCTGGATCCGCACCCGCAGCGTGCGCTCCGGCTGCAGCATCAGGTGCGCGCCGCGTCCGACGATCACCGCGCGCTCCTGCTCGGCGATCGTCAGCACCACGCGGGAGAGGTTGCGCAGGTAATCGCTGTAGCTGAAGTAGCAGCTCTCGAACTGCTCGCCGACCCAGTTGGAGATGCGATCGCGCAGCCGATCGTCGAGTGACTCGACGACCTTCTCCCGCACCTGGGCGTGCTCGGCGATCTGCTCGACGAGCTCGCGATCGTAGAGATTGAGCCCCAGGCGTTGCGCGACGCGCTGGCCGACCTCGTGGCCGTGGGCGCCGCAGTTGCGCGAGATCGTGATCACGGGCTGCTGGGCCACGCCGCCGAGACGCGGCGTCCGCTTCGCCTGCTCCTCCCACTGCATCACGCGCCGCAGCACCAGCTGTTCAACGTGCATGCGAGTCCTCCGTTGCGCCGCCCTCGGCCTTTTCGCTCAGTGCGGTGATCGCCAACTCCAGGAAATCGGCCTCGGTCACGATCCCGAGCAGTCGCCCGTCGGCCAACACCGGCAGACAACCGAACTTGTTGTGCCGCAGAAGGTGGGCGGCCTGCAACACCGTCGCGTCCGGGTGAATCGTGAGCACCGTGCGCGCCATGATCTGCTCAGCGCGGAGCGATTGTGCCACGCGGCGCGCGCCGAGCCAGGCGCGCTCGAGGCCGGCGAAGTCGCGGAACGCGTCGGCCAGCGCGCGCAGCAGGTCACGATGCGTGACCAACCCGACCAGGTGTCCGTCCTGCAGCACTGGCAGGTGCCGGAAGCGCCCGAGCCGCATCAGCTCGTCGGCCAGCGCCAGGTTGGCCGTGGCGTCGATCGTGACCACCTCGGTGGTCATGATGTCGCCCACGCGACGGCCCGCGCTGCGCCGGATCTGCTCGTAGACCGACGCCGCCGGCACGGCCGTGCGCGCCACCGCCGCGCCGCCGGGGTCGATGTCTCCGTCGATGTCTCGCTGCGCCATCTCGTCGCGCTCCCTGCCTGTCAGTCCGCGGTCGTCGGCTCGTCGGGCCACGACCGCGTGCCGCCGGCCGGTGCCGGCGGGGCCTCGATTGGCAGGCGGATCTCGAAGCAGGCCCCCTGCCCGGGCCGCGATGCGACCTCGATTGTGCCACCCATTTCTCGCACCAGACGACTGCAGATCGCCAGTCCCAGCCCCGTGCCCTGATCCTTGGTCGTGACGAAGGGTTGAAAAATGCGGTTGATCGCCTCCGAGGCGATGCCGGGGCCGGTGTCCTGAATCACGATCCGCACCTCGTCCTCCGCGCGGGCCGTGCTCAGCTGCACCGTGCCGCCGCGGGGCATCGCCTGGATCGCATTCAGCACGATGTTGAGCAAGACCTGGCGCAGCCGGGCCTCGTCACCCACCAGCTCGTCGACCTCCGGCGCCAGCGTCAGCTCGAGCTGGACCTGGCAGTCGCGGGCCTTCGGCTCGACGAAGCGCAGCGCGTCGCGCAGCGCCTGCGGCAGCGAGAAGCGTCGCGGCGGATGTCCTGCCGGCCGCCGCAACACCTGCAGGTACTCGTGCAGCAGGCCGTTGATACGCTCGATCTCACCGCGCAGCATGCCCAGCAGCTCGAGCGCCCGGCCGATGTCGTCGGCCGCCCCGCGGCGCAGGGCGCGCTCGGCGAGCTGCGCGTTGATCGCCAGGGCGTTGAGGGGGGTGCGCACCTCGTGCGCCATGATGCCGGCCAGCTCGCCGGCGACGGCGATGCGCTCGAGCTCGTCGTGCTCCTGCTCCAGCGCGCGATTGCGCGCCTCCACCCGCGAGAGCGTCGTGGCCATCCCGCGGCGCTCGACGAGGTCGTGACCACGCCGCCCAGCAGCCGGCGCTGCCAGTCCCGCAGGGCGTCCTGTCGCTGCCGCCAGCCGAGCGCCGCGCCGAGCAGCTCGGCCGTGGCCTCGACGAAGCGTAGATCGGCCTCGGCGAAGCGGCGGCGGCGCCGGCTGTGGGCGGCCAGCAGCGCGAAGGGCCGTCCGAGCTGGTGGACCATCACGGCCACCGCGCTGCGCGCGCCGGGCTCGACCAGCAGCGCCGTATCGCCCGCCTCGCCGCCGGCCGCCAGGTCCTCGGCCACCAGGGCGTGGGGCGTGGCGCAGGCCGCCGCCAGCGCCAGGTGTGAGCCATCGTCGATGGTGACGTGATGGCTGCCGATGGCCGCCTGCGGCCAGCCGGTGGCCACCGCCAGCCGCAGCTCGCGCCCGGCGTCGTCGAGCGTCCAGACGCCCGCGAGGTCGACGCCGAGGCCGACCGCGAAGCGCTGGTCGCCTCATGCAGCAGTGGCTGCAGCTCGAGCCCCTCGAGGGCGGCGCGCGCCAGCTCGATCAGGCAGCCCTGTTGCACGAGCTCCCGCCGCCAGGTCGATCGCCGGCGTGGCCGCAGCACACCGGCGACGACCGAGCGTCGCTTCGGAGCAGCGGTCTCCGGGGCGCCCTTGGCCTTCATCCAGGGGTGCCATGGGCCCCAGGGCCCGCCGCGAACCACGCGATCGGCATGCGCACTCCTCGTTGGGCGGCTGCCGCGCCACGGTACCATGGCCCTTTGACGCCGGCGACTCAGCCGGGCCGCGATCGACAGGGTCGTTTGGCCACCCAGGCCTCTTACCGCCCGGGCGCTCGGGCCCCTGGCCCTGCGGGCCCACGAAGGCTCGTGTATTCAGTGCGCTGGCGACCTCAGGGGTGCCCCTGCAGGGGTCTGCGTGCGGCGGTGTGCGGCCCCTACCAGGGCGCAGAACGACACGCCTGTCGGTGGGGAGGGGCGGCTCCTGGCCGGTGTAGGGTGCTGCCGGCCGCGAGACCGCGCCGCACCGCCCGAGCGATGGCCCATGAAATCAGCCCGATGGGCATCGGTCGCGTTCCTCGCCGCGGTCCGACAGGCCGCGGAACGGCGCTTGCTATACCCCGCTGCGACTGCCGGCGCCGTCCGTCAGCAGGAAGCAGCGGCGGCGTCTTGAGGTTAGGGCGGATCTCCGTGGGACGACGTTGCAAGGACGTCATTGTCTGGGTTCCGCGCGTGGCGCGCCGCGTGAGGGTGGGTGGCAACCAGAGCGAAGGGGGGTCAGTCGACATTCAGCGAGGCGGCGACGCGATGCAGCAGAGGTGGAGATCCCCCGGTCGTAGAGGCTTCGGGCCGCGAGCCCAGACCAGCCCCGGTGCTGGCTCCCTCCCAGCAAGGCGGCGGCCCGAAGCCTGGCAGTCTTACAGCGTCAGGGCCCCAAGCGTCGGGGCTGTCGACACCGTCAGGGGCGTCGAGTGGGCCAAAGGAGGTGCGTGTTGATGAACCTTCCTGTGCAGGTGACCTTCCGTCAGACGCGGCCGATGCCGCGGGTGGAGCGGTTGATCGAGCGTCGCGTGGAGAAGCTCGCGCGCCTCTCGGAGAGGATCATGGGCGTGCAGGTGCTGGTCGAGGTGCCACACCGCCACCACCTCAAGGGACGCCAGTATCACGTCCGCGTGGCCGTCGAGCTACCTGGCGCCGAGGTGGTGGCCAGCCGGCAGCCGTCCGAGCACCATGGCCACGTCAACCTGACCCGCGCCGTGGGTGACGCCTTCGACCACGCCCAGCGCGAGCTGACCCACTTCGTCGAGCAGCGGCGCGAGCGGGTCATGGCGCGGCCGCAACCGGACTAGGCCTGGGCCCAAACAAGCGCGCTTTGGCGCAAGCCGTTCATTCTCGGCCTAGACGAACCGCCGGGCGAGCGTTATGGGGTGAAGTCGCGGGGATTCACTCCCCGCGACGAGGGGGCTTTGCGAAAGCCCCCTGAGGCCCTCGCTAGGCCCAAACCGAGCGCGAGACGCGCTTGCTTTGGGCCTAGCGCGGGCCTCAGGGCTCGTCGAGGCCCGGGTCGAGGTCGGCGAGCGCCGGGGCGTGACCGAGCACCGCGGAGCGCAGCCGGCGCAGGGCGCGCACTTGAAGCTGCCGCACGCGCTCGCGCGTGATGCCGAGGTCGCGGCCGACCTGCTCGAGCGTCTGAGCCTCCTTGCCGCCGAGGCCGAAGCGCCGCGTCAGGACGTCGCGCTCGCGATCGCGCAGGCGATCGAGCCCGGCGATCAGCTGCTTCCACTCGGTGCGGTCGCTGACCTCATCGAAGGGCGACGGGGCATCGATGTCGGAGAGCAGCGTGCCCAGCTCCGACTCGCCCTCCTCGCCGACAGGCAGCTCCCAGCGCAGCGTCTTGCGCGACGCCTCCATGATCTCGACCACGCGCGGCAAGGCCAGGTTCAGCCGCAGCGCCAGCTCCTCCATCGTCGGCTCGTGACCGGTCTCCAGCACGAGCTGCTGGCTCTCGCGCAGCAGCTTGCGGATCGCGTCGCGGATGTGCACCGGCAGCCGGATGGTGCGCGTCTGGTTGGCGATGGCGCGCGAGATGGCATGGCGAATCCACCAGGTGCCGTAGGTCGAGAACTTGTAGCCACGCCGCCAGTCGAACTTCTCGACCGCGCGCATCAGCCCGAGGTTGCCCTCCTGGATCAGCTCGAGGAAGGCCAGCCCGCGGTTGGCGTAGCGACTGGCCACATGGACCACCAGGCGCTGGTTGGCTAGCACCAAGCCATCCTTGGCGCGTTGGGCCCGGCGCTCCGCCTCGACCATCTGGCGCTGCACCGTGATCAACCGTGCGCCATCGAGGCGCGCGCGCTTCTCCACCGCTCGCATGCGCCGCTGGGCGTTGCGCAGGCGCTGGGCGAAGACCTGCAGCTCGGTATCCGCCACCTCGCCTCCGACGAGGAACTCGCGCGTCGCCAGCGACTGCAGCGGGAGCTCGGCGGTGGCGATCGCGTGCAGGCCGAAGGCGGCCGGGTTGCGCCGGCGTTCGCGCAGCAGCCGGCGCAGCTGAGCCACCGTCAACTGCGCGCGGCCCTCGATGCGCTTGATGTCCTCGCGCGCCAGCTGGATGCGGCGCACCAGCGCCGTGATCCGCCGCATGGCGTTGATCCACACCGCCTCGGGCAGCTCCACGGTCATCACGCGGTCCAGCATCTGCTGGCGCAGGGCGAGTAGCTCGGCTTCGATCGCCTGTCGGCGGGCGCTGGCATCGAGCGGCAGGCGCGTGTGCTCCAGCAGCAGGTCGTGGTAGCGGCGGTCGCAGGGCTGCAGCTCATCGATCACGCGCAGCAGGCGCTCGCGGTGCTCCGCGGGCTCACCCGTCTCCTCGCTCGGCTCCTCGATCGCCTCGAGGTCCATCACGTGCGCTCGCCGGCGGCTCCCACCGCTGCGCAGCCGCTGCGCGAGCTGGGTCAGCTCGTCGACCAGCACGGCGGTCTCGAGCGCCGCACCGAGCAGGTCGCGCCGCGCGGCCTCGATCCGCTGCGCCGCCTCGACCTCCTGCTCGCGCGTCAGCAGCGGAACGGTCTTGAGCTGCCGCATGTACATCGTCACCGGGTCGAGCCCGTCCGATGTGTCGCTGGAGTTTTCCGGGGCCGGCGTGGGGCGTTCGAGCGGGGCGAGCGCCCCCTCTTCCGCCTGTTCGTCGAGCAGCTCGTCGTCGAGCTCGCCGGCGTGTTCGTCCGCGCCCTCGAGCTCGCCGATGACCGTCGGTACCGCGCTCAGCGGGCCGCCGCCGGGACGGCCGCTCGTCCGCCCACGCGCGCCGCCGTCGCCACCGCCCGTCGCTCGGGGTGATTTTCCTCTGATAACCATCTTGAGCCCAGTGCCGCCGATTATCGGCGATCCGCTCGTGGGGCGCCAGTTCGCCGGCGGGACAGTTCGCCGGCGGGACCCCGGTCCGCGGCGCCGCGGCGGTCGGCGGCGACGTGTCGGCGGCGACCGTGACAAGCGCTCAGCGCGCGGCTACGATCCCGACGCCGCAGCGCGATCGTCTCCGCGCCACAGGAGCCAGCGTGATCCCAAGCGAGGTGATCGAGAAGCTCCCCAAGTCCGACCTCCACGTCCATCTCGATGGCTCGGTGCGGATCGAGACGCTGCTCGAGCTGGCCCGCGAATACCGCATCGAGCTGCCGGCCGACAGCGTCGAGGGCCTGCGTCAGACCGTCTTCAAGGATCAGTACCAGAGCCTGGAGGAGTATCTCCAGGGCTTCGGCTACACCGTAGCCGTGCTGCAGAGCGAGCTGGCGTTGGAGCGCGCGGCCTATGAGCTCGCGCTCGACAACCAGGCCGAGGGCGTGCGCTACGTCGAGGTCCGCTTCGCGCCGCAGCTGCACGTGCACGCGCACCTGAGCATGGAGAACGTGCTCAAGTCCGTGAACCGCGGCCTGAAGCACGCCAAGGAGCAGTTCAACGCGCGGCGCGCCGTGGTCGATGGCCTGGAGCCGCCCTTCGAGTACGCGATCGTCGTCTGCGCGATGCGCTACTTCGGGCGCGGACAGAGCGAGTACTTCGACAACATGCTCAACGTGCACGGCTTCTCCGAGCCGCGTCGCGTGTTCGCCTTGGCCTCGCTCGAGCTGGCGCAGGCGGCGGTGCGCATCCGCCAGGAGTACCGCATTCCGATCACGGGCTTCGACCTGGCGGGGCCCGAGGTCGGCTATCCGGCCGAGGATCACATCGAGGCCTACAACTACGCCCATAAGTACTTTCTGATGAAGACGGTGCACGCCGGGGAGGCCTACGGGCCGGAGAGCATCTTCCAGGCGATCACCGATCTGCACGCCGATCGGCTCGGCCATGGCACCTTCCTGATGGACACCGCGACGATCAGCGACCCGGAGATCGAGGACCGTGAGCAGTACGTGCGCGACCTGGCGCAGTACATCGCCGACCGGCGCATCACGATCGAGATCTGTCTGACCTCGAACATGCAGACCAACCCGCGGCTGCGCAACCTGGCGCACCATCCCTTTCGCCTGATGACCGAGGCGCGGCTCTCGACGACGATCTGCACCGACAACCGCACCGTCTCCAACACCACGGTCTCGCGTGAGATCGAGCGCGCCATGCGCCACCTCGCGCTGCAGCCGCACGAGCTCAAGCGCTGCGTGATCTACGGCTTCAAGCGCAGCTTCTTCCCGGGCAGCTATCAGCAGAAGCGGCGCTACGTGCGCCGCATCATCGACTACTACCAGCAGCTCGAGCGCGAGCACCCCGAGCTGCGGCCGGGGCATGTGCCGACGGCACCAGGATGACCATGACGCCGACGCAGTCGCTAGCGGAGCCGGGCGCGCAGGGGTCGAGCGCTGCCGTCTTCGGCGCCCGTTCGACGGCCGCCGAGGTCGTGGCCGGGCTCGATCTGAAGGGCAAGACGGTGCTGCTGACGGGCAGCAATAGCGGTCTGGGGCTCGAGACGCTGCGCGCGCTGATCGGCCGCGGGGCCCATGTGATCGCGCTGGCGCGGACGCAGGACAAGGCCTCGGCCTCGCTGATCGAGGCCAGTGGCGGATCGCGCCCGGCGACCCTGGTGGGCACCGCGCTGGCCTGCGAGCTGGCCGAGCCGGCAGCGGTGCGCACCTGCGTCGCGGCCGTGCGGGCGCTGGGACGCCCGATCGACGCGCTGATCGCCAACGCGGGCATCATGGCGTTGCCGCGGCCGGAACAGCGCTACGGGCTCGAGCTGCAGTTCCTCACCAACCACGTCGGTCACTTCATGCTCGTGACCGGGTTGCTCGACCAGCTCGCCGACGATGGGCGGGTGGTGATGGTCAGCAGTCGTGCTCACCACGGGGCGCCGCGGGGCGGGATTGCGTTCGACGACCTGTCGGGCGCGCGCCACTACCGTCCGTGGGTCGCCTATGGCCAGTCCAAGCTGGCCAACCTGCTTTTTGCGCGCGAGCTGGCGCAGCGTCTGGCGCAGAGCGCGCGACCCCGACGCAGCGCCCATGCGCTCCACCCGGGCGTGATTCGCACCAACCTGGTCCGTCACCTCAACCCGCTGCTACGCGGGGTGCTGGCGCTGGCGGCGCCGCTGGTGCTCAAGAGCGCGGCGCAGGGCGCGGCGACGCAGTGCTACGTGGCCGTGCATCCGGCGCTAGCGGGCCTCAACGGCCGCTACTTCGCGGATTGCCGCGAGGCACTACCGAGCCCCTATGGCCGCGATGACGCGCTGGCGCGGCGCCTGTGGGAGGTCACCGAGGCGCTGGTCGCGTGCCTAGCCTAGCCGCGGGCGTGCTCAAGCGCGCGGCTGCACCAGGTGCACGGTGCGGGTCGGGAAGGCCAGCGCGCTGCCGGCCTCCTGCACGATCTCGAGGAAGCGCAGCAGCAGCTCCTGGCGGATCAGCTGGAACTCGGCGAAGTCGACCGTCGCGAAGTAGGCCATCACCTCGACGCAGAGCGCCGACTCGCCCAGCTCCTTGAGGCGCACGACCACCCCCTCCGGCCAGAGCTTGGGGTGCTCGCACAGCGCGGCCTCGAGGCCCGCGAGCACCTGCCGAAGCTGCGCGGCGGTGGTGCCATGCACGAGGCCGAGCGTGCAAGCGAGGCGCAGGCGATCGCGCGCCGAGAACGACTCGAGCCGCATCTCGGCGAGCTTGCCGTTGGGGATGCTGATCAGCGTGCGGTCGAGCGAGCGGATCCTCGTCGAGCGCAAGCCGATCGCCTCGACCGTGCCAACGACGTCGTCGATGCGGACCACGTCGCCCTGCCGAAAGGGCTGGTCGGCGCCGATCGAGAACGCGCCGAAGAGGTTCTCGATCGTCTTCTGGCCAGCGAGAGCCACGGCCAAGCCGCCGATGCCGAGCCCTGCGAGCAAGCTGCCTACCGGGTAACCCACCGCCGAGACGAGGGCCACGACGGCGACGCTGAGGACGGCCAGCTTGCCGAGGCGGGCGCCCAGCGGCACCAGTGAGCGCGAGGCGGGGTGCTCCTGGGCCCAGCGCGAGGACGCGACCACCTCCGCCGCCACGTCGAGCGCGCGCGCGAGCACCCAGAAGAAGTCGACGAAGAGCCCGGCGCGGGTGATGCGGTGGGCGAGCCCCTGAGCCGGTGGGGCCAGCTCCAGCCAGGGCAGCGCCAGGTGAAGCACGATCAGCGTCCAGGCCAGGGTCAGCGGCCCGCCGAGTCGAGCGACGATCGCGTCGTCCCACTGCATGGTGGTGCGCCGCGTGAGGCGCGAGAGCAGGCGCCGGCTGAGGCGGCTGAGCAGCCAGCCCGCGCCCCAGGCCGCCAGCACGAGGCCGGGCAGCGCGAGCCATTGCCAGAGCACGAGCCCGCCCGGCAGGCGCCGCTGCAAGGTGTCGGGCCAACGCTGGAGCAGCGCGCGATGCTCCGCGGTTGCTCCCGCGCCGAGCCCGCTGGCCGGCGCCAGCGCGGCGATCGCCGCCAACAGCGCAGCGGTGCCGCGGGCGCGGGCGCGCTGCCGCGGGCGGCCGGGGGCGCCAGCGCTGCAACGGTCGTGTGAGCGGTCGCCGCACGAAGGGTCGTACCCGCCGGCTCGCACTGCGTACGGTCGCACTGGGATCGTCGGCTTCATGGGAGCGCATATGAGCACGGCCGGAGCCCAGCGGCCAACTGGCGCCGGCGCCCTCGAAGCGAGTACCGTCGGCCGACGATGGTCCCCCCGATCGGGAATCTCTACGCGCTCGCTCGCGGCTGGTGGGCCGCCGGGCGGCGGCGCCTGTTGCCGTCCCTGCTGTCCGGGGCGGCCCCGCTAGATCTGCGCTTCGTCGGCCGGACCCTGCTGCGCGCCGGCCTCGTGGGGCTGGCGGCGGGCTTGGTCGGCGCGGCGTTCTTCGGCGGACTCGAGCTCGTACAACGGCTGCTGCTCGAGGATCTCGCCGGCTATCTCCCGCTGCGCGCCCACGGCGAGGCGCTGGCGGCCAGCCCGACGGCACCGCAGACCTTTCGCCCGTGGCTGCTGCTGGTGCTGCCGGCGCTCGGCGGGCTGGCCTGCGGGCTGCTGACGCGGCTCGCGCCCGAGACGCGCGGTGGTGGCGGCGACGCGATGATCGATGCCTTTCACCGCCAGGGCGGGATGATTCGCGGCCGGGTGATCGCGGTCAAGCTGCTGGCCTCCCTCTGCACGCTCGGGACGGGGGGCGCGGGGGGCCGCGAGGGGCCGACGATGCACATCGGCGCGGCGCTGGGCTCGCTCGTCGGTCGCTTGCTGCGCGTCAGCGCGCGCGAGCGGCGCGTGCTGCTGGTGGCCGGCGTGGCGGCCGGGGTGGCGGCGGTCTTTCGCACGCCGCTCGGCGCGGCGTTGCTGGCGGTCGAGATCTTGTATCGCGATGGCTTCGAGTCCGAGGCGCTGGTGCCGGCGATCTTCTCCAGTGTCGTGGGCTACTCGGTGGTGATCTCGATCTTCGGCGAGTCGACGCTCTTCGCCCATGCGGCGCGCTTCCCGCTCGTGCTGGCGCACCTGCCGCTCTATGGGCTGCTGGCGCTCGGCGTGGCGCTGCTCGCCGCGGCCTTCGTGGCAGCACTGCAGCGCTCGCGGCGGCTGTTCGCGGCGCTGCCGGTGCCCGCGTGGGCCCGCCCGGCGGTCGGTGGGGTGGCGCTCGGTGCCCTCTGCACGCCGCTGATCGTCGCTGTCGGGCGCCACCTCGGCACGAGCGGAGGGCAGGGACTAGGCCTGCTCGGCGTGGGCTATGGCGCGGTGCAGGTCGCGATCACGGGTGCGTCGTGGTTGCCGCCGGGCTGGGGCGCGGTCGAGCTGTTGCTCGGGCTCGCGCTGCTCAAGCTCGTGGCCGCGGCGCTGACCATCGGCTCCGGTGGCAGCGCAGGGGACTTCGCGCCGGCGCTCGGCATCGGGGGGCTCTTCGGTGGGGCCGTGGGGCGCGCCGCGCGGCTGTTGCTGGCCGATCCGCGCCTCGACCCGGGGGCCTTTGCGCTGGTCGGCATGGGCGTGTGCTACGGCGGCATCGCCCACGTCCCGCTCAGCGCGCTGGTGCTGGTCTGCGAGCTGGCCGGCAACTACGACCTGCTGGTGCCGCTGATGCTGGCGCAGGGCATCGCCTTCATCGCGCTGCGCCGCTCGGCCCTGTACGAGGCTCAGGTGCCGACCCAGTCTGACTCGCCGGTCCACCGTGACGCGCTGTTGCTCGAGGTGCTGCACGGGAGCCAGGTCAAGGAGCTGATGACGCGTGGACGGCCCTTCGTCAGCTTCGAGCCGCGGACGCGGGCCGGCGAGATGCTGCGGCGCGTGGGCGAGTCGAGCTGGCAGGACGTCTTCCCCGTGGTCGATGACGCGCAGCGCATGGTCGGGCTGATCAGCCTCGATGCGCTGCGCGTGCTGGCGGGCGAGCCCGACGACGCGCCCTGGGCCGTGGCCGCCGACATCATGCAGCCGCCCGTCTACGTGCACGAGGACGACGACCTGCGGCGCGCCACCGAGCGGCTGCTGGCCAACGGCCTGCGCGAGATCCCGGTGGTCGACCGCGCGCGGACGGTGATCGGCTTCCTCGACGAGGCCGAGCTGGCCAAATCGTATTTGCAGGCCGCGCTGCGCGCCGAAGAGGCGCGCGATACCGCTCTGCAGGGCGAGATCAGCTCGGTCAGCCTGCCGCACATCGACGTGCGGGACCTGAAGGTTTGAGCCAGTGGCGAAGCAGCCGCGAAGCAGCCGCAACCGGGGCGCGCTGCGAGCCGATAAGGGGGCCACACCGTGGGCTGGCAGGACAGCCCCGAGGAGGAGCCCCAGTGGAACCCTTCATCATCACGCGCCGCGCTTCCACCGCTTGGCCGTCGTCGACGGCGACGGCCGACGCCCCACCCACGACGACCGCGGCGGCACCACGCGGGGTGAGCCGTGGGGGCGGCGGCGGAGACTTCGGCTGGTCGATCGCGATGGCGGCCCTCGCGCGCGCCGAGCACCTCAGTGCCGACTACGCCGTCGAAGGGGCGCCGACCAGCCCGCACCCCGCGCTCTCACACAACCGCCGCCCCGACGAGACCCGCCTGGAGTGGCTCCGTGGGCGCAACAAGTGCAACCAGTTCGTCGGCGACGCGCTGGCCGAGGCCGGCTGGGCGATGCCGACCTATCGCATGCCGGCCGGTGGGCAGCACTACGTCACCGCCGAGGCGTTGCCGCATCAGCGCCGGTACTTCGACCGCATCGCGGCCGCTGAGCAGCTCCGCCCCGGTGACGTCATCGTCGTCGACTATCCGGGTCGCGGAGCCAACACCGCGCACGCCGAGATCGTCACGGGCCACGACCCGCGGCGCGGGACGCTGCAGGCCGCGGGGGCGCACGCCGATGGCGCCTACCAGCGCGACTGGTCCGACCTGCTCGACGGCGCCACCTACGATCCACGCAACCAGTGCTGGAAGCGCTACGATGGCTCGCGCATCTACTTGCTGCGCGCGCGGCGGCCGCTGGCCGCGGAGGTCAAGTGATGAGCGCAACCAGACGGCCAGGCGCGTGCTTCGGTGCGGCGCTGCTGGCGGCATGGCTGGGGGCCGGGCGGGTCGACGCGGGCGAGCAGCTCACGGTGAAGGAGCTGCTGGCCCGCAGCAGCGCGGTGATCGAGGTCAGCGTGACCTTCGCGGGTGCGCGGGCGCTGCGCGTCGAGGCGCAGCACTGGCTCTGGCGCGGCGACTCCGCGGAGCCGTTCTTCGACCGCGCCGGCGGTACGTGTCTGCCGACGCGCGACCGGTTGCGACAGTGGCGCAGCACCTACGCCAACTTTCCTGCGCCGACGCGAGCGCGCTGGGCCCAGCTGGCGCGAGCCAAGGGCTATCGCGCCGTGGTCTTCCTGCGCCAGCAGGGCCCACGGCTCGTGCCCTGCTGCGAGCTGGAGGCCCTCTCCCTGACCCATGTCTTCACCCACCCCGGCTTTGCCGCCTGGCGTCTGGCGCTGCAGCAGGCCCTCGCGGAGCGCGCCGCGCCCCGGCCTGGCGCGGCCGCGGGACGCTGAGCCCAGGCGGCGAGGCCTACGCCTGGCTTTCCCCGATCGCCGACCTGCGATATCAGAGAGCCGAGGGCCCGATGATGATGCTGAAGCCTGGAGTGGTGGTTGGATCGATCCTCTTGTCCGCGCTGCTCCTGGGCTGTGCGGGTACGCCGAGGCCGTTGACCAAGCCGGGGAGCCGCTGCGGCCTCTGCGCGGCCGGGGCCGGCCGCAGTGGCGCGGTCGCGCGTGCGGACGCCGCCGCGGCGCGGCTCGCCGATGCGGCGCTGCTCGACCTGGTACCGCCCGGGGTGCTGGCGGCCGTCGTGGTGCGCCAGTCGTTGGTCTCGACCCTGCTCGGTGGCGCCTTGACGCCGGCGCTGAGGCAGGACCTTTCGGCGCTCTTCCGCGCCCGCCTCGGCGCCGACCTGATGGCCCTGACCGGCGTCGTGGGCTTCTTGGTGGCGCTCGACGAGAAGCCACAGGCGGCGCTGCTGGTGCGGCTGCCGGTCACGGCGGGTGCCGCGGCACCGCGTGCGGTTGTGGTGGAGCGCCGACGCGGAATCGCGATCACCGCCGCGGGGTCTGAGCTGGTGAGCGCTCGCGTGCCGCAGGGGGTGCTCCTGGGCGAGCTCGCGGCGGTGCGTGGGCCTCGACCACCTGGCGGCCGGCCTGCCGACGCCGGCCACGGGGCCGCGCGGCGGCCTGGCGGCCCGGCTGCGGCAGGTGGATGGACCTGGCGTGGAGCTCGTTGCCGGGCTGGCGGCGGCGGGAGCGAGCGTCCTCGCGCCGCAGGCGGCCGGACTCGGCGTCGAGGCCATGGCCTTGGGTTACGGCCCGGAACGGCAGTTGGTGCTGCGGCTCTCGGCGGCCGCGGCGCGGCTCGATGGGGTGCTCGCGCTCTTCGCGATGGGGCGGCAGCTGGGTCTCGGCGCGCTCGAGCAGCTGGCACAACAGAAGCGCGATTCCGCCAGCCTGGTCGAGGCTGCCGGCGCGATCGCCAGCTATCACCAGCTCCGCGACCTGCTGCAGGCGATTCAGCCGCAGAAGCACGGCGATGGCCTCGTCGTCCAGGTGCGCTTGCCGGCCTGGGCCAGTGGCAACGCCACGACGATGCTACTCGGCGTGGGCGCCGCCATTGCGATCCCCCAGTTCGCCAAGTATCAGCAGCGCGCGCGGGTTCAGCAGGGTCGAATGGTGCTGAAGCGGCTGCAGGACGCCCTGCTCGCCTACCACGCCGGCATGCTTGGCCACGCCGGCAGGCTTGACCACGCCGGCAGGGCCCACCGCGGCAAGGCCTTCCGCTGGCCCGCCACGACCCCCTGGAGCCCGGCGAAGGGCTGCTGCACGGTGCCCGGCCAGGCCCAGTCCTGTGCCGTGTCGTCGGCGACCTTCTCCCATCCGAGCTGGCGCGCGCTCGGCTTCGCGCCGACGGAGCCGACCCCCTACCAGTTTCGCCTGACCAGCGGGGGCCGCGGCCCACGCGCCTGGGTCGAAATCGAAGCCCAGGCCGATCTCGAATGCGACGGCACGCTGACCAGCCAACGGCAGCGCGGCTGGCTCGCGCCCGATGGCACCGTGACCTTCGGATCGGCCGGCGGCCCAGCAGGAGCCCGCTAGCGACGGACTGAGGCGACAGTCGCGCGGTCGCGGCGTCTCGCGCGCAGCGCGAGGGCGAGCAGCGTCAAGAGCCAGGGCAGCGCCCCGGCGGCGCCGCGGGGTGCCGCGGCCCCCGCGGTCGCGGTGGCGCAGGTGACGCCCTGGATCTCCTCCCCACCGGAGGGGACCAGGTTCGAGGGCAGCGTCGTGGTGGGCTGTGCCGTGGTCGTGGGCTCCAGGACGCCAGCGATTTGGCCGGCGGTGTTCGTCGCCGGCTGAGGCTCGGCGAGCCCATCGAAGAGCAGCCGGTAGGTGCTGTTGTCCGAGGGCGTCGGCGTACCCACCGGGTCCGCCAGCGGACGGAGGTCGGCGCCGGGCGTGGCCGCGATCCACTCCCGGTAGATGTCGGCGCGCGTGTAGTACTCCGTGCCCGTCGAGCAGAGCGCCCCTTCCGGGCTCACGCTGGTCGACACGACGCCGAGCACCAGGTCGCGATCGCCCTGCCGCACCAGCAGCGGTCCACCGGAGTCGCCGCTGCAGACGGCGGGCGAGGCGCCGACCGGTTCGGTTTCGACGGCCTTGGGCGCCACCGCCGTAATCGCCTTGCTCCCGCTGCGCGCCTGCCCCTGAGGTTCATCTCCGCGCTCCGACATCACGCCCCAGCCCACTACCGTGGCCGTCTCGCCAACGACCGGCGCACGGGCCGCGACGACCGCGGCCGGGCGGTCGAGCACATCGTCACGCAACACCAACAGCCCGATGTCGTCTGCGCTTCGCCCCAAGCCGAGGTGCTGTGTCGCGAGAAAGCCCGGATGCGCCAGCACGCGGGCGACCGTCCGCGTCACGCCACCGGTCGGGCAGAACGCATAGGGCACGGTGGTGTCGTCGACGCAATGGCCCGCAGTGACCACGGTGTGTCGGCCCACGAGCGTGCCGGTGCAGATGGCGATCCCAGGCCCCGCACTGTCCTTGCAGTCCGACGTACCGGAGAGGACGAGGCCGACGGCCGGGTGTGCGACGTCCGGGCTGCCGTTGGCCAGCCCCGCGACGAGCTGGCCGGTGACTGGGTCGGCCTCGAGGCCTCCGCAGGCCACCGCCCCGAGCAGCGCGCAGAGCGGCAGCAGGGCGGGGTGGGTCTGCGGACGTGGCCGGACGGGAAAGGGCAAGCGCGGCACCTCAGTACCGCCTCCTGAAGCAACCATCGGGCCATCCCGAGCGCCCCCTGGAAGCGGCCCTAAGCCATCGCAATGATTATCTCTGCTCGCCCTCACCCGGGCGCTGGGGCAGCGCCAGAGGTCCCTTGTCCCCAGCGCTGCGGGGTTTAGGGACCGCCGCGAGGATGCTCTGCCCGGCGGGTGATTTGCGTCAGCGCGTGATCTGCGTGAAGTCGACGAACTTGCAGACCGTGTCCAGCTTGCGCAGCCAGACCGCGTGGCAGGCCTGATGATCCTCCTGGCTCAAGCCCAGTGGGACGCCCAGACCCACGTCGATCTTGTCCATGCTCTCGAGCGTCTCGACCAGCGATTCCGTGGTGATGTCCGGACCATTCTTCTCGATGGCCGTCAGCAGGATTCGGACGCCGATATAGCCCTCGAGCGTGTAGGGACCCACGGTGAGGTTGGCGTCGTAGGCCTTGAGGTGCGCACGGTACTGTAGCACCAGCGAGCCCGAGCTGTTCGGCTCCGGCACCAGTTGGACCGCCATCACGTTCTCTCAATAGCGAGCGGGGTTCGCCTTCTCGAGCTGGGTCTTGGCGAATGCCTCGCTGAGGGCCGTGCCCAGATAGGTGAGCTTGTCGAGCTTCTTGAGCTCGGCGACCTCCTCCGTCTTCAGGCCGAGCGTCACGGCCTCACTCTTGTTGACCCGCTCGATCTCGTCCTCCATCAGGGCCACGAAGGCCGCTGCCGGGCCGTTGAGCGCTTGGAGGATGATGCCGGCGTCGAACTTCCCGCTCGACTTGTACTCATCGGCCTTCTTCGGCCGCGCCAACCACCGCAGCAGGTGGACCGCTGCCGCCTTCACGACGGTCGTGGAGATCGGGTAGGTCGCGAAGACCACCTCGTCGCGTGGGATGGCGAAGTCCTCCTTGAGCTGCTGCCAGGTGCCGGTGAAGCCGGCCTCGCCATAGGCGTCGATGTGTTCGATCCCCGGATTCGCCGAGTCGCAGCTGATCGCGCCTTCGGCGTTCCAGGAGCACTTGTCGGTCCAGGCGCACTCCTCGGCGCCGCAGGAGTTGGGCGCGGGGGCGTCCTTGCCCTGCGCGAACACCGCGATGTTGCGCGGGTGGATGTTCATCTCGCCGCCCTTGGCGGTCAGAAAGCGCACGGCCAGCGTGACCTGCTCCAGGCCGCTCGCGCGGTAGTTGAACACATAGCGATCGGGCGGGACCTTGCGCAGGGCCGCCGAGCCGGTCACCGGAGCGAAGAAGACGGTCTTGTTGTCGATCGCGGTCTGGACGCTCGCCACCACGGGACCGCTGCCATAGTTCGCGAGCAGGGCGAAGACCTTGCGCGAGCCGTTGACCGGGTTCGTGAACTCCGCCACGTTCGCGGTCGCGCGATCGTTCTTCAGGCCATCGTCCAGATGCTCCATCCTGAACTTCCGGCCGAAAATGCCGCCCTGGCTGTTGACGTGCTCGAGGTAGGCCTTGGCGCCGTCGAGGCCGCCCTTGGCGCTCGCCTCGTTGCCGCCGCTGACCGTGCCGCCGCTGTTGCCGAGCACGATCTCGGTAGCCGTGACGCCGTTGATCCCGTCGTAACCCTTGATGCAGCGCTTGTTCGCGGGATCGCAGACGAAGCCCTTGCCGCAGTCGAGCCGGGTCTTGCAAACGAGGCCCTCGACGTCGATCGAGGAGCTATCGGAACACCCGGCCAAGATGACAGTTAGCAGTGCGAAGCGAATCGATTGCCGCAAGCTACACCTCCATGAACTGGCCACCCGGACCAGCGTGACGAGCCCTCGAAGCCGATCAACGCCCTTGGCGAACTCCCCTAGACCTGAACTAGAAGCGTCCCGCGAGCGTGGCCGCACCCCCGCCGCCGGGCAAGGGAGCGAGACCAAAGGAGAGCGCCGCGCTCGCCACCGGTGCGTTCTCGGAAGGTTGGGCGGGTTTGCTCGTGAGCTCGAGCACGAGCAGGACGCCGCCGGTGATCAACGAAGCGGCGCCCACGCCGGCCAGCACATAGCCGACCAGCTTCTTCGTGTCGGCCTTATCCTGGGCGTCCTCGATCTGGGGGCGCGTGATCGGCTCCCCCGCCTTGGCCCTGCGGTTCAGCACCTCAACCTCGTCCTGGTCCTTCATGCCCAACACCAGGGCCACGGCGCCACCGCCGCAGAGCGCGGCTCCGGCGCCAAGCGCGACATACTGCCAGGGGGAGTACGACACCCGCTCCGGCGCGGCCGGCTTCGCCTGCGTCGAGACCTCTGCACCAGAGCGGGCTGCGGCGGCTGCTCGTGCCCCGCCGCCCTCCAGCACGGTCCGAGTCCGGGCGCGGCGTAGATAGCTCAGCTTGCGCTCCGCGGTCGCGCGGTCCCGTGGATCGACGTCGGTCTGCCCCAGGAAGCGCTCCAGGTGCGCGATCGCAAGGTCGGTGTTTCCCAAGGCCTCGTGGCAGCGAGCCATGTTGAAGATCAGGTTGGCGGCGGGATAGATCGCATAGGCCTTCTCGAACTCGGCCAGTGCCTCCCGAAAGCGACCGGCGTTGAAGAGGGCGGCACCCTCCGCGAAGAGCTGTTCGACCTTGGTCACCTCGTCCCCGGCCGCCCGGGCCGGCGAGGGGCTGCCGAGGCCGACGCTGAGAGCAACCAGGAGACCACCAACGGCCCCGAGGTACCGAACTCGCCGTGCTGACATGACCGTACCCCTTGTTTCGCCGAGCGCAACCGCTCGGGAGCTCGTTGCCCCGCCCAATCATCGTTACCGACGCTCTTCGAACCCTCAGCGTCCCGGGTCGCGAGCAACACCACTGTCGAGGCGCGAGGGCCCCGCACCGGACGCTGGCTCGCCAGGGCCCAACCCGCAGTCTATCGTCCGAAGTGGCTTGGAGTTGAATCGTACTCGCGCCTCACTCAGGCGGCAAGTACAGCGAGGGTCGCTGCCAGGGGCGGGGGGCTGGTGTTTGTACCCGCCCGCCGTCCTCAAGCTCCTCGCTGATCGGGAGCGCCCGCGCGGGCGGCGGTCGAGCCGAGCGCCCGCGGTGCCGGAGCGCCCGCGGTGCCAACCACCCTTCCGACCGCCACCCTTCCGACCCAGCTCGCTGCCCCGGAGCCAGCAGACCGTCCGCCGCACCGAATCAACGGGGGGTGGGCACCGATGCCCGGCAGAGGCGCGCGGCGGGGTGTGACGGTAACGCACGGGTTGGAGTGGTCTGCGGTTCACACGGCGCGCTCTCCGCTGTCGGGGCGAGCGGTTGCGCACGAGTATTCTTGCCGTCCCGGGGATCCGAGGCCGTTGGCGCGGCCGTTGCTGACGTCCCCCGCACCATTCTCGACTGAGCGCTCGCTGAGCCCTGCGGTCGAGGTGATGCCGCCCTGCGCGGCACCCAACCAAGGAGTAGCCGGTGAATAGCGAAAACCCGAATAGCGAACCCCGGGCCAGCCAGAGACCCTGGCCGGCCGCCGCCCGCCTCGCGTTGACCGTGACCTTCCTGGCCCTTCCCGCCTGCGGTGGCGATGACCTGAGCGTCGGCGATCCGGTCGCCAGCGACAGCAGCTACCTGGTGGAGTCCCGCTTCGACGTCGATGGGCACTTCGATGACTCGGGCGTAGGAGAGGCCCTGAACATGTTGCGCGACGTCTCGGACGGGACCGACGATCCGGGTCGCTTCGTGGTCGATCAGGTGGTGGACCGCGTTCCCCTCCCGCTCAAGCTCGCGATCAAGCCCCTCCGCCCGATGCTCGGTCGCGAGCTCAACAAGGTCGTCTACGACAACGCGCCGGAGATCGCCGACGGGCTGAAGACAGCCGCTGGCGCGCTCTCCGACGCCGTTCGGCGCTTCCAAGTCGAGTCCCGCCTCGACCTGGGCCTCGACGCCAACGGGCGGCTCACCGGCACGCACACCATCGAGCGGGTAAGGTACGAGCTGGCGGGTCTCGCCCTGACCCTGACGCACGCCGAGCTGGGTGAGGAGAAGCTCCCCGCCGCCGTGCGGGTTCCGGTGCGCCGCAGGGGCAACGAGCTGGTGATCGATGCGCATCACCTCAAGCTGCCGATCGGGACGGCCCTGCTCCTGGCCCTCGAGCGCGTGGGCCTCGCCCAGGCGGCGGGCGCGAAGAGGTTCGACACCTTCGGCGTGATGATGGTGGAGCTCTTCGCCTGCAAGGCCACGGCTGCCGCGTTGACCGCCGCCATCATGATCGCGGGCGCGGCAGTGACCGGCCATGTCGGCGGCGGTGGTGCTGGTAGTCTCGAGACGACCCTGATGGAGGTGTGTCTCGAGCGCGCACAGAAGCTGGGGGACCAACTCCAGAGCAGCCTGGCCCGGATCGACGAGCACAGCGAGCTGGTGCTCGTCGGCAGCGCGGCGCTGGCAGAGGACGGCACCTCCTACGCCGGCAAGGGATGGCGCGGGACCTACCGCCTCGACAAAGACCTCACCGCGGCGCTCAGCGCCCCCCGCAACCCCTTTGGCCTCCGGCGCGCCGAGGCTGCGACGCCGACGCAATAGACCCGTGGCGTGGTGCTTGTGACGCGGCTCGCGGGCAGGCCCGGACGGCAGGGGTGGGTCGCGTTGCAGAAGGTGGGGTCCTCGGCCCAGCAGGCCGCCAGCGCGAGGGCGAGCGCGGTTAGCGCGAGGGCGGCGAGGGCGCGGGGGGCTCTAGCGTGGGTCATGGGCGCCCCGCCGCGCTGCTGGGCGTGGCCGCTCATTGGACCTCGAAGGCGCCGAGGTCGACCTTGGCGCCCTTGATGCGAGGGGCGTTGTCGTGGTCCAGGCGGCTCTGGGCGACGGCCGTGTTGTCGCCGCGGTCGTTGAGGCAGACGCCGGTGGTGGGCTTGAAGGCGGTGAGGGTGCAGGCGGCGCCGGTGCTGTCGGCGACGAGGCTGGAGGGGGCGACGGTGCAGACGGCGACGTTGAGGGGGCTGTTGGCGGCGACGATGCTGTTGACGAGCTGGGTCGCGGCGCTGTCGCAGAGGACGCCGGCGGCCGTGCCGTCGGCGGCGAGGTTGCTGACGACGGTGTTGTTGAGGAAGACGGCGGGGGTGGTGCTGTCGAGCTTGGCGCCGCCCGCGGGGGAGCCGCCGGGGCCGGCGGTGCCGTTGCCGTAGAGCAGGGTGTCGGTGACGATGAAGCGGCCGAAGCCCAGGACGAGGCCGCCGCCGTCGTTGCCGTGGAGGGTGCTGCGGCGGACGGTGACGTCGCAGAAGCTGGACTGGAGGCCCTGGCCCGTGTGGCCCGGCGAGGGTGGTCTCGAGGATGGTGACGCTGCTGCGGTGGGTGGCGTCGGCGACGCAGGTGAGGGCGTTGCCCCCCGGCTGGCGCGGGTCGAGGGCCGTGATGGCGAGGTTTTGCAGCTGGAGGGTGGCGCTGGTGCCGACGGTGACGGCAGCCGCGGCGCTGGGGCGCAGCGTGACGTCCTCGGGCTTGGCGCCGAGGCCGATGAGGACGGCGCGCTTGCCGCTGAGGGTGGCGCCGAGGGTGTAGGTGCCGGGGCGCAGGCCCAGATAGGGCTTGGCCTCGCTGAGCTGGCCGAGGGCCGTGTTGAGGTTGGCGTCGGTGGTGGCGTCGGTCAGGCGCAGGACCTGGGCCGGGTTGACGCAGGCGCCCTTGCCGCTGGCGTGGGCCTCGGCGCGGTCGCAGAGGCTCGTGGCGAGGCAGTCGGCCGCCGTCGTGCAGCTGACAGGGCAGTCGGCGCTGGGCCCGCTGCCGGTGCAGCGGGAAAACTGACAGAGCTTGGTGGTGGCGTCCGTGTTCAGGTTGCAGCGGTCGTCATCGCCGCAGCGGAAGCTCAGGGCCCTGGTGTCGCCGCTGCCGGCGACGGTGCGGCAGGCGCCGTCGCAGACCTTGGAGGTGTCGAAGCGACAGCGACGCGCGCCGTCGCAGGTGCCGGCGCAGAGCGCGTCGCTAGCCGTGGTGCCCGGGGCGCACTCGGTGGCGGGGTCCTGGCCCGCGGGGACGGCGCTGCAGGCGCCGAGGGCGCCGGAGATGTCGCAGCGCTCGCAGAGGCCGTCGCAGGCGCTCTCGCAGCAGCGCCCATCGACGCAGAAGCCGCTCGCACACACGCCCGCCCCGCCGCAGGCCGTCCCCAGCCCCTGCGTCCCCCGCGCATCCCCCCGCCCCGCCCCGTCGCCCAGGCCCCCATCCGTGGCCACGGGCAGGCACTGGCGCGTGGGGAGGTCGCAGCGCTGGCCCTGCCGGCAGGGGTGGGTCGCGTTGCAGAAGGTGGGGTCCTCGGCCCAGCAGGCGCTCAGCGCCAGGGCGAAGGCCGCGCCGCCGAGGGCGGCGAGGGCGCGGGGGGCTGCGGCGGGGGTCATGGGCGCCTCTCCACGCTGGGGGGCCTGGGCACGCTCATTGGACCTCGAAGGCGCCGAGGTCGACCTTGGCGCCCTTGATGCGGGGGGCGTTGTCGTGGTCGAGGCGGCTCTGGGCGACGGCGGCGTTGTCGCCCTTGTCGTTGAGGCAGACGCCGGTGGTGGGCTTGAAGGCGGTGAGGGCGCAGGCGGCGCCGAGGCTGTCGGCGACGAGGCTGGAGGGGGCGACGGTGCAGCCGAAGACGTTGAGGGAGTTGGCGGCGACGATGCTGTTGACGAGCTGGGTGGTGGCGGTCGAGCAGAGGACGCCGGCGGCCGTGCCGTCGGCGGCGAGGTTGCTGACGACGGTGTTGTTGAGGAAGGTGACGGCGGTGGTGCTGGCGAAGCTCACGCCGCCCGCGGGGGAGCCGCCCGCGCCGGCGGTGCCGTTGCCGTAGAGGAGGGTGTCGCTGACGATGAAGCGGCCGATCCGTGAGCTTGAGGCCGCCGCCGTCGTTGTCGTGGAGGGTGCTGCGGCGGACGGTGACCTCGCAGTAGCTGGCCTCGAGGCCCTGGTCGGCGTGGCCGGCGAGGATGCTCTCGAGGACGGTGACGCTGCTGCGGTGGGTGGCGTCGGCGCTACAGGTCAGGGCGTCGCCGACGACGGGGGAGCCGGCGGGGCGGACGAGGGCAAGGTTTTGGAGCTGCAGCGTGGCGCTGGGGCCGACGCTGAGGGCGGGGGCGGCGCTGGGGCGCAGCGTGACGTCCTCGGGCTTGGCGCCGAGGCCGATGAGGACGGCGCGCTTGCCGCTGAGGGTGGCGCCGAGGGTGTAGGTGCCGGGGCGCAGGCCCAGATAGGGCTTGGCCTCGCTGAGCTGGCCGAGGGCGGTGTTGAGGTTGGCGTCGGTGGTGGCGTCGGTCAGGCGCAGGACCTGGGCCGGGTTGACGCAGGCGCCCTTGCCGCTGGCGTGGGCCTCGGCGCGGTCGCAGAGGCTGGTGGCGAGGCAGTCGGCCGCCGTCGTGCAGCTCACGGGGCAGTCGGCGCTGGGCCCGCTGCCGGTGCAGCGGGAAAACTGACAGAGCTTGGTGGTGGCGGCCGTGCTCAGGTTGCAGCGGCCGTCGTCGCCGCAGCGGAAGCTCAGGGCCGTGGTGTCGCCGCTGCCGGCGACGGTGCGGCAGGCGCCGTCGCAGACCTTGGAGGTGTCGAAGCGACAGCGACGCGCGCCGTCGCAGGTGCCGGCGCAGAGCGCGTCGCTGGCGGTCGTGCCCGGGGCGCACTCGGTGCCGGGGTCCTGGCCCGCGGGGACGGCGCTGCAGGCGCCGAGGGCGCCGGAGATGTCACAGCGCTCGCAGAGGCCGCCGCAGGCGCTCTCGCAGCAGCGCCCATCGACGCAGAAGCCGCTCGCACACACGCCCGCCCCGCCGCAGGCCGTCCCCAGCCCCTGCGTGCCCCGCGCATCCCCCCGCCCCGCCCCGTCGCCCAGGCCCCCATCCGTGGCCACGGGCAGGCACTGGCGCGTGGGCAGGTCGCAGCGCTGGCCGGGACGAAGGCCCGGCTTCTGGCAGTCCTGATCGGTGGCGCAGCCGGCGTAGCAGAGACGGTCGAGCGGGTGGCAGAGCAGGTCGGTGCTCGGCACCTGGCCGGCCTTGGCCTTATCCGAACAGTCGGTGTTCGACTCGCAGACGGCTGGGTTGTCGCGGGTGCAGCCCGCGGCAAGGGCCAGGGCCAGCAGCGCGGCGAGGCGCGAGCAGCGGGTGATCATGGGAGGCGTGTCCTTTGTCGGCGGGTCGGCATGGGCCGCCACGATGCGGCACGGCGCCCAGCCTAGCCCGAAAGCCAGCGCGTTTTAGCACAAACCGTTTGCTCTCGGGCTAGACGAGCCGACAGGCGAGCGTTGTGGGGTGAAGTCGCGGGGATTCACTCCCCGCGACGAGGGGGCTTTGCGAAAGCCCCCTGAGTCACCGCCGGGCGGGAAAGCGCGAGGGCGCGCGAGCGACGCGCGACGCGAATTTTTGAGGCGGCCGCGGCGAGACGTCAGTTTTCTGAGGGGTGCGCCGCGGGCCGCGGGCGTGGGGACCTTGGAATCATGGGGTTCTGGGGCAGGTGGCGGCGAGGCACGCGACGTGCAAACAGAACTACGCGGAGTCTAGGTCATAATGCTTCAACTCAGCTTGCTCGCTAGCCAAGGAGGATCTCCCATGTGGCGCAATCATTCGCATCGCTTCCGCCCGTACCTGGGCGCGGGCATGGCGCTGGCGCTCGCCGTCGGCTGCGGCGACAGCGCCCGCTCCCCGATCAACGAGGACAACACGAAGCCGCCGCCGGCCGTGCAGCGCGCCTTCGCGCTGCGCTCCTTCGACAGCTGTGAGCAGCTCGAAAAGCACATCGAGGCGGCGGCGATCAGGCAGATGCGCCTGGCGGTCGACGGCGCCGGCGCCTACGCGATGCGGGGTGGGATGGAGTTCGCGAACGATGCGGTCCTGGCCCCGACGGCGGCGCAGGCCGGCGCCGACTCGGGCTCCAAGGCCTCCGCCCCGACGGCCAGCACCGCGACCAATAACCAGGTCGCGGGCGTCGATGAGCCGGACTTCGTCAAGAACGACGGCAAGCGCATCTTCATGCTCAGCGGCAGCAAGCTGCACGCGCTCAAGAGCTGGCCGCCGCAAGACCTGGCGCGGCAGGGCGAGCTCGAGATCGAGGGCCGTCCGACCGAGATGGCGCTGCACGGCGACAAGAACCTGATCGTCGTCTTCTCGACGGTGGACCAGGCCGTCGCCCAGAAGACCGGCGACGACGACGCGAGCCTGGCGCCGAAGGGTGGCATGATGATGCCCTGCTACGCCGTGGACGCGGTGGGCGGTGGGCCCTTCCGCTGCGGCTTCGTGCCGACGGCGACGAAGATCTCGGTCGTCGATGTCTCCGACCTGACGAAGCTGCGGCTGGTGCGCGAAATCTATCTGCCCGGCAACTACGCCCACGCCCGCAGCATCGGCGCCTCCGTGCGCGTGGTGCTGCGCGACGACGTGCGCTGGCCGGAGAAGGTCGCGTTCTACCCGAACGTCGAGTACCCGCAGATCGGCTACCCGGAGAAGTACTACGCCGTGCCGGCGAGCAGCGGCGAGGGCGGGAGCACCGCGAGCAAGGACGGCGGCGTGGCCGTGGCGCGTGACGCGGGCGCGCCCGTGCCGGCCGGCATGACCTACGAGCAGTACCTGCGGAACGTGCAGGAGGTCGCCCAGGCCGAATACGAGCGGCGGCTGAAGGTGGCGCGCGAGGCGCTCAAGGTCGAGAACGAGAAGCTGATCTACGCGGCGACCCTGGCCGACTGGCTGCCCGAGGGCAAGGTTCGCTTCGCCGACGGCACGATCGGCGAGCTCGGCTACGACTGCAAGGACTTCGCGGCGGCCGACGTCTCGGTGCGGCTCGGTCTCGCCAGCGTGATCACGCTCAACCTCGACAAGCCCGACGCGATCACCCGCACGACCGTGGTCGGCGAGGTCGATCAGATCTACGCCTCGACCGAGTCGCTCTACCTGGCGAACCAGCATTGGTGGTGGACCCCCGAGCTGGGCCAGAAGAGCCACAGCTACCTGCACAAGTTCGATATCCGCCAGGCCGATCGGGCGCGCTACGTCGCCTCCGGTGGCGTGGACGGCACGATCCTCAACCAGTTCTCGATGGACGAGCACGAGGGCTTCCTGCGGGTGGCGACCACGGTCAACGAGAACGCGCCCGATCCCGAGATGCCGTGGCGCACGGTGACGACGAACCAGGTCAGCGTGCTCGGCGTGGCGAAGGACGGGGCCTTGGAGGTGGTCGGCGAGACCGCGGACCTGGCCAAGGGCGAGACGATCCAGAGCGCGCGCTTCTTCGGCAAGCGCGGCTTCGTCGTCACCTTCCGCCAGGTCGACCCGCTCTTCACGCTCGACCTCTCGCAGCCGACGAAGCCGCGCGTGGTGGGCGAGCTGAAGGTGCCCGGCTTCTCGAGCTACATCCATCCGCTGGGGAGCGACCACCTGCTGACGATCGGCACCTACCTGCCGGAGTCCGGCCGCGGCGAGCGCCGCGTGCAGCTCGCGATCTTCGATGTCAGCGACATGGCGAACCCGCGGCAGACCTTCCTGCAGCTCGTGGGCTCGTCCAACGCCAGCTCGGCGGCGCAGTGGGACCACAAGGCCTTCAACTTCTTCCCGGAGCAGGGCCTGCTCGCGGTGCCCTACACCGACTACCACGCCTGGGTCGGTGGGGCGGACGCGGCGAGCTACTGGGGCGGCTTCGTCAGCGAGCTGCGCGTCTACCACGTCGACAAGGACAAGGGCTTCACCCCGCAGGGGGCCGTGTCGCTGAACGACGTCTACCGGGCGCAGGGCCGCTACGACTGGCAGCCGTACTACAACCCGGAGGTGCGCCGCAGCGTGATGGCCAGCGACGACGCCAACACCTTCGTCTACGCGATCAGCGATGCGGGCGTGCGCGTCGCCCAGCTCGGCGCGCTGGCGACCCCGCTGGCGACGGCGCTACTGCCGCTGAGCCTGCCGCCGGTGTACGCCTATCCGATGCGAGGCCTCGCGATCGACTGAGCTGAGCGGCGCTTGACAGCGGCTGCTTCGCGGGCCGGGTGCAGCACCATGCGCACCCGGCCCGCATTTTTTTGCCGTCTTCTTGGCCGTCGAGCGGGGCGCGTGCTCTGCGTGGGTCGGGCCGGCGACCGCGGGCGCGGGCCCCGGTGGTGGGCCCGGTCGTGGCGGTGTGGTCTCGCTGTGGACCACGACGCGGCTATCTCTTATGATGCGGAGCATGGCCCGCGAACCCTCTGTCCCCGAGCGGCCGCCGCTCACGAGCGAACACGCCAAGACGCCGAATCCAGCCGACCGCCGGCAATTCCCGCGGCTGCCCTACGGGGCCTGGGTCGAGGACGAGCTGCAAGGGGGGCTGGGCTTCTACCTGGCCGTCAACCTCAGCCTCGGCGGGCTGCTGCTGCGCGGCAAGGAAGCCCCGCCGCCCGTCGGACACAAGGTGCGGCTGCGGCTGGTGATCGAGAACGAGACGCGCGTGATGTCCGTCTACGGTGAGGTGGTGCGGCGCGCCGGCGGGGCCGAGGGCGAGTTCGCCGTGCGCTTCGTCAACCTCGACGCCGTGCGCCGCGAGTTCCTCGACGATCTCGTGCGCGAGGTCTCGATGCCGGTCGCGACCTGAGTAATCAAGTACAGCTCCCCGCAACAGCGCGACCGCGTCGCTCGTCCCGCACGCCGATGGGCTGCGTGGCGCCGGCTGGGAATTCCCCGGGTGTGGTGGACAGCCTCGCTGGCGTGCGCTAGAGCGCTAGTCCCGGCGCGGGTTGCGGCGCAGCCCGCCGGTCGCTTCGTCTCCCTCTCGCAGGCGGTGGCTCCTCGATGGCTCTCGACGCACGCTCGGCAGCACGCTTTCTCACGGCCATGCAGGACGAGTGCGAGCGCCAGCGGCGTCACCTGCGCGTGCCCGGCTACCCACGGCCCTGCTACATCAGCTATCTGCTGCGCGACATCCACCTGACGGTGCTGTGGGGCCGGCTGGGCAACATCAACCAGAGCAGCGTGCAGAACGCGCGGAACGTGTTCTGCGACGTGCGCGTCGGCTCCTACCGCTTCGACCAGGTGACCGAGGGCGGCCTCGACGACCACGAGAGCGAGAGCGAGAGCTACGAGCACGTCGAGATGCCGATCGGCAACGACGTCGATGCGCTCAAGTACCACCTGTGGAAGCTCACCGACAGCCGCTACCGCGAGGCCGTGCGGCAGTACCTGAGCAAGAAGTCGCACCACATCACCTACGTCGACGCCAACCGCGACCTGCCCTCGTTCGTGCGCGCCGAGCCGATCGTCGATCAGCGCTTCCGCCGCACGCGCCCGCCCGACCTCGGCTACTGGAAGGACTACGTCGAGCGCGCCTCGCGCGTGGTCAAGCAGTACCCCGAGGTCAAGAACTCGTGGGTCGAGATCCGCATCCGCGACGTGTCGCGGCTCTTCGTCAACTCCGAGGGCTCGCGCCTGATCGATCAGAGCCGCGTCTGCGAGCTGAGCTGCGACCTGTGGCTGCTCAGCCCGCAGGGCGAGGTCGTCGCCACGCGCGTGCTCTACGTCACGCCGGCGCTCGAGGACCTGCCCGACCTGCGGCCCTTCATCGCGCAGATCCGCGAGCGCGTGCGCCTGCTGTGGCAGCTCAGTCAGGCGCCGACGCTCAAGTCCTACGCCGGGCCGGTGCTGCTGGCGCCGGGGCCGGCGGGGATCCTCTTCCACGAGGTGCTGGGGCACCGCCTGGAGGGCAGCCGGCTGCTCTCGACGCGCGAGGGCCAGACCTTCGCCCGCGACCTGGGCAAGCGCATCGTGCCCGAGTTTCTCACGGTGCTCGACGATCCGACCGCGGGGCGCTTCGCGGGCACGCGCACCGTGGGCCACTACCGCTACGATGACGAGGGCTCGCCCGCGCGGCGCGCCGTGCTGGTGGACCAGGGGCGCCTGGTCGACTTCCTCAGCGGGCGTGCGCCGGTGACGCGCAGCCGCCTGGGCGGCAACGGGCACGCGCGCAGCGAGTACCACGAGCGGCCGATCAGCCGCATGGCGAATCTGGTGGTGCAGGCCGAGGGCGGCCTACCCCACGCCGTGCTGAAGCAGCGCTTCCTCGACGAGATCAGGCGGCTGAAGCAGCCCTTCGGCATCATGATCCTCGACGCCGAGGGCGGCGAGACGGCGACCGACTCCTACGACTTCCAGGCCTTCATGGGCCAGGTCTCGCTGGCGGTGCAGGTCTGGGCCGACGGGCGCGAGAACCTGATCCACAACATCACCTTCGTCGGCACGCCGCTCTCCGCGCTGCGCAACGTCATCGCCGTCGGCGACACGCCGCGCTGTCAAAACGCCTTCTGCGGGGCCGAATCGGGCGTCGTCCCGGTTTCGACCACCAGCCCGGCGGTGCTGCTCTCGAACCTCGAGCTGCAGGCCAGCGACCAGCGCCAGTACACGCCCTACCTGCTGCCGATGCCGCACGAGAAGGGCGCGCGCCGCGCGCGCCGCCGCCCCGCAGAGTAGCGGGCCGCGGCCCGCAGAGTAGCGGGGCCGCGGCGCGCGGCCCGCGAACGCGCGGTCCGCGTCTATTCCGTCACAGGGTAGAAGGGCTCGCCGCGCGCGGCCGCCTCGCGCAGCAGCGGCGGTGGGGCGAAGCGCGCGCCGTGCACGGCGGCCAGCGCGTCGAGCCGCGCGCAGGCGGCGGGTAGGCCCAGTCGATCGAGATAGGCCAAGGGCCCGCCGGTGCCGGGCGCGAAGCCAAGACCCAGCACCGCGCCGAGGTCGGCGTCGCGCGCGTGGGTCACGATCCCCTCCGCCAGCGCGCGCACGGCCTCGACGCCCTGAATCAGCAGCAGGCGCTGCCCGACCTGGGCGGCGCTGTCGCGCGCGACCGACTGCCCGACGCGACCCGGCGCGCTCAGCGCGCCGAGCCCCGGCCACAGGCCGCGCCGCTGGCCCTCGACGTAGCTGTAGTAGCCGGCGCCGGCGGCGCGACCGCCGCGGCCCTCCGTCTCGACCAGCGCCGCGAGCAGGCGCGTGCCCGGGCTGGCGGCCGGGCGGCCGAGCTGCTGCTGCGCCCCGGCGAGGATCTGCCGCGCCAGCGCGAGCCCAACCTCGTCGGCGACCTGCAGCGGGCCGACCGCCATCCCGGCGTGGCGCGCGGCCCACTCGACGAGCGCCGGCGTGTGGCCCTCGGCCACCAGCTCGGCGCCCTCGACCAGGTACGCCAGAAACACGCGCGTGGTGTAAAAGCCGTAGCCGTCCCCGACGACGATCGGGGCCTTGCCCAGCGCCCCCGCGAAGGCCAGCGCACGCTCGAGGGTGGCCTCCGAGGTCAAAGCGCCGCGCACGATCTCCAGCAGCGGCATGCGCTCGACCGGCGAAAAGAAGTGCAGCCCGAGCACGCGCGCGGGATCGCGGGCCTGGGCCGCGATGCTGGCCAGCGGCAGCGCCGAGGTGTTGCTGGCCCAGAGGGCCCCGGGGGCCAGCAGGGGCTCGGTCTCGGCCAACACGCGCTGCTTCAGCGCCAGCGCCTCATCGACGGCCTCGATCAGCAGCGCGCAGCCCGCCAAGGGCTCGAGCGCCAACGTGAGCGTGATGCGCGCCAGCGCCGCCGCGTGGGCACTGGGGCTGAGCGCCCCGGGCACTGCCGGGCCGTCGCCGGGGCTCCGCCGCGCCCAGCGCTCGCGGGCGCGGTCCAGCGCCGCCGGATCGACGTCGCGCAGCACCACCTCGCAGCCGCGCGTCGCACAGTGGTAGGCCAGGCCCGCGCCCATCAGGCCCGCGCCCAGAATGCCGACGCGTTGGCCCGCAGCGCCGCCGGCGCCGCCGGTCAGCGCCTCGGCCTGGCGACGGTGTTGCCACAGCGTGCGAATCAGCGCCCCGGTGGTCGCGCTGCGGGCGGCGCTGACCGCCAGCCGCGCCTCGACCTCGAGCGCGCGGTCGAGGACGAGGCCGCAACCCTCGTGGATCGCGCGCAGCAGCAGCTCGGGCGCGGGCTGCGAGCCGGCCGTGCGCTGGTGCAGGGCGCCGGCCGCGCTGAGCACGAGGTCGCGGGCCGCGGTCGAGCGAGGCGCGGGGCCCGGAAGGACCCAGCCCGGCCGATCGTAGGCCTGCGCGGGGTCGGGGCGGGTGGCGAGCCAGCCCGCGGCGTCGGCGAGCGCGGCCTCATGGTCGGCGAAGAGCGCGTCCACCAGGCCGGCGCGGCGGGCCGACTCGCCGCCGAGCGGCGCCGGCCGCAGCAGCAGCTCGAGCGCGGGCCCGAGCCCGAGCAAGCGCGGGAGCCGCTGGGTCGCCCCCGCCGCCGGCAGCAGGCCGAAGGCCAGGGCCGGCAGCTCGAGGCGCAGTCGGGGGTCGTCGACGGCGACGCGCCGGTGGCAGGCGAGCGCCAACTCGAGGCCCCCGTCGCTGACCGCGCCCGCCAGCACGGCGACGACCGGCACCCCGCAGGTCTCGAGCCGCCGCAGCGCCTGCTGCACGCGGCGCACCCGTGCGAGCAGCGCCGCGGCGTCGGGCGTCGCGAGCCAGCGGTCGGGGTCGGGCCCGCGACAGAAGTCGGGGTGCGCCGAGCTGACGATCAGGCCGCGCAGCCCCGGCAGCGCGTGGGCCCAGGCCACGGCCTCGACGAGCGCCGTCGCCAGCGGCTCGTCGAGCACGTTGTCGGCCCCGGGGCCGGTCAGCCGCAGCGTCGCGAGACCGCGCGCCGCGTCGAAGGAAGGGGCGATCGCGCCGGCGGGGTTCGGGAGGGCGCTCATCAGACGCGCTCGATGATGGTGGCGGTGCCCATGCCGCCGCCGATGCAGAGCGTGACCAGGCCCCGCTGGAGCCCGCGGCGCTCGAGGGCCTCGAGCAGCGTGCCGAGCAGCATCGCGCCCGTGGCGCCCAGCGGGTGGCCGAGCGCAATCGAGCCCCCATCGACGTTGATTCGATCGAGCTCGAGGCCGAACTCTTGGGCGTAGGCCAGCGGCACGGCGGCGAAGGCCTCGTTGACCTCGAAGAGGTCGATCTCGTCGAGCGTCAGTCGGGCCCGCTCGAGCGCCAGCCGCGTGGCGGGCACCGGGCCCCACAGCATCAGCACGGGATCATCGCCGACGCTGACCGCGCTGACGATCCGCGCGCGGGGTCGCAGCCCCAGCGCCTCGCCACGCGCGCGGCTGCCGATCAGCACGGCCGCGGCACCGTCGACGATGCCCGAGGCGTTGCCCGCGGTGTGGACGTGCTCGATCGCCTCGAGCTGCGGATACGCGCGGCGCGTCAGCGCATCGAGCGCCCCCTGGCGGCCGAGCGTGGCGAAGGCGGGCTTGAGCTGGGCCAAGCGCTCGAGTGTGGTCTCCGGGCGCGGATGCTCGTCGCGCTCGAGCAGCGGCAGTCCGTTGACGTCGCAGACGGGGATCAGGCTGCGCGCGAAGTGACCGGCGTCGCGAGCCGCCGCCGCCCGCTGCTGGCTGCGCAGCGCGAAGGCGTCGACGTCGTGGCGGCCGATCCCGCGCAAGGTCGCCAGCAGGTCGGCCGCGATGCCCTGCGGCACCGAGCCCACCGCCCACTGCAGCGCGGGGTCATACTGAGCGCCTCCGTCGGCGCCCATCCGCACGCGGGACATGCTCTCGACGCCGCCGGCCACGACCAGCTCGGCGTAGCCGGAGGCGACCAGCGCCGCCGCTTGGTTGACGGCCTGGAGCCCCGATGCGCAGTAGCGGTGCACCGTGACGCCCGGGACGCGCGGGTCGAAGCCGGCCTCCAGCACGCCCCAGCGCGCGATGCAGGCGCCCTGCTCCTCGGTCTGCGTCACGCAGCCGATGATCACGTCCTCGATCAGGGCGCTGTCGAGCGCGTTGCGCGCCGGGAGCGCGCGCAGCACGGTGGCCAGCAGCTCCACGGGCCGCACGGTGTAGAGGGCGCCCTGGCTCTTGCCGAGCCCGCGTGGGGTGCGGACCACATCGAAGACGAAGGCCTCGCCCATGCTCCCCTCCGCAAAGGCCGCTGCACAGTGACAGCCTCATCCTACCCCGCCGCGCGGCCCGGGCGATTTTCTGGCTGCGCGCCGCAGAGGCCGCCGGGCTTGACGCGTCGGTGGAAGTGGTTAACCGTAGCCAGTTAGGGACAAGCGCCGGTCCGGCGCAGAGGGTGATGCCGGCCCATTCCGCGAAGGGCTGGACCTGCTGAGGAGCCAGATCGACGAGCCAGCTTGACGCGCTGAACGAAGGTTCGGCGGGGCGGGTGACACGATGAGAAACCTGCTTGCAATAGCGCTTGGCGCGGTCGCCCTGCTCGGCGGCGACCCCGGGGCCCACGGGCTGACCTTCGACCTGCCGGCCCTGCTCACGATCACCAGAGATCAAGACCCCTTGCCCCCACCGGCGGTGTTGCCGAGTCGGCCGGGTAGTGCCGAAGAGCGCGGGACCACCGGTCGCAAGGTCGCGCCGCCTGCCGGGGCCACGTCGGTGGAGCAACCGGCGCCCGGTCTGCCCAGGCCGAGCCTACCGGCGCTGCCCGCGCGAGCGGTGCGCAGCGGGCGGAGCGACGGGAAGCGCGGGCTAGCCCACAAGGGCGGTGGCCCCGCGCCCAAGCGCGGGAGCGCGAAGGCGCCCGAGGGTCCGCCGGCGACCGCTACCGCCAAGGGCCCCGCTCTGGCCCCACCGCCGCAGCAACTGACCACAGCGCTGACGCCCGGTCCGAGCGCGAGCTCCGCGGCGGCCGCGAGCGCGCCGCGCCCACACTTCGTGCCCGAGCCGATCGCGCCCGAGGTGCCCTCCACCATCCTGCGCCTGCGGAGCGGCGAGACGCCCGGCCTGCGCTGAAGAGGTGTCCATAAATCTGCTGCGCGGCCCGACCGCTGCGTTACCGCTGCGCGCGGGCTGGCGGATTGGTCGATTGCCCGATCCTGTGCGAGCATCGCGCTCGCTGCGCGCCTTTGGCGCCGGGGTTGTTCCAGCGATGGATGCGATTGTCATTCGCGGCGGGCGGCCGCTGGTCGGTGAGGTCGCGATCAGCGGCGCCAAGAACTCGGCGCTGCCGTTGATCGCCTCGGCGATCCTGGCCAGCGGGCGCACGACCTTGCGCAACGTGCCCGTGCTGCGCGACGTGCACACCATGGGAGAGGTGCTGGCCTCGATGGGCGCGGCGGTGGCGGGCACGCGCGTGCTGCAGATCGATGCCGCCAGTCTCAAGCGGCCCGAGGCCGCCTACGACCTGGTGCGGACGATGCGCGCGTCGATCTTGGTGCTCGGCCCGCTGCTGGCGCGCTTCGGGCAGGCGCGGGTTTCGTTGCCCGGGGGCTGCGCGATCGGCGCCAGGCCGGTCGAGCAGCATCTCAAGGGCCTCGAGCGGATGGGGGCCAAGATCACGCTCGACGAGGGCTACATCGAGGCGCGCTGCCGGCGCCTCCACGGCGCCGAGATGACCTGCGACATGGTCACGGTGACCGGGACGATGAACCTGATGATGGCCGCGGCGCTGGCGCGTGGCCACAGCACGATCGAAAACGCCGCCCGCGAGCCCGAGGTCGAGGAGCTGGCCTGCGTGCTCAACAAGATGGGCGCGCGGGTGCACGGGGCCGGCACGGCGGTGATCAGCATCGAGGGCGTGGAGGAGCTGCATCCCGTCGAGCACGCGATCATGCCCGACCGCATCGAGGCCGGCACCTTCATGGTCGCCGCGGCGGTCACGGGCGGCGACGTCGTGCTGCGCGGTTGCCTGCCCGAGCATCTCGCCGCCGCGATCGCGCAGCTGGTCGCGGCGGGCGTCAGCGTGGAACCGGTGGCCGACGGCGTGCGCGTGCGTGGCAGCGGACGCTACCAGCCGATGGAGCTGGTGACGCAGCCGCATCCCGGCTTTCCCACCGACCTGCAGGCCCAGTTCATGGTGCTGGCGGCGCTGGCCGACGGGCAGAGCGTGATCACCGAGACGATCTTCGAGAACCGCTTCATGCACGTGCCGGAGCTGGCGCGCATGAATGCGCGCATTCACATCGAGGGACGCACGGCGATCGTCCGCGGCCCGACGCGCTTCAAGGGTACGACGGTGATGGCCTCCGATCTGCGGGCCTCGGCCGCGCTGGTGCTGGCTGGGCTGGCCGCGCAGCCGGGGACAACGACGCGGGTGCGGCGCGTCTATCACCTCGATCGCGGTTACGAGCGCATCGAGCGCAAGCTGCGAGGGCTCGGCGCCCAGGTGCGGCGCGTGCGCGAGGCCTAAGGGCTCGTGACAAAACAAATCGGTCGACTGTGGCTGCCGAGGCGCGCGGCCGGCAAGGAGCGACGACGAAGGTCTACCTGGGGTAAACCGAGGAGGCGACGCGGGCGGACGCGATGGATCGGCGGCCCAACGTTGTTTTTTTTCCCCCCCCCCCGGGGGGGGGGCCCCGGCGCGGGCCCCCGGGTATCGAACGGGGCCAGGATGGCGCGACCAGCGAGCGGCCTTCCCGAGAGACGCCGCCGAGCTGGGGCCGGCGCACCGCCAGACCTCGATCAGCTGCTGGCGTTGGCCTGCCGCTGGCCCCGTGGTGCCCGCGAGCGCGGCGCCGACCCCCGCCTCGGCGCCGCCGAGCGCCGATCCGCGCGACGACGCCCTGACGGACCTCTACGGCGCGGTCAAGGTGCGGCCCAAGGCGCTGCCACTCGCCGAGCTCGATCCGAGCTCGCCCCATCGCAGTGAAGAGGAGCTCGCGGCCCTGGAGCAGGCGCGTCGCGCGGCCCGGCGCGCGCGGCTGGCGGCCGTCGTCGAGCTCGGCGTGCTGGCCGGGCTCTTGTTGACGGCGCTGTGGCTGGTGCGGAGCTGGCGGATGCCCGAGCTCAGCGACCCCGGGTCAGGCTCGATGGCCTCGACGCGGGCGCTGACCCGCGACTGAGCGGCGCGGCGACGACCCGCTGGCGGCGGGCGAGCGCTGCTCAGCCCGCGGGCGGGGGTGGGCGCGATGGGCGACGAGGCCCAGGACGACGACGATCCGGAGCCGGGCGCGGGCCCCGTCGCGGGTGGCGGGGCCGCGGCGGCGAGCGTGCGCATCAAGATCGAGCAGCGCGGCGACGCGATCGTCGTGCCCGTGCAGCTCAGCGGGCCGCGGGGCGCGCTCGCGGCGAAGCTGGTCTTCGACACCGGGGCGACCTTCACCACGCTCGACGCGGCGACGCTGCGGCGCCTCGGCGTGGCGCCGAGCCCGGTGGCGAGCGACACCGATACAGCCGGCGGGCGCGTGCGACGCTCGCTGGCCGTGATCGAGGGCGCGGCCATCGGCGCGGCCCGGGTCGCGGGCGGCCTGACCGTCGGCGTCTGCGAGGGCTGCGGAGGCGCCGGGGCCGTCGGCCTGCTGGGCCTCAACTTCACGCGGCACTTCGTCGTCACCCTGGATGCGCAGCAGGGCGAGCTGCTGTTGCAGCCACGGGCCGAGCGGACGCTGGCGGCCCTGAGCGAGATCGAGCCCTTCGTCGCCTTCGTGGAGACGCGGACCGCGCGCGAGGACGGCAAGCTCGTGATCAGCTTCAGCGTCGAGAATCGCAGCCCGCGCCTGCTCCGCGACCTGGTGGTGGGCGCCGAGCTCCAGGGCGCGCGAGGCGCGAGCTTCACCGGGCCGCCGCAGGTGCGGATCGCCGCGGTGCCCGCCGGTGGCCGCGTAGCCGCGCGGATCGAGGCGCCCCTGGCCGGCTCCGCCGACGAGGTGGCCACGCTCGAGCTACGCCGCGCCGCCTGGTGAGCCGCTCGACGCGGTTGCCTCCGCGAGCGGCGGGCGGCCCATGCGCCGCAGCCAGCGCGCATGCGAGGCGAGGGCGGCCAGGAGGCTCTCGTGGGCAGAGTAGCGCACGCCGAACTCGGCGCAGGTCTGCTGCACGATCGGCGCGATCTGCGGGTAGTGGACGTGGCAGATGCGAGGAAAGAGGTGGTGCTCGATCTGGAAGTTGAGGCCGCCGACGTACCAGCAGAGCAGGCGGTTGTTGCGCGCGAAATCGACCGTCGCGTTGACCTGGTGCACGGCCCAGGGTCGGGGCACCTGCTGCGAGCCCGCTGCGAGCGGCGGCAGCGCCGCTTCCTCGACGCTGTGCGCGAGCTGGAAGATGAGCACCAAGACGAAGCTGAGCACCACGGAGGTCACCGCATAGCCGAGCAGCACGACCCACCAGGGATGAAGGCACATCGGCAGCGCGAAGGCCCAGCCGAAGAAGATCACCTTGCCCGCCCAAAACTCCACCATTCGCCAGCCGCGCGGTCGCGGGAAGCGGCTGTTGGCGATGCGCGCCTCGGCCAGCTGGCGGAAGTCCTGATAGAGCTGCCAGTTGGCGACGAAGAGGCCGTAGATCGGCCAGAGGTAGAGGTGCTGGAAGCGGTGCATGGGCCGGTGGGGCTGCGCCGCGGTCAAGCGCCCGAAGGGCACGTCGATGTCAAAGTCCGCGCCGTTCAGCCCGGTGTAGGTGTGATGCGCGATGTTGTGCTTCCACTGCCAGATGTACGAGCTCGCGCCGAGCAGGTCGAGCGTCAGCCCCATTAGGCGGTTGATCGGGGCGTGCTTGGAGTAGGCCCCGTGGTTGCCATCGTGTTGGACGGCGAAGCTGATGCCCGCCATCGCCAGCGCGAGCGAGATCGACAGCAGCGCCGCCTGTCCCGCGGTCTGCGCGGCGAAGACCAGCCCGACATAGGACGCGGCGAACCACAGCAGGAGCACGACCGACTTGACGACCATCCGGGCATCCGCCCCCTGCGCAAGCCCGCTGCGCTCGAAATACGCGAGCACCCGGCGTCGGACCTCCGCCTGAAATCCCGCCGTATCGCTGGCGAACTTGAACTTGCCGCCACCCTCCCCGGCGCTGGGCGTCGGGCCGGCCGGCGGCCGCGGCTCGGGCACGTTCTTGACGGTGGCCATGGTAGCCGCCGCGTCTGGTGGGGAGGAGGATGTCATCTCGTGGGGCGCAGCCTAGCGCATTTTTCGGCCCAGGGCCCGACGAAAACCCTCGAGCCCAGCTCGTCTCGTTCAGCCGCGCCCTTTTGGGGGGCCAGCCGGCCTAGAAGCCGCGCGGCTCGTCCACGTCGAGCAGCAGGATCTCGGACGCCGCTCGCGCCGTCAGCGACACCGCGCGCTCGCCCGTCACGCCGGCGCCGTCCCCGGCAGTCAGCACCGTGTCGCCGAGCGTGACCTCGCCGGCCACGAGGTGGAGCCACGCGCCGCGCCCCGGTACGAGCTCATGGGCCACGTGCTGCCCACGATCGAGCAGCGCCGAGCAGAGCACGGCGTTCAGGTCGAGGCGCAGCGATCCGCGCCGCGCGTCGGGCGACGCGACCACGCACAGTTCACCCCGACGCTCGGCGGCGCTGAAGCGCCTGTGCTCGTGCCCACCCACGCGTGTCGCCGCTCCGGCTCCGGGCCGCAAGCAGAGCTGAAGCACCTGCGCGCTGTCACTGCGCGAGGCGTTCGCCTCGTGGTGGCGCAGACCGCGTCCGGCGGTCAGGCGCTGGAACTCCCCGGCCTGGATCACGCCCGAGCGGCCCAGCGAGTCCTCATAGGCCAGCGCGCCTTCGCGCACGTAGGTGACGATCTCCCCCTCGTGAGCGGCCGCTGGTCGCCGCGCCTGTTTCGCTCCCGGCTGGAGCCGGAGCTCGTGGAGGCCCTCGAGGGCGCCGAAGCCGTGGGCCAGCGGGTCCGCCGCAGCCGAGGCATCGAAGGTGCGCCACACCTCCTGTTTGCCGTGGCGCTCGAAGCGTCGCTCGTCGGCCCTGCGCAGCGTGATCATCCGCCCGCCTCTCCTCCTGCCCCTGTGGCGTTCGGCCTACCCCGTCCTCCCGTTGCCCGCTGCCAACCCCCCTTCGCTCCTAGGCCAAGCCATGGCCATCGAGCCAGTGCAGCAGCTCGCGCACGCTCCCGGTGGCGAGCGCCACGCTGCTATCCGCCGCGCCGTAATAAAGGTGCAGCGTGTCCTGGTCGGCGCCGAGCGTGAAGCCGCAGGGGAAGACGACGTTGCCCACGTCGCCCTCGCACTCGTAGGATGCCTCGGGGCCGAAGATCCACGAATCGCCGCGCAAGAGGCAGTGCTCGGGCTTGTCGAGCGCGAACAGCGCCACACCGATCCGGTAGAGCGCTCCCGACGCGTTGTGCCGCACGCCGTGATAGAGCATCAGCCAGCCGCGCGAGGTCTCGATCAGCGGCGGCGAGAGCCCGACCTTGTTGGCGTCCCACCACCCGCCCTTGCGTGCCGGCAGCAGCAGTTTGTGACTGCCCCAGTTGCGCAGGTCGGGCGAGAACGAGATCCAGATGTGCGCCCCGGAGTCGGTCATCGGGCGGTGCACGAGGGCGAAGTTGCCGTCGATCCGCCGCGGCAGCAGGGCCGCATCCTTGTCGTCGGGCTGCATGATCAGGCCGTAGCGCTCGAAGGTGCGGAAGTCCTCCGTCAGCGCCAGGGCCACGCCGGGGCCTCCCCTGGTGAAGGCCGTGTAGGCGACCACGTAGCGTCCAAGCTCCTCGACATAGGTGATGCGAGGGTCCTCGATGCCCCAGAGTTCCTCGGGATAATGCTCTGGATCAGGCCAAAGCGTGGGCTCGGCGTCGACCACCCACCCGTCCACCCCGTTCGCCGACCGCGCCGCGCACAGGTGCGAGAGGCCGCGTCGATCCTCGACTCGGCACAGCAGCAGGGTCGTCCCGTCGCGTAGGCGGGTCGCGCCCGCGTTGAAGACGGTGTGCACCGGGTAAGGCCAGTCCGCAGCGCTCAGAATCGGATTCGCGCTGTGCCGATGCAGCAGCTGTTCATAGCCGTTGGCCTTCGTGTTGGAGCTCATGGGGTGGTCGTCTCCCGTCTTGCGGTCAGGGTGTCCGCGCGATCCCAACGGGCGGAATGCTCCGCCGAGCGCATTTCGAGCAGCGCCAAAAGAAACGAGAGCGTCGACTCGGCGCCCCGGTTCTCGTTCGGGCGGTCGGCATGCAGGCCGTCGCGACAGGCGCCGGTGGCGGCGTCGTAGAGCGGCTGCTGCAGCTGGTTTTGCCCGAGAAACCAGTCGAAGGCGCGGCGCGCTTCCTCGCCCCACCGGGGATCGTCGGTCACGCGCTGCGCCAGCAGACAGGCCGAGATCATGGCGCAAGCCTCGATCGGCTGCTGATCGAAGGAGGCCTTGCTCCCGCCCTGCTCGTAGAAGCCATCCGCACCGATCGGCGCGAAGTACCCCTCTGTTGAGCGCTGCACCCGCGCCAGCCATTTGAGCGAGCTCAAGGCCGCCGCCTGCATCTCGGCGTGCTCGAGGCGCCAACCCGAGACGAGCAGCGCCTCCGACAGCCGCGCGTTGGCGTAGGTCGCCCGCGGCTCGAACCAGGGCCAGTCGGGGCTGCTCGCGCGCTGAAACAGCTCAAGCAGCCGCTCGGCGAGCTGGCGGCGAAGGGCCTGCACCCCGCGCTCGCCCTGGAACGCATGCAGGTAGCCGTCGATGCCCAGCAGCGTGTAGGCCCAGGCGCGCGGGCTGCTGAAGTCAACAACCGCCGGCAGCGCCGCATGAAAGAGCGCGTCGGCGAGGCTGCGCCGCCCGGGATCATCCGAGTGGCCGATGACCGTGCCGAGCGCCCACAGCGCCCGTCCGTGGCAGTCCTCCGAGCCGCACGCCTCGGTCCACTGGCGCGCGTACGAGAGGAAGTTCTTGAAGCGGCGTTGGCGCGGATCGAAGGCATGGTTGACGAAGGCCAGAAAGCGCGCGGCCAGCGTGCGCACGCCCCGGGCGTCGTCGGTGCCCGCCTCCTCCAGCAGCGTTGTCAGCAGCAGGGCGCGGGCGTTGTCATCCAGGCAATAGCCATCATCGTAGCGCGGCACGCTGAAGGCGGCGTGCTGCAAGATCCCCGTCTGATCGCTCAGCAGGCTCAGGTGGTCGAGCTTGACCTCGGGCAACTCGAGCGGCCGCTCGGCGAGGGTCTTCGCACGAAACACCGTGCGCCGCCGCGCGGTGTGCTCGGCGGCAGCCTGCTCGAAGCTCCTGAGATAGGACTGAGCGACCTGCGGCCAGAGCATGCTGCGACCGTAGGCCGCGGCGCGCTCGCGCAGCGCGTGGCGCTTGGCGTCGTCGCCGAGCAGCTCGACCACCGCGCGTGCGATGGCCCCCGGGTCTCTCCACGGCACGAGCACCCCGCGTCCGTCGGCGAGCAGCTCGCGCGCGTACGAATAGGGCGTCGAGATCACCGCCTTGCCGGCGCCGACGGCGTAGGCCAGCGTGCCCGAGGTAATCTGCTCCGGCTTGAGATAGGGCGTGATGTAGAGGTCGGCGGCGGAGAGGAACTCGGCCAGCTCCGTCTTACTGACGAAGCGATTATGAAAGATCAGGCTGGAGGCCACGCCGAGCCGCTTCGCGCGCGCCTCCAGCATCAGGCGGTAGGTCTCGCCCTGGCGTTCCATGATCTGCGGATGGGTGGCGCCGGTGACCACGTAGACCGTCTCGGGGTGCCGCGCGAGGATCGCCGGCAGCGCGTCGATGACGTATTCGATGCCCTTGTCCGGCGACAGCAAGCCGAAGGTCAGAATCACCGCCTTGCCCTCGACCCCGAGCTGATGCTTGCCGTGGCGGGTGAGGAGGATCTCTGGAATCCCGTGCGGGATGACGTCGATCTTCTCGGCGGGCACGCCATGAACCGAGCGCAGCAGGGCGCCACCCTCGACGCTCATCACGACCAGGCGCTCGGAGAGCTGCGTGAGCTCATCCATCGCGAGCCGCTGCAGGGGATCCGGCGCGGCGAGGATCGTGTGCAGCGTGGTCACGCAGGGCATGCGCAGCTCACGCAGCAACGTCAGCACGTGCTTGCCCGCCTTGCCGCCGAAGATGCCGTACTCGTGCTGGACGGAGACGAGGTCCACGCCGTTGACGTTGAGGAAGTCCGCCGCGCGCTGATAGGAGGTGAGGTCGGCCGCCGCGATCTCGAAGCGCACCCGCTCGGGATAGGCGTGGCGCCGGCCAGGCTCATTCATCGCCAGCACGACACACTCGAGCGCGGGGCGGGCGGCGCTCAGCGCCTCGCTCAGGTCGGCGGTGAAGGTCGCGATGCCGCACTGCCGCGGCAGATGATTGCCCAGGATCGCGACCTTGCGGAGCTCCGCCGCCGGTCGGTGCTTCTCGTCAAGCTGCAAGAGGTCCTCCCTTCGAGGCGCGAACGAGATCGCGCCACGCCCCTCGGCGACCAACGCGGCGCGCCCCCATCAGCCGGTAACGCGCCGGCCCTGGATGATCCGGACGAGCACCACCACGACCGCTAGCACGAGCAGCAGGTGGATGAACCCTCCTAGGGTGTAGGAGGTGATCAAGCCAAGCCCCCACAGCAGCAGAAAGATGACGGCGATGGTCCACAGCATGATTGCACCTCTCCTGGCTACGGCTTTCGCTAACGCCTAATGCCTTAGCTTCTTGAAGGCAGCCTCAAGTTCGCTCCAGGCGCTCTCCACGCCGGTCTTGAAGCCATCCCACTTGTCGGTGCCGGCTGTCCGTAGCTCGTCGAGCTTCGCCTGCGCCGCCTGATGCTTCGCTTTCAGCTCGGCGACCGCTTGGCGGTAGTCGTCCTTGGCCTCCGTGCCGGCGTCGTGCGCCTTGGCCACGAGCCCATCGAGCTGCGACCCCCAGCGCTTGAGCTGCGCCTCCATTTTGCCAACATGTGCCTGGGTGAATTCCATCTGAGTCTCCCTTCGGCGCGCCACGCTGGAGCGCTATCGTCCCACCCTAATCGTCGAGAATCCGCTAAAGATGCCAAAGACGCTGAGCAGCCATAGAACGACTGCGACCACGACCACGACATTCAGGATCTTCTTGATCTTGCCGTCCATCGGGATGTAGGTGTTCGCGAGCCACAGCAGCACCCCGACGACGATCAGAAGAATGATGATTTGAAGCAGTGGCATGGCACTTCACTCCTTGCTTTTGGCGTTACGGCCCGAGCTGCGTGGCCTCGCCGCGGGTGGTTTTGACGCCGGCTCGATCTTGTCACTCAGCCACTGACGGGTCTCTTCGAACGAGTCCTGCAGCTCGGCGTAGGACTTCCTGACGCCGCGCTTCACGGTTTCCCAGGTGGTGTCGGTGGCCTTGGCCGCCTGGTCGAGCTGCTCCTTCGCGCGAGTCCATTGCTGGCGCACGATCGCGAGCTTCGCCTTGGCGTCGGCGCGGGCAGCGGCGCGTGACCTGTCGACCTGCGCTGAGAGCTGGTCGATCTCCCGCTGGAGCTCGACCAGCCGACGGCCCATGTCCCCCACCAGCGCTTGCTTCTGCGCGTAGGTGGGGTCACGCGGCTGACCTGCTGCCGCGGGCGTGCCTGTCCTGGCCTTAGTGGAGCTTGCGCCCGTCGCGCTTGCGACTGCCGCGGGCGTGCGCGCCTTGGGCGCGGTGGTCGACTGGCCCTCCGCTGCGGCACAGCCGCTTGCCAGCGCCGAGCCCAAGACGAGGAGGGTCAGGCGCTGGACCGCACGCGCGAAGTGGGCGCGCGGTCCAGCACTCGGGCTCGTTTGCCGCTTGCAGTGCTCTGGTGATTTCCTCATGTGAAGCTGCTCCTACGGGTTCGACGTGTGTCACGCGGCTCGGTGGGCCGAGCCCTCGTCGGTCCTGTCGGGGGTGCCCCGGCCTCCCGCGGCCACCCTGGGTATGGCGCGCCCCGCGCGCGTCACGCGAGAGCTCCGGTAGTGGAACTCCCTACATTGCGTCAACGCGGTAGAGCAGCTTGCGGGCCAAACGAAGGAAGCTCATCAACACGAGGGCTTAGCGGAATGGTTGATCTTCGGTGGTGATCGGAGCGGTCAAGATGACGTACCTTGGCCATCAATTCGACGGAACGGGGCAGGCCATGCGCGTTGACGATCTCGACCACGAGGAGCTGCTCGAGCTGGACCCCGAGGGCGGCCTGATTCGCTTCGCGGGACAGCGTGCGCTGCTGGTGGATGCCGTGGCGATGGGGCTGTTGCGCAAGTACCTCGTCGAGAACTTCGGCCTGACGGCCGCGCGCACCGTGCTCACCCAGTTCGGCTTCGCCCACGGCTGGCGCATGGCGGAGGCGATGAAGGCCGAGTTCAAGTGGGAGAGCGACGAGGACTGGGTACGGGCGGGCACGCGCATACACGCCCTCGAGGGGCTCTTCCGCGTCGAGGCGGGCGGCGTGGGTCCTCTCGCCAAGCAGGGTGTGATGATCGTCGCCTCCTACGAGGCGGAGCAGCATCTGCTGCACTTCGGTCGTGCCGATGCGCCGATGTGCTGGACCATTTGCGGGCTCACCAGTGGTTATCTCAGCCGGATCGCCGGCCGAGAGATCTACGTGCTCGAAGATCGCTGCATCGGCAAGGGCGACGCGGCGTGCCACCTCTTCGGCCGCACCCGCGAGGAGTGGGGTGACGAGCGCGCCGAGGAGCTGCGCTTCTTCGCGCCGACCCGCCTCACGGAGTGCCTGGAGGTCTCGCTTCAGCGGGTGATCGAGACGCTGAAGCTCGCCGAGCGCAAGCTGCGCACGCACCAGCGGGCGCTGGTGCGCGTCGCCCGTGATGTGGCGGAGCCGCTGGGCATCGTCGCCAAGAGCCCGCCGATGGTCCAGCTGCTGGACCTGGCCCGTCGCGTGGCCAAGGTCGATTCCACCGTGCTGATCACCGGGGAGAGCGGAGCGGGCAAGGAACGGATCGCGCGGCTCGTGCACGAGGAGTCCACGCGCGCGACCGGGCCCTTCATCGCCTTCAACTGCGGCGCCGTCACGGAGTCCCTGCTCGAAAGTGAGCTCTTCGGCCACGCGCGGGGCGCGTTCACCGGCGCGACGCAGGACCGACCGGGGCTCTTCGAGGCGGCCAACTGCGGGACGCTGCTGCTGGACGAGGTGGGTGAGGTGTCGCCCGGGATGCAGGTCAAGCTGCTGCGTGCGCTGCAGGAGCGCGAGGTCCGGCGCGTCGGCGAGAACAAGAATAGGCGCGTTGATGTGCGCGTGCTGGCGGCGACCAATCGCGACCTCGCGCATGGGGTCGCTGGCGGCGCCTTTCGGCAAGACCTCTATTACCGGTTGAAGGTCGTGGAGCTGCGCGTGCCGGCCTTGCGCGAGCGCAGGGATGACATTCTGCCGCTCGCGCGGGTGCTGCTCGCCGAGTCGGCGCTCGGGATGAAGCGCAAGCTTGCGGGCCTGGCGCCGAGCGCCGCGGACCAGCTCCTGCGCCATCAGTGGCCGGGCAACGTGCGCGAGCTCTCCAACGCGATGGAGCGTGCGGTGGCGCTCGCGCGCGGGACTCGCGTGGAGCTCGAGGATCTGCCCGAGGAGGTGCGCCAGGCGACCCCCAGGCCGACGGTCACCGACGGCGCGGTGCGGCCGCTCGAGGAGATCGAGAAGGAGTACATCCTGGCGGCGCTCGAGCTGAACGGTGGCAACCAGACCCGTACCGCCGAGCAGCTACGCATCGGCTCGGCAACGCTCTACCGCAAGCTGAAGAGCTACGGCGTGCTCGGCGCTCGGCGCTCGGCCCGCGGGGCTGCGCAGCAGGTGACGTAGGCCCCTGAACGCAGCTGCCCTAGAACCGTCGCGAGCGGCCCGCGGGCAAGGAGCGGCGAGTACCGGAGCGCAGCATACGGGCGGGTATGTGAGCAGCACCGGAACGGAGCCGCGACGCCGCCCCCGGGCCGCGCAGCAGGTTCTAGGGCGACAGGTTGTAGCGGTAGAGGACGCCCGTGGAGGTCCCGACGTAGAGCATGTTGGCGCGCGTGTCGTAGGTCGGGCTGCCCACCGCGGCGGTGCCGGGGCCGACGGTCTGGGTGCTGAGCACCGCGCCGGTGGTGAGGCTGAGCTCGCGGAGCTTGCCGTCGGTGGCGCCGACGAAGAGGCTGTCGCGCTCGGGGATGGCCAGGGGCAGGCTGGCGCCGGGGATCGGGCTGGCGGTCTTCCAGACCAGCGAGCCGTCGGCGTTGAGCAGGCGCAGGTGGCCGTCGGCGGTGGCGAAGAGCAGGCGGCCGAGGTGGCTGCCGCTCCAGAGCACGACGACGCCGGAGGCGATGGCGCTGCCGGCGGCGCAGGCGGTGCCGAGCGCGTCGGTGGCGGTGCAGAAGGCCTGCTCGCTGCCGCCGAAGACTGGTGCAGCCGCTGCCGGTCGTGCTCCAGCAGCTCACGCCGTCGCTCGTACGCACGCGGTGGAGGCGGCCGCTGTTGGTGCCGACGTAGAGGCTGGTGCGCGTGGTCTCGGCCAAGGTCGGCGAGGCGTCGCTGTCGCCGAGGTTGCGGCTCCAGCTCACGGTGCCGGGCGTGGCGTCGCCCGCGTCCACCGCCCAGACCGTGCCGCCGCCGCTGAGGCTGGTGCTGGTGAGGAAGAGCTTGCGGGCGGTCGCGTCGTGGATCGGGCTGCCGCTGATCTGGCCCAGGTTCAGCGCGCCGGTGGCGCCGGCGCAGCTGCCGTTGAGCACCCAGCGACAGGCGCCGCTCTTGGCGTCGAAGGCGAAGAGGCGGTTCTGCGCGCCGCTGAGGTTGCGCGTGGCGAAGAAGGCCAGGTTGCGCGTCGGTGAGACGACCGGGGCCGCGACCAGCGCCGCGCCCAAGGGCTGATTCCCGGCCAGGCTGCTGTCGCCGTCCGTGGTCCAGCGCAGCGCGCCGGTGTTGGCGTTGAGGGCGTAGCCCAGACCCGCGGCCGTGGCGGCGTAGAGGGTCGGGAAGCTCTCGCCCGGCAGTTGACCGACGGGGCTGCGGCCCTGCACCGCGTCGGCCAGGCGCGCCGGCGTATAGCGCGGCACGCGCGCGGTGGGGCTGAGCGCATAGAGCCAGCCGCTGTTGTTGCCGGCGAAGGCCACGCGCTGGCTCATCACCGCGCTGGGGATGATCGTCGGCGGCGCCAGGCTGGCGACCTCGGTGTCGTAGAGGATCGAGGGCTCCCAGGGCGGGATGCGCCGCACGACCGTGCCGCTGGCGCCGACCGCCACGCCCATCGTCCAGTCGGCCGGCATGGTCACCGCCAGCAGCGTCTCCGAGGTGCCTGAGCTCTCCTGGGTCCACGAGGCGCCGCCGTTGGTCGTACGCAGCACCAGGCCGCCCTCGCCGACCGCCGTGCCGTGCAGCGCGCCGAGCGGGAAGGCCAGCGCGTAGAGGGCGCCGTGCACGCCGGTGGTCTGCGTGCTCCAGCTCGTGCCGCCGTTGGTGGTCTTGAGGATGGTGCCGTTGTCGCCGGCCGCGTAGCCCGTCTGCGCATCGACGAAGGCCAGCGCCCGCAGCGCGGCCGCCGTGCCGGAGGTCAGCGAGGACCAGCTCGTGCCGCCGCTGCTGGTCTTGAGGATGGTGCCCCCGTCGCCGGCCGCGAAGCCCGTCTGCGCGTCGACGAAGCGCAGCGCCCGGAGCGCCGCCGCCGTGCCTGAGGTGAGCGCCGTCCAGTTTGTGCCGCCATTGGTCGTCTTGAGCAGCACGCCGCCGTCGCCCGCGGCGAAGCCCGTCAGCCCGTCGAGCAGCGCCAGCGCCCGCAGTGCGGCCGTGGTGCCCGAGGTCAGCGCCGTCCAGCTCGTGCCGCCATTGGTGGTCTTGAGCAGCACGCCGCCATCGCCCGCCGCCAGGCCCGTCTGCGCGTCGACGAAGGCCAGCGCCCGCAGCGTGGCCGCCGTGCCCGTGCTCAGCGCCGCCCAGCTCGCCCCGCTGTCCGTGCTCTTGAGCAGCGTGCCGTTGCTGCCCGCGGCGAAGCCCAGGGTGGTGTTCACGGGGAAGGTCACCGCCTGCAAGCTCGCGCTGATGGCCCCCGCCGGTTCGCCCCAGGCCGTGCCACTGCACGCGCCGCAGTCCCCCGGGCACGAGCCGCAGCTCTCGCCCGCATCGCAGCTCGCATTGCCGCAGACCGGCGCCGCGCAGGCCCCGCAGTCGCCGGGACAGCTCGTGCAGGTCTCCCCCGGCTCGCAGCCGTTCTTGCCGCAGGTCGTGTAGCAGGTGCCGCAGTCGCCCGGGCACAGCGCACAGGTCTCATCGGCCTCGCAGCGCGCATTGCCGCAGGCGCTCGCCGCGCAGGTCCCGCCCGGTACGCAGTCCGCAGGGCAACTCGTGGCGTCCTCGAGCACCCCGTCGCAGACGCAGTCACCGCAGGTGGTCGCGCAGTCGGCGCTGCACCAGCCGTTCGCGGCCTCATCGTAGGCGCAGGTCCCATCGCCGCAGCGGGACTGTTCGACCGGTGTCCAGGCCCGGCCGACGAGCGCGCCGAGGGCGCCAAAGACGCTGCCACCCCAACACCAGAGGCTGCCGTCGCTGCGCAGCGCGCAGTGATGCCCATCGCCGGCGGCGATGGCGCTGACGGCGCTCAGCGTGGCCACGGGCGCCGGGAGCCAGCGGGTGACGCTAGTGCCGTCGCCGAGCGCGCCGCTGCTGTTGTGTCCCCAGCAGGAGACACTGGTGTTCTCGAGCCGCGCGCAAGTGGCGCGCCCGCCGGTTGCGACCGCCACCGTCGTCGTGCCCAGCGCCGTGACCGCAACCGGGAGCTTGCGCAGCGTCGTCGAGCCGTCGCCAACCTCGCCGTTCTCGTTCTTCCCCCAGCAGTAGAGCTTGCCGTCGGTCGTCGTTGCACAGGTGTGGTAGTCGCCGGCGGCGACCGCCGTGGCGACGGTGCCGAGCGCGGTGATCGCGACCGGGCGACTACGTATGGCCGTCGAGCCATCGCCCAGCTGGCCGTACTCGCTGCGGCCCCAGCACCTCAGGGCGTTGGTCGTGAGGCGCGCGCAGGTGTGCATCATGCCTGCGGTCACCTGGGCCGCCTGGGTGCCGAGCGTGGTGACCTGGACGGGGAGGCGGCGGGGGATGGTGGTGCCATCGCCTATCCTGCCGCTTTGGTTTTCGCCCCAGCAGCGCAGCCTCTTGTCGGCCATCACGGCGCAGCTGTGCTGGTAGCCCAGACCGAGGCTGACCGTCGCCGTGCCCAGCGCGGTGATGGTCACGGGGCTCAGCTTGCTGACGCTGGTGTTGTCGCCGAGCTGGCCGCGCCGGTTATCGCCCCAGCACTTGGTGGTCCCGTCGGTCAGGCGCGCGCAGCTGTGGTCGCTACCCAGGGCGAAGTTGCTGACGGCCGTGCCGAGCGCTGTGATCTTCACCGGAGCGAAGCGCGAGAGCGTCGTGCCGTCGCCGAGTTGCCCGTTCCTGTTATCGCCCCAGCACCACAAGCTGCCGTCGGGACGCCGCGCGCAATAATGGCCGCGACCGCCCGCGAGCTGATCGTAGGCCACCCGCTGGCAGTCGCCCGGGTGGGTCCCCTCGGTCTCTGCGCCGGTGCACCTCTTGTCGCCATGACTCTCTCCGCGACAGTCGGCGGGACAGCTGGCCGCCGTCTCGGAGCGGCTACACACCGCGTCACCGCAGTGGCAGCGCAGCGACAGCGAGAGGGCCGGGCTCAGGGCGTCGAGCGCAGTGCCGTTGCCCAGCTGACCCTTCCAGTTGCTCCCCCAACACCACAGGCTGCCGTCGAGACGCCGCGCGCAGCTATGATCTGTCCCGGCGGCGAGCTCGGCTGCCGCCAGCCCCAGCCCGGTGATAGTGACGGGGAGCCAGCGGGCGACCTGCATGCCGTCGCCCACCTGGCCCCAATCGCCCCGGCCCCAGCAGGACACGCTGCCGGTGCCATGCCGAGCACAGGTATGGGAACCGCCCGCCGCCAGCTCGACCACCGTCGTGCCGAGCGCCGTGACGGGCACGGGGCTCGTGCGGTCGATGGTGGTCCCGTCGCCGAGTTGGCCGGAAATGTTCCTGCCCCAACACGACACGGTGCCGTTGGCGAGCCGCACGCAGGTCTGGGTGACGCCCAGCGAGACATGGGTGACCAGCAGCGCGGTGCCTAGCGCCGTGACGGCCGCGGGCGTCGAGCGTGACAGCGTGGTGCCGTCGCCGAGCTGCCCATAGGTGTTGGCGCCCCAGCACCACAGCCTGCCGTCGAGGCGCCGCGCACAGCCATGGGACCACCCCAGGCGAAGCTCGGCCGTCGTCGTGCCGAGCGTCGTGAGGGCCACGGGGTTCGGGCGCGTGATGGTCGTGCCGTCGCCCAGCTCGCCGTTGGCGTTGCCGCCCCAGCACCACACCGTCCCGTCGGTGCGCCGCACGCAGCGGGAGGAGGCGCCGGCGGCGCCCTGCTCGACCGCAAAGCTGGTGCCCAGCCCGGTCACGGCGACGGGATAGAGGCGCGTGATGGTGGTGCCGTCGCCGATCTGCCCGAGGTCGTTCTTGCCCCAGCAGTAGATACGTCCATCGTTGCGACGGGCGCAGGCACCCGCGTTACCGACGAAGACGTCGAGCACGCCAGGGAAGGTCTCGATCTCGGTGGGATTCGCGGGCTTCTGCCAGAGCACGGGTCGGGCCATCGAGCTGCCGCCGTCGATGACGCCGCGCCCGAGCTGGCCGTAGACGTTGTCACCGAAGCACCACAGGGTGCCGTCGGACTTCGCGGCGCAGCTACTGTCGTAGCCGAGCGCGAAGCGGCCCATGCAGCAGCTCTTGCCAGGCTCGCAGGTGGCGAAGCTGGGGCAGCGGCGCGGAGTGGCGTCGCCGAGGTTGAGGCCCATGCGGGTCTGCAGGGCGCCCGCTCCGATGTCGAAGACCTGGCAGCCCCCCACTTGCTGCGTGGGCAGCGTGGGGAGGCCCCAGTCACGCGACCAGGTGCAGCCGTCCTGGTACCAGCCGGCGACGCTGAGGTTGAGCAACATGCCTTGCTCGAGGGCGCCGGTGGAGGCGAGGTCGGGGACGCTGTGATAGCCGGGCTCGCATTGGTTCAGCTCGCGAGCGTCGAAGCCCAGGCCGCCGGTGACGTTGGCGCGGTTGTAGGGGCTGACGGTCACGCCGCTGCGGTTGGTCGCGGTCTTGAGCGCGAGGGCCGCGAGGTAGTCGGGCTCCTTGCTGCCGCCGCCCTCGTGCTCCTCGCGCGGGTTGAGGCCCCAGGCGGCGTCGAGCGCGTAGCCGATCTGCTGCCCGGCGGGGATGGGCTCGGGGATCGAGCCGATGTGGTGCTCGCGGAACTGCCAGTGGCGGTTCCAGACGTTGCCGCCGTTGTCGCCCCAGGTGAGGGACGAGAGGTAGATCGGGCGCGCCGAGAGGGTGCCCTCGCGGACGGCGTAGCCGGAGACGCCGGCGGCGAGCAGGCCCTTGCCGCAGCGGTAGACGGCCTGGCCCTGGGCCTCGTCCCAGCTCTGCAGGCAGAGGTAGCGGAAGAAGGTATTGAAGGTCTCCGGGCTGGAGGTGGCCTCGGGGCCGGTGGTGGGGTGTAGCAGGAAGGGGCGGTAGGCGCGGTCGGCGCAGGCCAGGCCGATGCCGGAGAAGACCTCGTAGGTCACGCTCGTCTCGGGGGTGCCGTTGCCGTCGAGGTCCTCGTCGATGGCGACCGTGACGGTCTCGCAGGCGTTCGGCTCGCCGAGCGGAATGCCGGTGTCGCACTGCTCGCCGCTATCGACGACGCCGTTGCCGCAGGTGCCAGGCACCGGCGTGGCGCAGGCGACGCGCACGCGCTCGAACTGTTGTTTGAGCACCAGCCAGCGCGGCAGGGTGAGGTGCGCCGCGATATCGTCGCTGGGATCGCCCGGGGTGCCCTGGTCGAAGGTATGCGGGATGCGCGTCGCGGGGCAGAGCAGCTCGGTCTGCGCCAGCGTGTAGCGGCCGAGGTCGGTCAGCGTGGTCGAGGGGATGCGCAGCGTGCCGACGTCGAGCGGGGTGCCCGTCGTGACGCTGTTCATCGCGTTCATCGCGTTCATCGCGTTCATCGCGTTCATCGCGTTCATCGCGTTCATCGCGTTCATCGCGTTCATCGCGTTCATCGCGTTCATCGCGTTCATCGCGTTCATCGCGTTCATCGCGTTCATCGCGTTCATCGCGTTCATCGCGTTCATCGCGTTCATCGCGTTCATCGCGTTGGCCGCATTCGTCGCGGCCCGCGGCGCGACGCCCACGACCGGCGGCGCCTGGTCCCCACCAACGCCGCTGCAGCCCAGGCCGAATGTCAGCCCTGCAACAAAGAGCGCACTGAGCGCGCGAAAAACTCTTCCGAGGGAACCCGTGGGCATGCTTTCACCTCACCTGTGAAAGAATACGCCCGATCGGGCAGCGATGGCAATCGGTAATGTAAACGGCATTACAGTCGCGCGCTGCGGCATTTGGCGCGCCGCCGCCATCGGTAGGTGCACCCGGTTCTAGGGTGACAGCCTATCGAGGTGGGGACGCGGCGAGTTCAGTAGCTGGGCGCGGCCGCGTAGCGGGTATCGAGGCGGTTGGGAACCGCGACACCGGCCGCGCCGCAGTAGGTGCGGCGATAGGCCGCGTGGAGGGCCACGACCTTCTTCGCATAGCCACGCGACTCGCGGAAGGGGATCTCCTCGACGAACTGGTCCAGCTCGGCACCACGCCCGCGCCAATCGAGCCAGGCGGCGACGTTGCCGGGCCCGCCGTTGTAGGCCGCGGCCACCAGGGGTAGCTGGCCGCGGAACTTGTCGACCAGGGCCCGCAGGTAGCGCGTACCGAGCGCGAGGTTGAGCGGCGGCTCGAAGACCTCGCGGCCGTCCTCGAGCGCGAGCTTGCTCTCGGCCGCCAGGCGCGCCGCGGTGCGCGGCATCAGCTGCATCAGACCGGCCGCGCCGACCCGCGACAGGGCATCAGGACGGAAGGCGCTCTCCTTGTGGATAATGGCCCAGACGAGGTGGGGATCGAGCCCATGACGCGTGGCCGCGTTGCGCACCAGCGCCTCGTAACGCCGGGGGAAGCGGCGCTGCTCGGGCGTGCTCTCTGCGGCGGGCGCGAGGCGCGCGGCCAGGAAATCGAGGTTGCCGATCGACGCGAGCAGGCCGCCGAGCGCGGGCTCGAGCTCGCTGGCGGCGCGGCGTAGGGCGAGGCCGCGAGCGCCCCAGAAGGGGGGCAGCGGCTGTCCGGCCCCGCGCCAAAGGCGCAGCGCGTCCTGGCGCACGGCGAAGGCGCGTGCCCCGTGGCCGTAGACCGTGCGGCCATACTCGAGCGCGGTGAGCAAGAGCTCGCGTCGGGCGTCCTGCTCGAGGCCGGCGCGCCAGAGCAGGCGCGCGCGGGCCAAGCGGGGTAGCTGTGCGCTCCAGCGCTCGGTGATCGCGTCGAGCTGCTCGGTACGCGCTGCAGGGGCCGCTGGGGTCGCCGGGGCCGCCGAGGACGCCGACGGCGTCTGCGGGCAGCGGGGGGAGCCGCCCGGGAGCTGTCCGAGCTCGATCAGGCGCGAACGTGCGAGCTGGCCGTAATAGCCCCCCGGGGCCTCGGCCCAGAGCTGGCCGTAGAGCCCGAGGGCGCGGGCCTTGTCACCGAGCGCCGCGTGAGCGCGGGCCTGCCAGTAGGCAGCGAAGAGCCGCTCGTCTGCATCGCTCAGGAGCGGCTGCAGGCGCTCGATCGCGCGGGGGAGGTCCCCGGCCCGGTAGGTCAGCCAGGCCAGGCGGTGCTGGTGCGGCCGCAGGTTCTGGCGTGAGGGGACGCGCCCCTCCCAGGCCCGCTCGTAGTAGGTCAGGGCCTGCTGGTAGCGGCCATGGCGCTCGAGCAGTCCGGTGACCTCGAGCAGCGTGGCGCGGCCGGCCAAGGTGCGGGTCGCCCGTGGATCGCTCAGCGGGTCGCCGTAGAGCGCGAGCCCTTCGTCGAGGCGCTGGAGGCGCGCCAGGCAGTCGGCGAGCAGTCGGCGCAGGCGTGCACGTCCGACCGCGGGCGCCTGACCGAGCAGGCCGGCGAAGAGGGCGGCAGCCTCGTCCGCGCGGCCGGCCTGCCGCAGGGTGCTCGCGACCGCGTCGTCGAGCCGAGCCGCGGCTTGGGGCCAGGCGGCGCGCGCCGCTTCGAGCTCGCGCAGGGCGTCGTCGTAGCGCTTGTGCCGTCGCAGGCGCCGGGCCCGCTCCAGCCGGTCGTAGAGCCCGGGCGTGGCGAGGACCGGGTGCTTGCCCGCCTGCAGCGCCTCCAGCTCGGCCTCCGCCGCGGTGGCGGCCGCGCTCTCGGGCCAGGTCAGCCAGAGCTGCCGTAGGCGCGTCGCTGCCGCGCGCGGCTGGTGCGTGGCAAGCTCGTTGCGCGCCATCGCCAGCTCGATCGCGGGCCGCTGCGGGTGCGAGGGGTCGCTGCGTAGCAGCAGCGCCCGCAGCAGCAGGGCGGCGCGTGGGCGGCCGAGTTGCGTCAGCAGCTCGGCGCGGCGCAGCAGCGCCCGATCGACGACGCGGCTCCCGGGCGCGGCGGTGGCGCGGGCGAAGGCCTCCTGCGCCGACTCGAGCTCGCCGCTGGCGGCGAAGGCCTCGCCCTGGAGAAACGCGACGACGTCGGCCACGGCGGGGAGGCCGGCGGCCACGTCGGCGAGCGCGGCGCTGGCCTCGGCCGCGCGACCGAGCTGCAGCAGGGCCTGCGCGCGCACCAGGCGGGCCTCGGCGCTCTCGATCTCATGAGGCAGCAGCTCGAGCACCCGCCGATGCGCGCCCTGGAGCAGGGCTTGAGCGGCGGCGTCGATGGGCGAGGCTGCGCTGGCCGCGGATCGCAGCGCGAGGACGAAGGAGCAGAGCACCGCTGCGGTGCGCCATGGGCGCTTCAGCATGCAGCCATTGTGACGCATCTAATAGCCGGAGAGAAATCGCGGCGCGAGTCGTTTGGCGGAGGGGGCGGGCGGGTCGCTGTTGTCTTAGGTCCGGCCGAAGGAGCGACGCGCCAGTACCTGAGACTTCAGCTCGTCCCCGCAGCCGCTCAGCCGCTGCTTCTCGTCGTACTTGGACGGGCACTTGGCGGTCACCGTGTCGGCGGCGAAGCGGCCGCTGGTGAGCAGCTGCCCCTTGACCACGACCTCGGCGCAATCTTTGAAGGTGTCGGGCACCAGCCCGCGATACGAAACCTCGATCCACTGGCCCCCGCTGTGCACGGCAAAGCGGTGATCGAGCGTGCCGGGCTTCTTCTGGATCGTGCCCTTGACCACGTTGCCGTGCACGCGCAGCCGGCGGCCGACCCAGCGCTGCGGTTGCCCCGCCACCTCATCGACGTTCTTGAAGTACTCGAGTGCACTGCCGCCGCTGACGGAGCTGAAGATCAGGAAGAGCACCGCAGCGCTGATGATCCCGCCCGACAACAACGCCAGCAAGAGCGTGCGGCGACGAGACCCATGAGTCGAGGACATGCGGGGCAATCTAGCCGCAGTCGCAGGCCGCGGCAACTCGAACGACGCTAGCTTCGCGGGAGCAGCACGCGCACGCAACGACCTGGGCCCTGGACCAGGGGGTCGAGCTCGACCGTGGCACCGAGCGGGCGCAGGGTGTGCCGCGCGGCCAGCAGGCTGAGGGCCAGCGGCTGCCAGTGATCGCTCAGGGTGGTGAGCGGGTCGCTCAGGGCCCGCCGGACCTCCGGCGGCACGGGTGCGGCGAGATCGCTGATCGTCAGGACGACGTGGCTCTCGTCCGGTCGCGCCTCGACCGTCACCGGAGCGCCGGGCGGGCTGGCGAGCACGGCGTTGGCGAGCAGGTTCGTCAGCGCGGCGCGCAGTCGGCTCGGCTGCGCCCGCACCTGCAGCTCGTGCGGGACGTCGAGGTCGAAGTGCACATGATGGCGGGCCGCTTCGGCCGCCAGCTCATTGGCCGCGGAGCGCACCGCGTCGAGCAGGAGCAGGGGTTGTCCCGGCACCCGAGCCAGTGCGCCAGCTTCGACGGCGGCGTCCAGCCGCTGCTGGGCCGCGATCAACTCGCGGCGCAGGTTGGCGGGCAGGCGGTGGGGTTGCTCGTCGAGCGCGGCGAGCAACCCTTGGAGGCTGCGCTGCAGCGCGGGCAACAGCTCGCTCGAGGCGGCGCCGAGCGCCGCGAGCTGTTGCAGTGCCGGGCCGAGCCACTGGAGCTGCGGTGCCGGCGCGAGCGTGCCCGCGGCATCGATCCGCGGGCGGAGCTCGTGGCGGCCCGTGATGTGCCGGGGCGAGGGCGAGCCGCCGACCTGGGTGACGCCGTCCTCCCCCACCGCGACCAAGGTCGGTGTGGCGGCGATCGGCCTGGACGACTGCTCGAGGCGCAGCACCAGGCTCAGGCCGAAGACGATCAGGTCGCCAGCCTTGAGCTGCATGGTCTGGATCCGCTTCGAGTTGACGAAGGTACCGTGGCGGCTGCCCAGATCCTGCAGCTGCACGACGCCGTGCTCGCAGTGGATGGCGGCGTGCTCGCGCGAGACCGTCGGCTCGGGCAGGACGATCTGCGCCTCCTGGGCCCGACCGACCACCTGTCGCTGCTCCGTGATCGGGAAGCGCGGCGCGCCCGGACCGCCCAGCACCGGCGTCAGGAAGAAGAAGGCTGGGGCCACGGTGACTCAGCCCTCCCGCACGGCCAGGCCCGCGTTGGCCTCATCCAAGCGGCGCGCACCCTCCAGCAGCAGCTCGGTGGTCGCCAGCCCGACGCCATCGTCCATCTCGACCTCGAGCGCGGTGTATTCGAAGGTCCCCGCCGTCCAGCCCAGCATCGTGAAGACGGCCTCGCCCCCGGCCTGCGGCGAGGCGGCCTCGAGCTGCGCGCCGATGACGTGGCCGGCGCGCAGGAAGATGCGGCCCACCGTGCCATCCTCGGCGTGCAGCACCAGCACGCCCGACTTGCGCTCCAGGTCGAGGATCGTCAGCAGCGAGCTGGTGCCGAGCTGGCCCAACTGGCCGTGGAGCGCCACGTTGGGTGCGCTGTGTTGACCGAGATCGTGCGCCACGCGCCCGATGCGCTCGACGCCGCGCAAGGTGCGCTCGATGCGCAGGTTGAGCTCTTCGAAGCGGAAGGGCTTGGCCAGGTAGTCATCGGCCCCGAGCTGGAAGCCGCGGATCCGATCGTCGGCGCTGTCGAGCGCCGTGAGGAAGATGACCGGGATCAGCGCGGTCTTCGTCTGGCTGCGGAGCTGCCGCACGAAGGTCCAGCCGTCCATCCCCTCCATCATCACGTCGGTGATGATCAGCTCCGGTGCGAAGCGCTGGGCGGCGACGAGGCCCTCGGCGCCGTTGCCCGCCAGCTCGACGGTATGCCCGCTCTGGCGCAGCATCGTCGCCACCATCGTGCGGATCCAGGGGTCATCGTCGACCACCAGCACGCGAGAAGCCATCGCGTCACTCGTCGGCCGCGTCGCCGGCGTCGATGTCGTACTTGCGCATCAGCTTGCGGAAGTACTTGCGATCGATGTCGGCTTCACGTGCTGCATGCGAGATGTTGCCGTTGCTCTTCTTCAGCAGGCTGAGGATGTAGTCGCGCTCGAAGCCCGAGACCCAGCGCTCCTTGGCATCCTTGAAGGTGCCATCGGCCGTCGCGTGCGCCTCGCTGGCGCGCGGGGGCGCGTCGGGTTGGCGCACTGAATCGGGCAGGTCGCGCACGGTGACGATCCCGCCCTCGGCGAAGGAGACGGCCCGCTCGAGCACGTTGAAGAGCTCGCGCACGTTGCCCGGCCAGTCGTGCTCGATCAGCAGGTCGAGCGCGTCGCGGTCGACGGTCTCCGCGCGCAGCGAGCCGTCGTGGCGGCGGTTGGCCGGCAGCTGCTGGAGCATGTGGTCGATCAGCAGCGGGATGTCGTCGCGGCGCTCGCGCAGCGGGGGCAGCAGCATGCGCACGACGGAGAGCCGATAGAACAGATCCTCGCGGAAGCGCCCGGCCTTGACCTCCTGCTCGAGGTTGCGGTTGGTGGCGGCGATCACGCGCACGTCGACCTTGAGCGCCTTGCCCGAGCCGACCCGCCGCACCTCGCGCTGCTCGAGCGCCCGCAACAGCTTGGGCTGCAGGTCGAGCGAGAGCTCGCCGAGCTCGTCGAGAAAGAGCGTGCCCCCGTTGGCCAGCTCGAAGAGCCCCTGGCGCGTCATGATCGCGCCGGTGAAGGAGCCCTTCTCGTGGCCGAAGAGCTCGCTCTCGATCAGGTTGGCCGGCACCGCGCCGCAGTCGAGCACCATCATCGGGCCGTTGGCGCGCTCGCTGAGCTGATGGATCGTCTGCGCCACCACCTCCTTGCCGGTGCCGGTCTCCCCCTCGAGCACGACCGTGGTGCCCGTGCGGGCAATCTTCTCGATGATGCCGTAGATCTGCCGCATCTTGAGGCTGCGGCCGACCAGCCGGCCGAGGCGGTCCTTGTCGCTGGGGACGATCGGCACCTTCTCGTCGGCGAAGAAGAACTGCAGCTCGGCCTTGCCCAACTGCACGGTGCAGCCCGGGCGCAAGAAGCCCTCGCGGACCCGCACGCCGTTGATGAAGGTGCCGTTGGTGGAGCCCTGGTCGATGAGGATGTAGCCGTTGGGCTCCTGAATCACCGTGCAGTGGCGGCGCGACACGGTCTCTTCGTTGATCACGAAGTCATTCTCGTCGATCGCGCCCAGGCTGACGCTGGACTGCTCGAAGGCCTTCTCGCGCACGACCCCGCTGGGGCTGCGATAGACCAGCTTGCAGCGCCGCAGGTGTAGCTCGGTCGGCCGCCCGCCGACGTAGGCGATCTTGGTCGGCTCGGCGTAGTCGGCGAAGCTCGTGCTCTTCTCGGCCATGGCGCTTCCTGCCGCGACGCGCACCACGCAGCGCCCCGGTGGGGCGGCGAGCGGCCACCGCGCACGGCGATGAGGTCAACGGGCCGCATTGTAGCGGGGAGGCCGGGGCAAAGTCACGGGGCACGCGCGGGGGCGCGGCGCGGCGGGGCGGGCGAGGCGGGGGCGCCGTTCGCAGGCGGGTCGGTGGGGACTAGAAGCGAAATGAGGACCGCCACGTTGGTCCAGATAGCGAGGACCTTCCGGTCGCTCCCCAGGGGCACCGCGCCCAGTGGCAAGGTCTGGGCGCGTCGACCGGGGCGTCGTCCATGTCTTCGTGGCAGCGGGTCACGGTCGTCCTGGTGGGGTCCGCAGGCAGGTCGGGGGCCCGCGCCAGAGCCTGTTCGTTGCCGACGGGGATCCGTGCTCACCGACCAGCCGGTACGAGCGGGCCGGCGCCGCGCGGCGCGAACGGCTCTGAGCCCGACTGAGTATTCTGGTCCGAAAACAAGCGCGTTCGAGCGCAAGCCGTTTGTTTTCGGGCTGAACGATCGACAGGCGGCGTTATGGTGAAGTCGCGGGGATTCACTCCCCGCGACGAGAGGGCTTTGCGAAAGCCCCCTGAGTCATCTCTGGACCCAAAGCAAGCGCGGGACGCGCTTGTTTTGGGTCTAGTAGCCGAGGCGAACGATCGGTCCGTCGAGGCAGGAGACGACGAGATGTTTGCTGGTTACGACCAGACCATTCACAAGGCAAGCGAGTGTGCTCCAGGCCCCGCCCTCGACCGACGTCCAGGTCCTGCCGGAATTCTTCGAATAGGCAAGGCGCGGCGCGTTCCCGCACCAGGTCGCTACGACGCTGCGGTCGCTGGCCAGGGAGGCGATGTGGCGCACGTTGCAGGGATCGAGCCCGCCCTCCGCGCCCGGCAGCGCCGCGAAGGACACGCCGCCATCCGTGGACTGGGCGATCCCTCCCGTTGCACTAATGAGGCGGAAGACGACGGAGGCGCCGGTGTTGAAGGCCTCCAGGCCTGCTGGCCGGTCGTTGGCGAGGACGCTCGTCAGCGCGGGCGTATCGTCGGTGTATCGCCTGGCCGAGTGATCGTAGCGGAAGACGCCGATGCCCGAGTAGAAGGAAGTGTCGTTGGTGATGATGGCGCGCAGGTCGCTGCCGGGCAGCACCCAGGCATTGATCGGCTCCCAGAGCATGGGGAAGTCGGACGGCGCAAGACCCTGGATCTCCGTCCAGCTCAGGCCCGCGTTGGTGCTGACCTTCGAGTTGAAGCCCAAGAGCAAGGCGGCGCCCGAACCACTCGGGTCGAGGGCCAGGACGGTCTGAAGGCTATAGACCCCGTTGCGACTGACGGTCGCGGTCGCGAAGCCGTCGGCGGTCACGATGAGCGCATCGCTCCAGGACGACAAGCCTCGATGGCGGCCGTCCGCGTGGACGATCGCGTTCTGCGGGCGAGCCGGATTGAGGTGGAGTCGGGCCTCGCCCCACGGCAGGGCGATGCTGGAGGTGTTGCGGAAGACGCGGGCAAAGGAAGCGCCGATCGGTTGAACGATAGACCTGCCACTCGGGAGGTGGCGTAGATGGTGGTGCCGTCGGCGCTGTCCAGGGAGCTGATGCCCATCACCGCGGGCAACCCACCCCCGAGGGGGCCGGCGAAGGTCTTGCCGCCGTCGCTGCTGACCCACAGGCGGAGTCCGACGACCGCGAGGCCGGTGGATCCCACGACGTCCACGCGGGCGTAACGGTCCATGTCGATCGAGAAGGCGTGCACGGTGCGCCACGTCGGTGCCCGCAGGTCGTCGGCTCGCTCGAGCACCATCTCCCCGCCCGCCGTTCCGAAGCGGTATCCGGCCCCGTCGGTCGGGTTGATGCTCCAAGCACCCGGTGCCGCGTGGCTGGCGCTGCGGGTCCAGGTAGCGCCGCCATCGGCGCTCATCATTCCGTCGGTGTAGGGCTCGCTGTCGCCAAAGCCGCGATTGACGTAATCGTCGTTGTTGCGGGTGTCCACGTTGAACCGTGATCCGATGAGCGCTGGAGCTGGCCGGACGTCGACCCTTCTGCAGGCCAGGCGAGCAGTTCGCCGGAGCGCGCCGACACGGCGAAGGGAGTGAAGGCGAAGCTCCCGGTGACGGTCCATGTCGCTAGCCGGAGGATGACGGGACACTCTTTATCAGGTCCGAGCGTGTCGATGCGCGTCGCCACGTCGCCTAGCGTCAGGTAGGCCGTGTGGTCACCGGCCGGGGAAATCACCAGGCGTGCTTGATCCTGCAGCACCGCGAGCGTCTTGTTCTCACCGCTGCTCTTTGGGACCAGGCAGAGCACCTTGAGGTTCGCGCCTGCGTCGGTGGTCTTGAGCACCCGACCGCGCGCGTCCACGAGGTACCAGGTCGAAGGATCTGCCGGGTCCACGGCGGCCTCGACATAGGTATTGGGGCTGCCGATGTCGCAGATGTTGGGGTAGGTCGCCTGGGTGCCGCAGCCCCCGAGGCAGGGGCAGCCCTCATCGACCTGCCCGTCGCCGTCGTCGTCGAGGCCGTTGCACTGCTCGGGGGCGGGGGCCGGGTCAGGTCGGGAGCCGGGGCTACGCTCGCATCCGGGGGGCCTGGGCCGCCAACGAGCTGCTGGTCGCCGCAACCCAAGAGGAGGAGCGCCGCCGCCAGCGCGGTGGCCCATCTGGGGCCTGAACTCGGCGCAGGCCCCACAGGACTGCTCGGCACCAAGAAACCGATCCGCTCGTCTTGAGGCCAGCTGCTGCGTGGAGCCCTGCTGTCGCCCGTCATCGTTCGCTCCTCTTGTCCTCTTGCACGTGGGCCCGCCTCGCGGGGCCAAGGGGTCCCGCCGGGGTCGCTCGTTTCAGGCACCGCCAGCTTGCTCTCTGGTGTAGCAGCGGAGGCGTGCAAGGGAAGACCCACAGCGTCATCGCCACTCGCACCCCAGGGCACGAGGAGCGCCCGCTGGGGTTGGCAGCGTGCGTTTGACGCTACGCGGCGGCTAGAGGAGACTGGCCAGGGGATCGGGGTTCGTGCAGGAGACCTTTGGCAAGTACAAGCTGATCGAGCGCCTGGCCTCGGGCGGCATGGCCGAGGTCTTCGTGGCGACCGTCCACGGCGAGGCCGGCTTCAGCAAGCCCGTCGTCATCAAGCGCCTGCATCCGCGACTCGGCGAGGACAGCGAGTTCGCGCGGATGTTGATCGACGAGGCGCGGATCACCGCCCAGCTCACGCACACCAATATTTGTCAGGTGTTGGACCTCGGACAGGTCGAGGGCTCGTACTTCATCGCGATGGAGTACATCGCTGGCGAGGACCTGCGCGCCGTGCTCGAGCAGCATCGTCGGCAGCAGATCTTCATGCCGGTCGAGGCCGCGGTCCATGTCGTCAGCGAGCTGCTGGCCGGGCTGGACTACGCCCACCGCAAGGAGGACATGGAGGGCCATTCGCTGGGCGTGGTGCACCGCGACATCAGCCCGCAGAACGTGCTGATCAGCTACGAGGGCGAGGTCAAGATCATCGACTTCGGCATCGCCAAGGCGCGCCAGCGCATCGTCGAGACGCAGGCCGGGGTGATCAAAGGCAAGTTCCGCTACATGGCGCCCGAGCAGGCCTCGGGGCAGACGCTCGACTCGCGGACCGACATCTTCGCCGCCGGGGTGGTGCTCTACGAGCTGCTGCGCGGGGAGCCGCACTCCCTGACCCTCTCCGACACCGAGGTGATCCGGCGGATGCAGGAGGCGGAGTTCGAGCCGATTCGGCGCAGCGCCACGGAGGTCCCCGACGCGCTGCTGCAGATCGTTTCGAGCGCGATGCAGCGCAAGCCGCGCAAGCGCTTTCAGAGCGCCGCCGACTTCCGGCGCGAGCTGCTCGTGTTCCTGGCCGAGCGCGGCGATCTGGAGGGGACCGGGCGTCGGCGCGGCGGCACGCTCTACGGCCGCACCGAGCTCGCGGCGCTGATGCGCAGCATGTTCCCCGACGAGCGGCGCCTGCTGCGCATGCGCCTCGGCGGGGGAGCAGGGGTGGTGCGGCCGGAGTTGCTGGTCGGAGCCGCCGCGGGATCGGGTCGTGGCCTCGCGAGCGTGCCGAAGGCGCCGGCGCCGGTCGAGCCGGCGATCGAGCCTGCGGCGGCGCCCCCCTCGGCACCCGGGCGGCGGGCCGATCAAGCGACGGGTGCGGTGCGAGCGCCGGCGAGCGCCGAGCCCGCGGCAGCGGAGCCCGCTCTCCAGGCGGCCTCGGCAGCGCCGCCGGCGCCGGCGCCGCCGCTCGGCGGTGGCGTGCCCTCGCGAACGACCGCCAACGGGTGGTCGGGATCGGGAGCGGGCTCGGATCGCATCGGCACCGTGCCGCTGGCACTGGCTGGGGATCAGGTCGTGCGTCGCCTGCCGACCGGCGAGATGACGATCTCGCCCTTCCCCGAGCGGGAGGGCACGAGCGACCTTGGCCCCGGCGCCGAGCGCGGTCCCCGCGCCAGGCAGGTGGTGACGCATGGTGGCTGGGGCGAGGGCGTGTCGGTGACCGACGCGACGGCGGCGGTGCCGCTGCCGCCGCCACCCGTCCGGCCTCGGGAGCAGCGGGCGACTGGCCCCCGAGCTGCCGATCCGCGCGCGGGGGTGTTCTCGCGGCAGGACCCGGCGCGCGGCCTGACCACCGCCGTCCCCCACGCCTCGGAGCAGCGTCGTAGCCGTTGGCCCGCGCCGGGGGTGGGTCGCGCGCCCGCGGCGCCGCCGGCCGGCGAGCCGATGGTCCAGCCGCGCGGTGGCGGCGGGTGGCTCGGGGGCTTGCTGCTCTTGCTCTTCCTGGCGGGCGTGCTGGGCACCGCGGGATACTTCGGCTACCGCATGCTGCTGCTCGATGAGGCCGCGAACGCGCGCCGGGGCGCGGGCGGCGGGCGTGACGAGGGTGTCGCCGATCCGGCGGCGGAGGGCGTAGAGGCGGAGGTCGCGTCCACCGCCCGACCGCGGGCACTGCGCCAGGTCGGGCGGGTGCGGGTGCTGAGCCGCCCCGCGGGTGCGGCGATCACGCTCTGTGACCGGGACACCGGGCAGCTGACGCCGGCGACCGTGGCGCTCCAGGCGGACCGTAGCTGCACGCTGCGGCTCGAGCATGAGGCGTTCTTGCCCTTCGAGCTGCCCGTGCGCGTGGCTGCGGGCCGTCAGTTGGCCGTGCAGGCCGTGCTGCGCCGGCGTGCGGCGGCGAGCAGCGCGGAGTCCCAGGAGTCCGTGCTGGTGGTGACCAGCGTCCAGGTCGGCACCGTCTACCTCGACGATCGCGCCGTGGGTCAGACGCCGCGCTTCGAGCTGCGGCTGCCGGCCGGCCGCTACGCCGTGCAGATCCACTACCCGGCGCTGGGGATCAAGACACCCCAGCGGCGGATCACGCTGCCGGCGCGGGGACGCGTTCAGCTGCACTTCGACCCGTCGCCCTAGGCCGCCGCCGTGGCCGAGACGATCGAGATCCGCTTCGTGGTGGGGGCGCAATACGCGGGATGGCGCCTCGATCACTTCCTCAAGGCGCAGGTGCCGCGCCTCTCGCGCGCGCGGATTCAGCGCATGATCGCGGCCCAGGCCGAGCTGCCCGAGCAGGCCGCGGACCCCGCGGCGCAGGGCTCGTCCGCGGCCGCGGGGCGCTGGCGCGCCGCCGCGCGCGTACAGCCCGGGCAGCAGATTCGCTTGGTGCGACCGGCGCCGATCGAGCCCGCGGTGCCGCGCCATTTCGAGGTGCTGCACGCGGACGAGGCGCTGCTGGCGATTGCCAAGCCGGCCGGGCTGCCGATGCACGCGACGGCGCGCTATCACCACAACACGCTGACCGCGCTGCTGCGCGAGCACTTCGGCAGCGCGGCGACGCCGCGACTGGTGCACCGCCTCGACCGCGAGACCTCGGGGATCGTGCTGCTGGCGCGCACCCGCGCCGCCGAGATCGCGTTGAAGCGGCAGCTCGCCCAGCGTCGGATGCACAAGTCCTACCTGGCGATCGTCCACGGCGACCCCGGGCCGACCGGCGTGATCGAGCTGCCGATCGGCGCCGACGGGGCGTCGGGAATCCGCGTCAAGCGCGCCGTGGTCGCCGATGGCCTGCCCTCGTGCACGCGCTTCGTCCGGCTCGAGCGCCGGGGCGCCTTCAGCCTGGTGCAGGCGATGCCGGAGACCGGGCGCCAGCACCAGATCCGCGTGCACCTGGCCGCGGTGGGCGCGCCGGTGGTGGGCGACAAACTCTACGGCCCCGGTCCGAGCTGTCACCTCGAGTATCTGGAGACGGGGTGGACCGAGTCCTTGGCCCAGCGGCTGTTATTGCCGCGCCACGCCCTGCACGCCGCCTCGGTCTGCTTCACCCACCCCACGCAGGGCGAGGTGGTGCAGCTGCGCTGCCCGCTGACGGCGGATCTGGTGGCCTTCTGGGGTGCGCTCCCGGGCGAGTCGCGTGACGGGTGCTCAGCGCTCGAGCACGTGCTGCCGCAGGAAGCGCTCTAGGTCGCGATAGAAGCGCCGCAGCGTCGCGGGTTGGCGGAAGCCGTGCTCCTCGCCCTCGTAGACGTGATACTCGCAGGGCACGCCGCGCTGGCGCAGCACGGCGGCGATGCGCGCCGTCTGGTCGGGTGGGACGACGCGGTCCTCGCTGCCCTGAAACAGAATCAGCGCGTCGTCGATGCGCTCGGCGTGCAGCAGCGGCGAGCGTTGGCGGTAGAGGTCCGTGGCCGCCGGCAGCGGGCCGAGCAGGCTGTCGAGATAATGCGCCTCGAACTTGTGCGTGTCGGCGGCCAGCGCCAGCAGATCCGACACGCCGTAGAGGCAGACGCCGGCGGCGAAGGTGCCGGGGAAGGTGCAGAGCGTCTCCAGGACGGTGAACCCACCGGCGCTGCCTCCCATCACGGCGATGCGGCGCGGATCGGCCAGCCCCGCCCGCACGAGCTGCTCGCGCGCGCCCAGCGTGTCCTCGACGTCGAGCACGCCCCAACGGCCGTCGAGCGCGCGCTGATAGGCGCGGCCGTAGCCACTGCTGCCGCGATGGTTGAGCTCGAGGAAGACCCAGCCGCGCGTGGCGAAGTACTGGGCGCGGGGGTTGAAGGTGGCCCCGCTCTGCGCCGTCGGGCCGCCGTGGATCCCGATGATCGCCGGCGGCAGGGCGCCGCTGGCGTCGTGATAGCGGCCGTTGGTCGGGGCGTAGACCAGCGCGTGAACATTTAGGCCGTCGGCAGCCCGCCAGCTCAGCGGCCGCGCCTCGGCCAGCTCCTCGGCCGGGAGGGTGGCGGCACTGGCTTGCCGAACGACGCTGCAGTGATCGTCGCGCCAGAGCAAGAGCTGCGGTGCGCAGCGCGATGAGGCGGCCACCAGCGCCAGGGCATCCTCGTGCGGGGAGGGCGCTAGGGCGCTGACCGCCGTGTAGCCCTCCAGACCGGCCAAGGTCGTAGCGCGGCCCGTCGCCAGCGCGAGGCGCTCGACGCGCTGGAAGCCGGCGTCGTTGACGGCGGTGAAGACGCTGCGGCCGTCGTGGGCGAAGCCCCAATGCTGCATCCGCTGGAGCCAGGCGGGCGGCGCCAGGTCGCGGCCGCCGTCGGTGAGCTGGCGCTGCACGCCGCTGGCGAGCTCGTGCAGGTGCAGCTCGCTGAAGCCGCTGCGGTCGCTGAGGAAGCCCAGGTAGCGTCCGTCGGGCGAAAACTGCGGCTGCAGCACGCTCACGCCCTCACCGCCCGCCAGCAGCTCGCGCCGGACCACGGCCCTTCCGTCGGCCGTCGCGGCGAGCGTGCCGAGCTGCAGCCGGCTGCTCTCCCATGGCATCTGGGGGTGATCCCATTCGATCCACGCCAGGCGTTGCCCATCCGGATGCCAGATCGGATCGAGGTAGAAGTCGGCGCCCGTGACCAGGCGGCGCGGCCCCTGCGCACCCTCCGCGGCGACCAGCGCCAGCACGTCGTCGCGGCCGTCGTGGTGCACGTAGACCACCCAGCGGCCATCGCTGGCGATCGCCGGGGCGGCGCAGCTCCCGCCCGCGGGCGTCAGAGCGCGGGTCGCGGCTTGGCGCGCGGTGAAGGTATGAAGCTGCCCGCTGCGATCGGCGAAGACGACGCGCCCGGCCGCAGCGGCGAGGGCGCCGCCCCCGTAGCCGACGCGACCGCGCACGTCGTGGGCCGCGCCTGTCAGCTCGCGCGTGGGCCCCGTCGCGCCCGCCGTGCCGACGATCACGCCGCGGCCGTCGCGCTGCTCCAGCCACAGCAGGGTGCCGTCAGCGCCCCAGGCCAGCTCCTCGAGCCGCAGCGCCGTGGCGAGCGCGTCGGCATCGACCGGCGAGGGCCAGCGGCCGTAGGCTTGTTGCTGACGTGGGGGCTGCATGGCGCCGCCGAGCATAGCGCAAACGATGGGTGCCGCACGGCCTGTGGTTGCGGGCAGGCGGCAGGTCAGTGCGGTAGACTGAAGCCAGCTCCAAGGACGCCGCGATGGACGAGCCCCGGATCGAGCGGCGCCGCCGACGCGGCGTATTACCCTTCATTGGCCTCTCGCTGCTGCTGCACCTGCAGCTCGTGTTGGTGGCCGTGCTGGGCGCGACGCTGAACCCAAAGGGTTGTAGCGACGCGACTCGCTCGCCGCTGCCGGCCTTCGAGGTGGCGCTGGTCCCGGGGCCCGAGTCGACCGAGCAGGCCCGCTTGCAACGCCTGGCGCGCACGCTGCGCGAGCAGGAGCGGCGCGAGGAGCGCGAGGCACGCCGCATCGACGGCCAGGTGGTGGACCTGCCTCGGCCGCGCGAGGAGCAGCGTCCGGATCAGGCCAAGTACCTGTCGGAGTACGACAGCAAGGTGGCGCGCCAGACCAAGGCGCCGCCGCGGGCCGCGGGAGCCGCGCGTCGCCGCCCGGCCGCCGCCGCGGGCGGGGAGGCCGCGCCGGAGCGGACCTGGGGACCCCACCGCAGCGCCCTCGACGACGACGGGTGCGCCGCCGCCGCCGCTGCGGCTGGCGATGCGCCCCGCGGTAGTGCCCCCGCGCGAGCGCAGGCCGGCGCCCGCGCTGCCGCCGTCGCGCGGCCCGCAGCTCGCGCCGGCTGCGAACGACGGGAGCAAAGGGAGTCAGGAAGCCCCGGCTGCGGCCGACGCTCCAGCTTTGACCGTCGCGCCCGCGCCGTCGCCTGCCGGTGGTGCGGTGGGCACGGGCCGGGGTCCCGGCGAGGGTCTCGGACGCCTGATGGTGAGCGACGAGGAGATGCTGCGGGCGCTCGGCGGCGGGGCCAACGACGCCTTGTCCGAGGTCGAGGAGGGCGAGGAGACCCTGCTCAACTCGCGGCGCTGGCGTTATGCCAGCTTCTTCAACCGCGTCAAGCAGCAGGTGGCGCAGAACTGGCATCCCGATCGCGTCTATCGTCGTCGCGACCCGACCGGGAACGTCTACGGCTTCAAGGATCGCCTGACGGTCCTGGTCGTGACCCTCGACCCGCAGGGTGGTTTGCGCGAGGTCAAGCTCGAGCAGCCCTCGGGGCTGGCCTTCCTCGACGACGAGGCGATGACGGCCTTCCGGCTGGCCCAACCCTTTCCCAACCCGCCGCGCGGGCTGGTCGATGACAAGAGCGGCCGGATCAGCTTCCGCTTCGGCTTCCTCTTCGAGCTGACGCGCCAGCCCAGCTTTCGCGTCTTTCGCTATGACGACGGTTGAGGTGCGCCCCGGGGGCCATGGCGCCCGATCGGCGGAGCGCTACTAGCGCGGGTCGTCCGCGTCGGGCTGGTAGCGTAGGCGCGGCTTGCGCGCGGCGCGGGCCTCATCGAGTCGGCCGATGCCCGCCAGGTGCGGCGCGCTGCGTAGCAGGTCGGGGCTGGTGCGGGCCTCGTCGACGATCGCGCGGACGGCGGCGACGAAGGCGTCGAGCGTCTCGGGCGTCTCGCTCTCGGTCGGCTCGACCATCAACGCGCCGGGCACCACCAGCGGGAAGTACACCGTTGGGGGATGGAAGCCGTAGTCGATCAGTCGCTTGGCCAGGTCGATGGTGCTGAGACCGAGTGGCCGCAGGTCGCGGTCCGAGGCCACGACCTCGTGCATGCAGTGCTGGGGGTGCGGCACGTGCAGCAGCTCGCGTAGCTGCACGCGCAGGTAGTTGGCGTTGAGGACGGCGAGCTCGCTGACGCGGCTGAGCCCCGCCGCGCCGTGCTCGCGCAGGTAGACGTAGGCCCGCAGCAGCACGAGGAAGTTGCCCCAAAAGCTACGCAGGCGGCCGATCGAACGCGGCCGGTCGTAGTCGAGGCGCAGCCGGTCGCCCGCGCGCTCGACGGTGGGGATGGGCAGGAAGGGCTCGAGCGCGGCGGTGACGCCCACCGGGCCCGCGCCGGGGCCGCCGCCGCCGTGCGGGGTGGCGAAGGTCTTGTGCAGGTTGAAGTGCATCGCGTCGACGCCGATGTCGCCGGGGCGCAGCTTGCCCATCACCGCGTTGAAGTTGGCGCCGTCCATGTAGACCAGCCCACCCGCGCGATGGACGCGCTCGGCGATCTCGACGATGTGCGTCTCGAACAGGCCGAGCGTGCTGGGGTTGGTGATCATCAGGGCGGCGACCTCGTCGTCGAGCGCCGCGCTGACCGTGTCGGGCTCCAACACACCGTGCTCGCCGGAGGTCGGCAGCTCGACGGCCGTGAAGCCGTTGAGCGTGCAGGTCGCCGGATTAGTGCCGTGGGCCGTGTCCGGGATCAGCACCTTGCGCCGCTGCTGGCGCCGATCGGCGTGGTAGGCCCGAATCATCATCAGGCCGCAGAGCTCGCCGTGCGCCCCGGCCGCAGGCTGCAGCGTCACGCGCGCGAAACCGCCGAGCGCGGCCAGCATGCCCTCGAGCTCGTGCAGCACCTGCAGCGCCCCCTGTAGCTGGTCCTCGGGCTGGTAGGGGTGCAGCTCGGCGAAGGCGGGCAGGCTGGCCGCCCAATCGGCGAGCCGCGGGTTGTACTTCATCGTGCACGAGCCGAGCGGATACATCGCGGTGTCGATGCTCATGTTCCACTGCGAGAGCCGCGTGTAGTGCCGCACGACCTGGGGCTCGCTGACCTCCGGCAGCGCCGGCGCCTGGTCGCGCAGCAGCGCCGCGGGCCACAGCGTCTGCGCGTCGACCGCTGGCACATCGCAGGCGGGCAGCGAGGCGCCGGTGCGCCCCGGGCTGCTGTAGGCGAAGATCGGCCGTTCGTGGTGTAGCAGACCGCTCAGCGGCTGGCTCATCGGGTGGCCTCGTGCAACGCGGCGACGAGCCGGTCGAGGTCCTCGCGGCGATGGAGCTCACTGATACCGATCAGCAGCGTGTCGCGCTCGCGGTCGTCGAAGCGACCGAGCGCGACCCCGGGGACGATACCGTGCTGGCGGCTGGCATGGGACACCAAGGCGGCCGCGTCCCCGCCGGGAACGCGCACGGCGAACTCGTTGAAGAAGGGCGCGGCGAAGCGTGGCGAGAAGCCGGGCAGCGCCGTGATCGCGCGCTGGGCATAGACCGTCTTGGCCAGGTTCAACGCGGCGAGCCGACGCAGTCCCTGCCGACCGAGCAGCGCCAGGTGGATCGTGAAGCGCAGCGCGATCAGCGCGTGGTTGGTGCAGATGTTCGAGGTCGCCTTGGCGCGCCGGATGTGTTGCTCGCGCGTCGAGAGCGTGAGCACGTAGCCCGTGCGTCCGTGGACATCGACGGTCTCGCCGACCAGGCGCCCGGGCAGTTGCCGCAGCGCCTTGGCTCCCGAGGCGCCGAAGAGCCCGACGCCCGGGCCGCCGCACGACGGCGGTCCCGCCAGCCCGAGACCTTCGCCGACGACGATATCGGCGCCCGCGCGGCCGGGGGCCTGGAGCAGGCCGAGCGCCAGCGGCTCGGTGCAGACCGCGACCAGCAGCGCCCCGTGCGCGTGCGCCGCGGCGGCCAGCGGCGCCAGGTCCTCGAGCACGCCGAAGAAGCTCGGCGTCTGGACCACGAGGCAGGCCACGTCCGCACCGAGCTGCGCCTGCAGCGCGTCGAGGTCGGTGCCGCCCTGCGCGTTCGAGGGCAGCGCCTCGAGCGCCACCTCATCGCCCAGGCCGGAGAGGTAGCTGCGGCAGGTCTGGAGGTACTCGGGATGGAGCCCGGCCGCGAGCAGTGCGCGGGGGCGGCCGGTCAGGCGACGGGCCATCAGCAGCGCCTCCGCGGTCGCCGAGGCGCCGTCGTACATCGAGGCGTTGGCGTAGTCGGTGGCGAAGAGCTCGCAGACGATCGTTTGGAACTCGAAGATCGCCGCCAGCGTGCCCTGGCTCACCTCCGCCTGGTAGGGAGTGTAGGCCGTGGCGAACTCGCCGCGCGCGGCGAGCCCGTCGACGGCGGCGGGGATCGCGTGGCGCGGCAGTCCCGCGCCGATGAAGGGCAGCGGTCCGTCGTCCGCGCCGGCGACGGTGTTGCGGCGGCCGAGCTGCTGCAAGGTGCGCCGCAGCTCGGGCTCGCTCAGTGGCGCGGGAAGATCGAGCGTGCCGCGAAAGCGCGCCGCCTCGGGGATGACCTCGAAGAGCGCCTCGACGCTCGGGGCACCGATCGCCGCCAGCATCGCGGCGATTTGCGCTTCAGTGTGGGGTAGGTCGCGCACGGTCGTGCTCTAGTGGGCGTCCTGCAGCAGGGCAGTATAGGCCGCGGCGTCGAGCAGCTGCTCGAGCTCGTCGCCGCTCGGCTCGACGGCGATCATCCACCCCGTGTCGAAGGGCGCGCTGTTGACCAGCTCGGGCTCGGTTTCGAGCCGCGGGTTGATCGCCGCCACCCGCCCCGAGAGCGGCGCGTAGAGCTCCGAGACGGACTTGACCGACTCGATCGTGCCGAAGGGCTGCCCGGCGCGCAGCTGAGTGCCGACGGCGGGCAGCTCGACCAGCGTGATGTCGCCGAGCTGCTCGACGGCGAAGGCGGTGATGCCGACCGTGACGCGACCGTCGTCGCGGCGCGCCCACTCGTGGTCCTTGGTGTAGCGTCGATCGCTCGGGTTGGGCATCAGCTGCTCCTCTCTCTTGCGCGCGCCGCGGGCGCGCTCGGGGGCGGTGGGGTCGCGGCGCGCAAGAAGGCGCCCTTGATCACCTCGGCCACGAGGGCCTTGCCGCGGACCTCGACCTGCAGGCGTTGGCCCACGCCGGCCCGCGCCAGCGGGACGTAGGCCAGGGCGATCGCTGTCTTCAACGACGGCGACATCGTGCCGCTGGTGACCTGGCCGATGCGTGGCCCCAGCGAGGTCTCGCTCTCGCCGTCGTGCACCGGATGGCCGGCACGCGCGATGCCGCGCGAGCGCAGCTCCAGCCCGACCAGCCGCCGGGCGAGGCCCCGACGCTGCTGATCGAGCAGCGCGGCGCGGCCGATGAAGTCCTTCTGCCGCAGCTTGACGGTCCAGCCCAGACCGGCCTCGAGCGGCGTGGTCGTGGCGTCGATGTCCTGGCCGTGAAGCAGCAGGCGGGCCTCGAGCCGCAGCGTGTCGCGCGCCCCGAGGCCGCAGGGCTGGAGGTCGTGAGCGGCGCCGGCCTCGAGCAGGGCCGCCCACAGGCGGGGCGCGTCGTCGGCGGCGCAGAACAGCTCGAAGCCATCCTCGCCGGTGTAGCCCGTGCGCGCGGCCAGGCAGCTCACGCCGGCGGCCTCGGCCGCGGCCAGGCGAAAGCGCGGCAGCGTGGCCAGCGCCGGCCCCGCCAGCGCGCACCAGGTGGCCAGCGCGCGGGGGCCCTGCAACGCGAGCAGCGCCCACTGCTCGCTCTCGTCGTCGACGCTGCAGTCGGCCGCGGCGTGGGCGCGGAACCACGCGGCGTCCTGCTGCACGTTGGCCGCGTTGACGACCACCAGCAGGTGATCGGCCCGCTGCCGATAGACGACACAATCGTCGATGATGCCGCCCGCGGGGTTGCAGATCGGGGTGTAGACGGCCTGGCCGTCGGCGGCGCTGGCGATGCTGTTGGTCACCAGGCGCTCGATCGTGGCGAGAGCGCCGCCACCGCGCAGCACCAGCTCGCCCATGTGGCTGACGTCGAAGAGCCCGACCGACTGCCGCACGGCCAGATGCTCAGCCACGATGCCGCGATACTGCAGGGGCATCAGGTGCCCCGCGAAGGGCACCAGTCGCGCGCCCGCCTCGCGGTGGGCGGCGATCAGCGGCGTGGTCTTGAGCTCGTCCATGGGGCAGAGACCGTTCACCGGTGACGCGAGGTCGCCGGCGCGGCGAGGGCGTGCCGGTCACGCGAACGCCGGCGAGCATAGACGAACACCGAGGAGCGTCAAGGGTGGCTGTCAATCGGCGGATGCTGTAACGATGGCGCTCGCGATGAAGACAGACGAGCTGGAGCTGCTGGCGAGCGAGGCGCACGGCGTGGGGGGCTTTCTCACCTTGCGCCGCTGCCGGCTGCGGCGCTGGGACGGCGCGAGCGCGGCGCCGCCACCCTTCGTCCTCGACGTGGTCGAGCGCTCGCTCGGCACCGACGCGGTGGTGGTGCTGCCCTTCTCGCGGCGGCCGACCCGCGTGTTGTTGCGCCGTGGCCTGCGGCCCGCCCTGCGCTTGGGGCGGCCGCAGGGGCTGCTGCGTGAGGGCACGTCGGCCCCGCTGCTGCTGCTCGAGGCGGTGGCGGGCGTGGTCGAGGTCGAGGACGAGGGCGCCGACGGGCTGCGTCGGCGGGCTGCAATCGAGCTGCACGAGGAGGCGGGTCTGGAGCTGCCGGAGGCGGCGCTGGTGCCGCTGGGCCCTCCCGCTTATCTCTCGCCCGGGTTGATGGCCGAGCGGCTGTACTTCTTCGCGGTCGAGACCGCGTTGACGGCGCAGCCGGCCACGCCGCCGCGCGGTGACGGCAGCCCCTTCGAGCTCGGGGCCACGCTGGAGTTGCTGGAGCTCGACGAGGCGCTGGCGCGCTGCGCGCGCGGCGAGATCGAGGATCTCAAGACCGAGTGTGCACTGCGCCGACTGGCACAGTGGCTGGCGTGTTAGGGGCTGGCGTGCGAGGGGCTGGCGTGCGAGGGGCTGGCGTGCGAGGGGCTGGCGTGCGAGGCGCGGCGCGGGAGCGGCGCGCTGGGCGCTCGCCAGCGCCGCGCGCGGGGTGTGCGGCAGCGGGCAAACGCGCGGCGCGGCTCTGCTGCGCGCTGCTCTTGATCGCCAGCCCGAGGGTGCAGGCCGCCGCGGTCGACGCGGGGCCGGGCGATGCGTTGGCGCGGATCGCGGCGCTGGTCGCCGATCCGCGCTTGGGTGGCGCGCGGGTCGGTCTGCTGGCGATCGACCTCGGCAGCGGTCGGATCCTGGCGCAGCACGCGGCCGATCGGTCGCTGCTGGTGGCCTCGACGGCCAAGCTGATCACGGCGGCGGCGGCGCTCGAGCTGCTCGGCGGCCACTACCGCTTGCGCACGGAGGTCTTCTCGGCTGGCCCGGCGCCCCTGCGCGGCGGGGTGCTGGCGGGCGACCTATACCTCAAGGGCCATGGCGATCCCTCGCTCGACGACGCCGACCTCTGGCGCCTGGCGCGACGCCTGCGCGAGCTGGGCCTGCGTCGCGTGCGGGGGGCCTTGGTGCTCGATGAGAGCTACTTCGTCGGTCCGCGCTTGCCGCCGCTCTACGACACGCGTGACACCGACGCCTTCTACCGGCCGGCGACCGGCGCGCTGAGCCTGCACGACAACGTCGTGACGATCGGGGTCCGGCCGTCGGTGGTGGGTCAGCCCGTGATCGTCACGCTGATCCCCCCGAGCGCCTATCTGCGGCTCGACAACAGCGCGCTCACGGTGGGGCCGCCGCAGCGTAGCGCGCTGAACCTCAGCACGGAGGCGGTGGGGGATCGGACGATCGTGCACGTGCGTGGCACGCTGCGCGCCGGGGCGTCGGCGGTCTGGGACCGGCGACGCATCGAGGACCCGGGCCTCTTCGTCGGGCTCACCTTCCGTGAGCTGCTCGAGCGCGAGGGCATTCGTTTCGGTCGCCGCGCGCTGCGCCGTCAGGCGTTACCGCCGCAGGCGCGCCGGCTGCTCTCCCACCGATCGGAGCCCCTGGTCGAGCTGATCCGGCGGATGAACAAGCAGAGCAGCAACGTGATCGCCGAGCAACTGGTGCGCGTGCTGGGCGCTGAGGCCACTGGCGCGCCGGGAAGCTGGGCCGCCGGCCTGGCGGTGCTCGAGCGCTGGCTGGCGAGCGCGGGTCTGCGGCCGGGGAGCTATCAGCTCAAGAATGGCTCGGGCCTCTACGAGGCCGCGGTCTTCACGCCGCGTCAGATCGTCGCCGTGCTGACCCGCAGCTGGCGCGACTTTCGCTGCGGCCCCGAGCTGGTGTCGTCGCTGGCGATCGCGGGGGCCGACGGCACGCTGGCGCAGCGCCTCGCCGGCGGTACAGCGGCGCGTTACGTGCGCGGCAAGACCGGCACGCTGGCCGAGGTGGTGGCGCTCAGCGGTTACGGCGGCCTGGCGAGCGGTGGGGCGCCGATCGCCTTCAGCATCATCTTCAATGGCCTGCCGATCGAGCGCGTCCGCGCCGCGCGCCGGGTCGCCGACGCACTGGCGGAGACGCTGCTCGAGGCGCAGCGCTCGGCGCTCGGCGCTCACAAACCGTAGATTACAAGCCGTAGATTACGAACCGTAGATCACGAGGGCGGTGGAGAGGCCCCACAGCGCCGCGTTGAGCAGGAAGGGCCAGTCGCGCAGCATCGCGTCGGTGGGGCTCTCGGCCTGCGTGTGTCGCCGGACCAGTTGCAGGAAGCGCAGCACGCCGAGGACGACGAAGGGCACGGTCCACGCCAGGGCCACGGTGCCGAAGAAGCGCTGCGTGTGCGACGAGACCGTGTAGAGCCCGTAGCTCACGCAGGTAGCCGCGGCCAGCGCCCAGAGCAGCGCGATCAGCGAGCCCAGCCGGTAGCGCGCCAGCACCGGTCGCCGCGCGCGCCGGCGCGCCGGGGGTCGCCGGCGTTGGCCAGCTCGTGGGCGCGCTTGCCGAAGCCGAGCAGGCAGGCCAGTACGAAGGTGCAGATCAGCAGCCAGGGCGAGGCGACCACGGCGAGCGCCACGGCTCCGGCGAGCACGCGCAGCAGGAAGCCGGCGGCGATACTCAGCACGTCGACGAAGGGCAGGTGCTTGAGGTGCAGCGAATAGGCGAGATTGACGATCAGATAGCCAGCGGCGCAGGCGAAGCATGGCAGGCCGAGCAGCGCCGCGAGTCCGAGCGAACTCACGATCAGCAGCGCCGCGGCGGTCTGCGCTGCGGCGAGGGGTAGGCGGCCCGAGGCGATCGCTCGCAAGCGTTTGATCGGATGCGCGCGGTCGTGCTCGAGATCGAAGAGATCGTTGATTAGGTAGACGGCGCCAGAGAGCAGGCAGAAGGCGACCACCGCCAGCAAGGTGCGTAGCAGCAGCGGCAGGGTCGTGAGCTGCTTGGAAAAGAGCAGCGGCGCGGCGACAAACAGGTTCTTCGTCCACTGGTGCGGACGCAACGAGCTGAACAGAGCAGCGAACATCTCCCTCCGCTTAGCGTTGTGCGCCACTGCGTGTCAACGGAGGCGGCGCTGGCGCGCCGGCGAGGCCAGGGCGTGCGTCGAGGGGCGCGGGTCGAGGGCGCGTTGACCGGTCAGCGGTGTGATTGTTAGCTTGAGGGCTTGCGGTGGCGAAGGCGTTGGACCCGGGGTCCCGTTGGACGGGGTCTGCTGGACCGGGGGGTACGGCCCTGCCCGCGCGGGGTGGGTTCGCAGACGGGCGGCCTCCGCCGCCAAGGCAGCGGCTGTGCGAGTTCTGATCGGCGACGAGGACGAACAGCTCTGCGGTCTGGTCCAGCGGCTGCTTCGCAGCAAGGGGCTCGTGGCGGAGTCTGCCCAGCGCGGGATGGCGCTGCTGAGTCTGTTGAGCGAGACGCCACCCGATCTGTTGATCGTGGACGCGCTCTTGCCGGAGGTCGGCGGCATCGAGATCGTCGAGAAGCTGGCGGCGAATCCGCGCTTCGGTCGCACCGCGGTGATCGTGACCTCTGACCTGCTCTGCGGTTGGCGAATGGACGCCGACCTGCGCGAGGTCTACGGCGTCAGCGCCCTGCTCGAGAAGCCGTTCAAGCTCAACCAGCTCTGGCAGCTCGTCGAGCGCGAGGCGGCGCGGCGCGCGGGCCGGGCCGTGACGGTCCGGCGGCTGCCGGCGCGCGCCTACCGCGCCGGACGTGAGGCGCTCGAACGTGCCCAATGCGGCGATCTGGAGGGCGGAATCGAGGCCTGTCGCGCCGGGATTCAGGACGATCCCTACGCCGTCCAGCTGCGGCTGGAGCTCGGTTCCCTGCTGCTGCGGCGTGGGGCGCTCTTTCCGGCGCTCGCGGCGTTCGAGGAGGCGCTGCGGGTCGATCCGGCCTGTTTCGCGGCGATGCGCACGCTGGCGGCGCTGTATGAGGAACGCGGGCTGCGTCACCGCGCGACCGATCTGTGGCAGCGCGCCTTGGCCCACTGCCCGGACGAGGCTCTGGCCGCACGGCTGCGCAAGCACCTGCTGAGCCTGTTGTGAGCTCGGTCAGCGGGGCACCCGCGCCGACGGACGGTACGCCGTCGGGCGCTGCAGCGGTCGGGGCGTGTGCGCCGCTCGAGCGGCCGACGCGTGGCGCGGCCGCGGCGAGCGTGCGACACTCGCAGGGTGACGCCAGGGTGTTGACCGCGCGACGACCGTTCGGCACCTTTGTAACAAAGAAGACAAGATGAAGTTTATCTGCGACCAGTGCAGCACGAAGTACTCGATCGCCGACGAGAAGGTTCGGCGCAAGGTGCTCAAGATCCGCTGCAAGAACTGCGGCAACATCATCGTCGTGCGCGATCCGGCGCGCGGCACGGGCGCGCTGACCGCCGTCTCGACGGAGGGCGGCCGGGTGCTCGACGAGGCCTTTCAACAGGTCTTCAGCAAGTCGCCACCGGCCGCCCGTTCCGTCGGTCCTGCGCCCTCGCCGGCGGCCCCCGGCAGAATCCCTGTGCCCGCGCCCGCGCTCACCGAGACGCGCGAGCACGAGCCGGAAGAGGACAAGACGCGCATCTCGCTGCCGGGCGAGCTACGGCCCCCCGAGGCGCCGGTCGAGGACGAGTGGTATCTGGCGATCGATGGCCACCAGTTCGGCCCGATGTCGTTCGACGAGCTCTGCCGCCGGGTGCGACGCGGGGAGGCCCGCAGCGAATCCGGGGACGAGGGCTTTGTCTGGCGCGACGGCTTCGAGGATTGGATCGACGCCCACAGTGTACCCGAGCTGCGGCCCTTCGTGCCGCCGCCGCCCCCGCCACGCGGTCGCGGGTCCGGGTTGATCGCGGTGCCCCCCGATCGTGCCGCGGCCGCCGCCGGGTTGCCGGTCTTCCGCGACGCGGCGCAGTGGCCGGTGCCCGGGGGGCGCCAGCGGCGCCGCGGGTGCCGGGCCGGGTTCCGACGCCGTCCTACGCGCCGATCGAGCCGTCGCCCGCGGTCGAGCGTACGGCGCCAGGGGCGGGCGACGTCAGCGGGTCCCGCGCATCCGAGCTGTTTTCGCTCGATGCGCTGGCGGCGGCCGGGGTCCCGCCCGCCGCGCCCGCGGGCGCCGGGCCGGTGGGGGTGGCGCCCTACTATGCTGGGCAACAGGCGATGGTCGGAGCGCCGATGCCCGCGCTGGTGTCGCCCGTGCCGTTGGTGGCGCCGGCGCCGCCGCGGGTCTCGCTATGGCTCAAGCTCGGCGTGGTGCTGTCGTTTCTGATCCTGCTGTGCGGGGGATCGGCCCTGGTCTACCTGCTCTTCTTCGACCAGCAGGCGCCGAAGCCGCCGGAGGGTGTGGCCGCGATCGGGGCGGATCGACTGGCGGGCCTCGGCGCGGAGGCGACCGCGACCCCCGATGCGGCGGTGGCGGGCCTCGAGTTCGCCCCGGTACAGGTCGGCCGCTCGCGTGAGCGCCTCGGGGCGGGCCGGCCCGGCGGCGCTGAGGCGGTGGTGGCGCCGACCCCGACGCCGAAGCCCGCCGCGCGGGAGCTCGACGACGGGCTGACGCCGGAGCAGCGGCGGCTGATCGCGCTTTACGGTGAAAAGGACAACGGCGCGGTACCGCGCACGGCGCGTGAAACGGGCGCCACCCGCGGTCCGGCGCGCGACCTGACCGACCGCGAGGTCCAGCAGGTGTTGTCGCAGTTCCGCGGCCGGATCCAGAGCTGCTACGAGCGCGCCGCGAAACGCGACTACTCGCTCGGCGAGCTGCGCGTCGATGCGACCGTCGACCTGGGCCCGTCCGGCCGCGTGCGCGCGGTGACGCTCAAGGGCGTCGCCAACGAGGTGCTCGCGGACTGCCTGCGCAGCACCCTGCGGCAGCTCGTGTTCAAGCCGATCGGCGGCGACGGCACGACGCTCAGCATGCCCTTCATCTTCCGCGGCGCGTGAAGACGCACGAGGCAGTTGGGAGGGTGGAATGGGCCCTCGCCGCATCGTCTGACATCGATGTCACGGTTGGCGCGGTCGCGCGTGCTGGGCGGACGTGCGTCCGGCGGCCGCCGGTGGCCCGACACTCCCTGCGATAGCGCACGCTTGCTCTCCGACCAGGGCAGCCCGGTCGCGCTACGCGCGGCGGTGGTCCGGCGCTTGCTCTAGCCGCGCTCGACCGCAGACGACGAGACCGGGAGCATTGCGTGGCCGGGATCGTCGCTGCTGCAAGAGCCAGGAGGTGAGCGCATGCGCATCGCGATCGAGCACCGGCCGACCCGCTGGCTGGGCGTGGCCCTGGGGCTCGTGACGGCGGTCGGTCTGGGGGGCTGCGGCAAGGCGGGGGACGAGGCGTGGGAGGCGAGGGGCGGTGTCACCGCCGACGCCGGCGGCGTGGCCTGCCGCGCGGCCAACGACTGCGCGCGCGGCTGGACCTGCAATGCCCTCCGGCGCTGCGAACGCCTCGACGACTCCGCCGGGGCGGGGCCGACGGCCGACGCGGGGATCGAGATCCCGTCCGCGCCGGAGGTCGAGCTGATCAGTGAGCCGCCCGCGGTCGGCAGGCGCTACGTCTATGTCGCTTGGCCCGACGACGCGCTCGCGGCCCGCATCGAGGCCTCGACGCTCGCGGTGCAGCTCCGGACCCTGCCAGGCCCACCGACCGCGCTTCGCACGGTTCCCGGCGAGGACGTGGCCGTGGTGCTGAGCGGCAGCGCGGCTGCAGCCACGATCCTGCGGGCGCAGGAGGATGGCAGCGACGAACAGCTCGAGCTGCCGACCGTGCGCGCCGCCAATGCCCTCTTCATCGCGCCCGACGGGCGCAGCGCCGTGGCGCTCTTTGATCCGCAGCGCCAGACAGCCGCCCCCGTGGCGCTCGACGCCTCGCTCAACGAGCTGACCCTGCTCAAGCTCGAGCGCGGCCAGGAGCGCGCGCTCAGGCTGGTCGTCGGCTTTCGACCACGCGACGTGCGCTTCACGCCGGATGGCGCACGCGCGTTCGTGATCGCCGAGCGCAGCGTGGCCACGCTGCGCGTGGCGGAGCTGACGGCCCCGACCTTCGTCCCCGGCATCGCGCTCTCCGCCGACCCCGTCGGCGAGCCGGCCCCGAACGAGGTGCAGATCACGCCCGATGGTGCGCGCGCGGTCGTGCGTCTGCCCGGTCGTTCCTTGCTGCGGGTCGTCGAGCTGGCGAGCGGCGCCTTGCACGACCTGCCGCTGGCAGCCGAGCCGACCGACGTCGATCTGACCAGCGACGGGCGTTACGCCGTGTTGGTGCTGCGCGAGACCAAGGCCGTGCTGGTGGTCGATCTCGCCGCCGACCTGAGCGCGTCGAGCGCGCTTCGCACGATCTCGACCGCCCCCTATCTGGTCGGTCAGACCGTGCTCGACCCCGACGGCCAGGCCGCCTTCGCCTTCTCCAATGCGTTGCGGCAGGAGGTGCTGGTGCGCGTCGACCTGAAGGCGGGCACGGTGCGCCCGATCCGGCTCGAGAAGGGCGTCAGTGGGGTGATCGTCGCCCCCGATGGCCGCAGCGCGCTGGTGCTGCACAATCGCGTGGCGAGCCCCGATGCGTCGGTCGCCGATCCCTTGGCGCGCTTGATCGATCAGCAGGACGGCTACAGCGTGGTCGATCTACGCAGCGAGTTCGTGGCGCTGCACACCACGCCAGCCCAGCCGGGGCCGGTCGCCTTCACTCCGGACGGCGACGCGGCCTACCTGCTGCTGAGCGATCCGCTGCGGGGCGTGCGCCGGGCCGAGTTGATCGACCTGCGCACGCTGCTGGTGCGGTCGGTCGAGCTGGCCTCGACGCCGGTCGCGCTGGGCGTCGTGCCCGCGGGATCCCTGATTCACGTGGTCCAGCGGCATCCGCTCGGGCGCATGACCTTCATCGACCGCCGCGACGAGGGCCAACGCACGCTGACCGGTTTCGCCCTCAACCACCAGATCATCGAGTGAGGTCACCATGCCTGCAACGTTCACAAAACCGTCGCTAGCGCACGAGGCGCTGCCCTTGCTTTTCGCGGCGCTGCTCGCCGGACCGGCCTGCGATGGCGGCCGCGCCCGCGCCTGGGAGGAGCCCCTGGCGGTGCGTGGCCCCTTTCTGGTCGATCAACAGGCGCTCTGGCTCGAAGGCAGCCAAGGCGTGGTCTTCGCGCTCGACCCCGGCAGCGATCCCCCGCGCGTGCGCCGTGCGCCGCTGGGGCGGCACCTGAGCTATGTGCTCCCCGCCGGTGAGCGCGAGGGCGAGTCCTTGCTCGTGCTCACGGCCGGTCAGCGGCGTGAGCGAGCCGATCAGCGCGCGGAGGCCCCCGCGCTGCACGTGATTCGGGCGCAGGGCGCCGTGGCGCCCCAGGTGAGCCGCATCGAGCTGCCGGTCGCCTTCGACCGCGTGGTCCGTTCGGGCGACGGTCGCTGGGCCTTGCTGCACTTCGGCCCCGAGCAGCCTCAGGGCGGCAAGGATGGCGGCAGCGGCACGCCCGCGCTCTTTCACAACCTGAACGAGGTGGCCGTGGTGGACCTCAGTGCCGACCTGAGCCGCGCGCGGCCGAACCCGCGCGCGCTGCGCTCCTTCGGCGCCGCCCCGCTGGCGGCGCTGATCTCGCCGCCGCTGGTCGTGGCGGGCCGCGAGAGCCCACTGGTGCTGGGGATCGTGCTGGCGCCCGACCTGATCACGCTCTTCGACCTGGCCCACCCCGAGCCCGAGCGGCGCGAGATCAGCGTGCGCCTGGCTGCTCCCGCCGCGGCGGGCGACGCTGCGTCGTCGAGCGGCGAAGCGCTGCCGGAGCAGGTGCTCTTCGCCCCCGAGCAGGGACAGCTCGTGGTGCGCGCGGCGGGGTCAGCGATGTCTTCGTGCTGAGCTTGATCGCGCGCGCGCCGGCAGCCGAGGGCGACAACGACTTCAGCGTGACGATCAACCAGCCGAGCGCCGGTGCGGTGGTGCGCGACATGCTGCTCGTGCCCGGCAGCACGCCCCCGAAGTTGCTCGTGGCCACCAGCACCGCCGAGTTGGTGTTGCTCGAGCTTTCGACTGGAGCGCTCACCTCGTGGCCGCTCGGCGCGCCCGTCGATACCCTGCTGGGTGTGCCCGCCGAGGACCCGCGCCAGGTGCTTGCGCTTCGCGCGCGGGCAGAGCCGCGACCGACTGCAGGTCATCGACCTCGAGGGTCTGCTGGCGGGCCGCCGCGGAGCGGTGGCCACGCGTTCACTCGGCCACCCGCTGCGTGAGGTCGTGCTCGCGCCCTCGGCGCCAGGCCGTGCTGTTGCACGACGAGCAACGCACGGCGCTGTCGATCCTCGACCTGGAGCGCGAGCCCTTCACCGATACGCCGATCAAGCTCGGCGATGCGGTCGGCCAGATCGCGTTCTTGGGCCAGACGCATCTCTTGGCCGCCAGCGCGGCGCGGCCGCGCCTCGGCATCCTCGACCTCGACAGCCTGCAGGGCAGCGATGTGCCGCTCGAGTTCCCGACCGACGCGCTGCTCGTCGTCGGCGATCAGCTGGTGCTCAATCACGCCAGCGATCAGGGCCTCGTCACCGTGCTGCCACGCCCGCCGGTGGCAGCCGGCGCCGGGCGGGTCTGGTGGGGCTTCCTGCTCGACGGCCTGCTCGACCGCGCGCTGCGTGATTGAGCACTCACCCCAAGCACGGAGAAGGGCACATGCGGAGCAACTGCAGGTATGCGATGGGCGGGGGCGCAGCCCGGACGCTGGCCGTAGCGGCGCTGTTGCTGGTGCTGGGGCCTGGCCCAGCGCTGCGGTTGGCGCAGGCCGCTGCGGAACTGGCTAACGAGCTCAGCCTGCGCGGCGCCTCGACCTTCGGCGCGCACGACGAGCTGGCCTCGCTCGGCGGCGGGGCTCTGGGTCAGGTGGAGTTGAGCTACGACCGACGGCTACTGCGACTCGGGGGTCTCGAACTCTGGGCGGAGCTGAGCGCGGCGGGCGGTGGTTTGAACAGCCAGATCTTCGGCGGTGCGCTGCACACCGAGTTGGCGCTGCTCTCGCTGACGGCGGGGGCACGCTGCGCCTGGCCGCTGCTCTCCTGGCTCGCCATCCAGGGGCGCGCCGGTGTCGGGCCGGCGTGGGGCCGGCTCGCACTGCAGGGGCGCTTCGGGTCCGCCCAGGTCGAGCCGACCGTGACCGACCAGGACCTCGGCGTGACCAGTCACGCGCTGGCGGGCGTGCAGGCCCTCTGGCGCCTGCCCCGCGCCGGCGGCGCGGCGAGGGCCGGGGTGCCGAGGATCGGGCTGGTGCTCGAGGGGGGCTACGTCTGGAGCAGCGCGCTGCACTTTCCGGGTGGCGCCCCCGCGATGCCGACAGCCTGCAGGCGCCACGGGCCAGTGTCGGGCCGGCCCTGGACCTCGGTGGGCCGACGGTGCGGGTGGGCGCAGCGCTCAGGTTCTAGGCCGAGCCTGAAAACAAGCGCCTTTGCGCAAGTCGCTTGTTTTCGGGTAGTCGAGCCGACAGGCGAGCGTTGGTCGCGATTTACTTTGCGACGAGGGGGCTTTGCGAAAGCCTGAATATATTACGCGCGGACGCGCTTGAGCCCGCTGGCAGCGCGCGATAGATCTGGGCCTCGCGCGCCGCTTGCTCGAGCAAGGGCGCCAGCGCCAGCGCGGCCTCCGCGGTGGCGGCCCGCTTCAGACTGACGCGGGTGGCCGGGTGGCGCGGCACGAAGAGCGAGCAGCAGTCGAGGTGGGGCTCGATCGAGATCTCGAAGCTACCGAGCCGCTCGGCCAGGGCCACCGTCTCGTGCTTGTCGTAGGTCAACAGCGGTCGCAGCACGGGGAGCTCGGCGGCGTCCTCGACGCAGGCGAGGTTCTCCAGCGTCTGGCTCGCGACCTGGCCGAGATTGTCGCCCGTGACCAAGGCGGTGCAGCCGCAGCTTCGCGCTACCACCGACGCGACGCGCATCATCGCGCGCCGGTAGAGCACGACCAGTAGCTCGGCGGGCGCGCCGGCGTGGATCAGCTCCTGGATCGCGGTGAAGCGCACCACATGCAGCGCGACGGGCTGTTGTTGGCTGAGCGCCAGGCGTGCCGCCAGGCGCTGCACCTTGTCCTCGGCGCGCGGTCCGGTGTGCGGTGGGGAGTGGAAGTAGATCGCCTGGACCGCGCAGCCCCGCTTCTGCATCAGGTGACCGGCGACGGGTGAGTCGATGCCGCCCGAGAGCAGCAAGAGGACCTCCCCGGTGCTTCCGACCGGCAGGCCACCGCCGCCCGGCAGGCGCTCGACGAAGACGAAGCAGTGCTCGCGGCCGATCTCCACACCGACCGTGACCTCGGGGGTATGGACGTCGACGGGCAACCCGAGCGCGTCGATGATGGCCGCACCGATCTGGCTGCTGACCGCCGTCGACGGCAGCGGAAAGCGCTTGTCGCTGCGCCGCGTCGCCACCTTGAAGGAGCGAATCGCGCGCTGCCGCAGCAACCCGCGCAGGGCGTGGACGGCGACCGCGCTCAGCGCGTCGAGCGCCGGCGGACAGGGGATTGCGGGGCTGAGCGAGGAGATGCCGAAGACGCGCTGCAGGGCGCTCGTCGCCCGGGCCGCCTGGGCCTGCGGCACGCGCGCGAAGCAGCGCCCCTGCGCGCGCTCGAGCGTGACCCCGGGAATACCCGTCAGCGCGCGGCGCGCGTTGCGCACCAGCAGCTGTTCGAAGTGGTGGCGATTGTCGCCCTTGAGGAAGATCTCGCCGTGGCGCAGGACGATCAGCGCCTCGGCCTCGGCGTTGACTTCGAGGGGGGTCGGCGGCGTCATCTTCAGCACTCCCGCAGCGCGCGTGCGAGCACGGCACACGCGCGGTCGAGCTGGGCGTCGTCGAGCCAGCGGTGCGGCGCCAGGCGCAGCACGCCATGGCCCGTTGGCACGCCGAGAGCGGCGAGGACGTGGCTCTGCACCGCGGGCCCGCGGCTGCGGCAGGCGGACTGGCTCGAGGCGTAGACGCCGAGCTCCGCGAGGCGGTTGATCAGAGTGTCGGCGCGCAGGCCGGGCAGGGCCACCGCGGCGATGTGGGGCGCGCGGCGAGCGCGGTCGCCGACCGCGTAGGCGCCGGGCCGCGCGGTCAGCACGGCCTCGACCAGCCGGTCGGTGGCGCGCTCCAGGGCGCTCGGGTCACCCTTGCCCAGCTCGGCGGCGACGCCGAGCCCGACGATCCCCGGCACGTTCTCGGTGCCCGGGCGCCGGCCGTGCTCCTGCGGGCCGCCGCCCCAGAGCGGTGGCAAGGCGAGGCCGGGGGCCGCCACCAGACAGCCGACCCCCTTGGGACCGTGCAGCTTGTGACCGGAGAGGGCCAGCCAGTGCGCGCCGAGCGCCCCGAGCCGCGTCGGCAGCACGCCAAAGGACTGCACGGCGTCGACCAGCAGCCGCGCTTGCGGATGGCTGCGCCGCAGGCGCTCGGCGATCGCCTCGATGGGCTGCACCATGCCTGTTTCGTTGTTGACGTGCATGACGGCCACCAGCAAGGTGTCGGCGCGCAGCAGCCCCGCTAGGCGATCGGGGTCGACGCAGCCGCTGTGCTCGACGGGGATCGTCTCGACCGTGTGGCCAGCGGCGCGGAGCTGCTCCGCCGTGCGCTGCACGGCGGCATGCTCGATCGCGCTCACCAGTACATGGCCCGGACGCGGCCGCTGGCGGGCCGTGCCGAGCAGCGCGAGCGCGAGCGCCTCGGTGCCGCCGCTGGTGAAGGTCACGCGTTCCGGCGCGACCTCGAGGCGGGCGGCCACCCGCTCGCGCGCCACGCGCACGGCGCGCTCGGCCTCGAGGCCGAGCTGATGGCTGGACGATGGATTGCCCCAGCACTGGACGAGCGCGTCGTGCACCGCGGCGATCACCCGCGGATCGGGCGCCGTCGTGGCGGCGTTGTCGAGGTAGATCGCTTCGGATCGAGCCGCCGGCTGCATGGGGGCTGCCTATAGACCCCACCCGACGCCCGGTCAAGCACAGCGCCCCAGCACAGCGCCCCAGCACAGCGCCCCAGCACAGCGCCCCAGCACAGCGCCACGCGCCGCTGGCCTTGGTCTGGCGGCCGATCGGTGCTCTAAAGAAGCGTGTTGGGGGATCGGCGGTGCAGACCAGCTCGGACTTCGGCGTCTACGTCCACTATCCGCTCTGCCGCCGGCGCTGCGGCTATTGCGACTTCGCGGTGGTCGAACAGCCGGACTTTCCGGCCGCCGCCTACACCGACCGGGTCTGCAGCGAGCTGCGGGCGCGCGCCGACGACTATCGTGACGGCACGCTGCGCACGATCTACTTCGGTGGCGGCACGCCCTCGCTGTGGCCGGTCGATCAGCTGGCGCGCGTGATCGACGCCATCAGCGCCAGCTTCAGCCTCGCGCCGCGGGTCGAGGTCACGCTCGAGGCCAATCCCGGCACGCTCGACGCTGCGAGCCTGCGCGCTTGGCGCCGCGCGGGCATCAATCGCCTCAGCCTGGGCGTGCAGGCGCTCGACGACGCGCTGCTGCGGCAGCTCGGTCGCGATCACGACGCGGCCGAGGCGCGGGCGGCCCTGCGGTGCGCCCGCGAGGCCGGTTTCGACAACCTCAGCTGCGACCTGATCTGCGGCGTGGGCGGACAGACCGTGGCACAGCACCTCGACCAGCTCGCGCTGCTAGCGGCGCTCGAACCCGCTCACGTCTCGCTCTACGCGCTGACGCTGTCGCGTGGCTCAGCGCTCTGGCGGGCCGGACTGCGGCCGGCCGAGGAGGACACCGGCGCCGAGCTGCTGGAGCGCGGCCGCGAGGCGCTGGAGGCCGCCGGCTACCCGCAGTACGAGGTCTCGAACTTCGCCCCGCCCGAGCGGCGTTCGCGTCACAACGCGCTGGTCTGGGCCGGACGCCCCTACCTTGGGCTTGGCGCGGCGGCGCACTCACTGCAACTCTTCGGCAGTCGGCAGGTGCGCGTGATCAACCCGCCGAGTTCGCGCTACCTCGGAGCGGGTTGCGCGCCCGCGGGGGCCACCGGTGCCGCTACGCTCGCCCAGCCGACGGTCACCCACCTGGCAGGGGCCCGCGTGCGGCTGCTGGAGCCCGAGACGGCGCGCTTCGAGGTGATGCTGCTGGGGCTGCGTACGGTCGATGGGGTGGGCCGGGCGGCCTACCAGGCGCGTTTCGGCAGCGACGCGCGGAGCGACTTCGCCGCGTCGCTGCAGGAGCTCGAGCGCCTCGGACTGGTGCGCAGTGATCGGGAGCGGATCGCGCCGACGGCCCGTGGTATCTGGTTCGCCGACGAGCTCGCGCTGCGCTTGCTGCGACCCGCACCGCGGGCCGGTGGAGGTCGGCGCGCCATCGACGACTCGGGCTAGGCGACCGGGGGCATGGCGACAGGGGCATGGCGACAGGGGCGACAGGGGCATTTTCCGCCGCTTCCGACCCGTGGTAGAAGGATCTACAGATGCCAACTCATCCGGAATGTCCCTCGGCCGCCGGGCTGCCGGCCGAGGTCTTGATCGAGGTCCAGGCCGACCCTCAGAGCGAGGTCCAGGGGGAGGTCCAGGCGGGGGAGGTCCAGGCGGGTGGGACCCCGGCTGGCAGCGTCGCGGCAGCGCCCGCTGCGGTGGTCGTAGCGGCAGCCGAGGCGCCGGCCGACGCGCTGGCCGCGTTGCAGCAACAACTGACCAAGACCAAGGACAGCTGGCTGCGAGCGGCCGCCGATCTGGAGAACCATAAGCGACGCGCGCGGCGCGACCAGCTCGAGGCCGTCCAGCGCGCCGAGAACGACGTCGTGCTGCTCTTCCTGCCGGTGATGGACAACGTCGAGCGGGCGATCGAGCACGCGGTGCAGGCCGGCGGTGAAGCGCAGCCGAACGCGCTGCTCGAGGGCATCCGGATGGTGGAGCGGCAGTTTCTCGCCGTGCTGGCCCGTTGCGGCATCGAGGCCCAGCAGCCGGTGGGCGAGCCCTTCGATCCGCAACGCCACGAGGCGATCCAGCAGCAGCCTTCCGAGCAGCCCGCGGGTACGGTGGTGGCCGAGCTGCAGAAGGGCTATTCGCGCAACGGCCGGCTGGTGCGGCCGGCGCTGGTGGTGGTCTCGAGCGGCCCCGCTGCGGTGACGGTGCCGGCGGCGGGCGACAGCGCCGGAGCGGCGGCCTCGAAGGCAGGGGCCGAGAACCAAGGGCCGGAGTTGGTCGAGCGCGTCGGCGAGGGCGCCGCGGCGCCGGTGGGCGACTGAGCGCCCGGGCAGAGGAGCGATGGCAAGAGCGATCGGCATCGATCTCGGGACTACCAACTCCTGCGTCGCCGTGATGGACGGCAACGATCCGGTGGTCATTCCGAACAGCGAGGGCAGCCGGACGACCCCGTCGATTGTGGCGTTCACGGAGAGCGGCGATCGACTGGTCGGTCAGGTCGCCAAGCGCCAGGCCGTGACCAACCCTGAGAACACGATCACCGGAGTCAAGCGGCTGATCGGGCGCAAGCGCGAGGATGAGCAGGTGCAGCGCATGCAGGAGGCCTGCCCCTACGCGATCGTCGCGGCCGACAATGGGGACGTGCGCGTGCGGGTGCGCGGGCGCGACTACGCGGCTCCCGAGATCTCGGCGATCGTGCTCACGCGGATGAAGGAGACCGCCGAGGCCTATCTGGGCGAAGAGGTCACCGACGCGGTGGTGACCGTGCCGGCCTATTTCGACGACGCGCAGCGGCAGGCGACCAAGGATGCCGGCCGCATCGCCGGGCTCAACGTGTTGCGCATCATCAACGAGCCGACGGCGGCGGCGCTGGCCTATGGGCTACAGGACCGCGGCGCGCAACGCGTGGTGGTCTACGATCTCGGCGGCGGCACCTTCGACGTCTCGCTGCTCGAGTTGCGCAGCGGGGTCTTCGAGGTCAAGGCGACCAGCGGCGACACCTTCCTCGGCGGCGAGGACTTCGATGCCCGCATCGTCGCTCATCTGGCCGAGGGCTTCCTGGCCGAGCATCAGCTCGATCTGCGGCGCGACAAGATGGCCTTGCAGCGGCTGCGCGAGGCGGCAGAGAAGGCCAAGCACGAGCTCTCCGCCAGCCTGCAGACCGACATCAATCTGCCCTTCATCGCCGCCAGCGCGGCGGGCCAGCCCCTGCACCTGACGGGCTCGTTGACCCGCGGCAAGCTGGAGTCGCTGACCGAGGATTTGATCGAGCGCACCGTCGGCCCCTGCGAAGAGGCGCTGCGGGACGCCAACCTGACGAAGGAGGCGATCGACGAGGTCATCCTGGTCGGCGGGCAGACGCGGATGCCGCGCGTGCAGGAGCGCGTGGCCGCGCTCTTCGGCAAGCAGCCGAACCGCAAGGTCGACCCCGACGAGGTGGTGGCCCGCGGCGCGGCGATCCAGAGCGGGGTCATTCGCGGCGAGGTCGAGGAGGTGCTGCTGCTCGACGTCACGCCGCTGAGCCTCGGCGTCGAGACGGCAGGGGGCGTGTTTACGCGGCTGATTCCGCGCAACACGACGATCCCGACGCGCAAGACGGAGGTCTTCTCCACGGCCGTGGACAACCAGCCGCTGGTGAACGTCCACGTGCTGCAGGGCGAGCGCGAGATGGCGAGCGACAACAAGAGCCTGGCCTACTTCCAGCTCGAGGGCATTCCGCCCGCGCCGCGCGGTGTGCCGCAGATCCAGGTCACCTTCGACATCGACGCCAACGGGATCGTCAACGTCGGGGCGCGCGATCTGGGCACCGGTCGCGAGCAGACGGTGCGGGTGGTGTCGACCAGCGGGCTGACGGAGAGCGAGATCCAGCGGATGATCGCCGAGGCCGAGCAGCACCGCGAGCATGACCGGCAGCAGCGCGACGACGCCGAGTTGCGGGTCAACGCCGAGACCCTGGTCTACACGACCGAGGGTGCGATGCGCGAGTACGGTAGTCTGGTCAGCGCGCAGGACCTCGAGGACATCCGGCAGGATCTCGAGCACTGCAAGCAGGTGCTGGAGCACATTGGCAGCGCCGAGGCGCTGAAGCAGGCGATCGAGCGGCTGCAGGACTCGTCGTATCGTTTCGCGGCCGTGATGTACGAGGACGCTGGGGCAGCGGCGGGTGGCCAGCCGAGCAAGCGCTGAAGGGCTGGGGAAAGGCGTCGCCTGTGGCGTCGATCGACGTCGCCCGCGGCGCTCGGTTGGCGATGGGCTGTTGAACCGTCGTGAGTGAGCACGTCGATTACTACCAGGTGCTGGGTGTGCCGCGGACGGCGCCGATCGAGCAGATCAAGGCCGCCTATCGGCGCCAGGCGCTGCGACACCACCCGGACAAGAACGGCGGCAGCGGCGAGGCCGAGGAGCGCTTCAAGCGCTGCAGCGAGGCCTTCACCACGCTCGCCGACGCGACCACGCGCGCCGCTTACGACGCCCGCCTGTGGACCGAGCTCAGCCCCTCTTTGCTCGTCGGCGAGCTCTTCGCCGGTCTGACGGGCGGGCGTTGGCGTCGCCGCCGCGCGGGACGGGACCTGCGGCACGAGCTGCGGCTGACCCTCGAGCAGAGCGCGATCGGCGGCCGACATCGCCTGAGCTTCGTCGTCGAGAGCGTCTGCGAACTCTGCGATGGCTTCGGCGCGGCGGCCGAGCAGCTCAGTCCCTGCGCCGAGTGCGAGGGTCGCGGCGAGTGGCGTCCGCCGGGCGTGCTGGCCCTGCCGCGCCCTTGTCCGCACTGCGGTGGACGCGGCCTGCGCAGCCGCAGTGCTTGTCGGCGCTGCGCGGGGGTCGGGGTCGTCGAGCTGTCGCGCGAGGTCGAGCTGCGCGTGCGGGCGGGCAGCGTCGATGGCGAGACGCTGACGCTGCTCGGACAAGGCGAGCCCGGGCGCCATGGCGGCCGCGCGGGCGACCTCTACGTGATCGTGCGGATCGTGAATCACCCGCTGCTCAGCCGTCGGGGCGACGATTTGCTGCTCGAGCTGCCGGTCGGGCCGGCGGCCGCCGTGCTCGGCGACACCGTCGAGGTCCCGACCCTGGAGGGCGAGGTGCGCCTGCGCATTCCGGCCGGCACGCAGGCTGGCGAGCTGCTGCGGCTGGCCGGGCGCGGCATGCCGCGGAGCGGCGGCGGACGCGGCGATCTGCTGGTGCGCGTCGCGGTCGAGACGCCGGTCGAGCTCGGCGACGAGCAGCGCGCGCTCTGGGCCCAGCTCGCGCTCGGCGCGGCAGGCGCCCCGAGCTACCCTCGCGCCCGTCGTTTCGACGAGGCGCTCGCCCTGCTGCGTGCCCAGCGCGGGGAGCCGCGCGATGGGGGATGATCAGGGGGCCGGCCAGCAGCGGGCGAGGCCGCGCTACCTGCTGCATCTCGCGATGTTCCTCGCGACCTGTTTGACCACCACCTGGGCGGGCGCCAGCCAGGTCCATCCGGAGCTGAGCTGGCTGGCCCCGCGGCAGGCGCTGTCGCTGCTGCCGGCCGGCCTGCCCTTCGCCAGCGCGCTGATGGCGATTCTCTTGAGCCATGAGATGGGCCACTACCTGGCCGCGCGGGTCCACGGGGTCGCCGCCTCACTGCCGCTCTTCCTTCCGCTGCCGGTGGGGCTGGTCGGCACGCTCGGTGCGGTGATCGCGATGCCGCGGACGGTGCGTGACCGCAATGTGCTGGTGGACATCGGCGCGGCGGGCCCGCTGGCCGGGCTGGCGGTCGCGCTCCCGCTCCTGGCCTACGGGATCCACCTCTCGCCGGTGGCCCCGTCACCGCCGGGCGGTCTGGTCGAGGGCAACTCGCTGCTCTACTTGCTGCTCAAGCTGGCGATCAAGGGGCAGCTACTGCCGGGGGGCGGGGTGGACGTGCAGCTCCACGCCGTCGCCTGGGCCGGCTGGGTCGGCCTGCTGGTGACGATGATCAACCTGCTGCCGATCGGTCAGCTCGACGGCGGGCACCTCGCGACGGCCTGGCTGGGCGAGCGCCAGCAGCGCCTGGCGCCCTGGCTGCACCGCGCGCTGCTGCTGGTCGGTGCCGGCGCGGTGGCGTTTACGGCCTGGGAGCTGGCGGCACGGTGGCCGCTCGGTACGGCGCTCCAGGCGGCCATCCCCGCCGGGATGCCGTGGTTGGTCTGGTGGCTGTTGCTGACGGTGTTGCGGCGACTGGATGGTGGCCGCTACCATCCCCCCGTCGCCAGCGCCCCGCTGTCGCGCGGGCGCGGGCGGCTCTGCTGGGCGATGCTGCTCGTGCTGGTGCTGATCGCGTCGCCGATTCCGCTGCGCGTCGCGCCCTAGGCCGGGCGCCGCGGGCGTGCCGTGCGGGACGAGTGCTGGGGGGGACGGAGCGGCGCGTGAGCCCCACGCGCCAGGGGGGATCGTGTTCGACGCTGAAACGGTGCTACGGCTGGTGCTCTTCGTGGCGCTGCTCGCGCTGTCGGGGTTTTTCTCCTCGGCCGAGACGGCGCTGTTCTCGATCAGCTCCGTCCAGCAGCTGCGACTGGCCGAGGAGGGTCACCCCGGTGCGACGCGCCTGCGTCAGCTGTTGGCGCGACCGCGCCGGCTGATCGCGACGATCTTCATCGGCAACGAGCTGGTCAACGTCGGTGCCTCGGCGCTGATGGCCTCGCTGACCAGCCGCCACCTCGGGCAACGCAGCGAGGTGGTCGTCGCCGTGGTCTCGACGGTCATCTCGGTGATGCTGATCCTGCTCTTTGGCGAGATCGTGCCCAAGAACCTGGCGGCGCGCGTCCCTGAGCGCTGGGCGCTGGCCGCCACCCGGCCGATCGCCGCCGTGGCCTGGTTGATGGCGCCGCTGCGGTTATTGATCGAGCGCATCGCCGATGCGGTGGTCTATCTGGTGGGCGACCGCCAGCGGCCGGCGGGACAGCGCGCCGGCGTGAGCGAGGGTGAGTTCCGAGCGATGGTCGACGTGGTCAGCGCCGGCGGCGAGCTCGATCGTCGCGAGATGCAGCTGATCCACAACGTCTTCGACTTCGGCGAGCGTCGGGTGGCGGACGTGATGACGCCCGCGGCGCGCGTCTTCGCGCTGCCCGACGATCTGTCGCTGAGCGAGGTGATCGCGCGCGTGCGCGCCAGCCGCTACAGTCGGATTCCCGTCTATCACGGGACGCGCGACCGCGTGGTCGGGATCCTGCTGGCCAAGGATCTGATTCCGCCGCTCCACGCCCAGGAGCTCGGGCCGCGTCTGCCGAGTTCCGGCGCCGACGAGCGCGCCCCGGCCTGGATGGTGGGGCTGCAGCGCTGGCTGCGACCGCCCTACTTCGTGCCGCGGGCGACCAAATGCCAGCAACTGTTGCACGAGTTTCGCCGTCGCCGGGGGCATCAGGCGATCGTGGTCGACGAGTACGGTCGCTTCTCGGGCCTGGTGACGATGGAGGATCTGCTGGAGGAGATGTTCGGCGAGATCCGTGACGAGAAGGAAATCGGCCCGCCGGCCGGTCTCCGGCGCCCAGTGAAACCGTCATGACGCTGACCACGGCGCTGCTGATCGCCGGCATCTGCTTGCTGGCCGAGGGCTTCTTCTCCGGCGCGGAGCTGGCGCTGATCTCGGCCGATCGCGTCCTGCTGCGCAGCTGGGCCGATCGGGGTGGGCACCGCGCGACGCTCGTCCGGCGCTTCCTCGACGATCCCGGTCAGCTGATCTCGACCGCGCTCGTGGGCACCAATATCTGCGTGGTGCTGAGCACCGTGGTGGCCACGCTCGCGCTGCTGCAGCACTTCCCCCAACGGGGCGAGCTGCTGTCGTTGCTGGTGATGACGCCGCTGGTGCTGATCTTCGGCGAGATCGTGCCCAAGAGTGTCTTTCAGCACTATGCCGACCGCTGGGCGCCGCGGGTGATCTACCTGCTCTCTGCCTTCCGGCTGCTGTTCTTCCCGCTGGTCGCGCTCGGTAGCTGGATCACGCGGCAGCTCCTGCGCGTGGTGCATCTCGATCAGCAGCGCCTGTTCATGAGCCGTGACGAGCTGCGGCTGCTGATCACGCTGCCGAGCCGCAGCGGCCCCGATCGGATCACGGCCGACGAGCAGCAGATGATCAGCCGGATCTTCAAGTTCTCGGAGCAGGCCGTGGCGGAGGTGATGGTGCCGCTCAGCGGCGTGACCGCGCTGCCGCTGTCGGCCCCGCGAGGCGAGCTGGTGCGCGTGATCGCGGAGAAGCGCCACACGCGCATTCCGCTCTATCGCGAGCGCTTGGATCAGATCGAGGGTATCGTCCACGCCTTCGACGTGCTGCGCGCCGACCCCGGCACGCCGCCCTCGGCGCTGTTCCGGCCGGCGATCTTCGTGCCCGAGAGCCAGCCAGCGCGCGATACGCTGGTGCGGCTGCAGCGCGAGGGGCAGGGTATGGCGGTGGTGGTCGACGAGTACGGCGGCGCGGTGGGCGTGGTGACGATCGAGGATCTGCTGGAGCAGGTTGTTGGTGAGATCGAGGACGAGCACGACCCGCGGCCGATCGATCTGATTCGCCAGGAGGGGCCGGGGCGCTACCGCGTCAAAGGCCGGGCCACCGTCGAGGCCTTCAACCAGGTGGCGCGGGTCCAGCTGCCGGTGGACAGCGATTATGAGAGCGTGGCGGGGTTGGTGCTCGATCGTTGCAAGACGATCCCCACCGCGGGTCAGCGCCTTCAGCTCGGCGGCACGACGATCACGGTCATCGCGGCGACGGACCGGTCGGTCGAGGAGCTCGAGATCGTGGTGGCGGCGAAGTCCGGGCGCTAGGAGCCCGGCGATGGGGGGACCATGGCGGAGGAATCGACGGTGCCGGTGTCGGCGTGGCGCGGGCAGCACCTCTATCTCGACTGTTTCAGCGGCATCGCCGGCGATATGTTCCTGGGCGCGATGCTCGACCTCGGCCTGCCGGAGGCGTGGCTGCGCAGCGAGCTGCAGCGCCTCGCGCTGAGCGGCTATCGGCTCGAGATCGGCCGCCGCGCGCACCACGGCATCGACGGCTGCGACCTGCGCGTCGTCGTCGAGCAGCCGGGGCCGCACCACCGCAGCTACCGCGAGCTGCAGCAGCTGATCGCGAGCGCCGGGCTGCCGGCAGGCGCCTGCCGCCGGGCGCTGGCCCTGCTGGCGCGGGTCGGGGCCGCTGAGGCCCGGGTGCATGGCATCGCGCTGGACCAGGTGGAGCTGCACGAGCTGGGGGCGGTCGATTCGGTGGTCGATCTCGTCGGTGCGGCGCTCGCGCTCGAGTACCTCCAGCCCGCCGCCGTGTCGTGCCGGGTGGTGCCGCTCGGTCACGGCTTCGTCCGCTCGGCCCATGGCAGCATGCCGGTGCCCGCGCCGGCGACCCTGGAGATCCTGCGCGGATTGCCGGTCGAGGACGGCGGCGCGGCCTTCGAGCTCTGCACGCCAACGGGAGCGGCGATCGTCGCTGAGCTGGCGCCGCGCTTTGGGGCCTGCCCGTCGGGTCGCGTGCTGGCGGTCGGCTACGGTGCCGGTGACGCGAGCTTGCCAGACCGCCCGAATCACCTGCGCGTCGTCGTGCTGGCCGACGTGGCGCAGCCCGCCGCGGGCGAGGAGGTCGTGCTGATCGAGGCCAACATCGACGACATGCCCGGCGAGTGGTGCGGTTACCTGATGGAGCGGCTGCTGGGGGCAGGCGCGTGCGATGCCTGGTACACCCCGATCGTGATGAAGAAGGGGCGGCCGGCCGTGACCGTCTCGGTGCTCGCCACGCCCGCGACGCAAGGGGCGTTGACCGCGTTGCTGCTGACCGAGTCGACGACGATCGGCGTGCGCTACCACGCGCTCGCACGTCGCGCGTTGGAGCGCCGGTGCGTGACCGTGACGACGCCCTTCGGAGCGCTCGCGATCAAGGAGGCGCTCGACGGCGGGCGCGTCGTCAACGCGGCGCCGGAGTTCGAGGATTGCCGGACGGCGGCGGAGCGGTGCAAGGTACCGCTGAAGGAAGTCTATGCAGCGGCAGTGGCGGCGCATCAGCGGCTGAGGCCGCGGACAGGGACGTGATGACGAGACCTCAGCAGGCTGCGGTGGCTCCGGTGTCGGAGTCGTACCAGGTGGTGGTCTATGGCACGGGGCCGGTCATCGAGGCGGCGAACGCCGCGCTGGCGGGCACGGCTCTGAGCGTAGCGCCGGCTACTGAGCCGCGGGTGCTGGCGGAGCTGGTGAGCAGTCGAGCGAGCGTCGTGCTGATCGAAGAGCCGCAGCTGGCCTCCGTCCGCCGGCCGCTGCGGGGCCGGTCGGGCGATGACCTGGCCGCATGGCTGGTGCTCGTCAGCGGCTCGGCTCTCGCGAGCCGGGGTGCGCTCGGGCGTGCGCCGCTGGAGGAGGTGCTCCAGTGGCCCAGCGAGGCGACGACGCTGGTCGGGCGGCTGCGAGCGCTCGGTGACGCGCTCTTGGCGCACCGTCGGGTGGCTGCGCTCGAGCAGCGGATGGCCCTGCTCGCGGGCCTCGCCGCTGCGGCCCGCTCCGCTGAGGGCTACGAGGCGGCCATTCACCGGCTGCTCGCGCAACTCGCGGCCTGCACCGGGGCGCGCTGCGCACGGGTGCTGGTGCCCGAGCCGGAAAAAGGGTTGTGCCACGTGCGGGGCAACAGCGACGACCGGGCGGGGGACGCGAAGCCCGTGCGTCTGGCGGCGCTCGCCGAGTGCCGGGCGGCGGTCGAGACGGGGCAGGAAGTGCTGACGGGCCCGATCGATCTCGGGCCACGCCTGGCGCTGGCCGGCGGGCAGCTCAAGCTGGCCGAGATGGGGCAGGTGCTGGTCGTGCCGCTGCGGCACGGCGACGCGGTCCTCGGTGCCGTCGAGCTGCAGTTCGTCGGCCTCGCCGCCGTCGCGGAGTCGACCCGTGAGCTGGCCGGCCTGGCGGCCGCGCTGATCGCGCCCTGGCTGGCCCATGATGCCGCGCTGCGGGCGGTGCCAGAGCGCACGCGGGCGCGTCACGACGTGGGTGATGCGGCCGCGCTGGCGCAGACGCTCCAGCAACAGCGCGAGCTCGTCGATCGCCTCGCCGACGGCGTCGCGCTGCTCGACCACGACGGGCGGATCGTGCACCTCAATCCGGTCGCCGAAGCGATGCTGGGCTGCGCCAGCTCGGCGCTCGCCGAGCGCCCCTTCGTCGAGCTGGTGGAGCCTGAGGATCGACCGGCCTTGCTCCGCGGCTGCGATGAGCTGCGCGCGGGGCGTTCCCCGGCCCCCGTCGACCTGCGCTTCTGCGCCAGCAGCCAGCCGTCCCTGGTGGTTTCGGTCTGCGTTGCCTGGGCTGCGCCGGCGAGCCAGCTCTTGCTGCTGACCTTTCGCGATGCGACAGCGGCGCGCGCCCTGTCGGAGGAGTTGGGCCAGATCAAGCGCTTTCTGGAACAGCTGATCGACGCCAGCCCCGAGGCCATCGTCGCCAGCGATGGGGCGGGCGCGGTGGCGTTGTTCAACAAGGCGGCCGAAGCGCTCTTCGGTCTCTCCGCCCAGCAGGTCATGGGCCGCCTGCCCTTTGATCTCCTGTTCCCCGAGGGCGTGGGCGCCAAGCTTCGTGAGCAGCTCGATACGAGTCGTGAGCGCGGCGTCGGGGTCGAGCCGCTGCGCAGCGAGATCATCGACGCGCAGCAGCAGCGTGTCCCCGTCCAGCTTTCCGTCAACGTGATGCCGCGCGAGACGGGGGCGCTGAGCCTGGTGGCGGTGATCAGCGACCTGCGCGAGCGCCTGCGGATCGAGCACGACCTGGTGCACGTTCGCGAGCGCCTGCTGGTCTCCGAAAAGCAGGCCCTGCTGGCCGAGCTGGCCGGCACGACGGCGCACGAGCTCAATCAGCCACTGACCTCGGTGATGGGCTACGCCGAGCTGTTGCTGCGGCGCCTACCCGCCCATGATGTCAACCACCATGCGGCAGAGACAATCCTCGAGCAGGCCCAGCGCATGGCGGATATCGTGCGCAAGATTGGCCGAATCACGCGCTACGAAACCAAGCCCTACGTCGGCGACACGCAGATCCTCGATCTCGATCGCTCGACGGAGTAATCGCCGGAGAGTAAGTAATCGCCGGACGCCGGGTGGCCCAGGCGGGACGGCGAGCGGGTCGTTGGGCTGCGGGTGTTCGTGATCCCTCGGCGGATGAGGTGTGGTGGGAGGGCAGATGAACGGGCAGGCCTTACTGACGGAACTCGAAGGTTTGGCGCAGAAGCTGGAAGTCGAGGTGGTCTACGACCACTTCGGAGGTGACAGTGCCTCGGCCGGCGGCCTCTGCAAGGTCCGCGGGCGCTGGCGGGTGATGGTCGAGCGCCACGCCTCGCCGGCGGAGAAGGCGTCAGTCATCGCGCGCAGCCTGGGAGACTTCGATCTCGAGCAACACTACGTGTCGCCCGCGGTAAGGCAGCTGATCGAGCGCCGCCGCTAGGCCCAAAACAAGCGCGTCCCGCGCTCGTTTTGCTGGGCTGCTCATGACCAGGGGTTCGCTCGCGCCCCCTCGTCGGGGAGTGAATCCCGCGACTTCACCCCGCGCCATCACCCGGCAGCATGCTCGCCTGTCGCCTGCTCGTCTCGCGCCCAATGCCGGTCAGATAGGGGCCGAATGTCCGATCATGTCGCTGCCTTGGCGGCAGGCCGTCCGGGGGCGTCTGCTTGCGGCGTGAGTGGCTGGGTGGTCATGTCAGTGGCTGAGCGGTCAGTTGTCGATCGCGACGCAGCGGAAGCCCGCTGGGCAGCTCGCACCCTGGGTGGCGAGGGGCACGGCGATCGCGGTGGCCACGACGGCCGCGCCTGCGCCGATCGCCGTCCAGAACCACCACCGACGATGAATCCCCGTCGTGCGCGCCGCGGTGGGCGGGGGTGGTTCGGGTGGCGCTTGGAGCGTGCCATCGTAGCTGACGTTGGCATAAAGCAGCCGTGCCAGCGTCGCCACGGCTCGCTGGTCGCGGCTCGCGAGCGGCAGCTTGACCTGGCTCAGGCGCAGGCCCGAGCGCAGATCGTACAGATAGGCGCGGACGTCGAGGAGCGGGCCCGGAAGCCGTCGAAGCTCGGCGAAGATGATCTGGTGCACAAAGAGCACCCGACCCGCGTCGGCCACGGGAACTGGCACCTTGGTTGCGCCGAGCTCGGTGCGGGCCTGGGCGATGGCCTGCTGCAGCAGGAGGTACTTCTCGCTGCGGGTGAGCTCCTGCGCGTGAAGCCGCTGTTGGCGCGCATCGACGGTTGCGCGGCCGCCGGAGCGGAGGAACCCCTGCTTCTTGAAGGTGACGAAGTGGTCGCCGACGGTCAGCCCGAAGGCTGTCGTCGGGGTGACGCCGACGAAGCGACCGTCCACGTAGGCCTGTGCGCCGGGTGGCTCGGTTTCGATCTGCAGGCTGCCGCGACCGAACTGCTCCACCGCCGCGCGGACCTGTTCGACGAGCGGGATCTGGTCCGCGGGGAACTGAGCGACGTCGTATTGGTGCTGGGGACGCCACACGAAGAGACGCTGCAGGGCCGTGCGGGCGTCACGAAGGTGGCCGTCCTGGGCCAGCGCGACGCCGAGTCCCAGCATCGCGTTCGCCAGCAGCTCCTTCTTGATGAAGGGCAGCACGGGCCCGAGCTGTTCGATGGCCTCGGTCAGGGTGCTGGCGGCCGCCGCCGACTGCCCTTCCCTGAGCAGGCGCAGACCGCGCTCGGCCGCCTCGGTCGCCGCGGCGACGGCTTGTCGCGGCACCTCGCCGGCAAACTCGGCGAGTAGGCTGTCGGCATCCCGTACCTCGAGCCGCGCGTTGGTTTGCAGGGCTGTCTGGAGCTCGCGGCTGAGGCGACCGCTCTCCTTCTCCGAGATGTTCGCCGCGGGTAGCAGCAGCACGGTGACGCGCACTCGCTCGCCCGGCGAGGCGGCATCGGCCCCCGCGCCGCACAGGGTCAGCGCCGCCGCGGCGGCGCACGCCCAGGCCCTCATCGCGCCCTTCACCAAGGCCCTAGTCCTTGCCCCGGACGCGCCCGACCTGAGCCGCCAGCGTTGGGTCCTCGTCGAGCAAGCGCTGCAGCGCCTCGTGGAGCTTGGCCTGCGCTGCCGGCGGCAACTCTGCCGCGCGCGTGCCCACCACCTTGTCGACCAACAGCCCGACCGCCTCGCGCCGCCCGATCTCGCCCGAGCGAAGGCGTGCCGCGATCGAGGCCAGCTCGCTGCCTGCTCCACGAGCGGCGACCGGGCGGTCTGGCGCCGCTGCTCCACCAGTGAGCTGCTCGGCGAAGGGCCGCTCCGCCGATCCGACCGCCCCGCTGGGCCCCGTGCGGGCAGGCGGAAGGGGAGGCGTGGTGGGTGGTTTGGGAGCGCCGATACGCATCATCACTTGCCTCCTCAACTCTTACCACCGGCCGCGCCGTCGCACCATCCCGCGCTTGGCCTTCCCGCGTCACGGCCGGCCGCCGCGGGGGCCGCGCGGTCGGCCGTGACGCGTGGGCTCCGCGCGGTCGTCGCTGCCTCACGAGCGGATGTTGCCGATCGCCGCCTTGGTCGTCTCGTGGCGAGCCTTCATCACGTTGGACACCAGCGCGATCTGGCGGCCCTCCCGTTGGATCTGGTCCTGGAGCGCCAACAGCTGCAGGTCATCGGTGATCCGTGAGTTCGCCTGGCCCGCGCCGAGATTTCCGCCGCCCAGCGCGGACCCCGCGGTCTCCAGGTCGGCCGGCGTGCCGACCGTGTCGCTGCCCACCCGGCTGATTGCAGCCGAGAGCGTCGGCAGCCCGACCAGGCGCGTCGCGGCAGCCGCCCCCGCGAGCAGGACCCGCGATCCCTCGGCGAACGCGAGCTTGAAGGTCGATGGGGTCTGTGGCGTCTGCCGCGCTCGCCGCTGGTCGAGCGCAAGATTTCCGCCGCCTCCGCTGGCGAGATAGCTGCTGGTTGGGCTGCTGCTGCTTAGACCGTTCATTTGCTCCTCCGTGGTGGCGTTGCCGGCCGCGTTATCGGCCGACCGCGCGGCGGGTTGCGTGGCCGAGTGCCAGGGCGCCCGGCCGCCTCGGCCGGCGGCAGGGTGTCCGGGGGAAGAAGCCGCCCACTCCGCCCCACACAGGTCAGTTTTTCGACAGCGCCCGCCCAGTCCCTATAATCGAGCCCACGCGCGGTACCTCCTGCCGGCCCAACTCGGAGCGAGCCGTGAGCCGAAGTGCAAAACGATGGTTGTTGCGACTGTCGCTCGCCGCCCTGCTGGCGCTGGTCGTGGGCTATGCGCCGCTGCCCTTCGCCGCCTCGGTTGGGGCCGGGCAGGTGCTGGAGCAGCGCCGGGCGCTCGGGGCGCTGCTCCAGAGCAACCTCCAGCTAGCCGCCCAGAACCGCCGACTGCTGCGTGAAATCCAGCAGCTGCGCCAGGACCCCAGGGCCATCGAGCGCGCGGCGCGCGACGAGCTTGGCCTGGTCGGAGCCACGGACCTCGTTCTTGAACTCGAGTAGCGAGCGGAGGCCTCGGCTGTGAGCAGCGTGCTGGTAGCGCTCGACCGCCTCTGGCGCCTCATGCAACGCCGGCTGGCGCTCTTCGCGGCGCTGGCCGGTGCGGTGCTGCTGCACGCCGGTCGGTTGGACCCGGTGAACCCGCTCGGCCCGCGCTGGCCGGCGCTCGTGGCTCTGGCCTGTCTGGCGGCGGTGCTGGCCTGGCGCGTGATCGCGGGCTGGCCCGAGCACGCCTCGTTGATGTCCACGCAGCTGCAGCGCGCCGAACTCGGCCTGCTGCTGCTGGTGCTGGTCCACGGGCTGGTGCAGCTCGCGGGTGGGCCGCGGTCGGTCGCCCAGCCGCTGGTCTACGTCACCGTGATCTTCCTCGTCGGGTTCAACGCACGCCCGACCGCTGCGTTCCTGACCCTCGCGGCGCTCGCGTTGCAACTGCTGCTCGCGGGCGCCCTGGTCGGGCGCGGCGCCGTCGCCTGGCCCGAGCTGCTGTGGCGGGGGGGCAGCCTGCTCGGCTTTGCGCTGGCCAGCGCCCTCTTCCTCCAGCTGGAGGTGCTCGTGCGTCGTCGCGAGCACGAACGCCGGCTAGCCGAGGAGGTGCGGGCGATGCGCGACGAGGCGCGCGACTTCCGCCTGGTGCGCGCCTCGCTCTCCTCGGGGCAGGTGCAGGACCGCGCCCAGGAGGAGGCCAAGCTGGCGCGCGGCGCCCTCGATTCGATTCACCACTCGATGTACTTCGTGCTCGACTCGCTCAAGCGCTCGCTCGATCTCCAGACCTGCGTCTTGCTGTGGCTCGATGCCGGCGGCCGTCAGCTGCGCATCAAGGAGATGATCTCCGACAGCAACCTGGTGCAGGAGACCCCGATTCCCGCGCAGGTCGGCGCGCTGGGCGGCGTGGTCAAGAACCGCCTGCTGCTCAACCTGCGCTCCCCGCGGCTGGGCGCCCGTGGCGTGCCCTACTACGAGGGTGCCGAGCGCGTGGGCGCCTTTGCCGGGGTGCCGGTGCTGGAGAACGGTCACCTGCGCGGGGTGCTCTGCGCCGACCGGCGCGACGAGCGACCGTTCACGCCGCAGGACGAGCAGCTGCTGCTGCAGGCCACCGAACAGGTCTTGCGGGCGATTCAGACCGAGCGCGCGCTCGCCGCGGTGGAGCGTTCGAAGTACGAGCACGAGCGCTTCCATCGCGCCTCGACGCTGCTCAATGCAGCCTTGACGTTGGAGCAGGTCTACTCGACCGCCTTCGCTGCGGCCCGTGAGGTGGCGCTCTTCGATCTGGCGGCGATCACGCTCTACGACCCCGAGCGCCGTCGGCACACGATCTGTCGCGTCGAGGAGACGACCCCGTCGGCTGGCGGCGAGCCCGGCGCCGAGGCCCCGGCGCGGGCCGCGGGCCGCAACGCGCGCCTGCAGGGCGTCGAGTTCGGTGAGAACACCGGCCTGGTGGCGATGGCGGTCAAGAACAAGCACTTCCTGCCCGCCGGCGGCGAGCTGCGCGAGGGCGAGATGCCGGTCTTCACCCGCAAGCTCGATCTGCGCGGGGTGCGCTCGCTGATCGTGATGCCGCTGATCGTGAAGGATCAGGCCGTGGGGACGTTCACGCTGGCCGCCAAGGCGCCGCAGCTCTATCCCAAGCACACCCGAGAGATGCTGGGCGTGATCACCAACCAGGTGGCGGTGGCGATCGAGAACGCCAAGATGTACGCCCGCATGGAGGAGCTGGCCACGACGGATGGCCTGACGGCGCTGCCCAACCACCGCACCTTCCAGGCGCGCTTCGCCGAGATGCTCGCGCGCGCCGAACGCCACGGCAAGCCGGTCTCGCTGGTGCTGAGCGACGTCGACAAGTTCAAGGGCATCAACGATACCTACGGGCATCCGGTCGGCGATCAGGTGCTCAGGCGGGTGGCGGCGACGTTGGCTGCCCACGCGCGCAAGGTCGACCTGGTGGCGCGCTACGGCGGCGAGGAATTCGCCATCGTGCTCGAGGAGACCGGGAGCAGCGGAGCGCATCTGCTCTGCGAGCGCGTGCGGCAGGCGATCGCCGCCGAGGTGCTGAGCTCCGACAAGGGCAACTTCGGTGTGACCATCTCGCTGGGCGTGGCGACCTACCCAGAGGACGGCGTGCGCAAGGAGCAGCTGATCGAGCGCGCCGACCAGGCCCTCTACCAGGCCAAGCACGGTGGTCGCAATCGCACGGTCTGCTACGGCGAGCTGCGCCGGCCCTCGCCCGTGGCCCTTCCCAGCGCCGCCGCCGACCGCAGCAGCGCCGGCCCGCGCGCCCCGGCCGAGGCGCTCCTCGCGCTCGCCCGCCCCCGCTAGCCCCAAAGCAAGCGCGTCCCGCGCTCCAAAGCGCGCTTGTTTTCGGGCTAGCGCAGGCGGAAGTCCACGGCGCCACGGGTCAGCTGCCACGGGTCAGCTGCCACGGGTCAGCTGCCACGGGTCAACCCCCGCCGGTCGACCCCGGCCGGGTCAACTTGCGGCTGGCGGGCCGCGCTCGCTATGCTGCTCGCGTGCGAACCCAGGTCGAGCGCTTCATCGCCAGCATCGGGCACGAGCGACGTTATTCGCCGCACACGGTGCGGGCCTATCGCCGCGACCTCGAGCAGTTTCTCAGCTTCGCCGAGCAGCGCTTCGGGCGGGCGCTGACGCCGAGCGACTTCGAGCTGCCGGCGTTGCGCGGCTTCGTCGCCGCGCTCTTCCCCACCTGCGACAGCGCCACCGTCGCGCGCAAGCTGAGCTGTTTGCGCAGCCTGGGCGCTTTCCTCGTGCGCGAGCGCGTACGGCCGGACAACCCGGCGTGCCTGATCAGTCTGCCCAAGCGCCGGCCGGTGCTGCCGCGCGTGCTCGATGTGGACGAGACCTTTCGGCTGATCGAGGCCGCGCACGTCGACGGTGCCGTGGGCGCGCGGGACCTCGCCGTGGTCGAGGTGCTCTACAGCAGCGGGGTGCGCGTGGCCGAGCTCTGCGCGGTGGACCTGAGCGACGTGGAGCTGCCGGCCGACGCGCGCGAGCCCGGCGTGATCCGCGTGCGTCACGGCAAAGGCGGTCGCGAGCGCCTGGTGCCCTTCGGCGGCGCGGCCCGTCGCGCGCTCGACGCGTACCTGCAACGGCGCGCCGAGCTCGGCAAGGGTGGGCGCGGCGCGGCGTCGCCCGCGCTGTGGCTCAACACGAGGGGCGGGCGGCTCGGCGTGCGGAGCGTGGCGCGGGTCGTCGCGCGAGCGAGCGAGCTGGCGATGAACCGCACGCCGGCCAGCCCGCACACGCTGCGGCACTCCTGTGCCACGCATCTGTTGGACGCGGGGGCCGGGTTGCGCACGATCCAGGAGATCCTCGGCCATGCCAGCCTGCAGACCACGCAGCGCTATACGCACGTCAGTGTCGATCACCTGCTGGAGGTCTACGATCGCGCGCACCCACGGGCGCGGCGGCCACCGGGGCAGGCGCCCGTGGTGACGACGAGGTTGCCGGCGGCGCTGGGCCAGCCGTTGGCGGGTCAGAGGAGGCGATGATGGGCAGGGGTGCGCGCAGGAGCAGCGCGGTAGCAGAGCCGAGAGACGCCGCGCGGGTGCGCATTCGCAGCACGACCGTGCTGGCGGTCAGGCACCAGGGGTCGGTGGTGCTCGCGGCGGACGGGCAGGTGACGCTCAACGGGACGGTGGTCAAGAACACGGCCCGCAAGGTGCGACGGCTGGGCGAGGGCCGGGCCCTGGCTGGCTTCGCTGGCTCGGCCGCGGACGGCATCACGCTGCTGGAGCGCTTCGAGGCCAAGCTCGAGGCCTCGGACTTCAACCTGCGGCGGGCGGCCGTCGACCTGGCCAAGGACTGGCGCACGGACAAGCTGCTGCGCCGACTCGAGGCGCTGATGATCGTGGCCGACCGGTCGGAGGTCTTCCTGATCTCGGGCACCGGCGACGTGATCCAGCCCGACGACGGCGTGGTGGGCATCGGCTCCGGTGGCGGCTACGCCCTGGCCGCCGCGCGGGCGCTGCTGCAGCACAGCACGCTCGGCGCGCGGGCCATCGCCGAGGCCGCGCTGGGCATCGCGGCGGGCATCTGCATCTACACCAACCGCGAGCTGACCGTGGAGGAGTTGTCGTGAAACCAGTCGAAGCGCCGCGGGTGGCCGAGCTGACGCCGCGCGCCATCGTAGCGGAGCTCGATCGCTACATCATCGGCCAGCCCGAGGCGAAGCGCGCCGTGGCGATCGCGCTGCGCAATCGCTGGCGCCGCCAGCAGGTGCCAGCGCCGCTGCGTGACGAGATCTACCCCAAGAACATCATCATGATCGGCCCGACCGGGGTCGGGAAGACGGAGATCGCGCGCCGCCTCGCGCGGCTGGTTCAGGCGCCCTTCGTCAAGGTCGAGGCGACGAAGTTCACTGAGGTCGGTTACGTCGGTCGCGATGTCGAGTCGATGATTCGCGACCTGACCGAGATCGGCGTCAACATGGTCAAGGCCGAGGAGCGTGAGCGCGTGCGCGAGAGTGCCCACGAGCACGCCGAGCGCCGCTTGCTCGAGCTGCTGCTGCCGGATCCGCCGGCCGTCGCGCGCGGCGAAGCAGCGCGGGTCGGCGACGCCTTGCCAGCCGATGGCGCCTCGGTCGAGCCGTCGCGCGAGCGGCTGCGCGGGCTGCTGCGCGAGGGCAAGCTCGCCGACCGTGAGGTGGAGATCGAGGCTCAGGAGCGCACGCTGCCGGTGTTCGAGAACTTCAGTCAGGCCGGGATGGAGGAGATGGTCGTCAACATCTCCGACATGTTCGGCGGCGCGTTCCCGCGCCGGACCAAGCGTCGTCGCGTCAAGATCCCGGAGGCGTTGCAGCTGCTGGAGGACGAAGAGGCGAGCAAGCTGATCGACGGCGACCAGGTGGTCAAGGAGGCGATCGCGCGCGTCGAGAACGCGGGGTTGGTCTTCGTCGACGAGATCGACAAGGTGGCCGCGCGTCAGGGTGGCGGGGGCGGCGGCCCGGACGTCAGCCGTGAGGGCGTGCAGCGCGACCTGCTGCCCGTGGTCGAGGGCTCGACCGTCAGCACCAAGTACGGGCCGGTGCGCACCGACCACATCCTCTTCATCGCCTCGGGTGCCTTCACCGTGGCCAAACCGTCCGATCTGATCCCCGAGCTGCAGGGTCGCTTCCCGATCCGCGTCGAGCTCAAGGCGCTGACCGAGGCCGACTTCGTGCGCATCCTGACCGAGCCTAAAAACGCGCTTTGCATGCAGTACGTCGCCCTCTTGGCGGCCGAGCAGGTGGAGCTCGTGTTCCAACCGGACGCCGTGGCGGAGGTGGCGCGCATCGCCGCCGAGGTCAATCGCTCGCTGGAGAACATCGGGGCACGCCGGCTGCACACGGTGATCGAGAAGCTGCTGGAGGAGCTGAGCTTCGCCGCGCCCGAGGTTGGCCCGCAGCGGGTCCTCATCACCGGCGCCTACGTGCGCGAGCGACTGGAGCAGGTGCTCGCCCGTGAGGACCTGTCGCGCTTCATCCTCTAGTCGGTTTTGTAACCAGCGAAACATGGTGGGTGGCCGTGGCCCTGCGTTATAGTGGTGGCGCGAGGCGCGTGGAGTGGTGCGCGCCTGCCTACGGCAGGCCCGTGCCAGGCAGGGTAGATGGACACGCAGGCTGATCCCATTGCCCGCAAGGACAGTCCGGTACGGCTCGTGCCGGGCCTCGATCTGATGGCGGCGCGGCTGTCGGCACAGGAGGGCTTCGTGCTCTCGCGCATCGCCGGCGAGACCACCGTGCAGCTGCTCTGCGATGGGACCGGCCTCGGTGACGCGGCGACGATCGCGACGCTGCGCACGCTCTACGACAAGGGCTTCATCATCGTCGCCGATCAGCGTGCGACGCCCGTCGTGCCGCGGCCGCCCGCCGCGGCCGTTCCGGCGCCGGCCGGGCCCCTGAGCGGGTCTGGGTCGGTCGAGCTCGACGAGCGGCTGGGCCTCGACACCGCGGAGCTGGCGCAGGTGGACACCGAGGAGGCGACCGGCATCGACCTCAAGCGCGAGCTGCGGCTGCGGTTGCGTAGCGTCCGGCGTCGCCTGAAGGAGATGAGCTTCTTCGAGCTGCTGGGGCTGGCGCCCGACGCCGATGCCAAGGCCCTGCGACGGGCCTACTTCGAGCGCAGCAAGGAGTTCCACCCCGACCGCTACTACACCAAGAATCTCGGCCCCTACAAAGAGATGCTGGCCGAGATCTTTCGCCAGAGCAAAGCCGCCTACGAATACCTGCAAGACGAGGACAAGCGCGCCGCCTACCGGGTGTTGGTGTTGGCGCAGCAGGAAGAGGAGCAGATCGAGCGACAGCTCCGTCGGCAGAGCGCCGAGGCGCTGGAGGTCGTGCACCTGGCGGGGCCGCCACCGCCCGCGACTCCCAGCGGCGACGAGGGGAGCGCCGAGCAGAGCGCGCCGCCGTTGGCGACGCCGGTCGTCCCGTCGCTGCCCTGGCGCGACCGCCGCGATACGGCCGGCGCGGCGCTGTTCCAACGCAGCCTGCGCGAACGGCTGGTCACCTCGCCGCGGGGCGTGACGACGCGACCGCCCACGGCGCCGCTCGTCTCGGCCGCCGTCGCGGCCCGGGGGCCGGCGACAGTCGAGTCCGTGGAGGCGGACAGCGCCGAGCGTGCGAGCCGCCGCGACCGCGATCAGGCGCGGCAGCAGCGACAACGGCAGCAGCGCGTCGCCGGGACGCTCGGTGGGGGCAAGCGGAAGGCTCAGGACTACTTCGAGCAGGGCCTCAAGCAGCTGGAGGAGGGCAAGCTCTTGGCGGCGGCGGCCAGCCTCAAGCTGGCCGCGACCTTCGATCCCGATAATCTCGAGTACGCGCGGCGCAGCGAGACGGTCGGCCGTGAGGCGCGCGCTTCGACGGCCGATGGCTACTTCAAGCGGGCGCTGCTCGAGGAGCAGGTGGGCCGCACCGAGACGGCGGCGCTCTACTTCCAACGGGCCGCCGACGCGTCGGGTCTAGGCCTCCACCTGCAGCGCGCGGCCGAGGGCATGATGTGGCTCGATGATTTGAAGAACGCAAGGGAATATGCTACCAAAGCGCTACAAGCCGAGCCCAATTCCGTCGATGCCCGCCTGGTCCTGGCGCGCGTCCTGCTGGCCGGTGGCCTCAAGGAGCACGCGCGCCGCGAGGTGGACCTCGCGCTGAAGCTCGCACCCGGCCACCCCGGGGCCAAGGAATTGCTCAAGCGGATCAAGAAGGCCTGACAGCGGCACCACGACAGCGGCACCACGACGGTCAACTCCGGCTACTGAAACGGGAGCACGATGGAGAAGGTTATCGGAATCGATCTCGGCACCACCAACTCGTGTGTGGCGATCGTCGAGGACGGGGCGCCGACGGTGATCCCGAACCGCGGCGGCTATCGGACCACCCCTTCGATGGTGGCGCTGGCGGAGAACGGTAAGCGCCTGGTCGGGCACATTGCCAAGCGCCAGGCGATCACCAACGCCGAGAACACCGTCTATGCGGTCAAGCGCCTGATCGGTCGCAAATGGGCCGACGCGTCGGTCACGGCGGCGCGCGAGAGCGTGCCGTACAGCATCATCGAGGGGCCGCACAACGACGTGCGGGTCGAGCTGCGCGAGAAGGTGTTCTCGGCGCCCGAGATCTCGGCCTTCATTCTGCAAGAGATGAAGCTGGTCGCGCAGGAGTACCTGGGCGAGGACGTGGCGAAGGCCGTGGTCACGGTGCCGGCCTACTTCAACGACGCGCAGCGTCAGGCGACCAAGGACGCCGGAGCGATCGCGGGTCTGGACGTGCTGCGTATCATCAACGAGCCGACCGCCGCCGCACTGGCCTATGGTTTCGGCAAGAACATCGAGCGCAAGGTCGCGATCTTCGATCTCGGCGGGGGGACCTTCGACATCTCGATCCTTGAGATCGGCAACGGCGTGTTCGAGGTGATCAGCACCGCCGGCGACACGCTGCTCGGCGGCGAGGACTTCGACCGGCGGATCATCGACTGGCTGGTCTTCGGCTTCGCCAAGGAGCACAAGATCGATCTGCGCAAGGACAAGATGGCGCTGCAGCGGCTGAAGGACGTGGCCGAGAAGGCGAAGTGCGAGCTCAGCGCCGTCAAGGAGACGGAGATCAATCTGCCCTTCATCATCAGCACGGCGAGCAACGAGCCGCTGCACCTGCAGCGCACCCTGACCCGCGAGAAGCTCGATGAGCTGACGGTCGACCTCGTCGAGCGCACGGTCCACATCTGCAAGAAGACCCTGCGCGAAGCCAATATCGACAAGTCGGAGCTGGAGGACGTGATCCTCGTCGGTGGTCAGACGCGCATGCCCAAGGTGCAGGAGATGGTGGCCGAGTTCTTCGGGCTCGATCCCTGCAAGGGCGTGCATCCGGACGAGGTGGTCGCGCTGGGGGCGGCGATTCAGGGGGCGGCGCTGCTCGAAGAGGACAGCGAGATGCTGCTGCTCGACGTCACGCCGCACTCGCTGGGCATCATGATCGTCGGTGGGCTGCTGCATAAGCTGATCGAGCAGAACACCACCGTGCCGACCAGCAAGAGCCACATCTTCACCACGATCAAGGACAACCAGACCTCGGTGAAGATCCTGGTGCTGCAGGGCGAGGCCGAGCGCGCGGAGGAGAACGAGCTGCTCGGCGAGTTCATCCTCACCGGCTTGCGTCGGGCGCCCAAGGGCGAGGTCGAGATCGAGGTGACCTTCGAGATCAGCGCCGACGGTATCGTCGCGGTGCATGCCAAGGACCTGGAGACCGGCCAGCAGCAGAGCATCACGGTGACCGCCACCAGCGGCCTCACCGAGGACGAGATCCGGCGCATGGTCGACGAGAACAAGGACTACCTCGTCGAGCTGCGCGACAACGAGGAGATCGAGCGCGAGAAGCAAGCGCTGCAGAAGGTGATCGACGAGGCGGAGCGGCTCTTCCCCGACGTCGACGCCGTGATCGCGGGCAGCGACTTCGGCAAGGACGCGATGTCCAAGGCTCGCGTGGTGCTCGATCGCGCCAAGTCCGCCGTGGGCATGCGCGAGCGCAAGGCGATGACGGAGGCGCGCGAGGCGCTGGATCGCACGCTCAACATGTTCCGGGGCGTGGTCTCGCGCAGTCGTGCCGGCTGAGCCTGGACGGCGCGGAACGGTCGAGACGATGCGTCGGTGTGGCGTAAACGTTCAGGGAGGCATGGCCTCTGAGCGTGGTGCGGCTGGGCGCGGTCGATGCCCGTGCCGCCAGGAGCCTGCGCTGGAGAGCGCTGTTGCAGCACGGCCTGGCCGTCGCTTCCGTCGTCGGCCTCGCGTGCAGACGCGCCTGACTCGCACGAGGAGCGCATGAGCGACGGCCCGCCGAATGTCGCCGCGCTGGTCGAGGAGGGGCTGCGGCTCTACAGCGCCGGCCGGCTGGACCAGGCGCTGCGCTGCTGGCACGAGGCGCTGCGCAGCGAGCCGCAGCATCAGCTCGCGCGTCAGTACATCGCGTACGTCGAGGCCCACCGCCTCGCGCTCGACCAGGCTTTTGGTGGCCCCGGCGCTGGCGCCGCCGCGGCGGCGCCAGGCGGTCCGGCTGCGCGCCCTGCTGGGGCGACCCTCGGTCCGGGCCCGGCGGTGCGCCAGTCGGTGCCGGGGTTGCCGAGAGTGCGGGTGCCGCCGCTGACCCTGGCGGCGCCCGAACCCGAGCCGGCCTTCGGCGACGCACCGAACTACGAGCTGGCAACCGATGCCGCCACGCCCTCGACGATGGCCCCCCCGCGTCGCACCGGAGAGCGCCCGCAGCTCGGGGCCGACGAGGATGCCACGCCGCTCGTGCTCGACTGGGGTGGCGATCTTCCGACCAGTGAGCTGGAACGGCAAGACGAGGCGGCGGGGTTGGCGCGCGAATGGGTCGCCGAGGTGACCGCGGGGCGCGACCGGAGTCGGCGCGCGGCTGCGACGGACGCGCCGTCGGCCGTGGATCCCCTGGAGGTGGCGCGCGACCACTTCGCCGCGGGGGCGTTCGAGACCGCGCTGCCGCTCTTGCAACAGGTCGTGGCGCAGAGGCCGAGCGATTCCAGCGCTGCGGAGCTGCTCCAGCGCTGCCAGCGGGAGTTGGTGAGCCAGTACGAGCGCGTGCTGATCGACCTGCAGGCGGTGCCGACCGTGCAGGTGCCGCCGCAGCAGGTGCTGTGGCAGAAGCTCGACCATCGGGCCGGCTTCATCCTCTCGCGGGTCGACGGCGTGCTGACCTACGAGGACATCCTCGACATCTCGGGGATGAGCCACTTCGAGGCCTGTCGGATCCTGTCACAGCTCGTGGTGCAGGGCGTGATCGCGCCATCCCGGTAGGAGCCTGTCGGGAAATTGCTGCGCCACCCGATCGCTGCGTTGCGGCTGTGCTCCGGTGCTCACGTACCGGCCCGTACGTTCCGCTCCGGTGCTCGCCGCGCCTTGCGCTCGGGCGGCTCGCGACATTTCCCGACAGACTCCTAGTACGGCCGCGCGTCAGTAAGGTCGCCCGCGGCGGGGCGCTACGAGGCCGAGGGCGACGCCGGCGCGTCCGTGCTCAGCGCCTGCATCAGTGCCCCGCGCAGCTCGGCGATGCTCTCACGCAGGTTGATCGAGCAGACCAGCGGTGGCCGGGACAGGGCCAGCGCACGCTGGGCCTGCTTGGCCGCGACGAAGCGTTGCGCTTTGCTCAGCTTGTCGGCCTTGGTCAAGATCGTCAGCGTGCCGCGCTGGCGCAGGGCGCACCACTCGAGCAGGTCGCGCTCCTCCTGCGCCGGCGCCCGACGGATGTCGATCAGCAGCAGCACCAGCCGGAGCTGTTGGCGCTGCTCGATGTAGGCCGAGACCAGGCCGCCCCACTGGGCGCGAAGGCGCTGTGGCACGCGCGCCCAGCCGTAGCCCGGAAGATCGACCAGGTTGAACGCCGGGTCGCGGGCCGCGAGCTTTACCGCGAAGTAAATCAGCTGGCGCGTGCGGCCCGGGGTCCCCGAGCTGTGCGCGAGCCGATGGCGCCCGGTGAGCGCATTGATCAGGGTCGACTTGCCGCAGTTGGAGCGGCCGGCGACGGCGACCTCGGGCAGCTCCCCCTCGGGCAGCTGCGAAGTGTTGCTGCAGGCGATGATGAATTGCGCCGTCGTCGCCGGCGGTAGCGGGTCGATCATGGTTCGTGGGCTCCGCGCCGAGCGCGCTGCGTTGCGCAGCGTGCGCCAGCGCCTCGGGTCACTGTCGCCGAGCCGGGTGACAAGGGCAAGGCCGACGGGCCAGTGGTCGATGGGACCCGGAGCTCGCCGCCCTCCAGTGGCAGCACGCTCTCGGGGCCCGGTCGGCTATGATGCGCGGCGTGGACAGCGGTGGCGAACAGGGCGTGTGGCCTCGCCCGTGGCTGATCGGCTTGACCGGGGGCATCGCTGCCGGCAAGAGCACGGTGGCTGCCCTGCTGCGTGAGCTGGGGGTGCCCGTGATCGACGCCGACGCCTTGGCGCGCGAGGTCGTGGCGCCGGGGACCGCGGCCTTGGCGCAGATCGTTGCCGCCTTCGGGACGGAACTCGTCGATGCCGAGGGCGCGCTCGATCGCGCGGTGATGGCGCGACGCGCGTTCGGCGATCCGGCCGTTCGGCGGCGCCTGGAGGCGATCGTGCAGCCCGCGATCGCCGTGGCCGCCCAACGCGCGATCGCCGTGCTGGCGCGGGGTGGGGCGCGGCGCATCGTCTACGACGCCGCGCTGCTGGTCGAGACCGGGCGCCACCGCGAGCTGGACCTGCTGATCGTCGTGGTGGCCGAGGACACGCGCCCGGTTGCGGCGGCTGATGCGCCGCGATGGCCTCGATCGCGCGGGTGCGCAGGCCCGGCTGGACGCCCAGTGGCCGCAGCAGCAGAAGCTCGCGCTGGCCGACTTCGTGGTCGAGAACTCGGGGTCCCGGGCAACGACGCGGCGGCAGGTGCGAGCGCTGTGGCGCGCGGTCGCGCAGGCCACGGCCCTGCCACCCCCGGGGCCTTAGGCCACGAGCTCGAGGGTCAGGAGCAGGGCGTCGTCGCCGTCGGTGTAGTAGTGGGAGCGGCGGCCGACGATGGCGCAGCCGACGGAACGATAGAGCGCCAGTGCCGCCTCGTTGCGGGCGCCGACCTCGAGCAGCAGGCAGCGCTGTCCCGTCGCGCGACCGCGCGCGATCGCCTCTTCGAGCAGGCCGCGGGCCAGTCCTTGGCGACGCCGGGCGGGGTCGGCCGCGAGGCGCTGCAGGTGCAGCTCATCAGTGACGCGCCACAGCAGGCCATACGCCAGCACGCCGTCGCGTGGTCGTGGACGGCGACGAGCAGCTCGCTCAGCGGCCGATCGAGCTCGGCGCGCCAGCTGGCTTCATCCCAGGCCGGATCGAAGCAACGCGCATCCAGGCCGGCGATACCCGCGAGGTCCCCTTCGGTGGCCTGCCGCACGACGAAGGGTGGCCCGGGCTCCATGCTCGACCCTAAGGACCCGCTCGGAAATAGCTCATCCATCTGGCCGTCAATCCATCCCGCCGGGCTGCGCGCCCTCGCAACAGTATTCCTTCGTCGCTGCGCCTTGCCCGGCGGGCGCCTCAACGCCCAGTTGATCGAGCCATTCTCGAGCGGGTCCTATGCGTGCGCGTCGCGACCAGCGCGGCCGCCCGCCCACGCTGCTGCGAGCGGATCGCGCGCAGGGATGCGCTCGCTTGAAGCCGATGCCAGGGCTTGGTATGAGGGGGACGACGCGGCGGCACGCGGTTGGGCTCCGTTGGCGAACGGCGCCGCTGCGCTGGGGTCGTCGAGAAAGCGAGAGATTCGATGAAGAAGATCGAAGCGGTGATCCGACCCTTCAAGCTCGACGAGGTCAAAGAGAGCCTCAGCGATCTCGGGGTGCAGGGGATGACGGTCACCGAGGTCAAGGGCTTTGGGCGCACCGGCGGCAAGATGGAAGTCTATCGCGGATCGGCCTACGTGGTGGACTTCGTGCCGAAGGTCAAGGTTGAGGTCGTGGTCGTGGACACACTGGTCGCTCAAGTGGTCGAGGCGCTGATTGCCGCCGCGCGTACGGGGCGCATCGGCGACGGGAAGATCTTCGTGGTGCCGGTCGAGGAGGTCGTGCGCATCCGCACCGGCGAGACCGGCGAGCAAGCGCTATAAACGGCGCCGGCCGCGAACCACGTCGAACGTCGCACGCGAGCGCGACGAAGCGCTCGCGCGGGGCGCAACTCGTTGCGCCCCGGCATGGTGGGGCCCCGCCAAGACCGCGCTCTTGACGGGCGGGGGATGGACCCCGTGAACGATCGGCCGCGGCTTCGTTTGACCGCGGGGATCCAGCTTCCTATAATGACTGGCCAATTCCTGGCGGAGCCGATCTCCGGGTGGCTGGTCTGAACGACGCAATGAACAGCAAGGGATCGCTGCTCGCGGCGCTGGTAGGGCGCGCGCCGTTGGCGTTGTACACGCGCTTTCTCGGGCGGCTGGCGGCCATCGAGCTGCCGCCTCCGCTGCGGCCGCTGCTGCTGGGTCGCTTCGCGGCGCGGCTCGGCATCGATCTCGAGCAGGCCGAGCTGCCGCTCGACGAGTACGCCTCGGTGGGCGAGTTCTTTGCGCGTCGCCTGCGACCGGGGGCGCGACCGGTCGACCCCGCGGTGACTTCGATCGTCTCGCCGGTCGACGGCACGGTGACGGCCTGTGGCACGGTGCGCGGCAGCCGCCTGCTGCAGGCCAAGGGCCTCGACTACGGGGTGGCGGAGCTCTTGGGCGACGCGGGCCTGGCCGCGCGCTTCGAGGGCGGCGTCTACCTCACGATCTATCTCCACCCGCGCGACTACCACCGGATCCATGTCCCGGCCGCGGGAGCCTTGCGCAGCTTGCGACGCATCGCAGGGGAGCTGCTGCCGGTGCAGCACTGGGTCGTCGATCGCGTGCCGGGCCTCTTCGTGCGCAACGAGCGCGTGGTCTTCGAACTCGAAGCCGCGCTCGGGTCGCTGGCGTTGGTCTGTGTCGGTGCGGCCGGCGTGGGCTCGATCACGACCGCGGTGGCCGAGGGCCCTGCGTCGCCGACCGTCTTCGATCCGCCGCTGGCCTTGGCCAAGGGACAGGAGTTGGCCGCGTTCCGGCTCGGATCGACGGTGATCCTGTTGGCCGAGGCCGGCGCCCTCCGGCTGCTCTCCGCGCGCGGTGACGTGCTGCGAATGGGACAGGTGGTTGCGCAGGGCGCTCGGCCGCCAGGCCCCTTGCCGGCGGCCGAGCGGCGGGAGCGGCCATGACGAAGGGCCCGGCCGACATCGACGAGCGCGAGGTCGAAGGTGACGGCATGTCCGCCGCTGGCACCGAGGCTGAGCCGCGCGACCCGATCAGCGAGCCAGACATCGACGTCGAGCTGCACGAGCTTTCGACGGCGCGGGCCGAGCGGGCCGGCGGCGATGGCGCGGGCGCGGAGGAGGGCGCGAGCGACGATCCAGCGCAAGAGCTCAATGCCTCGCGCCGGATGGCGATCCTGGTGGCGGCGCTACGCCGTCAGGAGTCGGCCGCGGAGGCCGAGGCAACCGACGTCGCGGCGAGCCTGGAGGGCGGTCCCGCAGGGGTGGAGGGGGCAGCGGCCGAGCTCGAGGGCCTCGCGCTCGCCGACCAAGAGCTCAGCGGTGACGACATGGAGGAGTTGCCGACGCCGCCGCCCTTGCCTGAGCTGGAGCTCGATGCTGGACCGTCTCCGTGGGGGGCGGGCGCACTCGGGATGACGGTCGGCGAGGTAAGGCTGCCGCTTGGTGCGCCCTTGCGACACCGTCGGGCGATGATGGCGTGATCACCTCGGCGCCACCGGAGGCGCCGGCCGTGGTCGAGCGTGTCGATGCTCGGGTGCAGGGGCCGCGTGGAGCGCGCGGATCGAGCGATAGCGGCTCCGCGCCGAGTGTTGGCAAAGAGGGAGCGCGTGCTGGAGCGCCGCACGCACCGGCTCGGCCGGTGGCGGAGCGCAGCAAGGCGTGGTTCGAGGTCATCTTCGACGAGGACCACCTGCGCACGCTGCCGCAGGTCACCGCGGCGTCGACCCGCTGCGAGGTCGACTTCCTCGAGCAGGCCCTGCACCCGGACAAAGACGCGGAGATCATCGATCTCGGTTGCGGCATCGGCCGGCATGCCCTGGAGCTGGCGGCGCGTGGCTACTCCAAGGTGACAGGTTTCGACCTTTCGCTGCCGCTGCTGATCCGCGGCGCCGACGAATCGCAGCGCCGCGGCCTCAAGGTCAACTTCGTCCACGGTGATTTCCGTGAGCTGGACCGGCGCGAGCAGTACCAGGCCGCCTATTGCCTCAGCACCAGCTTCGGCTTCTTCGACGACGAGACCAATCGCCGGGTGCTGCAGTCGATCTGTCGCTCGCTGCGCGTCGGTGGACGGTTGTTGCTCGAGGTCGTCAATCGCGACTACATCGTCCGCGGTCTCCCCGCTCGCCTGGGCTGGGAGGGTGAGGGCTGCCTGGTGCTGGAAGAGGTCGAGTTCAACTTCTACACCAGTCGGCTCCACAATCGCCGGGCCGTGGTGTTCATGGATGGGCGCCACATCGAGCACGTGATTTCGATCCGCTGCTATAGCTTGCACGAGCTGGGCAAGCTGCTGCACCACGCCGGTTTCCGGGTGCTCGATGTCTCCGGCCACTGGGCCCATCGCGGGCGCTTCTTCGGCAACGACTCGGCGGCTCTGATCGTCCTGGCCGAACGCCGCGGCGAATAGTCGCCGTGGCCCCGCGCCGCACTGGATCCATCCCGGACTTGGGCCGTGCGACGGGTCTGTGGCGGCTGCGGCTCCGCGCTCGGTCGATCGGCGAGCAGGCAGCGATCCTGCTCTACGACGCGCTGAGCTGGCTGCTGCTGCCGGTGCTCCTGCCGTTACTGGGTTGGCATCCACGCCTGCGCGGAGGGCTCGCGCAACGGCTCGGGTGTGGGTTGCCCCGGACGCTGGTCGGGGGCGAGCGCCAGCCGGTCTGGTTCCACGGCGCCAGCGCCGGCGATCTCAAGGCCCTGCTGCCGCTGCTCGCGCACGCCCGCGCCAGCGGTTTGCCGGTGGTGGCCTCGTGCTGGACCCGCAGCGCGGCCGAGTTCCTGCGCGCGCAGGGTGACCCAGTGCCGCTGCTCCGCGCCCCGCTCGATCTACGCTGGGCTGTCGGCCGCGTGCTCGAGGCGGTCGCACCGCGGCTGGTGGTCGCCGAAGGTCTGGAGCTCTGGCCCGCTTGGAGCGCAGCCTGCGCCGCGCGCGGGATCCCGTGCGTGATCGTCAACGGCCGGCTCTCGCCACGCAGCCTGCGTTGGTACCGCCGCTTCGGCTGGCTGTTTCGCCCCCGCTTCGCTGACCTGCGGCTGGTCGTGGCCGCGACCCCCGGCGACGCCGAGCGCTTCGCGGCCGCCGGTGTGCCGGCCGAACGGCTCCAGCTCAGCTCTAGCAGCAAGTACGCCGCGCTCGAGCCGCTCGCGCGTGCCGACCCGAGGCCCCCGCGGTCCGGATCGGCCAGCGATCCGCCGAGGCTGGTGCTCGGCAGCCTGCACCTCGCCGAGGCTCGGCAGGTCCTTCCCGAGCTGCTGCGCTTGCTGCAGCGCTGGCCCCGGCTCGTGATCGAGATCGCACCGCGCTACGTCCATCAGACGCGGCGACTGCTGCGCCTGCTGCAACGGGGCGGCGTGGCGTCGCGCCGGGTCTCGCAGCGCCCGCCGGCCGGCCTTGTGCCGCGGGTGATCGTGCACGACACGATGGGGGCGCTGGCGCAGACCTACGCGGGCGCCGTAGCCGCCTTCGTGGGTGGCAGCCTGGTGCCGCATGGCGGCCACAACCTGATCGAACCCGCCGCCCGCGGGGTGGCGGTGCTGCATGGGCCGCACGTCGAGCACTGCCGGGCAGAGGCCGCGCTGCTGGCTGAGCGTGATGCGAGCTTCATGGTGGGCGATGCCTCGCAGTTTGGCCAGACGGTCGATCGCCTGCTCGCCGACCCTACCTTGGCCCCGCAGGCCGGACGGGCCGCGCGCCGCGTGGCCGAGGAGCTGGCGACCGGCGCCGAGCGGATCACGCTGTTGCTCGCACCGCTGTTGATCGAGTCCGCGCCGACCGGCAGCGCCCGGTGACGCGCCGCTTTGTCGAGAGCAGGCCAATGGACGGCTCGCTCGACGCGCTGGGGCCGCTGCTGGGCCTGCTGCGGCCCCTGGGCTGGGCCTACGGCGCCGCGAATGTCCTGCGGCGTGCGGCCTACCGGCGCGGCTTTTGCCCGTCGCAGCAGGTCGGTGTGCCCGTGGTGTCGGTGGGGGCTCTGACCTGCGGTGGGAGTGGCAAGACGCCGATCGCGGCGCTGATCGCCGAGCGACTGCTGCTCCGCGGGCTGCGCGTCGGGGTGGTTCATGGGGGCTACCGTGGTGCCGCGGCGAGTCGCACGCTGCGGGTCGAGGATCCGCCGCCCGGTGCGGCGGGCTGGTATGGCGACGAGCCCGTCTGGCTGGCGCGGCGTCTGCCGCAGGCCGTGGTCGTGCGTGGGCCAGACAAGCGCGCCGCGGCGGCGCTCGCGGTCGCGGCCGGGGCCCAGGTCGTGGTGGTGGACGATGGCTTTCAGCACCTGCGCTTGCGCCGCAGCCTCGACCTCGTGCTCTTGGACGAGGACGGACCCGCGGCGCCGCTGCCCGCGGGTCGCGGGCGGGAGTGGGCCAGCAGCGCGCGGACGGCCTCCCTGCTTTGGTGGCACGGGCGGGCCGGGGCGTCGCCGCTCGCCTTCGAGCGCGCCGGGCTGCCGAGCGACGGCTCGTCCCACGTCTCCTCGCGCTACCAGCCGCAGTCCCTGGTGGGGCCCGATGGTGCGGTGCTGGCCCCCGCCGCGAGCCTTCGCGGCCGTCGCGTCTTCGTGCTGGCGGGGGTGGCGCGGCCCCAGGCCTTCCTGCAGCTCGTCCGACGCTGCGGGGGTCAGCTCGTCGGGCAGGCGCTCGCTCGCGATCACGGCCTGTGGTCGGCGCGCGCGTGGCGGCGAGCCGCGGCGTCGGCCGCCGACCTGCTGTTGTGCACCGAGAAGGATCTCGTGCGCGCCGAGACCCTGGCCGGCGCGGCCGAGCTCGTGGCTCTGCGCTGCGGGGTCGAGATCCTGTACGGTGAGACGGCGGTGGATCGCGCCCTGCGCGGTCTGACGGTCGCCGAGGGTGCGGACCCGTCCGCGTGCGCGGGGGTCGAGCACGGCGGGAGCTGAGCACGATGTGGGGCGCTCTCGAGTGGCTATGCTGCAGGCTCTCGCAGCGCGCGGCGGATCGTCTCGGCGCCGCGCTGGGTGTGCTCTTCGGTAGCGGCTTGCGTTGGCGGCGGGGGGTGGTGCGAGCCAACCTTCGCCAGGCCTTCCCGTCCCACTCGCCGGGGGCGCTACGTGCGCTGACGCGCGGGATCTACGCTCACCTCGGCGCGGCAGCGGTCGCGCTCTTCCGCCTGCCGCTGCTCTCGCCCACGGCTGCCGAGAGCCTGCTAGGTGCCGCGGTGCTGCACGAGCTACGGCGCCTGCTGGCACCGGGTCGCGGCTTGATCGTGATCAGCGCCCATCTCGGCTACTGGGACCTGTTGGCGTGTGCCGCGGCGCACGCCGGCCTCCCGGTCAACGTCGTGACGCGGCGGCTGCGCGCGGGCGGGCTCAATCGCTGGTGGATGGGGCGCCGCGCCGGGTGTGGCGTGCGCCTTTGGCCGGCACGCGGATCGGCCCTCGGCCTGGCGCAGTGCCTCCGGCGGGGCGAGATCGTGGCGATGGTGCTCGATCAACACGAGCCGGGTGGCGCCGTGGTGCCCTTCTTCGGCCGCCCGGCGGCCACGGCTCGGGGCCTGGCCCAGCTCGCGCGGGTGAGCGGCGCGCCGGTGCTGCCGGCCTTCCTCGTCCGTCGCCGCGACGGGAAGGCGGTGGAGCTGGGTCCGGTGGTCCGCGCCGAGGCCTCGCTCCCACCTGAGCCTGGCGGGCGGCGACGGACGCGGGAGGAGGTCCGTCGCGCGGACGATCGCCTCACGGCGGCGCTGACCGGCCTGATCGAGCAACAGGTGCGGCGCTTCCCGGAGCAGTGGTTCTGGGTCCATCGGCGCTGGAAGGTCCCCTCCGCGCCCGCCTGATTCCGCCCCGCAGACCTGACCCACCAGATCTTAAGCAGCGGCTGACGCGTATTCCTTCGCATCGGGCGCCGGCGCCGCGCCGGTTCCCAAGGGAGGCGGAATAGACGACCGCTGCCCCTGGTTGCATGGGGCGGTGGGTTCGGGCGGTGGGTTCGGGCGGTTGTGTAAAATGGTACCCGGAGAGTCTTATTTGGGCTAGGGTGGGGTTAAACAGCAAGGGACCTACAGCGAGAGCACGCGGCTCTTTCGGAGCAAGGCCATGGGTAGACAGGCAGGAAACCGCAAGCCGGTCGATACGCATCAGAACGACGAACCCGCGCCGGAGGTGGCCGCCCAGCGCGACTTCGCCGCCAGCGCGGCGCTCGATCCCGAGCTCGAGCCGACCCTCGAGGTGGCAGAGCCCGAGCCCGAGGCCGAGGCGGCAGCGACCGCCGCGGCTCCTGGTCGGGCCGCGACGCCGTCAGCTGAGAACTTCCTCGGCAAATACTTCAAAGAGATGGCGGCGCTTTCGGTGCTCAAGCCCGAGGAGGAGCTCGAGGCCGCGCGGCGCATCGAGCACCTCGAGGTCGACCTCTGGGCGCACATCTTGAGCTGTCCGCTGGTCGTCGAGTCGGTGCTGAGGGCCGTGGAGGCCGCGCAGGAGGATGGCGCCAAGGTCGAGGGCGCGGTGGCCCTGCGGCGCGCGGCGCGCGCCGCCTGTGCCCCCGGCGTAGCGGCGGCGACGCGCCGCCGCTACGCCGACCTGGCCTTTGCCGTGGGGCGGCGCTTGCACGACAGCGACGTCGATCGGCGCGTGCTCTTTGCGGTGCTCGCCGCGTTGCAGCAGGAGGCCCAGCCGAGGGTCCCGGCGGCGCGGCCCTCGGCCGGCGCCCAGCGCCGGAGCAAGGCCCCACCACGAGCGGTTCAGAACTACCTGCGCGAGGTCGACGACAAGTTCTCGCGCTCACAGCGGGCCCGCAACGACTTCGTCAAGGCCAACCTGCGGCTCGTGGTCAGCATCGCGCGCCGCTTCAACTACGGCCGCATGCCGCTCGGGGATCTGATCCAGGAAGGCAACATGGGCCTGATCAAGGCGGTCGAGCGCTTCGACTACCGGCGCGGCTATCGCTTCAGCACCTATGCGAGCTGGTGGATCCGCCACGCGATCAGCCGCGCGCTCGCGGACAAGGGGCGTGCGGTCCGACTGCCGGTGCATATGGTCGATGCGCATCACAAGGTGTCCCGTACCCGGCGCGATCTGACCAGCAAGCTGGGACGCCAGCCGACCAGCGAGGAGATCTCCGACGAGTCCGGGATCGCCTTCGACAAGGTGAGCAGAATCGACAGCTACCTGATGGACCAGCCGGTGTCGCTCGACCGCGAGGTCGGGGGCGACGACGGACGCAAGTTCATCGACCTGCTTCAGGACGAGGACGCGGTGTCGCCCTCCGAGCGGGTGATGCTGCAGACGATGAGCGCTCGGGTGCTCGAGCTGCTCAAGGAGCTCAAGCCGATCGAGGCCGACATTCTGCGTCGGCGCTTCGGCTTGCTCGACGATCGCGAGCTGACGCTGAAGGAGATCGGCGAGGACTACAAACTGTCGCGCGAGCGCATCAGGCAGCTCCAGGAGCAGGCCCTGGGCAAGATCCGCAGCGCGCTCGAGCGCCAAAACGCCTGCTGAGCGGGGCGCGGCCTCGTGTTAGCATCCGGCTCCGTTACCGGAGCATTCCGTTGCGCGACCGAGCGTGGCGCGCGGCGGAGGGAGGAGGCTGACGATGCCGCTGGGTTCGTGGCGCCGCGGGCGCGGGGTGCTGGTGTGGGGTGGGTTGCTCTTGGCGTGCGCGGCGGCGTGTACGCAAGCGGGCACGCGTCTCGACCGCGTGGATCCACCCTTTGGCAGCGTCGGCGGCAACGACGACGTGGTCTTGATCGGGACCGGGTTCGTGGGCGGCGTGAGGGTTCAATTCTCCAAGCGCGCGGCCAAGAGCGTGATCGTCGAGTCGCCGGAGCGGATCCGCGTCAAGACGCCCTCGGGCCCGGAGGGGCCGGCGGATGTGGTGCTGACCGACGAGTCCGGTCGGACCGTGGTGCTCCAGGCGGGCTTCAGGTATCGCAAGGAGCCCTGAACTCGCAAGGAGCCCTGAGGGGCTCTATTCGGCTTCGATGCGAAAGAGCTGCTGACCCAGCAGCAGCAGCGTGCCGTAGGGGACCGTGCGGGGAGCGCGCAGGCGAATGAAGGTGCCGTTGGAGCTGCCGAGGTCCAGCAGGCAGACCCGCCCGTCCTCCGTGAGCATCACCTTGGCGTGTGTGGCCGAAACGTAGCCGTCGTCCGAGAAGAGGATGTCGCCGCGCTCGCGGCCGAGCGCCATTTCGTCGCCCATCAACGGAAACGCGCCGCCATCGCCCGCGGCTCCGGAGAGCAGCGTGAGCCGACCCCAATAGCCCGGGTTGGGGCTGCCGAGCACCTCGGTGCCGTCGGCGGTGGGCGCGGGCTCACCGATGGCGTCGAAGCGCAGCAGCTCCTGCCCGATGCGGAAGATGTCCCCGCTGCGCAGGCGCTCCTCGGCGACGAGGCGCACGAAGACCCCGTTGAGGCTCCCGGCGTCCTCGACCACGATGCCGCGGCCCTCGCGCCGCAGGCGCACATGCTGCGGGCCGAGGTAGTGGTCGCCGGCGAAGGGTGGACCGGAGTCGCGCCCGATCGTGGCGCTGCTCGCGTTCAGCGGCACGCTCTCGCCTTCGCTTCCGTCGGGCCGAATCAGCGCCAGGCGCCCCAGCCTACCGCTTGGTTCCGCCGTCGCGCCGTCGCCATCGGGCAGCCCCACGCGGCGCAAGGCCGGCGCGGAGGGGCGCAGCGCGGGTGCAGCCTGCAGGCGCGCGCCGCACCCGCCGCAGAAGGCGAAGGGCGCGGGGTTGGGTTGACCGCAGCCCGGGCAGGCGATGGTGCGGGTCGCATCAGCGTGGGCAACGGCCGCGGGACCCCCTGCGCCGGCGGCGGGGGCCCCTGCGACGGCCGCGCTGGCCTGTCCGGCCGGCGAATCTCCCGGCGGCAGCGTCGGCGCCTCGGCCTCGCCGAGCCCGAGACGGGGTGCCGGGGCCGGTGGCTGGCCCCCGGGGACGGCGCTGGGGGGGCGCACCCCGGCCGCAGCCGGCCCGAGCTCGGCACCGCAGCCGAGGCAGAACCGGAAGTGGACCTGGTTGTCGCGACCGCAACGCGGACAGACGATCAAGGGACGAGCTCCTTCGCCGCGGCTGTCAGGTGATCTCGACGCGCAGCAGCTGCTGACCGAGGAATACGTAGTCGCCGTGGTGCAGGTGATAGGGCTGATCGATGCGGACGAAGGTGCCGTTCTTCGAGCGCAGGTCGGTCAGCGTGAAGCCCTCAGCGCCGACGCCGATCGACGCATGGCGACCGGAGATGAAGGGGTCGTCCGGGAAGTTGATGTCGTTGCCCTCGCGCCCGAGGCTGACGTTCTGGGTCGGTGCGCGAAAGACCATGCCGATCGCGCCGCCGCGGAGCAGCTGAATCACCTTGAAAAAGCCCGGACGACGCGGGCTGGTGTAGAGGTGCGTCCCCTCGCCATCGGTCTCCTGGCGGCCCTCGCTGGCGCTGATCTCGCCCAGCTCGATCAGCTGCTCGCCGACGAGCAGGCGCGTGCCGGGCTGGATCGGCACGGCGTCGCGGATGCGCACGAAGACGCCATTGACGCTGCCTTCGTCGCGCACGAAGAGGGCGCCCTCATGGTAGAAAAACGAGGCGTGGCGGGGCGACAGATAGGGGTCGTCGGGAAAGCGGATCTCCCCCTCGGTACGCCCCGTCAGGTGTTCGTCGGCGTTGAGCAGATACGAGACGCCGTCGAGCCCCTCGCCCTTGATCAGGATCAACTTGGCGCGGTTCGGCTGTTGCATCGCGCCGAAGTAGAGCGTGCGGGCCCCGGCCGCCTGCTCCAGGCCCGGCGGCTTCTCGCTGACACTAGCACCGCAGTTGCCGCAGAAGCGAAAGCCCGCCGGGCTCTCGTGGCCGCAGCTCGGACAGCGGATGTTTGGATCACTCATGGCGGTGCTCGGAAGTGCCCGACGTCAAGGGAGCGAACGGCGACGTCCGCGCCCAGCTCTCGCGTAACAGCCGGAGATTAGCAGGCCCGCCGGTTGCAGTTCAATATCGCGGTCCAGCTCGGCGCCGCTTTGCGCCCCTGCGGCGGGCTGGCGTGCGGCTCCGTGGAGGGTTGGGATCGCCACGGCCGCTGGCGCGGGTTGCCCTGCTTAGGGGTTCGGCTATGGTAGCTGCCCTTGCGCCGGAGTAGGCACCGATGGCTGAAGCACCGCTCGAAGGAGGACTTCGCGCCGCGCCCCCTACGCCGGCGGGGGTGAGGGAGCTACCGATCGCCGAGGAGGCGCTGATTCGGCAGCTGGCGCGTCCCGGGCCGCGCTACACCAGCTACCCGACCGCGCCCGCCTGGCGCACGGAGGGCTTCGGCGCGCTCCAGTACGCCGAGCGTCTGCAGCAGGCCGAGCGCCAGGGGCCCGCGGCGCCGCTCTCGATCTACGTGCACCTGCCCTTCTGCCGCGAGATGTGCCGTTACTGTGGCTGCAGCGTGGTGGTGACGGGACAGTCGCAGAAGGTCGACCGCTACCTCGACTACCTGGCGCGCGAGATGGATTTGGTGACGGCGCGGTTGCCGCACCGTCGCCGCGTCGATCAGCTCCACCTCGGCGGGGGCACCCCGACCTGGCTCGATGTGCGGCAGCTCGAGCGCCTGTGGCAGCTGATCAGCGCTCGCTTCACGATCGTCGCTGGGGCGGATCTCGCGCTCGAGGTCGATCCACGCGTGACCAGCCCCGAGCAGTTGGCCCTGTTGCACCGCTGCGGCTTCGCCCGCGTCAGCATGGGCGTGCAGGATTTTACGCCCGAGGTGCAGGACGCGATCGGCCGCCAGCAGAGTGTCGAACTGACGGAGGCGCTCTACCGCGCGGCGCGCGCACTGGGCTATCGGACGATCAACTTCGATCTGGTCTATGGCCTGCCGCGACAACGGCTCGAGACCTTCGCGCTGACCCTGGACCAGGCGCTCCGCCTGCGGCCCGATCGACTGGCGCTGTTCAGCTACGCCCATGTGCCGTGGATGCGCCCGCACCAGCGCGCGATCGACGAGGCCGAGCTGCCCGACGCCGTGCACAAGGTGCGGCTCTTCGAGCTGGCGCGCGGCAAGCTGCTGACTGCCGGCTACGTACAGGTGGGGATGGACCACTTCGCCCTGCCCAGCGACGCGCTGGCGCAGGCGCGGCTGGTGCACCGACTCCATCGCAACTTCCAGGGCTACATCACCCAGCCGAGTGGGGACACGCTGGCCTTCGGCATCACCGCCATCAGCGACGTGCAGGCCGCGTACGCACAGAACGTCAAGCGCATCGCCGACTACTACCGCCACCTCGATGCCGGCGAGCTGCCGATCGAGCGCGGCTGCGCGCTGACGGCCGACGACCTACTGCGGCGCGACGTGATCCATGGCCTGATGTGCAACTTCGTCGTCGATCTGGAGCAGCTGACGCGGGCGCACGGCGTCTCGCCTCACCACTTCGCCGCCGAGGTTGCGGCGCTGAGCTGGGCGGAGGAGCAGGGGCTGATGCGCCGCGTCGGCCAGACGCTCGAAATCCTACCGCTCGGCCAGCTCTTCGTGCGCAACGTGGCGATGGCCTTCGATGCCTACCTGCCGGCGCAACAGGCCCGCCCGACGTTTTCCAGCACGGTCTGAGCCTCCAGCACGGTCTGAGGCGGCTGTTGGGCGGGACCCGCGGCCTGTTGCGTCGCGGGTGCCCCCAGGGGCACGGCGAATAGCTCGCACGGCTAGGGCACGGCGAGCAGGTCATCGTAATAGAAGGTCCCCGACATCCGGTAGAAGGTGATCGCGCCGAAGGTGTTGATCAGGACCGCCCACAGGATCAGCGCCTTGGCCCGCGGGCCGAGGCGGTAGCCGCCGACCGCCAGCAGCATCATCAGGTAGACCGTGTAGTCGAGGCTGAAGCGCGGGCCGAACTGCTGCCAGCCGCTGTTCTGGTAGAGCAGGTGCAGGATCAGCGGCAGCAGGCAGCTCAGGTAGAGCGCGAGCTGCAGAGGCGAGCGGCGCTGCGGCCAGATCAGGTAGGCGAAGATCGGGGTGACGAAGAAGACGCTGAGGCCGTGGTGGCTGAGCTGCACGAAGGGGGCGTGGGGCAGGATCCGCGGCAGCAGGACCAGCAGCGCTGCCAGGTTGCGCGAAATGAAGTGGTAGTTGAAGAGGCCCCAGCGCTGGATGCGCTCGGTCCAGCGCACGTTGAGGAAGGCGTGGCCGAACTCGAAGGGGCTGTCGAAGCGCGCGTAGTTGAAGGCGCCGGCGACCGCCGCCACGGCGAAGGCAGGCAGCGCCGCGCGGACCAGCGCCCGCAGCGCCGCGCCGCGGTCGAGCCGCCGCCACAGGGCGATGGCGCGGCCGATCCACGACGGCGCCGGTGCGGAGGCGTCCGCGTCGGTGCGGGCGCCTCCGTCCGTGCGCGCGCCTCCGTGGGTGCGAGGGACGGCGTCGGTGCCGGTGTCCGGTGCGGGGCCGTAGCGCCGGAGGATCTCGCCGACGATGAAGGGGAAGGCGAAGGGAATCGGCGTGCGCGCGAGGAAGCCGAGCCCGAGGTAGAGGCCGGCCCGCGCCGGGTGGCGCGCGTCCAGCGCGGCCAGCACATAGAGCGCGGTCAGCGCGGTGCCGATCAGGTGCGCCATGTACCAGGTCTGGCCGATCACGGCGCTGTAGAAATGGACCGTGCCGAAGGCGAAGAGGCCCGTCAGCCAGAGGTTGTCGACGGTGCTGCGGCGGCTGTAGCCACGCTCCTGTAGCTGGCGCAGCACCAGATAGACCAGCATCGGGTTGAGCGCGCCGAAGAGCACGTCGAAGAGCACGTCGTTGAAGCGCAGCCCCCACAGCGCGACGAAGGGCATCAGCAGCACCGCGGGCAGCCAGGGGAAGGAGACGTAGGAGACGCGCCGGCGCGATCGGATGTCCTCCGGCGCGATCACGAGGCGTTGGCCGCGCGTGGTCTTGAAGCGGTGTGGGTCGCCGCCCGCCTGCAAGAAGACCCCGCGCACCGTGCGGCCGTCGACCAGCGTCAGCTCGTCGAGTACCGCCCAGTCCTCCTGATCGGGGGGCTGGTCGGCGAGGGCGAGGCGCCCGTGTAACAGATCCTGGGCCATCACCACGTAGTGGATGTAGGGGCTGTGGCCCTTGAGGCGCGTGCCGCTGGCCGCGGCGTAGGCGAGCGCCACGACGAGGTAGATCATCACGGGCAGCCGCTGCCGCGCCCACCAGCGGCGCAGCGGACCCAGCGTGGCGGCGCGATCGATCGCGGGCGTCAGCGGGCGGTAAGGTCGGTTGGGGCGTCGGCGCGGTCATTTCGGCGGCGCTCATATACGCTGACCAGTGGCACACCGTCCAGCGCCAGCACCTCGGTCGGGGCGGGTGTGCCGTAGGCCTCCCAGATCCAGTAGTCGTACTTGTTGAAGTGCAGCTCGTGGATCACCAGCGCGTGATCGGAGGCCTCGATCGCCGGCAGCTCCATGCCGGCATACTGGATGTCCGAACGCAGCAGGCCGGCCTGCACGTAGGCGGCGTGGGCATCGCTGCTGACGTCGTGAAAATACATGCGCGACTGGGGGGGCAGCCGCTCGTTGAGCGTGGGCAGCAGTGCGCGCGGCGCGTAGCCCCAGAATTGCCGGTTGAGCCCGAGATCGGCGGCCCCGGGCACCCCGCCGGCCAGCGCGGTGTACTGTGACAGGCCGAAGGGGTGGGTCTGCGCAAGGTTGAGCGCGCCGGGGATCGCGACGAGCAAGGGCAGCGCCCAGGCCAGCGGGCGCAGTGCCGGGTAGTCGCGGCGCAGGGCCCGGCTCAGCTCGCCGAGCGCGATGCCGGCGAAGAGCGCGAGGAAGGGGTAGGCCGGCAGCCAGTGCTTGGTGCCGCCGAACTTGGGCGTCGACGGCAGGGCGATCAGCAGCAGTGGGAAGAGCGCGTTGAGCGCGAGCAGCAGACCGCTGCGCGGATTGAGCCCGCTCGCCGGCCGCAGCCAGCTCCGTCGCGCGGGAAAGCGATAGGGGTCCGCGGGGGCGCCACCGCGCCGTCGGCCCCACCGTCCCAGCAGGCTCGCCACCCAGGGGCGCAGCCCCAGCGCCGCACCGCCCGAGGCGAGGGCCAAGGTCACCGCCGGCACGGTGACGAGCGTCATGACAAAGGGGTAGCTGACGGGCAAGGGCGGGCGCGCCAGGTTCCGGCCCAGATACTCGATGTTGTAGTAGGCGTGGTGCAGATGAAAGGCCACGTACTCGCGCAGGTGCGCCAGCGGCTCGAACCAGAGCCAGGGCCACAGCCCGACGAAGACCGCCGGCGCGAGCAGCGCCATCGAGACGAAGGCCAGCGGCAGGCGCGGCAGCACCAGCGGGCGCAGCGAGACGTCGGGGCGCACGACGACGAGGTAGTGCGCGAGGAGCAGCGGCGGGAGGAACCACGCATTGTGCTTGCCCGCGAGCGCCAGACCGAGCAGCGGGCCGGCCAGAAAACCCCAGCCGGCGTGGTCGAGGCTGCGAAAATAGGCGTAGACGACGAGCAGCCAAAGCGTGGCGATCCCGGCGTCGAAGCAGGCGAGCTGCCCGTGGAAGAAGAGCCGCGGCAACGTCAGGTACAGCAGCGCCGCGCTCAGCCCGGCGGTGCGGCCGTGCAGTCGCAGGCCGAACAGGTAGAGCAGCGCCACCGCGGCGCCGGCGATCAGCCAGGTCGGCAGGCGGAAGGCGTCGATCGCGGGCAGCAGGCCGGGGCCCTGGGCGTGGGCGCTGCGCGGCGGCCAGGGCTGGCGCCAGGGCCGCTCGTGCAGCATGTGGTGCGAGATGCCGAAGAGCGTCTTGAAGAGCGGAGGGTGCTCGCGGTTGACGCTCCAATGGCGGGTGATCGCCCCGGTCGTCAGCGACTCGCGCTGCGTGCCTTTGGCGAGGCCGTCGGCCAGCGTGTCGATCCAACTCCAGTAGCTGCGTGCCGCCTCGAAGTAGGTGCCCTCGTCGCGCGTGACGCCAACCGTCCGCTGCGCCAGACCGAGGGCGGCGAAGCTGCCGACGAGCAGCGCGAGCGCCAGCAGGTAGTCGAGCCCGCGGGGCGTCGGGGGGAGGCGGGGGGACGGGGGTAGGTCGCGCGTCATTGCCGCGCCTCAACGTGGAAGCAGAAGGTGCGATAGGCCTGTTCCGGGGTCGTCAGCACGAATTCCACGCGGTGGCTCGTCCCGGCGAAGCGCTGCGTGTCGGCGACGAAGCGGGTCCACGGCGCTCTGTTGGCGTGCTCGACGCTGGCGACGAGCTCGTCGTCGACGAAGGTCTGCAGCAGCACCGGCGCGCGGCCGAGCTTGCGGCTGTCGAAGTCGCCAATGCCGGTATAGCCGACGAGGCTGCCTCCGAGCGGCACGCCGCGGTAGGCGATCACCAGTCGCTCGCCGGCGCCCGGGTGGGCGTAGAGGCAGCGGTAGGGCCGATGATCGACCTCGGCCAGGTGCGGCCCGACCCAGCGCCATTCGGTCTCCGCGTCGCAGACGAAGCGCGCGCCGGCGCGCGGGCACGGCCGCCGAAGGTCGGCTCCGAGCCGGGTCACCGTTGGCGCGTGGCTCGCCTCGGCGCCGCCGGCGGGCACGGCCGCTGCCGCCGTGAAGTCGAAGAGCACCTGCGCGGGGTGCGGCTGCACGTAGAGCGCGAGCTCGACCAGGCCAAAGTGCCACGCCTGTCGCGGTGCGCGGTCGCTCAGCCAGCGGTGCTGGGCGCCGCGCGTGCTGAGCTGCCAAACGCGACCGAAGCGGTCGAGGTCGGAGAGCGTGGCGCGCTCGAGATCGATCACCCCGCTGAGCTGGGCGTAGGCCAGCGGTCGAGCCCACTCGGGCGCCACCAGCACCGGCTCACCCGCGCGATGCAGGCGGCGCAGCGCCTGCCCTGCCGTCTGCCAGTCGGCGGCCGGCGTGGCGTGCTGATGCTGCCGCAGCGTGGCGGTGATTTCCCAGGCCAACAGGACGACGAGCGCGAAGGTGGCGAGCAGCGAGGCATACGCCCCGCCGCGCAGGTGCGTCGTCGCGCTGGCCTCGGCGGGCCGCGCGCTCATGCGCCGGCCTCGCGCGCGGGGGTAGCCCCGCGGCGCAGGGTCCAGCCCAGCAGCAACCAGCCGGGGACGGCCATCATCGCGGTGTAGACGAAGGTGACGGCCGAGAACGCGAAGCCCGTCGCCACGGCCAGTGCGGGCGGCAGGCCCACCAGCGCGAAGCCGAGCGCCCATCCGGCCTCGAGCGGGCCGAACGATCCGACCCCCGAGACGGGAAGGAAGCCGCTGACCGTCGAGGCCGTGCCCCCGAGAATCGCCTGCGAGGGGCTGATCGACACGCCGACGCCGCGCAGGATCACCAGCATGATGAGGTAGTTCAGCAACCAATGGCCGACGGTCAGAAGCGCCTGCATCATGATCACCCGGCGCGGCAGGCCGACGTGGGCCTCGATGGCGCCACGCACGCGTGCCAGCCGTTGCTGCCAGCGCGGTCGCTCCGCCAGGCCGCTGCGGTGGGCGAGGGCACCGATCAGCCGCAGCCCGAGCCGCAGCAGCTGCGGCAGGGCGACGATCACCGCGACGCCGGCGATCGTCAGCAGCAGGGCCACGCTCAGCCCGATCGCGGCGCTGCCGCGGTAGATCGTCGGATTGAGCGCGAGCGTCACGCCGAAGACTACGATCACGACCGTGGCGTCGAGCAGCCGTAGCAGGACCAGGCCGAGCAGGCTCTCGCCGAGCCCGGCCGTCCGGGCGCGCTGCACCAGCACGGCGAAGGCCAGGTCGCCGGTGCGCAGCGGCATCACCCGCAGCAGCATGTTGTGCAGCGCCGTGATGCAGAACATCGCCGCGAAGGGCGTGCGCGGCGCCAGCAGCACGAAGCGCGTCGCGCGAAGGGCGTAGAGCACGACGAAGACCGCGAAGCCCAGCGCGAGCACCTCCCAGCGCGCCTGCCGCCGCAGCGCCGCGAGCTGGGCCCAGTCGACCCAGTGCGAGAGCGCCGCGAAGATCAGCGCGGTGATCGCCAGGCCGAGGGTGGCCCGCGCGGCGAAGCGCAAGCGTCCCCCGCGGAGGGCCCAGCGCGGCGCGGCGGCGGCGTCGGCAGGCGGCCCCGGGGCGGGTCCGGAGGGCCTCGGCGCCGCGGCTGTCACCTCTGCTGCTCGGGCGCCGCCTCGCGCGTGGTCGGGGCAGCGTCGGGCGCCGGGCCGAGGGGCGGGGCCGCGTCGCCGTACTCGAGGCGCCGCAGCCGCAGCAGGATCTCCTCGAGCAGCTTGCGATTGGCGCCGACGAGATCGGCGAGCATGCCGAAGAGCAAGACCGTAAACGCCAGCAGCATGAGGGTCGCCGCGAGCACCACCGACTGGATGTGTCCGGCGGCGCCGGTGGCCGTGAAGTGGAAGTAGAGGAAGCGCACGCCGAGCCCCAGGCCGGCGACAAAGAGCAGCGCAGCCACACTGAGGAAGGCGCGCAGCGGGCGGTACATCGTGTAGATGCGCAGGATCGTCGCCACCGAGCGACGGACATACTGCGGGATGCTGCGGAAGAGGCGCGAGCTGCGCGTGCGGGGGTTGGTCGCCACCGGCACCGAGCAGATCGCCAGGTTGGCGTGGCCGGTCTGGATCAGCGTCTCGAGCGTATAGGTGAACTCGTTGGTGACGAAGAGCCGCAGGGCCGCCTCGCGCGCGTAGGCGCGAAAGCCGCTCGTCGCATCGGGGACGCCCGTGTGTGAGGCCAGGCGCACGACCCAGCTGCCGAGCCGCTGCAGGCGCTTCTTGAGCGGGGAGAACTCCGCAATCTGCTGCACCTGACGGTCGCCGACGACGACCTCGGCACGGCCCGCCAGGATCGGCTCGATCAAACGCGGGATGTCGGCCGCCGAGTATTGATTGTCGGCATCGGTGTTGACGATCACGTCGGCGCCGAGGCGCAGGCAGGCGTCGATGCCGGCCATGAAGGCGCGCGCCAGACCGCGGTTGTGCGTGAAGCGCACGACGTGGTGCACGCCGCAGGCCCGCGCCACCTCGGCGGTGCCATCCTGGCTCCCGTCGTCGATTACCAGGTACTCGAGGCAGTCGATGCCCGGCAGCGCGCGCGGCAGCTCAGCGACGGTCTGTGCCAGCGTGTCGCGCTCGTTGAAGCAGGGAATTTGGATGATCAGCTTCACGGCCGGGGGGTGTCCGGGGCGGCTAGCGCAGCACGCGCGCGCGGGTGATCACGACGTCTTGCTGCGGCACGTCCTGCGGGAAGGGGCCCTTGGGGCCCGTGGGCAGCTTGGCGATCGCGTCGGCGACCGCCAGCCCCTTCTTCACCCGGCCGAAGACCGCGTAGCCCCAGCCCCGCACCGTCGTGTCGCGGTGGTCGAGGAAGGCGTTGTCCTTGACGTTGATAAAGAACTGCGCCCCCGCGCTGTGCGGATCGGAGGTGCGCGCCATCGCCAGCGTGCCGCGCTCGTTGCGTAGCCCGTTGGTGGCCTCGTTCTGGATCGGCGCGCGCGTGGGCTTCTCGCTGAACGAGGTGTCGAAGCCGCCGCCCTGGATCATGAAGCCGTCGATCACGCGGTGAAAGATCGTGCCGTCGTAGAAGCCACTGCGCACATACTCGCTGAAGTTGGCCACGGTCCCGGGCGCCTTGTCACCATGGAGCTCGATCGTAATCGTGCCCTGCGAGGTCGTCAGCTCGACCTCGCGCGCCAGCGCCTGGGCCGCGGGCGCGGCGGCTGCCGGCTGCGGGGCGCTGGCGGGTGCGGCGGCCGGGGCGGCCGCAGGCCCCGCGGCGGCCGAGGCGGCCGTTTGGGCTTGCTGAGCGCGTGACGCCTCCGCGCTGCCGCTGGGCGGCTGGCCCTGCTTCGTGCAGCCGAGGCCCGCGCTCGCCAGCAGCGCGCACAGCCCAAGCACGGTCACCGGTGTCTTGATCAAAGTGTCGGGTCGCATTGCGGCCTTCCTCCTCGCGCCGGTCCACTGGGCTGGAACCGCAACGCGCGCAGAGGCTAGCCATTCGCTCGTCGTGGCGCAAGCGCGCTCGTGGCGCGCTCGTGGGTGCTGACGTGGTGGCCTGGTTGGGCATGGCCCAGGGTGGGGTGGCGGCGCGGCTGCGCCGCCACCCGTATGGAGAACTACCGCGCTGCCGCCTCGAAGCGGAGCCATGCGTCCACGAGCGGACGCCGACCTTTCCCGGTGCTCACGTCGGCGCGGCTGGTCACGAAGCCCTGCTGCAGCCCCTCCGCGGCGAAGGTGCCCGTCAGGGGCAGCGCGCTGATGCCATGGTCGGCCAGCGGCTGCAGCTCACCGGGCTGGGTCCGTCCATCGCCGTTGGCGTCGAGCCAGAGACTCAGGCGCACGAAGCTCTCGTCGCGCGCGTCGAGCACGCCATCGCCGTTGCCGCCCTGCGCCGCGCGGTCGAGCTTGGCCAGCGCGTCGAAGCCGTCCCGGCAAGGGTGGTCACCGCAGCGCCCGACGTCGCCGAAGAGCTCGTGCACCGAGCCGATGCGACCGTCGGCGTCGCGGTCGATCGCCAGCAGCGCATCGCGCGGGCCGACCCAACGCACCCGCTGGGGCTCGCCGCTACCCAGCAAATCGAAGCTCACCCGGGGGGCGGTGGCCAGCGCGAGCCCGTCGCCATCCAGATCGACGATCAGCGGGTCACCGCCGCCGTCGCCGCCGGTGACGGCCGGTGGCGGGGCACACGCTCCGCCCGGCGACCAGGCCGCGACGATGGCCTCCTCGATCTGCCGCTGCAGGATCTGGACGCGCTCGTCGATGCCGGCCGTGATGCCCTCGCGCCGTATCGTCTCCACCTCGACGATCTTGCTGTTGACGCGACTGAGGTCCTCCTCGTCGCAGAGTAGGTTGCTCTCGACGAAGGTGTCGATGCTGCCCATGGCACGCGTGCGCAGCGCGCCAGTGATCGCCGTAGCGTCCGTGCTGCAGGTGCCAGTGACCTCCGTCAGCGCCGTGGCGAGCTGCGCATCGGCGAGGGCCCACCCCTGTTCGAGCCCCAGCCGATAGGAGACGGCCTTGGCGTTGGTCTTGTCGTCACACTGCGCTGCGGCGCGAAGCTCGTAGATGGCGTAGGTGGCCGCCGCGTCGACGCCCCGCGCCGCGCCCTCCACCTCCCAGGCCGTGACGAACTCCTGCGCGGTGGTGCTGAGACAATCGAATTGATCGCGCACAGTCTGCGCGACGGCGTCCTCCGCCGCTGCGAGCTGACCCTTCGAGTCAGCGACCGCGGACTGGACCAGCTTCTCGCAGCTCGTCCCCTCGTTCGACTCCGGCGCGAGGAGCGGGCATTCGTAATACTTCGAGAACTCGGACTCCTCGAGCAGGGCGAGCGAGAGCTGGCCGAAGGGCTGCCTTAGCGCAGAGGCCATGCCGCGCCGTGTGGGAGCGCTGTTGGCCACCGTGCCGCCGGGCATCGGCTGGCCGATGCTCTTGGCGTCGATCGGCGCCACGATCTTGGGATCGATGCCCCGATCGGTGAGGCTCTGCGTCAGCGTGCTGACGAAGGTGTTGACGCCGCGCTCGCGTCCGAGCGCCACGCGCTCGTAGGAGCGGAGCATGGCCCGATAGGCCTCTGCAGCCGGGCTGGCAGCCAGCGGCCGCTCACCGCGCGGATCGGGCGTCAGACCCGGATCCGCCGCGTTCGGGCTGCTGTCGCCTGAGCAGCCGAAGGCCGGCAGTGCGGCGATGAGCCACCAACGAAGTGGTGACCGTGTACGTAGGCTTCTCGGCATCGTCTTCCCTCCCTCTATGACCTGTTGGGGCGGTCTGCGCGGTCCTCCGCGTTCGGCCGCCGGCAGCGAACCTCGCTTTCCGCGCTTTGCATCGACCGTACCGATTCCGGGGGCGCCCGACGTCCGGCTCAGACCTCTGATATTGCTGATATTGCAGACGGGTGGGGAGGGAGAGGCTGGAGCCGAAGGAGGCGATCGGGGGCTCGATCCCCGGTCTTGAGGTCGCGCACGGGCGGTGGAGGGCGGTGCCCCGCCGCTTGGGTGCGATCGCAAAGCGAGGATGAAGCTCGAATCCTATCAAGCACATACGGACGGCGGCTGGGACCCGTCGACAGGCCTGGGGGTGGCCCCCAGGGCCCGGGGGGCCACTCACCAGCACCTTGGAAGGGCTACAGGGTCGCGACCCTGTCGCTAACCGCCCGGAAAGAATTCGAATTGTTTGCGACTCGGACTCCAGCGCCGTCCGCGCCGCGCCAGCCCGCACTGAATTCGTGCGGGGAGACCTGGGCTCGCGAACGCATCTTTTGGTTTCCAACATTTCGTTTCTCCCTGGGATTCGCCCGCGATCGACAGCCGCGCGCCAGTCTGGTACGGTGCTTGCTAAGGTTCGCTTCCAACAGCAACCCACCGCGGTCGCCGAGCGAGTCCGCGGACCAGTGGCCCGAGTGGCCGGAGGAGCGAACCATGAAGAGCCATTTTTCCCGTCTGTGGAAGGACGAGAGTGCCGCCAACGCCGTCGAGTACGGCATCATCGCGTCGCTGATCGCAGTCGGTATCGTCGCCGTCCTGATCGGGCTCCGGGGCCAGCTGCGCACACTCTTCAACGCGGTGATCCGCCGGACCACGGTCAACGAGGGCTAGTCGGGTCGATAAGCGCTGGTCGGGCAGGGGGCTCGGTGGCGGCGGCCGTTCGACGCGTGCAGGCCCCCCTCTCTTAGCGGGCGCGGGGATTGTCCCACGGAGGAGAGCCTGGTGCGTGCCATCATGTGCCGTAGCGCATCGTGCGAGCACGGCGGAGCCGCCATCGAGTTCGCCATGGTGCTGCCGCTCTTCGTCTTGCTGCTGATCGGAATGCTGCACTTCGGCCTGGTCCTCACCACGCGGTACGCTCTGGTCGGCGCCGTCTACGGCGCTGCGCGCACCTGCACCTTGGCTCGCGATCCGACCCAGGGGTGTGCTCAGGCTGCCATCGCGGCGCAGATGGCGTTCAACGCAGGGGGACCCTGTGGTACTTTGAACGTGGTTGCGGCCAATGCAGACGTGGCCGGGTACGACGGGGCCAACGCGGTTCGCGCCTTCGCGGTGACGGCTACCTGCAGCGGGGGCTGGGCGCTTTCGGCGCCCTTCAGGGCGGAGGTTGGGGCATCGTTGGACCGCTTCGGTGCACGAGCCGTGATCCCGTACTAGAGCTGGTCTCGCTGAGAGCGGCTCCGAGTGGCGACGGCCGGGACGATCACCGGGGTGATCGCGGGGTCGCTGATCGCCGGGGCGGTCGCCGGCGAGCGAGGAAAGAAGAGAGGCACCCATGGCTCAGGTCGCGCCGCGCCGCACTTCAACGGTAGCCACGGTCTTGTTCATGATTGCGGCCGTGGGGTGTGCGGCGGCCGCGGCGTGGGTGTTGGCGGGCGTGCTCGAGCGCAAATACTCGCGCGACCCGGTGCAGCCGATCGTGGTCGTCGCCGTGGCGGCGCCCGCGGGACAGCCGCTGCGGGCCAACCATCTACGCCTCGCGGAGTGGCCGCGAAGCGCCATTCCGGTGGGATCCTTCAGCCGGATTCAGGACGCGCTCGAGCACGGGCAGGGAGATAGGTCGGACCTGGGAGGAGAAAAGGCCGAGCGGGGGGAGACGACTGAGCGCGAGCGCGTGCCCTTGATTCCGTTGGTGCCCGGCGAGCCGCTGCTGCGGAGCCACCTCTCCGTGCCGCGAGCCGGGATGGGGATCGCGGCGCGACTGGAGCTCGGCAAGCGAGCCGTCGCTGTGCCCTGTGCCGATCCGGTGAGGCTCTCGCGCTTGGTGTACCCCGGGGCGCGAGTCGACGTCCTCAGCACCGTCAACGACTACGACGCCGAGGGGAAGCAGCTGCTCAAGACACGTGTGGTGCTGCAAGACGTGGTCATCTTGGCGGTCGGTGAGGACATCGATCCGGTGACGATTGAGCAGCGCCGCGCGCGGTCCCAGAGCAAGAGCGAAGAGGGTTCGGGTGGGGGGGTTGACGCTGACGAGGCTGCGACCGAGCGGCAAGCGCGTGGGGTGGTCACGCTGCTGGTGACGCCCGAGCAGGCAGCGGTTCTGACCCTTGCTGATCGCGACGGCGAAATCGATTTCGCGCTCCGTCATCCCGACGATCGGCAGGAGATTGTCCCCAAGATGGTCAGCCGCCAGTTGCTGGCTGCCGACGACCCTGTCGACGCCAACGCGCCACAAGCGCGGGGGGCGGGGTTCCCCGCTGGCACCGCGATGCAGCCGTCGGCGGGCGGAAGACGTTCCACCCCGAGGTCGGCCGGTCGACAGGAGCGCCACGACGCGACGCTTCAGGAAGCCCCCAACCTCCGCATCCTGCGCAGCAGCGGGGGCGAGTAACCCCAGCCCCTAGCCACGGAGAAGCCATGCCCCGTTGTTTCGACAACCTGACCGCGCGCCGGTCGCGCACGCGTCCCGTGAACCGCAGCAGGCGCTGGGGGCGGTTGTGGCGATCGGCCCTGGGCCCGGTGGTCGCAGCGCTCGTGCTGCGCGTGGCACCGCTCGAGGCGTGGGGGGCGCCGCCGATCATCGTTCCGCTGCAGGACTCGCGGGTGCTGCCCTTGCCGGCAGGCGTGTCGGAGATCAGCGTCTCGAGCGCCGATGTCGCCGATGTCAAGGCGGTGGGGACCGGGCGGCTGCTGATCAACGGCAAGCGGCTCGGGCAGACGCGGATCACCCTCGTCGACCGGTCGGGCCAGGTCGAGAATCACCTAGTGCAGGTGGTGTTGCCGGTGCTCGAGCTGACGGAGCGCCTGCGCGCCGTCTTGCCGCGACAGCCGATCGCGGTGCGGGCGGTGGGCAGCTCGCTGGCGCTGACCGGCGTCGTCGATGACGTGCTGGCATCGCAGCGCGCCGAGCGCTTGGCCCAGGCGCACCTGGCGGCCTTCGGCCTCGATAAAGAGCGCGCGACCGTGTTGAATTTCCTCTCCGTCCGCGGCAAGCAACAGGTGCAGCTGCGGGTGAAGATCGCCGAGGTGTCGCGTTCGGCTCTGCGACAGATCGGCGTCAACGCCTGGTACCGCACGGCAGAGCGCGCCGGGGGCGTACTGGTGCCCGGGGCGCAGCTGAACTCCGGTCTGGCGCCTGACCTTGGCGACACGGGATCGGCCTTGCAGGCGGGTGGGGGGGTCGCCTCCGCCGGGTTGTCGCCGCTGCCGCTGCTGACGCCGCCCTTCGCGACCGACGCCTTCGGGCTGCTCTTCGCCAGTCAGGACAGCTCGTCCTTTCCGCTCAGCATCGCCCTCAACCTGCTGCGGGGCAAAGGCATGGCGAAGGTGCTGTCGGAGCCGACCCTGATTGCCTTCAGCGGTGAGCACGCGGACTTCCTCGCGGGTGGCGAGTTTCCGGTGCCGATCCCGCAAGGGCTCGGCAATACCGGCATCGAGTTCAAGCGTTTTGGCGTGCAGCTCTCGTTCACGCCGACGGTACTGGCCGGGGGTGCGATGCGGATCAAGCTGACCGTATCGGTCAGCGAGCGTGATCAGGCGAGCGCGGTGCTGATCCAGGGCACCAGCGTGCCCGGGCTGTCGACGCGCTTGGGCGAGACCACCGTGCAGCTCAAGAACGGTCAGAGCTTCGCCATCGCCGGGCTGCTGCAGGATCGCATCGAGAACAGCTCGAGCCGCGTGCCCTTGCTGGGCGACCTGCCCTTGATCGGCATGCTCTTTCGGCGCAATTCGTTTCGGCGCTCCGAGACGGAGCTCGTGATCCTCGTGACGGCTAACCTGGTGCAGCCGATCAAGCCGGGCGAGGTGCCCGCGCTTCCCGGTGAGGACGAGATCAGCGATCCGGGCGATGTGCGTTTCTTCTTGCTGGGTGATGTAGAGGTTCATAAACGGATCCAGCTCAAGGGGCGTGGCGCCGCGGGGCCGGTCGGATTCAATCCATGAAGGCGCCCGGGCGCGAACCCAGTCGCCCCTTGTCGGCAGTGCCGGGGGCGCCCGGCGTTTTCCGGCCGCCGGCCGAGGAGACGCAGCGTGCGAGTGCGCCCATGCGTCGCACCGGCAACCTCGATCAAGTTCCCACGACCATCTTGCTCGAGCATGTGACCGGTCGCGCGCGGGTCACGGGGAACGCGGCTGCTGTCACCGCGCCGGCGGCCGTCCCGCAGCGCGATGCACCTGCGGCCCCTCGCCCGCGGGATACACCTGCGGCCCTTTCGCGGCGCGATTCGCCCGCGACGGGTAGTGGCGGTCAGCCGCGTCGAAGCGAGCCAGCGCCGGCTTCGTCTCGGCCGCCCGATCGGAGCGCAGGGCGCAGCGGTAGCCAAGCGCGGCACGCCGACGAGGCGCCGGCGGCTGCCCTGAAGCCGCCGCAGCCAGCGGCGGCGCAGTCGTCCCAGCCGCTCGTCGCCGTCGAGAGCGGGCATCACCAGCTCACGACCGTGCGGGACAATCCCTTCCTTCCGGAGCCGGGCGCCGCGCTCGCCCCTACGCCGACCGTGACTCCTGCGCCGGCCGATGCTCGCGCGACCCCCAAGGCGGTGCCCACGGGCGCCGCAGCGGCGGTGGGCAAGGTGGTCGCCTTCTTCTCGACCCACGGTGGTACGGGTGCCACGACCCTCGCGTGCAATGGCGCGGCGGCGCTTTCCCGGCGAAGGCAGTCCACCTGCCTGATCGACCTCGACCTGCAGCTCGGCGATGCGCTGACCGTTCTGGGCCTGGAGCCCAAGTGTACGATGTCGCGGCTGGCCCATGAGATGGAGTCCTTCGACTGGGAGATGCTCGAGCAGATGCTGCCTCGCCACAGCTCAGGGCTCAGCGTGGTCTCGCAGGTCGGCAATCTGGAAGAGCTCGGCGAGCTGACGGTCGGCCGCATGCCGCAGGTCCTGCGGTATCTGCAAGGGCACTTCGCCTGCGTCGTCGTCGATGGCGTGCGGGACTTCGGTGACCACGCGCTGGCGACGATGGACGTGGCCGACCGGGTCGTGCTCGTCGTCACCCAGAGCGCCTCGGCCGTGCGGGGTGCCGCGCGGCGCCTGGCGATCTTTCGCCGGCTGGGCTACCCGGCGAGCAAGATCCAGATCGTCGTCAATCGCTATCGCCCGCGCCATCCGATCACCCTGCAGGCCTTCACCGAGGCGCTGGGCCAGGAGCCGGTGGCGGTGATCCCGGAGGACGAGGAGACGACGGGTCGGGCGGCCCTTGTGGGCAAGCTCCTGCACGATGTCGATGCCAAGAGCGAGATCGAGGGGGCCGTCGAGGGGATGATTCACGGGGTGTTCGGCTTGGCCGCGCCGCCGCGGCCGGTCGCCAAGCGCTGGTGGTCGCGCCGCTCGCGCTGAGCGCCGCGGCGGCTGACCGCGCGGCTGGGTGAAGGGAGGGAACGCGGGCGATGGGGATCTCGGAGCGACTCAGCGGGCCGCCCAAAGCTGCAGCGGCCGCACGTGGTGAGGAGCGCGTGGTCGAGGCCGGCGATCTCGACCCCCTGCTCGAGCGCCTGCACGCCCAGGTCGTCGACCGGCTGGACCTGGCGCGCCTCCGCGACCTCGATGCGGCTGGTCTGCGCGAGCGCATCGCCGCGCTCGTCGATCAGCTCCTGACGCAGGGCGGCATCGCGCTCTCGGAGCGGCAGCGCACCCGGATCGTCGGTTCGGTCGTCGACGAGATCATCGGGCTGGGCCCGCTCGAGCCGCTGCTCGCTGATCCCGGCGTCAGCGATATTCTCGTCAACACCGCCAGCAAGGTCTACATCGAGCGCAAGGGTGTGCTCGAGCTGACGCAGGTGCGTTTCCGCGATAATGCACACCTGCTCAACACGATCAACCGCATCGTCGCGCGCGTCGGCCGCCGCATCGACGAGTCGTCGCCGATGGTTGATGCGCGCCTTCCGGACGGCTCGCGTGTCAACGCCGTCATCGGACCGCTGGCGATCGATGGTCCGCTGCTCTGTATCCGCCGCTTCGGCACGGGACCGGTGAAGGCCGCCGACCTGGTGCAGCGCGGGGCGCTGGATGAGGCGATGCTGCAGTACCTGCGGGCCGCCGTGCGGGCCAAGTGCAATGTGTTGGTGTCGGGTGGCACGGGCGCCGGCAAGACCACGCTGCTCAACGCGCTTTCGAGCTTCATTCCCTCGAAGGAGCGGATCCTGACGATCGAGGACGCGGCCGAGCTCCAGCTCCAGCAGGCCCATGTGGCGCGGCTCGAGACGCGCCCGCCGAACACCGAGGGCCGCGGCGAGATCACGATCCGCGACCTGGTCCGCAACTCGCTGCGGATGCGTCCCGATCGCATCGTCGTCGGCGAGGTCCGTGCGGCCGAGGTACTGGACATGATCCAGGCGATGAACACCGGCCACGAGGGCTCGATGACGACGATCCACGCCAACAGCGCGCAGGAGGCCACCACGCGGCTGATGGCGATGCTGGCGCTGGCGGGTACCCAGCTGAGTGAGCCGATGATGCGGCAAATGGTCGCGCGTTCGCTGCACGTGATTGTGCACGTCGCGCGCTATATCGACGGCCAGCGACGAGTCGCGATGGTCGCTGAGGTGGTGGGCTCCGATGCTGCCGCGGTCACGCTCCAGCCGGTCTTTGCCTTCGAGCAGAGCGGCCTGACGGCGACGGGTGCGGTGGTCGGGGCCTTCCGCGAGCTCGCCCGCAGCACGCTGCTCGAGCGCTTCCGCGCCGCGGGGGCCGCGCTGCCGGGCGGCGGCGCACCGCGAGTGGCTCCGGGAGCCCGGGGATGATCGAGCTGCGCATCATTACCGTGCTGACGGGGCTGGCGCTGCTCTTCCTGCTCCTGTCGCTATTTTGGGGACGCCGCGCTCGGCGGGCGCGCCGCGACGATGCGCTGCAGGCGCAGCTGCGGCCGCTGGAGTTCGCCGCGGGAGCGCTTCCGCTGCAGGGTGTCGACCTCGATGGGGGTTGGTTGGGGCGCCAGCGCTGGGTGATGGCCCTGGCTCCGGCGTTGTTGCAGGCGGGCATCACGGGCACGGCAGCGGGCTTCGTCAAGCGCGCGACGGCAGGCCTGTTGGCCACCATGGTCTTCGGCGGGCTGGTCGGGTACGGCCCGGCGTCGGGTGTCGGGCTCGGGCTCCTCGCCCTCATCGGCCTAGTGGCCTATGTGAGCGCGCGCCGACGAACCCGACTGAGCGCCTTCGATGCGCAGCTCCCCCAGTCAATCTCGTTGATGAGGCTAAGCCTGCGTGCCGGCCAGACGCTCGAGGGATCGATTCGCCTGGCCGGCGCGGAGGCGGCCGATCCCCTGGGCGGCGAGCTGCGCCGCTGCTACCAGGAGTACGAGCTTGGTCGTCCGATCGAGCAGGCGCTGCTGCAGCTCGGGCAGCGCTTCGATGCCTCGCGGGCGCTGCGCACCTTCCTCGAGGCTGTGCTGGTGCTGAAGCAGACCGGTGGCAACGTGGGCGAGGTCATCGACAAGATTTCGGCGACGTTGCGGGCGCAGGCGGCCTACGAGGCGCGCTTCCGCGCGTTGACGGCAGAGGGGCGGATCTCCGGGGTGATCCTCGCGCTGATGCCGCTGGTGGTCGTGAGCCTGGTGCTGGTGTCAGGACCGGACTACTTCACCCCCCTGCTGAAGACCTCTTTGGGCCGGATCTTCCTGGGCGCTGCGATTGCGCTTTGGGCGCTGGGCGTCTACTGGATGTCGCGGATCCTGCGACCGAAGGTGTGAGGGCGATGGAGCGAGGGATCCTCATCGGTGGCGCGCTGGCGGTGGTCGCGTTGGTGAGCCTGGTGCTTGCGGTGCGCACGGCCTTGCGGCGGCGCATGCTTGCTCCGGCCGGGCGAACCCCCGAGGCGGACGCGCGGGTCACAGCCGTGCATCTGGGGAGACTCGGCGCTCGGCTTCGTCCGTCCGATCCTGAGGAGCTCGGGGCGCTCCGCCACCGGCTCATGCGAGCCGGGTTGAACAGCGACGATGCCGTCGATCTCTACCTCACCGTGCGGCTGCTGCTGCTGGTCGTGTTGGTTGGCGCGGCTGGGTTCATCCTGCTGTGGCCCGCTGTGGGCCTGGTGGTCGGTATCGCGCTGATCGCGGTGTTGGCGCTGGTGCTCGGGGTGGGGCCCTCGCTCTGGATCGATGCGCGGACCAAGGAGCGGTTGTTTCAGATCGGGCGGGGACTGCCCGCCGCGCTCGACATGCTGGTGATCTGCCTCGACGCCGGCTTGAACCTCGATCAGGCCCTGGGGCGCGTGGTGGCGGGGGGAGCAGCCCAGCGCCAGAATGTCTTCGGCCAGGAGCTGGGCATCGCCCTCGAGGAGATGCGCGCCGGGTTGCCCCTGAGCGAGTCGCTTCGTCGGATGTCGCAACGACTAGATCACCCCGACGTGCAGAGCCTGGCGGCACTTGTCGGTCAGGTGAGCGCGCTGGGGGGCAACGTCGCCGGCGCGCTCCGCGCACACAGCGACGCGATGCGCGTGCAGCGGATCTCGTTCCTCGAGGAGGAGACGGGCAAGGCCACGGCCAAGCTGACGCTGCCGCTCGTGCTCTGCCTGCTGCTCAGCATGATGCTCCTGCTCTTCGGGCCGGCTGTGGTCGCCGTTTGGCATTCGATGAAGGACTGGGGAGGCTGAGGGGCCGATGACCGAGGGATCGAGCACGAGCTGGCGCTGTTGGGCTGTGCTCACGATCGCCGTGGGCACCCTCGGGTGTGCCACCGGAGGCTCGGTGAGGGAGATCGCCCCGGCGCCCGCGCTCGCCCCGTCCGAGGTCGAGCAGGTCCAGCGCACCATGGCTTGGCGCTTGGTCGATGAGGGCGACTACGATCGGGCGCTGCCGCTGCTGCGGGATCTGCTGGCGCAGTATCCGCGTGACGCAGGGCTGCGCTTGCTCCTCGGCATCGTGCTGCGCGAGAAGCAGATGTACGGACCGGCGCTGGCCGAGCTGAAGCTGGTCGTCGGGTGGCGCCCCGATAGCGCGCGGGCGCACGCGGCGCTCGGCGTGCTGCTCGACCAGATGGGCCGTCATGGCGAGGCCGAAAAGCACCACCGGCACGCCGTGGCGCTGCGCCCGAGCATGGCGACCTACCACAACAATCTCGGCTTCTGCCTCTTTCTCAGCCGGCGTCGGCCCGAGGCGAAGGAGGCGCTCGAACGGGCGATTCGCCTCGATCCGAGCCTGCGTCGTGCCTACAACAACCTGGGTTTCCTGCGCGGGCTCGACGACGACGAGGACGCAGCGCTGCGCGCCTTTCGGCAGGCCGGCAGTCCGGCGATGGCGTGGACCAACATGGGCCTGGTGGCCGAGCTGCGCGGGCGTCCGCAGCACGCCCGGGCGTGCTACGAGCGAGCGCTGCGAGAGCAGCCGGACTTCGCCCCTGCCTTGCGGAATCTGCGCGCGCTCGATCCGCAAAGCGATGCTGGCGAGCGGGGGAGTCGCCCCGACGACGGCGTAGCGGGCGGTGTCGGGGACCGCGCTTCACAGGCTTGGGACGATAGCGACGATGGCGGGGGCGTGAACAGCGAAGCGGTGGAAGGCGAGGTGGCACCGGATCGCCCGGTGGACGCTGCACCGGTCCAGGCACCGGTCGAGGCACCGGTCCAAGCGCCGCGCGGAGGCACGACGCCCACCGCAACGACACTTCGGCGCGGAGGAGGAGAGAGACCATGATGTTGAGAGCCACGGTGCTGCTTTGTCTCGCGCTGGGCGGCTGCGCCGGCCCGCGCCACCTCAGCCCACGCACCGGTGAGGCCTTCGCCGCCGTCGTCGACCGGCAGACCCGTGGTGACGACGAGGCCCTGCCGATCGAGATCACGGGCGAGGATGGCCCCGGCATCCTCGCGGGGGTGCACGGCGGACGCGACGGGGAGGCGGGAGGCGGTCAGCCGTCGGGTGGCGCCCCGCTGATGCCGTTGGCCCGGTGATGGCTGAAGTGATGGCTCATGCGTGCCCAGGTGAGCGCAAGCCCGCCGTGAACGTAGCGCGTCCGGGAGGACCACGCGCGCTCCGCTGCGGCGAGGCTGGCGGGATCGTGCTGCTCGTCGCCTTCTTGCTCCCGGTGCTGGTAGGCCTCGCTCTGGCCGTGGTCGTGATCGGGCAGCACGCCTATCACGCACGGAAGCTGCAGAACGCCGCCGATGCCCTGGCCCTGGCGGCGGCCTATAGCTTGGAGGAGCACGGGCTGCCCTATCGGGGGGCGACCGACGCGCTCCCCCTCGCCGCCGCTAACAGCGAGCTCGTCGTACAGTCGACGTTTCCCGCGCCCGTCGTGCAGGCGGCGCGGACCCTGGTCGAGGTGCCCGTGCAGCTTAGGGCGAGCTTCGACTTCGGCGTGGCGACGCCCTTGATGGACCGGGTCTTTCCGCTCCAGGCGCGGGCTCGCGCCCAGATCAGCACGGCGGTCTTCGGCGACGTATGGCCCGTGGTCGTGATGGTGCTGGATGCCTCAGACTCGATGAAGTACCCGATTCTCGCCGCCAACGGCCGTTCGGCCTTCCAGGTGATGCAGTCGGTGCTGACAGAGTACTCAGCCTTGACCTTGCCTGTGCGCAACGGGTTGGTGGTCTTCAACGATGCGGTGACGCCGCCGAATGCGGCCCCGCCCGCGAGTAATACCAGCAACGCCGCAGCGGTCGGGGCGGCCCTTTCCGGCGCCAGCCCGAGCGGGCGTACCAACGCGACGGCGGCGCTGAATGCGGCGCGCACCCAGGTCACGGGCCTCACTGGCGGTCACAACGTGATCCTGATCTCGGACGGCGAGCCGACCTTGGGGGGCGCCTGTCCGCCGCACGCGGCCTGCCACTTCGACGCCGGGACCGCGGCGGCGGACGCGCTGCGGTCCCGAGCCCAGGGCGCGGCCGCGATCTTCGGTGTGGAGATTCGGCGCACCAACTACGCGACGCAGGCCTCCGACTTCATGATCGCGGTCTCGGGGCAGCCCGGTACCGCCGGCAACAATTCGACGATGCGCTACCTGGCGCAGGACACGATCGGGATCACGATGTTCATCTCCGGCCTGACGCGCGCGTTGTGCGCCTTTGGGCCCATTCGTCCGGGTGCGGGCGCTGCGGCGGATGCGTGGCGCCCGCGTCCCGTGGCGCCCGATCTGTTGAACCCGCGCCAGCGCCTCTACACCTTCATTCGTGAGACCAACGGTAACGACACGGCCGTGCCGCTGCTGGCTGACAACGACCGCGATCGTCACCCGACCGACCCGGGCTTCGAGTACTGGCGCGACGCCGCGCTGGGCGAGGACTGGATCATCCTCACGCTGGCCACCTGCCAATACCTCGGCCTCGACGGCGGCCGCAGGGTGGTCGTGCGCTGGGACGATGCGCAGCTGATCCCCTATTAGCCCTGGGCGGTACGGGTGCCTGCTAGCCCAGGTTCTCTGAAGCGAAGGCCCAGTTGAGGCGCTGGCCAACCAGCGCGGCGACGTAGTCTGCGCGGCGGTTCTGGTAGTCGAGGTAGTAGGCGTGCTCCCAGACGTCGATCGTCAGCAGCGGCTTGAGCCCGGCGGTGAGGGGTAGCTCGGCGTTCGCCGTGTGCGTCACGCTGAGCTTGCCCGCCGCGTCAGCGACCAGCCAGGCCCAGCCACTGCCAAAGTGCCCCACGGCCTGCGCGGCGAGCTCGCGCACGCAGGCCTCGGTGCTGCCGAAGGCCTCGCCGAGGCGCTGGGCGAGCTTCGCGGGCGGGGTGCCTCCGCCCTTGGGCGTGAGGCTGTGCCAGAAGAAGGCGTGGTTCCAGGCCTGGGCGGCGTTGTTGAAGATGGCCTGCGCGGCGGGCTTGCCGGCGGCCGCGCGGACGATCTGCTCGAGGGTTTGGTCGGCGAAGGGGGTGCCCTTGACCAGCTTGTTGAGGTTATCGACGTAGGCCTTGTGGTGCTTGCCGTAGTGGAGGCCGAGCGTGCGCGCCGAGATGACCGGCGCCAGGGCGCCGAGCGCGTAGGGCAGCGGCGGCAGCACGAAGGGCGTGGCCCCGAAGGCCAGGTTCGGTGCGCCGATCCCGACCAGCGCGGCCCCGGCGCCGGCCACCGCCAGGAAATCCCGACGGGTCAGGGGACTCTCGGGCGGCACCGCCTCCGCACGGGCAGGCTCGTCGTGGAACACGTCGTTGGACATTGGCTGAACCTCCTGCTCGCGGTCGCTGAAACGAGGGCACTGTAGCGGCGGGGACGGGCGCCGGCAACGACGCGATGGCCCGTCTCGCCGGCGCTGCGCTTGGCCGGGCAGCGCGGTGGCGGTATAGCTCCGCTAGGATGCGCTACCCGATCGCAAGCTTGGCCAAGCCGGTGGCGGCGCACGTTCGGCGCGGCCACCCCTTCATCTGGCGCGAGGCGCTGCGGCTGCCCGTCGGGTTGGTCGCCGGCGACGTGATCGATGTCGCCGAGCGCGACGGGCGCTTCGTCGCCCGCGGGGTGGTGGAGCCGACCTCGCCGGTGGCCTTCCGGGTCTGGACGCTCGACCCTGAGTGCGCCGTCGATGCGGCGCTGCTCGAGGCGCGGCTGAGCTCGGCCGCGGCGCTGCGGCGCGACGTTTTGCACGGCGAGGTGACGGGCTACCGACTCTGCCACGGCGAGAACGACGGCCTGCCCGGGCTGCAGTGCGACCTCTACGACGACGTGGCTTCGCTGCGCACGGACGGGGCGATCGGTCTGGCCTGGCAGGACCGCTTCGTGGCGGCCATCGAGCGGCTGGTGCGACCGCGCGCTGTGGTGGTGCGCAATCCGCAGCGGGACGGCGGCGCGGCCGTCTTGGTGGCGGGGCAGCTCACGGCGCCGGTGGTGATTCGCGAGGGAGGGCGCCTGCTGGCCGTGGACGTGCTGCGGGGCCAGAAGACGGGGGCCTTCCTCGATCAGCGCGAGAACCGCGACCGCGTGGGGGCGCTGTGCGGCGACCGCCGGGTGCTCAACCTCTTCTGCTACACGGGGGGCTTCTCGGTGGCGGCAGCGCTGGGGGGCGCGCGGCGCGTGGTCTCGGTGGATATCGCCGCCCCCGCGGTCGAGGCCGCGCGCGAGAACTTCCGTCTCAACCAGCTCGATCCGGCGGCCCACGGCTTCGAGGTCGCGGATGCCTTTGCCTACCTCGAGGCGCTGGCCGCACGCGACCCGCAACACGACCTGATCATCGTCGATCCGCCCTCCTTCGCGCCGAGCCAGAAGGCCCTGCCCAAGGCCAAGGCGGCCTACCTGCGGCTGAACACGCTGGCGTTGCGCGCGTTGCCGGCGGGCGGTTGGTTGGCCACCGCGAGCTGTTCGAGCCACCTGCGCGAGCTGGACTTCTTGGCGCTGATCGCCGAGGCGGCCGCGCAGGCCGGCCGCACCTTGACGGTGGCTGGCGTCTTCGGCGCGGGCCCGGACCATCCCACGCGTCCGGGCTTCGCCGAGGGTCACTACCTCAAGTTCGTGCTGGCGCGGGTCACGAATGGGCAGTGAGCGCCTCTTGAGCGCGGGCGGCCGGTGACGCGTCCGGCGCGCGAGCTGGCGCCGGCCCGTCGTGAGCGTGCATAGTGCGGCGTACCTCATAGCCAGGCGGTGAACCGTGAGCGAGGGCGGGCGCGAGCAGCGGGACCAGCGGGGCGCGGGGCCGACGCGGCAACCGCATCCCGAGTCGCTGATGATGAGCTACGGCTACGATCCGCACCGCTCGGAGGGTGCGCTCAAGTCGCCGATCTTCCAGACCTCGACCTTCGTCTTCAAGACGGCGGAGGAGGGCAAGGCCTTCTTCGAGGTGGCCTACGGCCTGCGCGAGAAGGGCCCCAGCGAGGCCCTGGGGCTGATCTACAGCCGTCTCAACAACCCGGATCTCGAGATCCTCGAGGATCGGCTGACGCTCTGGGATCAGGCTGAGGCCTGCGCCGTCTTCGAGAGCGGGATGGCGGCGATCGCCACGACGCTGCTCGAGCTGCTCTCGCCGGGCGACCTGCTGCTGCACAGCGAGCCGCTCTACGGCGGCACCGAGTACCTGCTGGGGCACATCTTGCCGCGCTTCGGTATCCAGCACGTCGGCTTCCGCGCCGATGGGGGCGTCGGCGCGCTGCGCGAGGCGCTGGCGCGGGTGGCGCCGCTCGGTCGCCTGGGGGCGATCTTCGTCGAGACGCCCGCCAATCCGACCAATGCGTTGGTCGACATCGCGGCCTGTCGCGCGCTGGCCGACGCGCAGGCGAGTCCGGGCGCGACGGTGCCGGTGATCGTCGACAACACCTTCCTTGGGCCGCTCTGGCAGCATCCGCTGCAGCACGGCGCCGACCTGGTGATCTACTCGGCGACCAAGTTTCTCGGCGGGCACAGCGACTTGATCGCCGGCGCTTGTCTGGGCTCGCGCGCCTTGGTCGAGCGCGTGCGCACGCTGCGCACCTTCCTCGGCACGATGGCCGGTCCGTGGACGGGCTGGCTGCTGATGCGCAGCCTCGAGACGCTCAAGTTGCGGATGACCTGCCAGATGAAGAACGCTCGCCACGTCGCCGACTTCCTCGCCGACCATCCCAAGGTGCAGCGGCTCTACTACCTCGGCCACCTGCGCGAGGGCGACCCGCAGTGGGCAATCTACCGCCAGCAGTGCCTCGCGCCGGGCTCGGTGATCGCCTTCGAGGTAGTGGGCGGCGAGGCGGAGGCCTTCCGGCTGCTCAATGCGCTGAAGCTGGTCAAGCTGGCGGTGAGCCTCGGCGGCACCGAGTCGCTGGCGGAGCATCCGGCGACGATGACCCACGCTGACGTCTCAGCGGAGCAGCAGCGGGCGCTCGGCATCGAGCCCGCGCTGGTGCGGCTCTCGGTCGGCGTCGAACATCCCGACGACCTGATCGCCGATCTGGCGCAGGCGTTGGCGGTGGTCTGAAGCAGCACGGGATGCACGGCCGAACAACCCCTACTCGCGGCGGAGCTCGGCGTCGAGCAGCTCGCTGTAGGCCGCGAGGGCGGGGTCGTCGCCGCTGGGCGCCGGCGCCTCGAGGGGGCGCTGCGGGCCCGCCGGGCGGTCTCGACGACCGCGCAGCAGGCGCCGACCGACGCCGACCGTGAGGGCGCTGAAGGCGAGCAGCGCCAGCGCCGGGGCGATCCAGCCGTAGAGCGCGTTGCGGTCGCTGGTGAGGTTGATCTCGGGTGCGCGCGCCTGCAGCCGTTGCAGGATCTGCTCGCGGGGCACGCCCTCCGTGACCCAGGTGCGGATCTCGGCGCGCCACTCCGCGGCACGCGGGCTGGGACAGGCGGAGAGCGTGCGGCCCGGACAGAAGGGGCTCATGATCGCGGAGGCCACCGCGCTGGCCTCGCGTAACACGTCGACTTCGGCGCGGGCGGCGCGGGCGGCGGTCGGTGCCCCGCTCGCGAGGGCGAGCAGCAGCACCCCGATCAGGCGTTCAAGGTGGGGCCAGTGCGGCCGAGCGCGAGCAACTGGAAGCGACATGGAGCGGACTCTACCGTATCGGCGGCAAAATCGTATCGGCGGAAGCGGTAGGGCAGTCGCGAGGCACAGCTACTGCAAGGGGCGTCCGAGGCGCTCCCAGCGCACGCCGTCGCGGCCGCGCGACCAGGCGATCGAGGCCACGCGCCCGATCACGTCGCCGGCAGGCACCGGTCCCCAGGCGCGCGAGTCGTTGCTGAGGTCACGGTTGTCGCCGAGGACGTAATAGCCATCGGCGGGCACCTTGCTGGGAGCCACGTCGGCGAGCTGGCCCGGCGCCTGGCCGTGAATAACCGGGTAGGTTCGTCCTCCGGCCGTCTCCTCGTAGGTCTGACAGGGCAGCTCCTGCCAGCGCGCGGCGCCCTTGGCCTCGCCGTGATCCTCGAGATAGTGGCAGGGGCCGGGCAGCGAGCGCTTGGGTAGCGCCACCTTGTTGACGTAGACCACGTTGCCATCGACCTGCACCGTATCGCCCCCCACGGCGACGATGCGGTGGACGAAGAGGCGCCCGCCTTGGCTCGGCGAGCGGTAGACGATCACGTCGCCGGGTTGGCGCGCAGGGGTGAGCTTATTGACGATGAAGACGTCGCCGACCGCGAGCGCCGGCGCCATCGATGGGCCTGGTACGCGGAAGGCGTCGACCACGAAGGCCTTCAGGCCGACGAGGGCCAGCGCAGCGACCGCCGCGAAGCCGGCCAAGAAGCGCAGCGTGCGTCCCCAGCCGGGCAGGCCCCGCGGCGCCGGTGCCACCACCGCGGCGTCGACCGCCGTGGCGAGCTGGAGGGCGAGCGTCAGCAGCAGCGCGCGAAGGCCCAGCGCCGGCAGGAGCAGTAGACTGAGCAGCACCAGCGCCAGCCAGCCGGCGCCGCGCCGCGGCCGACCGCGGAGCAGGTGACCGGCGCCGGGGCCGAGCAGCAGCGAGGCCCCGAGGGCCAGGGCGCGCCGATCGCCTGGCGGTCCGCCTCTATCGGTCGGGATGCGTTCCTCGGTCGAAGCGAAGCTCATGGAGGGTCCTCGTGTCGCAGTTGGACGGCCGAGGCTACGCTGTCGGAGCGGCCGAGGGCAAGCTTGGGCCAGCCTCCTGTGCGCTCGCCGCGCACGCCGGGGCGCGCGGCGTCGTTGCCGAGCGGCGGGCCGGGCGGGTAGGCTGCGCGAAGAGGTCGTCGCACGGCGCGAGGGCCACCTCGCGGCGCGATGGCCGCCCACCCCAACCCGAGGGGAACGCTGATGACGACGGCCTCGCGACGCCCATGGCTGGGGCTGGCTGGCGTGCTGCTGTTGGTGGCGACCGTGTCGGCGCCCGTGTTTCGCAATGGCTTCGTGATCGATGATTGGCCCCTGATCGTCGAGGGCAAGCTGATTCACGAGCCGCGTCGCGTCGGCGAGCTGTGGGTCCACCATGCGATGTATGCCGCGGATCCGCGGCAGCGTGCCCAGGCACCGGAGCTGGCGACCTTTCGGCCGCTGACGCTGCTGACCTTCTTCGCCGACGCGCAGCTCTCGGGGCGCGAGCCCTGGGCCTATCACCTGACGAACCTGCTGGCGCACCTGGGCGTGGTGCTGCTGGTGTGGCTGCTCGGCCGGCGGCTACTGCCACCGGAGCGGCGGCACGCGGCGACCTGGGCGGCGGCGTGGTTCGGCCTGCACCCGACCCTGGCCGAGGCCCACATCTGGATCAACGGCCGCTCGGATCCGCTCTGTGCGCTGCTGGGCCTGGCGTCGGTGCTGCTGTGGCGCTCGGACGCGGCGCGCCGCGGCCCGCGGGGGCGACGCTGGGCGCTGCAGGCGGCGAGCGGCGCGCTGTTTCTCGGCGGCCTGCTGTGCAAGGAGGTGCTGCTCTTCGTGCTGCCGGCGTTGCTGCTGTGGGAGGCGGGGGTCTTTCACGGCGCGCTCGATCGGCGGGCGATCGGTCGAGCGGCTCTCCGCCTGAGTGTGCTGGCGCTGCCTGCGGCGCTCTACCTGGGGTGGCGGGTGACCGCCCTCTCGGGCCTGCAGAGCGGGGGCCAGGGTCGGCTGCTCGCAGCCCTGCTGCACCTGCCCTATCTGCTGGGCGACGGTCTGCGCCAGCTGCTGCTGCCGACGCGCACGACGATGCGCTTGCTCAACGAGGAGTATGCCGCGCTGCCGCGCTTCGTCTTCGGCGCGGCCTGGGCGGTGTTGGCCGTCGTCGTGGTCGTCGGCTGGCGGCTGCGGCGTCGCGCCCCGCTGCTGGCCTTCGGGCTGGTCTGGTACGCCTGTGCGCTGGCGCCGGCGAGCCTGGTCGATTGGCCGGGCTTCGGGCGCTATCTCTACCTGCCCTTCACCGTGCTGGCCGTGGCCCTCGCCGATCGCGTCGTCGTGGCGTGGCAGGCCTTGCCGCTGCGCCGCAGCGTGCGGCAGGTCTTGTGCGCCGGTGGCCTGGCCTACGGCGGGCTGCTGATCGTGCTCTTCAGCGTCACGGTGCGCGAGTACCGCAGCTGGGAGAGCTTCCACCGGGCGATCGTCGAGGAGAGCCCCGAGACCTCCCACGGGTGGGGTGGTCTGGGGGTGGCCTACGGGCGCGAAGGTCGCTACCAGGACGCGCGCCGGATGCTGCGACGGGCCGTTGCGCGCGATCCCGACAACGCCTACTATTGGCTCAACCTCGGGCTGGCCTACCTCTTGACCGATGCCCCTCGGGCGGCCGAGCGCGTCGCGCTCGATGGTGTGGCCCAGCGCGTGCTGCCGGCCGAGTTCAACAACCTGGCGGCGCTCACGCTGATGAACCGCGACGTCGACCGCACGCTCGTGCACCTGCTGGACGCGCTGACCGATCGACCGGATTTCGCCCCCGCGCGCCAGAACCTCGCGCTGCTGACCACGCGCCACCCCCGCCGCGAGGCCTATCGGCAGGCGCTGCGCCGGGCGCTCGACCAGCCGCGCTACGCTGGTCTCCGTCGCCTCTTGCCGGGGCGCTGCCGGGCGCTGGGAGCGTGCGAGGCGCGCTCGAAAACACTCGCGGGCGTTGAGGCGCCCGCCGGGAGGCGCAGCGAAAGGACTGTGGGATCGAGGACCCCCTCCCCGGGTCGATGGCGCAGGCTGCCGGTGTGCAGCGCGGCGTAGGTGGCTCGATGGGGCGCGACCAGGATCGGCGGCGATGAGGCGGCGCCCGGTCCTGCAGTGGCGCGTCGCGAGGTGGCTCCTGGTGGGGGTGGCGCTGCTGGTGCCGCGCGGCGTGCGGGCCGAGGCCGCGGCGCCCAGCTTCACGCTCCGCGCCGCCGAGCACTTTGCGCTCCGTGGCGCCGAGCAAGTGCCCGAGCCCGAGGTGCGCGCGGTCCTCGGCAAGGTGCCGCAAACGACGCTCGGGCGGCGCGCCTGGGCCGCCCGGGCGGTGCAGCGCGTCGTGGCCCTCTATCGCCGCCGTGGCTATGTCTACGCGCGCGCGTGGTGGCGCTGCGACGCCCAAGGATGGCTGGCGATCGACCTCGACGAGGGCAAGATGGGCCTGGCCTTCGTCGGCGCCAGCAGCCTGCAGGCGCTGCTCTTTCAGATCGACGTCTACCTGCCCGGTGGCGTGTTTCACGCGGGCACGCTCGATCGCGCGCTGGCCGACCTCAAGCGCAAGCACGACCTCCTGGCCGCCTACTATCGCGTCAGCGAGGGACGCCCGTTCCAGGAGAACCGCCTCGGCACGGCGGTGCCCCAGCGGCGGCTGCGCATCTTCGTGCTGACGCGCGAGCGCTTCGGCTGGGACGCGGGGCTGGCGCTCGACCCGCTGTGGGGCCTGGTGCCGCGCGGCGGCGTGCGCCTGCGCGATGCCCTGCTGGACGATGATCGCGCCGGTGCCCGCCTGCGGATCGCGATTCCTTACCGGCGCGTCATCGTCGAGGATTCGCCGAGCTTCCAGTGGGTCCACGGGCAACTCGAGGCCTCCTATCGCTTGCCGCGGCTCTTCGGCACGCCGATCGCGCCGGCCTTCGACGGCATGACCGAGCTCTCGCGCTATACGCGCAGCGAGGGGCCGATCCAGCGCTATTTTGCCTACCGCGGTGAGCTCTTCAGCAGCCTGCGCCTGCTGCCGGCGCACTGGTTGACCCTGGGCGTTGGGGTCGGGGTGGCCTTCACGCGGGCCTTTGACGTCGTGAGCAGCGAGGCGCTGGGCGAGCGCCAGCTCTTGCGCTATGTCGTGCGGGCGAGCGGTGAGCTGGGGCTCGGGAGTGAGGCCCTGCTGCGCCGTGACCAGCGCACGCGGGTGGGGCTGGCCGCTGCCCTGGGGGTCGTCAAGGGCGAGACGCCGCTGCTGAGCGCGCGGCTGACGGGGCAGTATGTGCTGCCACTCGGGCGCGGCGAGCTGCGGCTGCGCGGCCGGGTGCTGTACCTGGCGGGAAGCGTGCGTTTCTGGGACGAGGAGCCGCTCGGCGGCGAGCACCTGCGCACCTTCTTCGACAACCGCTACTGGGTGCGGGAGGCGGGGCAGCTCGGGATCGCGGCGCGCTGGAACGCCTCACCCACGGTCCAGCTCGGAGTGTTTCACGACGCGGCGCTGTTCCGCGACCGCACGCGAGACTGGCACCCGGTGGCGCTGGCCGATGCCTTCGGGCCCAGCCTGCATTTTCTCTTGTTCGAGCAGTTCTCGCTCGACCTGTATTACGCGTTCGGCTTCGCGCCGGTCGGCTTCGACCACAATTTCTCGGGTGCGCTGCGCAGCGCCTTCTGAGCTGCGAGCTGCCACCGCTCGCGGGCGCTCACTGGGGCACGCCGCGCAGCACGGCCAGCAGCTCGTCGTGGACGTGGCCGTTGGAGGCCACGATGTTGCCGGCCCCGAGGTCCACCGCGGCCCCTTGGTGATCACTGACGCGCCCGCCGGCCTCGGCGACGATCAGCGTGCCGGCGGCCAGGTCCCAGGGCTTGAGGTTGAGCTCCCAGTAGGCGTCGAAGCGTCCGGCGGCGACCCAGGCGAGGTCGATGGCGGCCGCGCCGAGCCGGCGCAGCTCCTGGGCGCGCGTCATCACCGCCTGCCAGAAGGCGACGTAGTAGGCCGCGCGCTCGCGCCGGTCGTAGGGGAAGCCGGTGGCGACCAGCGAGCGCTCGAGCGTGGGCGTGGCGGAGACCGCGAGCTTTGCGCCGTTGAGCTGGGCGCCGTGGCCGCGGCCGGCCGCGAAGAGCTCGTCGCGCAGCGGGTCGTAGATCGCGCCCGCGACGACGCGGTCGTGCTGCACCACGCCGATCGAGACCGCCACCACCGGCAGGGCATGAGCGAAGTTGGTCGTGCCGTCGAGCGGGTCGACGATCCACAGCGGCTGGTCGGCGGCCGCGGGGCGGCGCGTGCCCTCCTCGGCCAGCAGTCCGTGCTCCGGAAAGCGCTGCTCGAGGAAGCGCGCGATGCAGGCCTCGGCGGCGCGGTCGACCTCGGTCACCAGATCGACCGAGCGCCCCTTCGAGCGGTACTCCCGCACCTTGCCGAAGGCGTCACGCACCAGCGCGCCGGCGCCGCGGGCGGCCTCGCAGGCGGCGTCTCGCAGCGCGGCGAAGGCCGGATCGGCGGGTCCCTGCGTCGACCCGCTCAATGGATGCCGCTCTGCCCGCTCAGCGCCTTGGCGATCTCGCCGAGCACGGCCTTGGCGTCGCCGAAGACCATCAGCGTGTTGTCGCCGCAGTAGAGCTCGTTGTCGATGCCGGCGAAGCCGGGGTTCATCGAGCGCTTGATCGCGATCACGCTCTTGGCGCGATCGGCGTCGATGATCGGCATGCCGTAGATCGGGCTCGCCTTGTCGTGGCGCGCCGCCGGATTGACCACGTCGTTGGCGCCGACGACCAAGGCGACGTCGGCCTGCGGCAGGTCGGGATTGACCTCGTCCATCTCGAGCAGCGACTCGTAGGGCAGCTCGGCCTCGGCCAGCAGCACGTTCATGTGGCCCGGCATGCGTCCGGCGACCGGGTGGATCGCGAAGCGCACGTCGATGCCGCGCTTGGTCAACTGGTCGTAGATCTCGCGCACGCGGTGCTGGGCCTGGGCCACGGCCATGCCGTAGCCCGGAATGATGACGACGCGGCTGCTGCTCTCGAGCAGGTCCGCGGCGTCCTGGGCCGTGCCGCTCTTGGCCGTCTTCTGCGGGCCGGCGGCGCTGCTGGTCTGCACCTGTCCGAAGGCGCCGAAGAGCACGTTGCGGAACGAGCGATTCATCGCCTTGCACATGATGATCGAGAGGATCAGGCCGGAGGAGCCGTCGAGCGCGCCCGCGATGACCAGCAGCTTGTTGTCGAGCAAGAAGCCCATCGCCACCGCCGAGAGCCCCGCGTAGGAGTTGAGCAGCGAGATGACGGTCGGCATGTCCGCGCCGCCGATCGGCAGGATCAACAGCACGCCAAAGATCAGCGAGAGCGCGATCACCGGCGGAAAGAGCTGCCACTGGCTCGGGCACGCGACTAGATAGAGGCCGATGCCGAGCGCGAGCGTGAAGAGCGTTAGGTTGATCACGTTCTGGTTGCGGTAGGTGATCGGTCGGGTCGGGATGACCTCCTGGAGCTTGCCGGCGGCCATCAGGCTGCCAGTGAAGGTCAGGTAGCCGAGGATGACCTCGATGATGATCACCGCGGCGCGGTAGTGCGTCAGCGCGCCCTCGCCGTGCCACAGCACATACTTGGCGGTCCCGACCAGCCCCGCGGCCAGCCCACCGAAGGCGTGCGAGAGCGCCGTCCGCTGCGGCACCGCGGTCAGTGGCACCCAGGAGAGCGGCACGCCGATCAGCGTGCCGAGCATCAGCGCGACGATGATCCAGGTGTAGTTGACGATCTCGGGGTGCAGCAGGGTGCCGGCGATCGCCGCCGTCATGCCCGCGACGCCCGCCAGCACGCCGCGGCGCGCCGTCTTCGGGTGGTTGAGCCAACGCAGCGAGAAGACGAAGAGCCCGGCGGCCGCCAAGTACGTCAGCTGGGTGAAGAAGTGCTTCAGCTCGGTCAGGGAGGCGCCGCTCACGACGACTTCCTCCGCTGCTTGAACATCTTCAGCATGCGGTCCGTGATCAGGAAGCCGCTGACGATGTTGGTCATCGAGGCCGCCACGGCCACCGCGCCGAGCACCGCGCTGAGCAGCGACTTCTGCTCACCGGCGATGATGATCGAGCCCACGACGGCGATTGCCGAGATCGCGTTGGTCAACGACATCAGCGGCGTGTGGAGCAAGCGTGAGACGTTCTGGATCACCTGGAAGCCGACGAAGGTCGCCAGCATGAAGATGACGAGCATCGTCCAGATATCGGTCTTCACGGGGCGAGCACCTCCTGCGCCGCCCTGCGCCCCAAACCGCAGCAGCCTGGGCGAGCGCGGGCCACAGCGGGGGCAATGTAGTGCAGGAGCGGGGCAGGGCGCAAACGGCTTGCGGGGCCGTCCATGGGGGCCCCCGCGACCCTCAGACGGCCGACCGCTTGGCGAAGCGGTAGAGCTCCGCCGGGCGGTGTTCGACCGCGACCTGGTGCTCGCCCGTGGCCTCGAGCTGCCCCGAAGCCAGCATCTTGCGCCGGAAGGAGTCCTTGTTGAGGGAGCGGCCGAGCACGGCCTCGTGAACGAGCTGCAGCTCGCGCAGCGTGAATTTCTCCGGGAGTAGCTGGAAGCCGATCGGCGCGTAGGCCAGCTTGCCGCGCAGGCGCTTGACCGCCATGCCGAGCTGTTCCGCGTGGTCGAAGGCGAGGGTCAGCGCCTTCCCGTGGGCCTCGGCCTCGACCGGGCCGCCCGTCTCCTCCTCCCAGGGGATGCGCAGCTCGGCGACGCACAGCCCTTCTCGTGGCGGCGTGGTGAGCGCCTCGAGACGCTGCGTCGATCAGCGCGTAGTAGGCGATGCTGATCACGCGCGTGCGCGGGTCACGGCCGGGGGCGCCGAAGCTGAAGAGCTGCTCGAGGAAGACGTCGCGGAGGCCGCTCTTCTCCGCCAGAACGCGCGCGGCGGCGGCGTGGAGCGGCTCTCGCAGCTGCACGAAGCCGCCGGGGAGGCCCCAGCGGCCGCGGTGCGGGTGCGCGTCTCGTTGTACGAGCCAGGTGACGAGCTTGCCCCGGCGCACGGCCAGCAGCGAGACATCGACGGTGACGGAGGGCCGCTCGAAGCGTCGCGCGTCGTAGCCCGCCAAGAAACCGGCCTCGCTGCCTCCGGCGCTGCTGTGTTTCCTCGTCGCCATGCGGTGCTCGCGCGTCTCCCGTTGCCGGCAGACTACGCCCTCAAGGACCCGTTGGGCGCAGCGATCGTGACCGCGCCGCCGACCCCCACAGCATGGGCGGCCCGCAGGGCGGCCACGCGCAGGTGACCGTCGCGGAGGTGGCGGGCGTCGCGTGCCAGCTCCACCAGCGGGATCCACGACAGCTGGCGCTGTCCGCGGCCCTCCTGCACCACGGAGACGACCAAGGGATGAACGACCTCGGGCGTCGCACCGGGCGTGGGGTGGTACTTGCCCCGAGCGGCACGATCGCGGCGACCTCGAGGCCGTACTCCTCGCGCAGCCGGGCACGTACGAAGGCTGTCGCGGCCGGGGCGCGGAGCTGGTCGAGCGGCAGCCGCCACGCCGGGGTCACCAGCAGGTTGGAGTTGCCGGCGAAGCACTGCGCGGCCGGCAAGTCGTCGTCGTCGAGACCGAGGTAGACGATCCCGCGGTGCCGGCGCAGCAGCGCCACCGACGCCGTCACGGCGGCGTGGTGCAGCGGCATCACGTACTCCAGCGTTTGACGCGCGACGACGCGATCCTCGGCGTTGGTCTCGGCGAACTCGCGGCAGATCAGCGCCAGGAAGGGGCGCGGGTTGGCTGCGATCCGCGCGAAGCGGCGCCGGCCCGCACCGCCGTGCAGCGCCTCGGGGGTCAGCCGTGGTGCTGGCGCCGGCGTCTCGGGGAGGTCGAGCTCCTCGCCCAGCCAGGGCCCCCAAGATCGGCCCTGTCGCGCGAGCAGATCGTAGACGTTGAGCTCGAGGCGGGCATCCGCCAGGCCTCCGACCTGGGCCGCTCGCAGAAGCTGCTGCGCCGCGATCGCCTGCACGCGGCCGGAGCTGCTGAAGCCCGAGCGATCACCCACGTCCCGCTCGACGAAGGTCGGCGCCACCCGGACGAAGGTGGAGACGACGCGCTCGGCCAGTCCCCCCGGCGACGGGTAGTAGACCGACCCCTCCTCGAAGCCGAGCAGTTGCTCGTCGCGGAGCCGCGCGTAGGTCCACAGCGCCTCCTCGATCGTCTGCCCGATCGGGCGGTCGTGCTGGATGAAGCTCAGCGGCTCGACGGCCCACGGGCAGGCGCGGGAGCCGTCGATCGGGTGGGCACGGTCGGGCTCGGCACCCAGGATCGGTCGCGGGTAGCTGCAGCGCGCAAGCACATAGAGGGCCTCGCCCTGCTCGAACCACGGCACGACGTCGAGCGTGGTGTTGGGGCGGCGCACAAGGTCGCGCACCTCCCCGCTACGCAGGTCGCGGTAGTGCTCGAGCTGGAGGAAGCCGATCGGCTGGAGCGGCGCGCTGCTGCGAAAGCCGACCCCGATGGGCGCTGACGCGCTCGCCGACGATCAGGTAGTTCGTCGGCGGTGGCTCGAGAGCCGTGCCATCGAGCGCATATTGAAAGAACTTCCCTTGATAGCGATGCTTGACGATCCAGGGGTTGAAGACCGGGGCTGAGGTCAGCACGCGCAGGCCGAGCGCGCGAAAGGCGGCCTCGAACTGTTCCTGCGTGAAGTAGGTATAGGCCTCCTTGACTTCGCTGGCCCAGTCCGCGCGGTAGTCCTTGCGTAGGATCAGCTCGGCCGCGAGCCGGGCCGTGGTCTGGTAGCGGCGGAAGCCGGGCTGCAGCGGCGCCGGCGACTGCTCCGCATCGGCCACGCTGATCAGGGGGAAGCCCGGTTGCGCCGAGAGCGGTCGGAATTCGCGCGAAAACCGCTCGAAGAGACACGCCGTCGAGCAGCGCTCGGGGTCCTCCGAGGTGTCGCCGTCCGCCGTCGGCAGGTCGAGCCACACGGCGTGCGCGCCGGGGTCGACGAAATCCCGCACCACCAGCACCCCATGCTCGCGCAGCTGCTGGGCCTGGGCCGCCAGCGCGCCGTGCGCCGCCTGGGGATCGTAGCCGTTGAAGGAGGTGACGTGGTGCAGCACGGACGAGGCGAAGATGCCGTCGAGGCTGCCGGCGTCGAGGACCGGCGCGGCCGCATCACCGACGATGAAGCGCAGGTTGGGGAGCCGGTGTCGCTCGCGCGCCAGCTCGACCATGGTCTCCGACAGGTCCACGCCGACGACCTCGAGTCCCGGGTAGAGCAGGGCCAGGGCGTAGCTGGCGCCGCCTGAGCCGCTGCCCATGTCGGCGATGCGTCCCTCGCACAGCAGATGCGCCGCCGTCAGCGCCACCTTCTGGCGCATCGATGCGTCCATCCCGGCCAGGTAGCGGGCGTAGTCCGCGGCCGAGCCGCGATGCTGAGCTTGATCGTCAGGTCGCATGCGTGGCGCCGATCATCGCCGCAGCCGCGCCTGGTGCAAAGGGTCTTGCGTTAGATGCGCCCGGCATATATGCTGATAGCAGTTAACATGTGAAGAGGAGGGGTGCCATGGCAGCCATTCGTCGCGTCGCGTTCCTGCGCCACTTGCGTGCCGAAACTTGTTCGCTGGTGCTGCGCTATCGCCGCGGGCGCTTGGTCGAGCAGGGCCGAGCGCTCCACTGCTGGTTCTTGCCGCTGTCGACGAGCATCGCCGAGGTGCCGGCGGACGATCGAGAGCTGACCTTCCTCTGCCACGCGCGCAGCGCTGACTTTCAGGACGTGAGCGTGCAGGCCGGGGTGGGCTACCGCGTCACGGATCCGGAGCGGTTGGCGCAGCGCGTCGACTTCTCCATCGACCTCAGCACGGGCGCTTGGCTGAGGCAGCCGCTCGAGGCGCTGGCCCAGCTCGTCACGATGCTGGCGCAGCAGTTCGCCGCCGCCTGGATCGGGGAGCACGACCTGCGGCGGGTGCTGAGCGCCGGGCCCTCTTGCTTGCGCGAGCGCATCGAGGAGCAGCTCATCGCTGACGGCGTGTTGCGCGACCTCGGGCTGCAGATCACCACGGTGCGGATCAGCCGGGTCGCGCCGACGCCCGAGTTGGAGCGCGCGCTCGAGGCGCCGACGCGCGAGCGCATCCAGCAGGAGGCGGACGAGGCGGGCTTTCAGCGCCGCGCGTTGGCCGTGCAAAAGGAACGGGCGATCCAGGACAATGAGCTGCAGAACCAGATCGAACTCGCCAAGCGCGAGGAGCTGCTGATCCGCCAGCGGGGCCTCAACGAGCAGCGGCGGGTCGAAGAAGAGGCAGAGAGCGCTCGTATCGCCAGCGAGGCCACCCTGCGTCGCGTCGCTCGCGAGACCGATGCAAGGGCCGAGGCGCTTGGCGTTGAGGCGCAGGCCGAGGGCGAACGCCAGGCGCTCGAGGCACGGACCAAGGCCGAAGCCACGCGGGCGATCGAGGGCGCGCGAGTCGAGGCGGAGCAGGCGCGGATGCTCATCTATCGCGAGCTGCCACAGCATGTGCTGCTGGGACTGGCCGCCCGGGAGTTCGCGACCAAGCTGGAGAAGATCGAGCACCTGCGGGTCGAGCCGGACACGCTGGCCCACCTGCTCAGGGGCCTGGGCCGGACGCTGCCGCCGCAGGTGCCGCGATGAGCGCGAACGCGACGCGCGTGGTCTTGACCTCGCGCCCAACGGAGTACGAGGCGTTGCTGCGGCGCCATGGCACGCGCGCCCAGGCCGAGTTCTTCCTGCAGAGCCGTGGCCAGCGGCTCTCGGCGCTCGAGGAGCGCCACGCCAAGCAGCGCGACGCGCTGGGGCTGGTACTGGCCGCCATCCCGCTGACCTGGCGCCGGGCGAAAGTCGAGCGCGCCGACTTGTCGCGCTTCATCTTCGGCCCCGAGGACATCGTCGTGGCCGTGGGGCAGGACGGGCTCGTCGCCAACGTCGCCAAGTACCTGAGCGGGCAGTGCGTGCTGGGCGTCAACCCGGATCCGTGCAGCTACGACGGCGTGCTGGTGCGCCATCGCGCTGGTGATGTGGTCGAGCTCTTGGCCCGGCTTGAAGCCGGAGCCTGTGCCGTCGAGCACCGTACGATGGTCGAGGTGAAGCTCGACGACGGCCAGCGTCTGTTGGCGCTCAACGAGGTCTTCCTCGGCCACCGCTCGCATCAGTCGGCGCGCTACGGCCTCCGCCTGCGCGACGCCGCCGCGCGCCACTCGTCTTCGGGCCTGATCGTGGCCACGGGCACCGGCGGAACGGGTTGGGCCCGATCGATTCAGCGCGAGCGCCGCGACGCCCCGTCCCCACCCGCGCCCTGCGAGCGGCGGCTCGTCTTCTTCGTGCGCGAGGCGTTTCCAAGCGTCAACACCCAGACGACGCTGAGCCAGGGCCTATTGGCGGCAGAGGATCCCCTCGAGGTCGCCTCGGAGATGAACGAGGGCGGGGTGATCTTCGGCGACGGTATCGAGGCCGACTTCCTCCTTCGACTGGGGCGCGCGGGCCCGCGTTGGGCTCGCAGCGGAGCGGCTGGCGCTCGTCGTTTGAGGCGGCGGGTCGAGACCGACGGCGCCCCCCACCCGGCTCGACCGTCAGCCGCAGCCGCCGCTCTTTTTGCCCTTGCGCTGCAGCTTGACCTTGGGCTGGAAGGCCAGCTTGGGGGTGTGGGCGGGATCGAGGTGCGCGGCGGGGTGGCGGTCGCCGAGCGCGGCCGCGAAGCGCCAGTGCAGGGCGTCGTCACCGGCGAGGGCGGTGGCGATCGGCGCCAGGCCCGAGCCTGGTGCTGCCGGGGAGCCGTAGGTGGCGATCCAGCGGTTGAGGCCCCCTGCCAGCACATAGACGTTGGGCACCCCGAGCAGCGCCAGGTGGCGCCAGGCCGCGGTGGCGGCCGTCTCGTCGTTCGAGAGCACGACCACGACGCTGGGATCGGTGAGGCTGATCAGCCGCCGGCGCAGCGAGGGCAGCGCCTCGAGCGCCACCCGCTCCGAGTACGCCAGGTGAAACTGATTCCAGTCGGCCTCGGGGCGCAGATCGAGCGTGACCAGGTTGAGATCGCGATCGGCGCGCAACGCCAGCAGCTCGGCGGGCGAGATGAAGACCTCGCGGGTGGCGAGGCGCGGCTGGTACTTGGCGCCGAGCCGCTCCCACTTGGCCTCGAGCGAGGGGGTCCCGAGCGCGGTGACGGCGCCGACCCCGCCGAGCAGCAAGGCTGTGCCCGCCAGCGCCTTGGGCCAGTGCACGGGCCGCTCGTGACCGAGCCGGCGCGCCACGAGCTTGAGGCTGCCAAAGAAGAGCAGGGCGAGCAGCGCGACCAGCAGCACGGCCGTCCCGGTCGAGACGCCGAAGAGGTCGGTGAGCTGGATCGGGCCGTAGTGGCCCGCGTAATAGAAGTCGCGGAAGTGATCGGCGGTCTCGCCGAAGGCCAGCATGCCGAGCAGGCTGCCGACGACGAAGAAGAGGCCGTCGAGCTTGCCGGTGGCCAGCGAGGTCAGGGAGGTGCCCGGGCAGTAACCGCCGATGGCGAAGACTACGCCGAAGATCAGGCCACCGAGCGCCGCCGAGGGGAGATAGGTGGGGTTGACCCAGAGCTGATCGAGGTCGAGCCAACCGAGGCCGGAGCTGAGGTAGAGCAAGAGCATCGCGGTGACGATCGCCGTAAACATCGTCTGCACGACGCGCAGCTCGCGGAAGTAGAACTGCGCGGCGAGGCGTCGCGCGTCACCGAAGCCGGTCGATTCGAGCACGAAGCCGAAGGCCAGGCCGATCAGCACCTCGACCAGATGCGCGGATCCGCCGCTGAGCGCGAAGGGGGCCATCGTTCAGCCCTCCTCGCGGCCGGGGGTCCACAGCCGGCGCACAAAGAAGGCGCAGCCGTAGGCCCCGGCGAAGCAGGCGAAGAGGAAGACCCACGAGCCGACCGCCAGGGTCGCCCCGCCGCTGAGGCCCTGACCCGAGGTGCAGCCGCGCGCCAGGCGGGCGGCGTAGCCGACGATCGCGCCGCCCAGCAGCGCTGCGATCCAGCGCCCGCGCGGCGAGATGCGAGGGCCGTGGAAGGTCTCGAAGCGCACGCGCCGCCGCAGCAGGCCCGAGAGGAAGCCGCCGAGCAGCACGCCGCCGATCGACCAGACGATCCAGTGATCGAGCGGGCTGCCGGGGCCGTGGGCGAACTCGGCCACGGCTGGGGTGCGGGCGACGTGGCGCGGGGCCACCACGCGCTCGAGCGCGACCACGACGCGCGCGGTGCCACCCGAGCTACCCAGGCCATGCCCCGCGACGAAGAACGCGACGAAGAGCACCAGCCCGAGCATCAGTCCGCCGAAGTAGGGGTTCCAGTAGCGAGGCGTCTCGTGCTGCATCGGCTATTCCTTGCCGCTGGGCGGCCGCGGCGTGCGTTGTTCGGCGCGGGCCAGGGGTCGCGCCGAGCGATAGATCAGCGAGCCATCGGCGGCCCGCACGAGCTCGCCATCGAGCTTGATGATCTCGGCGCCGGAGGTGGCCGCGAGCGTGGGCCACACGGCGCCAGGCAGGAAGGGGGCGACGCTGAAGCGCGGCCGGGTCGCGTCGGCGCTGGGATGGCAGCGGGTACAATCCTGGTTGGCCGCACTTCCGAGGCCCACGCCATGATGGATCGGGTAGGGGCGCAGCTCGCCGCGAATCGTGGCCCCGGGCGCGCCGAGCGCCGCCAGCCGCTTCGCGACCAGCGCCACCTTGGCCGGCGTGTCCAGGCGCAGCTCGCGATCGGCGAGCTGCCCATCGCCATCGCTGTCGAGCGCGGCGAGGACCTCCGCGTGGTAACCGCGGGCGTCGCGGAAGGCGCGCTGCACCAGCGCGGCCGCGACGGGCTGCTGGCCCACCACCCAGCCGTAGTCGGCCACCAGATTCGCCGGCGTCAGGCGCGTGGCGCCATCGCCCCCGCGCAGCCGAACGAGCGCCGGCTGGTACCCCGCGAGAAAGAGCGCCGCCGGCTGGGCCACGTTGCCTGCTGCGATCCCGCGGTAGAGCACGCGCGGCGCGCCGTCCGCGCGCACCACGGTACGATCGACCAGCGAGCGCGCGGCCAGCGCCACGCGCGCTACGTGACACGCCTCGCACGCGACCTGGGCGAAGTGCGTCGCTTGCGCCGGCAACCAGCGGTGCAGGCCCTTCAGGCTGTGGCAGCTCTGACAGCGCCGGCGCTCGCCGGACTGGGCCTCGAGCGTCGCCGGCGCCCGGCCCTCGAGCTGCCGCGGCCGGCCGGCGGTGTAGTGGCAGTCGCCGCAGGTCACCAGGCGCTGGGCGTGGAGGTCCCAGGGCTGGCGCTGCTCGTCCTTGCGCAGCAGGTTGAGCGCCGAGAGGCGCACGGGCTGCCAGGAGAAGACCTGCCCCGTGGTCTCGGTCACCCACTGCGGGCCGCCGAACGCCACGCGCAGCGGGGCCGTGCCGTTGTCGACCAGCCCATGGCAGGCGCCGCAGCTCGCTTCGCGCGTCCGGTCGAGCGGCAGCGCGACGGCGCCCTCGCCGTCGAAGGCCGCCGCGCGCCAGCCGAAGCCCTCGCCGAGCGGCTCGACGACCCCCAACGCTGCCAGCGTGGCGGCGATCGACCAGGCGGGCTGGGCGCTGGCGAGGGCGCGCCCGCGCGCCGCGTGATCGGCCGCGGCGAGGTGACAGAGCAGGCAGTTGCTCTCCTCGCCGCTGGCCCCGGCCGGGCGTGGGCCCCAGCGCAGCAGCGCGCGCCGCTCGGGCGGCAGGGCCTCGAGCGCGAGGTCGCCGTGCAGGCGGTGGGTCGCGGCGAAGCGCGCCTCGGTCAGATCGTGGCACTCGCCGCAGGTCTGGGTGGTCGAGAGCGGCTCGCCGCTCTCGACCACCGCGCGGCCGCTGGCGTCCTTGAGCGCGACACGCGGGTGCTCGATGGCCGGGCGCGCCAGCGGGTCGCGCGGGTAGCCCAGGGCCTTCCAGTCGAGGCGCCCGCGCTCGCCGTGGCAATCGCGGCAGGTCAGCGCGGCGTCTTTGGGCGGCACCATGTGCGAGAGCGGCCAGAACATCTCCGTCTCGGCGAAGCCGTAGCTGCCGCTGTAGGCCAGCCCGGCGGCCTTCGCGCCGGTGCGCGCCGCCAGGTCCCAGTCGAACTTCGTCCAGTAGCCCTGCGGGCCGGCCGTGTTGGGCAGCAGCAGGTGTCGGTGCTGCTGGTCGTAGAGCTGTTTGCCGAGGTGACGCTTGAAGGGCCAGAGCTGGGCTGTGGGATCGCGGCGGTCCCCGAGTGGGGTGTTGATCGCCGTCACCTTGGCGGGGTCGATCTTGTCGCCCAGCAGGTAGCGCGTCGAGCGGCCGTTGTACCAGCGGTACTCGGGCAGCGCGCCCTTGGCCCAGGTGAAGCGGCCCTTGATCTTGAGATAGGCGTGCGGTTCCTTGATCGGCAGGTCCTGGCCAGCCTGGGACCAGTCCCAGCTCAGCTTGGTGCCCTCTGTCACCGACATCGAGGGGATGTGGCAGGCCTGGCAGGCGACGCGCGCGAGGTGGGCGTTGAGGCGGCTATCGCGGTGCGGTGGGGCCTTGTGGCAGTCCAGGCAGGTGACCTGGCCGGCGCTCTCGACCCCGACCGACATCGCGCGCCCGAGCAGCCGGTGGCGCTGCGCGCGGTGGCAATCGACGCACTGCAGGTTCAAGCGGCCCATGTGCACATCGACGCGCTCGCTGGGGAACAGCAGGCTGCGGTCGAGGTCGCCGTGCTTGACGGCGTCGCCGCCGCCGCCGGCGAAGTGGCAGGTGCCGCAGTTGCTGCGCTGTGGCCTGCCGACCGAGCGCGCGACGGCCCGCAGGTCCACGCTCGGATCGGGCCGGCCGGCGCCCTTCGGCTGCTTGACGTAGCTCCCGCTGCGATCGTGACAGACCAGGCAATCGACCAGCGTCGGATTGTTGAAGTCGAAGCTCGGTCCGTCCCAGCCGTAGCCCGCGTGGCAGCTCGTGCAGGCGCTCCAGTTGGAGCTGATGCCGATGCAATAGTTGTTGATCGTGTTCTTCTTGCCGAGGCGGTGCCGCCCCGGGTGGCCCGGCACGGCGACCGGGTCCCCCTGCCAGCGCCAGTGCACCGTCGCCATCAGCTCCTTGGCCGCGTCGGGGTGACACTCGAGGCAGGCCCGCGTGACCGAGGGCCCGTCGGCGAAGGGGCGCTCGAAGAAGGTGCTGTGATCGACGGAGGGCGGCCGCAGCGGCTCCCCCAGTCGCGCGCCGCCGGGGGCCTCCATCCCGCGGCCGCAGGCCAGCAGGGCGGCGAAGAGCAGCAGGGCGGTGGCGCGCCAGGTCCCGGGGTCGCGCGCGTCGCGCCCCATGCGAAGGGAGCGCTTAGGCCCCTCGGCGCGCGTCCTGCGCTGGACCTCGTCCGTCGGTGACACGCGCCCCTGCCTCCTGTCCTTCGGCATCCGAACGATAGGCGAGGATGGTAGCGCGAGCCGGAGGGCATTGCAGCAAAGGCGGTCGGGGCGGTGCTGCCCGCAGGGAGCGTCACGGAGCTTCGCAGTGGCGCGACCCGGCGGGCGTGTGGCGCGCGCCGCCTTGCACGAGGTGCCCAGGGTCCAGGTCGCGGATGAAGCTGCGTCGGTGCGCCGGGGCGGCGCGGGCTCAGGCCTGCTTTTCGTCGGGGCGCTCGACGCGCAGGGCCTTGGGCTTGCCGAGGCGGGAGACGCCCACGCGCACGCGCACGGGGTCGCCGACCTTGGGCTCGTAGGTGCAGTTGAAGGCGTCGAAGGGGATCTGGCGTCCGTCTTCTAGCTCGACGGTACCGAAGCCCTGCTCGCGCGCGAACTTGAGCACCTTGCCAGGGAACAGCTCATTGGACATTTGATCGGACACCTGATCGGCCATGCAGCACCTCCGTTGGCGGAGGAGGAGGGATTCGAACCCCCGGTGCGGTTGCCCGCACTGCGGTTTTCAAGACCGCCGCCTTCGACCACTCGGCCACTCCTCCCACAGCCGAGAGCCATTGTGCCGGGCTCCGTCGCCAGCAGCAAGCCTGAGCGCTTACGGAGGTCGGCGCTCGAGCAGGACGTGGATCGAGCGGTGTAGCACCTCTTCCAGCCCGTCGGCGTCCGTGCCGTAGAAGCCGCGCAACCAGCCCTCTTGATCGACGAGCGCCAAGCCGGCGCTGTGAGCGATGTCGATCAGTCCGCCGCTCTGTCGCTCGGGGCGGCCGAGGTGGGTCTGAAAGCCGCGGGTGACGAGCTCGCGGATGCGCTCCTCGGGGCCGGTGAGGAAGCGCCAGCGCCGCGGGTCTGCGCCGTGGCGCGCGGCGTAGGCGCGCAGCACGGCCGGCGTGTCGTGGGTCGGGTCGACGGAGATGCTGACGAGCCGCACGTCGACCCCATAGCGCTCGTATTGTCGTTGCAGGCGATGGAGGGCATGCATCAGCTTGGGGCAGACGGAGGGGCAGCGGGTGAAGAAGAAGCTGGCGACGTAGACCTGGCCCCGTAGCTCGGCGCTGCCGAAGGGCCGGCCGCGCTCGTCCTCGAGCTGGAAGGCTGGTAGCGCGGCCAGGCGCGGCGGAGGGGGTGGGACACGTCGCAAGAGGGGTCGCAGCGCGGGCAGAGTCAACACGGCGATCAGCGCGGCCCAGAGCCACGGGTTGCGGTACCAGGGCCGGCGAGGCGCGGCCTCAGGGGGCGCGCTCGGGGCGGGCGCGCTCGGGGCGGGCGCGCTCGGGGCGGGCGCCGCGCTCACGCCTGTGCCCCCGCCGGGCGGCGTCCGGTGGTGAAGACGGCCCAGGCGAGCCCCGCGAGGGTCATCCCTACCAGCACCAGCATGCTGGTGAGCAGGCCGATGGGTGCCCCGGCGCCACCGAGCGCCGCGCGCACGGCCGCCACGATGTAGGTCAGCGGGTTGAGGCGCATCACCACCCCGAGCCAGCCCTCGGGCATGGGAAACATCGCGCCGGAGATCACCCACAGCGGCAGCAGCACCACGCTCATCAGCGCGTGGTAGCCCTGCGACGAGTTGAGCAGCCACGCCATCGCGAAGTTGATCGCGGTCAGGCTGGCGCTGCCGAGCACCAACACCGCGGTGAGCGGCAGCCAGCGCACCTGGCCCCAGGGATAGCCCGCGAGCGGCGCCAGGAGCAGCAAGAGCGCCGCCTGGACCAGGGCCAGCGAGGTCACCCCGGCGGTCTTGCCCAGCACGGTCGCCGCCCGCGAGCCGGGTGCGACGAGCACGCCCTGCAAGAAGCCCGACTGACGGTCCTCGATCACCGAGATCGTGGCGAAGATGGTGGTGAAGAGCAGCACCATCACCAGCGTGCCGGGGAAGAAGTAGACCAGGTAGCTCGCGCCGCCATGCTGCGGCGCGCGGAAGCTGCCCGAGAGCCCGCTGCCGAGCAGCAGCCAGAAGAGCAGCGGCTGCAACACCACGCCCAGCCAGCGCGAGCGCTCGCGCAGCAGGTGCAGCATGTCGCGCCGCCACAGCGTGCTGATCACGCTCAGCTCCTCGCTCCACCAGCGCGGCGCCGCGGCGGTGTCGGTGGCCCGCCCGCTGGGCGTGGCCTCGACCTCGGGCGCGCGCTCGCTCAGTACCTGCTCAGCCATGCCTGGGGCCCCCCGCGTGGCGGCCCTTATAGCGCGCCTGGTGCTGCCTGTGCACCTGGGCGTGCACTGCGCGACCGCGACGTTGGTGGGACGACCTGCGCAGGGCCGCCCGTTAGGCTAGAGTCGGCCCCGTGGATCTCGTCTTCACCGCCCCGATCAAGCTCGAAGCGCTGCTCGCGCGCGAGCTGAAGGCGCTCGGCGCCGCGAGTGTGCGCGAGCTCCAGGGGGCCGTCGCCGCGAGCGGCTCGCTCGAGCTCGCCTATCGCGCCTGTCTGTGGTCGCGCGTGGCCAGCCGGGTGCTCGTGCCCGTGGCCCGCTATCGCGCGGCCGACGCCGAGGCCATCTACGAGGGCGCACGCCAGGTGCCGTGGGTCGAGCACCTCTCGGCCGACAGCACGCTGGCGCTCGAGGTCGATGGCAGCACGGCGACCAACGTCGACAACACGCGCTTCGCGATGTTGCGGGTCAAAGACGCGATCGTCGACGTGCTGCGCGAGCGCACCGGGCGACGTCCGACGATCGATGCTCAGGACGCCGAGCTGCGCGTGCATGTCTACCTGCGCGGCGATGAGGTGCAGCTGGGCATCGATCTCGCCGGGCGAGGCCTGCACCGGCGCGGGTACCGCGAGCCGACGGCCGCACCGCTCAAGGAGAACGTGGCCGCCGCGCTGCTGCTCCTGGCCGAATGGCCGGCGCGGGCCGCGGAGGGCGGCTGGCTCGTCGATCCGATGACGGGGTCCGGGACGCTCGTGATCGAAGGAGCGTTGATGGCGTGCGACGTGGCGCCGGGGTTGCTCAGCCAGCCGAGGGGCCTGTTGGCCTGGCGCGGCCACGACGACGCGCTGTGGCGCCGGCTGCAGGCGGAGGCGCGCGCCCGCGATGCCCGCGAGCGTCTGCGCGGCGAGGGCCGTGGGCGTCCCTGGCGCGTGACCGGCCTCGATCGCGACCCGGCGGCGCTGCGCGCGGCGCGCCGGGCCGTGGAGCGCGCGGGGCTGCAACAGCTCGTGCACCTCGAGCGACGCAGCGTCGACGAGCCCGCGGCCTGGCCCGCGGCGGAGGCGAGCGGTCGGGCGACGCTGCTGGTCTGCAATCCGCCCTATGGCGAGCGCCTGGGCGAGGCGGCGGCCCTCAAGGGCCTCTACCTGGCCTTCAGCCACCTGCTGCGCCAGCGCTTCGCCGGGGCCACCGCCTGGGTCTTGAGCAGCGACGCCGAGCTCACGCGCTGCCTCGGCCTCAAGGCGACACGCAGCCAGCCCGTGAGCAACGGCGGCCTCGCGTGCCGCTGGCTCTGCTATCCGGTGGCCGCGGCGGCCGCGGCGCCGGCGACGCCGAGTGCAGCGTCGAGCCCGGTCGCGCCCACCGCGGCGGTCGCGCCCTCCGGTGGACCGACGCTGCTGCGCCTGGCACATAGCGCCGAGGCCGAGGCCTTCGCCAACCGCCTGCGCAAGAACGCCCGCCACCGGCGGCGCTGGGCGCAACGCACGGGGGTGCAGTGCTATCGCGTCTACGACGCCGATATCCCCGAGTACGCGGCGGCGATCGACGTCTACGAGCACTGGGTTCACCTGCAGGAGTACGCGCCACCGCCCGCGGTCTCGGCCGAGCGGGCCGAGGAGCGCCTGCACGACATGGCGCTGCTGACGGCCGAGGTGCTGGAGGTCGGCGCGCAGGACCTCTTCGTCAAGGTGCGGCAGCGCCAACGGGGCGGCGCCCAGTACGCGCGGCTGGCACGCGGCGGCGCGTTCCAGGTGGTGCGCGAGGGCGGGCACCGCTTCTGGGTCAACCTGAGCGACCGGCTCGACACGGGGCTCTTTCTCGACCAGCGACAGGTGCGCGCGCTGATCGCGCAGGAGAGCGCCGGCAAGCGCGTGCTCAACGCCTTCTGCTACACGGCGGCGACGACGGTCTACGCGGCCAAGGGGGGCGCGACCGAGTCGGTCTCGGTCGATCTCTCGGCGACGTATCTCGACTGGGCGCGGCGCAACTTCGTGCTCAACGGCGTGGACGAGCGCCGCCATCGCCTGGAGCGCGGCGACTGCCGGGAGTGGCTGGAGCACGACCGCCAGCGCTACGACCTGATCTACCTCGACCCGCCGACCTTCTCGCGCTCGAAGCGGATGGCCGGCGACTTCGACGTGCAGCGCGATCATCCGCGGCTGATCGCCGCGGCCCGCGCGCGCCTGGCCCCCGGCGGGGTGCTGATCTTCGCCACCAACTTCCGTCGCTTCCGGCTCGACCCCGAGGCCGTGGCCGGCGCGCAGTGCCGCGATCTCAGCGCCGCCACGCTCCCCCCTGACTTCGCGCGCAGCCCGCGGCTGCGCCAGGTCTGGCGCATCGAGCCGAGGGGCTGAGGAGGCCCGCCTACGTCCACCACCCGCCGGGTATCGCCTACCCGGGCGGGCGTTGGTTTGGCTCCCGGTGGTCGTCGGGGCTTTCGCGGGGGCAACGCGCTGCTAGCCTCTTGACGGTGTCTTCCGACCCCAACACCTCGCCGGGACCGGCCTTCGCTCGATGCGCCGGTGCACGCCCGGCCAGCCCAGAAAATGGAGGAGTGCTCATGAGCGCAAGTGGTTGCCGCTGGTGGTTCGGTGCTGTCGTCGCGCTTTGCGCCGGGCTGGTCTTGGTCGAATCGGGCGGCTGCGGCGACAGCGCGGGGGGATCTGGCGCCTCTCCTGACGGCGGGAAGGTCACCTTCAAAGACGCCGGACCTCGCTCACCGGGCGGCGAATGCAAGCCGGCCTGCTCCTCCGGTCAGGCGTGCGTCAAGGGTTCTTGCTATGCCGAAACCTGCAGCGTGGCGGCCTGTCGTGCGGGCGAGGTGTGCCAGCGTGATGCGTGCGTGGCGCTCGCTTGCGTCGGCGTGACCTGCGGCGAGGGTTCGATCTGCGCCCAGGGCGTCTGCGCCCCCAAGAACTGCACGGGAGGGGAGGTCTGCGGAGCCCGCCGCTACTGCGACCAGGGCGCGTGCCGCGACGTGCTCTGCGGCGGTATCGCCTGTGGGGCGCAGCAGCTCTGCGTGGCCGGCGCCTGCCGCGAGACGACCTGCGGGGGCGTCGCCTGCGGCCCGGGTCAGGTCTGCGCCGACGGACGCTGCTCCGAGACGGCCTGCGTTGGGGCGAGCTGCGCGAGCGGGCGCCGCTGCCAGGCGGGCGAATGCGTCGCTTGTGCCGCGCGGGAGTCGGTCTGCTTCGATGGCCTCGACGAGGATTGCGACGGCACGACGGACTGCCAGGATGCGGATTGCTCGAATGCGATCTGTGACGACGCCGACCTTTGCACCACCGGCGATCGTTGCGGCAGCGACGGCAAGTGCAAGGGGCCGCAGGCCGTCCCAGGCTGCACGCCGGGCTCCTGTACGGGGGGCACGAACCAGTCCTGCGCGGTGGCGGGGGTGGGCACGGGCCTGCGGACGTGCAGCAACAACGCATGGGGCGCCTGTGTCGTGAACGCGTGCACGAACGGGGCGACGAATCCGCCGGGGTGCGACAACGCGGTCTGCGTGCTGAACTCGGAGCGGGTCTGTACGACGGCGGACGTGGGGACGGGGAAGCAGACCTGCACGAATAACGCGATCGGCCGCGGCGTCGTCTGGGGCGCTTGCGTCGTGGACACCTGCACGAACGGGGCGACGAACCCGCCGGGTTGCAGCAACGCGGTCTGCGTGGCCGGCGCGCAGCAGGCCTGCACGACGGCGGGGGTGGGGACGGGGAAGCAGACCTGCGCGAACAATGCGTGGGGCAGCTGTGTCGTGGACACTTGCACGAACGGGGCGACGAACCCGCCGGGTTGCAGCAACGCGGTCTGCGTGGCCGGCGCGCAGCAGGCCTGCACGGTGGCGGGCGTGGGGACGGGGAAGCAGACCTGCGCGAACAATGCGTGGGGTAGCTGCGTCGTGGACACCTGCACGAACGGATCGACGAATCCGCCGGCCTGCAACAACTTGGTCTGTACGGCCGGCTCGATCCGGGCCTGCACGAGCAGCAAGGGCACGGCGATGCAGACCTGCACCAACAACGCCTGGGGCCCCTGTGTGGTGACGACTTGCACCAACGGCTTTCAGGCGCCGGACTGTGTTTGCTCGGTGGCCATCACGCAGGGCCCGGGCGTCGCGGGCTTCCCGGACGGCCCGAACTACCGCGCGAGCTGGGCGAGCCACGGGGGCGCTGGCGCGTGCTCCTGGACGCTCGACGGCGTTGTCCAAGGGCCGTTGTTGGACTGTAGCGGCACCCTCGAGGGTGCCTGGCTCTCCGCCGGTCGGCACCGAGTCGGCCTGGTCGTCGGCTCGGGCGCCGACGGTGGAGGGTCATGTCAAACGGAGGAGATAGTGATCTCGACGACGACCTGTCGCGTCGTGGTCGAGCCCGAGGGCGGGGGCAGCTTCAGGACGATCTGGGCGAGCAATGGCTCGTCCTGCACCTGGTGGCTCGATAGCGAATCGAAGGGGGCCGTCGACTGCAATGGCGATCTGACGGGCGCGACCTTTCCCGCGGGCCCCCACACCATCACGCTGCGCGTGGGCTCCGGGCTGGACGGCGTCGTCGGTCGCCTCTGCAGGTCGAAGACCTTCACCGCCCCCTGAGGTGTCTGAGTCCCGTGGAGCGAGCGCGGTGGGCTGCCGATCAAAGGGGACCGTGTCTGATAGGATGGCAGCGCGACTGGTGGAGGTGCGACGGTGCAAGAGGGCGCGCGACAGAACGCATCAGGGAGCGGGGGAGGGGGGGGTGGCGCGGCCTGGCCCCTCGGCTTGGTGGTGCTCCTCGGGCTGGCGGGGCTCGGGTGTGGCGGGGGAGGGGGCAAGCACGGCGCCGCTGGGGGGGGCAATGGGGCGCGCGATGGCGGCCTGAGCTTCGTTGATGGGCGCCCCGGCGGGGGCGGGGGCCGAGATGCGTCGCCGGGGGGCGTCGGCGACGGTGGGCCGGGCGATGCGGGCTGCATCTCGACGGACCGCTGCTCGTGTGCGCCCGATGGGTATTGTCGCAAGGTGTGCTCGGCCGCCCTCGCCTGCGGTGCCCCGGCGAACTGCTGTGGTGGTTTCTGCTACGCCGAGTCTTGCGTGACGACGCTGGCCGGCAGTGGGCGGACCGGCGCGCCGGATGCGCCCTTGGCCCAGGCCTACGTCAACGGCGCCTATGGCATGGCCGGCGATAGCGGCGGGAACCTGTTCTTCACGGAGTGGATGCCCGGTGGCCTGCGGGTGGTCAACACCGGCACGACCGGGCTCGGCCGGGTCCCTGCAGGCTGGGTCGGCAGCGTGACCGGAGCGCGCTTTGGTTGTCGGGCGGGCCTCCCGAGCGAAGCTGAGTTGGGTATCCCGGTGGGCGTGACCCGCGATCCCACGGGCAACTTCTACCTGGCGGACACCTGGTGCAGGGTGGTGTGGAAGGTGGCGGCCGGCGACTTTCGCGTGACGCGGGTCGCCGGGCAGCCGCTGGCCGCCGTGGTCACGGATGGTGCCTTCGCCCAGGCGCGCTTCCATAACCCGCGAGGGATCGCCTACGGTCCCGACGGGAACCTCTACGTCAGTGATTTCTCCATGCATGTGGTGCGGCGCGTCACGCTTACGGGGACCGTGACGACGATCGCGGGGGCGGTGGGGTCGCCGGGCGAAGTCGACGGTGACGGTGCTGGGGGCCCGGCGCGCTTCCAGACCCCCTCGGGCCTGGCCTTCGGCGCGGATGACACGCTCTTCGTGGGCGATTGGGAGTCCGGCGCGGTGCGGAAGATCGACCATGCCACAGGGGACACCCCGGTGGTGTCCACGATCGTGGGGGCGAAAGCCGACCCGGCCCGACCCGGGCTGCCGAGCGGCTACGGGGCCGCCGCGCACAGCACGCTGTCGGTCAATGCCCAGGGACAGCTTCACATCAACTTCTGGAACAATGGGTTCTGGCGCCTCTCGCCGCCGGTCTCCGGCTCGGAGTGGGTGGGCGATCAGCTGATGAATCTGAGCACGGCGGATCGGATCATTGCGCATGCCTTCGTGCCGGGCACCGAGGTGCTTTGGCTCGGTGGCTGGGTCAACGGGCCGAGCACCCTGCCGGTCAATACGCTACGGCGCGTCAGCCCGGCGCTGACGATTGGCCAGCCGGGCCGCATCGGTGTCCGGGATGGCGCGGGAAACGTCGCCACCTTCAACCTCGGCGCCTGCGACGGGGCGCTGACCGTCGATGCCGACGGCAATACCTGGGTCGCCGAGCGCTGCAGCGCGCGCGTGCGCAAGATCACTAAGGCTGGGGTCGTGAGCTCGATCGGCACGGGCGAGCAGGGGGAGGTCGGCGGCTCGTCGAGCGTGGCGAAGTTCTGCGCTCCCTCGGCCGTGCTGGCGGACGGCCCCTACGTCTACGTCGCCGGTCGCGAATGCAACGGCCGCATCTCGCGCATCGAGCGCAGCACGGGTCAGGTCACGTTGATCGGCTCGACCCGGGTCGCGGGGAGCCGGGGGTGCCGCTGGCGGCGGGCTTCGGTGGCATGGCGCTGGACGCCGCGGGGAACCTGTATGTGACGACCCAGCTGGAGCCGGGCGCCGGTGCCTCGACGCGCTATAACAGCGCCTCGGACTGGATGCCGATGGTGCTGAAGATCCCCAACCGCGGGGCGGGCGAGGCGACCTTCTTCGCCGGGACGCCCAACAACAGCAACACACCGGACAATCGCAATACCTGCCGTGACGGCGCGCTGGGCACCGGGCAGTTCGGCACCTGGCCCTACGGCATGGTCATCGACAAGGCGGGTGTGCTCTACGTGGCCGACGCCGCCTGCGGCGTACGCAAGGTCGCGGCCGATGGCACGCTGAGCACGCTCAGCCCCGCCTCCGCGGCCTCCGCCGTCGGGATCGCGATCGGCCGGGGCCCCTTCGGCGAGGAGACGCTCTTCGTGGCCGGCTGGGGGCACACGCTGGTGGCGATGAATCGCCTGAGCGGCGAGACGCAGCCCTATGCGGGCGTGGGCGCGTCGGTGGACGCCCATTACCAGGACGGGCCCACCAAGAGCGCCCGCTTCTGGGGCCCCTTCGCCCTGGCGGGCACGGCCGATGGTCGCGTCTTCGTGCTGGACGCCTACAACAACCGCATCCGGGTCATCCTGCCCTGAGGGCCCCCCCTGAGCCTCAGATCACCTTGTAGAGCACCATCCCCACCGAGAGCACCAGCGCCGCGATGATCAGGGCGACGCCCCAGTTGCCCTTCTTGATCTCCTCCCACTCGTCGATGCCGGGCGAGAGCAGGTCGAAGACCTTGATCGCCAGGCCCATGGCGAAGGCGAAGGACAGCGCCGCCACGATCGCCCAGCCGAGGCTGCGGGCGTATTGCCAGAGCGTGAGCATCAGTTCTTCTTTCATCGGTCTCTCCTGTGGCGGGCGGGCGCCCTCCGGGTGGCAGCGTCGCCCTGCGCGTCAGCGCTGGATGTACATCGGGTAACGAATCACGCGAGGCGCGCCCTCGCGCCCTTGGAAGGGAATGGTGGCGACCGCCGCGCGAAGGCACTGCCGGAGTCGAGCGCTGGCCTCGCGCTCCTCGACCTCGACGCGCTCCGCGCGCCCGCTCGGGGCGAGCCGCAGCTCGAGCGTGACGCCCCGCAGACGGGTGTTGCGTGCCGCCTCGTCGCGCAGACAAGCGAGCAGCGGCTCGGCGTGGGCCGCCAGCAGCTCGCCGCTGCGGTCGGGGCCCTCCTCGGCCGCCGAGCCCGTCCCCTCGTCGCCGTCGAAGGTCAGGCGCGCCGCGTCGGCGGGCTCGTCGCCGCGCAGATAGGTGCCCCAAAGCTCAGCGGCGCTGAGGCGCCCCGCCAGCCAGAGTCTTAGCGGTTCGGCGCCGCAGCGAAAGCGGCGGCGCTCGGTGGTGCGCAGACGAATCAGCGCGACCGCCGTGAGGTCCACCTGCGCCGGCGTCAGGCTGCTGCCCTGCAGCGCCTCCGTGGCGGCCGCCAGGGCCGCGAGCACGTCGCTCTCGTAGCGCACGCGGTCGCTGCGAAACTCGAGCTCGACCGCCAGGCGGCCCTCGGTGCGGGCCACCTGCGGGGTCTGGGTCAGCGCCACGCGCCGAAGCTGGGCGCGTCGGGCGATCGCCTGCGCCATCTCGCGCTCGTAGCCGGCCTCGGCGCGTTCGAGCTCGTCGAGCAAGCGTCTCCCACCGCCGCGCGCCGCCGCGGCGAGCACCTGGTCGGCGGTGAAACGATAGGCGTCGAAGCTGCGTGCGCCGGCGTCGCTGACGGCCCGCACGGTCACGGACTGGAAGTGCAGCCGCGCCGAGCGCGTGCGGCCGAGCGTCTGCCTCAGGGCGCGGCCGAAGACCTCGAGCTGCTCGGCGATCGCCTCGCGGCAGACCGTGCGTCGGCAGGGATCGAGCAGCAGGTCGGTGTCGACGAGCACCTCCGGCAGATCGGCGAGCCGACTGCGGCTGATGCGTCCGGGATAGAGGAAGAGCAGCAGCCGCGCCGCGCTGCCCGAGTGGGCCTGGCGCAGCTCTCGGCGCAGAGCCGCGGCGAGCCGCGCCAGGTCAGCGGTGGTGAAGCCGCCGCCGGTCTCGCCGAGGACCGCGTCGAGAGCGTCATCGAGGGCGCTGCCGGCCCGTTGATCGATGCGGCGCTGCGTGCCGCTCTCGAGGTCGAGCTCGAGCAATGCCGTGCGCTCGGCCTGGGCAAGGCGGGTGGAGAGCGCCAGGGCGAGGATGAGCAGCGCGGTGCGCCGCCGCCCGCGAGGGTGCCGGGGTGAGCGGAGGCCGCCGCCCGGCCGGTCGCGCTCATTGGGGCGCATCGTGCCCTTGCAGCAGCGCGCCGTAGCCCTCGCGGAAGGTCGGGTAGATCAGGCGGTAGCCGGAGGCGAGCAGCCGCCGATTGCTGCAGCGCTTGTTCTGGCCGCTGTGGTGCCGCGCGTCTGTAGCGGCCGCCTCGCCGGGGGGCGGCAGGGTGATGCCGAGCTGCGCGGCCAGCCAGCGCAGCACCTCGTCTTGCGACGCCGGGTCGCTGTCGCTGCCGAGATAGAGCGCCTGCGCGCCGCCCAGCGTCAGCAGGTGCGCCAGGAGGCCGGCGCAATCGTCGCGGTGGATGCGGTTGGTGAAGGCCGGAGGGCCCCCCTGCAGGCGAGCGTGGCCGTTGCGGACCTGCTCGATCAACCGGGTGCGACCGGGGCCGTAGATGCCGGAGAGGCGCACCGCGGTGCCAGGGAAGGGCGATTGCGCCAGCAGCGTCTCGCCCGCTAGCAGGTGGCGGCTGAGGGCGCGCTCGGGCTCGGCGGGGGAGCTCTCGTCGACCCACTCGCCGTGTGCTTGACCGTAGACGCTGGTGCTCGAGACGAAGATCACGCGGCGCGGACGCTGCCCCCGAGCGACCAGGGCGTCGAGCAGGTGCGCGAGACCGTGGTGATAGATCGCGGCATAGGCGTCGTCATCGCCGCGGTCGGCAGCGGCAGCGTAGATCACGCCGTCGAGCCTGGGGGGCAGGTCGCGCAGCGTGGCAGGCTGGGCGAGGTCGGCCTGCAAGAGCGCGACGCCCGCCGGCAGGGCCGCGGGCCGGCGGCGCAGGCCCCAGACCTGATGGCCGGCGGCCACGAGCCGTCGCCCCAGCTCGGCGCCGACATAGCCGCAGCCGGCGATCAGCACGCGCCAGGGGGGGCGTGCGAAGGGGTCTGTCTGCGGCTCAGCCAACGAACGCCCGGTCGAGCGGATCGAGGTCGATCTGCAAGGCCAGCTCGTCGCCGAGCTGCTCGAGCTGAGTGATGAGGGTGGCGATCGCCGCGGCGGCCGGGAGCTCGAGCTCCGCCTCCAGGTTGAAGACGGGCGTGCCGCTGAAGGCCGCGTGGGTCAGCCGGGACTCGAGCGAGGCGATGTTGGCGCCGTGGCTGGCGAGCAGATCGCCGATGCGATGGACGATGCCCGGCTGGTCCGCCCCGGCGAGCCGCACGCGATAGCGCCGTTGCGTCAGGCTGGCGGGCGCCGGGCGCGTGTCCTTGAGCGCGATGCGGAACTCGAGGCTCTCGGCCAGCGCCGTCGTCGTCCGCTCGGCCTGCAGCGCGGCCTCGCTCGGCCCGCTGAAGAGGAGAATCAGCGCGAACTCGCCCGCGAGCACCGCCATGCGGCTGTCCTCGAGGTTGCAGCCGGCGGCGTGAATCGCGCCGGAGAAAACCTTGACGATGCCGGGGCGATCGGAGCCCACGGCGGTGAGGACGACATGACGCTGGTTCATCGGCTGGCCTCGGGCCGCTACTGTGCCAAATCTCGCCGTCGCTGGCGAGGGGCGCGTGACTTGCCGAGAGGGTCATCGGTCCTCGGCGATCTTGGAGCGGCGGGTCGGGAAGGGACCGCGCGGCGGGGGACCTCGCGGCACCAGCGAAGATCGGGGCGTTCGGGCGGAAGGGGACCCCGGACACGGACATGACCGTGACACCGGTGTCATGGGTCAACACCGCGGCAGCCGGAGGGCAGGGGCTCTCGGGACCCAAGGCGGCGCCGCAGGACATCTCGGCCACCCGGCACGAACCGTGCGGCGCCACGCAATCCCTTCAGAAAGCGGCTCAAGAGTCGGGTTGCGCTGCGGGCCGGCTTGGTTGGCATCAACTCTGCTTCGCGGGCGAGGCAGGAGGAACTGCGCCGGTCGTCCCGTCCTTCCGCACGGCGACGGACGATGGATGGGCCCTCCAGTTCCTACACGAGGCCAAGACGTGGATCGAAGCTCTTACACTCAAGCTGGCCGCAGAGACCCTCCACGGTCGCATCGCCCACGCACCACCGTCTTTCCTCACCGCAAATTCATCATGCCACGGCGTATCCGTAACGGCCGGCAGCCCTGACGAGGGGCAGGAGGACCACATGAACACTTGCATCCAGCACCGCCATGTTTGTCGTAGCCGATTGTGGGGTCGCGGGCGCACTGCTCTCTGGGTGACGACGCTCGGGCTGATCACCGTTGGCGTCGGCTGCGGGGTATCCAGGGAGGTCGAGCCACCCGGCCATCAGGGACTCGTGGAAGGAATCCGCAGCCCCGACCCCTCGCCGCAGCCGGTCACGCAACCCGACCCGGGCGTGTCCGACCCGAACCACCATCCTGTCGTCTACTACTACGCGCTCGCGTACGCCCCCGAGCGGAACCGCTTGGCCGTGGCGGGCGACGGGGGCGTGATGATCTTCGACGGCGCGACGGCGGCCAAGCTGAAGACCATCGATCCCGGGCCGGGAGCGGCGACGCTCGTCCGACAGGCCGGTGACGTGATGGCCGCCGCTCTACTCCGTGATCTCTGGATCTACGACGCTGCCGGCAAGAAGCGCCGAACGATCAAGCACCCCGACCAGGTGTATTCGCTGGATCTTTCTGCCGATGGGGCAACCGTTCTGACGGGCTGCGTCGATGGCCGAGTGCGGCGCTTCCGGACGGCCGATGGCAGCGAGATCACGCCCGCGCTCCGCCTGCACAACCTCGATTACGGTCGCGAGGCGGCAGCGTCTTCGGACTTCGTCAACGACGTCGCCGTTGCCCCTGACGGGCTCTATCTGGCCGCCGCGACCGTCGAGGGGACCCACCTCTGGCGTGCCGCTGATGGTGCGCTCGTGGCGCGCCTCCCGGATGAAGCGCATCGCGTGGCCTTCGCTCCCGACGGTCGGGAAATCGCGATCGTCACCGATCGCGATGTCGCTACCTACACGGTGCCCGCGCTTCGGCGGGTGCGCAGCTACTCGGTGGCTGGTGTCACGCCGCGCCTTGCCTATTCGTCGGATGGGCGAAGGCTGGCGGTCGCGTCGGGGCATAACCGCCTTATCACAATCTTCGACACGGACAGCGGTGCGGCGACTGTGACGCTTTCCGATGAGTCCGAGTTGCGCTTCCCCGAGCAGTCTGGCTTCCGCGACGTGAGCGAGATGGCCTTTGTCGACAACGATCGCCGCCTGGCCGTTGCATGGCGTAGCGGGCGGCTCGCCCAATGGCGCACCGACGACGGCGTGCTGATCCTCAGCCGCCTCGATCACGACGCACCCTAGTCAGGATCTGTCAGGATCCACACCCGTGTTGATTCTTCACACCCCAGGATCCACACGCACAGGATCCGCACCCCACACCCTCCGCACCCAGGTTGATTCACCGCGCCGGTGGGCTGGGGACCGCGCGGCTCCGCGCATCCGCGAACTCTGCATCGCGCATCAACCGACGCTGCCGCGAACGACTTCTGGCCGCTTCCGGGGTTGGATGTCGACCTTCCTGCTCTGGGTACGCCGCCGGCCTGCTCCCCAAGCTCCCCCCCCGTCTCGCTCCCTTCAACGCTTGCGATCGCGAATCGCCGGACGAGGTATCCTGCCACGCTCCCCGCGAAGAAAAGGGCGCCCGCGAGTGCACCATAGCGTCTGCTTCCAATGGCCATCGAGGATACTCTAGGGTCTCTCCCTGAATTCGTTGACGTGGTCGTTGACGGCGACGGCGACGGCGACGGCAGGACGCTGTACCGCCTCGACGCTTGGGCGGCGCGGCGCGCGCGTCGAACGCCGACCGGCGCAGCGCGATTGCTGCTACGCTCGCTGGCGATGCCCTATGAGCTCTTCGAGCACACGGCCGATCTGGGGCTGCGCGTGCGAGCGCCGAGCCTGGAGCGGCTGTGCGCCGAGGGCGCGCGCGGGCTGACCAGCGTGCTCGTGGTGGCACCCGAGGCCGTGCTGGGGCGGGAGACGCGCTGCCTCGCGCTGGCGAACGACGATGCGGCCGAGCTGTGGCGCGAGTGGCTCGCCGAGCTGGCCTTTTTGTTCGCGGCGCGCGGCTTCGTCGTGGCGAGCTGTAGCGTGGCGATCAGGGCCGGGCGGCTAGACGCCGAGGTCTGCGGCGAGTCGTTCGACGAGCGACGCCACGGACGCGCGCACGAGGTCAAGGCGGTGACCTACCACGCGCTGCGCGTGGTGGAGGACGCGGAGGGTTGGCTGGGCGAGGCGATCCTCGACATTTGATCAGGCGCGGGTCGCCGCTGTTCACGCGCGGGGCGACGCCGGGGAGGACGAGGCGATGACGGCGAGCGCAGGTTTTGCGGGTCCGCTCGAGCGCGTCGACGAGACGCTGTGGCGCATTCCCCGCCGCTACAAGGCGGGGATGCACGTCGATGGTCTGATCTACGCCGACGACGCGCTGATCGCGGGCGTGCGCGACGACCAGGCGGCGGAGCAGGTCGCCAACGTGGCCTGCCTGCCGGGGATCCAGGTGGCGAGCCTGGCGATGCCCGACATCCACTGGGGCTACGGGTTCTGCATCGGCGGCGTCTGCGCGACCGATCCGGCGCAGGGCGGCGTGATCTCGCCGGGCGGGGTCGGCTACGACATCAACTGCGGCGTGCGGCTGCTGCGCTCGAACCTGAGCTGGGACGAGCTGCGGCCACACCTGCCGCGCCTGGTCGATACGCTCTTCGCGCGCATTCCAGCGGGGGTCGGGCGCAGCGGGCCATTCCAGTTCAGCGGCCAGGAGCTGCGGCGGCTGTTGGCCGAGGGGGTGCCCTTCCTCCAGCGACGGGGGCTCGCCACCGCCGCGGATCTCGAGCACACCGAGGCGGGGGGCTGCCTGGCGGGGGCCGACCCGGCGGCCCTCAGTGCGCGAGCGCTCGAGCGCGGGGTGGGGCAGTGCGGCACGCTCGGCGCCGGCAACCACTTCCTCGAGCTGCAGGTGGTCGATCGGGTGGTCGATGCCGCGGCGGCGCGGACCTTCGGTCTGCGCGAGGGCGGCGTGTGCGTGATGATCCACTCCGGGTCGCGCGGGCTCGGCTATCAGGTCTGCGACGATGCGCTCAAGGCGCTGCAGGGCGTGCCGGCCAAGTACCGCATCGACCTGCCCGACCGCCAGCTCGCCTGCGCGCCGGCCGAGAGCAGCGAGGGCGCCCATTACATCGCGGCGATGCGGGCCGCGGCGAACTTCGCCTGGTGCAATCGCCAGCTGCTGATGTGGCAGGCGCGCGAGGTGATCGCCGAGGTCTTGGGGCGCCCCTGGGAGACGCTGCAGTTGGAGCTCGTCTACGACGTGGCGCACAACATCGCCAAGCTCGAGCAGCACCTGGTGGAGGGGCAGCGCAAGCCGCTGTGGGTCCATCGCAAGGGCGCCACGCGCGCCTTTCCCGCTGGGCATCCGGAGCTGCCCGCGGCCTACCAGGCGTGTGGACAGCCGGTGTTGATCCCGGGCGACATGGGTCGGGCGAGCTGGGTGCTGGTCGGTGAGCCAGGCGCGATGGAGCGCAGCTTCGGCACCACCTGCCACGGTGCCGGGCGGACGATGAGCCGCACGGCGGCCGTCAAGCACGCCCGCGGCCGACGCATCGATTGCGAGCTGGAGCAGGCCGGCGTGGTGGCGCGGAGCACCAGCGCGCGCGGCCTGGCCGAGGAGCAGCCGGACGCCTACAAGGACGTCGACCTGGTCGTGGACGTCGTGGAGCGGGCCGGCCTGTCGCGCAGGGTAGCCCGCATGCGGCCGGTTGGTGTAATCAAGGGCTGATCGGAGCTGCTGCCGGCGGCTGTGGCTCGCGGCGCGCGGCGGCAGCGGGTGGAAGAGAGGAGGAGCGGGTGGAGGAGCGGGTGGGGAGCACGCGGCAGCCGCTGGTGATCGGCGTCGCCGGCGGGACGGGGTCGGGCAAGACGACCGTGGCGCGCAAGCTGGCGGCGGCGCTGCCGGCCGGCAGCGCGGTGATCCTCGACCACGACGCCTACTATCGGGACGATGGGGAGCTGCCGCTGGCCGAGCGGGCGCACCGCAACTTCGACCACCCCGATGCGCTCGAGACCGAGCTGTTGGTGACGCACGTCGAGGCGCTGCGGCGCTGTGAGGCCGCAGAGCTGCCCGTCTACGACTTCAAGACGCATCGCCGACGGCCGGAGACGCGGCGCGTCGAGCCGGCGGCCGTGGTGATCGTCGAGGGCATTCTGGTGCTGGCCCACGCGCGCCTGCGCGCCCTGTTCGACATGAAGATCTTCGTCGACACCGATGCCGACATCCGCATCATGCGGCGCGTGCGGCGCGACATGGAGGAGCGCGGCCGCGACTTCGCCAGCATTCGCGAGCAGTACTACGGCACGGTGCGGCCGATGCACCTGGAGTTCGTCGAGCCCTCCAAGCGCTGGGCGGATCTGATCATCCCCGAGGGCGGCCGCAACGCCGTGGCGCTCGACACGATCGTCGGCAAGCTGCTACATGTCCTCGGCCAGTAGAATGTCGTAGGGCTCTTGTCGGGGCGGGGGGATGGAACCTCCCCCCGCAAACAACACGGGCGGTTAGCTCAGCGGTAGAGCACCTGGTTTACACCCAGGTGGTCGTGGGTTCGAGCCCCTCACCGCCCACTCGGCTCGCTGCAACTCTGAGATGAGGTTAGATCCCGATCGCCACGCGCAAGTACCCCAGCGCCTGGAAGTCCCAGCCGGCCGAGTTTAGCTCGGTCTCGGTCGGGTCCTCGTCCGCGCCGCCGAAGAAGTAGTGGTAGCCGAGCTGCGGCGTGACGCCGAGCGAGAGCACGCGCCAGAAGCTGTAGCGTAGGCCGATGCCGCCGCGCCCGCCCACGCCGCGCGTGTTCACGCGCTGGCTATCGACGAGCTTGCCATCGAAGTCGTGCGTCTGCGCGTCGAGCGAGCCGAGGTAGAAGGTACCGGACAGCCGCATGACCACCCCCAGGCCATGCCCGAGATCGATCGAACCGTCGCCGCCGAGGTTCAGCCCGACCAGGTGGGCGTTGGCGTCGCCGTCGAAGAAGCGCAGGTAGTCGAGATAGGCGCTGATGAAGAGCAGGCGCGCGCCGACCTCGAAGCCGCCGGCCGGCCCGCCCGCCCAGCGGTAGAAGTCGCGACCGGTCTTGCCGTTGCCGGTGGCGGCGCCGACCAGCCCCGAGCCCCAGAACTCGAGTAGGCGGGCCTCGGCCGCGACCGGCGCGGCGAGCAGGAACCCGGCCAAGCACAGCCCCGCGCAGAAAGGTGGCAGTCGGCGCATTCTCATGTCCATCGACCTCCAAGCAAGGCGGTGACGCGAGCGGGATCGAAGCCCTCGATCAGGGTGCCCCTGACGTCGAGCACGGGGACGCCGGAGGGCGAGAGGCCCTGGCGCTGAGCCTTCGCCATCAGCTCGGCGCTGGCGGCGGGATCGCGTTCGATGTCGCGCTCGATGAAGGGCACGCCGTGCTCGGTCAGCCAGCCTCGCGCCGCACGGCACGCCGGGCACCAGGAGGTCGAGTAGAGCACGACGCGGGCCTGGCCCGCCGGCGGAGCCCCGGGTGCTGGTGTGGCGGGCGCCCCGGCGCGCGGCGAGGGGTCGGCCGCAGCGCTGGCGGTGCCGCGTGCGCGCTGGGGTGCGAGCTGCTCGAAGGCGGTGCGTGGCAGCACGAGATAGGGGTAGCTACCGTCTTTGCGCGCGGCGCGAAGATCGGCGACGTACACCAGCTCATGGTCGCGCCGCTGAGTGGGGCGCAGCGCGAGGTCGACGACCCGCACGCAGTCGCGACTGGGAGCGGGGATCTCGGTCAGGCGCGTGGTGGAGGCGAAGGCGCCCGTCTCGGCGGCGAAGTAGGTGAAGAGCAGCTTGCGGTCGGCCTTGATCGTCAGGCGCGGCAAGCTCGACGCTTGCACCGGGCTCGCCGGCGCGGGGGGCGTGGGGGCTCGACAGGCGACCAGGCTCAGCAGCAAGGTCCCAGCGAGCGTCGGGATCCGGCCGAGGGTGGGGACGGGCACGAGGCGCATGGTGCGCAGCTTATAGCACCGGCGTACTCAGCGCACCTGGCGCAGCAGGGCCAGCATGCTGCTGGGATCGAGTCCCTCGCCCCCGCGTGCGGCCTCACGGCCGTCGCTGCCGAGCAGGACGAGCTGCGGCAGCTCGGGCGCCCGGTACTTGGCCTGCAGCGCGCGATCGCGCGGCGTGTCCTTGGAGACATCGACCTTCAGCAAGACGAAGCGACGCAGGGCGCGCCGCACCGCGGGGTCAGCGAGCACGCGGGCCTCCAGCAGGCGACAGGGTCGGCACCAGGAGGCCGAGAAGTCGATCAAAAGCGGCTGCCGACGGCGCTGGGCTTGCCGCAGCGCGGCGGCCTCGTCGTGCTGCCAGGGCAGCTGCACCGGCGGCGTGAGGGTGAAGTTCACGAGCCCCAGCAGCGCTAGGCTCGCCAGCAGGACGCCCGTCGTCTTGCGCAGCGCGAGCGCTCGCGGCACGCCACGGAACTCCCGGTGGAGCTGGGCCAGGACCAAGCCCCCGACGGCCAGCAGGGCGTTGAGCGCCGCGAAGCGCCACGAGCTCGAGCTGTAGCGCGCCAGGGGCGTGAAGAGGTCCTGCAGGTAGTAGAGCGCGGTCGTGATCAGCGCGACCCCGAAGAGCGCGCTGACGACGCGCATCCAGCGCCCCGCCTTCGGCAGGCTGACGGCGAAGGTGGCCAAGAGCCAGAAGAGCACGCCGATGCCGTGGGCGTAGGTGCAGAGCAAGACCGCGCCGAGGACCACGTTGCGGGTGCCCGCGACGTAGGCCAGCAGACCGGCCAAGACCGGGCCGGTGCAGGGCGCGATGATCACGCCGCCGACCAGGCCCATCGCGAAGGCGCCGCGCTTGCCGCGCCCCCCCACCAGCGCGATGCGACTGGAGAGCCAGTGCGGGAGGTGGATCTCCCAGAGACCGAACATCGAGGCGGCGAGCACCAGGAGCAGGGCCGAGAGGGGCAGCACGATCCACGGTGAAGCGAGCAGGCTGCCGGCAGCCCGCCCGCCGAGGCCCGCCAGGATCCCCAAGGTCGTGTACATCGCGGCGATGCCCTCGACGTAGCAGGTCGCCAGCCAGAAGGCGGCCCGGCGCGTCGGGGCTTGTCGGGCGCCGAAGATGCTGACGGTGATCGGGATCATCGGATAGACGCAGGGCGTCAGGCTCGTCGCCACCCCCGCGCCGAAGACGCTGAGCAGGGCCCAGCCGATGCCGCGTGCGAGCGCTTCCTCGAAGGAGCCCATCGTCCTTACCTCACCGCGCTCGCGAGCCGGTAGACGGCGATCTGCTTGGGCGCGAGCGCCAGGCGCGTGGCACCCTCGCGCAGGGCCGGCGTGTCGGCCGTCAAGGGGCGCCCGCCGGGGGTCTCGAGGAAGGCCTCGCGCGCGCGCCAGCTGCGATTGATCACCCAGAGCAACGGGGTGCTCCCCGTCGTCTCCACGCTGCGGAGCTGCACCAGCGGATCACTCGAGCTGAGCAGGGGCGTCAGGCCCGCCTCGGCGGCCAAGAAGCGATAGAGTTGCTCGCTGCGGTCGCGCTCGTTGATGTCAGCCTGTTCGGCCAGGTAGTACTCGAGCGGACAGTGCAGCAGCAGCACCTGGCCGGCCCCGTGGCGCTTGCGCGTCAACGCGGGACGACCCGCCTGGTCGCGCGCGAGGACCTCGGTGTGGTGGCCGGCGAGCGGCTCCAGGGGCAGCAGGGCGCGTGGATAGGGCCGACCGCCGACGTTGGTGTCGAAGCCCAGCGAGAGCTGCTCGCCGTGCAGCACGAGCTGGTCTTCGGGCAGGTCGAAGCAGCCATAGCGCAGGTGATGTTGCGGCAGCCGGTGAGGGCCTCGAAGTTGCTGCACCAGGCGCCCTGGTGAAAGTTGTAGTCGCCGCCAAAATACGACCAGTAGACCGTCGCGCCGCCGGCGGCGGCGGCGAGCAGCGCGTCCCAGGTCGGACTGAGCAGCTTCTGCGTGGCCGGCGCCAGCACCAGCCGGTAGCCGCCGCAGTCGAGCGCGCGCTCCGGTACCAGCTCGGCCTCGAAGCCAGCCTTGACGCAGAGCGTGTAGGCCTGCAGCAGCGTGCGCCGCATGCGGTCGCGGTCCTCCCAGCTGAAGGGGTAGGTCGTGTTGAAATAGGACGGCACGATGATCGCGGCGCGGGGGGTGGGCGGGCAGAGCGTGCGGGCCCCGACCACGTCCAGCAGGCGGGCGACGGCGCGCAGCTCGTCGCAGACCGGCTTCTCGCTGCCGTCGGCGCGCGTGATGCCGAAGCCGAGCTCGAAGGCGTGGTGGTCGTAGGGCGGCTCGCCGCCGAGGTCGAAGTCGCTGTAGCACCAGCCGAGCGCGCCCGCGGCCCCCGCGGAGAGGCAGCTGTGCACGACCTCGCGGTAATAGAGCGCCTGCTCGCGCTCACCGGCCTGATTCGACGAGCAGCCGAACTCCTCGAAGAGCACCGGCAGCCCGAGGTAGCGCAGCGACCGCACGCAGAACTCGACGTTGAGCGCCTGGCGCAGCGGGTCGCTGTCGCCGTAGTAGCTGTGCGGTCCGACGAAGTCGAGCGTGTCGCGCAGCGCGTCGACGTCGAAGCCGTTCTGTCCGCCCTTGAGGTTCATCACGCCGTCGCCGAGGCTGAAGGGGCGCGCCGGGTCCGCGCTGTGCAGCGCCCGGCGCAGCGCCCGGGCCCAGGCGACGATCGTCTCGGGCGTGCTCTTGCCTCCCCACAGCGGCATCTCGTTGCTGGCGAGGTAGGCCGCCACCGCCGGGTGGCCGGCGCCCGCCGTGCCGATTGCCCGCAGCAGCAGCTCCTGCCAGCCGAGCACCTCGCTGGCGCTATAGGGACAGCGCCCGTGCTGTCCGGGGAAGTCGAAGTTCTCGCCCGACATGTGGCCGACGAGCGCCGAGGGGATGGTGCGCATGCCGCTGGCCTGGCAGAGCTCGAAGAACTCGCGCAGGCGCTGCAGCGCCCCCGGGGCCAGGGCCCCGGGCTGCGGCATGAAGCTCGGCAGGAACGCGAAGCTGCGGCAGACGTTGAGGCCGATCGCGCGCATCTGCTCGAGCTCGGCGCGCACGCGCGCGGCATCGAAGCGATCCCACATCCGCGGTCCGCCCGCGCGGGACCAATAGTTGACGCCGAGCAGGAAGGCCGGCTGGCCGTCGAGCGTGAGCAGGTGCGACATGCGATCGGCTCCGTGTGGGCGGCTGGTGCGCTGCGCCGGCGCGCCTTCCGCGTGGGTCGGGGTCCCTTCCGCGTGGGTCGAGGGGTCCCTTCCGCGTGGGTCGAGGTCACGGCGTGGCCGCCGCGGGCCCGCAGGGCGGGCGCTGGCCCTGGCGACAGAAGGGCAGCGTCCGGCAGCGATCGGTAGCGGCCGCCGCGGTGGCGCAGCGTAGCACCATGCGGCTCGCGGGGTAGTCGAGATCGACCTCGAAGAACGACAGCCAGCCGCCGCCCAAAACGATATCGAGATCGGCGACGCCGGGGCGTAGCTCCTGGCGCAGCCCCTGCAGCAGCGGCGAGCGATCGTCGATGATGGCGAACGCGATCGGCGCGCCCACCCAGGCCACCGCGGCACCGCGTTCGTCGCGGTCCTGCACCGCGTCGAGCGCGAAGCGATCCAGTCGCAGCAGGCGCCAGCGCCGCGCCAGCTCGCCGCAGGGGCCGAAATTGCGCTGGGGGTCGTCGAGCGTGCGCGTGGCGTTGGCGACCAGGGCCGTGCGGGGGATCGACACCAGCGAGACGCTCTCGCTGCCGGTCGGTAGGTAGAGCGTGTGGCCCGGATCCTCGGTCAGCTCCGGGTGGCGCGCGCGCAGCTGCTCGAAGGCCGAGCGCGCGATCAGGGGCGTGCCCAGGCCGGAGGCCACGATCGCCACGGCGTCGAGGCCGCTGGCGGTGCTCGGGGGCGCGGTCTCGCCGGTGGGGTCGTAGTCGTCGGGCAGCAGGCACAGCGGCGCGATGATGCGGCGGCCCGGGAACACCGTGTTGCGGCCGGCGATCGAGGCGCGCCCGCCACCGAGCAGGCCGCCCGCGAAGACGGCGGCACAGCGCTCGCTGCGTAGGCCGTCGATCGTCACGAGGCGAGTGACGTCGCAGTCCTCCGCGAGCTGGCCATTGTCGCCGGCCAGCTCGGCGCGGAGGGTCAGCGCCCGTGGCGCCGCCTCGGTGGAGTTGCCGGCGGGCGCTTGAGGGTAGCCGAGCGTCACGGCGAAGTGCGCGAGCACGTCGACCCCCAGCAGTAGGTCGACCGGTAGGGGCGTGTCGAGACCGAGCGCGCCGGCGCTGGCCTCCAGCAGCTCGAGCTCGTGAAAGAGGAAGCGCGTGATCGTCGGACGCCCGGCGTCGAGCAGTCGCAGCGCGACGCGCCGCCGCCGACTGGCGCCCTCGACGTCTTGGGTGACCAGCGTCAGCGCGGCGGCGTTGTCGATCGCCGCGCGCAGCGGCGGTCCGTCGTCGAGGCGAACCTGAGCGACGAGAATGCCCTGCTCGACGGTGGCCGGGATCGACTCGCCGAGAAAACCCTCATAGCGGAAGTCGCTACACGCGCCGCCGGCGACCAGGCTCAACACGACGACGAAGGCGCCACGGTGCCGGGCGGCGGCAGTCCTACGCGGGGTCCTTGAGCTTGCGCCGCAGCTTCTCGAGCAAGGCATTGTAGGACTGCCGCTGGATGATGCGGTTGAACTGCGAGCGGTAGTTGCGCACGACGCTGACATCATCGGTGATGACATCGTAGACCATCCAGCCGCCGGTGCCTCGGCGCATCTTGTACTGGATCACCAGCGCTTCGCTACGCCCCTTGCGCTTGACCTCGATCGAGGTCGAGATCTCGGCCTGGTCACCGACGATCTTCTCGCCGAGATAGCGGACGGTGTAGTTGAGGTTGGAGCGCAGCTGCTTGAGGTAGCTGCGCTCGATCAGCTGGCGCAACAGCTCGCTGAACTCCTGACGCTCGGTCGCGGAGCGGGCCTCCCAGTGCCGACCGAGCGCCAGGCGGGCCAGCTCGGGGAAGTCGAGGAACTGCGCCACGACGCGCGTCAGCTCGCGGTCGATCGGCTTGGCGCCCGCTGGGCTGCGCGCCTGCTTGCGCAGCAGCCCCATGATGCGGTCGTTGGTGCGGCGCACCTTGCCGAGCGGGCCGTCGGCGGTCGCGGCGCGGGCGCGCCCGGCGACTGCGACGACAATGAAAGCGAGCGACACCAACAACGCGCGGCGAAGAGCGCGGCTCATGGGCGGCCTCCATGGTCGCAATCGCTCGCGGGGGGATGTCCCATCCCCCCGCCCCGCCAAGAGCGCGGTCTTGGCGGCGCCCCACCCCCAATGTCGGGGCGCAACGAGTTGCGCCCCGCGCGAGCGCTTCGTCGCGCTCGCGAGCGATGCTTTACGTGGTTCCCGGCCATCGGTGTCAGCACCTCGTGAACGGTTTCCCAGGGTCAATCACAGCCGAGTTGTTCATACACTCGCCAGGGCTGGGGGACAACCCGCGGCCCCGACCCTACGAGGTGGGCGCGGGCGTGGGCGCGGGCGGGGCGATCAGCGTTCGGGTCAGCTCCGTGGTCGCCAAGCCGACCTTGCGGGCCAGCTCCGACCAGCCGACGTTGACGTCGAAGATGGCCTGCAGGACGGTCAGCCGCAGGCGAAAATAGGCCACCAGGGCGTCGGTCAGCTCCTTGGGCTCCGCCAGGCCGGCGCTGAGGTTCTGTGAGGTCGCGACCAGCCAGCTGCGCGCGCTGCGGTGACCGCGCTCGGCCACGACCAGCCGCTGCTGGGCCTCCTGAAGCTCGAGGTAGACCTTCTCGATCTCGAGCTTCATGCCGGTCAGGGCCTCCTGCCGCTTGGCCGCCAGGCGGCGGCCGTTGGCCAGCGCCTCGCGCAGGCGTCCGATCTGCTGCACGGTGTCGAGCTGCCAGTGGAGCGTGAGCGCGAGGCCCGCGCTGCTGAAGTTGAAGGGGTTGTTGAGAAAGGCGTTCTGCGGGAAATCGACGTTCGTCGCGCGCCCGATGCCGGCGCGGCCGACCAGCAGCAGATCGGGCCACAGCCGCGCGCGCTCGAGCTGGCTGCGCGCCTGGACGGCGCTCAAGGCCGCCTCGAGCAGGTGCATCTCCGGCCGCTGCTGGCGCGCCGCGCGCTGATAGTCGGCGCCGGCGAGCAGCTCCGCGCTGGAGGCCTCGAGCGGAGCGTCGTCGAGCTCGATCCGGTCGGCGGGGAGGCCCGTCAGCGCGCTCAGCGAACGCAACGCGAGCTGCTGCAGCTTGCGCGCTTCGAGCGTGCGGGTGTCGATCTCGACGGTATAGGTCTTGAGCCGCAGCTCATCGGTGACCGTGGCGTCGCCCGAGTCGTCCTCGAGTTGCTGCGTGAGGCGGGCGCTGGCCTTGTCGAGGTGCTCGCGCCCCTCGTGAATCATCTCGAGGATCGCGCTGGCCAGCTTGGCGCCCCAGTAGGCCTTGGTGACGTTGAGCTCGAGGTCGCGGCGCGCCGCAGCGAGCCGCGCCTGCTCGAGCGCGACGCCTGCCCGGGCGGCGTTGCCCACCGCCGAGAGCTTGCCGAAGGTGTAGAGCGGCATGCCGAGCTCGAGCTGCGCGCGGCCGAAGACGCCGTTGAGGTTGAAGGCGATCTCGCGAATGTTCGTGCGCACGCAGCTCTGCTCGTCGGGGTTGCCGGCGTCGTCGAAACAGCGGATCTCGGGGGTCGGGGCGAAGACCGCGTTCAGCTCACCGCGCGGGAGCCAGGCCCAGCGCGCCTGGAACAGCTTCTGCTCCATCGCCGCCACCGCGTGCTCGGCCGCGGCGACGCCCGGGTAGTGGCGTTGGGCGCGCGCGATCAGCTCGCCGAGCGCGTAGCGGTGGCCGGCGGTGGGCGCCGGCGTGGGCGGCGCAGGGGCGGCCGCGGGCGTCGCGTTGGGGGGCGGCTCGCCGGCTCGCGCAGGAGCGATGGCGAAGGTGGCGAGCAGCAAGAAGCAGGGAGCCAGGAAGGGGCGCCGAGACATGGTGACCTCCGCCGCCGAGGGTCTGCAGCAGCCTGGAGCGCGCGGCAGCAGCGCGCCCATCCCTCTTCGGGGATTATCAGCGGAACGAGGCCTCGCAGGAGCCTAGGAGTTCGTTGGCAGAGCCAAACTGCGAGGAGTACTCGTGGTGGAAGTACCACCGATTGAGCCGCGGCGAGACCGTGAAGCTGCAGAGGTCACCGAGATCGGTGAACTCGGCGATGGTCTCGGTCTGCCCGTCGCTGACCCGCGTGCGCACGATCGCGGCCGCGGCGCTCGTGCGGTAGGCCAACCACCAGGCCCCATCGATCAACTCCGCCACGCCGTGCGTGTAAGGGCCTTCGCAACCGTAGCGGCTCATGCTGGGCGCGGGGCCGAGATCGTCGACCGTACCGCTCGGCGTCGCGACCCGATAGACCCGCCCCCCGGTCACGACCAGCGCGCCGCCGACCGTGGCGTGGATCGAGCCGCCGTGGCCAAGGGTCAGCGGCTGGCCGAGTGGAATCGTGGTCGAGAGGCCACCGTTCTCGTCGAGCGCGATCAGGCGGTCGGCGGCGCCAACGGACACGGGTTGGGGCGGATCGCCCGCGCCGAAGACATAGACGTGTTCGTCGCGGAGGTCGCTGAAGATCGTGTCGAGGACCCTCCCCAGCGCCGCGCCGGCGCTGAGGCTCAGATCGAAGCTGGCGGTGGAGTTGTCGCCGCCGACATAGATGCGGCCGTTCGAGAGCGCGATTCCGCCGCGATCGTCGCCCGTGACGTCGTTGTGATCGACGACCGCGCAGTTGCTGCCGGTCAGCGTCGCGATCGCGAAGTGCGGCGGTGGCGGCGGCAGGGGCGGGGGGCGGCACGATGCGGATCTCGAAGGGGGCCGAAGCAAGGCAGCCTTCGGCACTCTGCACGCAGACCGCGAGCTGGTTGTCGCCCTCGCGCAGGCTGGCGATCGGGATCATGACCGAGTGGCTCGGCTCGTCGCCGGTGGTGCCCTCGGCGATCAGCTTGCCCTTGGTGCATGAGCCGCGGCCGAGCCGCACGCTGAAGGGAAGCCCTGCTGCGGCCGTGAAGCGCAGCGTGGACTCCGTCGGGACGACCTGGGCACGCGGATCCACCACCGCGGGGCTGATCGACAGCACGGCAAGGGCGGGGGTCGCTCCGGCCGTGATCGTGACAGCGGTGCGCGCGATGGGGCTGACGTTGCCCGCGAGGTCGATCGCCGCGTAGGCGAGCTCGGCGTTGCTCTGCAGCACCAGCGGGTCGGCGGCGTTGTGGCGCTTACCGCTCGCGACCGTGCCGTCGGCGGCGAAGCCGACCGCCCCGCCGGTGGAATAGGCGATGGTGGTGCAGTCGTCGCACTGGAAGCGCACCACCTGGGGGCCGCAGTGGGCGCCCGCCGCGAGGTTGGTCGTGACGATCGGTGCGCGGTTGTCGACGCGGAGTACGACGGACGCGTGCGCCGCGACACCTCCGTCGCTGCGGAAGCACACCTGGACCGGGTAGATCCCCTCGGCGGCGAGGGCACCCTCGGCACGGATCGGAACCTCGGCCGTGCGAGTGGCATCGACGCGGACGTTCTCGGCCAGCACCTGGCCGGCGGCGCAGTCGTTACCCAAGGCCACGCGCACCGCGCCCGCGACGCTGGCGGTGACGGCGATCGTCTCCTGGCGATAGCTGCCGGTGCTCGAAACGACGCCACGCGCGGCGCGCGCGAAGACGAGCGGCTCGGACGGCACCAAGGGCGTCGTCGAGGGCCGGTAACGGTCCGTTACCTCGACACCGCAGGCCGCGGCTGCACTGAGAGCCAGTGCGGCGGCCCCACGGCTGGTAGAGCTTCCGCACCACATCGCTGCCTCCGAGAAAGAAGCTGAGCTGGGTCGCCCCCCCCCCCCCCCCCCCCGCGGGCCGCGTTATCCCCGCGTCAGAAGAGTACGATCAGTCCGAGCGAGGCGCCCTGGGCCAGGGTGTTGCTGCCGGTCAGCCAGCTGGTGCGACTCGAGTTGGTGGCGGTGTGCGTCACCGTGCGCGCGCCGTTGGCGGCGTTCTCGACGGTGCTGCTGGAGGAAGAGGTGTTCCAGCTGAAGAACGAGAGCGCAAGCTCGTACTCAGCGAAGATCGCGAAGTTGGGATGGATCCGCCATTCGGCGCCCCCGAGGCCTCGTGCGCCGAGGGAGACGTTCGTGGAGCGCGATCGCAGGCGGGTCACCTGATCGACCACGGAGACCTCGTCGTCTGCCGTCTGCCGCGAGTGGGAGGTGGTGGTGAAGAGCCCCGTGCCCAGATAGGGTGCGAGGACCTTGCGGCTGAGTCGCCAGATGGCGTCGGCCCGGGCGCCCAGCCCGAAGTTGCTGGTGTTGCTCGGGGTGCTGAAGGAGTAGGTCGTGATCTTCTCGCCGGCGGTCTCGCGGATGCTCTCCGTGATCGTCGGCGGGTTCTCGCTGCGCGAAACCGAGAGACCGAAGCGCAGCATCAGAGCGGGGTTGATCGCGTAGAACGCCGCTGCACCCATGCCCTGGAAGGTCGTCAGCACGCTCCCGCTCTGGAAGATGTTGTTGAGGCTGAGCAGCAGGCCCCAGGGCGAGTTCCAGCCCTCTTCGCGGGCGCTCTTCAGGTCCCCCGCCGGTGGCGCGGCGGGGCGGGGTGGGGGTGTCGGCGCGGGCGGCGCCACGACGGGGGCGGGCGGTGGCGCCTGCAGGGCGCGCACCTCGTCCGGGGGGGGGGGTCGTGGGGTTGGGCCTCGGCTCGCGCGGCGGGAATCGTCAGCGCGAGGGCCACCCACGCGGCAATGGCTACGTTACGCATGATTGGTGCTCTCCAGCGGGTCGCGTTGCCGCGGCTACTTGTCGCTGCGCTACTTCTTGCCCTTCCGTACGACGATCGTCGTCGCGACGGCGGCGTCGCCACGCACCTTGACGCTACCGAGGTCGGTGCAGGTCGATCCCCCCACCACCCGGACCTTCAGACCCGTGAACTGGACCGAAAGGTTGTCGTCCGGGTCGTCGAGGGTCGGTGGCGCCGGGTCGACTTGGTAGCTCAGCGTGAGTACGGTGTCGCTCTCGGAGCGGGCCACAGTGACGGGGCTCTTGGGGTCCGGAGCGGCGAAGCTCCGGTCATCGTCGGTGTCGATCGGCGTCGGCGTCACGTTGCGCCAATCGTGGCTGTCCGAGTCGCTGCAGACCTCGATCGGGTAGGGGAAGGTGACGACGAGGTTCGGCTGTGTGCCGCCGTCCTCGTTGTTGGTCTTGAGGGCGACCGGCGCTTGCGCCGGGGGACCCATGAAGACGACCACCGTCGGGAAGTGATCACCAGCCTTGAGATCCTGGATCACCTTGGGCTCGAGGTACTCGCTGGCGCTGTTGCGAGCCGCGATCACCGAGATGTCGTAGAGCGCGCCGAAGACCAGCTGGTCCTTCGGAATCACGGCCACCCCGTTCGTCATGTTGGTGACGATCGTGCGCGGCAGAAAACCCAGCGCGCCGGGGAGCGGCGAGCTGCCGGGGCGCACCAGGCTCTGGATCGCCTGGTTGACGTCGATCTGCGCCACCACCTGGGCCGACGCCACCGGCTCGCCCTTCTCACCATCGTAGGCGCGGATCGTGATGTCGCGATCGACGCCGCGCACGGGGAAGAGCACGGCCGTGTACGTGAAATACGACAGCGTGGGGGTGGCGCCGGCGATGTTGGTGTTGCCCGAGAAGTTCTGCGTGGCGACGTAGGGCAGATAGCCGGTCGACTGGATGAAGACCGGGAAGGTGCCGTTCGGGATCTGCGGGATCACATAGACGTTATCGGTGCGGGTCGCGCTGAGCACCGTGGGGCCGATCTGGATCGTCACCTTGGCGTCGGCCACGCCCGCGCCCGTCTGGCCATCGAACACCAAGAGCGTCAGGTTGTTGGAGCCGTTCCAGAACTGCGGCCGAGCGCCGAGATCGACGTCGGTTTCGCAGCCCAGCAGCGCGGCCATCGCGACGAAGACCATGGCGTTGAGTCGGATGGCTTTGAACGAGCGGTTCATCTTGGACCGATCTCCTGTCGAGCGATTGATTCCCTGGGGCCTCTCCCACAGACCCGAGGGCAACTACCACGCGTTTCGCAGCAGGGTCAACCCGCAGGCTGGCCTTCGGGCGGCCCGGCCCTAGGACCCGAGGACCCCGGGGAATGGAAGAAGAGGTGCTGGCTTGCCCGAGGCTGGGGCGGCTGCTAGAACGCCCGCCGTGTCGATGGACTTTCGTGAGTACCTTGAGCTCTTCGAGTACTTCGGTCGCGGGGGGATGGTGCGGCTGAGCCGCGCGGAGTTCGAGGCGCAGCGGGCCGAGCTGGAGGGCCTCCTGCGCCAGCAGCAGCCCTTCGATCGCGAGCAGCTCGCGCGGTTGGTGGCGCTGCGGACGGCGCTCTTCCACGAGCGCCCGAAGCTCGAGCAGCTCGTGCGGCGAGGCTGAGATGAAGGCGTGCGACGCGGAGAGCCTCGCCGACGGCGGCGCGGAGCCGAGCGCGTCGCTCCACGAGCAGCTCGCAGCGTTGCGGCAGGCGCTGGTCTTCTGCCCCCGCGACGACCTCGGCGTCGTCGAGGTCCGTGGGCCCGGCGCGCGCGCCTTCCTCCAGCGCCTGGTCACGGCCGACCTACGCGCGGTCCCCCCGGGCGCGGCCGTGCCCGCGGCGCTGCTGACACCCAAGGCCCAGGTCGTGTCGCTGCTGCGCGTGCTCGTGCACGGCGACGACGCGCTGGACTGCGTGCTGGACCGCGCGCGGGTGCCGACGGTGGCGGCGCTGCTCGAGCGTTACAGCATCGGCCACGCCGTCAGCCTCGGCGCCCCGGCGTGGGAGGTGGTGGGGCTCTACGGTCCGCGGTTGCGCGACTGCGCCGCGCTCGGTCCCATGGGCGGGCTCGAGCCCTACGCCCACACGAGGCTCGCCGCGGCGGGCGCTGGCTGGCTCGCGCTGGGCGACGACGAGCTCGGGACCACCGGTGTGCTCCTCGGTGGCGCCGTGGATTCGGCCGCGCGGGCCGCGCTGGAGGCGCTGCTGCTGCGCGCGCAGGCGACCGCCGTGCAGCCGGCGGCGCTCGAGGTCGCGCGCCTCGAGGCGGGCACGCCGCGGATGGGTCTCGAGGTCGATGAGGCGACGATGCTGCTCGAGGCCGGCCAACTCGGGGCCGTCAGCTTCGACAAGGGCTGCTATCCCGGGCAGGAGCCGGTCTGCCGCGTCCACAGCCGCGGGCAGGTCAACTGGCGGCTGCTGCCCTTGCGCGTGACGGGCACGCGCGTGCCCGCGGCAGGCGAAGGGCTGGCCCATCCGGCGATGACCGAGGCCGGACGTATCACCTCGGCGGCCTTCTCGCCTGCCCGCGAGGAGGTCGTTGCGCTGGGCTACGTCCACCGCCGAGCACTCGAGACCCCGGGGCCCCTGGCGCTCGCCGGCGGCGGCCTGGCCGAGGTCGTCACCCTCCCTCGGGCGCCAGGCCTGCTGATCCCGCGCACGGGCCCGCGCTACGCGGCGTAGGGCCTCGTCCGCGGCCCCCCCCTGGCTTGGCCGGCGGTGGACAGCGCGGCGCCGGCGGTGGTAAGCGACGAGCAGCTTGAGAGGTGAGGTTGTGATGGTCGAGCAGGAGCGCGTTCCGGCGGCGACGGCGACGGCGATGGGCAAGGTGCTGGTCACCGGCGGCGCCGGGCACCTGGGGGCGAACCTGGTGCGGCGCTTGCTGGCCGACGGTGTCAGCGTGCGGACGCTGGTGCGGCGCGACAGCAACAACGCGGCGCTGCAGGGCCTCGACGTCGAGTGGTGCTTCGGCGACCTGCGCGACCCCGAGGCGACCGAGCTGGCCGTCCGCGGCTGCTCGCACGTCTATCACTGCGCGGCCAGCCTCTCGACGGTCTACGGCGGCGTGGCCGCCGCGCGCGAGATCTACGAGAGCAACGTGCTCGGCACGCGCAATCTGCTGCGAGCGGCGCGCCTGGCGCGGGTGACGCGGGTGGTCGTGACGGGATCGTTCAGCGCGACCGGCTACGACCTGGACGATCCGAGCCGTCCGGCCAACGAGACGATGCCCTTCTTCCCCTTCGCGCGGCCCTTGCCCTATGAGCAGTCGAAGGCGCTGGCCGAGCACGAGGTGCTGAAGGCCTTCGCCGACGGGCTCGACGTGGTGGTGGCGACCTCGTGCGCGATCCTCGGCCCGCACGACCACAAGCCGTCGCGGATGGGGCAGGTGCTGTGCGACTTCGCGCGCGGGCGCGTGCCGGCGTACATCCCGGGTGGCTTCGAGTTCGTCGCGGCGCGCGACATCGTGCAGGGCCACGTCCTGGCGATGGCGCGCGGACGCGCCGGACAGAAGTACATCATCGCCACGCGCTTCTGCACGATGGACGAGCTGATGGGTTGGTTCGAGCAGGTGACCGGGCGCCGCCGCCCGCGCCTGCGCCTGCCGCCCGCGCTGATGGCGGGGATCGCCGAGGTGATGACCCCCGTGCTGTCCCGCCTGCGGCCGCACGCGCCGCAGCGCCTGACGCCGGGGGCCGTGCGCATCCTGCGGATGCAGCGCCACGCCGACTGCAGCAAGGCGCGGCAAGAGCTGGGCTACGAGCCCACCGATATCGTCGACGCGATCCGCGAGGCCTACGAGGACTTCGTGCGCCGCGGCCTGATCGAGCGCCCGCGCACGGCGACCGGCGTCAAGCCCGAGACCACGGCGCCGGCCGCGTCGGGCTAGCAGCCTCGACCGCACGGCGCTGGCGTGGCATGGTGAGAGCAACACGGACTTGGAAGCAGACCGGATGATTGCCTCGGTCCAGACCATCCACGACTTCTTCGAGCGTTATGGCTGGCAGTGCGACTTCGACGGCGAGACCGCGACCTGGGTCACCGGCTTTCGCGGCAAGACGGCCAACTTCAACATCATGGTCCACCTGACCGAGAACTGGCTCTACTTCATCATCAGCCCCTTCGCCAACGCGCCCGGCACGGCCGTTTGCGAGCAGCGCCTCTGCCAATATCTGCTGCGCCTCAATCACACCATCAACCTGGCCAAGTTCAGCGTCGACAGCGACGGCGACGTGGTGTTGACGGTCGAGATCCCGACCGAGGGGCTGACCTATAGCCAGTTCCGCGACGGCCTGAACGCGGTCAGCTACTACGCCGACTGCCACTACCTCGATGTGCTGAATCTGGCGCAGAGCCCAACCTACGTGCCCGCACCCGTCGCCGACGAGAAGTGGTGGGCGAGCGACCTCGAGGCCCTAGAGCTCGACAAGCCGAACTGAAGAGGTGTCCATAAATCTGCTGCGCGGCCCGACCGGGCGCGGCGTTTTACGCGCTGCTGCCGGCCGGCGGCGCGGGGGCGTCGCGCCAGCGCTGGTTGAGGGCCACCAGCTCGCGATAGGCCTGCAGCTGGTGCGCGCGCTCGTTGGCATCCCAAGCGAGCTCCGCGGCCAGTGCGTCCGCTACACGATCGAGCACCGCGAGGCCCTGGTCGTGGGCGCGATAGAAGAGCTGCACGCGGCGGACGAGCACGTCGTCGAGCGTGAGCGCCAGCTCAAAGCGCGCGGCGTGGGAGATCTCGGCCCAGATGAAGGGCAGCCCCGCGACGATGCGCTCGCCGAGGGCCGGCTGCGCCGCGACCCGCGCCAGCAGCCGCGCCGCGCCGACGCCGTAGGTCGTGGCCAGGTGCTGGGCGATCCGCTCGTCACCACCGAGCTGGGCTGTCAGCTGCGCCTGCCAGCGGGCGAGGTCCCCCTCGCTGCGCAGCCCACTCGCGCCGGGCAGCGGGCGATCGGCGGTCGTGGTGGGCCCCCGCGGCGGGCCCTCCGCGTCCAGCACTGCGCGGGCTGCGTCGACGGCCTCGGCGGCCAGGCGGCGGTAGGTGGTCAGCTTGCCACCGGCTACGACCACGACCCCATCCGCGCGGGTCGCGATGCGATGCTCGCGGGAGACGGCGCCCGGGCTGTCGCCGCTCGCCGCCGCCGCTGCCAGCAGGGGCCGTACGCCGCACCAGGTGGCGATCACGTCGTCGTCGCCCAGGGCCGCGCCAGGGAAGTAGTGGTTGGCGGCGGCCAGCAGGTAGGCCACGTCCGCGGCGTCGGCCCGCGCGCTGTCGGCGTCGCCGGCAAAGTCCGTGTCGGTCGTGCCCACCACCGTGTGCTCGAAGAAGGGCAGCACGAAGAGCACGCGCCCGTCGTGGGGATGATAGGCGACCAGCGCTCGCGGCACGCGCAGGCGCTCGCCGCGCAGCACCAGGTGGACGCCCTTGGTGGGCCGCAGCCAGGGCCGGTGCTGCGGGTCGAGCAGCGTCAGCAGCGCATCGGTGTGAGGGCCAGCCGCGACCACCCAGCAGCGGCCATGGACGCGCAGGCTCGCGCCGCTGAGCTGGTCACGGGCCGTCGCCGCGCTGATGCGCCCGTCCTCCCGGTGCAGGGCCTCGACGGCACAGTAGCTGGCGACGGCGGCGCCCGCCTGCGCCGCGTCGAGCACGTTCTCCAACACCAGGCGCGCATCGTCGGTCTGGCCATCGTAGTAGAGCACGCCCCCCCGCAACCCGTCGGCGCGTAGCCCCGGCAGGGCCTCGGCCAAGCGCGACGGCCAGATAACGGTGGAGCGCGTGGCCGCGAAAGAGCGCCAGCGCGTCGTAGATCCACAGCCCGAGGTCCACCAGCGCCGCCGGCCAGCGATCGCCGCGATAGACCGGGGCGACGAAGGGCAGCGGGCGCACGAGGTGGCGGGCGAGCCGGCTCAGGCGGCTGCGTTCGCGCAGGCTCTCGGCCACCAGAGCGAGCTGCCCGTGCTCGAGGTAGCGCAGGCCGCCGTGGATCAGGCGGCTCGAGCGGCTCGAGGTGCCTGATCCCCAGTCACGGCGCTCGAGCAGCGCGACGCTGTAGCCGCGCAGCGCCGCGTCGCGGGCGATCGCGGCGCCATTGATGCCGCCACCCACGACGACGAGGTCGAAGCGCTGCGACGCCAATCGCGCGAGGGTCGCCGGTCGCGGTGCGGGGGAGGTCGGTGAAGCCATCATCGGATCGCGCAAGCGATGATAACAGCCCTCGCCGGCGCTGCGCCCGCTTGCGCGCGGGGGCGCGGCGCCCGTGGTCCGGCGGGGCCTACTCCGCGAGCCGGATGTGCAGCTCGCGGAGCTGGGCCGCCTCCGCCGGGCCCGGCGCGCTGGTCAGCAGGCAGGTGCCCTTCTGGGTCTTGGGGAAGGCGATGACATCGCGCAGCGAGGTGGCGCCGCACATCAGCATCACCAGCCGATCGAGGCCGATGGCGATGCCGCCGTGCGGCGGGGGACCGAAGCGAAACGCCTCCAGCAGGAAGGCGAACTTGGCCTCGGCCTGCTCGGGGCTGAGGCCGATCGCGGCGAAGAGCCGCTCCTGGACCTCGGGCTGGTGAATGCGGATCGATCCACCGGCGACCTCGACGCCGTTGAGCACCAGGTCGTAGGCGCGCGCGCGCGCGGCGCCCTGCTCGGGCGTGCCGAGCTTGGGCAGGTCCTCGGGGCGCGGGGCCGTGAAGGGGTGGTGGCAGGCGACCCATTCGCCGGCCTCGCTGCGCTCGAGCAGGGGGAAGTCGGTGACCCAGAGCGGCGCCCAGGCGCGGGCGTCGATCAGGCCGAAGCGCTGCGCCATGTGGGCGCGCAGCAGCGCCAGCGCGTTGTTGGCGATGCCGGGTTGATCGGCGAGGAAGAGCAGCACGTCGCCGGCCTCGGCTCCGACCCGCGCCTCGATCGCGCGCATCGTCTCCGGGCGCAGCGCCTTGGCGAAGGGCGCCTGCCAGGTCAGCGTGCCCTCGCCCGGCTGCATGCGGGCGTAGGCCACGCCCTTGGCGCCGACGGGGCGCACCAGCTCGGGCAGGGCGTCGAGGTCCTTGCGCGAGAGCTCGGCGGCGCGGCCCGGCAGGCGCAGCGCCTTGACGATGCCGCCGGCCTCGAGCGCGCCGTCGAACACGCGGAAGCCCGACCCGGCGCAGACCTCGCTGAGGTCGGTGAGGGGCAGCCCGTAGCGCAGGTCGGGCTTGTCGCAGCCGTAGCGCGCCATGGCCTCGTGATAGGTCATGCGCGGGAAGGGCAGCGGCAGCGTCACGCCGAGCGCTTCGGTGAAGAGCCGCGCCATCAGCCGCTCGACGAGGCCGTAAATCAGCTCCTCGTGGGCGAAGGAGAGCTCGACGTCGATCTGCGTGAACTCGGGCTGGCGGTCGCCGCGCAGGTCCTCATCGCGGAAACAGCGCACGATCTGGAAGTAGCGGTCGAAGCCCGCCACCATCAGCAGCTGCTTGAAGAGCTGCGGCGACTCGGCCAGCGCGTAGAACTGCTGCGGGTTGAGGCGGCTCGGCACGAGGAAGTTCCGCGCGCCGCCCGGGGTGTGCTTGATCAGCACCGGCGTCTCGAGCTCGAGGAAGCCCTCGGCGGTGAGCTGCTGGCGCGTGGCGTTGGTCACCGCGGCGCGCAGGGCGAAGTTGCGCTGCAGGGCGGGGCGCCGCAGGTCGAGATAGCGATAGCGCAGGCGCAGGCTCTCGCGCGTGTCGTTATCGTCATCCAGCGAGAAGGGCGGCGTCTGCGCCCGCGAGAGGATCTCGAGCGTCGCGACGCTGACCTCGACGGAGCCCGTCGGGAGCTTGGGGTTGGCGTTGTCGCCGCGATCGGCGACGCGGCCACGGATGGCGATACAGAACTCGCTGCGTAGCTCACCGGCCAGCGCATGCGCCTCGGCCCCGGCGTCGGCCCGGAAGACGAGCTGTGTGGTGCCGTAGCGGTCGCGCAGGTCGACGAAGATCGCGCCGCCATGGTCGCGCCGATTGGCGACCCAGCCCATCAGCACGACCTCGCGGCCGGTGTGTTCCTGGCGCAGGTCGCCGCAGGTCTGCGTACGGCCGACCTCGACCAACGAGGAGGGCGCGGGCGAGGGGACGGGGTGTGAGCCAAGGGCGTCGGACACGAGAACCTCCAGCGAGCGTGGTCAAGGGGCAGGCTCCTCATAGCCCGCTGCTCGCGGGCCCGTCAACGCGTGGGGCGTAGGTGGGCCAAGCGCGGCGTGTTTTTTATGTCTTGAAAAAAAGGCACGCCCGGTAACAAATAGAAGTGGCCATAAAGCAGAGGGGTGCTCCATGTCGCTGCTTCATCCGGTTCGCGTGGCGCTCTCGGGTCCTGGCATGGCGGTCGTTCGCGTGGGGGCGTTGGCCCTGCTGGGGGCCCTGCTGGGCTGCGAGCGCCTGGCCGACGACAGCGCGCTGACGCCGCCGCCGGCGGTCCGGGGGCAGGCGGCCAGCAGCAACGCGATGAACGCGATGAACGCGATGAACGCGATGAACGCGATGAACGCGATGAACGCGATGAACGCGATGAACGCGATGAACGCGATGAACGCGATGAACGCGATGAACGCGATGAACGCGATGAACGCGATGAACGCGATGAACGCGATGAACGCGATGAACGCGATGAACGCGATGAACGCGATGAACGCGATGAACGCGATGAACGCGATGAACGCGCTCAATGTCGGCGACCTGCGTATCCCCTCGACGACGCTGACCGACCTCGCGAAATACACCTTCGGCCAGACCGAGGTGCTCTGCCCGGCCACCCGCCTCGGCCCGCTCACCGTCGCCGGCAAGACGGCCAACGTCGTGCTGCCGCGCTGGCTGGTGCTCAAGAGCCAGTTCGAGCGCGTCCACCAGGCCTGCTGCGCCCAGCCGCCCTGCGACAGTGCGTGCGCACCCCTGACCGTGGCGATCGACGAGGACCTCGACGCCAGCGGCGCCTTCAACCCCGCCGGCGGCGTCGACCAGACGGTCACCTACGAGGTCTTCAGCGGCATCGCCCTGGCCTGCGCCGACAAGGCCTACCGCCCCTTCCTGCTGCACCCCGTCAGCGGCCCCGAGGTCCAGGCGCTCGACCAGAGCGGCAAGATCCCCACCTTCACCACCTACTTCCGCTACCTCTGCATCCAGAGCTGGGACGAGGCGCAGAACAAGGCCGTCTACCGCTGCGGTAAGGGCCGCGTCGCCGACGGCGTCAGCGGCTATGCCATCAAGGAGGGCACCAACTCCCCGCGCCCCGTCTACCTCTCCAGCCTGAGCTGGGGCGGCAACGTCTGGGACAAGCACTTCCAGTTCCTGCAGAGCCACCTGGCCTCGATCGTCGAGAGCAAGCAGGGCACCGCGCCGGTGGCCGGCTACGCCCTGGACTACGCCTGGAACCTCAACCCGCGCGACTATCATGCCGGCACGCAGACCAAGAAGGAGGCCGACTACCTCGCCGCCGTCGCGCTCAAGACGGCGACTAGCCGCAGCGGCGTGGCCGTCAGCCCCTACAACCGCGCCAACCTCACGGGCGGCCAGAGCTTCAGCAGCAACGAGCTGAACCAGGGCGAGGCGGGCTACAAGACCTACCCCGACCTGGCCTCCAAGGGCACCCTCGACGGCATCGCCATCGACCTCAAGGTCGCGCCCTGGTACACGCAGAACTGCCCCTGGGCGGCAGACTGGGGCCTGCAAGAGCTGACGCCTCAGTCGGTCGCCGGTGCCTCCGTCTTCCCGATCGGCACCGCGGCCAACCAGGCCCTACTGGGCCTCAACCTGGGCGACACCACGCCGCGCCGCTGCCCCTCCTTCGCCACCTGCGAGCCGGGGCAGAGCTGCTGCATCGGCAAGTTTGCGCTGAGCTTGAATTATGCTGCCTGCGTGATCCGCACCGACTCCACTGTCTGGTGCTGGGGGGGCGCTCCCGCAGACAGCGCGATCGCAACCCCCGTCCTCGCCAGCGCGGCCGGACCGCGCTTCGCTGGCGCCATCGACGTTGCGCTCGGTGGTCACGCTTGCGTGCGGCGCAGCGATGGCAGCCTGTGGTGCTGGGGCGACGGCACCAAGGGGCAGCTGGGCGACGGGGTCGCGGTGTCGCGCGCTTACCCGGTGCGCGTTGCCGGCCTCGACGGATCGGCTGTCGAGCAGGTGGTGGTGGGAGACTCCCATACCTGCGCGCGGCGCGGAGACGGCACTCTCTGGTGTTGGGGAGACAATAGCTACGGCAAGCTCGGAAACGGCACCACCACCGGCAGCGCGGTGCCCCTGCAGGTCGCGGCCCTTGGGACCTCGGTGGTCGACGTTGCGGCCTCCGGCTCCCGGACCTGTGCGCGTCTCGCCAACGGGACACTTTGGTGCTGGGGATACAACGGCGACGGCCAGCTCGGTGACGGCACGGTGGAAAACCGAGCCACCCCCACTGCCGTCACGGCCCTTGGCACCACGGCGACCGCCGTTGCGCTTGGCAACTACGGCACCTTCGCCCGCAGGGTGGACGGCAGCCTCTGGGGGTGGGGGACGAACTCCTATGGCGCGACTGCTGGCGCGGGCAGCGGCGGGATTCCCACGGCGATCACGGCGCTCGGCACCAGTGTCGTCGAGGTGGGGGCCGGCGTATTCCACGGCTGCGCGCGCCGGTTGGACGGCAGTCTGTGGTGCTGGGGCTTCAACAGCTCCGGTCAAGTCGGTGACGGCACGGTAACGACGCGCTACGCGCCCGTGCGAGTGACCGCACTGGGGACGTCGACCGCGGCGATTGCCGTTGGGTCTTACTCCACCTGCGCGCGCCGGGTCGATGGCAAGCTCCTGTGCTGGGGAAGCAATACGGCGGGCCAACTCGGCGACGGTGGCTACGTACAGTCCAAGACACCCCGACGGGTGCTCGGTCTGCAGTGCGAGTGCGGCGACGGCGTCTGCAGTCGCAGTGAGACGAAGGCCAGTTGCCCGATCGATTGCCGTCAAGCCAGCTGCGGCGACGGGCAGTGCACGGGATCCGAGACCCAAGCGAGCTGTGCGCGCGACTGCACTGCATCTGCCACCTACACCGCGCTCTCGGCGGGCGCTCGGCACGCCTGTGCCCGTCGTGGTGACGGCAGCCTGTGGTGCTGGGGCCATTGGGCCCTCGCCGATGGCACGACGACGACGACGCGCAGGAGTCCCGTACGGATCACCACCTTCGGCACCGGCGCCGCTCCCTTTGTCGCGGGGAGCGCGGGATGCGCGCGGCGTGCGGATGGCAGCCTGTGGTGCTGGGGCAGCGGTCTCTACGGGCAGGTTGGCGATGGTACGACCGTTACCCGCGCGACCCCGGTGCAACTGACCGCGCTCGGTACGACCGTGGCCGAGGTGACGGTAGGGCAGTATCACAACTGCGCGCGCCGCTCGAACGGTAGCCTCTGGTGTTGGGGTTACAACTCCGCCGGCCAGATCGGAATCGATCCGAGCCTGACCGCCTACAGTCCAGTGCTCGTCGCCGCGCTGGGCACGACGGTGGCCCAGGTCGCTGTCGGCGATTCCCACACCTGCGCGCGGCGCGCGGACGGCAGCCTCTGGTGTTGGGGCTCCAGCGGGAATGGCCAGCTTGGCGATGGCACCACCGTCTCTCGGTCGGCCCCCCTGCCCGTGGCGGCGCTGGGTACCTCGGTGGTGGAGGTCGCCGCCGGCGCGGGGGACACCTGCGCGCGGCGCACGGACGGCAGTGTCTGGTGCTGGGGAATGGGCGGCCTCGGTGCGCTAGGCGACGGCACCGTGACCAGCCACTTCAGCCCGGCGCCCGTCACCGCCCTCGGGACCTCGGTGGTTCAGATCGCGATCGGTCAGTATCAAAACGTCTGCGCGCGGCGCACTGACGGGAGTCTCTGGTGCTGGGGCTACAACGGTGCCGGCCAGCTCGGTGATGGATCGACCGATTACGCCACCAATTATTACCGTGCACTCCCCGTGCAGGTCGCAGCGCTCGGCACCTCCGTCGTCGACGTCGCGCTGGGCCTCTACCACGGCTGTGCGCGCCGTACGGACGGGAGCGTGTGGTGCTGGGGCGACAACACGAACGCACAGCTCGGCACCGCGGCCACCGTGGCGCCATTGACGTCGACCCCGGTGCCCCTGGCGCCCTGCGGCGACGGGATCTGCTCGCTGCCTGAGCTCCAGAGCGGCGGCTGCGCCGCGGACTGCACGGCGACCTGCGGCGACTGTGTCTGCGACGGGGTGCTCGAAGGACGCCGCGAGCTGCCCGGCCGACTGTGTGGCGGGTAACACCTGCACGCCGGGCACCTGCGGCAACGGCAAGTGCGACGCGACCGAGACCTGCCAGCTCTGCGCGGCGGACTGCGGCACCTGCTACCCCTTCTGAGCGGCCGCGTTGCCCCGTCCCTTGACCCAGGCCTCGCGATCCGACGTGAGGCATCGGTCTCGCCCGATGCGCCTCGCCCACCTCTCGGACCTGCACCTGCGGACCGACCGGCCGGTCCCGCTGCGGGCCTGGCTGAGCCAGCGCTTGCTCGGTGGGCTCAACCTGTGGCTCAACCGCGGGCGCGAGTACCCGGAGGCGGTGGCCGAGGCGCTGTGGGCCGATCTGCGGGGCGTGGCGCCCGATCACCTGATCGTCTCCGGTGATCTGACCAACCTCTCGTTGCCGGCCGAGTTCGAGCGGGCGCGGCGCGCGCTGGGTGCGCTGGGGCTGCCGGCGGCGGCTGTCACCGTCGTCCCGGGCAATCACGACGCCTATACCTGGGGCACCGTGCGCGACGGGGACTTCGCGCGCGTGATGGGTGACTTCCTGCACAGCGACCTGCTGGGCGCGGTGGAGGGGGGCTTTCCCCTGGTCCACTTGCGTGGGCCGGTGGCGATCGTGGCGCTCAGCAGCGCCGTGTGGTCGCCGCCGCTGCTGGCCACCGGACGTCTGGGGGCCGCGCAGCTCGCGGCCGCGGAGGCCCTGCTCGACCACCCCGAGCTGCGGGCGCGCACGCGGATCGTCGTCGTGCACCACCCGCCACGCTCGCCGCACGTGACCTGGCACAAGCGGTTGATCGACGGCGCCGCGCTGATCGCGATGCTCGGGCGGGTGGGGGCCGACCTGCTGCTCCACGGCCACCTGCATCGGCCCTGCGTCGACAGCCTGCCGGGCCCGCGGGGCCAGCCGGTGCGCGTGATCGGGCTGACCTCCAGCACCTGGCTCAGCCACGACCCCGCCCGGCGCGCGCGCTATAACCTGCTGGAACTCGCCGCAGCGGGGGAGGCACCGCGCGTGACCTCGCGCCGCTTCGACCCGGCGGTGAGGGCCTTCGTCGCGGAGCCCTGAGGGTCCACGCGCGCGGAGGGGTGCTCGCCTCGATCTTCGGCCTTTGCTAAGGTCAGGGCATGTCGCTGGCTCGAGCCCCAAGACACCGTTACACCTATCGTGACTACCTCGAGCTCGAGGAGGGTTCGCCGTCGCGGCACGAGTTCTTCGATGGTGAAATCTACGCGATGGCGGGCGGGTCACCGGAGCATGCGGCGCTGGCGGCCGAGCTGATCGCCGCGCTGCACCCGCAGCTGCGCGGTGGACCGTGCCGGCTCTTCACCTCGGATCTGCGGATCCGGGTGCGGAGCACCGGGCTCGCGACCTACCCCGACGTGACAGTGGTCTGCGGCGAGCTAGAGCGCGATCCCGAGAGCCATCCCACGGTGGTCAATCCGACCGTCGTGATCGAGGTCTTGGGCGATGGGACCGAGTCCTACGACCGCACCGAGAAGCTCGATCACTACCGCCAGATCGCGTCCCTCGCGGCTTGCGTGCTGGTGTCGCATCGCGAGCCGCTGATCGAGCTGTGGGAGCGGGACTCGCGTGGCGACTGGACCCGCTGCGAGGCGCGCGCGGGGGCCTGCCTGCGGCTGCAGGCGATCGGCTGCACGCTGGATGTGAGCGCGCTCTACGCTGGCGCACTGGGCCAGGACGCGCAACGGCTGGGCCCTCTCAGCCCGGCTTCGCGACCCGCTCAATAGCGCAAACGATAGCTCAGTAGACGATGCCGCCGTAGCCGACGAAGCTGGCATCGGGCCGTACGTCGGTGCTGGTGGCGTAGCGCAGGCGCTCGCCACTGCTGGCGCCGAGGCGTTGGGCGCAGCGCCAGGCGGCGGCGACCGCGCCCGGGCAGCAGGCGTTGCGGTGGACGCGGCCCGTCTGAAGCACCTCGAGCGGCGTGCCCTCGCAGGCGGCGGCGATGAAGAGCGGATCGTTGACCTCGCGCACCCAGCGCTCGGCGGCGGCGCCGGGGCCCTGCGGGCTGAAGCCGTAGTTGGGGCCGTAGTGCGTCAGGTCGGTCGAGCCGAGCACGACGATCCTGCGCTGGAGCTGCTCGGCGGCGTCGATCACGGCATCGGCGAGCTGCAGCGTGGCGGCGCGGGGCGGTGCGCCGAGGATCACGACGCGCGCAGTCGGGAAGAAGTGTTTGATCAGAGGGAAGAGGACCTCGGCCGAGTTGTCCTGCGTGTGGTCGAGCGGGCTCTCGGCCCGCAAGGGCGCGTCGGTCGAGAGGCGCTGCACCAGGGCCTCGTCGGTCTCGATCGGGCCGAAGGGCGTCCAGCACTGCCCGTGTTGCATCACGGTGCTCGCGGCCTCGGGCCCGAGGTGGCCGGCGAAGAGCACGATGGTCTCGGCCTCGCTGGCGGCCGCGGCGAGCTCGCGCAGCACGTTGTAGGCGATCGCGCCGGAGAAGGCCCAGCCGGCATGCGGCACGACGCCGCCCACGAGGTGGGTGCGCGTGCTCTCGACCGCGCCGCGCTCGAAGCGGCCGAAGCTTGCCTGGCAGGCCGTGGGCGTGGCCGGATACCAGCTTCCGGCCAGCTCGGCATTGCGCGTCTGCTGCGGCTGGGACATCGCTTCGCTCCCTTCGGGCCCCGATCGCGGGGCCCTATGCCGCCGCGACCCCGGCCCAAGAGTGCCATCGGGCGCGGCCAGGTCAACGTTGTCGTTGGGGGGCCGTGCGCCGATGGAGCGGCGAACGCCGGTCCGGCGCGCGTGTATACTGTCGCCCGCGCGCGCGGCGGATGGCGGTCAGCGCGTGCGGGATGGTCAAAGATGAGCGTCAACGACGAGCTACTGGATCAGGCCGATGAGGCGCGGGTGCGCGGGGAGCACGCCGCGGCCTTGCGCCTCTACTGTGCGTTGCTGCGCTGCGCGCCCGACTCGCTCTACCTCTGGTATCGCACGGCGGCGGCGCTCGGGGCGCTGCAGGGTTGGCCCCAGGTCGCGCGGCAGCTCGAGCTGAGCGCAGAGGCGCTGGCGGAGCAGGGGCAGCTGCTCTTGGCCTTGGCGGCCACGCAAGACCTCGCCTTGGCCGACGCGGGTGCTGCCGCGCGCCTCTTGCGCGCGATCGCCGAGCGCTACGGCGCGGGCTCGTCGCGACTGGCGGCGGGGCGCGCCCAGCCGCCGCCCCCGCCGGCGGTGGACGCCGTCGCGCCCGAGCTCGAGCCGGTCACCGCCGAGGAGGGCGCGGCGTTGTGCGCGCTGGCGCAGGAGCTGTGCGGCGATGCGCTTCAGCACTGGCGCCAGGTCAGTCGGGCGCCGGGCGCGCTCCCGCCCCACCCGCTGCTGTCGGCGCTGAGCGCGGACGAGCTGGTCGAGCTCGGTGGCCTGCTGCAGCGGCGCGAGCTCGCGGCAGGGACGGTGATCGTGCGGCAGGGCGAGGCCGGGACGTCGATGTTCTTGCTGGCCCACGGGCTGGTCGAGGTCGAGCGCGATGGCGTGCCGCTCGCGCACCTGCGGCCGGGGGCGTTCTTCGGGGAGATGGCGCTCTTGACGCAGGAGCCACGGGTGGCCAGCGTGACCGCGCGGCGGCCGGTGCTGCTCTTCGAGATCGCACGCAAGGCGCTGGAGGATGCCGCGAGCGGCGCCCCGCGCCTGGCCGAAGGGCTGGCGCGGGCGGCACGGCAGCGCCTGCTGCGGGCGCTGCTCGCCACCTCGCCGCTCTTCGCGCCCCTCGATCCCGCGCGCCGCGAGGCGCTGGCGGCGCTCTTCAGCGCGCGCGTCTTCCAGCGCGGAGACGTGGTCGTGACCGAGGGCGGCGCCGCCGATGGGCTCTACGTCGTGTTGAGCGGGGCGGTGCGCGTGGTGCGGCAGGATCAGGGCGAGCCGCTGCTCTTGGCCGAGCTGGGCCCGGGGCAGGTCTTCGGCGAGATCTCGCTCTTGCATCAACGGCCGGCCACCGCGACCGTCACCGCGGTCGATCGCGCGGTGGTGCTCTGTCTGCCCCGCGCGGCCTTCAACGCCCATGTGCGCCAGTTCCCCGAGCTGGTGGCCCACACCTATCAGCTCGCGCTCGAGCGCGAGGCCAGCCATGCCGAGCTCGGTCGCAGCCGACCGGTGGTGGTGGAGGAGCTCGACGGCGCCGTGCTGGTTTAAGGAGGCTGGGTGTTAGGATCCTGCCCGCGTTCGCTTGCCAACCCGCGCTCGGCTGAGCTACACGGTCCCGGTGCCGGCGCCTTGCGCGGGTGTGAGGAGGGCTAGCGACCATGGTGCAGTGGAGAACGATGCGGGTGTGGCTCGCGTATGCGGGCTTGGCCGGGGTGGTGGCCTGCGTCGAGCAGGAGCCCGATCGCCCGAGCGCCACCGACTGGACGGCGATCGGCCAACAGCTGCTCAAGAGTGCGCCCAAGCCGCAGTACCCGGTCCATGCCGAGCTCGAAGGCAAGGTGGTCTACCTCGGCCTCGACGTCAGCGCCCAGCCGATCGTGCCCGGGCAGCCCTTCACGCTCACGCACTATTGGCAGGTCAAGCAGCCGGTCCCCGGCTGGGAGATCTTCGTGCACCTCGCCGACCCGGCGCTCAAGCAGTTTCTCAACGCTGACCACAAGGCGATCGGCGGCCGCTACCCGGCGACGATGTGGAAGGCCGGGGACATCATCCGCGACCAGCACACGGTGGTGCTGCCGGTGGGTTGGCCGGCGACGCGCCTCGAGGTCTTCACCGGCCTGTGGCGCGAGAGCCTAAGGATGCGCATCAAGGGGCCGCAGGACGACAAGAGCCGCATCCTGGCGGCCTCGCTGCCGGTGGCTCCCAGTGCGGCGAAGGGTGGGGCGGCGCGGCCGGCCTTGCCGCGCCTGGTCGCCCGGCGGGCGGCAGGGCCGTTGACCCTCGACGGCAAGCTCGACGAGCCGAGCTGGAGCACGGCCGCGTCGACCGGCGCCTTCGTCGACACGCTGACGGGCGGTGCCGGGGAGGTGCGGACCACGGCCCGGGTGCTGTGGGACGAGCGGGGGCTCTATGTCGCCTTCGAGAACGCGGACAGCGATATCTGGACCACCTTGACCAAGCGTGATGACAAGCTCTGGACCCAGGAGGCGGTCGAGGTCTTTGTCGACGCCGACGGCGACGGGCGCGACTACGTCGAGCTGCAGGTCAACCCGGCGGGGACGATCTTCGATAGCTACCTGCCCGACTACCGGCAGAACGACAACGCCTGGAATTCCGGCATGCAGGCCGCCGTGCAGCTCAAGGGCACGCTCGACCGGCGCGACGACCAGGACAGCGCATGGACCGTGGAGCTCTTCGTGCCCTGGGGCGACGTGCGCGGCAAGGAGGGCGTGGTTGGACTGCGCACGCCGCCGGCCGTCGGGGACCTCTGGCGCCTCAACATGTTTCGGCTCGACGCACCGCGCGACCAGGCGCAGCTCGCCGTCGGTTGGTCGCCGCCGCTGGTCGGCGACTTCCACAAGATCGATCGCTTCGGCGAGTTAATTTTCGGCGACGCGACCGGTGCCACGGCCGCGGCGAGCAGCAGCGCGAGCCCCAGCGCCAGCCCCGCCGCGCCCGTGCCCGCCACGCCCCCAGCGGCGGCCAAGGTGGCGCGACCTGCTGCGGCGGCTGCCAAGAGCGCGCCCGCTGCCGCGCCGGTCCTGCCGAAGTAGCTTTCCTTGCCCCTAGAGCGCCGAACAGGTTCCGCCCCTGCTGCGACGGCCGATGGCTCCCTGCGACGGGTGGCCTCGTCGGTCCGCCTCCTCGACGTGCCAGCAGCACGTCTCCGGTGGTCCCTCCTCGGGCACCCGTCTCGGTATCGCCCTCGACCGTCTCGCTACGGGTCGTTGACCCGTTCGGCGCTCTAGGGCTCCCTTTGCACGGCGCGGCACCGGCGTTGCGATCCGACGAGCTCGGGGGCTCGCGCGCCGCGCGCCGTCTGCGTGGGTGGGGCGGGCGAGCGCGCCTCGCGCTGCTCGTGTCGTGCGCCGCCTGCGGCGCGCAGCGCGGCGCGATCCGGCTGGCGCCCCGCTCGCAGGAAGCTGCGCTGGGCCCGGCGCGCAGCGCGGCGGCGATCCCGCTGGTGCTCCGGCCGACAGGCGAGCCCGCCACGACCTACGGCCTGCGCTCGCCGTGGCTGCCGTGGGGCGCCGAGGTAGCGTTGGCGCGGGCGCTCGAGGAGGCGGCGCGGGAGGCCGCCGTGGCGCCGGTGCCCGTCGATCGTGAGGCGGCGCAGAGCGCGCGCGAGGTCTGTCGTGGGCTGCCCGGGCAAGGCCCCCCCTCGGCCACGCTGCTCGAGTTCGCGCTGCGGGCGCACGGGCTGATCGAGCCGCTGCCCGATGTCGTGGCGGTAGATTGGCCCGAGGCGCAACCGGCGGCCGCGGCCGCCGCGCTCCAGGGTCGGCTGACGGAGCTGCTGGCGCGCAGCCGCTATACCCGCGCCGGCCTGGCGCTCTGCCGGCCGCTGGGTCAACCGGCGCGCCCGCGCGCCGTGGCCTTGCTCCTCGAGAGCGCTGTGGGGATCGAGCCCGTGCCGCGGGCGATGGCCGAGGGGCAGCGCGCGCGGTTGCGCTTCACGCGCCGCCGTCCCGGCCCGGCGCTGGAGCTGACCGTGACCTCGCCCGCGGGCACGGTCAACAACGTGTCGCTGCAGCCGCGCGAGGGTGGCTACGAGGGGCTCGTGGCCTGCGCGCAGCGCGGCCGCTATCGCATCGAGATCACCAGCGAGGGCCTCTACGGCGAGGAGGTGCTGGCCAACTTCCCGCTCGAGTGCGCCGGCGAGCCGCCCGACGCGCTGGCGCTGCCGCGCGACGTGGACTTGTCCCTGCCGGCGCCGGGCGGCGCGCCCACGGCGCAGCAGCTCGAGGCTGAGCTGCTGCGCCTGACGAACGCGCTGCGCCTGCGAGCGGGTCAGGCTGCCCTGCCGCCCGACGAGCGCCTGGCGGGCGTGGCCCGCAAGCACGCACAGGACATGCTGGCGCAGGGCTACGTCGGACATCTCGCCCCACGCTACGGGGGCCCCGTCGAGCGCCTGCGGCGCGCGGGCCTGGCCTGCGCGGTCGTGCGCGAGAACGTGGCGCGCGGCTACGCCGTGGAGGAGACCGTACGCGAGCTGGCCGACAGCCCGGGCCACCGCCGCAACCTGCTGGCCGACGACGTCACCGCCCTCGGCAGTGGGGTGGCGATCGACGCGCACGCGCAGCCCCCCGTGCTCTTCGTGGCCCAGCTCTTCGCCGGCGGCCCCTGCACGGGCGTCGCGGCCGCGCGTTGACCCGCGCGGGACGCGCGTGCTAGCTCCGCTCGGCGAAGAAGAGGGAACAGGGCGCATGTTGTCTCCAGCCATTGGCGTGGTGGGTGGGAGCGGGCTCTACGAGCTCGAGGGACTGACGCAGGCGCGCGAGGTCGGGCTCGAGACGCCCTTCGGCGCCCCCTCGGATGCCTATGTCGTCGGCGAGCTCGACGGGCGGCGGGCCGTGTTTTTGCCGCGGCACGGGCGGGGGCATCGGCTGCTGCCCGGCGAAATCAACTACCGCGCCAACGTGCACGGCTTCAAGCAGCTCGGCGTGCGTTGGCTGGTGTCGGTCAGTGCGGTCGGGAGCATGCGCGAGACGATCGCCCCGGGTGAGATGGTGATCGTCGATCAGTTCATCGATCGCACCCAGGGGCGCGCTGGGAGCTTCTACGGCGGCGGCGTGGCCGGGCACGTGCCGTTCGCGGACCCGATCTGTGGCGGCCTGGCGGCGGTGCTGGCCACGGCGGCCGAGCAGTGCGGCGCGGTGGTGCATCGTGGCGGCACCTACCTCTGTATCGAGGGGCCGCAGTTCTCGACGCGCGCCGAGTCGCGGCTCTATCGCCAATGGGGCGTCGACGTGATCGGTATGACGAACCTGCCGGAGGCGCGGCTGGCCCGCGAGGCTGGCCTCTGCTACGCGACGCTGGCGATGGCTACCGACTACGACTGCTGGCACGAGGGGCACGGTGACGTCTCGCTGCAGGCGGTGCTGGCCGTGCTGGCACGCAACGTCGGGCTCGCGCGGCGCATCCTGGCGGCGACGATCCGCGGCGTCGACCTCGGCGCGGTATGCCCGCACGCCGAGGCCGGGCGACAGGCGGTGGCGACGGCCCCGGCGGCGCGCGATCCGCGGGCGTGGGCGCGCCTGGACGTGGTCCTCGGCGTCGAGGGCGTGGGCGGCGAAGGAGATCCGGTATGAGCCTGCTGGTGGTCGGCAGTGTGGCGCTCGACTCGGTGACGACGCCGCTCGCCAGCGGCGACGAGGTGCTCGGTGGCTCGGCGTCGTTCTTTCGATGGTGGCCCTCGCTGATCACGCCGGTGCGCTTGGTGGCCGTCGTGGGCGAGGACTTCCCCGCCGAGCATATCGAGCTGCTGCGCAGCCGTGGCGTCGACCTCGAGGGGCTGCAGCAGGCCCCGGGACGCACCTTCCGCTGGCGCGGGCGCTATCTGCCGAACTTCGTCGATCGCGAGACCCTCGATACGCAGCTCAACGTCTTCGAGCACTTCCATCCGCGCCTGCCCGCGCGCTGGCGTGACTCGCGCTACGTCTTCCTCGGCAACATCGACCCGCAGCTGCAGCTCGACGTGCTGCAGCAGGTGCAGCGGCCGGCGCTGGTCGGCTGCGACACGATGAACTTCTGGCTGCGCGAACCCTGCCTGGCCGCGCTCAAGCAGGTGTTGCGCCACACCGGCGTGCTCTTCCTCAACGACGAAGAGGCCCGGCTGCTCTCGGGGCAGCACAGCCTGGTCAAGGCGGCCGCCGCGATTCGCCTGCTCGGGGTCGAGCACGTGGTGATCAAGCGCGGCGATGCCGGGGCGATGCTCTTCGACGAGGGCGGGCCCTTCTGGGCGCCGGCCTTCCCGCTCGAGCATGTGGTCGATCCGACGGGGGCGGGAGACTGCTTCGCCGGTGGCTTCATGGCCTACCTGGCGCACACCGGCGACCTCGGGCTGGCCAACATCCGGCGCGCGATGGTCTTCGGCAGCGCCACGGCCTCCTTCGCGGTCGAGGACTTCAGCGTCGACCGCTTTCGCTCGGTCACCCGCGCCGACCTGACGCAGCGCTGCGCCGAGTTCGCCCGTCTTGTCCACTTTGAGCCGGTGCAGCTCTAGCTCGGTGTCGAGCGCGCGGTAGGTCGCTCGTGAGCATGGACCTCGGTGCCATTGATTGCGACAGCGCGCGGCGCACGCGGGCCTGCGGCCGGCGGCTGGGGCGGCTGCTGCAGCCTGGTGATGTCGTTGGGCTGGAGGGACCGCTCGGCGCGGGCAAGACGCTCTTCGTCGCGGGCGCCGCCGAAGGTCTCGGGATCGAGGCGGGCTACCGGGTGGCGAGCCCGACCTTCACGCTGATCAACGAGTACCCGGGACGCTTGCCGATCGTTCATGTGGATCTCTATCGGCTCGAGGACCACGCCGAAATGCACGAGATCGGCGTGCTCGACTACCTGGGGGGGGCCGGCGTCTGCCTGGTGGAGTGGTTCGAACGCCTCGCCGGTGCGCAGCTGCCGGACCACCTGCGCGTGACGATCGAGGTGCAGGGCGATCACGCGCGCTGCCTACGGCTCAGCGCCAGCGGCCCACGCTCGTCGGCCCTGGGGCGCCAGTGGCTGGCCGCCTGCGCCCCGCGCCGCCGCTCGGGCGTCGCGCGACCTTGACGCTCGGGCCGGGCGCCATCGATACTGCAGCCGTTCGCTGCGCCCGTAGCTCAGTCGGATAGAGCGTCGGACTTCGAATCCGCAGGCCGGGTGTTCGAGTCACCCCGGGCGCACCACGGCTCGTCTCACGCGCTTGTCTCCTCCGCATCTGCGGCTTGCAGCCGAGCGCCCAGCCGGCTGCAGCGCTGCTCGACGCGGTCGTTGCGGACGGCGAGGCCGAGCGCCTTGCGGCTGCCGACGATCACCACCAGGCGCCGCGCGCGCGTGATGCCGGTGTAGAGCAGGTTGCGCTGCAGCATCGCGTAGTGCTGCGTGTGCAGCGGCAGCACCACCACCGGGTACTCGCTGCCCTGGGCCTTGTGGATCGAACAGGCGTAGGCCAGCACCAGCTCGTCGAGCTGGCCGTGCTCGTAGCGCACCAGGCGCTCGTCGTAGCTGACGCCGAGCTGTTGCTCCTCCTCGTCGATCGACGTCACGCGGCCGATGTCGCCGTTGAAGACGTCGAGGTCGTAGTTGTTGCGCAGCTGCATCACCTTGTCGCCGACGCGCAGCAGGCGGCTGCCACGCACCAGCGCGGGGCCCTCGGGGTTGAGCAGGGCCTGCAGCTCGGCGTTGAGGTTGATCACGCCGAGCAGGCCCTTGCGCATCGGTGTCAGCACCTGGATGTCGAGGGTCGGATCGACCGCGAAGCGGCGGGGGATGCGCTGCGCCACCAGATCCTTGATCGTGGCGAGGATCTGCTCCGGCTCGTGGCGCTCGATGAAGTAGAAGTCGCTCAGCTCGCCGGCCTCCTGCTCGCCGCTGGTCGGCGGCAGCTCGCCGCGGTTGATGCGGTGAGCATTGACCACGATCTGGCTGCGCTGCGCCTGGCGAAAGATCTCGGTCAGCCTGACGACGCCGGCCCAGCCCGAGGCGATCAGGTCGCGCAGCACGTTGCCGGGCCCCACCGAGGGGAGCTGGTCGACATCGCCGACGACGATCAGCTGCGCGGCGGGCGGCAGCGCCTGGACCAGCGCGTGGAAGAGCACGATGTCGATCATCGAGGCCTCGTCGACGATCAGCGTGTCGGCCTCCAGCGGCTGCTGGCTGTTGCGCTCGAAGCGCTGCGTGCGCGGCGAGAACTCGAGCAGGCGGTGAATCGTGCGCGCCTCGTGGCCGGTGGTCTCGGTCAGCCGCTTGGCCGCGCGACCGGTCGGGGCGCAGAGCACGAGGCGTCGCTCGTGCTGTTCGAGCAGGCGGAGGATCGCGTTGACGATGGTGGTCTTGCCGGTGCCCGGGCCCCCCGTGATCACCAGCACCTTGCGCTGGGTCGCTTGCTCGACGGCCTGGCGTTGCTGGTCGGCCAGGGCGAGGCCGCGCTGGCGCTCGAAGCCCTCGATCGCCGCCGCCGCGCCGCCCGCCAGCGTGGGCAGCGGCAGCTCGCCGAGGGCCCGCAGGCGCGCCGCGGCCCCGCTCTCGGCCAGGTGCAAGGCCTTGAGATAGATCGCGTCGTCGTCCGGCAGCGGCTCGCGCACCAGCGCCCCGGCCGCGAGCTGCGCGGCGATCGCCTGCTCGACCGGCAGCACGTCGAGCTCCAGCAGCTGCGTGGCGGCCGCCACCAGGCGCTCGTGCGGGAAGAAGACGTGGCCCTGGTCGGCCAGCTCGCCCAAGAGATAGCGCACGCCGGCCTCGGCGCGCTGCGGCGAGTCGCGCGGGATGCCGAGCGAGGCGGCGATCTTGTCGGTGCTCTTGAAGCCGATGCCGAGCACGTCGGAGGCGAGCTGGTAGGGGTTCTGGCGCACGACGGCGATCGCGCGCGCGCCGTACTGCTTGAAGACGCGCACCGCGTAGGCGGTCGAGACGCCGTGCGACTGCAAGAAGATCATCACCTCCTTGATCGCGCGCTGCTCGAGCCAGGCCTCGCGGATGCGCAGCGAGCGCACCGGCCCGATGCCCTCGACCTCGCGCAGCCGCTCGGGCTGCTTCTCGATCACGTCGAGGGTCTCGAGCTGGAAGCGCTCGACCAGGCGCGCGGCGATGGCGCGCCCCAGCCCCGGCACCAGGCCCGAGGCCAGGTACTTCTCGATGCCGACCAGGGTGGAGGGCTGAATCGTGAGGTAGCTGTGCACGCGGAACTGCTCGCCGTACTTGCGGTCGTGGACCCACCAACCGCGCAGCCGCAGGTTCTCGCCGGGCTGGATGCCGAGCAGGCTGCCGACGGCCGTGACCGTCCGCCGCTCTTGCGGCACGGCGATCCGCACCACGCTCCAGGCCGTCTCCTCGTTGCAGTAGACCACGCGCTCGAGCGCACCCTCGACCACGTCGGAGGGATCGCCGACCGGCGGCTCGGCGCGATGACGGTGGCCAGACATGCCGCGGCATCCTAGCAGGGCAGGGAAGGGCCCGAAACGGTGCGCGCCGGCGGAGACGGCAGGGGCGCGCCCGTCGGCGCCCACGACGGGGCGATCACGAGAGCGGGCGGCGAGCAACGGCGGCATGCCGCGCGTTCTCGGCCGGAGAGGCGCGGCGGTTGCGTTTGTCGAGCCAGGCGTCGACGCTCAGACGGGTCGCCACCGCTTCGCCCCGATCGCGGCGAAACGAAGGCCATGCCGAGGCGGGCCGGCTGACGGTGGGGAGCGTAGGTGGGGCCGGATCTAGGGGCGCTAGCGAGGGGGGGCGGGGGCGGCGGCTTTGCCCGCGAGGGCTTTCCGCGTGTTCGAGATCCGGCGCAAAACCCATTCACGACTCCCAATCTCGGGACCATGCGATGGCGCGCGGTCGGCCGCCGGCCTGGCCGTCCCAAACAAGGGCCCGCGCCCACGCTTGGACGACCTGTCCTGCTTGTGCCACCTCTCCAGAGCGCGAAGCTCTCTGGCCGCGCCACGGAGAGAACCAGCTGGCAATTTGTTCTCCTCAATGAGGTCTTGTAGCGCGTGAGTCCACCTGCTCGTGACCAACCCAAGGCCCGTCTGTGCCCGCTTCACCGCCTGGCTGGGTATCGGCACCCCCATGGCGTCCCCTCTCTCGACGAGTTTGGCCGCCTGCGCAAGCCAAAATCGGGCAGCGCGCGAGGTGCTCAGCTGCCTCGCGTCGCCCGTGGTGGTGTCCGCCGACGATCCTGGTTGATTTTGCGGGTCCGTCATGGCCGAGATGTCTCTTTTTGCAATGATCCTCAGCTCGGCGTATCCGCTCTTCCTGGCCTGATTGAAGGCCGTGCGAATTCGAGCTTTTGAAGTGCGGGCAGCCTTCTCTTCTGCCCGCTGCTCCGGAAGCTTCCACGGCCCGCTCCTGTCGGGTACCCCGCTGCCCTAGCCGCGTAAACGCCATCCCGGCCTGCGGATGGAGTAGCAGGAGCGAGGTGCCGGTCAGGCACGCAAGCAGTCCCGCCCCTCGCGAGTGAGCTGGAGCCGATGGTCTGGTTCGAAGCGTATGCCCCATTGGGTCTCCCCCCGGTTCGTGGATTCCGAGCCCTTGGCCCGTCCGCCAGCTGCGCGGTCCGCAGCACGCGCCGCAGACAGGGGCCACGGAGATGCCAAGGAAGCACGGGACCTGAAGCGGGCGACCGGCCGCCCGCGTTGCCGAGGTGGCTGAAGGGGGAGCCGCCGCACCGAGGCCCGCTATAGCAGCGAACCCCCGGCGCTTCACACGTCACACGTTGAAGCGGTAGTTCACGACGTCGCCGTCCTGGATCACGTACTCCTTGCCCTCGAGGCGGATCTTGCCGGCGGTCTTGAGGGCGGCCTCGGAGCCGAGCTGTTCGAGGTCCTCGAGGCGGTAGACCTCGGCGCGGATGAAGCCGCGCTCGATGTCGCTGTGGACCTTGCCCGCGGCCTTGCGGGCCACGGTGCCGCGGCGGATCGGCCAGGCGCGGCACTCGTCGGGGCCGGCGGTGAGGAAGCTGATCAGATCGAGCAGGCGGTAGGCTGCGCGGATGAAGACGTTGCGCGCTGGCTCGCCGAGGCCGAGGCCGACGAGGAACTCCTGCTGCTCCGCCGCGGGGAGGTTGGCGATCTCGGCCTCGATTGCCCCGCAGAGGCCGAGGGAGAGCGCGAAGGGTCCGCGCTCGCGCAGCTCGCGCAGGCTGCCCTGCGCCGGATCGGCCCAGGCGGCCTCGCTCAGGCTGAAGAGCGTGATCAGCGGCTTGATCGACAAGAGCTGGATGCCGACGAAGCTGGTCTCCTCGTCGTCGCTGAGCCCCAGCGCGCGCAGCGGCTGGCCGCCTTCGAGCTGGGCCACGCAGCGCTCGTTGATCGCCACCTCGGGCCCCTTCTTCGACTCCTTGCGCAGCCGCTCCTGGCGGCGCTCCAGCACCTGCAGGTCGTGCAGCACCAGCTCGTCGTTGAAGAGCGCCTCGTCCCGCGCGGGGTCGGCCGCGCGCGCGACCAGCGGGTTGTCGAAGCCGCGCACCACGTGCACCAGCACATCGACGTTGCGCATGTGCTGCAGCACCTCGGCGCTGAAGGCGCCCGTATCGGCGCGCCCGCCCTCGCCCCCCACGTCGACGAAGGTGACCTCGCCGTAGGTCTTGCGCTTGGGCGAGAAGATCGCGGCCAGGCGATCGACGCGCGCGTCGGGGACCTTGATGTTGCCCAGCGCGACGCCGCCCCGGTCGCTGCGCGCGCCCGGCGCCAGCGCCGCGAAGACCGTCGATTTACCCGAGCCGGCATAGCCGCAAAGCCCCACGCGCATCGCCCCACCTCCTGCCGCCGCCCGCGCGGCCCGTGACGTGTACAGCAGCGCGCGCGGCCCGTCCAGCAGCGACGCGGCTCGCAGCCACGCCGGCCAGCCACAGCAACGGCCAGCAGCGACGATTGACAGCCCGAGGGCGAGTTGCTCTACTGCGCCGCGGCAACGAGGGAGCGCATGTACGATACCTCCGATTTTCGCAAGGGCTTGAAGGTCCTGATCGACGGCCAGCCCTACATCATCGTCGACTTTCAGTTCGTCAAGCCGGGCAAGGGGGTGGCCTTCACGCGGGCGCGCGTGAAGAACATGCTGACCGGCTCGGTGCTGGACAAGACCTACCGCTCGGGCGAGAAGCTCGAGCCCGCCAACATCGACGAGCGCCAGATGCAGTTCCTCTACAAAGAGGGCGAGAACTACTGCTTCATGGACCAGCAGAACTACGACCAGGTGTTCGTGCCGGGCGAGGTCGTCGGCGACAGCGCCAAGTACCTCTCGGACAACCTCGAGGTCTCGGTGATCTTCTTCGCCGATCGCCCCGTGGACCTCACGCTGCCCAACTTCGTCACGCTCGAGGTCGTCGAGACGGATCCGGGCTTCCGCGGTGACACGGCGACCGGGGCGACCAAGCAGGCGCGGCTCTCGGCCGGCGCGGTGATCAACGTGCCGCTCTTCATCGAGAAGGGCGAATGGCTCAAGATCGACACCCGCACCGGGAGCTACGTCGAGCGCGTGAAGCGCTGAGGCGGCGCACGTCGAGCGCGTCGAGCGCGTCGAGCGCGTCGAGCGCTGATACCCTGGCCCTGGAGGCCGTGCGCTGTCTTTGCGCCGAGCTCGATAGCGAGCGGCTGGCGCAGGGGGCGACCTTCGTCTGCGGGCGCGTGCTCGCCGTCGCGGGGGAGCGGCGTGAGCTGCTGCTGGCCGACCGCTCGGGCCAGCTGAGCGTGGCGGTCGCGGCTCCGCTGCCGCTGCCCACGCCCGGTGAGATCGTGCGTATCGCGCTGGCCAGCGCCTGGCCGGCCCGTGCCGTCGCCCTCGAGCTGCTGACACCCTATCACCGAGCCGAGCCCTTTCCCTCGCCCGGTGCCGACTATTACCGCCTCAACCAGGGGCCCGCGAGTCGAACGCAGCGTTTGCGGCAACGGGCGCAGCTCCTGGCGGCCGTGCGGCGCTTCTTCGATGCGCGCGGCTTCGTCGAGATCCAGAGCCCGCAGCGCGTCGCGTGTCCGGGGCTCGAGCCCCAGCTCGTGGCCGAGCCGGCCGGCGCGGGGTACCTGATCACCTCGCCCGAGTACCAGCTCAAGCGGCTGCTGGTGGCGGGCCTCGAGCAGATCTACTTCCTCGGCGGCTGCTGGCGCGGCGACGAGCGCGGACCGCTGCACCTCAACGAGTTCTGCCTGCTCGAGTGGTACCAGGCCTACGACGAGCTCGAGGCGCTGCAGGCGCTGACGGAGGCCCTGCTGCGGGACGTTGCGCAGGAGGTGGCCGGCACGCTGCGCCTGCGCTGGGGCGGTCGCGAGCTCGACCTGGCGCAGCCCTTCGTGCGGCTCAGCGTGCCGCAGGCGCTGCGCGAGCTCGCCGGGCTGCGGCTGAGGGGCCCGATCGATCAGGTCGCGACGCTGCGCGAGGCGGCCCTGGCCGCGGGGATCGGCCCCTTCGCCGCCGAGGCCGACTACGACGAGGTCTTCTCGCGCATCGTCGTCGAGCGCATCGAGCCGGCGCTGGCGACGCTGGGCGCCGTCTTCTTCACCGACTTCCCGGCGCCGCTGGCCGCGCTGGCCCGCCGCCATCCGGGCGACCCGACGCTGGCGCGGCGCTGCGAGCTCTACCTGGCCGGCGTCGAGCTGGCCAACGCCTTCGAGGAGCTGACCGATCCCGTCGAGCAGCACGCCCGGCTGCGCGAGGACCAGGCGCTGCGCGCGCGCCGCGGGCTGCCCGTCTACCCGATCGACGCGCGTTTCATCGAGGCACTGAACAAGGGCATGCCCCCCAGCAGCGGCATCGCCCTCGGCATCGACCGCCTGCTGCTGCTGCTCAGCGGCGCCAGCCACATCGACGAAACCGTCGCCTTCACCCCGCCGAGCTGTGAGCGCTCCTGCCGCGCCTGGGTTTTTTTTTCCCCCTCTTTCTTTTCTTTTCTTTTTTTTTCTCTCCCCTCTTTCTCCCCCTTCTCTCCCCCCCCCCCCTTTCCTTCCTCCCCCCGCCCAGCGCCTCAGGCTCACCGCGGCCTCGCCGGCGAGGTTGCGAAAGGCGGGGGAGAGCAGGGGGTCGTGGGCCACGCGACCCCAGTAGGCCTCTGCGGCGCGCCGGGTCTCTTCCCACACGCCTTCGTTGGCAGGCGTCCGCAGCGGCGGGGTGAGCGGGCGCTGGAGCAGCTCGCCGCGCTCCGGGGCGAGGGCCATCGGCAACATGTCGTAGAGCGGCAAGAGCGCGAAGCCGTCGGCGCTCGGCCCCAGACTGATGTTGCCGGCGTGCATGTCCGTATTGCCGATCCAGCAGCCGAAGGTCTCGGCCCAGACGATGCTCGCGAACGACGCCGCGCCGATGCGCCCGGCGCGCTGCAACGCCGCGGCGATGCGCGTCCAGCCGTGGCCTTCCCCGGCATATTCGGCGTCGACCATCGCTAGGGAGATCACCGGTCGACGCCCCTGCACCCCGCAGCGGTCGAAGCGCTGCCCTTCGAGGAAGGTGCGACCGTCGAAGTTGTGGCACGAGGTGAGCGCGGCAGGGATGCCCTGGGCGCGCAGCAGCTCCAGCGCGTGGTGCTCGGCACGTAGGAGATCACGCCAACGGACGGCGTCGACGCTGTCGCCGCTCGGCGAGAACTTGACGATCACGGGCCCGACCTCGGCGTGCTGCGCGAGGAACTTCGGCTGCTCGCCAGCGGCCGAAGACCCCGGCAGGGCGTCGGAGAGGGCCGCGGCTGCGAGCCGCGGATACGCGATGGCCCGATCGCTCACCGGGGTCGGAGGCAACTGATGCACGCGTTGGGCAGCGGCCTCACCCAGCACGACATTGCCCGGCAGGTCGTGGCCCTCGCGCAGCAAATACACGCCGATGTGGGCGTCGGTCCAATCACGCGGATCGGGTGGAGCGCCCCAGGCGCCGGCCAGCGCCCGCGCGATCTGTCGCCCCAGAAAGCCCGCCGGCCTGGCGTCGAAGAGGTAGTAGGGGAGGGACTCGAAAACACCCGTCCCCGCCGCACCCAGTAGCCAGAAGGGCCCCCCTGGAGCCTCGACGACGTAGCCACCGCCGAGCAAGGCCCGCAGTCGTCCCACCTCGGCGACCGCTCCCGATTCGCCGACGAGATAGATCGGCTGCGATAGCCCGCTACCGAAGACCTCCTGAGCCGCCGCGTAGCGCGTGGCCCGGCCGCGCCCGAGCGCCACCACGGCGCCGCCGGCCCGGCGCAGCAGCCGCGACACCGTCGGTTGGCTGCAGTCCAGCCGTCGCTGCAGCTCCGCCGAGCCGAGCTGCCCGGCGCCGAGCGCCGCCAGCAGCCGCCGGACCGGCTCCTCTGGCGCGTCGGGCGTCGCGTTGCGTCGGGTGTGCATGGTTATATGAATACATGAGGAATCGAAAGGCGCAAGTCCTGTCGACGTTATGAGCTTGAATTCAATGCAATGGCTGTGTGTCTACGGGCAGATGGAGTGGTATTGCTTGAATGGAAGAAATGGGTCTGACGGCCGCCGTCGGCTAAGGGACCGTCGCGCTCAGTCGTGGGCGTCGATGTTGAGAGCGGCGAAGAAGTCGTGGCCCTTGTCATCGATCACGATGAAGGCCGGGAAATCGACGACCTCGATCTTCCACACCGCCTCCATGCCCAGCTCGGGGTACTCGAGCACCTCGACGTGTTTGATGCAGTCCTGGGCCAGTCGCGCCGCGGGGCCGCCGATCGAGCCGAGGTAGAAGCCGCCGTGCGCCTGGCAGGCCTTGGTCACGGCCCGCGAGCGGTTGCCCTTGGCCAGCATCACCAGGCTGCCGCCGTGGGCCTGGAAGAGCTCGACGTAGGCGTCCATCCGGCCGGCGGTGGTGGGGCCGAAGCTGCCCGAGGCGTAGCCGGCGGGCGTCTTGGCCGGGCCCGCGTAATAGACCATGTAGTCCTTGAGGTAGTCCGGCAGGCCCTCGCCCCGATCGAGGCGCTCCTTGAGCTTGGCGTGGGCGATGTCGCGGGCGACGATCATCGGGCCGCTGAGCGCGAGCCGCGTCTTGACCGGGTAGCGCGAGAGCTCGGCGCGCAGCGCCGCCATCGGGCGGTTGAGGTCGAGTTTGACCACCTCGCCGCCGAGCTTGGCGTCGGTCACCTCGGGCAGGAAGCGCGCCGGGTCGGTCTCGAGCTGCTCGAGGAAGAGCCCGTCGGCGGTGATCTTGCCCAGTGCCTGGCGGTCGGCCGAGCACGAGACCGCGAGGCCGACGGGGCACGAGGCGCCATGGCGCGGCAGGCGGATCACGCGCACGTCGTGGCAGAAGTACTTGCCGCCGAACTGCGCGCCGATGCCCATCGTGCGCGTCAGGGCGAGGATCTTGCCCTCCAGCTCGGGGTCGCGAAAGCCGCGGCCGAGGGTGTTGCCGGTGGTCGGCAGCGTGTCGAGGTAGCGCGCCGAGGCCAGCTTGGCCACCTTGAGCGTGGTCTCGGCCGAGGTGCCGCCGATGACGATCGCCAGGTGATAGGGCGGGCAGGCCGCCGTGCCGAGGTTGCGGATCTTCTGCTCGAGGAAGCGCAGCAGGCTCTCGGGGTTCAGCAGCGCCTTGGTCTCCTGGAAGAGGAAGCTCTTGTTGGCCGAGCCGCCGCCCTTGGCCATGAAGAGGAACTTGTAGCTCTCGCCGGCGGTGGCGAAGAGCTCGATCTGCGCCGGCAGGTTGGTGCCGGTGTTGACCTCCCGGTAGAGGTCGAGCGGCGCGAGCTGCGAGTAGCGCAGGCTGCTGTGCTGATAGGTGTCGAAGATGCCGCGCGCGATGGCCTCGGCGTCGTCGTCGCCGCTGAAGACGCGCTGGCCCTTCTTGCCGATCACGATCGCCGTGCCCGTGTCCTGGCAGGAGGGCAGCACGCGTGCGCCGGCGATGCAGGCGTTCTTCAACAGCTCGGTGGCGACGAAGCGGTCGTTGGTCGAGGCCTCCGGGTCCTGGAGGATCTTCGACAGCTGCTCGAGGTGCCCGCTGCGCAGCAGGTGCGCGATGTCATGCATCGCCTCGCGCGTCAGCCGCGTCAGGCCGGCGGGCTCGACCTTGAGCAAGCGCCCCACGGGTGTATCGACGGTCGAGACATGATCGGCGGTGACCAACCGGTAGGTCGTGGTGTCGTCCCCCAGCGGCAGCAGCTCTTGATAGGCGAAGTCGACTGGCATGCGCAGAGCCCTCCGCCGCGTTTGTAGCCCCAGGCAGGGTCGGAGAGCCAGCCTCTTACACTGCGTCGGTCCTGGCGGTGAGCGCAGGGGAGCGTGGTTCCAGGGCGGGGTACCCACCTTCCGCGGCCCTGCTACAGTGGTGCCCTTGGTCGGGTGGAAGGTTGGGGCACGCGACGCGCGACGCGTCACTCTGAGCCTGGCGCGGTCCCCAATGCGATCGGTGCCTCGCGGCGATGCTCGAAATCAGCACAAGGAGACACGACAATGGCAGGGCAAGGCGGAAATACGATGGTGCCGTTGGCAGGCTGGCCTCCCGCCGGCACCTCGACGTTGATCAGTCGAATAGACAGCCTAGAGAAGATTCCGATCAGCGGCGCGCCCATAAGTGTCGCGACGCAAAGAGCGGGCGTCAGCTTCGTCCCGTACGCGCCCTCTATAGGGCCAGCTGAGATCATGGTGGCGGCCTTTTCGGGCGGGATCGCTGCGGCCGCCGATTTGATGTGGCGCGGCAAGAGCATCGGGCTTCTTGTCCTGCTCAAGGACGGCACGGCACCCATCAAAGGATTTCAGGCAGTGGTCTATGGGGGATCGACGCAGCAAGACCTGTGGACTCCCGAGATAAGAAACGCCTTCAAGCAGGCCGGCGCCCAGGTCTTGTTCTGAACATAGCGTGCGCGAGAGACCCACGTGCTCCGAGGTGCCCTCAGTGTGATGGGCACTCTGCGAGACCTGCGGTTAGAACCCGGAACCGCACGAGGGTGCGGCACCCAGTCCGATCAGACAATGCGGCAGGCTTCGCCGAAGTCCAGCCGAGGGGCTCGGGGGTAGAGCGCGGTCGGGTCGCGCCGAACGCGCCCATTGGTCCGCAGCCCCCCCCCAGCCCGGGCCGGGCCTGCGTGCCCACTGGGCCCACGGGGCGTCCTCGAGTAGCACCAGCGCCCGGTGCGGCGCTCGGCAAGACGTGCGACCCGCCTCCGGCCCCGGCCTGGGCTCGTAGATCAGGTCTGAGCGCTCTTGCCGCGCGCGGCCTTCGGGGCGGGGCGCGGCGCCTTGGCGAGCAGCTCGCGCAGGTAGTGGCCGGTGAGCGAGGCGGGGTGGGCGGCGAGTTGTTCGGGGGTGCCGGCGCAGACGATCTCACCGCCGCGTTCGCCGCCCTCGGGGCCGAGGTCGATGACGTGGTCGGCGCACTTGATCACGTCGAGGTTGTGCTCGATCACGATCACGGTGTTGCCGGCCTCGACCAGACGGTCGAGCACGGCGAGCAGCTTGCGGATGTCCTCGAAGTGCAGGCCGGTGGTCGGCTCGTCGAGCACGTAGAGGGTCTTGCCGGTGCTGCGCTTGGCCAGCTCGCGGCTGAGCTTGATGCGCTGCGCCTCGCCGCCCGAGAGGGTCGGCGCGCCCTGGCCGAGGTGCATGTATTCGAGGCCGACGTCGCGTAGCGTCTCGAGGATGCCGCGCAGGCGCGGATAGACGCGAAGCGCTCGAGCGCCTCCGCGACGGTGAGTTCGAGCACGTCGGCGACGTTGAGCCCGTGGTAGCGCACCTCGAGCGTGGCGGCGTTGTAGCGCTTGCCGCGGCAGACCTCGCAGGGGACATAGACGTCGGGGAGAAAGTGCATCTCGACGCGCCGCACGCCGTCGCCGTCGCAGGCCTCGCAGCGGCCGCCGGCGACGTTGAAGGAGAAGCGCCCGGGGCTGTAGCCGCGCGCGCGGGCGTCGGGGGTGCGCGCGAAGACGGCGCGGATCTCGTCGAAGGCCTTGGTGTAGGTCGCCGGGTTGGAGCGCGGGGTGCGGCCGATCGGCGCCTGGTCGATGTGAATGACCTTGTCGAGGTGCTCTAGGCCGCGCAGCGCGTCGTGGGGGCCGACGGGGGCGCGGCCGCCGTGCAGCTGGCGACAGAGCGCCGGGTAGAGCGTGGTCGTGATCAGGGAGCTCTTGCCGGCACCCGAGACCCCCGTGATCGCGACGAAGGTGCCGAGCGGGAAGTCGACGGTGACCTGCTTGAGGTTGTGCTCGCGGGCGCCGACGAGCGTCAGCAGGGCGTGGCCGGTGCGGCGCCGCGCGGGCAGGGCGATCGTCGCCCGTCCGCCCAGGTAGCGGCCGGTCAGCGTGTCGGCCCGGCGCAGGGCGGCGGGGCTGCCGGTGAAGACGACCTTGCCGCCGGCGCGGCCCGCCCCCGGACCGAAGTCGACGACATGGTCCGCGCTCTCGATCGTCTCGCGGTCGTGCTCGACGACGATCACCGTGTTGCCCAGATCGCGCAGGCGCGTGAGCGTGTCGATCAGGCGGCGGTTGTCGCGCTGGTGCAGGCCGATCGAGGGCTCGTCGAGCACATAGGTCACGCCGGAGAGCTCGCTGCCGAGCTGGCTGGCCAGGCGAATGCGCTGCGCCTCGCCCCCGGCCAGCGTCGGTCCCGGGCGGTCGAGGGTCAGGTAGTCGAGGCCGACCGCGCGCAGGAAGTCGAGACGCGCGCCGATCTCCTTCAGCAGCTCGCCGGCGATGGTGGCGTCGGCCCCCTGCAGCGCGAGCCCCTGCAGGCGCTCGGTGGCGTGCCCGACGGGCAGGGCCACCAGCTCGGGCAGGCTGAGGCCGGCGACGCGCACGGCGCGCGATTCAGGGCGCAGGCGGCTGCCGTCGCAGCCGCGACAGGGGTGGTCGGAGAGGTAGCGCTGGTAGTAGTCGCGCATCGCCTCCGACTTGGTCTCGCGCAGGCGCCGCATCAGCGTCGGCACGACGCCCTCGAAGCGGGTCCGCCACTGCCCGGTGCTGCGGGCGCCGCGCCAGCGCACGCGCAGCTCGGCCCCGCCCGTGCCGTGCAGCACCAGCTCGCGCTGCTCCGCCGGCAGCTCGGCCCAGGGACGATCGAGCTCGAGGCCGTGCTGCCGCTCCAGCGCCTGGAAGATGCCGAAGTTCCAACCGCTGCCACGCTCCATCGTGGCGGCCCAGGGCTCCAGCGCGCCGCCGCGGATCGAGCGCGAGGGGTCGGGGACGATCAGGGCCGGGTCGATCTCCAACGCGCGCCCCAGACCGTTGCAGGTGGGGCACATGCCGAGCGGGCTGTTGAAGGAGAAGGACTGGGGCGAGAGCTCGGGCAGGCCGATGCCGCAGGCGGCGCAGGCGCGCTCCTGGCTCAGGCGCAGCGCGGCCGGCGCCGGCGCGTCGGCAGGTCCATCGGCTCGGGCGGCGTCCGTGGGCGCGCCGCTGGGGATCGCGAGCAGCACGCCCTGGCCCTCGCGCAGCACCGTCTCGACGGCGTCGGCCAGGCGCTCGCGCGGGGTGCGGCTGGGATCGAGGCGATCGACGACCAGCTCGATCGTGTGCTTGCGGCGCTTGTCGAGCACCGGCAGCGCGTCGGCGTCGAGGTGGCAGAGCACGCCATCGATGCGCGCGCGGGCGAAGCCGCGCTGGCCGCGCTCGAGCAGCAGCTCGCGATGCTCCCCCTTGCGATGCTCGACGAGCGGCGCGGCGAGCAGCTGCGGGCCCGTGAGCTGCTGCAGGCGGGCGATGATCTGGTCGGTGGAGAGCGACGCGACGACGCAGGCGCAGCTCGGGCAGTGCTGCACGCCGACGCGGGCGTAGAGCACGCGCAGGTAGTCGTAGACCTCGGTGATCGTGCCGACGGTCGAGCGCGGGTTGTTCGAGGCGCTCTTCTGCTCGATCGCGATCGTCGGCGTGAGGCCGCGGAGGTGCTCGTAGGCCGGCTTGTCCATCTGGCCGAGGAACTGGCGCGCGTAGCTGGAGAGCGATTCGACATAGCGCCGCTGCCCTTCGGCGTAGATCGTGTCGAAGGCGAGCGAGGACTTGCCCGAGCCGCTGACGCCGGTGAAGACGACGAGCTGCTTCTTCGGCACGCGCAGTTCGTCGACGGCGAGGTTGTGCTGGCGGGCGCCGCGGATCAGGATGTGGTCCAGCTCCATGGCGGGTCCTTTAGCATGGGGCTGCACGCGGTGCCCGGGGCGGGAATCGAACCCGCACGCCCTGAACGGGCAAGGGATTTTAAGTCCCTCGTGTCTGCCGGTTCCACCACCCGGGCCGGATCGATCGCGCGCTCACGCGGGCAGCCCCGCAGGCCAGCAGGCCGCCCGAACCATCCGTCAAAGAGAGGGTGTTTTCAAGCGCCGCGCGGGCGCCTCGACCGCCAACCGGGAAAGCTGATCTAGTATCGGGGCGAAAGGGACGGGTGCGCCATGGCTCACGGGGAATACGATTACATCGTGGTCGGCGGGGGATCGGCTGGGTGCGTGGTGGCTGGCGAGCTGGCGACGCGCACGCGACGCGGCGTGCTCTTGCTCGAGGCGGGCGACGCCGCGGAGGCGAACCCCGAGACGCTGAGCGCCGATGGCTACAAGGATGCCTTCGCCAACGACCGTGTGATCTGGCAGCGCCACTCCGTCCGCCAGGCGGCGTGCGGGAAGCGCTCGCTCTTCATGGGGTCCGGGCGGGGCATGGGCGGGAGCGGATCGGTCAACGGGATGGTCTATCTGCGGGGGTCGGTGGCGGACTTCAACGAGTGGCCGCCGGGGTGGCAGTGGGACGATGTCCGGGACGAGTTCGCGACGCTGGAGCAGCAGCTGATCATCAACAAGCGGCCGGCCACCGAGCTGAGCGAGGTCTGCATCAGCGCGGCCGAGCAGGCGGGCCTGCGTCGCCAGGACGACCTCAACGATGGCGAGCTCGATGGCGTGCTCGGCTATGAGTGGATGAACTATCAGGGCGATCGGCGGCGCAGCTCGTACGTCGCCTTCGTCAAGCCGCTGCTCGAGGGGGGCTCGACGACGCTGGTGCTGCAGACCGGCGCGCGCGCGCGACGGGTGCTCTTCGACGATCAGCGCCGCGCTATCGGCGTGGAATACGAGCGCGAAGGCGAGGTCGCGACAGCGACGGCGCGCCGCGAGGTGGTCCTGTGCGGTGGCACGCTGGAGACGCCGAAGCTGCTGATGCTCTCCGGCATCGGGCCCGAGGCGCAGCTCGCGGCGCAGCAGATCCCCGTGCTCGTCGATGCGCCCGCGGTCGGGGAGAACTTCCACGACCATCCGAACATCACGCTCTTCTTCAAGGGCCAGCGCGAGGTCGACTTTCATTACCCGCAGCTCTATGGCTTTCAGCGGATCAACACCCAGAGCGCGCTGCCGCAGGGGCAGTCGGATACCTGCTTCGTGTTCTATCCGGCGCGCTCCTCGCTACGCGAGGCGACGATCCGGCTGCTCCCGTCGATGATCTTGCCCCCGGCCTTGAGGCGCCTGCCGCCGATGTCGGGGCTGGTGCGCGCGGGCGTGCGCCTGGCCTTCCTCAGCGGCGCGCTGCGCCGCTTCGTCAACCACCTCTACGGCATCGTCGTGATCCTCGGTAAGCCGCGGAGCCGGGGGCGCGTGCGCCTGGTTTCGACGAAGGTGGAGCGGGAGCTGGAGATCGATCCGAACTACTTCGGCGACCCCGAGGACCTGGCGACGACGATCGCGGGCGTGCGGCAGGCGCGGCGCATCGCGCAGACCGCTGCGCTCACGGGCTGGGGCAATCGCGAGGTGATGCCAGGCCCCAAGGCCGAGACCGACGAGCAGCTCGCGCGCTTCGTGCGCAAGAACGCGATGACCACCTACCACTACGCCGGCACCTGCGCGATGGGCACCGCGCCCTCCGCCGTCGTCGACCCCGAGCTGCGCGTGCGCGGCGTGTCGCGCCTGCGCGTGGCCGATGCCTCGGTGATCCCGAGCGTCCCGGTGTCGGCGCTGAACGCCCCGAGCATGCTCGTCGGCTACCGCGCGGCGCGCCTGATCGCTACCTCGTGACGGGCGTGGAGCGGTCCGGCCCTCGGGAGCGGCGGTGGACCGCGCCGCGTTGGCGCTGGCGCCCAGCCCGAATACAGGAACCCAAATACAAAAACCCAAATACAAAAACGCGGCGTTAGCCGGTGAGGGCTAACGCCGCGTTCTCTTCAGTAGCGGGGGCCGGATTTGAACCGACGACCTTCGGGTTATGAGCCCGACGAGCTACCGGGCTGCTCCACCCCGCATCAAGGTGAGAGGTTCTTACGTTAGCGATCGCCCCTTGTCAAGCGCGCGCCGATGGCCGCAGGCTGCGGCCATGAGTGGGGCCACGAGTGGCTTGGACGCCGAGCTGAAGTTGGCTGTCGCCGCGGCCGAGGCGGCGGGGGCGGTGCTGCGCGGCTACTTCGGTCAGACGGTGACGATCGAGCACAAGGACCGCGGTGAGCCGGTCAGCGTGGCTGATCGCGCGGCGGAGGCCGTGATCCTCGAACGCCTGCGGGACGCCTTTCCGGGCGACGGGGTGCTGGCGGAGGAGCAGGCCGATCGCGCGAGCTGGGTGCATTACGAGCGCGCCTGGCTGGTCGATCCGCTCGACGGGACGCGCGACTTCCTCGCCGGCCGCGAGGGCTTCTGCGTGATGATCGGCCTGCTGGTGGGCGCGCGCCCCGTGCTGGGCGTGGTCCACGCGCCGCTGAGCGGCCTGACCTACTGCGGTGGGGTGGGGCTACCGGCCTTCGCCCTCCACGCGGGCGAGCGCGAGCCGCTGCGGCCGAGCGCGGTGGCCGATCCGGCGCAGGCGCGGTTGGTCAGCAGCTACTCCCATCGCAGCGCGCGCACGGAGGCGGCGCGGGCGGCGGTGGGGGCGCGCGACGAGCAGCGGCTGGGCAGCGTCGGTCTGAAGGTCGCGGCCATCGCCCGCGGGGAGCGCGACCTCTACGTCAATCCCGATGGGCACTGCAAGCTGTGGGATACCTGCGCGCCCGAGGCCCTGCTGGCGGCGGCCGGGGGAAGCATGACGGACCTGCGTGGTCGCGCGCTGGTCTACGACGACCCGACGCGGCTGCGGCTCGAGGGCGGGATCGTGGCCAGCAACGGTCACTGCCACGCCGCGGTGCTGGCCCGGCTGGCGCCCTTCGCCGGTGAGGCCGTCGTCGAGCAGCAGGGCAGGGCGCCATCGCCCCGCAGCTCGTAAAGCGCGGGCGAGTCGCCGCGCTGACCGTTGGCCTCGAAGAAGAGCGGGCCCGTGAGCGTGGGCGCTGCTGCTGCTGCTGCTGCGAGGGGCGCTGGTGCAGCGCCTGTATCAGCGCCGGGCCGGTGCGCGCCCCCGCCGCCAAGCGCAGGCGCACCGCGATCACGGCGTCATGGGTCAGGGCATCGACGAGGCGCGGCGCCTGGCCCTGCTGCGCGGTGTAGCGCGCGATCAGCGTCGTCGTCGCGGGCTCGCGGCTGGCGGGGTAGAAGCCGGGCGCCAGCACGGCCCCGCTGAGGTAGCGCGCGCTGCGGCGCAGCTGCGCGGCGTCGACGCCATCCGCCGTGGCGAGCAGCAGCGTGCGTGCGCCCGCCGGCGCCTGGCCCGCCGCTGCGGTGCTGGCCGCGGGGCCCAATCCGGCCAGCGCCAGCGCGGGAGCGATCAGCGCCAGGCGCGGCGCGCTATCCGCCAGCAAGACGATCCCTGGTGCGAGAGCCGCGAGCGTGGTGGCCAGCGCCTTGAAGCCGACCGTCGCCGGTGGGTAGAAGAGCACGCGCAAGGGGCGCAAGCCGCGGATCACGGCCCGTGCGACGAAGGCCTGGGCTACTTCGTGACCGAAGGGGCTCTCCGGCGCCAGCACGGCCACGCTGCCACGCGGTCGCGCCAGGGCGGCGTGGTCCGCCAGCGCACGGGCGCGCGCGGCGTTGTCGGGCAGCAGTCGCAGCGTGGTCGGATCGGCCCCGCCGGCGAGGGCGGGGGCCAGCGAGAGCCACGGCAGGCCGTGTCGCCGCGCAGCCTCGGCCACGCTGACCGCCGCCGTGGGATCGCAGGCACCGATCAGGGCGACCAGCGGTTCGGCGCGCACCAGGGCCTCGACCGCCGCGGCCGGGTCGCGGCCGAGCGGGCGCAGCACGAGCTCCACCTCGGCCAAGCTCGCGCTCGCAGCTTGGCCGAGCGCGGCCATCGCGCCTGTCACGGCGAGCGCGGCGATCGCGCGATAGGGGCCCTCGGTACTCAAGAGCACGCCGATCACGGGTGGCTGGGCGCCGAGGGGCTGGGGTGGGGTGGGGGCCGTGGCCTGCTCCCGCAGCCGTTGCTGGGCCAGCAGCCGCGCGAGGTCGTTCGCGGGCGCGCTGGAGCCACGGGCGAGCAGCGCGAGCTGATCGCTGCGCAGGCGCTCGGCGACGAGCTGGGCCACGCGCCGCGCCGCATAGGCCCGCTCACCCTCGTCTCGGCCGAGCGCGTGCAGGCGCGACCAATGCCGCGCGGCGTCGAGGTTGGCGCCCGTGGCCTCCTCGGCCTGGGCCAGCGCCGTCAGCGCCCCGACGTGCGGGGGGGCGTGCCCGGGATCGCCCCAGGGTCCGAGCCACAGGCGCGCGTGGGCGTAGTCGCTCTGGCGTGCGGCCGCCAGGCCTGCCGCCAGGCGGTCGTCGGCGGGCTGAGCGAGTGTTGGGCTTGAAGACCGTGTGGGAGCAGCAGGGGGCCGCAGGGGACGGTCGCAGCCGGCGAACAGCAGCAGCAGCGCAGGTCGAGCCAGCCGCGATCGGGGGCCGCGCGGTCGCCACGCCAGGCGCGTCGTGGGCTCGATCGAACGCTCGTTGCTGCAACCGCTGGCGCCCACCGACGCATGCTATACTCCGCGCCGCCATGGTGGAAGAGAGCCCGATTGATATGGAAAGCCCGATCGACATGGACGAGCTCACGGCTTCTTTGGACCGCGGCTGGGACTTGCTGGGCCGCGGCGAATTATTGGCTGCCCGGGTGTCGGCCGAGCGCGTGCTCGAGCTCGAGCCCGAGAACCCCGAGGGGCACACCTTGCTCGGGGCGATCGTGGCCGCCGACGGGGATGCCGAGGAGGCGCTGGAGCTCTTTCGGCATGCGCTCGAGGTCGACCCCGAGTACGTCGACGCGATGATCTACGCCGCCGATGTGGCGGTGCATCCGCTGCGGCAGTATGCGCTCGCGCTGCAGTACCTCGACGAGGCCGCCGAGATCGCGACCGAGGAGGATCAGCTCGACCTGGGGCTGCTGCGCGCCGAGGCACAGATCGGCCTGGGCGAGCTCGAACATGCCCGGCGCGCGGTCGAGCGCTTGCCCCCGCCGCCCTACGCCGATCCGGCCAACCTGCTGCGCCTGGGCCGCGTGTGTGTCGACCTCGAGCAATACGAGCGCGCCAAGGACGTGCTGCAGCAGGCGAGCGAGCACCCTGGGACGCGGATCGACGCGCTTTATTTCCTCGGCATGGTGCGCGACATCGATGGCGACCTGGCGGGCGCGCAGCAGTGCTTTCTCGAGGTACACGCCGCCGAGGACACGCAGCAGGCGCCCTCGTGGGCGGTGTCGGCGGAGGACTTCGCCGCGCTGCTGGAGCAGGCGCTGGCCCGGCTGCCCGGTGAACTCGGTGGGCAGTTGCGCGCGGCGCCGCGTTTTTTCCGCGCCATGCCGCCGGTCGAGCTCGTGGTCGAGGGCCTCGATCCGCGCGTTCCCGTGTTGTTTGCCGGGCGTCCGGCGGGCGTCGTGCAAGCCGAGCCCACCGGCGGGCCCGGCAACGGCCGGCGCGCGCGCCGCAAGATCGAGGCCCCGCCGCAGCCGCTGCTGACGGCGATCTTCGTCTATCAGCGCAACGTCGAACGCTTCGCCGGCGGGGCGGAGGGCTTGGGCGAGGAGCTCTTTCGCGCGCTCGTCGATGAGTCCGCCGTCTTTTTCGCGCTGTCGTCGGAGGAGACCGAGCGCTTGCTCGGCGGCCCTGACGACGGGGCGCCGTCGGCCTAGCGCGATCCGGGGGCGGGGCGATGTCGCGCCTGGTCTACGGCGTGCGTCCGGTCGGCGAGCTGCTGCGGCGGCGAGCGGGCGAGGTCCAGAGCCTGTGGCTGGCGGCCGAGCGCAGCGCCGCGGCCGAGGCCCTCCAGGCGCTGCGTGACGTCGCCGAGGCGCGCGGGGTCCCCTTGCAGGTCGTGCCGCGTGAGCAGCTCGACACGCTCTGCGCTGGCGAATCGCATCAAGGCGTCGCGGCGATCGTCGGCGACTACGTCTATCTCGAGCTGGAGGATTTGGTGCCAGCCGAGGCGGCGCGCGCGCCGCTGCTCGTCGCCGTCGATGGCGTGACGGATCCGCAGAACCTCGGCGCGATGTTTCGCGCCGCGGCCGTGCTCGGTGCGACGGGCATGGTGCTGACCAAGGACCGCTGCGCGGGCGTGACGCCGCTGGTGGTGCGCGTGTCGTCGGGCGCGACCGAGCATCTGCCTTGCGCGCGGGTGACGAACCTGACGCGCGCGCTGGAGCAGCTGAAGGAGCACGGGGTCTGGGTCGCCGGCACGGTGGAGCGCGGCGGGCAGGTGCCGGCCGAGGTCGACCTGGCGGGGCCGCTCGCGTTGGTGCTGGGCAGCGAGCAGCGCGGCCTGCGGCCGGGCGTGGCCAAGGCCTGCGACTTCCTACTGACGATTCCGACGCCCGGGCCGATGGCGGCGCTCAACGTCGCCAGCGCGACGGCCGTGCTGGTGTATGAGGCGGCGCGACAGCGACGGCGGTAGGCCGGGAGGTCACCCGGTTCCTTGCTCGCGCAGAGTGGGATCGTTAGGCTCAGCGCATGACACAACGCAGTACGGGCAGCGGGGGCGGTCGGGGCAGCGGCGGGCCGACGGACTTCGACCGCTTCGACGGCGAGATCGAACTCGACGATTCACGACCGCGGCGCAGCACGGGTGGCACGGCGCCGGCCGCGCCTGCGGGCGCCGGGGACGTCGATAGCAGCGTGGGCGCAGCGGGTGCGGCGCGACGGCCTACCAGCGGGTCGGGGTCGCCGCGCGTGGTCGTCGATCATCGTCGGGCGACGGGTCCGGGGAGCACGGCGACGGCGCGCGTGGCGGGATCGCCGGCGGGGGCCCGCGGGGCCTGGGTCCTGCCGTTGATCGGCCTGTCGCTGCTCGGGCTGCTCGGGCTGATCGGCCATCGCATGTACTGCTCCTACCGCGCCAATGAGCTGCGCTTCGCCTTTCACGCGCAGGCGCAGGATCTACGACAGGCCTTGCTGCGCCTCGGGCATCCGCCCGGCACCGGCGATATCGGCGCCGCGGTCGCGCGCTTTGCGCGCGAGGTGGGCGTCACGCTCGAGCAGGTCGAGCCCTCGATCGAGCCGCTCGACGACGTGACGATCAACAAGCTGCCCCAGCCGACGCGCATCGCGCTGGGCATCGCCAGCAAGCTGCCGAACTACCGCCTGCCCTACGCCGTGGTCGGTTTTCGCGCGCGGCTGAGCGCGCGCTACGGGTCGGCCGAGGAGCGCTTCGAGGCGCAGCACTACACCTATTTCGACAGCGAGCCGGGTGGGGCCGCGGGCACGCCTGGCGCGGGGCACCCCCGCGGCGATCGGCCGCCAGGTCGAGGAGCAGCTACAGCAGCGGATGAAGCGGGCGCTGGGCCCCGATGCGCTTTAGGAGCCGGTCGGGAAATTGCTGCGCCACCCGATCGCTGCGTTACCGCTGCGGTCCGGTGCTCACGTACCAGCCCGTACGTTCCGCTCCGGTCCTCGCGGCGCCTTGCGCTCGGGCGGCTCGCGACATTTCCCGACAGGCTCCTAGGAGCCGGTCGGGGAGCTGCTGCGTCAGGATTCGGTCGGGCCGCGGTCAGCGGCGATGATCATCCCCATCGGCCACGATCGCGGGATTCATCGCCAGCCCTGGCTGACCTACGGGCTGATCGGCGCCTGCGTGCTGGTGCACCTGCTGGGGCTCTGGATTGCCCCCGACCCGCAGCGCCTCGCTGCCGCCGAGGGGGCGCGCCAGGCGTTGCTGCGCGAGCTGTGGCAGCGCCACGGCGAGAGCTGGATCGCGGCGCGTCGTCCGGAGCTCCAGGGCTGGTCACCGACCAAGCGGCAGCGCGTCCCCGACGACTATCGCGCGGTGCGGGAGGCCTTCGTCTGCGACCTCGAGCGCGGGCACCTGCCCTTGGGCGACGAGGGAGATCGGGCCGCGTGGCTGAGGGTGCGTGACCAGCAGCGGCGGGCGCTCGGCCTGCTGCGCTACGCCTACAGTCCTGGCGATCGAGGCGGCACCTTGGTGGCGTACGCCTTCTTGCACGGCGGCTGGCTCCACCTGCTGGGCAATATGCTCTTCCTGTGGTTGTGCGGCTGCAACCTCGAGGACCGCTGGGGGCGCGGCTGGTGGGGCGGCCTCTATCTGGGCGGCGCGGTCGTGGCGGCGCTCGGCTACGGCTGGTGGCACGACTGGGACGCGCAGCACGGGCTGATCGGTGCCTCCGGTGCGGTGGCAGCGGCGATGGGGGCCTTCCTCATCGTGCTGGCCACGGCGCGCATCAGGTTGCTCTACCTGTGGTGGTGGGGGCACCTCTTCGTGGGCACCTTCAGCATGCCGGCCTACTTGGCCGCGCCGCTGTGGCTGCTCGAACAGCTCGTGGGCATGTCCTTCGAGGGCCCCTCGCAGCCGATCGGCTACTCGGCTCACGTTGGCGGCTTCGCCTGGGGCGCGGGTCTCGCGCTGCTGCTGCGGCTCTCCGGCCTCGATCGGCGCCTGGCGGGGCGGAGCGAAGACGAGGCGACGCTGCGGCCGGCGCCGCCGCTCTACCTCGAGGGCATCGAGCGCCGCGAGCGCGGTGACGACGAGGGCGCCCGCCGCAGCTTCGAGCAGCTGCTCGCGCAGCAGCCGGAGCATCCCGAGGCGGCCTTCGAGCTGTTCCAGCTGGCGCTGCGCGGGAGCGAGCTCCAGCGCGCTTGCCGGGCGGCCGAGCGGGCGCTCGACAACCTGCACCGCACGGGTGACGCGGCGACGATGCGGCGCGTCTGGCAGGACCTCTGCCGCCGTGAGCCGCAACCGCGCCTGAGCGAGCGCAGCTGGCTGTTGCTGGCGCGCTGCTCGCTTCCGGACGATCGCGCGACCGCGCTGGTCTGCTACGAGCAACTGCTCGAGCAGCAGGCCGAGCAGCAGGCCGAGCAGCAGGCCGAGCAGCAGGCCGGGCAACAGGCGGAGCCGCGCGTGGACAGCCCCCTGCGGCCAAAGGCCCTGCTCGAGGCCGCCAGGCTGCACCTGGAGCTGCACCATGCGGCCGCGGCGACGCTGCGTCTGGGAGAGCTCTTGGCCCACTACGCGGCCACGCCCTATGCCGAGCAGGGGCGCGCGCTGGTCGAGCGCTACCAGCTCGAGCTGCCCTCGGCAGCGGACGCGGTTTCGCCCGCGTCCTGAGCTGGGAGTCTCCGAGCCTCGGGGCGCGGTGCTCTTCGCCGCAGGTGTCGCGCCGCTTCAGCGGCGCGGGGAGGCGGCGGTGCCGACGGGGCGGCGAGCAGGGGAGACGACGATCCCGCCGCCCGTGATGGCCAGAGCGTCGGCGGCCGAGATCAGGTAGACCTGCGGGCGATCGTCGCGCCGCACCAGGTAGCCGTCGTCCTCGGGATGGTGCGCTCGCGCCAGGGTCAGGGTCAGGGCCGGCGCGCTCGCGGCTGGCGCGCCTTGGACTGCGGTGCCCGCTGCCCGGACCGCGGTGCCTGCCCGGACCGCGGTGCCAGCTGCCAGCTCGAGGCGGAGGCGGGCCAGCGGGGTGGCCAGGGCGCGCGCGGTGGCGAGGTCGGCAGGGTCGAGGAAGCTCTCGGCCCTCAGCGCGGCGAGCGCCGCGAGCCAGGCCCGGACCGCGTCGGGATCTGGGGCGGGTGTCGCGCCCTCGGCGAGCCACGGCGTCGTGGCGGTCTCGCGCCGCAGCCGCAGGGTTCCGGCGGGGCCGTCGAGGGCCAGCCGCCGGGCATCATCGGGAGCGAAGTCCACGATCCGGTGATCGCGCCAGAAGCCTGCGGAGGGCACCGTGAGCGCCGGTAGGTTGCCGATGGCCTGCAGCACGTGCTCGTCGTTCGTCGCTCGCACCATCGTATGGCCATCGATCAGGTGGCCGACGAAGAGGTCGGCCAGCAGTCGGGACCCCGCCAGCAGGCGCACCCGGGTCGCCGTGGCTTGGTCGACGCCGAGCGCGCCCTGGCGGTCGAGTCGGGCGGTGACGGGATCGCCGAGCCGCAGGTCAGCGAGGGCCGCGAGCAGCCGAGCGACGGCCTGACGATCGGCCGGCGCCCGCAGCGGGAGGACCAGCTGCCAGGCGCCGCGCGGATCCGCCGCGCGCTCGAGGGTGATCGCTCCCGCTGGGCCGCTGAGTACGATCCGCGTGACCGCGCTGGGGCTGAACGCGGCGAAGAGCCGCGTGCGCGCCGCAGCGGGTGCGGGCGGACGGTCGGCCGTGCGCTCGAGCACGAGCCAGACGCCCAGCAAGCCGATGAAGGCGATCAGCGCGAGCCACGTGCGCGAGCGGTGTCTCATCGGCGGACCTCAGGCCTGTGGGGGCGAAGGGGGGTCGGCCGCTGCAGCGCGGGGCGGTGGTGCAAGGGACCAACGCGCGCGGCTGGCGATCAGCGCCGCCGCCGCACGGCCGCGCCGCCGCTGGCGCAGGTACCAGGAGGCGAGCCCGAGCAGCAGCACCAGCAGGGGCAGGCCCAGTCCAGTCGCGTGCTGCAGCAGACGCGCGGCGGACTCGTCGATCTGCCGCAGCGGGCGCCGCAGTTGTTGCTTGCTGCGCAGCGCGATCAGCTCGTCATCGCCGCTGACGAAGTCGACCAAGTTGCGCAGCAGCAGCAGCCCGGTCGGGCTGGTGGCAAGGTAGCGGTCCTGGACGAACTCGCCGTCACCCCAGACCACGAGCTGCGCCGAGGGCAGGCTGTAGCGCTCGGCGGTGAAGAAGCTGGGGAACACGCCCTGTCGATGGAGGGCCAGCGCGAAGGGGCCGCGGGGGGCGCGCGCCGGCGCCGTTTGCCGCGGGTCGAAGAGCAGCTCGCCGTCGTGGCGCCAGCTCGCGGGCGAGCTGCGGGCCAGCACGGTGCTGGAGCACGCGCGGGTCGTCCGGGCGCGGGCCGGGACGACGGCCGTGGGCAGCACCAGCACGAGTTCACGCAGCGTGCGTGTGGCGGGATTGTCGTAGGCGAGGTCGGTGATCAGCGGGAAGACGGGATTGTGGACCAGCAGCGCGCGGTCTCGCGACATCGCCAGCGGCAGCGCGCGGGTCTGAGCGTCGAGGATCGGCTGGGTGCCGAGCTCGATGCCGTAGTGGGCGAGCTGCCGCGCGAGGCCGGTCTGGCGCGCCTCCGCACGGACGGTCAAGTGGCCCGCGCTGGAGATGGTCGCGAAGGGCGGGAGGGTCGCATGGTCGAGCAGCAGGATCAGGGCCTTGCCGCGCATCAGCAGCGCATCGAGCTCGCGCTGGGCGGGCGGCGCGAAGGGCCCCCGCGGGGAGACGACGATCAGAACGTCGAGGTCGTCCGGAAGCGGGGGCGCGCCGGGCCCGAGCGGGACGGTCGAGAGCCGATAGTCGCTGAGGGCTCGCGCCGCCGCCGTCAGGCCCTGCGAGAGCGTCGGCTCGTCGTGACCGGCGCTGAACCCCACGTGAAGCGCTGTCGGCTGGAGCAGCCGCTTGATCGCCGCGCTGAGCCGATACTCCAGGTCGGCGACGCTCAGCACCTTGGGCAGCGACTCGATGTGGCCGCCGTACTGCAAGGAGACGCCCAGGTAGCCGAGCTGGACGCTGCGCTTGGTGCGCGAGCGGAGGCCCAGCTGGAGCGGTGGGATCTTGGCGCGGGCCGCCTCGCGCTGCCCCTGCGGCGAGAGTCCGGGGTCCACGACCTGAACGGTGATCTTCCCGCGCGCGACGGCGGCGTACTCGAGCAGCAGGTCGAGGGTGCTGCGGCCGAGCGCGGCGGCCGCCGGCGGCAGGTCGCGGCTGAAGAAGAGCTTGATCGTCAGGCGGTCGGAGAGCGCCCTCGCGAGCTGCTCGGAGGCCGGATCGAGGCTGAAGTGCCGATCAGCGGTCAGGTCGAGGCGGAAGAAGCGCTGGCCGGCGATCAGGTTGGCGAGCACCAGGCTGCCCAACACGAGCAGCGTGTAGGCGCCGCGGTGGGGGCGTGGTCCTGGGATCGGTAGAAGCATGGCGTCGGCCGCTAGCCTCGCTCTCGCTGCTCGAGCGAGCGCGTCGCGAGAAACAGGCAGCCGAAGGTCAGCGTGAGGTAGTAGACCAGGTCACGGCTGTCGACGATCCCGCGCGCCAGGTTGTCGAAGTGGCGGCCGAGGTCGAGGAAGCGCGGCAGCTCGCGCTGGCTCGGCGGTAGCAGCTCGGCGAGCTCACCGACGACGTAGAGCGGCAGCGAAAGCGCCAGGGCTCCGACGAGGGCCAGCGTCTGGCTCGAGGTCCAGCTCGAAGCCAGCAGCCCCAGGGCCAGGTAGGTGGCCGCCAGCAGCAGCAGACCAAGGTAGCCCGCGGTGACGGGGCCCCAGTCGAGCTCGCCGAGCTGGCTGAGGGCCAGCGGGTAGGCCAGCGTCGGCAGCAGCGCGACCGCGAGGACCACGAGCGCGGCCAGGTGCTTGCCGAGCACCACCTCCCACTCGGTGATCGGCAGGGCGAGCAGCACCTCGAGGGTCTTGCCGCGCCGCTCCTCCGCCAGCAGGCGCATCGTCAAGGCCGGCGCCAGCAGCAGAAAGAGCCGCGGGCAGAGCGCGAAAAAATCGCGCAGCGAGGTCTCCCCCGCGCTGAAGACCTGGCCGAAGAAGGCATAGCCCACCACGCCCAAGAAGACCGTCACCGTGACGTAGGCGACGGGGGCAGCGGAATAGCTGGCCAGCTCGCGCCGCGCAATGACCCAGGTGCCGTGCATCGCCTCGTTCCTTCGGTCGTTAGGGCGCCCGGTGGCGGCTAGTCGGCGGTCAGCCGGCGAAAGACATCCTCGAGGGTGGCCGGCGGCCGGTGCAGCTCGAGCAAGACCCAACCGTGGTCGCGTGCGCAGCAGAACAATTCGCGTCGCAGGTCGGTGCGGTCGGGCAGGGCGCGCACGCTCACGGAGACGGCGCCGCGGGGCGGCATCGCGCCGGCGCCGACCAGCGGCGCGAGGGCCACCTGCTCGACCCCCGGCAGTCCTCGCAGCGCGGCCACGATCGCCGCGCCGTCCTCGTGGCCGCCCTCTACGAGCAGCTGGTAGCTGGCACCCGCGTGCTGCGCGGCGAGCGCGTGGGGCTCACCGTCGGCCACGATCTCGCCGTCGCTGATGATCAAGACGCGGCTGCAGGTGGCTTGCACCTCGGAGAGCACATGGGTCGAGAGAATCACCGTTTTGTGGCGCCCGATCGCGCGGATCAGCTCGCGCAGCTCCCGGATCTGGTTGGGGTCGAGACCGCTGGTCGGCTCGTCGAGCAGCAGGATCGCCGGGTCGTGCAGCAGCGCCAACGCCAGCCCGACGCGTTGCCGCAGGCCCTTCGAGAGCTCGCCGGTAGCGCGGGTGAGCACGTCGAAGAGCCCGCAGACCTCCACCGCGTCGCCGATGCGCTGCTCGCGGGCGCGCGGGTCGATGCGGCGCAGCTCGGCGACGAACTGGAGGTGTTCGAGTGGCGTCATCTCCGGCGAGAGCGGCGTGTCCTCGCTGACGACGCCGAGCTGGCGCCGCACCTCGAGCGACTGCTCGTGCACATCGTAGCCGGCGACCAGGGCCTGGCCCGAGGTGGGCCGGAGGTAGCCCGTGAGCAGTCGTAGCGTCGTGGTCTTCCCGGCGCCGTTGGGGCCGAGGAAGCCGAGCACCTCGCCCCGCCGGAGCTCGAAGGTCAGCTCGCGGAGCGCCTGGACGCGGCCGAAGTGCTTGCTCAGCTTGCGCACCTGCACCATTGGCCCGGCGCCGGCCGCGGGGTAGGTGTCGGTGAGCAGCCGCTGGATCATCGCAGCTCCGTGGCCACCCAGACGCGCTTGACGAAACGCGGGTCGATCACGACGTCGGTCAGCGCGCTCAGCTCGCGGTGGAGCGCCACCAGCCAGCCGTTGACGAGGGCCAGGGCCGTCGCCGAGGGTGCTGCACCCAAGCGGGCTGCCGCGACCCGCTCGGCCGCCGCGCCCAGCGCCGCGTCGGGGCCCTCCGTCGCCGCGAGCCGGTCGCGCAGCGTGTGGAGCGCCGCGCGGTCGAGCGCCCCCTGGCGGCCCAAGGCCTCGTTGACGGCCGCGGTGCAGAAGAGCGTGCCGAGCGTGGCAGTGGCCGGCAGGGGCGCGGGACGCAGGTCGGGCGGCACGAGCTGCAGCGCCACGACCAGCTCGTCGATCGACGCGGCGAGGGTCTCGAGCTCCGCGCGGGCGGCGAAGGGCCGGCGCGGGCCACGCGGTGGCGCGTGCAGCGGTGGCGTGGCGAGCAGCGCAGCGATTGGCTCGTGCCAGGTGGTGTCGAGCAGGCCGAGGCGATCGCTGCCGTGGGCCAGCTGGCCCGTGCGCAGCAGGGGCAGGACGCGGCGCTGCTGTTGCAGCACGAGGCTATGCCCGAGGCGCGCGATGCGCATCAACGCGACCTGGCGGAGCGCGGCGGGCGCGGCCGCGGGGGTGCCCCGGCTGAGCAGCTCCAGCCCGAGGCTGAGCCGGCCGCGCAGGTGCTCCAGGGTGCGATTGACGCGCTCCAGGTCGCTGGGGTCGACGCGGTCGGCCGCGAGGTTGAGGTTGCAGAGCGAGACGAGGGCGGCGCCCAGGCGTCGCCGCTCGTCGTCGTCCTCGACCTCCGCCAGCCCACGGTTCCAGAAGCAGGTGGGGTCGGGCGGCACCACCGTCGCCACCTCGCCTTGTCCCGTCGGCTCCGGATCGGCGCGCAGCGGCTGGTCGGCCGTGCCGTCGCTCTCCGGGCTGACCTGCGTCGGATCGAGGTAGGCGTAGATGCGCAGCGCCTCGTTGGCGTCGCTGAAGCCGAGATCCTCGAGGCGACCACGGCGCCAGCGCGCCGCCGTCTCCTCGAGCTCGGTCGGCAGCTCGGCGATGACGTTGTGCAGCAGGCGCCGCGCGTCGTCCGGGGCCTCGCGGTAGAGCGCGCCGATGAACGCCGCGAGCTGGTCGTTCTGCGTTTCGTTGTCGCCGACGAGATCGAGCACGAACCAGCCGTCCGGCGTCGAGAAGAACCGACCCTCGGGCTCATCGGGCTGCTCGTCCTCCTGCAGCAGGAAGATCTTCGTGGTGCGCAGCAGCAGCAGCGCGATCACCTCGACATCGAGTGCGCGGTAGTGGCGGCGGAAGGCCCCGTCGGAGAGCTGGGTCAGCGCCGACATCCACTCCAGCAGCAGGGTGCAATCGAGGTTGGCGGGGTCGCGCCAGACCTGCAGGTCCATCACGTCGCGCACTTGCTCGCCGCGCGCCAGCTCGAGCAGCGGGAGGCTCTCGAGCGGGCCGGCCCGCCGCGTCAGCCGGTGCAGTTCGAGGGGCGTGAGCTGTTGCACGGCCCCCGGCTGTTGGACCAGCGCCTCGATGCGCTCGGCCAACGCCGCGTCGTTCGTGGGGCCATCCAGCCGGCCCTGGGGGCCGTCAATCAACCGCAGCGCCGTCCGCCGGGCGTCTGTCATCAGTGACTCCAGGGTGCCGCCGGACGCCCCTGCAGGGCGCCGTGGCCGTGCTTGGGCGATCGCGTCAGATCGTGCCCTCGACGCGGGTGACCTCGACCCGCAGGAGGTAGCGCGAGGTGGCGTCCGAGTAGACCTCGACGAGGTGGTCGCCAGGCTCGATCACGGTCTGCTCGACCGAGAAGACATTGTCCGCGCCCGCGCGCTGGAAGAGATCCAGGGCGCCAATCTCGCGCGAGAGTTGGTAGCGGTATTGGTCGGTGCAGCCGGGCTCATACCAGTTGACCTCGGTCTCGAAGCCGGGCGAGCGGCCCTCGCCGTCCGGCGCGAGGAAGAGCACGACCTTGATCGTCCAGTCGCCCGGGGCGGTCTCCACCAGCACGGATTGGCCGCCCGGGAAGACGCCCTCGAGGTAGCTGTCGCTGTCGAGCGTGCAGCCGGCGCGCTTGCCGAGGCAGGTCTGGAACACGCCCTGACAGAGCTTCTTGCCGCGGCCGCCCGTAAAGGCGGCCTCCGAGGTGGTGGGCAGACAGCCCGTGCCGGCGCCGCCGAGCACGCTGGCAAGTAAGGCGAGCACGATCCGAGCCGAGAAGGAGCGTGACAAGGGGACCTCGTCCGGGGAGTGGCGCAGCGACTGTGGTGCCGATTCGGACGCCAGTCTACGGCATCGAATCGGCATGCGGCAAGGAGGCCGCAGGGCGAGACGCGCCCGCAGGCTGGGTCGCAGGCTCGGCGCAAGCGCCCCCGGGACCGCTCCTGCGGCACTCCCACAGCCAGGCGCAGGCAGCGCCGCCGTAGACCGCGGCGGCTAGCGCCAGGACACCTTTGAAGCCGATGATCGTGGCCGCGATCACGGCCAGCACGGCGCCCACGACGCTGGTGACCGCGTTGAGGCCCCAGGCCCACGGGATCAGCCCCGGACGCTTGGCCCCCGTGTGTCGCAGCGCCAGCGGGAACGCGGCGCCGAGCAGCAGGCCGAGGGGGCTGAGCAGCGCGCCGACGGTGACCAGCCGCGCGCCCAGCGACCAGGCGAGCGCGTGGCGCAGCAGTAAGCTGATGGCGCCGCTGACGCTCAGCAGCGCGACGATGATCAGCCCCAGCAGCGCGAGCAGGCGTGGGCGCAGGGTCGCAGCCGTCGGGGCCCAGCGCTGGCTCAGACCGCTGCCGAGGCCCGAGCTGAGCAGCAGGGCACCTATCACCGTGGCGAAGGCGTGGACCGGCTGGCCGATAAACAAGGTCAGGCGTTGGATCAGCGCCACCTCCGCCAGCATGAAGCCCAGCCCGAGGGCCGAGAAGTAGAGCAGCAGCGGCAGACTGCCCCGGTCGAGCACGGCGCCGGCGCGGCGGCCCAGGGCCAGCGGCGCGACGATCAGGAGCAGCGCGAGCAGCAGCGATTGCATCAGGACGGCGAGCAGGACGACCTCGGCCACCGGCTGATCCTCGAGCGCCATGCGCTCGCGCTGCTCTTGCCTGAAGGCCCCGGCGACGTCCGCCCACCGCAACGCGCCCCAGCGTCCGTGCTGGTTGAAGAAGGGCCGATCGTCGCTGGTCGGCGCGAGCGCGCGGCGGCTGCTGCGGTAGAGCGCCTGCAGCCCCGAGGCGTTGCTGTGGAGCACGGCGCGATAAATCGCCGGCCCCGCGGCGTCACCGGGCAGATAGAGCGCCCGCAGCGCGTGCGCCGCGAGGCGCTGGCGGGCGTCGGCCAGCCACGCTTCGGGGAGCGGACGAACACCGACGTAGAGCCCGCCGAAGAAGCTGGGGCTGCGGTCGGCCGTCGGGGCGGCGTAGATCGCGACGTGACGCCAGGGCTCGGTGACGCCACGGGCGTCGAGCGCCGCTCGCACGGTGGCGGCCAGGCGCGGGAGCTGAGGCTCCGGGCGGGTGATCCACAGCAGCCCCTGCGGGCTCAGGTGGTCGAGACAGCTGGCGAGCGCCTCGACCGTCAGCAGATAGCTCTCGGCCAGGCTGAGCGCGCCGGCCGCGGTCGCGGCGTTGCTGATCGTGTGCGCGGCGATGATCGCGTCATAGCGTTCGGCATGGCGTGAGATGAAGCTGCGGGCCTCGTCGGTGTAGAGCTCGACCCGGGGATCGGCGAAGGCGTGGCCGAGGTAGCGCGCCATCGGCCCGCTTACCAAGTCGTTGATCAGCGGGTTGACCTCCACCGCGACGACGCGCTGCACGCCGTTGCGCAGCGCTGCCAGCACCTCCACGCCGCCACCCGAGCCGATGATCAGCGCGCTGCGCGTCTGGCGCGGGCGCAGCGCCAGAGCGTGGGCGTCCTCGACGGGGCCCAGGGTGGCGAGTGGGCCGTTGACCCGCGGTAGGCGCGTGAAGGCGGTGCCCGCGTCGATCGCAATCATCCTGCTGTGGCGCAGGGCGATCACGTCGACGCGCGAAAAGGTGTTCCAGCCGGTGTAGAGCCGCTGGGGCCCCGCCAGGGCCTCGGCGATCGGGCGCGCGCCGAGACGCTTGGTCGGCGAGATGCGCAGCGGCAGCGCCTGCTCCGCCACCCACGTCAGCCCTAGCGCGAGCACCAGCAGGACGGCAGCCGGAGCCCGCGTCCGGCGGGTGGCGAAGATCAGCGCCGCGACGCAGGCCAGGGCGGCGCTGGCGGCGATCGCCGTCGAGACGCCCGCCGGCATCACCGCCACCAGCAGCAACGCACCGAGGCCGGCGCCGACGAGGTCGAAGAGATAGATGCCGCCGGCCTGGGCCGGGTGGCGACCGAGCAGCAGCGCGGCGATCAGCCCGCTGCAGACGAAGGGCGCCGCCAGCGCGAGCACGTAGAGCGGGCCATAGAGTAGCTGGTGCGGATCCGAGAGCAGGGCGAAGGGGGCGAAGGGGATGTGGTTGGCGACGAGGAAGCCGAGCAGCGCGGCGGCCGCCTGTGCCGCCGCAAGCACGGAGAGCGTGTGGTCGAGCGGTAGGGCCGCCCAGCGGCGCCGGCCGAGCGTCAGCAGCACGCCGCTGACGCCGAAGCCCAGCATCGCCGTGCTGATCACGAGGAAGGCGAAGTGGTACCAGAGCGCCACCGAGAGCGCGCGCGTCCAGCTGATCTGCAGCAGCATCGTCGCCGCGGAGACGATCCCCAGCCCCCACTGGTAGGCGCGCAGGCGGGGCGGAGCGGCATTCGCGGCGCTGAAGGACATCGCGGCGCGCAGCATAACACTAACTGTCTCGGGTTTCGGGCTGAGCCTGGCGCCAGGGCCCCGCTCCTGCTGCGGCCGCGCTGCGGCCGCGCTTGACGCACCGGGCCGTGTGGGTGACCGTTCGATCCTGAGCCTTGCGGCCGCGCGCAGCGGGTCGTGGGGTGGTGGAGGCGAAGGGCTCGATGGAACGAAGGCGGTTCTTGCGCTACGCGGTGGCCGCGCCGGTGCTCGGACTGGCGGCGTGCCGTTTGCGCCCGCGTGGCGCGGCGTCGGGGGCCGCGGACGCGGGCACGGCGGGGCTGGCCCCGTCGTGCGCCGTGGGCGCCGCCGAGGCCGGGCGCCCGCGGGTCTTGAGCGCGAAGGAGTGGCAGACGCTCGAGGCGGTGTGCGAGCGGTTGCTGCCGCGCGACGCCGATCCCGGGGCCAGCGACGCCGGCGTGATCAACTACCTCGACGCCCAGCTCGGCGAGGCCCCGGTGAACGCCTATCTGCCGATGTTTCGCTTCGCCGCGCGCCATCTGGAGGCCCAGGCCCGCCGCCGCGGCGGCGCCAGCTTTGCCGCGCTGTCGGCCGCGCAACAGGACCAGGTCGTGCGCGAGCTCGCTGCCGGTCGCCTTGGTCCGGTCTCCGGGGCGCGTTTCGTGCGGGTGCTGCTGGCGCTGACGCTCGAGGGTTTCCTCGGCGACCCGATCTACGGCGGCAATCGTGACGGCGTGGGCTGGCGGATGATCGGCTTCGAGCCGATCGAGCCACGGGCGCATTGTCCGTATCGGGGGCGCGTGTGAGCGACGAGCTGCAGCGCTGGGGCGAGCCCCTGGGCCCGGACGTGATCCGCGGCGGCGCGGTGGATGCCGTGGTGATCGGCAGCGGGGCGGGTGGCGCCCCCGTGGCGCTGACGCTGGCGCGAGCGGGCTGGCGCGTGCTGGTGCTGGAGAAGGGGCCGGCCTACGACCAGCGCGACTTCGTCTATGACGAGATCCGCTCGGCGCGCCGCGACTTCTTCGTGCCGGCCGCCGCCAGCGAGCCGCACGTCGCCCTCACCCCGGGCGGCGAGCCCGAGAAGACCACCGACGGTTGGACGGCCAACTGCGTCGGCGGGGGCACGGTGCACTTCTCGGGCTTCACCTATCGGCTGCACCCGATCGACCTCGAGCAGCGCTCGCGCTTGGGGGCGGTCGCCGGCGCCGAGGTCGCCGACTGGCCGATCGCGTGGTCCGAGCTCGAGCCCTACTACGAGCGCGCGGAGTACCTGATCGGCGTCTCGGGTGACGCCGCGCGCAACCCCTTCGAGACCTTTCGCCGCCCCTTGCCGCTGCCGCCGCTGGCCGAGCACGGCTTTGCCGGCCTGCTCGACGAGACCTGCGCGCGCCTGGGCCTGCACAGCTATCCCACGGCCCGCGCGATCCTCTCGCGGCCCTGGAGCGGGCGTGCCTCTTGCCGCCGCAAGCCGATGTGCGGCAGCTACGGCTGCGAAACCGGCGCGAAGTCCTCGGCCCTGGCGGCGCTGATCACCCCGGCCTTGATCACCGGCAACTGCCAGGTGCGGCCCTTGAGCATGGTGCACGCGATCGAGACCGACGAGAGCGGCGCGGCCCGCGCCGTGCGCTATCGCGATCCCGAGGGCCGCGAGCAGCGCGTCAGCACGGCCGTGGTGGTGGTGGCCTGCTCGGCGATCGAGACCGCGCGGCTGCTGTTGCTCTCGCGGAGCAAGGCGCATCCCGAGGGTTTGGGCAATCAGCACGACCAGGTCGGCCGGCACCTGATGTTCACCGGGGCCGGAGCCGCCGAGGTCGAGCTCGATCGAGGCGACCCGCGGCTGCAGGCGATGGACTGGCGCGAGCCCTTCGTCAATCGCTCGCTCCAAGACTATTACCTGCTGCAGCGCGACGGTCGGCCGTGGCGCAAGGGCGGCACCATTTGCTTCATGCTGCCGCATGGCAACCCGATCTTCAGGGCGGAGCAGGTGGCCACCGCCGGCGGCCGACTGCGCTGGGGCGCGGCGCTGAAGGATGCCTTGCGGCATCACTACCGCCAGGCGCGCGTGCTCGAGCTCGAGGTCTTCTCCGAGGCGCTGCCGCTGGCCGCGTCGCGGGTGACCCTCGACCCCACCGTCAAGGACCGCTGGGGCCTGCCGGTGGCGCGCTTCCTGCGGTTGCAGCACCCGCAGGACCGCGAGGTCGGGGGCCTGCTCGTCGATCGCGGTCTCGAGCTGCTGCGGGCGCTCGGCGGCGAGTCGCCCGTGGCCACCCGGCGCGCCGGCCAGACGCCGTGGCTGCAGGCCGGCACCTGCCGCTTCGGCAGCGACCCGCGCCAGTCGGTGCTCGATCGCGATTGCCGGGTCCACAGCGCGCCCAACGTCTTCGTCACCGATGGCAGCTTCATGCCGAGCAGCGGCGGTGTCCCCAACACGCTGACGATCGAGGCGAACGCGCTGCGCGTGGCGGACCGCATCGTGGCGCTCGGGCGACAACAAGCGTTGCAGTCGCCCCGTCGTGGCTAGGGTCGTGCGTTCGGGGCCCCTCCGCCGCGCCGCAGGCTGCATCGCCCTGCTGGCTGGCGCCGTGCTCGTGCCCCGCGGCGGCGCCCGCGCAGCCCCTGCAGCCCCTGCTGCCCCTGCTGCTGCCGCGTCGCAGCCCTCCGCCGCCCCGGTCGCGGGCTTCGTGCGCGTCGAGGGCACGCGCTTCTTCGTCGGGGAGGCGCCCTTCGCCTTCGTCGGCGCCAACGTGCATCTGCTCCACGGCCCCGAGGCGCGCACGCACACCGAGGCGACCTTGGCCGCGGTGGCGGCCGACGGCATGACCGTCGCGCGGGTCTGGGCGCTGGGCGAGGCGCCGGTCGATGCGCCGAGCTGGCAGCGCGAGCACTTCGCCTTTCGCGCCGGTCCCGAGGGCTGGATCGACGGCGCTTATCGGCACCTCGACCAGGTGCTCGTCACGGCCCGCCGGCTCGGCCTGCGCTTGATCCTGACGCTCTCCAACCACTGGGGCGACTACGGCGGGATCCCGATGTACCTGCGCTGGGCGGGTCAGTTCGACCAGGGCGCCTATGGCTATGGCGATCGCTTCTTCAGCGACGCGCGCGTGCGGGGCTGGTTTCTCGCGCACCTGCGGCGGCTGGTGACGCGGGTCAATCCCTTGACCGGGGTGCGCTACGGCGAGGACCCCACGATCATGGCCTGGGAGCTGCAGAACGAAATGCACGGCACACCCGAGGCGGCGCCGGCGCGGCGCGAGTGGGTGGTGGCGATGACCCGCGCGCTGCGTGGGCTCGGCGCGCGCCAGCTCGTGGTCCCTGGGGTGCTCGGCTACGACCTCGCGCTCGAGCGCGAGGAGTGGATCGCGCTCTGTGCGCTCCCCGAGGTCGCCTACTGCGATCATCACGTCTATCCGGAGACCCGCCTGCAGAGCAACACGCTGCCGCGGCTGCGGCGCTACATCGATGACCGCACCCAGCTGGCGCACTTCGTCGTGGGCAAGCCGCTGGTCTGGGGCGAGTTCGGCTTCGCCCAGCGGACGGCGGTCGCCACGCGCGCGCTGTGGCACGCGCACTTCCTCGAGCGCGTGTTCTTCGACGGGGCCAGCGGGGCGCTGGCGTGGATTTATCAGCCGCCGCTGCCGTGGCAGGGCACCTATCGCATCGTGGTGGGTGATCGGCGCCACCAGGCGGTGCGTCGCGTGCTGGCGCGCTTCGCACGCCAGGTGGCGCGGGATGGGGTTCAGGCCCGCAACCCCGCGCTGGGCCCGGCGCGCGGGCGGGAGCTGCTCAACCCGACGCATGTGGCGCTGGCCGGCTGGGCGGGCGTGCACCGCGGCTGGCGACGCGCGATCGACGGCAGCTGGCGGCTGCCGATCGCCGTCGAGCGCTTCGGGCGGGCCTATTTCGAGGAGGCAGGGGCCTGGGATGGCGGCGTGCTCGTGCACGCCTACGGTCGCCGCACCGGCTGGTTCGAGTATCGCTTCGCCGGGGTCCCGGCGGTCTCCGGACGCCTGGTGCTGCGCGTCCGAACCTCGTCGGAGTATCCAGGGGCCGCCGCCCCACCCGAGGGCTGGACGCGGGCCCACCTCGAGCTCGATGGTCAACGCGTCGGCCCCGCGTTGGAGGCCCCCGCCGACGATGGCCTCGGGGCCTGGCGCGAGCTGACCCTGCTCGAGGGCGCCGCGCTCGGCCGTCTCCAGCGCGGCGTGCACCGCCTGCGCTTTGTCGTCGATCCGGGGCCCCAGGCCCACGGCCTCGCCCTCTACGGCCGCGAGGCGCCGCTCAACCGCGAGCCCATCGAGGGCGGCAGCGGCCCGATCGAGCTGCGGCTGAGGCCGTTGCCGCGGCCGCACCTTGGGCGGCCCAACCGCGGCGGACCCGAGCAGCTTTTCGGGCTACCGCGACGCTTGCTGCGCCGGCGCAGGGCACCGGGGCGCAAGTTTGTCTTTGGACCACGCGATGCGGTGTACGCCGCTCCGGCCCAGGCGCTGAGGCCAGTCCGGCCGCGCTCTCCGTCCTGCCTCGCGCCCCATGGTGAGCTGGGGCTGCGTTCAGGCGCGCGAAGGCCCCGTCACGCCCCTGAACGCAGCGTCTCCCGGCGCCGTCGTGGTCAATCGCGTCCCCGTCTGCCGCCGTCGACCCCCTCTGCTCGGCACGCCCCGGCTCGCGACCGCAGCTGGAACGAATCGGAGGGGAGTCGAGACGCTTGACGTAGTGGAGACGGTTTCGGAGCGACGGTCGATCAAGACTCCCGCGCGGCAACAGCCTCGGCTTATCATCGGGCGGCCCTCCTGGAGCTGCTCGATTCGACAAGGAGACCCTGCTCGAGGGCGAACTGACGGCGAGGCGCTCATCATCCGACCGCAGCGAGGAACCGGTGCCAGGCGGCGGCCGGGGGGGGGGGAGTGAAGGAAAAGTAGTCTCGAGCTGCACGGCTGCAACCGCTCGCTACGGCGGCGCCGCGTTCGCGACCGCGGGCGTGAGTCGGCACTCGCGCAACCGCAGCGACCTTCGCTTCGGGCCGCTTGCCTCCGCGACCCTCCACTCGCAGAAGCTCCCGCGCGGCAACAAGCCCCGCCTGCCGCCACGTTGGTCTTTCTCGACCTGAACGGCATCTCAATCGCCACGGCGTGCCGGGGTTCTACGACCTGACGCTTGGGGTCGCCGAAGGGCGAATCACCAGGCCGAGGCAGGCGAGACGCTGCGGCACTCGCCCAGAGTCCTGAGGCGCCAGGACCCGGTGTCGCGAACCGTCACCGGGGATGATCGGGGATGGTCGGGCCGCGGGACCCTTTTCCCAGTTCTATTGTGTGGTGGAATTAAACACGAAGGTTGAGAGAAGGGAAATGTGTGCCGCGGTGGCGCCGTCGCCTCGAGTCGCCTTGCTGGCCTGGGCGGGCCTGCCTGTGGCGGCGGGGTGGTCCGGGCGGACGACAGCGCCCTGACCCCGCCGGCAGCGAGCCGCGGCCAGGCGGCGACGAACAGCGGCAACGCGATGAACGCGATGAACGCGATGAACGCGATGAACGCGATGAACGCGATGAACGCGATGAACGCGATGAACGCGATGAACGCGATGAACGCGATGAACGCGATGAACGCGATGAACGCGATGAACGCGATGAACGCGATGAACGCGATGAACGCGATGAACGCGATGAACGCGATGAACGCGATGAACGCGATGAACGCGATGAACAGCGTCAACGTGGGCAACGCGTTCGTGCCCAGCACGGTGATCTCGGATCTCTCGGCCGCCACCTTCAGGGAGTTGGACAACTTCTGTCCCCCGACGCGGCTGCCCTACACGCTGCCGAACGGCACGGCCGTCGACCTGGTGCTGCCCAAGCTGCTCACGCTGCAGCAAGGGCTCGAGGTGGTGAAGGACGTGAACGGGGTCGAGGTCACCGTGACCTTCACCGAGGCCAGCGGGCCGGTGGTCTATCGCGTGCTTGCGGGTCGGGCGCTGGCTTGCGCCGACCGCGCCTACCGGCCTTTCTTGCTCAGCCCGACGCCGGTCGGCAGCACGGTGATCAAGACCTTCGAGGTGGATGCCGACAAGGGCGGGGTTCGGTACCTCTGCCTCAAGCTCAAGGATGCGAACGACGGCCAGGCGAAGTACTTCTGCGGCAAGGGGATGCTGGCCGACGGCGTCACGGGCTACGCGCTCAAGCAGGGCACGCAGTCGCCGCGGCCCTTCTTTATCTCGAGCCTGATCTGGGGCGGGAACACCTGGACGCAGCACTTCGAGTTCCTCACCGGCGGGCTCGGGTCGATTCCCGAGCGCATCGCAGCGGGCAGCCGGACCGGCTACGCGCTGGACGAGGCCTGGAACCTCAACCCGCGCGACCTGCGCTTGGACGGGGTGACGACGAAGCAGGCCGACTACCTGGGTGCGCTGGCGCTCAAGACGGCGACCAACCGCAACGGCGTCTACGTCAGCCCCTACAACCGTGGCAACAGCACCGGAGGGGCAGCCTTCTCGACGGCCGAGCTCAATCAGTGCGAAGCGGGCTACAAGACCTATCCGGACGTGGCGACGGATGGTCAGCTCGAGCAGGGCATCCTGCCCAGACTGTGGGTCTCGGATTGGTACGCGAACGCGTACAACGGCTGTAGCTGGGCCAGCGACTGGTCGCTGCCGACGGCCGCGCAGGCGACGGTCAACGGCTGCACCACCTTCGACATCAAGGCGGGCAACCCCTTCACGATGGGCCTGAACCTGCACGACAGCGCCCAGCGCCGCTGTCCGACCTGGACCAACTGCGACGTCGGCAGCTTCTGCTGCGTCGTCGATACGGCGGCGACGAGCGGATCGAACTGCGTAGTCAAGAGCGACGGGAAGCTCGAGTGCTGGGGTAACCTGGTGAGCCCGCGGCCCGATGCCGTGAGGACGGAGGACAGCCAGCCGCTCACCGATGTGGTGGCGGCCTATGCCAACAAGGCGGCAGCGTCACCACGCATCGTCGCCCGACGGCGCGACGGGAGTGTTTGGTTCCTGGGCACGGCGTGCGTCTCCTACGTCCCAACGATCGGGAGTTCCTGTGGTGCCTATGCGAAGAGGAGGGACTGGCGTCGGTCGAGAAGGTCGGCGTTGGGGCGGTGCATGACTGCGCCCTGAAGACCGATGGCACGCTGTGGTGCTGGGGCGAGAACGCCAAGGGCCAGCTCGGCGATGGCACCCTGACGGAGAAGAGGGAGCTGCCTGTCCGCGTAACGGCGCTCGGGACCGCGGCCGTCGATGTCGCCGCGGGCGAGAACTTCAGCTGTGCGCGCAAGGCGGACGGCACGCTCTGGTGCTGGGGCGCCTATGCCAACGGCCGACTCGGCCTCGGGGAGCTCACGGCGAATCAACGCTGGCCGGTGCGGGTGACCGCGCTCGGGAGCAACGTGGTCAGCGTCGCCTTGAGCAACGACTTCGGCTGCGCCATCAGGAGCGACCGTTCGCTCTGGTGCTGGGGCAACAATGCCAATGGTCAGAACGGCGCCGGTGCGGCGACGAACCTCAGCCCGGTGCAGGTGCTGGCCTTGGGTACGGCGGTCGCCGACGTCGAGCTCGGCGTCAGCCATGCCTGCGCGCGGAAGCTCGACGGCACGGTGTGGTGCTGGGGTCTCAACGACGAGGGTCAGGTGGGCAGCGGTACGGTCGGCGGTTCGGTCACCGCGCCGACGCAGGTCAGCGGGCTGGGGTCGGACACGCGCGAGCTCTCCGCGGGGCTGGACTTCACCTGCGCGCGCAAGCGGAGCGACGGGTCGCTCTGGTGCTGGGGCACCAACGCGGAGCAAGAGCTCGGGGTGGTCAATCAGGATTGCAACCAGAGTCATACGACGTGCGTGCCGCTGGTGACGGAATCACCGGTCGCCCTGCGCAGCGCGATGGTGCAGTGCGGCTGTGGCGACGGCATCTGCACCGGCGCCGAGTACACCTACGCGACCTGCCCGGCGGACTGCCCGTCGGGGACCTTCCTGCTGCCCGAGGTGCCCGTCTGTGGCGACGGCACCTGCTCGCCCTTCGTCGTGAGTGACAACTCTGGCTACGATGAAGCCTACTGGGAGAACTGCCGCAACTGCCCGCAGGAGTGTGGCGCGTGTCCGGTCTGTGGCAACGGGGTTTGCGATGGCCCCACGAGCAGCCACGAGGGCGAATCGTGCAGCTCGTGCCCTCAGGATTGCGGCTGCGGGGCCTCGCAGGTCTGCAACAGCGGGAGCTGCTGCACGCCAAAGACCTGCGCGGTGGACTTCGCGGGGCAGTGTGGGAGCAAGTCCGATGGCTGCGGCGTCACGCTGAGCTGCGGCTGCGGGGCCTCGCAGGTCTGCAACAGCGGGAGCTGCTGCACGCCAAAGACCTGCGCGGTGGACTTCGCAGGGCAGTGCGGGAGCAAGTCCGATGGCTGCGGCGTCACGCTGACCTGCGGCTGCGGGGCCTCGCAGGTCTGCAACAGCGGGAGCTGCTGCACCCCGACGACCTGCGCGGCGCTGGCGCCAGTCTGCGGCAGCGTATCCAACGGCTGCGGCGGCACGCTGAGCTGCGGGACGTGTAGCGCCGAAAGCGAGTCGAACGGCACGACGGCGAGCGCCAACGCGATCGCCTCGGCGGGCACGGTCAAGAGCGGAAAGATCTCGTCCTCCTCCGATGTCGACTACTACAAGGTGACCTTGGCCGCCGGCCAGACGCTCACCGTTGACCTGCGCCCGGCGAGCGGCAAGGACTACGATGTCGAGATCTACAACCCCGGCACGACCAAGGTGGCGAGCGGCGTGACGCGTGGGGCAGGCGCGCTCGAGCGCGTCACCTATACTGCACCCGCGGCGGCGACGGTCTACATCAAGGTCCTCGGTTACAGCTCCGCCTATTCCGGCACCGTCAACTACTACCTCAAGGTCTCCTGGTAACAACGTCGGCCGGCCCCGCGCCGAGCGGGGTCGGCCCGCCCCAGCGTGGCGCTTCCGCTCCGCAACCAGCGTAGCCGCGCCAGGCCGTCGGCGACCTGCTCGAGCAGGGCGGCACCCGTGCGGCCCTGGCGGGTCCGCAGCGCCGCGAAGGCCCGCGCCGCCCGGTCGAGCTGGCTGGCCCAGGTGGCACAGCGTGCGCTGATCAGCAGCGCCTCGACGACGAAGTCGTCATCGGGCAGGCCGAGGGCCAGCGCGCGTTCGAGGGGCGCGAGGGCGTCGGCGCAGCCGTCGGTGGTGCTCGCGAGCTGGCGGCCGACCAGGTAGAAGCCGAGCCCCGAGCTCGGCCAGGCGCGCGCCAGCTCGTGTGCCAGATGCACGGCTCGGGCGCGGGCCTCGCCCTCGGAGACGGGTGTGGGCGAGGGCAGCAGATAGCGCCGCAGCAGCTCGCGGCGCTCGCCGCTCTGGTCCAAGGCCAAGCGTTTGAGGGTCAGCAGGCGTCGTTCGCTGGCGGCCGTGGCGCGCGCGGCCGCCAGGGCGTAGCGCGTATGCGCCGCGGGGGTGCGTCCGAGCGACCACAGCAGGTCGCCCGCCTTGTGTGGCGCGCGGGGATCGCCGGGGTCGCCGAGGGGCCCCCGCGCGGCCAGGCGCTCGAGCAGCGCGAGCGCGGGCGCGGGCCCGGTGCTCTGCTCGACCGCATCGACCCAGACCAGCGCCGTGGGCGCCGAGGCGGGGTCGAGCGCGCAGGCGCGGCGCAGCAGCGGCACGGCCTGCGCGCCGCCACCCCTTTGCAGCGCCTGGGTGGCCACGACGAGCAGGTTGGCCACCTCGTGCGGGCAGGCCCGCGCGAAGATCGCCGGGCGGGCGAAGGCGCGTCGCGCCCCGGCCAACTGCCGCGGGTCGAGGGCGAGCGCGGCCAGACGCCGCCGCCAGGGCTCGGCCAGCGCGCCGAGCGACTGGCCGTAGCTCGCCTGGAAGTCGCCGCCGCTGCGATAGAGCGCGAGCAAGCGCGCGGCGCCGAAGCGCTCGAGCAGGTGGCGACAGAACGATCCCGCGAGCGCATAGCCGCGCGCTCCCGCCGTGGCCAGGAACGCCACGCCCAGCAGGCGCTCCAGCGGCGGGGCGAGGCCGAGGCGCAGCAGCGTGGCGGCGCGCTGGTGGACCGTCAGCTCGTCCTCGGGCAAATCGGCCACGGCCACGGCGAAGCCCTCGACCAGCCCGAGGTTGGGCTGGGGCAAGATCCGGAGGCCGCCCCAGCCACTCCAGCGCACGCTGATGCCGAGCAGCGGATCGCCGGCCGTGGCGGCGAAGACGTGGGCCAGCTCGTGGCCGAGCGCGCGTAGCGGGACGTCGCCCACGATCATGTAGATCTCGCGCCGCCAGGGCTTGGCGACGAAGACTCCGCCGCCACCGATCAACGCCCGCTTCTCGGCGGCGCTGCGAAAGAGGTAGGCGCGCACGCGGCCCGGTGTGGTGCCCAGGCGGGTGGCGAGCTGGGCATAACGGAACTCGTGATCGGCGGCGAGGCGGTCGACCTGGGCAGCGGAGAGCTCGCGCGGGTAGACCAGCGTGAAGTGCGGCGTCTGTCGTAGACCGCCGAGGGCGGTGGTGATGGTCGCGGCCTCCGCCACGACGCCGAGGCGGGGGGCGGTGAAGCTCAGTGCACCCGCGACCAGCAGCAGCGCGAGCAGCGCCGGGCTGGCGCGGCGCTGCCAGCGCGGAAGCGGCAGCGCCAGGCAGACCCCCGGCGCGCGATAGGCGTGCATCGCAGCGGCGCAGACGGCAGCGGTCCACGCCAGCTGCTCGGCCCGCGCGAAGAGCAGCGCCGGCTGCACGGCGACGACCTCGTCGTAGAGTGGGCCTGCCACGTAACCGAAGAAGGGCCCATAGGCGAAGAGCGCGGGGGTGGCGTAGAAGCGAAAGAGCGCGACGCCGAACGAGGCCACCACGACCAGCAGGGCGGCGGTGGTCGCCCGGGCCGGACGGCGGCAGCACAGCCCGCAGAGCACGCCGACGGTCGCGGCGAGCGGCGCGCTGAGCCCGGGCAGCAGGGCGTAGAAGGCCAGGCCCTGCCCCAGATCGCAGAGGCGGGTCGTGACCCCGTTGAGCAGCGCGATCAAGAGGGGTGGGACCAGCACCAGCAGCGCCCAGGCCACGGCGCGCGCCACGAGCCGCGGCAGGGTCGGTGCGGGGGCGGCGGGGTCGCTGCGCTCGGCGCGTGCCACGGCGACCACGATCGATCCGAGATGGGCCCCGGCCAGGCTGCCCACCAAGGCCAGCAACAAGCCCAGCTCGTAGCCCGGCACGGCAAAGAGCGGCGACCGGCGCAGGGCGACGGTGCCCAGCGCCAAGAGCACCAGCCAGGCCCACACCCGTCGCTGGCCCCACCAGCGGCCGCGGGCGCGCCGAAACGCTGCAGCCACCCCTCCGAGCATGGCCTTGACCCTCTTGGGCGCCCCGCGCATAGTGGTCACGCCCCTCAGCGGAACAGTCGATTATGAGCTCCGGTAGTCACGAACAGCGCGCCACGCCGCGCACGCCCATCGAGCTCAAGGTCGAGTACAAGCGCCTTAATACCTTCTTTTACGACTACACGCGCAACATCTCGCGGGGCGGCACCTTCATCAAGACTGCCCGTCCGCTGGCGGCCGGGACCCAGTTCATCTTCACCTTGGTGGTGCCTCAGCTCGGTCCGCCGCTGTCGTTGCGCGGTCGCGTGAAGTGGGTGGTGACCGAAGATCAGGCGAACCGCGATCCCGTTCGCCCGGACGCTGGCATGGGCATCGAGTTTATCTACGAGGACGACGCCGAGCGGGAGCGCGTGGCGGGGGCGGTCGAGGCGCTGATGATCAGGCACCTCGGCGATCGTGCGGCCATGGCGCTCTTGCATCCCGTCTGAGAGACGCACCCGGACTGAGAGAGACATGCGAATCGACGGCAAAATAGCTTTCTTGGGCGCTGGCAACATGGGCCAGGCGTTGATCCGGGGGCTGATCGAGGCCGATCGCGTCGCTGCCGATCAGCTCGTGGCCAGTGACACGCGGGCCGAGCAGCGCACGGCCTGCTGGGAGCGCTACGGCATTCACACCTCGGCCAGCAACCACGATGCAGCGCGTGGCGCCGCCGTGGTGGTGTTGGCGGTCAAGCCGCAGATCATCGCCACGGTGCTCGAAGAGGTGCGCGAGACGATCGAGGCCGACGCGCTGGTGATCTCGATCGCCGCCGGCGTGACCATCGCCAGCATCGAGGCGCGGCTGCGGCCGGGGACCCGCGTCGTGCGCACGATGCCCAACGTCTGCAGCCTGGTGCGCGAGGGCGCGACGGCGCTGTCGTCCGGGACGCACGCCACGGACGCGGACCTCGACGTGGCTCGGCGCATCTTCGAGTCGGTCGGGCTGAGCGTGGTCGTCGATGAGGCGCTGATGGACGCCGTCACGGGCCTGAGCGGCAGCGGTCCCGCCTACATCTTCATGGTGATCGAGGCGCTCAGCGACGCCGGCGTCAAGGCGGGGTTGTCGCGCGGCGATGCCCACGCGCTCTCCTGCCAGACGGTGCTCGGTGCGGCCAAGCTGGCGATCGAGACCAAGGAGCATCCAGGGCGCCTCAAAGACATGGTCTGTTCGCCCGGCGGGACGGCGATCGCTGCGGTCCACGAGCTGGAGAAGGGCGGTCTGCGCACCACCCTGATCAACGCGGTCGAGGTCGCCGCGCACCGTGCGGCGGAGCTCGGCGGGCGCCGGCGATAGGGCCCGGCCAGCGTGCGCCGTGGTCGCGTCTGACGGCAGCCCGGCGGCGATTCGTGAGCACGACGACGGCGTGACCTTGCAGCTCCAGGTGCAGCCGCGGGCGTCGCGCCCGCGCTTTGGTCCGCTCTGCGGCGCCGCGATCAAGGTGGCGGTGACCGCGCCGCCGGTCGAAGGCGCCGCCAACCTGGCCGTCGTCGCGCTGGTGGCCGAGGCCCTGGGGGTGAGCGCCCGGGAGGTCGCGCTGCTCACCGGCAGCCGAGGTCGACGCAAGCTGGTGCGGGTGAGCGGCACGACGCGCCAGGCCGTGCTACTCGCGCTGGAAAGTGCCTCAGGCGCCACGGTGCGGGGCAAAGGCCGCGGCTAGGAGCCTGTCGGAGCATGTCGGGAGCCGAACGAGCGCCAGGCGCGGCGCTGCTAGCGCGACTGCGCCGGTGGGCTGATGCCCATCAGTTGCTGCCGGCGGGCAGTCGCGGGGTGGTTGCCTTTTCGGGCGGGCCGGATTCGCTCTGTTTGCTCGATCTGTTGCTGGCCCTGGGCCGCGAGCGTGGACTACGCGTGCGCGCCGTCCACGTCGATCACGGCCTGCGCCCCGAGTCGTCGGCGCAGGCCGACCAGGCCGCCGCTCAAGCCGCGGCGCTGGGGGCCGAGGTGGTCGTGCGCGCGGTGAGCGGACTGGACGCCGGCGCCGGGAACCTGCAGGAGCGGGCCCGCCTGGCGCGCCACGCCTTGCTGCTGGACGAGGCGCGGGCCTGCCAGGCGCAGTGGCTGGCGCTCGGCCACACGGCCGACGATCAGGCCGAGACCGTGCTGATGCGCTTGCTGCGCGGCAGTGGGGTCGGCGGGTTGTCGGCGATGGCGTCGGCGGAGGGGCTGCTGGTGCGGCCGCTCTTGGGCGTCACCCGCGCCGAGGTCCTGGCGCACCTGCAAGCCCGCGCGCTGACCGCGCTCGTCGATCCGAGCAACGCGGATCCACGCTATCTGCGCAGCCGGGTGCGCCACACGCTGCTGCCGCTCTTGGCCGGCGAGAACCCGGCGCTCGCGGCGGCGCTCGGGCGGCTGGCGCAGCATTGCCGTGAAGACGATCAGGCGCTCGATGCGCTGGCGCGCACGCTCTTCGCGCGTCATCGCGCCAGCGGTGGCCTGCGGCTGGCGGGCCTGCGCGAGCTGCCGCTGGGGCTGCTGCACCGGGTGCTGCGCTTGGCCTTTGCCGAGAGCGTCGGCAGCACGCGCCGCCTGACCCGCGCGCACGTCGAGCGGCTGGTGGTGCTGCTGCGAGGGCAAGCGGGCAGCGAGACGCTCGATTTGCCGCTGGTGCGCGCCGAGCGGCGCTACGACACGCTGCTGCTGGCGCCCCGCGGGGCGGCGACGGCCCAGCCCCCGACCCACGAGGTCCCGGTCGCCGGCGAGGGGCGCTGGCCCTTGGGCGACGGCCGCACCCTGCTGCTGCGTCGCCTCCCCGCGGGCGAGTCGGCGCCGCCGGCCGAGGTGCTGCCGGCGCGCTGTCTGGAGCGCGGGCTCGCGTTGCGCGCGCCCCGGCCGGGCGACCGGATCGCCATCGGCGAGGCGCGCCATCGCCGCGTCCACCGGCTGCTGATCGACCGCAAGGTACCGCGCGCCGAGCGCGGCGCGGTGCTGTTAGTGGCCAGCGACCGCGAGGTGTTGCTCGTGCTCGGGCTGCGGCGCGCGGCCGGCTACACCCCGGGACCCGACGAGGCCAGGCTCCACTTCGCCCTCGACCCGCCCCTCGTGCCGGGTGGCCGCCAGCCCCTTCGTGCCGGCGTTGGTTGACGCTGCGGGGGCCTGCGCTAATAATTCGTCCAGCGGAGGTCGCGTTTGAAGCAGTCGCACAAGACGGTCCTGCTGTGGGTCGTGCTGATCTTGATGTTCGTGAGCGTGTTCCACCTGTTCGCCACGCCGACGCGGGACGACGGGCGCATCGACTTCTCGGAGTTCGTGCAGGACGTCGCGAAGAGCCCGGAGAAGATCCGCAAGGTTCAGGTCAAGGGCACGCGCTACACCATCGAGTACGCCGACCGACGGGTCCGCACGACCGGGCAGGAGCTCGACAGCGCGCTCCGCGAGCGGCTGGACAAGGCCAACATCCCCTACGCCATCGAGGAGCGGGAGGAGGGCGGCTTCTGGCAGTCGATGCTGGTGTCATGGCTGCCGATGATCTTCATCTTCGTCATCTTCTTCGTCTTCATGCGCCAGCTGCAGGCGGGTGGCGGCAAGGCGATGAGCTTTGGCAAGTCGCGGGCCAAGCTGCTCTCCGACCACCACCACAAGGTGACCTTCGCCGACGTCGCGGGGGCCGAAGAGGCCAAGCACGAGGTGCAGGAGATCGTCGAGTTTCTGCGCGATCCGAAGCGCTTCACGCGGCTCGGCGGTCGCATCCCCAAGGGCGTGCTGATGATCGGGCCTCCGGGCACCGGCAAGACCTTGCTGGCGCGAGCCATCGCGGGCGAGGCGGGTGTGCCCTTCTTCTCGATCTCGGGCTCCGACTTCGTCGAGATGTTCGTCGGGGTCGGGGCCTCGCGGGTGCGTGACCTGTTCGAGCAGGGCAAGAAGAACGCGCCGTGCATCATCTTCATCGACGAGATCGACGCGGTCGGGCGGCACCGCGGCGCCGGCCTCGGCGGCGGGCACGACGAGCGCGAGCAGACGCTCAATCAGCTGCTGGTCGAGATGGATGGCTTCGAGAGCAACGAGGGCGTGATTCTGATCGCCGCGACCAATCGGCCCGACGTGCTCGATCCGGCCTTGCTGCGGCCGGGGCGCTTCGATCGGCGCATCACCGTGCCGCGGCCGGACGTGCGGGGGCGCGAGGCGATCCTGCAGGTCCACACGCGGCGCACGCCGACCAGCCCGGACGTCAATCTGGCGCTGCTGGCGCGCGGGACGCCCGGCTTCTCCGGGGCGGACCTCGAGAGCATGGTCAACGAGGCGGCGCTGCAGGCGGCGCGGACCAACAAGGACCACATCGAGCAACACGACTTCGAGTACGCCAAGGACAAGGTGCTGATGGGATCGGAGCGACGCTCCTTGTTCATCTCGGAGAAGGAGAAGCGCAACACGGCGTTTCACGAGGCTGGACATGTGCTGGTGGCCAAGTCGATGGCCCAGGCCGACCCGGTGCACAAGGTCACGATCATTCCGCGGGGGCAGGCGCTCGGTCTGACGCAGCAGCTACCGGAAGAGGATCGGATGAGCGTCAACGAGACCTATGCGCGCACGCTGATCGCGATCTTGATGGGCGGGCGCGTGGCCGAGGAGCTGGTCTTTGGCGAGGTCTCGACCGGCGGGGGCAACGACATCGAGCGCGCGACGGACATCGCGCACAAGATGGTGTGCGAGTGGGGCATGAGCCGGAAGCTCGGTCCGCTGGCCTACGGCAAGCGCGAGGAGCCGATCTTCCTCGGCCGCGAGCTGGGGCGCGCGCGCGACTACAGCGAGCGGACCGCCGAGGACATCGACACGGAGGTGCGCAGCATCGTCGAGGCTGCCCATCAGCAGGCGCGGCAGGTGATCGAGCGCAGCCGGGTCCAGCTCGACGCGCTGGCGGCCGCTCTGCTCGAGGTCGAGACGCTCGATGGGCAGCAGATCGACGACGTGATCGCCGCGCGGCCGCTGCGCCCACGTCCCGTGCCGGCAGCGATCGGCGCCGTGGCAGGTGGCGGGAAGGACGCCGAAGGCCGGGCCAAGCCCGGCGTGGCGGGGCCCCTGATCGCCGCCCCGGGTCTTTCGACCGACCCCAAACAGGCGTGACGCTCGTCTTTCCCCCGGTGAAGCTCGGTCCCTTGCCCTGGGACTGGTCCCGCACCTGCGTCTTCGGCGTGGTCAACGTGACGCCGGACTCGTTCCACGAGGGTGGGCGCCACCCCACGGTGGAGGCCGCGGTGGCTCATGCGCTGGCCCTCGCCGACCAGGGCGCCGAGGTCATCGACGTCGGTGGCGAGTCGACGCGACCGGGCGCCCAGCCGGTGCCCCTGGCGCAGGAGCTCGAGCGCGTCTTGCGGGTGATCCGCGCGCTGGCCGGACGCCTCAGGGTGCCGATCGCGATCGACACCTACAAGGCCGAGGTCGCGCGCGCGGCGCTGGCCGCCGGGGCCACGCTGGTCAACGATGTCAGCGGTGGCTTGCTCGACGGTGAGATGCTGAGCGTAGTGGCAGCCGCGGAGGCCACGGTGGTGCTCGGCCACCTGCGCGGTCTACCGGCGACGATGCAGGAGAAAATCGTCTTCGGCGACGTCGTGGCCGAGGTGATCGTGGAGCTCAAGCAGCGCGTGCGGCGGGCGATCACGGCCGGCGTGCGCCCCGATCGCATCTGGGTCGATCCCGGCCTCGGCTTCGGCAAGCGCGCCGATCAGACGCTGGTGCTGCTGGACGCCCTTGGTCGCATCCGCGAGGAGGTCGGTTACCCGCTGCTCGTCGGTCCGTCGCGCAAGTCGTTCATTGGCGCGGTCACCGGCCAGTCGGTCGCCGAGCGGCTGATCGGCACCTGTGGCGCCGCCGCCGTCGCGGTCATCCGCGGGGCCGACGGGGTGCGCTTGCATGACGTGGGTGAGCTCCTTCCGGCGGTGCGCGTGGCCGACGCGATCCGCCGCGCGTCAGCCCCTTGACAGGGCGCCGACCGCAGCTCCATCGTCGCGCCCGCTGACCGGAGCGCGGGAGGCCGGCGGGCTGGCGGCGATCAGGCGCCGCGGGGGTGGGGATGCGCAAGCTATTCGGAACCGATGGAATTCGCGGTGTGGCCAACGTGCCGCCGATGACGGTCGAGACCGCGCTGGACCTCGGGCGGGCGGTGGCGTTCCTCTTCCGCAACGATGGGCACCAGCGACGAATCGTCGTCGGCAAGGACACGCGCCGCTCGTGCTACATGTTCGAGACCGCGCTGGCTGCCGGCATCTGCTCGATGGGCGCCGATTGCTGGCTCTGCGGACCGCTGCCCACTCCGGGTGTGGCGCATCTGACCTCGAGCATGCGTGCCGAGGCCGGCGTGGTGATCAGCGCCAGTCACAACCCCTACCAGGACAACGGCATCAAGATCTTTGCCGCGGACGGCTTCAAGCTGCCCGACGCGCGAGAGCTCGAGATCGAGCAGCTGCTGGCCTCGGGCGCCCTCGATCAGCACCGCGTGCCCGCCCATCAGGTCGGCCGCGTGACGCGCATCCCGGGCGTCGATGGGCGCTATATCGCCTTCCTCAAGCACACCTTTCCCCCGGACCTGACGCTCGACGGGATCAGGATCGTCGTCGATTGCGCCAACGGCGCCGCCTATCGGCTGGCCCCGGTGGTCTTCGAGGAACTCGGCGCCGAGGTCGTGTCGCTGGGGGTGCAGCCCAACGGCCGCAACATCAACGACGGCTGTGGGGCGCTGCATCCGGGGCAGGTGCAGCGCGCGGTGATCGAGCACGGGGCGCAGCTCGGCGTGGCGCTGGACGGCGACGCGGACCGCGTGATCATCGTCGACGAATATGGCCAGGTGGTCGACGGCGACGCGATCATGGCGCTGATCGCGCGGCGGATGCTGGCGGCGGGCACGCTGGCGCAGCGCACACTGGTGGTCACGGTGATGAGCAACCTCGGGCTCGAGCGCTGCATCCGCGGCTTGGGCGGCGAGGTGCGTCGCACGGCGGTCGGCGATCGCTACGTCGTCGACGAGATGCGGCGCGGGGGCTTCAACCTCGGCGGCGAGCAATCGGGTCACCTCGTCTTCCTCGACCACGCCACGACGGGTGACGGCACGTTGGCGGCGCTGCAGGTGCTGGCGGCGATGCTGCGCGAGGGCAAGCCGGTCTCGGAGCTCGCACGGGTGATGACGCGCTATCCGCAGGTGCTGGTCAACGTCGAGGTCGCGCAGCGGCGTCCGCTCGAGGAGCTGAGCGACGTGACCCGGGCGATTGCCGCGGCGGAGGCCAGCCTGGGCGCGGAGGGGCGCGTCCTGGTGCGCTATTCGGGGACGGAACACAAGGCGCGCGTGATGGTCGAGGGGCCCAGCGAGCCGCAGATCCGCGCGTTGGCCGACGAGCTGGCCGCCGTGTTGCAGCGGGCCTGTGCGCGCCAGGCGGGTTGATCGCGAGCGCGTGGGGCAGTCGATCGCGCACGGGCAGCCGCGTAGACCCACCGCTCCGTTGTGTTGAGACGCCCGTCAGGCAAGGCGCGAGCGAGGAGCGCGCGGAGCAGCCTTGTAGCGCTGTGAGCACGCACCGGAGCGAGCAACGCCGCCTGGCGGGATGGAGCGACGCAACGGAGCGCTGAGGTTGGGAGCCGCGACAGATGGTGCTTGGAATCGGTCTCGACCTGGTGACGGTCTCGCGCTTCGCGCGCATGATCGAGCGCTACGGCGAGCGCCTGCTGGGGCGGCTGTTCACCGCCGGCGAGCGCGCGTACTGCGCGGGCTACACGCACCCGGCGCAGCACTACGCCGCGCGCTTCGCGGCCAAGGAGGCGCTGTTGAAGGCGCTCGGCGTGCCGCGTGGCCTGACCTGGCATGAGCTCGAGGTCGTCTCGAGCGCGTCGCGGGCGCCGCAGGTGCGCTTGAGCGGGCGGGCGGCCGAGGTCGCGCGGGAGCTGGGATCGCGCGCGTGCTGGTGACCCTGACCCACGAGCGTGACCTGGCGGCCGCGATGATCGTGGCCGAGGGTCACGCCGATTGACGCGCCCGGGGTCGCCGCGCAGGCGGCCATCCGGAGCGAGGACGCAAGGGGTTGACGATGGACAAGGAGACCTTCGCCGAGGTGCTGCGTGAGGCCGGGGCGGCGCGATCGAAGGACGGGAATTTTCGCCTCGAAGGGCGGCAGGGCGCGACCCTCTTGGTCGGCGGGGACGGTACGCTGCTGACGATCGACCGGGTCCGTCGGCTGCAGCTCAAGGCGGCCTTCGTGGTGGCCGAGAGCGAGCGCGGGGAGCGCTTCTTCGTCGACCTGGCCCGCATCTTCGCCCTGCGCATCGAGACCGCGGGCGAGGCCACGGGCTTTCGGGGCGGAGCGCCGGACGCCGCGGGGTAGGGGCGATCCCCCCGCTCAATACTCCAACGACATCTTGAAGCTCGCGTGGGTGACGGCGCCGTCGTAGGCCGGGAAGCGGACCCGCTGCAGCCGCTGCGCGATGCAGCCGTGGAAGCTGCCGCTGCTCTCGCCGTTGACCTTGACGTAGCTCACCTCGCCGGACCCGCGTACACCGAAGTCGATCGCCACCTGGCGCAGTCGCGGGTCCACCCGCGCCTGATCGACGATGCACGGCACGAGCTGCTGCTGGTGGTCGCGGATCGCGCTCTGGATTTGCTGCTGGGAGAGCAACTGGTCGCCGCCGCTCTTCGAGGCATCGCCGAGGTAAGTGACCTCGTCGGCCGGATCCTGGGCCGTGGAGGGCGCGTCGGCGGCGCGTCGCGGGCGATTGCGTTGTTGCCGCCGGCGGGCCGCCGCCTGCGTCGGGGACTCGGCGCTCCACGAGAACTTGATGCCGTTGATCGAGGGCCCCGAGGGATGGTTGCGATCGCGGTAGACCTTGACGATGCGTTCCTTCGTCACGGGGTGGCGCAGCCGCAGGTAGATCGTGCCGCCGACCGCGGCCGTCAGCACCAGGCACAGCGCCACCACGACGATCACCGTCGCGCGTCGGCGCTTGTCGCGCTGGTGCGTCTCGTGGAGCGTGCGCTGGGCCGTCTGCTCGTGCTGATGGCGATCCAGCACCCGCACGAATTGCTCGAAGGCCGGTTGTCGGCGCAGCGGGCCGCGGGCGCCCGTCGTCTGGTCGATCGCTAGATCGTCGGGCCCGAACTCGCCGCGGTACAAGCGCTGACGCAAATCGGCCGCCGTGAAGGGCCCGAAATCGAGCCGGTTGCGATGGACGACCCAGCACTCGGTCGGGTCACCGCCGGAGGTGTCGGCGAGCAGCTGCTCGAGGCTCGCTTCCGCGACCAGTGGCCCGCGCGCCTGCGGCGTCGAGCGGACGGGCGCGAGCGGTGGCGCGGCGGCCGGCGGGGGACGACGCTCGGGGCCGAGGGTTCGCGGTCGAGGCGCCGCGGTCGCGGCGGCCGGCAGCGGAGGGGCGGGCGCGGGCGCAGGCGCGGGCGCGGCCCCGGACCCGACGGTGTCCCCGGCCTCCTCCGCCCGTTGCAGCGCCGCGTAGAGGTCGGTCTTGATCGCCTCCAAGGTGGCATAGCGGGCCCGCGGATCAGCGGCGGTGCAGCGCGCGACGATCGGCGCGATCCCTTCGGGCAATCGCGCCTGGCGCTCGTCCGGCGGCACGTCGGAGAGCGGATCGATCGCCAGCAGCTCCCGCAGCAAGAGGCCGATGACGTGGACGTCGGCCCCGATCCCCGCGCGTCGCGGATCGCGCAGCAGCTCGGGGGCCGCGAACAGACAATCGCCCAGGCGGTCGAAGGCCCGGGCACCGGCGGTGGCCCAGGTCGGCACCAGCCCGAGATCGGTGAGCTTGACCCGGCCGGTGGGTGCGACGATCAACGCGCCTGGACCGGGCAGCCCGTGGATCAGCGGGACGCTGCCCAGCTCGTGAGCGGCCTGCAGCGCACTGCAGGCGTGCGCGACGATGTTGTAGGCGGTCTTGAGGCCGAGCGTGCGTCCGCTCGCGCGCTGGCGCGCGATCAGCTCGCGCACACTCACGCCGTCGACGCGCTCGCCGACCACGAAGTGGAGGCCTCCCTCCTTGCCGATGCCGATCACCCGGGCAAGGTTCTTGTGGACCAGTGTACAGGCGAGATTGATCTGCGGGCGCAGCCGCTCGATCAGCGTCTCGCTGTGCGCGACCTCGCTGGCGAGCACGCGCAGCACCACTGACTGCTGGGTCTGCTGATCGAGGGCCGCATACAACGCCCCGAGGCCGCCCTCGCCCAGCAGCTGCTCGACTCTGAAGCGCCCGCCGACGACGGTTCCTGGCGCGAGTGCGTCGACCGACATGAGCCTCGTGGTCCCGCTCCGGCTGCGGACGCGGCATGCTACCGAAAGCGCCCAGGGCGCGCAACGTGCAGCCCGCGGCAGGTGCAGCCCGAGGCAGGTCGTGGCAAATTCGCTTGGCGTCGGCGCGGGCGCCGCCGTAGCATCCTTCGCATGCGTACCGGCCAGGACTTGCGGGTTTTCGTGCTGATGGGGGTCGGCCTCGCCTTGGCGGGCTGCCGTTCACGAGCACCAGCCGCGGCCGCCGATCGTCCGGGCGCGCAGATGAGCCCGCAGGGCAATGCGGCGGGCGGGTCGCGCGCCGCGCTGCGCCCGGCGCCGGAAGAGGTGCCGAGCGCGGCGGACGAGCCCTCGTGGCCAACGGACGAGGCGCCGGCTGTCGGGCCGCCTGACGGCGCTGTCGGCGACGGTGGTGCGGCCGCGGCGGGGCTCGACGGGCGCGTGCCCGTCGACGGCGGGGTCTCGCCGCAGCTGCTCGCGCGGCGCGCGGTCGACGATGAAGTCGATCGCCTGCTCCATGGGCTGACCGATCGGCTGCTGGGCTGCTTCGGTCGCCAGTCGGGGCCGCGGGCCGAGGCCCGGCTGCGGATCAGGGTGCATCGCAGCGGCTATGTGATGGCCCCCGAGGTCTCGGGCGCCGACGACGCGGTACGCGCCTGTTTGGCCGGGGTCGTCTCGGGTCTGCGCGTCACCCAGCCGCTGGCCGACTCCGTGACCCTCGAGCGGACCCTCCGCACGCAACGCCGCCGCCCGTGACGGCTGCCTTGCCGCAACTCGGCGTCGCCGACACCGCTGGCGCGCGCCGCCATGGTCCCGCCGAACCCTGCCACGAGGGATGTTGATGCGGCTGGACGCGCTGCGCCGCGTGCTGCACGGCGGCGGTCTCAAGTGGTGGTTGCTGCCGCTGCTCACCACCGGCCTGTTGCTCGGCGTCGAGGCCGTGACCGAGCGTCTCTTCGACGAGGGCCGGCCGGCCAAGGGCGCGACGGCGCGCTTCACGCTCCGCGCCGAGGCCGACGCAGTGCTCGATCTGCATGAGACTCACGCCGCCGAGGCGATCGAGGCGCAGCAGAGCTACGTGCCGATCTACGAGCAGGACGATGCGGTCCTGGCCGCCGCCAAGGAGCAGATCCTCAACGCCGTGCTGGAGCGGCCGGTCTCGGCGTGGGGCTGGCCGGAGACGGGCGGCGCGGATTCCGAGGCCTGGTACTTGGCAGCCGCCGACGGTGGCGCTCGGCGCGATGGGGGTGAGCCGGCGCTCGATGGCGGGGCCACGGAGCGGGCACCGCAGTCGGTGGCGCTCGAGCGCCGAGCCGAGATCGAGGCGCTGGTGCGAGGCTGCTTCGAGCTGCTGGCCCCGCTCTATGCGGCTGGCGTCGTCGCCGACACCGAGTTCCCGCGCGAGAAGGCGGAGGTGCGGCTGCTCACCGGCGGTCGCTACCTCGTGCGCGCGGTGGCGCAGCTGCATCGCTTCTCCGCGCTGCGCGAGCAGATCGCGCTCGGCGCCAAGCAGTTCTTCTTCAAATCGGATCCGCGCGTGCGCTCCGAGGTGATCGAGTACATCTTGCAGCGGCTCCCCGCCAACCTGTCGTATGCCCGCGAGAACGACAAATTCATCGCAGACATCTCGCAGGTGACGGGGCTGAAGATCGTCCTGATCCGACGCGGGTCCGTGCTCGCTGCCCGCGGTGAGGTGATCGACACGCGGGCGTTCTACGCGTTGCGTGCCAGCGAGGCGGCGTTGGCCGGGCTGCCGTGGCTTCAGCGGCACCTCGGTCGCTTCGGCCTGGTGGCGGCGCTGCTGCTGGTCTTCAGCGCCGCCGCGCGCATGCTCTGCCCCACGGTCTTCGTCAGCCTCAAGCCGCTGGCCGTGATCTACGGTGTGATGGTGGTGCTCGTCGCCAGCGGCAAGCTGGTGCTGGCGCTCTGGCCGGTGGGTGTGGGCGTGCTACCGCTGGCCAGCAGCGCCTTGATCATCGCCGTGGTCTACGGCCGTGCGCCGGCGGTGCTGGCCGCGATCGCCACGGCCACCTGCATGGCCTTCGTCTTCTACTTCGATCTCGGGACGATCGTCATTGGCGCGGGTGGCGGCGTGGTGGCGGCCCTGGTGGTGCGGCGCCGGCGCGGTGGCGCCGTGGCCGCGGCCGGTGTGCTCATCGGTCTGGCGCAGGCCTTCGCCAGCGAGGCCGCCCGTGCGGCGGAAGGACGGCCGCAGACCTACGCCGAGCTGTGGTCCTCGGCCCAGGGTTTGCTCGGTGGCCTGATCGCGGGCCTCGTCGCGCTGCTCGTGCTGCCCTTCGTGCAGCGCTGGGTCGGGCAGGCCTCGCGCGGCAAGCTCATGGTGCTCGGCGACTTCGATCACGCGCTGATGCGGTTGCTGCGCGAGCGGCTGCCGCAGGTCTTTTCGCACAGCGTGCGAGTGGTCAACCTCGCTGACCGCGCCGCCCAGGCGCTCGGGGCTGATCGGGCGCTGACGCGCGTCGGCGCCCTGCTGCACGATCTGGGTCAGCTCGAGGCCGGCCCGCAGTCGCTCGCGGGTGGACGGGAGCTCGAGGCGCTGGCGGAGCGGCGGCGGGCGCACGTCGAGGCGGGTCTGGTGCTCGCGGCTGCTCATAACCTGCCCGCGGAGGTCACGACGTTGATCGCCGAGCACCACGGCACGCTGCCGATGACGGAGCTGATGGGGCGTCCGCCCGGCATGGCGCCGGCACCGGGTGCTCGCGAGGAGCTGCCGCGTTTTCGCGGTCCGTGTCCCCGCTCGGTCGAGTCGGCGATCGTGATGGTCGCCAACCGCGTCGAGCACGCGACCCAAGGGGTGGCTTCGGCGGCGGCCTCGGGCCAAATCGTCGAGCAGGTCGTGCTCGAGCTGCAGGCCGAGCTGCAGTTCGTCGACTGTGGGCTGACCCAGCGGCAGCTCGTCACGCTGCAGCAGGCCATCGCGCAGTATCTGGAGACCACCCGCGCATGACGGCCGAGTACGACGCCCTGCTCGCGGCGATCGACTATCACTTCGTGCGCGGCGATCGTTTGCGTCGGGCGCTGACGCATCGCTCCCGGGTCCACGAGGAGGACGGCGCGACGGGGAGCGCGGCGCCGCCGCCGAACAACGAGCGGCTCGAGTTCCTCGGTGATGCCGTGGTCAACCTGGTGGTCGGCCATGCCTTGATGCGCTCGCTGCCGGACGCGCGCGAGGGCGACCTGTCGCGTCTGCGCGCGACCGTGGTCAACGAGGCGGGGCTGGCCGAGGCGGCGCAGCGCGCCGGGCTCGGTGCGTTTCTGCGGCTCGGGCGCGGTGAGGAGCAGACGGGCGGACGGCAGAAGGCCTCGATCTTGGCCGATGCGATGGAGGCGGTGATCGGGGCGGTCTTCCTCGACGGTGGTCTGGCGGCGGCCGAGCGCGTGGTCACCCGCTTGCTCGAGGAGCGCATCCGGGCGGCGACGGCAGGGACCACCACCGCGGACCATAAGACGCGGCTGCAGGAGTGGACGCAGGCGCGGTGGCGCGAGGTGCCGCGCTACGAGGTGGTCCATACCTCGGGTCCCGACCACGACAAGGTCTTCGAGGTCGCCGTCAGCGTCGCCGGCGGGGAGCTCGCGCGCGCGGCGGGTGGCAGCAAGAAGGAAGCGCAGCAGCGGGCCGCCGCGCTGGCGCTGGCTTGCTTGGCGGCTGAGGAGGCCGAGGGCGCCGCCCCCGCGCTCGACCCAGACGTGGGCGACCCCGGCGTGGGCGACCCAGCCGCCTAGACAGGGTCTCCTACACGGGGAGCTCGCGCAGCGTGCGTTCCAGGGCATCCGCGTCGGGCAAGCCCAGCTGTTGACAGAGCTGGAGCGCCTCCTGCAGGTCTTGGCGGCCGCGGGCCCACTCCTCGCGCTCGATGCGGTAGGCGCCCAGGCGTTGCAGCATCCGCGCGAGCTCGGACTGGCAGCCCAGCCGCCGGTGGACCTCGACCGCCAGCTGGAAGTGGCCCTCGGCCGTCGCGTCCGATCCGGTGGTGGCCGAGGCGTCGAAGAGCGTGGCTGCGTGAATCGCTCCGAGCGCCCCGTGGACCCGGCCGACGAGCGGTTCGAGTCGTGCTTCGCGGGCACGATCGAGCGCGCGCTCGGCCGTGCGCTGGGCGCGTTCACTGTGGCCGTCCTCGAGCTCGACCAAGGCCTGGCAGCGTAGCAGCTCGACCAGGGCCAGGCGGTCGCCGATCCGCTCGGCGAGCGGTCGAGCGGCCTCGAGACGCTGGCGCGCCTCGGCCAGCCGACCCTCGCGCAACGAGAGGTCGGTCAGCCGCAGGAGCAGGTGTAGCTGCAGCGACAGCAGACCGATCCGTTCGGCGTCCGCCAGCGCCTCCTCCCAGTGCTCGCGCGCCTGCCGCTGCTGCCCGCGCTCGAGATCGAGCGCGCCGCGGCCGATCAACGAGGTCACCAGACCCTCGAGGTCCCCGGCCGGGCGGCGCAGCGCCAGCGCCTCCTCGCAGCAGGCCTCGGCCTCGGCGAAGAGCCCGCGCTCCCGTTCGATCGTGCTGATCGTCGTCAGCGAGCGGGCGATCGCCAGACGGTCGCCGAGCTGGCGCCGGAGCTCGAGCCCCTTGGCCGCGTGGTCGAGCGCCTGGTCGTAATCGCCGAGGAGGGTGCAGGTCTGCGCCAGCTCGTCGAGCCCCTCGGCCACCCCGTGGCGGTTGCCGGCGGCGCGCGACATCTCGAGTCCACGGCTGAGATACTCGATCGCCAGCTCGAGGTCGCCGCGCTGGCGCCAGACGCGGCCGATCTGGTTGAACGCGATCGCCGCCTGGGGCCGGCTGGCCACGGTCCAGGCCAGCCGCACCATGCGCTCGAAGGCGTCGTGCGCGGCCCGCAGGTCGCCGCGTGCCTGGTAGATCGTCCCCAGCTCGTGCCAGAGCCGCAGCCGATCGCCGAGATCGGTGGAACCGAGGCAGCGCAGCGCGCGCTGGTAGAGGCGAATCGACTTCTCGTTATCGAAGCGCGCCCGAGCTGCCTCGGCCGCCTGCCCGTAGCGTGCGGCGGCGGCGCGCGCGTCACCGCCGCGCTCGAGCTGCTGCCCCACCTGTTCCTGGCGCTGCTCCTGCTGTCCCTCGGGGCGCAGCTCGATCCAGCGCGCCATCAGCGTGTGATAGCTCTGGAGCGTGGCCGCGACCGGCGTGGTGTCGCGTAGCAGGTCATAGGCGAGCTCGCCGATCGGCGCGTAGGCGAACCGGTATTCGCGCTCGCCCCCGATCGAGCTCAAGGCCGATTCGACGATCAACCCGCGGTCGCTGAGCGTCTTGAGCGCGCGAGCGACCTCGAGCACCTGTCGCTCGCCCTCGCCGGCGATGCGCGTCAGCGGCGGCCCGTCGGCGTCCTCGGTGGCAATGACCGCCGCCCGTCGCAGGGCCACCAAGGCGTCGGCCCAGAAGACCTCCCCGAGCGTCGCGGCCTGGCACAGCAGCTCGCGTTCGCCGCGCGGCAGCGCGCGCAGGCGGGCGCGCAACAGGTCGTCGTGCGTCTCCGGCAGCGGGCCGTCCTGCACGCGCGCCGCATCCAGCTCCCAGCGGCCCTCGGTGCCTTGCAGCACACCGGTCTCGACCAACAAGCGGGCGAAGTCATTGAGCGCGCGCGGGCTGCCCCGCAGCCGTTGCCGGGCGATCGCGAGCACGGGATCCGGCACCCGTTCGGTGCGGATCAACGCGCAGAACATCGCCACCGCCTCCTCCGGCAAGAGCGGCGCGACCTCGATCCGCTGGTGCTCGAGCTCCCCGCGTCCCCAGTGCGGATGGCGCTCGAAGAGCGAGGGGCGCGCGGTGGTCAGGATCAGCACCGGTTGCTCGTGGAGTCCATGCACCAGGTAGTGGATCAGGTTGACCGTGTCGACCCGCACGTTCTCCATGCCGTCGAAGCAGAGCAGCAGCGGCCCTTCTTGGGCGTGTCGCTCGAGGAAACGCCGCACCGCGATGTAACAGCGCACGTCGAGCTGGCCCGGGACGTGGCGCAGCGCCTCGACGATCGGGCTGTCGGGGAAGGTGACGCCCATCAGGTGGGCCAGCAGGTGGGTGACCTCGCCGGCCTGCGGCTGATCGCCGAGCAGCTCGTTTACCGTGCGACCGATCTTGCTGCGCACGTCGTAGGCCGGCTCGGCGTGGCCAATGCCGAAGCGCTCCGCCAGGGCGCCGGCTACGGCCTCATAGCGCGGGCCGCTGCTGTCGGCACTGGCGCCCCACAGCACCCGCGCCTCGGGAATGGCCGCGCGCACCGAGAGCGCGAACTCGCGCGCCAGCCGCGTCTTGCCGGCTCCGCTCTCGCCGACCAGCGTGACGAAGCTCAGCCGGTGCTTCTCCCAGCTGTCGAGGAAGAGCTGCTTGAGGCGATGCAGCTGCTCGGCGCGGCCGACCAGCGGGGCCCGCATCGCCGGGATGCGCGTGCCTGCGGCCGGGTCCGCGTGCGGCCGCAGCTCGGGATCGGTGTCGCCGTCGAGGTCGCCGCTCTGGGCGCGGCTGGCGGCACCCGGGTCGCCCGCGGAAGCGAAGCCGATCGTGGCTTGCGACAGCAGGTCGGGTGGACGGCTCGGCGCGACGCCAGGCATCGTCGGCACGAGATCGACCGGTGGCTGTGCCGCAGGGTCGCGGCGTGCTGATTGGATGGCGCCCGCGCGCGCCGTGAGCTCGTCAGGCATGAACCCCGCCCTCACCCCGTCGCGCGGGGGGCCCCTCTCCCCGAGGAGGAGCGTGGCTCCGATCGCCCCGAGCGCGCCAAGGGCTTTGGGACGCCGAAAGCTCCCCCCCGGGGTCCCTATTCTGGGGTGCGCCCGAGAGCGAGTCAAGCGGCCCCGTACGACGCGCCAGCCTGAGATCAGCGCTTCGCCCGCGGCGGCGCGGGCTGGCCGCGCGGGCGGCGGGCGGCGTGAGGCCCGCGGGCGCTTCAGTCGCGGAAGGCGCGCAGCAACCGCGAGCGTACGACCTCTTGTGCGACCTTGGCGATGCGTCCGGCCCGGGCCTCGCGGCTGCTGCCGGCCTCGCGCGGAAAGGCCAGCATCGGGATCTCGGTCATCGCGCAGCCGTGCCGCGTCAGCGCGTCGAGCAGCTCGAAGCTGAAGACGAAGCTGTGCGACGGCAAGCGCTGCAGGTCGACGCGATCGCGCCAGTGGCGGTGAAAGGCGTAGGCGCCGGCGAAGTCCACACGCAGATCACCGACGTGGCGCAACAGGGCGCGCAGGCCCCAGGTCAGCACCTGGCGGCCGGGGCCGGCATGCGGACGGATGTATTGGCCGTGGACGCAGACGTTGGCGGCGAGGTGCGGCAGGAAGGGGGCCAGCGACTGCGCGCGCACCTGGCGGTCGGCCGGCAGCGCGGTCAAGAAGTCGCAGCGGGCCGCGGCGAAGCCATCGCGCAGCGTGTCGCCCATGCCCTGGTTCTGCGCGTGGCGGAGCACCTGCACGTCGCCCTCGTCGGCACGCCGCGCCAGCTCGGCGGTCGCGTCGCGGCTGCCGTCGTCGACGACGATGATCTCGTAGTCGGTGACGAAGCGCTGGCAGAAGCGCCGAACCTCCGTAATCGCCGCGGTGATCGAGGCGGCCTCATCGTAGGCCATCAGCACCACCGAGAGGCTCAGCTCGCGGCGCCGCGCGACGACGATCGTGACCGCCTCGTCGAGCGTGCGGCCGACATACCAGGCCAGGCGGGCGATGGCCGGGGCGGCCGCGGTCTCGGGCTCGCGCCACAACAGCACGGGGATCGCGTCCTGGGTCTCTCCCGGGAGATTGGCCGCCCAGGCAAGATCGGCGGGCTGGGCGCTGACGACGAAGAGCGTGCCATCGCTGGCGGGCACGGCGATGCTCGGCACCGGCTCGCCGGCCGCCGGGGCGCGCCAGCGCGGCTGCACGGCGAGGGCGGCGCCGGCTGCGGGCGCCAGGCGGGCCAGCGTCTGCTGTAGCGCGGGCGCGTCGTGGCGGGTCAGCAGCACCGTGTCAGCTCGTGCGGCCAGCCGCTCCAGCTCGGCCCCCAGCGCTCCCGCCGCCCGCGCGGCCCGAGGCGCCTCGCCGGCCGGGCCGAGCAGGTGATCGACGTTGATCAGACAACGGGGTCGGGTGTGAGGCATCGTCTATCCGCGAGCGGCTGAGCGGCGGACGATAGCACGAGCGCGAGTCTGGCGAGGCCACAGTCCGCGACCCGTGGGTCGGGTGCGCGTCAGGGTTTGGGGCTGCCCTTCAGCGCACGAAAGGGGAGGGCGATGACCTTTGGGCCGACCCCAGCCCGCGGCGCCGAAGGTCGTGGTCATCCCGAGATGATCGAGGGCGTGGCGGCCCCAGCGCGAGCAGAACGCACCTGTTTCAGCATAGGCCCGCTCGTACCACGGCGCGTCACGCAGGGCTTCGAGGGCCTGGCGGGTGACGTTCGCTGTCGCGCCGACGACGTGATCGAACGCGCTGCGCACGCCCTCCGGCTCGACCCAGCCGGCGGGCCCGAGCACGACCGCGAGCAGCCCCAGCCCAAGACCCCACTTGAGGCCCTTTCCGGCCAGTCCGGCGCCCGCGGCGACCGCGGTTCCCGCCGCAACGTCGGCGGCGGCGAACTCCGGGTGGCGCCGGGCGTAGTCGGCGGCGTTGGAAAGCAGCGTCGCGGCTTGATCAGTGGCCGGACGGAAGACCTCGACGGCAGCATTCCCGGCGCTGGTAGCATGGTTCCAGGCCGCGCTGCCGGCGCCCTGGGCGGAGGTCCACCACCCCTGGACGCTGGCCCACCCGTCCCGGGCGGCCGCAGCGGCCGCAGCGGTCGCGTTTGTTGCGGCCGGGATGACGTCGGCTTGGAGCGCGGCCTGGGCCTCCGGTGCGAAGAGTAACGCCGCCGCGAGCCCCCCCAGGACAGCCTTCGTCGCGACGGCTACGGCCGGTCTGCTTGTGCCGGCGACCCTGCGCTCGGGGGGCGTAGGGTCTCCCGGCGCGCCCCACACATTGGCGGTGATCGAAGCCGCGAGCAGATGGAGCGTCAGGAGCAAGGGGGCGGGGCGGCGCATGGGTTCCTTGCGATCCGAGTCCGAATCTCGGACGGTCGAGGCTGTTTTAGGGCGAGTCGTGCGCGTAGCTGCAAATCAGAGTCCAACTCCCCGCGACCGGTCGACGCTGGGCCGACGCTGGGAGCTTGCGGCCTCGCCCGGAAGCGCCGAGACTACCGCTATCGATCACTGACGCTGCAGGTCGCGGAACGCGCGCGGGGGGCGCGCGCTCGGCCCTGCCCCGCAAGGAGCATCACCATGACGCGAGCTCGCTGGTTAGCCATCCTCTGCACGGCTCTGCTCGGCAGTGCACCCGCAGGTGCGCAGGCGCCGGGCTATGTAGTGGCCCAAGGCGGTCGTCAAGCCCCGGAGCCGCGGGCCATCGTCGAGGCCTTCGGCAAGCAGGGCATCCGCATCAACCTCGCCGAGGCGCGCGGCATCGCGGGCGACGTTGGGCACGCGCTCGCTGAGGCGCGACAGCACGGGATCGGCAACTCCAAGGTCGACTTCGCCGTGATCGAGATCGCCCAGGATCTCGGCCTGGACACGACCCAGGGCTCGAGCACGGTCCGCAACGTGGCCGGGGCGCTGCGCTACCTCTTGGATCACGGCGGCGCGGTCGTGGCGCCGCGGCCGCGGCCGGTGCCGCCGATCGCCTGGGGCCGCTACTTCGACACCACCGTGTCGCTCTGGAACCAGCCGAGCTTCATGTCGCTGCTGAACGAGAAGGGCTTCCACCCGGTGAAGATCAGCTGGGAGGACATCGGGCGGGACGAGGGCAGCTCCGTCGGCGATCGCATCAGCGACGTCGGGATCTGGGTGCGCCGCGATGAGGCGCAGCCGTGGTCGGCGCGGCTCGCGCTGTCGGTGCGCCGGGACAGCAACTTTCGCGACAAGGTGCTCGTGGTGCCGGCGGACCGCATCAAGATCCACCTGCGCTCGGAGGGCACGACGGTCGAGCGGACGCTGCCCGAGCGACTGCGCGAGCTCGGCTCGCCTCCCGCGGCAAGGACCGCAACGTGATCGTCTCCAATCAGTTCGCGATCGTGCCCGTGCCCGCGCACGACATGCAGGGCGCCTGGCGTCCGGGGCATCCGCCGCGCGCGGCCTTCACCTTCAGCATCTTTCCTACGGCAGCAGTAACTTCGTGATCACCAATGTGATCGAGGGCAGCCACGAGGCCATCGTCGGGCCCGGTACGCACCAGCTGCTCTTCGCCAACGTCAACGGTCGCCGCGCGCCCTTCACGGCCAGCCGCGCCGCCGACCGACCCGATCTCCTGGCCCTCGAGCGTGAGCTCAAGGCGCAGGGCATGGACGTCGACGTGCAGCGCTACTACCTGATCCAGATTCCGCTGCGCCGGGACGGCTCGCGCATCGAGCTCTCGAACATGGGCACGCCCCCGCTCGGGCGCGGCGGCGCCACCGACCAGATCGTGACGCCGCTGCCGCCCAGCGCGCCCGGTGGCGCGATCGGCTACGGCTCGGGCGCCATGGGGCCAGGGGGCGGCACCGCCGAGCGTCGCCAAGTCGGCGGCGGCACCCGCGCCTGCGTCGAGCGCCGATGAGGCCGCGCAGCCGGAGAGCAGTCTTCGTCGCGAGCGGGCGGCGGCCGAGCCCGAGGGTCTGGCCAAGGTGGCGATCGGCACCGGACGGTCCGAGGGGCGCTATCAGCGTGGCGCGGGTTGGCAAGGCCGGCGCGCCGAGGAGCCGATCCGCGTGACCGTGGTGTACTTCGTCACGCCGGTCGGTCAGGTCAGCGCCGCCGACATGGCGCGCTTCGCCCAGGCCTTCGGCCAATGGGACTCCCAGGCCATCTGGGGCGGGAGCTTCGTGACCAAGGAGAGCTGGTAGTCGCGGTGCTCGATGGCGTGCGCGCTCGCCGCGCCCGCCTCTGTGCTCGATCGAGGAGACCTCTGATGTGCCGACGCGTCAATTGCTCGAAGTGCGGACGACCGACCTACAGCGGTTGCGGCGCCCATGTGGAGCAGGTCCTGGGTGACGTGCCAGCGGCGGAACGCTGCCAGTGCCGTGGGACAGCACCAGCGGGCCTCGGGCCCGCGTTGCAAAGGGCCGCCCTGGCGTGGCTGCGCCGGCTCTTCGGCGGATGAGCAGCGCCCGCGCCGCGGCCCCCTTGGCGGCGCTGCGGTCGGCGGGCGGCGTTCGTTGCGGTGCCGAGTGCGACGGTGACTGTCGCGCGCGACGCTGCTCGCGCCGGTCAGCCGGCCTGCCCGGGTGCCCAGGTGCCAGCCCCCCGCGGGTCCTCAGCGGCGGCCGGCGCCCTCGGGCCCAGCAGCGAGCCGATCAGCGCGCCTCCTGCCCCGGTGGGGTCGGTGGTGCCGGCGTCGCCCCGAGCTCGCTCAGCGCGGTCGGATGGGGCAGGCGCGCCCCGCCGCCCTTGCTGCGCAAAAGACGCTGGGCGGGGGGTAGATGCTGCGGTGACCTGTCATCAGGTAGGCCAACACGCAGACCACCACCGCGTGTGGGAACGCCGCCGCGCCGAGTAGCTCCAGGGCCATGATCGACAGCGCCAGCGGCGTGTTGGCCGACGCCGCGAAGACGGCCGCCAGGCCGATGCCCGCGCCGAGCGCCACCGGGAGGCGCAGCCCACGGGAGAGGACGTTGCCCAGCGTCGAGCCGATCACGAAGAGGGGCGTAACCTCCCCGCCGAGAAAGCCGGCGCCGAGGGTCACGGCGGTGAAGATCAGCTTCAGCGCCCAGGCGTAGGCCGGGAGCGCGGGGTCGTGCAGGGCGCGCACGAGCAGCGGAAGGCTGAGCCCGAGGTAGTCACTGCTGCCCACCAGGCGAAAGAGGCCGACGACGACCAGGCCACCGAGCGCCATCCGCCACGGCAGGCGGGGTAGGTGCTGCTCGCCGCGCCGCTTGAGGAGGTGGGTCAGCTCGATGAAGGCGGCGGTGACGAGCGCGACCGCCGCGGCGAAGACCAGCCACTTGAGCAGCAGCAGCGGCGTCAGCGCCACGTGCGCTGCGCTGGGGTAGAGCGTGTGCCGGAGGCCGAGCGCGCGCGTCGTCAGGTCGCCGACGAGCGAGGCGAGCAGCGCCGGCAGCAGGGCGTCGTACTCGATGCGCCCCAGCACGACGAACTCGAGCCCGAAGACGGCCCCGGCGATCGGCGTGCCGAAGACCGAGCCGAATCCGCCCGCCACGCCCGCGGCCAGCAGCTGCCGTCGGAGGTGCTTGCCGACGCGCAGGCGGTGCGCGAGCCAGTCGGTCAGACTGGCGCCCATCTGCACGGCGGTGCCTTCGCGCCCGGCGCTGCCGCCGAAGAGGTGCGTGAGGACCGTGCCGACGAGCACCAGCGGGGCCATCCGCAGCGGGAGCTCGGGTCCATCGTCGTGGATCGTGTCGATGATCAGATTGTTGCCGGCCTTGATCGACGCGCCGACGCGCTCGTAGACCCAGCCGATCACGAGGCCGGCGAGCGGGAGCGTGTAGACGATTACCTCGTGCCGCAGCCGGAAGTCGGTCGCCCACTCGAGCAGCAGCAGAAAGACCGCCGACGCCGTTCCGCACAGCACCCCGACGAGCGAACCGAGCACGACCCACTGCCCGAGCGACGCCAGGCGATCCCTCCGCGTCATGCCGGCAGCTCGCCCGGCCGCCGCGGCACAGGGTCGGATCGCAGGCGCATCGCGTCGGCGCAGGTCGGGTGCGGGTGCTGGACGTCACGAACGCTGACCGTCACCTTGCTGACCGTCCCCCGGGCGCGGCGCCCCCCCCCGCGGCGCCCCCCCCCGGGGGGCGCCAGCTGGCTGGGGCTCCCTTCTGGTCGCCTCGTCGGGCGCCGCCGCTACGCGAGTGGCCCGGGAGCGTTGCACTCGGCGGCATCGTACGCGATGGCTGGGCTCCCCGACAGCGCCAAGGTCCGCCCGAGCGTGGTCGGCCGAGCGTAGTCGGCCGAGCGTAGTCGACCGGTTGACGGCGGCCAGGGCCTGTCGCATCTTTCGGCCGCCAACTCGGCGAAGGAGACCCCATGAAACGCAGCGCAGAGGCCACCTGGACGGGCGGCTTGAAGGAAGGGCAGGGCAGCTTCACCGTCGCCAGCGGGGCGATCAAACAGCTGAAGTACGGTTTCCGCACCCGCTTCGAGGATGCCCCGGGCACCAACCCGGAGGAGCTGATCGCCGCCGCCCACGCGAGCTGCTTCAGCATGGCGCTCAGCGCCCAGCTCGGTGAGCGCGGCATCACGCCGGAGGCCGTCGAGACGACGAGCACCATCACCTTCGAGAACCTGACCCTGAGCAAGAGCGTGCTCAAGACGACCGTCAGGGCGCGCGGTGCCGACCAGACCAAGGTCGAGGAGGCGGCGGCCGCCGCCAAGACCGGTTGCCCGATCTCCAAGGTGCTGCAGCTCGAGATCGTCCTCGATCTGACCGTGCTGGTGTAGCGGCGTTCGGCGGCCGTCGTCGATCCCGCGAGCTGGCGTCGAGGCAGCCGCTAGGGTCGCCGCGCGGGCGCCAGCGCGGCCGCCAGTCCGGGAAGTTGGCGCTTGCGCCACAGTAAGTAAATCGGCGGGTAGACGAGCAGCTCCATCAGGAAGCTCGTCACCAGCCCGCCCACCATCGGCGCCGCGATCCGCTTCATCAGATCGGCGCCGGTGCCGGTTGACCACATGATCGGCAGCAGGCCCAGCATCGCCGCGCAGACGGTCATCGCCTTCGGCCGCACGCGCTTCACCGCGCCATGCACGATCGCCTCCACAAGGTCGCTCTCGCTCTTGAGCGCGCCGCGTTGCTTGAACGCCTCGTGGGAGAGATCGAGGAAGAGCAGCATGAAGCTGCCGGTCTCGGCATCGAGCCCCATCAGCGCGATCAGCCCGACCCAGACCGCGATCGACAGGTTGTAGCCCAGTAGCGACAAGAGCCACACGGCGCCGACGGCCGAGAAGGGGACGGCGAGCAGCACCACGCTCGTCTTGAAGGCCGACTTCGTGTTGAGGTAGAGCAGCACGAAGATCAGCACCAGCGTCAGCGGTAGCACCAGCTTGAGGCGTTCCTTGACGCGCAGCAGGTTCTCGTACTGCCCGCTCCAGACCATCGCGTAGCCGGTCGGCAGCGGCACGCTGCTGGCGACCGCACGCTTCGCGCGCTCGACGTAGTGGCCGAGGTCGAGCTGCGCCGTGTCGAAGTCGACGTAGACGTAGCCCGCCAGCAGCCCGTTCTCGTCACGGATCATCGACGGCCCGTGCGTGAGGACGACGTCGGCGATCGCCTCCATCGGCACCTGCCCCTGCCCGCGGGGTAGCGGGATCAGCACCCGGCGCAGGGCCTGCAGATCCTCGCGGTAGGCCCGGGCGTAGCGCACGTTGATGCCGTAGCGCTCGCGACCCTCGACGGTGACGCTCTGGTTGTCGCCGCCGACGGCCGTCATCACCATCAGGTTGGCGTCGTCGATCGAGAGGCCATAGCGCGCGAGCTGCTCACGCTTGAGCACGAAGTCGAGGAAGAAGCCCCCCGCGACGCGCTCGGCGTAGGCGCTGCGCGTCCCGGCCACCTTGGCCACCGCGGCCTCGGTTTGCCTGGCGAGGCGCTCGATCGTCGCGAGGTCGGCCCCCAGGATTTTGATCCCGACCGGCGTGCGAATGCCGGTCGAGAGCATGTCCAGGCGACCCTTGATCGGCATCGTCCAGGCGTTGGCGATGCCCGGGAGCTGAAGCGCGCGGTTGAGCTCGTCCTCCAGCTCGGCGTAGCTGATGCGGTCGGGCCAGAAGGGCCGCAGCAGCGGCTTGAGCCACTCCGGCGCCGCGGACGAGTACCAGCGCGGCTTCGCCCGCCATTCGTGCTCGGGTCGCAGCAGGATCGTCGTCTCCATCATCGTGAAGGGCGCGGGGTCGGTCGAGGTGTTGGCGCGGCCGGCCTTGCCGAAGACCCGCACGACCTCGGGGAAGGTCATCAGCAGCTTGTCCTGCAGCTGCAGCGCCTTCTGCGCCTCGGCCACCGACATCCCAGGCTCGACGGCCGAGGGCATGTAGAGCATCGTGCCCTCGCCCAGCGGAGGCATGAACTCGGCCCCCAGGCGCAGGTACACGGGGACGGTGCTGGCGACGATCAGGATCGCCACGACGATGGTCGCCTTGGCGTGACGCAGGACGAAGCGACACGGGCGCTCGTAGAGCCGGTGCAGCAGCCGGCTGATCGGATGGCGCTCCTCGGCCTCGTATTTGCCCACCAGGAGCTGCGTGGCGCACCAGGCCAGCGGTCGCGGCCGGAAGGTGAAGGGCTCGCTGCGGGCGAAGAGCATCCGCAGCGCCGGGTCGAGCGTGATCGCCAAGAGCGCGGCGATCGCCATCGCCAGGTTCTTGGACCACGCCAGCGGGCGAAAGAGCCGGCCCTCCTGGTCGACGAGGGTGAAGACGGGCAGGAAGGCGACGGCGATCACCAGCAGGGAGAAGAAGACGCCGGGACCGACCTCCAGCAGCGCCGCGAGCCGCACGCTGTAGAAGTCGCCTTGCCGGCCGTCGCGCTGCCAGAGGTAGATCTTGTTGTAGGCGTTCTCGACCTCGACGATCGCGCCATCGACCAGCACGCCGACCGAGATCGCGATCCCCGCCAGCGACATCAGATTCGCGTTCAGCCCCAGGAGCTGCAGCGGAACGAAGGCCAGCGCCACGGCGACGGGGATGGTGACGATCGGGATCAGCGCCGACGGGAGGTGCCACAGGAAGATCAGGATGATCAGCGAGACGACGATCAGCTCCTCGATCAGCTTGGCCTTGACCGTGGAGATGGCGCGCTCGATCAGCTCCGAGCGATCGTAGGTCGTGACGACCTCGACGCCGCGCGGCAGCGAGGGTCGCAGCTGCTCCAGCTTGGCCTTGACGCGCTCGATCACGCTGAGGGCGTTCTCGCCGGCGCGCATCACGACGATGCCCCCGACCACGTCGCCCTGGCCGTTGTAGTCGGCGATGCCGCGGCGCATCTCCGGGCCGAGGGCGACCGTCGCGACGTCCTTGATCCGAATGGGCGCGCCGCGCTCGGCGCGGAGCACGATGTTCTCCAGGTCCTGCAGGCTCTTGACGTAGCCGCGCCCGCGCACCATGTACTCGCGGCCCGACAGCTCGACCAAGCGACCGCCGACGTCGTTGTTGCCGCTGCGGACGGCCTGAATCACGGCGTCCAGCGACAGGCCGTAGGCCACCAGCTGATTGGGGTTGACGGTGACCTGATACTGGCGCACCTGGCCGCCGACCGTCGCGACCTCGGCCACGCCGGGCACGCTCTGCAGCGCGTAGCGCAGGAACCAGTCCTGGTAGGAGCGGAGCTGATCGGCGGCGTGCTGCTGGCCCTTGTCGACCAGCGCGTACTGAAAGACCCAGCCGACGCTGGAGGCGTCCGGACCGAGCTCGAGCTTCACGCCGGGCGGGAGCTGCGCGGTGATCTTCGACAGGTACTCGAGCACGCGCGAGCGGGCCCAGTAGAGGTCCGTGCCGTCCTCGAAGATCACGTAGACGTAGCTGAAGCCGAAGTCGGAGAGGCCGCGGATGGCCTTGACCTTGGGGGCGCCGAGCAGCGCGGTCGTGATCGGATAGGTGACCTGGTCCTCGATCAGATCGGGGCTGCGATCCCAGCGCGCGTAGACGATCACCTGCGTGTCGGCGAGATCGGGCAGCGCGTCGAGCGGGATCGTGCGCATCGCCGCGTAGGCGAAGGCGAGCGCGATCAGCGTCCCGGCGACGACCAGATAGCGATGCTCGGCCGAGAAGCGGATGACGCGCTTGATCATGGCGGTTGGGCCCGCGGGCCGGGCGGGGCTCCGGCCGAAAGCTCGACGAGGGCCGCGCGCAGGCGTGATTCCGAGTCGATGAGGAAGTTGGCGCGGGTGACGACGTGCTCGCCGGCAACCAGGCCGCTGATCACCTCCACAGAGGCGGCGTCGCGTTCGCCGAGCCGCAGCTCGCGCGGCTGGAACCTGCCGTCGCCCAGCGCGACGAAGACCAGGCTCGCGCCGCCGGCGTCGATGAGGGCGTCGGGCGGGATGCTCAGACCCCGGCGTGGGGTGGCGTGCAGGACGACCTCGCCGAAGAGCTCCGGTCGCAGCTCCAGCGTGGGATTGGCCGCCGTGAGCCGAACTTTGACGGTGCGCGTCTGCGGGTCCAGCAGCGGATCGATGAACAGGACCTGGCTCTCGAACACCCTCCCGGGGAAGGCGTGGAGCGTCAAGGTGGCGCGCATGCCCTCCTTCACGAAGCGGAGCTCGCTCTCATAGACCTCGGCGAGCACCCAGACGGTGGAGAGATCGACGATCTCGTAGGGCGTCGCGCCGGCCGCCAGCGGCATCCCCTCGACCAGGTCCTTCTTGGTCAACACGCCGGCGACCGGGGAGTAGATCGTCAGGGTCCTTGTCGGCTGCAGGGTGCTGGCGAGGCGGTCGAGCTCCGCGGCGGGGACGTCCCACAGCGTCAGCCGGCGACGGGCCGCCGCCACCAGGGCGTCGCCATCGCTCTCGGCCGCCCCCCCGCCGCTCGCGAGCGCCCGCCGCGTCTTGAGCGCGAGCAGGTAGTCCTGCTGTGTGGCCAGCAGCTCGGGGCTGTAGATCGTGAAGAGCGGGTCGCCCCGCAGGACGCGCTTGCCGACGAAGTTGGCGTAGACCCGCTCGACGAAGCCGGCGACCTTCAGGTTGACGCGTCGTACGCGCGTCTCGTCGATCGCGACCCGCGCCACGGTGCGCCAGGAGCCCCCGACGGGCCCCTCCCTCACCTCGGTGGTCTGGAGACCGATCAGCTGCTGCCGTCGTGGATCGATCTCGACCGTCACCAGCCCGGCTGGGTCCTGGTGCCCGCTGGCGTCCTGCGGCGGGGTGGGGGAGGTGGGCGTCGTCGTCTGCGGCCGACCCTGCTCGAGCGGGAGCACCTTGTCGACCAGGAGCAGCTTCATGCCGCAGATCGGGCAAGTGCTGGGATGGTCTTGGACGATTGAGGGATGCATCGGGCATTGATAGAGCACCGCGGCGCCGCCCCCCGGGGCCGCGTGCTCGGTGCCCGCGCGCCCGCGGGCGCCGGCGCGCCAGGCCTGGGGCAGGAGGAGCGTGACGCTGGTGGCCACCGCGGCGCTGAGCAGCGCGACCAGCCCCAGGGTCGCGACGCCAAACCTGCGTTTGGGGCCAGGGGAAGCGGTGGAACCGGTCGTCTCGTCGGTCATCGGTCCTCGCTCACATGCCCGACATCGAGCCGCCCGTGGCCGAGGGGCTCGCACCGGCAGGTGCGCGCCCCTCGCCTGCAGCGTCGAGCGTGGCGAAGGGTTGATCGTCGGTGCCGCCCGCCGAAGCTGCGGCGCCACTCGCCGGCCACGAGGTCGCCACGAGGCTGACCTCCGCCTCGGCGATCAGCAGGCGGTGGCCGGCCGCGATCGCCTGCAGATAGCCCTCCTGGTCGGCGAGGAAGCCGGTGTTGGCCTCGAGCACGGAGGCCAAGGACGCCTTGCCCACCTGGTACTGCGCGAAGGTGCTGAGGGTGGTGGCCTCGGACTGCACGAGTAACCCCTGCTGATAGAGCGCGAGCGTCTGCAGCAACGCCGAGAACGCTGTCTGTCGCTGCGCGCTGCGCAGCCGCAGCAGCTGCTCGAGCGCGGCGACCTCCTGCTGGGCGGCGCTGGCCCGGGCGCGGCTCTCCGCCACGGCGCGGCGCTGCTTGCTGGCCGCGAAGAGCGGCAAGGGCCCGCCCACGTTGAGAAGCCACATCGGTGGCAGCTTGCCGCGGATCATCAGCCCGGCGCCGACGGTGAGGTCCGGGTAGTAGCTCGTCTGCGCCAGCGCCACGGCGCGGCGCGTACGCTCGAGCTCGAGCCGCGCGGCGGCGAGCTCGGGACTGCGCTCGAGCGCGCGCTGGGCCGAGAAGCGGCTCGCCCATGCCGCGAGCGCGGGGAGCTGCCGCAGCCCGGCCGCGGTGGCGATCGGCTCCTCGAGCGGGTGGGCGCGCCAGCGATTGAGCGCTTGAACGCGACCGCGCTCCTCGGCCACGAGCAGCCAGCGGCGCTGCCGCAGGCGGTTGAGCTCGAGCTGGGCGCGCAGCAGCTCGGACTGTGCGCCGGCGCCAGCCTCATAGCGTGCCTGCGCCGCCCCGCGGGCCGTTTGCCCGAGCGCTTCGAGTCGATCGAGCAGCGCCCGCCGGTCGCGCAGCAGCAGCAGCTCCAGGTAGTCGCGCCTGACCTCGGCCTCCGTGGCCAGCCGCAACCGCGCGACGGCCTGCTTGGCCCGGGCCGCGCCGAGCGTAGCGAGCGCCTGGCGCAGGCCCCGCTTGCCGGGCCAGGGGAAGGTCTGCGACGCCATCAGCGACACGAAGCTCGTGTCCATCCGGCCGAGCTCGACGCTGGTGAAGCCGTCATTTTGGACTCCGAGCTGGAGCGTGGGGTCCGGCAGGGCAGCGACCTGCGAGACCCGCGCCTCCTCCGCGTGCACGAGCGCCACCGACTGCGCCAGCTCGGGACGAGCCGCCAGGCTCTGCGCGAGGAGCCGGGTCAAGGTGGCGTCCGTCGGCAGCGGCGTCTCCGGCGCCTGGGCGGCGCGGAGCGCAGGGTGGCCAGCAGACCCAGCAGCACGAGGGCGCTCGACGCGGCGCTGCGGGGGCCGCCCGCTACCGCAAGGACACGGCCTGCCCTCCTGGCCGGGACCGGCGCGCTGGCTCGGACCTTCGCAGGCGCGGGTCGCATGCGGGCGCGCCTCACTCCGCCACGAGCTCGCCGGCCAGCATGTCCATCGCGCAGGCGTAACGGATTCTTCCCGGCTGGCGGGGCGTGAAGGTGATCGCGACGGGCTGGTCGAGCGGCAGGGGCTTGTTGATGCCGTAGTCCTTGAGCACGATCTCGGTGGCGCAGGTGCGCTCGACCTTTCGTGTGACCACCAGGGTCACGGGCTGCCCGACCTTGACCCGCGTCCGGGCGGCCACGAAGCCCTCGGCCGTGACGGCGACCTGGATGGCGCCCGATGAGCCACGCGCCCCCGCAGGGCTGCTGGGGGTTGCGGCGCTGCTTGGCGGGGTGGGGGCGCTTCGCGCGCAAGCGGCGCTCCCGAGCGCCCCTGCGAGAATGGTCATCAGCAGCAGAGACTGAGACCTGCGAAACCACCCCCCCCCCCGCGCCCCCCCCCCCCCCCCCCCGGCGGGGCCCCGGCCCCCCCCCCACCCCCCCCCGCCCCCCCCCACCCCCCCGCGCCCCCCCGCCCGCCGGGGCCCCCCCGCCCCCGGGGGTGGGGTCTGTTGGGGGCGGGCCCGCGCCCTCCATGCCCCGGCAAGAGCAAACAGCGCGCCAGTTCGCCGGGAGCCGGTAAGCCCGCGCAGCTGCACGGAAGGGCTCGCAGATCTTGACCGGCAGCTCGGAGGAAGTAACCGCCGCGGACACACGAGAAACCGCGGCGGTCAGTCACTCGCTGCGCCGCCGGCCGCAGCCCCGACCAAGACCCGCATCAACGAGGGCCCAGTCGCATCAACGCCAGTGGGGTCCCCCTGCTGCTGGCTGCCCCCGCACCGCACCTCAGAGCGTCAGCGCGCCCGTCTCGGGTTGGCAGGGTTGCTCGGGGCTGCAGATCGGGAGGCAGCCGCGGATCAGGGGGATGGGGAGCTCGAGGCGGACGCGGCGGGCCAGCTCGGCGACCTCGTCGGCGGGTAGGTTGGTCGAGCTGACCGCGATCAGCAGGGGGCCGTGGAGGGCCACCGCCACCTGGGTAGGCTCCACGTCTTGGGCGGGGCTGGGGCGCCAGGCCCAGGCCAGCACGCCGGCCGCGCTCGGTCAGGCGCTCGTGCAGCATCTGTCCCCGCAGGCGCTCGGCGATGTGCGCGCGGACCTGCCGTGCCGGCTGGCCGCAGGCGAAGACCCGCACCAGCGCCTCGCCCCCCTCGGGGGTCCGAATGGCCGCGCCGGCCGGGTCGCTCTCGACGGCCCAGCGCACGCGCACCGACAGCCGGAGCTGCCCCTGTCCATAGGCGATGGTGGTGTCGCGCCAGCCGGAGCTGCTCTCGCTGTGGGCCGCGCAGGCGCTCAGCGCGAGCAGGGCGGCCAGGCCCAGGGCGGCGGCGGCCCGCGATGCGGGCCCAGCTCCGGTGGGCCACGAAGCAGGCCCGCGTGGCCGCCGCGGCCGACGCAGGGCGCTCATCGCACCTGGATCTCGACCCAGCGGTTGTTGCCGAGGGTCTCGAGGTTGGTGGTGGCGATGGCGAAGCGTCCCGCCACCTTCGAGACCCTGATCTCGCCGCCGGCGAGGCGCTCGCCGCCCGCGCCCTCGAGCACGTGCCCGATCTGGCCGGCCTTGATCGCCGCGTTGTCGCCGATCTCGATGTGTAGCGTCATGCGGCCGCGGTAGCGGTAGATGCTGATGATGCGGGCCCGCGCCCGATCGTTCGACGGAGGCGGATCGACGCGGCCGCCGCCGCCGCCGCGCCGCACGGCCGCGCACTGGCCGGCGCCGCGGCAGCGCTCGCCGTTGGGGCAGCTCCCGCCGCTGACCCAGCTCGGGCAGCTCGCCTCGCCCGCGCGGCAGACCTCGAAGCTCTCGCCGCCGCGGCAGCGGCGCGCGCCGGGCGTGCAGGCCTCGGCGCAGGTCTCGCATTGGCCCTCGCGGCAGGTGACGCCCGGGGCGCAGGTGAAGGTGCGGCTCCAGGCGTTGCAGTCGCGCGACACCTGCTCGCAGACCAGATAGCCGTCGCTGCCGAGGCAGCGGCGCTCACCCGGCTGACAGGGCTGGCACTGCGCCGCCGGCCGCTCCGGGGCGAACTCCAGCCGCAGCGAGTAGTCGGTCTCGTCGCGCTTGGCGCTGGCGCGCACGCGCACGAAGTAGCGACCGGGATCTTCGACGGCGACAACGGCGCGCAGGCCGCCGCTGCCCCAGGGGCGGCCGTCCTGGACCTTGACGCCCAGCACGTCGAAGACCGTCAGCTCGAGCCGCGCCTGGCCGTTGTCCCAGTGGAGCTGCACCGAGAGCTTGCCCGGCTTGGGCAGGTCCACGAACTTCCAGTCGGTGCGATCGCGCTCCGGGCTGCTGACGCGGTCGTTGTGGACCACGCCGAGCTTGACGCTGGCCGCGCGCACGCGCTCGCGATCGGGGCTGCTATGGCGGTCGAGGCAGCGCGCGCTGGTGCAGCAGCCGCCGAGGCTCGCGAGCGCCAGCGCGCCGGCAAGCATCACGCCCACCGCCCAAGGTCGAGCCGCCCAGGGTCGAGCCCCCCAGGGTCCCAGGGTCGATTCCACCGCGGCTGCGCAGCCCTTAGCGACGATTTCCGAGGCAGAAGCGGGTTCAAAGCGACGAGACGATATCATGGCGCCTCGAAGGGTCAAGGGCACGCAGCGCGCCAACGCGATGCGCGCCCTTTCATCAGCACGAAACCTTGGGGGGGCGCCCCGGACACGCTACAGTGACCCTGACCAGCTCAAGAACGCGCTTCGCTATCGCTGGCACGCCAGCGCACCTGACCGGCCAAGGCCCATGACCCGCACGCCCGCTTCCGCCCCTGGTCCCTTCCCCCTCGTGTTGCAGCTGCGGCTGCACAACGAGGTGGACGGTCAGACCCGCGAGCTGAGCTTCGAGCGCTGGCCGGTGCGCATCGGCCGCAACAGCGGCAACGAGCTCGTGCTCGACCACCCCTACGTGTCGCAGTGGCACGCGGCCCTCGGAGTGGCCGCCGGCGCGGCCACGATCACGCAGGTCAGCAGCACCAACAGCGTGCTGGTCGACGGGCGCAAGCTCACGGCCAACGAGGCCGTGGTCCTGACGGGCGGCGAGGTCGTGCGCGTGGTGCCCTTCTCGCTGCAGGTGCGCGTGGTGGCCGTCCCTGGGGTGCTTCAGGCGCCGGGGCCGGCCGTCGCTGCGCCCGCGCCCGCGTCCGCGTCGCCCTCGGGCGCGCCGCCGCCGCTGGGTCCGATGGGGGGCGGCGAGCTCAGTGCGCTCCACCGCAGCGCCCTGCACGTGCTCAACGGCCTGGCACAGCACCTGGTCGGGCGGCCGCTCGACGACCCGCAGCAGCTGCTGGTTTTCGGTGACCGTCTCGACCAGCTGCTCGAGGTCTTCCTGCGCTGCCTGATCGCCCTGCGCCGCGGCCAGGACCAGTGTCGCCAGATGCTCGACCTGCGCGCGATCGCCGCGCCTGGTGACGAGCTGCTCGGGCGCAGCGACGACCCCGAGGTCCTCGGGCGGGCGCTCTTCGACCTCGGTCGCGACACCGTCCCTGCGCTGGAGCAGGCCTTCAAGAACATCATGCTGCACGAGGTCGGCCTGCTCAACGGCATGGTCGCGGGGCTGCGCAACCTGCTCGAGCGGCTGAGCCCGGAGATGATTCGCGCGGAGGCGGGCGGCAGCCAGCGGGCGGTCGGGCCCAAGCAGCTCTGGGAGACCTTCGAGCGCATGCATCGCGATCTGGCCGAAGAGGACAACACCACCTTCGAGGCGGTCTTCGGCCACCCCTTCGACCAGGCCTACGCCTCCCTGGCGAGCGACAAGGGGCAGGGCTAGATGTGTTCGGCGCGCCGCTGCTGTTGCCCGGCCCCCCCCCGCGCCGCCCGAGGGGCGCCCGTGGATGACGAGCTGTTTCTGATCAGCGCCGGTCAGACCGAGACCGGGCGCCGCCCAGCCAACGACGACTGCATCCTGCTGGACTGCGAGCACGGGGTCTATGCGGTCTTCGACGGGGCGAGTGCTCGGGTCGGCGGGCGCACGGCGGCCGAGCTGGGCTCCGAGGCGGTGCGGCAGACGATCGCCGAGCTCACGGCTCGGCGGGGGCTGCAGCTCGGCGCGATCGGCGAGCAGGTCTGCGAGACGGCCTTCCAGGCGGCCCACCGCGCGATCCTCGCCGCCCAGGCCCAGGACCCGAACCTCTCGGGGATGACCACGACCGTGGCCTTGGTGCTGCACTGCGGTCGCGAGCTGATCGTCTCGCACGTCGGGGACAGCCGCGTGTACCTCTACCGCGCCCCCGAGCTCCGTCTGCTGACGCGCGACCATTCGCTCGAGCACTACCTCAAGGACCACCCCCAGGTGCGGCCGAAGGTGCAGCGACCCGGCAAGACGCTGGTGCGCGCGCTCGGCCTGCAGTCGCAGGAGCTGGGGGCGAGCCACCTGCGCCTCACGCTCGAGCTGGACGATGTGCTGCTGCTCTGCAGCGACGGGCTGACCGACAGCGTGCCGCAGTGGACGATGCGCGAGATGCTGGCCGGCGCGCAGCTGATCGACCCGGCGGCGGTGGCGACGGGGATGGCGCGCGCCGCGCTGAGCCACGGTAGCATGGACAACGTCAGCGTCGTGCTGCTCAAGGCGACCGATCGCCCCGTCGACTCGCCCCGCACGGTCCAGTACGACGTCGCGGCGCTGGCCACCGCCACGCAGCAGCCGGTGGTGCTCGGCTGGCTGACCTTCCTCGAGGGCGCGCGGCGCGGCGAGGTGCTGGCGCTCGAGGCCAGCACGGTGATCGGGGCGCAGCCGGACTGCCGCATCGTGCTGACCGAGGACTACGCCTCGGGCCGCCACGCCGAGCTGCTGCGCGCCGAGCACGGCTTCGTGCTGCGCGACATGGGCTCGACCAACGGCACCTTCGTCAACAACGTGCGCACCGAGCGCGCCAACCTGATCGACGGCGACACGATCCGCATCGGCCGCACGGCGATGGTCTTCAAGAGCCAGCGCTTGGAGCCGTAGGCCCCAACCGGAGCCCGTGTCTTGGTCCGCGGTGGGAAGTGCGGCTCAATCGACCTCGACGGTCGATTGGTTGGGCTCGACGATCGGGCAGCCGCAAGCGCAGGTGCTGCCGATCGCGGCGAGCGGCAGACCATCGACGGTGAGCCACGAGACGGCGGCGACCACGCGGGGTTTTCCCCGATGCCGTCGGCTGCCGGTGTGATAGTCGCACTGCTCGAGAATGGCGGGCTTGCCCTCAATCAGGAGCGTGCTGGACCCGCCCTTCTGGCAGGTGCCTGCGCAGCTCGTCTTGGCGCCCACCACGGCCGCTAGCCTGCCCATCGCGCCTCTCCCTCCTGCCGCGCGCGTCAGCGCGGCGCGTAACGAAACGTCGGTCCATCGGGCAGCGCCCGCAGCGTCAACCGATGGAACACCGGGGACGGTCCGCGGGGACCGTAGAGTAAGCGTAGCACCTGGCCGAAGAGCCACAGGTGCCCCTCGCAAACAAAGGCCTCGCCGCCGACGTCGACCTCGAGCTCGCGCAGCGGCACGACCGCCTGGCGGTGCAGGCGCGTGCTGAGCCGTGAGCGCACGGCGCGCACCTCGGGGGCGCCGCCGAGGGGGCTGCGACCGCTGCGAGCGCGCTGCAAGAGCTGTGTCAGGCCGTTGACACTGCCGACGTCCTGCGGGTGCATCGTGAAGAGCGCCAGCAGGTCCCAGAGCTCGTCGCGGCCGAGCGCCAGCTCGCGCGCGCCGGCGATCGGCGCCAGGTTGCGCACCTCGACGAACTGCGGTGTGGTCGGCGCGGCGGCCAGCGTTTGGCCCACGCCGAGGTGCAGCGGCAGATCGCCGTTGGTGTAGCGCAGCGTCAGGCGCAGGCGCTCGCTCGGCGGCTGGAGCTGGCGGCCGAGGCTGTCGGTGATCAGCAGGTAGGCGCGCACGCCGCGCACGCCGTCGCCGCGCCACAGCACCTGGTAGCAGGGGCGCCCGCCCGCGTGCAGCGCGCCGGCGCCGCCGACGAAGGGCTCGTACTCGACCCAGGCCTTGTGGGCGGGGTCGTAGCCGCCGACGGCGTCAACCGCGAAGATCTCGCCGCCCTGCGGCGCCGTGAGCGCGTACTGGCTGGTCTGCGGCAGCACCGGCAGATCGAGCGCCTCCGCCGCCGAGGCGTTGATCACGGGCACGCAGCCGAGGGCGAAGTCGGCGGGCTCGGCGCCGATCGCGGGCGCCGGCAGCGGTCCCAGATGCACCACCAGCTCGAAGGCGTGCTGCAGCGCGCCCGGGGGCACGCGATCGAGCCCGCCGATCTCGACGGCGATCAGCTTGTCGATCAGCGCGAAGTACTCCTGCAGCAGGCGGTAGCCGTCGAGCGGGGGCGGGGTGCCGGGCAGCAGCGCCTCGCTCGGCGCGAAGCCGACGGGGCTGATCGCCGACGCGGGCAGCTCGACGCAGACGCGTCCCGCCGGGTCGCAGACCGAGACCCCGCGCGCGTGATGCGTCAGCCAGAGATAACGGGTCAGGCGGGCGGCGGGCTCACCGCGTAGGTGCAGGCGCAGCGCCTTGAGGCCGGCGGCGTCGAAGACGCTGCCGCTGGATAGCTCGAAGGCCAGGCGCAGCCGCAGGTCGGCCGGGTGGGCGCGGTCGAGGCGCGCCGTCGTGAGCTCGAGGGGCGGGATGCTGAGCGGACCGCAGGTCTGGAAGTCGCAACGGACCGTGCGGTTGTCGGGGGGCAGGGTGAGCTCGTGACCGACCACGACGGTGCCGCTGGCGATCGGCAGGTTCTGGCGCAGCGCACCCGGCCGGGCGACGAGCTGCAGCAGCGTCGCCGCGGGGAAGGCGCGCAGGTACTGCGGCCAGAGCTGCTCGAAGAGCGGGCCGATGATCTCGGGGAAGTCGTCTTCGATGCGATAGCGCGTGCGCGCCGTCAGCAGCGCCGTCCCTTGTAGCAGCCGCTCGGTGGCCGCGTCGCCGCCCTCCAGCACGACGTGCGCGACCTCGGGGTGCTGGCGCACGAAGCCGCGCACGAGGTCGCGCAGGTAGCTGAGCTCGGTCTGGTAGTAGCGGGGCAGCAGGGCCATGGCATCCACTTGGCGCGGCGAAGCGCGCCGCGCTCGCGGTCGGGGCGGGAAAGGGCGGCCGCTGGTGTTCAGGCTTTCGTGATCTTGATCTTACCCTTGCCCACGTTGATGCCGCCGCCACTGTCGGCCTTGACGCCCACGACCTTACCCTTCATCTGGACGCCGGCCTTGTTGATCGTGATGCTGGAAGGGCCACCGCTAAGGACGATCTCCTCCTTCGACGAGATGGTGACCTTGCCCGTGACCGTGATGTCGAGGGTCCCCGTGATCATCTCTCGCTGATTACCGCCGACGGTGCTGTCATGGTTCTTCATCACGCAAACGACCATGTCCTGCTGCGCCGTGATCACGACCTGGGCGCGACCGCTCGCATCATTGATCGCGAACTGGTTGCCCCCGGAGACGATGCCCGCGACCGTGCAGTTGGCCTGCAGATTGGCTGCGCCGGAGAGCTTGGCCTTTCCCACCGGAGCCTTCGAGGCCAGGAGCGGCGCCGTGTGCTGAGAGTTGTAGACCGAGCCGATGACGATCGGCCGGTCCGGGTCGCCACCCTCGTAGGCGATGATGACCTCGTCGCCCGCGCGCGGCAGAAACAACGCACCGTGCCCCGCACCCGCCCAGGGCTGCAGCACGCGCACCCACGACGAGCTCTTGCCGGCGGGCACGTCTTTGCCTGGTGCGCGCGAGTCATAGCCCATCTGCACGCGAACGCGGCCGTCAGGACGGGAGTCGACGGGCGCGCCCTCCTGCTGGGTCGCACTGACGACCTTGGCCGTGTCGACGCCGCCAGCGACTGGCTTGGCGATGTTCTGGGGTGGGCGGTAGGTGCCGAGCGCGAGCGGGAAGGCGACGAAGGCGTTGCCGTAGGATGGGCCGGTACTGTCCTTCGAGCGATGATGCACCTGCACAACGAGCAGTTCGATGTCTTTGGACGTCTTCTGCGGGTAGCCGCGCAGGGTAAAGCGAGTCCCTGCCGCCAGGCGGTCGCAATTGCTGTTTCCATGGGAGAGGTTCTGCTGCGTCTTCGCCGCCTCGGCACGTACGGTGTTCAGTCGTTTGACCAACTCTTGGTCAACGCCGTCTTCCGGCGGGTTCTGCTTCCCCTTTACCTTCTTCGCCGTCGGATCGAGCACTACATGGTATGCGGTGCCCTTGGTTTTCGAGGAAAGGACCGCGTCGTTCCCAAGTGAGCCGCTTTCCGCCTTTCCGCCCGTTTCGGCCACGTCTGGATCGGCTTCGTCAATGACAAAACTCGCCGGCCCCGCCGCCTCTTGCTGCTTGAGTTCGGAAACGCCCTGTTCCCCCGGAAGACGCTTGACGTAGCGGAGCACCGGACCCGGCTCGGCGATCAAACGAGACTTCTTTGTGTCGATGGGCGGGAGCTTGCGAAAGGCATCGTTCTCATCGACCAGCACCAGGCGGCACTTTCCCTTCGGATCGGGATCGTGCTCAAAAAAGTAGCAAAGACCATCCTGTGCAAGGATCCGACCGACAAAGCGGAGCGTGCTCTCCTCGTAGGTGCTTTCCACGTATTGGGTGCAGTGGGCACGTTTGAGGTAACGTTCCTTTAGCTTGAGCTCGGCTATTTCCTGCTTGGCTTCGCCCATTATCTGCCTGACGATCTCCGGTGTGCTCAGAGCGTTGAAGACGCGTGTCTTCTTTTGCCAGCCGAGTAGCGCCATCGGCGGTACGAGCATGGCAGTGTAACGATAGCCGTTGAAGTCGCCATCGTCCGACTCCTCTTTGGTCCTGGGGCTGGCCGCCTGCCCATCCTTGTCCGTTGGGGGCCGGTGGATTTCGTTGAAGACCGCGATAATCCCGTGCACCAGACGCGGCGGTTCCATCCAGCGCCAGAGAAGATGGGCGTTCTTGTGTTTTACCTGGTCCTTCCTGATGGCTTCCTTCTTCCGAGAATACAACCTTAACTGGTAGCAGAAGGGCTGCGATAAGCCCTCGTAGGCGTCGATATCCTCGATTAGAAGGTCATCGTCCGCGAGCCCATCGACCTTAAGTACGAATCTCGCGGTCTTCTGTTGCTTGACGCTCATGCGCTGACCTCGTCCTCGGCTGTCCGGGGCTCGCGCCCGACGGCGCCTTGGAGCCCCGGAAAGCAGGTCAGGAGCGCGGCCGGCGTCGAGGCGCGGCCGAGCGTGACGCTGTGCTCCGGGGCGGGATAGGTGTCGTGGAGGTGGCCGACGAGCTCGCGCAGCCAGGTGGCGCTCTGCGCGTAGTCCTCGTCCGGCTCGTGCGGGTGGGTGTGGCCGAAGGCCAGGCGCCCGGTGCTTTCCTCGACCACGGCCAGGGAGCTGTGCCGTAGCGTCGGCTCGTGGGGCAGGCGCGGCCCGCGCTGGCGCGGGGTCAGCGGGCAGAGCCCGGCGCGGCGCGGCCAGGGCAGCAGCCGCCAGGCCTGACGCAGCGCCGGCGCCAGCTCGGCGACGGACGCCGCCGCGGCCTCGGCGCCCGCCAGGGCCTCGCCGGCCACCGCCGCGCGCAGCGCGCGATCGAGCTGCTCGCGATAGCGCTCTTCGAAGGTCGCGAAGCCGGTCAGCTTGCGCCACGGGGCCTCGAGCCCACCCTCGAGCACGCGCGCCAGGCCCTCCACCAGCGTGCTCAATAGATCCCCCTGCTGTCCGGGGCCCAGCCACAGCCGGCGCTCGTAGAGCGCCAGCACCGCCGCGCTCGTGATCTGCAGCACATAGGGCTCCTCGGCCGGTGGCACGGCCAGACGAATCTCGACCAGGCCGCGCACGAGCTGCTGAGGGTCACCCAGATGCAAGCGGTCCACCACCTGCGCCTGCGCCCGAAAGGCTGTCTGGAGCCGCCCCACCAGCTCGAACACCGCTCCGCGTTCCAGCGTCCCGAGACAGATGCGGCCGAGGCCCAGGTCGTGCAGCCCGTCCTCCGCCGCGACCACCTGGCCGACGACCTCGACGCCGAGCAGCTCCGTCAGACGATCGTGCACTTGCAACCCACCCTGTCAATCGGCCGAGTGTGACATTTCAACGGGCTGATCATTCAACGGGCTGATCAAATAGCCGAGCGCGACGTTCCTGGCGGCGCGCCGCTGGGCGCGGCGCTCGCCCCTGCGCTCGCCTCTGCGTCCAGGCGCAGGCGCGGCGGCTTCGGATTCCCCGCCACCCAGAGTGCGTTGATGCGCAGGTCGCGCAGGGCCGTCTCGACCTCCCAGCGGCCCTCGTGCCGCACCACGATCACGGTCTGCTTCTGCATCGTGCCGGCGACCGCGACCAGGTCGCCTCCGGCCGCGGCCATCACCTCGTCGGTCGGGAGCGGCTCGGCGGCCCAGCGCTGGCCGTCGAAGATCCAGGCCGCGCCGCGGCGCGGCACCAGGCCGAGCTCGCCCTCCCAACCCAGCCACAGCCCCTCGATCCACTCCAGCACCGGCAGCGCCTCATCGCGCACCCAGCCGCGCGCGCCTAGGCGAAAGAGCTCGCCGCCGCGTCGCGAGCCGCCCACTGCCACCAGCCGACCATCGCTGCCGGCGAGGCGGCTGACGAAGCTCTCGGCGGGCAGCGCCAGCGGCGTCCAGGCGTAGCCGTCGAAGCGCCAGACGGAGGTCTCCTGGCCGGCCAGCCAGATGTTCTCGCGGGCGCTGGCCCAGGCCGCGTGCAGCGCCGCGCGCGTGGGGACCGGCCAGGGCTTGCAGACCTTGCCGTCGTAGACCAGCACCGTGCCCTGCTCGCCGGCGATCACGACCAGGCTCGGGTCGATGCCCCACGCCGTATTGAGCTGCTGCATGCTGGGCACGTCGATGCGCTCGCAGCGCCCTCCGGCGAGGCGCAGCAAGGTGCCGCGCCGCCCCACCAGCAAGGCCACCTCGTCGCAGGCCCACAGCCCGAGCAGGTCCTCCTGGCAGCCGGAGCTCATCAGCCTCCAGCGCCCACCGAAGCGGCCCAGCAGCAGCCCCTGCTCGCCGACCGCCAGCGCCTCGGGCCGGATGTCCGCCTCGCCCTGGCCCTCGGCCAGGACCAGCTCGTCGAGCTCCGAGAGCTCGGCCAGGCTGCCTCCCAGGTAGTAGCGCACGCGGTGCCCGTCCGGCTGGGCCAGCGCCTGCCCTACCTCCGGGCCGAAGCGATCGAGCAGCGCCCGTGCCTCGCTCCACGGCAGTCCGCTGCGCACGCGTTGCCACAGGTCGCAGAGCTGGACGATCTGGGTGACGTAGGCGCGCGCCGCGGGGGGCGGCAGCTCGCCGAGCAGCGCCGTCGGCGCGAGCACCAGCTGCGCCTCGGGGGGCTGTCGCGCCAGCTCGCGGGCCAGCAGCTGGGCCACGGCCGCCCACGGTGCCCCCTGCGGTCGCAGCGCCGCGAGCAGCGCGCGCGCCCGCCCCAGCGCCTGGGGCTGCGAGGTGACGGCGCTCACGACCTCGACGGCGCCCGCCCGGTGGACGCGGGTCTCCTCGTAGTCGAAGAGGGCGGGCCACAAGAGCGGCACGGCCCCGTTGGCCACCGCGAGCGGCGGAAGGTCTTGCGTCCCCGCGGCCTCGAGCGCGGCCTCGGGCGAGGGAGCGACCCGCAGGGCGACCGACTTGCTCATGCGCCCTCCGCCTTCATGGCGTGGAACCCGGCGCCCTCATGGGGTGAAGAACAGCCCGAGGCCCCAGTTGACCGCGAGCACATGCTCCAGCGCCGAGGTGCCGAAGTGGGCCACCGCGTCGGTCGCGTAGATCAGGCTGTAGCCGACCTCGGGTGCCAGCGCGATCTGATCCGTCAGGTACAGGTTGAGGCCGAGCGAGGCCGTGCACACGAGATAAGGCGTCACGCCGGCGGCGAAGTGCGGCCCGAACTCGAGGTTGAGGAAGGGCGAGAGGATCTCCGGCAAGACCTCGTCGACCACGGCGAAGGGCAGGAAACGCAGCCACAGCTCCGGTCCGCCGCTCCAGCCGCTGCGCATCCGGCGCTGACCCTCGACGCTCAGCGCCTGCGTCAACCGCCCCGTTTCCGTGCCGACGGTGATGGTCGCGCCGTCGCGGCCGGCGTAGCTCAGGGCCGCGCTGATCCCGCCCTCGAGCCAATCGGTCATGAAGAACCCGAGGTCGGCCCCCAGGCTGAAGTCCGTCGCCCCGCTCTTGAAGAGCCGCGCGAAGTCGCCGCCCAGTCGCAGCTCGAGATCGCCCCCCGCGCGGGCCGAACCAGTCGCGCTGCTCCCCTTCGTCGTCGGCATGCGCCGGCTTTGCCCCCAGCAGGGGCACCAGGAGCAGCGCCAGCAGCAGCGCGGGGACGGCGACGCGTTGCCGCGGTCTCCGTGACCACGCGCCCGGGGTGCTGAAGACAAGGTCGCCCATCTGCTCTCGCCGCTCCCTGGGTGCGTGACCGAATGGCAGTATAGCGGCTCGCGCGCGGTCGGGGCGCAGTTTTCCACGCCGGGCCGGGCGCCGGTCAGCGGCCGACAGGGCGGCTGTCGCTGTCGGGTCGTGCCTGCTACACTGGCCTCCCCAAGCGCGGAGTCTCCTTGTGCGAGTCGCATTTCACACCGGCGAGCCTCCGACCCTCGCACCGCTTGCGCTGCGCGTGATCGTCGTGGCAGACCTCGGCTGCGGCGGGGCGGTCTTGCCGCCGCGTCTGCTGCGGGCGAGCGAGGACCTCGCCGAGCTGCTCCGCGCCCATCGACCGCTGCTGCGTTTCGAGGTCCCGAACCTGCTCGCGCGGACGCCCGCGCGCCTCGAGCTGCAGCTCCGGGTGGAGGCCTTCGCCGACCTTTCGCCCGCGCGTCTCGTCGAAGAGGTGGCCCCCCTGGCGCGCCTGCACGTGCTCGCGCAGCAGTTGGATCACGTCGCCGCCGGCAAGGCACCGCTCGACCGCCTGACCACGCTGGCTGCGGCCCATGCCGATCTCGACGGGGTGGGCGAGCTGCTGCGTGCTGCCGCGGTTCCTTTGGCCGCACCGGCGCGGGGAGGCGCAGCCGCGGAGCCGGCCGTATCCGCGGCTGCGGCCGTGCCCGCCGACGCGGCGATCGATCGCATCCTCCAGCTCGTGCGGGTGCCCGAGGCGGAAGAGCGGGCCGTGGCCGCGGTCGACCGCCTGGTGGCGCAGCTCGCGGGTCGCGGCGGTCCGGCCGGCCCGGTGGTGACGGGGCGGCCCGCCGTGGCGGCGGCGCGCGATCGCGTGGTCGCGCTGCTCGGCCGCCAGCTCGACGCCATCGTGCACCACCCGCAATATCGCGACCTCGAGACGAGCTGGCGCGGACTGAAGTTCCTGGTCGACCGCACGCCCTTTCGCGCCGGCGTCGTGCTCGAGGTCCTGCATGCCCCCCGCGCCGAGCTGGTGCCTGCGCTGGCTGCCCTCGATGCGGCCGGCTTCGAGGCGGGGGACGACCTCGCTCCACCGGGGCTGATCGTGGCGCCCTTCGGCTTCGCAGACGGCGCGGCCGACGCGGAGCTGCTACAGCACACGGCCGAGGCCGCCGAGCGCTTGCAGGTGCCGCTGCTGACCTCGATCACGCACGCGTTCTTCGGCCTGGGGTGCGCCGCCGAGGCTGGGGAGCTGCGCTATCCGGGCACCCTGCTCGAACAGGTCGCCTACACCAAGTGGAACGCGCTGCGGCGCAAGGACTGTGCGCGCTGGCTGGGCGTGGCCTTCAACCCCTTCCTGCTGCGCGGACTGCACGAGCCCCACCGTGCCGAGGATCTACCCTATCGCGAGCGCGTGGCCAGCGCCGCCGAGCAGGCCTGGGGCGACCCGGCCTGGGCGGTCGCGGCGCTGGTCGTGCGCAGCCATGGCGCCGGAGGCTGGCCGACCGAGATCGTCGGCCCGGCGCGGCGCCTGGAGGATTTTCCACTCCATGACGCCGCGGGTGCCGGGCAGGCCGCGCTCAACCTGCCGGTCGCGGCGCGCCTCCCCGAGGCGCTGGTGGGCGACCTGGTGCGCGAGGGCTTCATCCCGCTCAGCGCGCGATCGAACAGCGATAGCGTGTTTCTATCCGGTGCGCCCACGCTCTTCCGGCCCGAGGGTGAGCGTGCCGCGCGCGTCACGGGGCTGGCCTTCCCCTATCAGCTCTTGGTTTCCCGGGTGGTCAAGGCGCTCGACCGCTACCGCGCCGAGCGCGCGGCCGGGCGCGGGCTCGAGGCGCTGCGTGACGACCTGCAGCGCTATCTCGAGGGGCTGGTGGCCGACACGGGCTATGGCTGGCGGGTCGATGTCGAGCTGCAAGGCGAGCGCGGTCCAGACCCCGAGCCGGCCCTGGCGATCGCGCTGAAGGTCGGGAGCGACGTGCTGGGCGGGCGCAGCGTGGAGCTGAGCTTCGGGCTCCCCAGCCGATCGTGAGCGTGCGCGCCGCCGCCCCGCAGCGCTCTTCGTGGCGCCAGCTCCGTCGGGTCGCCCTGCGGGTGGTCGCCGGGCTGGCGCTGGTTGCACCGGCGGTCGGGCAGGCCTCGCGTCCGCGGCTGCGCCTCGAGCGCATCGACAACGCCCGCTGCGCCCAGGAGCGGCTGCTCGTCGCCTACGCCAGCGAACTCGAGCTGGAGGGCGAGCTGCGCAGCCGCCCACCCTCGGAGTACGGTCTGTGGGCTGGCCAGCGCCGAGTGGCTGCTCGTCCAAGCGGCGCCACGACCTTCGCCGCCACGGGCGAGACGCTGCACCTGGCGCTGGTCGTCGCGCTGGGTCCTGCGTACCGAGAGGCCGTGCCGGCGCTGCGCGAGGGCGCCGCGAGCCTGGCGCGGGCGCTGCCGGCCGGCAGCCAGCTCACCTTGATTGGCTACACGGACGAGGCCCGACGCCTGGGCAGCCGACTGCCCGCGCGGCGCGTGCTGGGCGCGGTCGAGGGGCTCGCGAGCGCGGAGCTGGCCGGCGATCCGGCGCTGGTCGAGGCGCTCGGCCTCGCCCTGCGTTCGCTCGCCGTGGGCGAGACGGCCCTTCAGCCCCAGCGTCCGGTGCTGGTCGTCGTCTCCGACGGCATCGACCGACAACCGGATTGGGAGGCCTTTCGCGCGATCGGTCGCCGCGCGCGGCACCAGGGGGTGCCGATTCATCCGATCGCCTATTCGCCCTTCGACGAGCGGGGCCCGCTGCTCAACCTCGGCGAGCTGGCCAAGCGTTCAGGCGGCACGCTGCGCTGGGTGCGGAGCGCCGGGGGGATGGTCTCGGCCTTCGAGCAGCTCGCGCGCCAGCTCAACGACCAGCTGGTGTTGACCTTTCATTGGAAAGCTTGCGCGCAGGCCACGCCGCTGACGCTGGCCGCCGGCGGGCTGCGCTCGCAGGCGGTCTTGGCGGCGGCGGGACGTGCTGCGGCCCGATCCGCCGCGCGGGAAGGGTCGGGAGCGTGGCCCTGGTGGTTGGGCCTGCTGGCGCTGGTGCTCGTCGTCGCGGTGGCCGCTGGTCTCGTGCTGCTGACGCGGGCGCTGCTGCGGGGGCTTCCGCGCGCTCCCTGAGGCCGGCGCCGGGCCGTCGCAGCGGCCGTCGCAGCGGCCGCCGCGCCCCGGCGCGCCGTTTGATCACCTTGATCGCGTCGTGGTCTTCCCAGCCCGGCCGATGGTGCTACTCTGGTAATCCCGAGCGCCGTGGTGACGTCGGTGGCGGGTGGGGTGCGCTTCGCGCGCACCGACCGAGCGGTGCCAGCGGTTTCTTTCCACGTTTTGCTGCGACAGAGTGCTTCTTACCGGGCAGGCGACGGAGAGCATGGCGAGCATCGTGAGCAGAGCAGCGGCGGGCGGGGACGGGGACGTACGGTCGCATTTGCTCGCAGTTTCAGGCTCGGGGCGCTGGGTGGCGGTCAGTCGGCCGGCGGCCCAGGGTGCGGGTACTGCCACGCCCGGTGCCGTGGTCGAGGTCTTCGAGTTGCCCCAGGGCGCACCGGCGGGCCGCTGGACCTGCCCGGAGCCGATCTCCGCGTTGACCCTGCTGGGCGACGATGTGCTGGTGGCCGGGACGCGGGGCGGCAGCATCCTCGGGTGGGAGCCCGCTCCGGAGGGCTGGGCGCCCTGCACGCAACTCACCAAGGTGCATGACGGGCCGGTGCGCGCCCTCGCGGCGGACGGGACCGGCACGCGACTGGTGTCGACCGGTGACGACGGAGCGCTGCGCGTCTACGCCGTGAGCTTCGCCTCGGGCGCGCCGGCGCTCGAGCTGGTCGCCGAGCGCTGGGTCGGCCGCGCGCCGCTCTCGGCCGCCGCGATCGACGCTGCCGGCTCACTCGTGGCCGTGGCGGGGCGCGATGGGCTGGTGCGGCTGCTGCCCCTGGCGCACGCCACCGGCGGGGCCGTGCAAGCGGTGTGGACGGTGCCCGCCTCGGTGCAAGCGGTGTCGTTTGCCGCGCGTAACGCGGTCGTGGCCGCGCTCGGCGTCGATGGCATGGTGTACGCCCAGGCCATCGACGGCGCCGCGCCGCGGGCGGGTTGGCCCGACGGGAGCCGACACGCTGCGCCGCCGAGCGGGCTGGCGTGGATCGCCGGCGGCGGCTTGGGCACCGCGGTCCCGACCGGCCGGCTCTTGTCGGCAGACGAGCAGGGCGAGGTCCGGTCGTGGACGCTGGCGGCCGTCCCCGAGGAGTCCAAGGTCTGCTGGCGCGGGCGGGGTCGGGTCTACGACGTCGCGGGCTTCGTCGGCACCGTCGGCCCCGTGGGCGCGGGCGTCGCGGCGCAGCCGGGTGCGGCGCTGCTGACCGACCGGGACGTGGTCCTCGTGGCGATGACGGCGCCGGATGGGCTGCAGGTGCTCCAGCGCCTGCCGCTCGGCGAGGGCGCCGCGATGCCGACGGACGGGGCCGTCTACGGGGCCCTCCACGGGGGGGCCGCCAGCCCGGCGACGGGGCAGTTGCTACACGGCTCCTTCGGGGGCGCGCGCTACGCGCCGGATGGGCTGGACGCCGTGCGCACCGAGGAGCTGGGCACCTCCGACCTCGAGCCGGGCCTGCTGCCGCGCATCCCGAGCAGCGAAAACGGCCCCACGCCGACGATGATCGAAGAAGTCGCCGACCTGGGCGCGCGACGCGGCTTCGGGCCGCTCGCGGTGGCGGCCGCCGCCGCGGGGGTCGTCGGTGTCGGCGCGGTGGCCCTGGCGGCGCCGGCGTTGCGGGGGGCGCCGGCCGCGGGCGTGGGCGCCGCCGGCGCACCGCTCAGCGGCGCGCCGCTGGGCGCAGCGCCCGCCGTGCCACCCGCCGCCCTTTCACCCATGCCGCCAGCCGCGGCCCCCGCGGAGCTGCTGGGCGGGCCGAGCACGGCCGCGTCGCCGGAGGCGGGTGGGCTCGGGTGGGGGCAGGGTGGGGGTGGTCCCAGGCTCGGCGGCGGTCATGGCTTCGACCCCGCCGTGCCGCGGGTCCCGGCGTCGGGTGGCGACCGGCCCTTGACCTCCACACGCGACAGGCTCCCGGCCGAGGAGGGTTTCGAGGCGTCCCGCGATCAGCCGCGGGAGACGGCGGTCAGCCCAGGGACCGGCCAAGGCGAGGATCCCGAGGGGATCGCCGCGGGCGCGGGCTTGGCGCCGGCGGCGCGCCCGGCCGCGGAGGGCGCGGGCCTGGGTGATGACCTGGGGGTGACCACGGGCAGCCTGCGGAGCTCGGGCGAGGTCGTCGAGGGCGCGGCGCCGTCGCCGGGCGCCTCGGTGATCGAACTCGGGAGCCGTGGGGCGGCGTCCGCGCCCTCGGGAGCCGCCGCCGCGGCGAGCGCCGCCGGCGGCGCGGCGCCCTCGAGCGTGGTGGGGGGCTCGGGCGCGGTGGGGCTCGCCGAGAGCGCCGCCAGCGGTGGGGGTTCGGGGTGGGGGGTGGCTGCGGCCGCCGGTGCCGCGGTGGCGTTGGGGGGGGCCGGCGTTGCGCTCGGGGCCACGGTGCGCTCCGGCGGCGGGAGTGCCGCCGGGACGGCGGCGGCCGGCGCGAGCCAGGGTGGCCCGGCGAGCGTCGGCTCGCAGGCGAGCGCGCTGACGGGGGGCGGGGCGGCGAGCCCGGCGTCCGCCTCATCGGTCCCGGTGGCGCGGGCCCCGGGCGCCGGCGCGAGTGGGGCCTCGTCGGTGGGGCAGGGGGCGGGCGGGACCGGCGGCGTGAACCCGGGCGCGCCAAGCTCCTCGCTGCCGAGCACGAGCGCGGCGACCGGAACGGGCGCGGGCGGCAGCACGCCCGCAGGCGGCGCTGGCGCGGCCCCCGGGGGCGGGGCGAGCACCAGCCCCGCCGCGTCCGGGGCGTCGGGTGCGAGCACGCCGGCTGGCGCCGGGGCCAGCGCGACGCCCGGGAGCAATGCGGCCGGCGGGGCGCCGGTGGCGCGGCCCCCGGGCCAGACCGGCGCCGTCCCCACGACCACCGGCACGACGCCGGCGGGCACCGGCACGGCGGCTGCGCCGGGGGGCACGGCCTCTCCCAGCGCCGCCAGCAACGCCGTGGGCGGGGCTCCCGTGGCGCAGCCCCCGCTTCAGGGGCCAGCAGCGACCCCCGGGGCCTCGGGCGCGGGCGCGGCGGGCGCGGGCACGGGCGTCGGTGCGGGAGCGTCGGGCGCGGGCACGACCGCCGCTACGGGCGCGGCGGGTGCGGGCACGGCGGCTGCGGGGGCTGCGACCGGCGCGACCACGGGCACCGCGCCCTCGGCGCCCCTCCCGCCGCCCGAGCCGCCCTACGCACCGCTCCCGAGCTCCAGCACCGCCGGCGCCGGCGCGCTGCCCAATGACTACATCCCACCCGAGCCGCCCAAGCCCCCCTCCGAGCCCAAGAACACCAGCCTGCTCCAAACCGTCGCGGTCGGCGCCGTCACCGGCTACGTCGGCAGCAAGGTGCTCGACAAGGGCCTCGATATCGCGGGGAGCTGGCTGAAGAATCAGGGCATCGAGCTGCCGTCCTTCGGCGAGATGGTAGAGGAGGCGTGGGCGGCCTGTTCGACGGGGCTGTAGAAGGGGTGGGAGGCGGTGGGTGTCGGCGCAGGTGGGGCCGGTGCTTGGGCAGGTCGGCGAGACGCTTGCTGGCGGCGGTCCGATGTAGCTTCGAGTCAACCTGGACAACAGGCGCAGATAAGTGGACGCGGTCTACGAGGTTCTTCTTGCCGGGGCCCAGGCGCCGCGGATCTTGGATGCGGCAGGTGGGCGGCAGCCGCTGAGCTCAATTGCTTCGGTCGGGCAGGTCGGCCAGTTTCAGTTCGTGGACCCCAGGATACGTGTCGGCCTTTGGCCAGGTAGGTGACCGGAAGAAGGCAAGAGAAGCGCGGCGGCCGGTGGACGATGCGGCCCGCGGCCCGTGGGGGCTCCCGGCGCCGCGCCTTCGCTTGCGCCGTCGCCCGCCGGCGCTCCCCCACGGCCCTCGCCCACGGGACAACCCGAGGATGCCCCGGTGGCCGTTCTCAGCGGAGACGGCAAGGACCATCCCGTTGCGGGTGACGAGGTGGTGGAGAGCGGCTTTGACAACCCGTTAGACCCGAGCAACAGGCGCATGGCCTAGCGCGGGTGGTTGGCATGTTCCGACCGCGCGCCGCGGATGCCCGTCGCCGACCCATGCCCATATGCTGGGTTCGGCGGGTTCGTGCGGTCGGCTGTCTGCCGGCTGGCGCTGCCCATGAGAAGTCCACTACGATGGCCCGCGGTTGCGTTCGCGAGCGACCGAGATGTGGCGGGCCGGCGCGGGTGGCACCCACGCCGGGCTTGGCGTCGTGCGGCTGACAGAGGAATTCCGGTAGATGCGCCCAGCGCTGTTGGCTTCTTTTCTCGCGACCGCCTTCCTGATCGGCCTCGCCGGCGCGCAGGTGCGTGCGCGGCCGACGCTGCGCGTCGACCGGCTGGACCCGCGCAAGCCGCCCGCGTTGCAGCTCTACGTCAGCGATCTCGACAGCACGGGCGCGGCGATCACGGATCGTGAGCGGCAGAAGTATCGCCTGTTGGTCGATGGCGTGCCCCAGAGCAGCCCGTCGAAGGCCCGCCGCTTCGGCGAGCTGAACGAGCCGCTCGTGGTCACGCTGGTGATCCAGGTCTCGCCGACGCTGCGCGATGTGCTGACCGAGGCCGTCGAGGGCGGCAAGCGCTTCATTGATGCCTTACCGCCTGGCTCCAAGGTGGGGCTGATCGCCTTCACCGACGTGGTGGTGCAGGACGTGCGTCCCGCGGCCCCGGCGGAGGTCAAGCGCGCGCTCGACGATCTGCGCATCCGCGAGGAGGCGGTGGAGATCCAGCTCCCGGACGCCGTCCGCGACGGGCTCGAGGGGCTGACGCAGACCAAGGGGCCCGAGGCGCGTGCGCTGGTGCTGCTCTCGGACGGGCTGACGGCCAACCTCGACTTCGCCGTCTTCGCGGAGCTGGGGGCGCGCGCCAAGGACAAGGGTGTCGCGGTGCACAGCATCGGCTACGCGCCGCTCGAGCCGGCACGCCTGCGCACGCTCTTCGAGCTGAGCCGCACGGGGGCGGGCACCTTCCGCGAGGCCAAGGACCCGACCGGCGTGGTGCAGGCCTTCGACGCCGTCGGGGACCAGCTCCTCAACCAGCAGGTGCTGACCTTCACGCTGCCCAAGATCTTCGACGGCAAGCTGCACGACTTCCAACTCGAACTCGACGATGGGCAGGGCTCGAACATCGTCTCGGCCGAGCTGCCGGCCTTCACGGCGGCCGACGAGGGTGCGCCGGGTCGGCGCGCGGCGTGGTTGGTCTTCGCGGTGATCGCCGTGGTGCTGATCGGGGGCACCGTCGGCACCTGGCTGGTCCTGCGTTGGCGCGAGGCGCGCGCCGCCCCGCCGCGCACAGCGGCCGCTAGCGCCGACGAGGACGAGACGAGGACGAGGACGAGGACGACGAGGCGGAGCTCGCGCGTGGGCGAGGGGAGGCGGACGACGACGAGCCCGCGTCCGGGCGCCGCCGGTCTGCCTCGCCACCCGCGTCCGCTGCGCTGTGGGCGCCCACCGACGCGGCCGCCGCGGGCGACCCGCGCGCCGAGTCGGCACGGGACCAGAGCCGCGCCCGGCCGCTGCCCGGGCAGGCCCCACCGGCTTCGATCCCGGCGCGGCGCGGCGCAACATCGACCTGCTCTTCGCCGCCGGCGACCGCCCCTGGCGCGCCGCATGGGTACCGCTGCCATGGGGGTAGCGACGGCTGCTCCGGCCGCGGCGGCCAGCCCGGTGTCCGACTTCGGCGCGGCCCAGGTGCCGCCCGCGGCCTGGGGTTCCACGCCGGCGATCGCGCCGGGGAGCGGTTTGCTGGTCCTCGCACCGCCGGGCGCCGCGGCCCCACCGCGGGAGTCGACGCCACCTGGTGGGGGCCTCTTCGGCGGCGCGGCGCCGCTCCCTGATGGCCCCGGTGGCTTCCGGCTGCCGCTCCCGGATCCCGATGGTAGCGGAGGTCCGCCCTTGGCCGAGCGGGGTCACGGGCCTGCGATGCGGCTGCCCGATCCGGAGGACTACCTGCGCCGCGCCGCCCATGCGTCATCCGCGCCGTCGTCCGCGCCGCCGGTGCTGGCGGCCCCCAGCTACGCGCCGCCCGGACCGGCGCCGGTGGCCGCCGCCGCGCCCTGGATGGCGGTCCCGGCGGCCCCACCACCGGCCGCGCCCGCGCCCTTTCTGCCGGTTCAGCCGCTGGCGGCCGAGGGCGTGCAGCCCGGCCGCATGATCGATCGCAAGACCGCCGTGCTGGCCGTCGAGCAGATCACCGATATCGATTTCAGCGCCTGGATCGTGCCGCTCGGCCAGTCCACCATGCCCACGGTCGTGGTCGGCAACGGCTTTCGCCTGGCGGCCGACCCCGCCGCCGATCTCCGCCTGCAGCCCGCCGACGCGCCGGGAATCGAGGCCACCATCTGCCTCGATAGTCGCGGCTACCGCGTCGAGCAGCGCGGAGCGCAGGGCCAGGTGCTGGCGCAGCTGCTCAACGACGGCGACACCTTCAGCGTCGGGGCGCGGCGCTTCCTCTTCAAGATCGCCACGCGCTTCCCCCAACGCCAGCTTGCCGCGGCCCGCCTCGAGGTGCTGAGTGGGCTCGACCAGGGCCGCTCGCTCGGTCTGCGCGACGGCGTGGCCTCGGCGCTCGGCTGCCACCCGAGCTGCGCCTTCGTCATTCGCGGCGAGGGGGTGGGGGAACGCCACGCCGTGGTGCTGCGCAAGGACAAGGGCTGTATCGTCGCCGATCTCGGCGCCGAGGGAGGGGTATGGTATCAGGGACAACGCATCGGACAGCAGACGGTGATGCCCGGCGAGGAATTCACCGTCGGGACCGTGCGCTTGCTCTATACGGTGGAGGCGTGATGCACGTTGTTCGCCACCTCGCCACGGCTAAGTGCCGGCGCGCGGCCGTGCTGCTGCTGCTGCTACTGCTGTTGCCGCTGCTCACGGCCAGCATGGCCTGTCGCCCGAGCCCACCGAGCGGCGACGAGATGCTCGCCAAGCTCCAGGGCGCTGCTGGCGGTGGTCCCGGCGGAACGTGCGAGCCGCCGCCGCTCGAGATCTTCTTGCAGGCGGGCGACCAGCTCAATCCAAACGCCGACGGCCAGTCGATGCCCGTCGAGGTGCGCGTGCTGCTCTTGCGCGATCGCCAGGTCTTCGATCAACTCGACTTCGAGACCGTCTGGCAGCGCGCCGCCGAGGCCCTGGGGCGCGAGCTGTTGCAGAGCGTCTCCTTCACCGTCTACCCGGGCAAGCTGCAGATCTTCCCGCTGAAGGGTCAGCGCGAGGCGGCCTATGTGGCGCTGGTGGCCGTCTTCCGCGAGAGCAGCGACCGCCGCTGGCAGCACGTCGTCGACATTGGGGCCTCGAGCCGCCGCTGTGCCGACAAGGACGCGCTGCACACGATCGTGCAGGCCCAACTCCAGGGCTTCACCATCAACGAGCCGGATGCGGTCCCCGCCGCGAGCGAGCCCTAATGCGCAAGCCGATGTGGAAAGAGGGGCTGTTCATCATGCCCCAGCACCTGCAGCTGATGGACGCCTACCACGAGCGCCTGATCGACACGCGGCTCGGCATGGTGTTGGCGCACGGCTGGGGGGTCAGCGAGCTAGAGATCGACACCGATGAGCTGGCGCGTGGGGTCTTTCGGCTGAGCCGCCTTCGAGCCGTGCTGCCCGATGGCGCCCTGATCGAGATTGACCGCGATCAGCCGCTCAAGGGCCTGTCCGTCACGCTGGCGGGCGATGCCCGCGCGGCCCGCGGCGTCGAGGTCTTCCTCGCCGTGCCGAACCAGGATGTCGGTGGCGCCAGCCCCGAGCAGGCGCCCTCGGGTACGCGCTACCTCAGCGGAGCGCAGCTCCTGGGCGATGTCTATCGCACGGCCGCCGACGCCGAGATCGACTACGTGCGACCCAACGTGCAGCTGCTCTTTGGCCACGACAACCGCCAGAACTTCGTCACGCTCAAGCTCGCCGAGCTGGTGCCCGGCGAGAGCGGCCGCCTGGTCGTCAGCGACCGCTACGTCCCGCCCTGCCTGACGCTGCGGCCGGCGCCGGCGCTGCTGGCGCGCCTGGAGCGCCTGGTGTCGGCGCTGGCGGCCAAGCAGAAGGATCTGGTGAGCAAGTACGGTGGTCGCCAGGCAGCGATGGTCGAGTTCGGGGCGGCCGATCTGGCGACCTTCTGGTACCTGCACACGGTCAACGGCGCGCTGCCGACGCTGATGCACTACGCCGGCGGCCAGGCGCATCCGGAGGCGCTGTATCTGGCCCTCGCCACGCTCGCTGGGCAGCTCTCGACCTTCGACAGCGGCAGCGACCCGCTCGATCTGCCGCGCTACGATCACGCCGCGCTCGCGGGCACGCTGATCCCCCTGCTCGATCGCGTGCTGCGGCTGCTCGGCACGATGGCCGCCAGCCGCTACACGGTGATTCGTCTCGACCAGACCCAGCCGGGGCTCTTCGTCGCCGCGATCGACGATCCGCAGCTCCTCCGTCGCGCCCAGCTCTATCTGGTGGCCGGTGGCGACGTGCCCGAGGAGACGCTGCGCGACGACGTGCCCCGCTACGTCAAGGCCGGCTCGGTCGATCAAATCGCGCACATCGTCCAGGCCGCGCTGCCCGGCGTCGCCGTGCGCATCGATCTCACGCCGCCCGCGGCCGTGCCCGTGCGCGCGCACATGGTCTATCTGCGCCTCGAGAAGCAGGGGCGCTACTGGGATGCCGTGGCCCAGGCGGGCACGCTGGCGATCTACCAACCCGTGCGCCCCGACCGCGTGCAGCTCGAGCTGATCGCGGTCGGCGGCTGAGCCGGGTTAGGGCAGGGGAGCTGCAAGAGCGATGAGCGCGGCGCCGCAGCACGATCCGAGCGAGGCCCTGGTGGGGCTCTGCACCGAGTTTCTCGTGCTCGGCCTGCAGGTGGCCGGTGGGCACGTCGAGTTCCCCGACGTCGAGTCCTTTCGCCGCCGCGTGCTGCTGCTCTTCGAGTCGCTCAACACCCGCGCCCCCGAGCTCGCCGTCGCCGTGCAGGACCTCGAGGACGTGCGCTTCGCCATGGCGGCGTTCCTCGACGAGATGATCCAGTACTCCAATTGGCCGGGGAAGCTGGTCTGGGGCCAGAACCCGCTGCAGGCGCTGCTCTTCGGCGAGACGCGCGCGGGCGTGCGCTTCTTCAGCCGCCTGACCGAGCTGCGTCGGCGAGGCTCGCCGGCGCTGCAGGTCTACTACCTCTGCCTCGCGCTCGGCTATCGCGGCGAGTACCACATGGGCAGCCCCGCCGAGCACGAGCGTTTCATCGAGGACCTGGCCCGCGAGGTCGTGCGCGGCAGCGTCAAGAAACTGTCGCCCCACGGCGAGCCGGCGAGCCGCGAGGGGATGGCCGATCGCCAGCGTCTGCTGCTGCCGGTGGCGCTCGGCGGCGTCGGCGTGGCCCTGCTGCTGGCTGTGGTGCTCTTTGTGATCCTGACCTGGAGCAGCTCGGACGCCGTCGAGCTGCTCGAGCGCATGGCGCGAGGCTAGGATGATCTGGCGCGTGCTGCTGCTCGAGCTGGTGCTGGTCGTGGTCGTCGCGGCCGTCTGGCTGCTCGCGCCGCTGGTCGGCATCACCAGCGTGCTGTGGCGCCTCGTGATCATCTTCGCGCTGCTGCTGCCGCCGCTCGGGTATGTGATCTGGCGGCTGGTCGAGCGCCGCCGCGCGGCCCGCGGGCTCGAGAGCGCCATCGTCGAGCAGGGGCGCGCCCATCAGGAGAGCGCGCGCCCCGACCGCCAATCCGAGATCGGCGCGCTGAACCAGGCCTTCGACGACGCCGTCGCCGCGCTCAAAGAGTCGCGCCTGGGTGGCGCAGGCCGCGGCACGGCCCTCTACGCGCTGCCCTGGTACATGATCATCGGGCCACCGGCCGCTGGTAAGAGCACGGCGCTGCTGCGTTCCGGCTTGAACTTCCCCTTCACGCCTGGCGAGCGCAAGGCCGTGCGCGGCGTCGGCGGCACGCGCAACTGCGACTGGTGGTTCTCGGACCAGGCGATCCTGCTCGACACCGCCGGGCGCTACACCTCGGAGGACGAGGACCTCGAGGAGTGGCTCGGCTTTCTGCGGCTGCTGCGGCGCTATCGGCGCCGGCGGCCGCTCAACGGGCTGATCGTCGCCGTCAGCATCGCCGACGTGATCACGGCCAAGCCCGACGAGCTGGAGGAGCTGGCAACTCAGGTCCGCAGCCGCATCGACCAGGTGATTCAGGAGCTGGCGCTGGCGCTGCCGATCTACGTGCTCTTCACCAAGTGCGACCTGCTCTCGGGCTTCGTCGAGTACTTCGCCGACCTGACCAAGTCGGCGCGCGCGCAGGTGCTCGGCTGCACCGTGCCGCCGACGGCGATGCAGGACCTCGAGGGCAGCTTCAGCGCCGAGCTCGACCTGCTGGCCGAGCGCCTGCGACGGCGCGGCCTGGCCCGCTTGCCACACGCGCGCTCGCATCAGCGCGCCGAGGTGTTCCAGTTCCCGCTCCAGTTCAGCGCCGCGCGTGGACAGCTCGTCAGCTTCGTCACGCAGCTACTCGGCCCGAACCCCTACCACGAGACCCCGCGCCTGCGCGGCGTGTACTTCTGCAGCGGCACGCAGGAGGGGCGCCCGATCGATCGCGTGATCACGGCGCTGACGCGCGCGCTCGGCCTGCGCGAGCTGGCCGGTGGCGGGCTGGCCGCCGAGACGACCAAGAAGAGCTACTTCCTGCACGACGTGTTCACGCGCGTGATCTTCCCGGACAAGGACCTGGCGGGCATGACCGCCGCCGGGCTCGTGCGGCGCGGTCGCCTGCGCCTGGCCGCGCTCGGGCTGGCGCTGCTGTCCTGCCTGGCGATCCTCGGCGGCACCCTCACCGCCTTCATCAACAACCGCCTGCTCGTCTCGGGCACCGTCGACCTGTCGCAGCGCTCGCGCATCATCACGCCGGACGATCCGCGTCAGGTCAGCGACAGCCTGCGGGCGCTCGATCGCCTGGGCGAGCGCGTCGACCAGCTGCGCCGCCACGCCGCGGACGGTCCGCCCTGGCTCTGGCGCCTGGGCTACTACCAGGGCACGCGGCTGTTGGAGCCGGCCCAGGCCGTGCTCCTCAAGCGCCTGCGGCGGGCCTTCGTCGAGCCGGCGGGGACCGAGCTCGAGGCCACGCTGGTCGACGTGGCCAGCGCCGCCGACGCTGCGAGCAAGGAGACGCCGCGCGACTTCGACCTGCTCAAGGCCTATCTGATGGTCACCGACCGCAAGCGCCTCGAGCTCGATGCCGCCGTGCCCGTGCTGCTCGAGCAATGGCGCAAGCGCCTGCACCCCGACGTGGCAAGCGAGGGCGAGCTGCTCGACAGCAACGCGCGGCGCTACCTGAAGGCGCTGGCCGAGGGCCGCGCTGGCTGGCTCGACCGCGACGAGACCGTGATTCGCAACGTGCGGCAGGCGCTCCGCTCGCGCGACGCGGAGTACCGCAGGATGGTGGGGCAGGCGGCGCAGCGGCTGCAACCGCTGACGATCCGCGAGATGTTGCGCGGCCGTATCCAGACGGTGATCAGCGCGCAATATGAGGTGCCGGGCATCTACACCCGCCAGGGATGGTCGCGCTTCATCCGCGCGCGCCTGGCGCAGCGTGCCGTGGTCGGCGGTGGGGTCGAGCCCTGGGTGCTGGGCGAGGAGGAGGGCAAGGACCTGACGGCCCGCCTGCGCCAGCGCTACTTCGAGCAGTACGTCGCGGCCTGGCAGCGCTTCCTGCGCGGGGTCTCGGTGCAGCAGCCCTCGACCGCGGCCGATGCGCTGCTGCTGCTCGAGCGCCTGACCGATCCGCCGGCACTCTACGACGACCTCTTCGCCGCGGTCGTCTACAACACCGAGCTGCCGCTGGTCGATGCACCGACCGGCTCGCTCCGGGGGGCCGCGCGCCTGCTCGGCGGCCGCGCGGGGCGGGCGCTCGGCTCGGCGACGCGCCTGGGGCTGGACAAGGCCGCGGGCAGGGCGCTGGCCGATGCCGACACGCCCGTCAGCGAGGCCTTCCGGCCGCTGCACGAGCTGGTCATCCCGGGCGACGGCGCCGACGGTCGCGCCCAGGTCTCGGGGCTCCGGCAGTACCTCGATCAGCTCGAGGCGGTGCGCGAGGCGCTGGCGGGCGAGCTCAAGCAGCAGAGCGGCAGCGGGCCCGCGCAGGTGCCCAGGGTGCTCGAAGAGGCGCAGCGCGTGACCAAGGGTGTCTTGGCGCTGCTGCCCGGTGGCCTGCGGCGCCTGGTGCAAGATCTCTTCTTCGCGCCGCTGCAGATGACCGATACGACCGCGCGGGCCGAGCAGTCCGGGCGCTCCGGGCGGGCCTTCAGCAACGAGCTCTGCGCGGGCTTCAGCGAGCGTCTCGCCGGCCGCTATCCCTTCGCGCGATCGAGTCGCGACGCCCTGATGCAGGATGTGATCGAGTTCTTCGCGCCGCGCGGCACGGTCTGGAGCTACTACGACGCGCAGCTCCGCGAGCGCCTGCCGCGGCGGGGCGACCGCTTCGAGGCGCCGGCCGACGGCACGGTGCCGGCGCCGGTGGTGGCGTTCATCAACCGCGCCTGGCAGGTCAGTCGCGCGCTCTTCCCCTTCGGCAGCGAGACCCCGCTGCTACGCTTCGAGGTGCGCCCGCGCCCGGCGATCCTCGCCGCCGGCGCGGGCTATCAGATCAGCGAGATCGTGCTCGAGGTCGAGGGCCGCGCGATGACCTACCGCAACGGACCGCCCGAGCTCTGGACGCTGGAGTGGCGCGGCCAGGGCGGGCGCAGCCGCATCGTCGTGCGCGGGGGGGCGGGCCTGCGCGAGGAGATCAGCTACGATGGGGACTGGTCGCTGCCGCACCTGATGGAGCGCGCCAAGGTGCGGCGTGAGGGCGGCTGGTATGCGGCGGAGTGGAGTTTCCAGCAGGGCAAGATCCGCATCCCGATGGACGTGCGGCCCTCGCGCAGCTCTCATCCGCTCTTTGGCCTGCTGACGCTGGACTGCCGATGATGCGGGCCTCCTCGGGGCCGCCGCGGTGAGGGTGATGCAACGATCCGATCGCACAGGCAGCGCGAGCGTGGGTCTCTTCGGCAAGCACCCGACGGCCGGCGACTTCCTGCGCGTCGAGGCTGGCAGCGAGCTGGTGCGCGGCTTCGACCGCTGGCTCTCGGCCGCGCTCGTCGCCGGTGAGCGCCTGTCGAGCTCCTGGCCCGCGCTCTACGCTGGCGCCCCGCCGGTGTTCTTCCTCTTCCACGGTGAGGGCGCCGCGCGGTCCGCGCGCGGTCTGCTCGGGCTCTTCGTCCCCAGCGCCGACCGGGCCGGTCGCGCCTTCCCGCTGGTTGTTTTCGCCGAGCTCGAGCTGGCCCCGCTCGCCGCCGCGCATCCGGTGCTGCCCTATCACCGCTTCCTTCACGACGCCCTGCGCCTGCTCGCCCGCCGTGACCAGTTTGCGCCCGACACGCTGACAGCAGGCGCGCCACGACCACTACCTCGACCGCACCGATGGTGCCCTGGCGATGGCCGCGATCTTCGGCGCTGGCGCCCTGCCCCAGCAGCGGGCGGCGTTGGCCTTGCTCGAGGGCGTCGGCCGTGCCGTGGGCGCCCAGCGCGCGCGGGTGCGCTACGGCACGCGCTGCCCGCTGGGGGCGGCGCCGATCAACGACGCCGCGTTGTGGCTGGCGATCCTGCAGCGCGTCTGCCCGGCTCCGGTCGTCCCGCTCGCGCTCTGGAGCGACAGCACCCTGCTGCTCCACTTCGACCAGCTGGGCCCCAAGGCGTTGGCGGCCCTCTGGTGCCCGCGCTGGCAGGACGATTCCGTCTGCGATCTGGCCACCGTCGCCCCGGCCGACGAGCACGCGCCCCCCGGCCGCCAGGTCCTCGCCGGCCAGCCCCTGCGCGTGCTGCTACGGTGACGCGCCCGTTGCACGTGGCGCGCACCTCAGGTTGTCGGGTCGATGACCTCGAGGAAGTCGAAGCGACGGAAGTCTTGGTCGGCGGTGTAGATCGTGCGCACGCCGTGGTCACGCAGCAGGGCCGCGTAGTGGCAGTCGTGCACGAAGTTCCCCCGGGCCTGCGGAAGCTGGCGCACCAGCGCCTCGAGTGTCTGGAGGTGACCGGGGCCATGCGCGAGCACGTGGCAAGTGCGAGCCGCGAGATAGGGCCTCAGGTCGGCCAGTGCCGCCGCGAAGGTCAGCGGCTCGTCGTGCACGGCCGGGTGCGTCGCGATGCGTACGTACTCGTAGCAGACCTGCCAGGCCAGGCACCACTCGTCAGCGCCAAAGAGCCGCTCGTGGCAGAACTGCCGTGCCTTGCGGTGCTGCGGGTAGCGTTCGAAATGGGCGTAGACGAGGATGTTGGTGTCGATGGCAAACACTCAGTGGCCATCCATCAGGTCGTAGAGGCGGTCACGGTCGCTCAGGTCGACGCCGGGGCGTGGTCCGATCCCCTGGTGCAAGGGCAGCTCGGGCGCGCGGTGCTCCGCATCGGTCCCGAGCGCGGTGCGCAGCAGGTCTTCGACGGTGCGCGCGAAGGATCGACCCTTCCGTTGCGCGAGCGCGCGTACGCGGCGGTAGATGCCTTCGTCGAGATTGACCGTAGTGCGGTGCATACCGGCATCATGTTAGCCTGATGCGATGATGACAACGACGACTCCCGCCGGCGCGTCTGCGTCCCCGTCCGGGCCGCGCTCATGACCCAAGCCATCCTCGAGCGCGCCGCGCGCTGGTGCCAGCCGATCCGCCCCGACGCCTTCGCCGGCGACGCTGCGCGCGACGACGCGCGCTTCGAGCAGCTCAACCTCGAGATCGCGAAGATCGGCTCGCTGCACGGGGGCGTCTGTGATTGGGCCGTCGTTTATCGCTGCGCCGACGGCCTGCTCTGCGAGCGCACCAAGGACCTGGCCGTGCTCGGCGGGCTCTGCGTCGCACTGCTACAGCGCGAGGGCCTGGTGGGGCTGGCGGCCGGCGTATGCGCCTATCGCCAGCTCGCCGAGGCGCACCTGGCGGAGCTCTTTCCGCCGCCCGCCCGCAAGCGCGGCCGCGCCGGCGCCTTCGCCTGGCTGACGCAGCGCCTGACGGCCGCCTTCGACCCGCTGCCCCAGGCGCGTGCCGCCGACCTCGACGCCCTGCGCCAGTGCGCCGAGGACTTCGAGCGCCTGGAGGCGCTGATCAACGGCGAGCTGGGCGAGATGCGCGCCGCCACCGGCGCGATCAAGAGCGCGTTCGCCACCTTGATCGAGCAAGCCGCACCCCCGCCGCCGCCCCCGCCGCCGCCGGAACCGCCGCCGCCGGAGCCAACGCCCGAGCCTTTCCCCGAGCCGGCGCCCGAACCCGCGCCGGGGACCGCCCCCGCGGATCCCGCCACGCCCGCCCGCCGCCGCACCCGCGCCGGCGCCCCCGCGCCGCGCGCTCCCGGACGCCGTCGAGGACGCCGAGCAGGCCGCGGGGCTCTTCGAGCTGCTGCACGAGGGCTTGTCGCTGCTCGCGCAATACCACCTGCGTCAGGATCCGCGGCGCGCCCTCGGCTACCAGCTCGCGCTGACCGCCTCGATGCTGGGGGTCGTCCCCGACGGGGACCGCGCCGCCCCGGCGCTGAGCCCGCGCCGGCTGAGGGAGCTGGAGCAGGCCGCGCGCGAGGCCGCGCCGGCGACCGTCTACGAGCTTCCACTCGCGACCCTCGCCGAGGGCGGCGGGCTCAGCCCCCGCGCCATCGGCCTGCTGGCTCAGGCTCTGGCCGCCCTCGGCCCCGAGCACGAGGCCGCCGCCGCGTTGGTCGCCGGCCACGCCGCCGCCGCCGCGCTCGCCCTCGGCAGCCTCGCCGACCTCAAGGGCGACGAGGCCGCCTGGCTCGGCCAGCGTATCGCGCCGATCCTCGGCCTCGAGCTCGCTGCGAGCAGGCCCGGGAGCGGGGCCTCGAGCGGCGAGGACGAGGCTCCGTCCTCACCCGCAGCGCCGCCGAACGAGGCCGAGGCCTGGCTGGACGGCCAGCTCGCCGCGGCCAACGAGGCCGCCGCCCGGCAGGGACTCGCCGCCGGCTGCCACCTGTTGCAGGAGAGCCTCGACGCCTGCGGCCTCAAGCCCGACCGCTTTCGCGTGCGCCTCGCGCTGGCCGAGCTCTGCCTGGCCCACGACGCCGCCGACCTCGCCCAGCCGATGCTGCGTGACCTGCTCGATGAGCTGAAGCAGCCGGCCCTCGAGTGGCAGCCGGCGCTCCTCGTTGCCGCCGCCACCGCCCTGCTGACCTGCAACCAACAGCTCGCCGCCCGCCTCGACGCCGAGGCCGCCGACCCCCTGCGCCGCGAGGCCGCGGACCTCCTCGCCCTCGTCGCCCGCGTCCACCCCGAGGCCGCCTGCCGCCTGCGGGGGGTAGGGGCCCCGCCTACCCCCGAGGCACGCCCGCGTCCGGGGCGGGGGCTACCGGCGTGGAAACAACCGCCCCACCTCGAGCTCGATCTCGACGAAGGGCTCGATGCGCGCCAGGGCATCGTCACCGTAGCTGCCGACCTCGATCCACGACCCGCCCCCCAGCCGCATCGCCTCCAGCGTGCGCGCCATCGGATCGACGATCCAGTAGTGCGCCACCCCGTGCTCCGCATACAGTCGGCGCTTCCGCACGCGATCCTGCGCCGCGTTCGCCGGGGAAAGCACCTCGCAGATCCAGTCCGGCACCACCAGGATCGGCCGCTGGTCCCACGGCTCCGGTAAGCGCTCCCGCCGCCAGCCCGCGAGGTCAGGCCGAACAATCTCGTGGGCCGCCAGTTGCACGTCGACCTCGATCAGAATCCACCACCCGCCGGGCCCCCCTCGACCGTCGTCGTCGCCGTAGGGCCCGCCGACGAATCGGCTCAGCCCCTGCTGCGCCAGAGAGTGCCGCGGCAGCGGGGATGGGCTCACCACGACCTCGCCCCCCAGCACCTCCGCGCGCCTGTCCTCACCCAGCGCGATCAGATCATCGTAGGTGGCAAGCTGCAGAGCCGTGCTCATCGGCGCATTGTAGACGAGTCAGGCTTGGCCAGCGAGGCCCCCCGGCGGTCCTCTTCCTCGCGCGCCAGAACCGCGCCAGAACCGATCTTTGTCGCCCCCCTGCTTGGTGATATCCTCCCGACAGTTGGCATGAACCGTACGGTGGCCCGAACGGAGCCTGCCTGGCGCGGTCGCAGTGAGCCTCAGCGCGCCCTGAGGCACTCGCCAACCCAGGTTTTTTTTCACCCGGGCCCTGTACACGACGACTCGCCTCAGCTATCCGATCGAGGTGGCCTTCGGGTGCGAGTCCCTCGGCAGCGCAACGAGAATAGGAGCAGAGGATGGCCGGCAAAGAGGGATCAGTCGCTCCCAAGGAGCGGATCAACATCGTCTACCGCCCCGAAACTGGGGGAATGAAGGAAGACGTCGAGCTCCCCTTCCGCTTCCTGGTTATGGGTGACTTCACGGGACGCGAAAGCGACGTGCCGATCGAGGAGCGGCCGGTGGTTGGAATCGACAAGGATAACTTCGACGATGTGCTCGCGGCCCAGAAGGTGGCCGTCGACCTGACAGTACCCAACACCCTGAGCGATGAGAATGCGACAAGCGACCTTCCGGTTTCGCTCGCATTCGCGAGCATGAAGGACTTCGGACCGGACAGCATTGCCCAGCAAATACCAGCGCTGAAGAAGGTGCTTGAGCTTCGCGATGCCCTTTCGGCCTTGCGTGGCCCACTTGGCAACATCCCCGGGTTCCGCCGTCGCCTGCAGGCCATCCTTGATGACCCTCAGGCGCAGCAGCAGTTGATGGCGGAACTAGGAATCGGCTCCGACGAGCCGTCGAAGGGTTGACCAAGGGAGGGTACCGGCCATGGCACAGAAGCAACAGAGGGAAGCGGCGCCGGTTGTGGCGCCTTCGCACGCGCAGTCCTCACTCCTCGACCAGATCGTCTCCGAAATGAAGGTGACGCCAGCTAGCGAGGAGTACCAAGGCGCCCGGGCGAGTGTGCAGCAACTCATCGGTCAGCTCATTGCTCGCCGCAAGCCAGGTGAGCGGGTCGACCGTCAACTGGTTGACGTCGTTATTGCGGACCTCGACCGACGCATTGGAAAGCAGGTCGATCAGGTCCTTCACCACCCAGGCTTCCAGAAGCTTGAGTCCGCGTGGCGGGGGCTCAAGCTTCTCGTTGACAGAACGGACTTCCGAGAGAACATCCGCATCAACCTCCTTCAGGCGAGCAAGCACGAGCTGGCCGCGGACTTCGACGATTCTCCGGAGGTCGTCAAGTCAGGGTTGTATCGCCACGTCTACACTGCCGAGTACGGCCAGTTTGGTGGCAAACCCTACGGGGTGATGATCGCCAACTACGACTTCGGTACCGGCAATCGAGATATCGAGATTTTGCGGAACTGCGCGGCCGTCGCTGCGATGGCGCATGCGCCCTTCATCGCCGCTGCGTCTCCGAAGATCTTTGGGGAAAGCGAGAAGGATTTTAGCAATCTTCCCTACCTTAAGGACCTCGATGCGCTGTTTGAGGGGCCGCGCTATGCGAAGTGGACCGGCTTCCGGGAGAGCGAGGACAGTCGGTACGTAGGGCTAGCTATGCCCCGATTTCTTCTGCGCACGCCGTACAAGGCAGACGAGGGAAAGACCCGCCTCTTCAAATACGATGAGGATGTCTCGAGCTCCCATGAGGACTATCTTTGGGGCAACGCGGTCTTTGCGCTCGCGACCAGGATGTCAGACAGCTTCGCGAAGTTTCGATGGTGCCCAAACATCATTGGACCCCGGGCGGGCGGCTCTGTGGACGACCTCCCCATTCATCTGTACGAGGCGATGGGGGAGGTCACAGCCAAGATTCCCACGGAGGTGCTGCTGTCGGAGCGTCGTGAATTCGAGTTGTCTGAGCAGGGCTTGATCGGGCTGACGATGCGAAAAGATACCGATAATGCCTGCTTCTTTTCCGCCAACTCGCTGCAGAAACCGAAGTTTTTCGGCATTTCCCCAGAGGGCAAGGCGGCCGAGTTGAACTACCGTCTGGGAACCCAACTCCCTTATCTCTTCATGATCGCACGCGTGTCCCACTACATTAAGGTCCTTCAGAGAGAGCATATCGGCGGTTGGACGAGCGCCTTGAAGCTCCAGAAGGAACTCGACCAGTGGATCAAACAGTGGGTTGTCCCGGATTCCTTCGCCGATGAGTCGATGATCTCTCGGCGTCCCTTCCGTGAGGCGGCGGTCACGGTGGAGGACGTGCCCGGCGAGGCGGGCTGGTATTCGGTCGCCGTCAAACTTTCCCCGCACTTCAAGTACATGGGTGCAAATTTCACGCTTTCACTGGTAGGGAAGCTAGACAAGAAATGACGCCGCAGGGGGCGTTCAACAGTCGCTGCGACGTGGGAATGGTCCACTCTAGCAGCAAACAACCGAGCACGTGCTGGGAGGAGGAACGAGAAAATGGGCGTTGAAGGCAAGCTAGTATTCATGAAGGTGTTTAACCACAGGGGCGTTTGCGAGGTGACCACTTGCCTGGAGACTTTTGAGATTCCGGGTGAGGGCGTGAACATGGGCAATGAAGTCCTGAAATTCCTTCAGGGAACTTCGGTCAGAGACAACTTCTCGAAGGCCGACGACTTCACGGTGGGCACCTATACCTGGAGCGAGGCGGGCTCCCTGAACGTGTCGTTCGGCGAAGAGCAGCCCTCCTATGTGAGAGCCCTCACAAAGGCGGATCAATATCCAGTTAATATAGCCGTGCTGCAATTCACGAAGACTGGGCGCGACGAGAAGCAACAGGTCATCACCGCACCCGAGGGCAAGATGTTCCTGCGGGAGGTTCGGCTCTTTGCCCAGTGCAAGAAGGCGCCCGGATCAGGAAGCGGCTCTGCGATGGGACCGACCTTCTTCAACCTGAACTTCAAGGCCATGGCTTGGGATTTTGGGAACGACGGAAACCCTCCCGAGTTTGTTGTTCTTGATTCTAAGCAAACGACGCTGGGTGCGTTCGAAGATATCTGGAAGTCGATCGGCTGATCTTGAGGTCCCCGACCGGGCCTGAGGTCCCCGCGAGGTCCCCGACCGGGATCTGAGGTCTCCCAGCATCTATGAAAGGCGGAGTCAAGACGGATCTCACCCGTTCGCGGAAATCGAGGCTTCGACCTCGGGCGTACGGCCTGGATAGCGACGACCCCGACCGGGGTTCGTAAAGAGGCATGAGCCAACGGGTTCGCCGCGGACGGCGAGCGAGTGAGCGCAGTGCGGTTTGTTTGGGCGCGGCAGGGGCCGCTGCATCGGCGGCGACGCCGTTGCAGCGGCGTCGCTTGGGGCTGGCTTCATGCGCGCCGCGGAGCTGTGGCGAGGCGCTGCGGCGCGCGGTGGTTCGGGACGGCGTTCGGAGTGGCGAGGACGAGCGACGCGCGGCCGCTCATGGAGCCTGGGCGCAGCAGACGCCCGCGTACACGCGCAGTGCGTAGGTCCCGAACGGGAAGACCGCCCCGCGTTCGCCCGCGCGCCACTGGAGCCAGGCGTCGCGATAGCCTGCAAGGAAGCTGCGCAGGCGTGCGAGGGCTTCGATGCGCGCCCACTTGTTGCCGCAGGCCACGCGGGGGCTCGGCTGGCGCCGCGGCTCAGAGCCCCGGGGTGAGTCGAAGGCGGATTGGCGGAGCACTTGGCGCCTGCCGAGCACGCTCCGGCCTGCGCTCTGGCGCTCTCGCGCGAGCTCGGCCTCCCGCCTAACGACGGCGGCGCGGAGCCTGGAGAGGTACTGTTCCTCCGAGATGTGCGCGAGCGCGGGCAGCGGTGCCATGGTCAGCGTCGCGTGTCGTGGCAGCGGGCCATTCCCGCGGAAGAAGCCGACCGGTCGCTTGTAGACCCGAGGGCGGTCCATCCGGGCGGCCACGCTGATGACGCCGGGCCAGTGGTGGTGCTCGGTCACCAAGCCGGCCGCCACGGGGTTCGTCAGCGTGTAGACCGCTTTCGCGAGCTGGGCTTGCTCGTCAGCGAGCCGCACCACCGACGGTTGCTCACTGGCCCAGAGGTTCTCCCAGCGACCCCAATGGGCGTTGAGGCACTTCGCCGTGAACTCGAAGAGCCAGCGGCAGAACTCGGGAGCCTCGCCGCGAACATCGGTAGCCACGATGTGCAGGTGGTTCGACATCGCGCAGAAGGCGTGGAGCCGCAGGCCGTAGCGCTCGGCCGCCACCGCGAGGCAGTAGCCGATGATGCCGTTGACCGCCGAGGACGGGCGCAGCAGAAACTGCCGCTGCGTGCAGCGCCTCGTGATCATCACGGTCTCACCGGCGATCACGGGGCGAGGCAGGCTCATGCAGCGCTCGGACATCAGCAACCGATGTGCCTGAACCGTTACGACGGAAAGTCGCGCGGTTGCAGCACCCGCATCGCCGCCTCAACCGAAAGCCGGCTCAGTCTCGGCCGAGAGCCGGCCCTGGCCTCTCGGAGGACGGGCATCGTCGCCGAGCATCCGTGACCAAGCCACTGGCTGCCTGCGGTCGCGGGGGCTACGGGGCTGCCACGGGCGTCGGGGTGGCCTCGGCCTCGGGCTCGGCTTCGACGAAGCTGAGGGCGAAGTCGCCGTCTTGCAGGGTGAGGGTCATCGCGCCGGGGAGGGGCCCCTGGGCCATGCGGTCGAGCAGGGCGCGCGAGATCAGCGGCAGCAGGGTGCGCGAGAGGATGTGGTCGATGTTGCGGGCGCCCGTCTCGACCTCGGCGCAGCGCTCGAGGATCTGCTGCTCGACGGCGCTGTCGATCGACAGCGCGAGGCGGTGCGTCTGCTGCATCCGGGCCCGCAGCTGGTCGAGCTTGAGCGTGACGATCGCGCGCATCGCGTTGGCCGAGAGCGGGAAGAAGGGCACGACGGTCATCCGCGCCAGCAGCGCGGGCTTGAAGTGACGCACGAGCTCGGGGCGAATCGCGTCCGTCACCTGCTGGCGCGAGGGCGGAGGCACCTGCATGCACATCTCGGTCATGCGCTGCGAGCCGAGGTTGCTGGTCATCAGCAGCACGGTGTTGCGGAAGTCGATCACGCGCCCTTCGCCGTCGGCCAGCATGCCCTTGTCGAAGACCTGATAGAAGATGTTCATCACCTCGGGATCGGCCTTCTCGACCTCGTCGAGGATGACCGCCGAGTAGGGCCGCTGCCGCACCGCCTCGGTCAGCACGCCGCCCTCGCCGTAGCCGACGTAGCCGGGCGGGGAGCCGATCAGCCGCGAGACGGTGTGCTTCTCCTGAAACTCGGACATGTTGATGGTGACGAGGAAGCGCTCGCCGCCGAAGAGCAGGTCGGCCAGCGCCAGGCCGGTCTCGGTCTTGCCCACGCCGCTCGGTCCGACCAGCAAGAACACGCCGATCGGCGCGCGCGGGTTGGCCAGGCCGAGCTTGGCCGAGCGAATGCCCTCGCCGAGTGAGCGCAGGGCGTGGTCTTGCCCCTTGATGCGCTCGCCGAGGCGCTGCTCGAGCGCCAGCAGCACGCTGGCCTGATCGCGGACCATCTTGCCGACGGGGATCCCCGTCCAGTCGGCGACCACCGCCGCCACCAGGTCGGGGGTGACCTCGACCGGCACGAGGGGATCCTTCCCTTGCACGCTCGCCAGCTCCTGCTCGGCGGCCTCCAGCGCCGGACGCAGCTCGGCCGCGGCGAAGCGCCCTGTGGTGGCCGCTTCGAGCGCCTCGTCGTCGGCGGCAAGGGGGGTCGCGCTGGCAGGGAGGGCTGGGGCTTGGCTCGCGGTCGGGGCTCCGACGCTCGGCGGTGGGGTCGCCGCTGCCGGGGCGGCCCCTGGTGCCACGTCCTTGGGCGGCGCCAGCTGCTCGCGCAGGCGCAGCACCTCGCCCACGAGCTTGCGCTCCTGCTCCCAACGCGCCGACAGCGCGACATGCGCGCTGCGGGTCTCCGCCAACGCCAGCTCGATCTCCGCCAGGCGTGGCCCCTGAGGCCGCCCTTCGGCCACCTCGCGCGCCAGCGCCGTCTGCTCGCGCTCGAGCACATGTTGCCGATGCTCGAGGTCCTCGAGGCGGGCCGGCTTGGCGCCCTGCGCGATCGAGACGCGCGCGGCGCAGGTGTCGATCAGGTCGACGGCCTTGTCGGGGAGCTGGCGCCCCGAGAGGTAGCGGCTGCTGAGCTCGACGGCTGCCACCACCCCGTCGTCGCGGATGCGCACGCCGTGGCTCTCCTCGTAGTGCGGGGCGAGGCCGCGCATCATCGCGACGGCGTTGTCCTCGCCCGGCTCGTCGACCTTGACCAGCTGGAAGCGCCGCGTCAGCGCCGCGTCCTTCTCGAAGTACTTCTTGTACTCGGCCCAGGTGGTGGCGGCGACGGTGCGCAGCTCGCCGCGCGCCAGGGCCGGCTTGAGCAGGTTGGCGGCGTCGCCACCGCCCGCCGCGCCGCCGGCGCCGATCAGCGTGTGCGCTTCGTCGATGAAGAGGATGATCGGGCGCGGCGAGGCCTTGACCTCCTCGATCACGCCCTTGAGGCGGTTCTCGAACTCGCCCTTGACGCTGGCGCCCGCCTGCAAGAGGCCGAGATCGAGCCCCAGCAGATCGACGTTGGCCAGCGGTCGCGGGACCTCTTCGGCCACGATGCGCTGCGCGATGCCCTCGACCAGCGCCGTCTTGCCGACGCCGGCCTCGCCGACGATGATCGGGTTGTTCTTGCGCCGCCGGGCCAGGATGTCGATGCATTGGCGAATCTCGGCGTCGCGACCGATCACGGGGTCGAGGCGGCCGGCGCGGGCCTCTGCGGTGAAGTCGGTGGTGAAGCGGCCCAGCGCCGTCTCGGGGCCGCGGCTGTGCGGGCCGCTCGCTGCGCCCTCGGGCCGGCCGGCGCCCGCGGTGCCCGCGGGGCTCGAGGTCGGCCCACCCACGCCCGTCAGCTCCTCCTCGATCGATCCGCGCGTCAACGCCAGTAGCTGGCGCCGCAACTCGTCGCGCGGCAGCGGCTCGAGCAGCTCGACGAAGGACCCCGTGGTGTAGCTGTAGGGCTCCTGGATCAGCATCGCCAGCAGCACGCCGGAGCGCAGCACCGGCAGCCGCAGCTCCGTCGAGCCCAGCAGCCAGGCATCGCGCAGCCAGGCCAAGAGCAGCGGCGAGAACACGGGACGGCCGGAGTTGCCCCCCCGCTGGACCTCGAGCTGACGCTGCAGCGCGGCCTGCAGCCGCCCGTCGTCGACGCCGTAGCGGTGGCAGATCAGGTGTAGATCGGCGTTGGGGTCGACGAGCAGCTGCGAGAGCAGGTGCTCGACGGTGACCTCGTAGTGGCCGCGCGAGAGGCTCAGGCCGGCGGCCGCCTCGAGGGCCTGGGTGCAATGGCGGTTGAGCGTGCGCAGCAGGGCGGCGGGATCGGGTTGCAGCATGGGAGCTCCGGTTCGCGGCAAGTGGGCGGCGATCGTCGCCACGCGCCTCTCGAGGTGTCAAGTTCGTGCGGCCACGCCTGTGATGGACATCCTAGCCCGAAAACAAGCGCGTTTGAGCGCAAGCCGTTTGTTTTCGGGCTAGACGAGCCGACAGGCGAGCG
>JADJDT010000004.1 GCA_016702545.1 Pseudomonadota bacterium | reverse complement strand
GGCGAAAGAGGCGGTGCGCGGGCGGGCCGCCCAGGCAGTGCAGGATCTCGGCGCAGGAGTCGGCCAGCAGATAGCGGCCGTAGGTCGCCTGGTGCGTCACGAGGTAGTGCTCGTGCTGCCACGGCGGGACCGGCGAGGGGCCGATGCTGGTCACGGCGCTGCTCTGCGGCAGGCCCGCGACGACGAGCTGCGAGTAGAAATCGGCGAACACGGGGATGTGAGCCGGGCGCTGGTGCTGGAGCCAGGCGCGTGCTGCTTGGCGCGGATCGGCGTAGTAGGCGCGCTCGCCGTCGAGGCAGAGCGCGAGCTGGTAGCCGAGCAGCAGCAGCGCCCCGAGCAGCTGCAACGCGGGGCGGCGCACCAGCCAGGTGAAGCTGCGCACCGCGCCGAAGACCAGCAAGGGCACGAAGGGGATGACGTGGCGCGCGAAGAAGCCGCCCACACCCGAGGTGGCGAAGATCAGCAGCTGCAGCACGAGGCCGGCGATGACGATCGGCAGCGCGTGGCGCGCCACGCCGCTCGCGAGCAGACGTCGCCAGCGGGTGGGGTGCAGGGCCAGGCGGGCTGCCCGCGCCCAAGGTCCGGGCGTCGCGGGGCTGGGTGTCGCGGGGGCGGTCGCGGCGAGGGCGGTCGCGGCGAGGGCGGTCGCGGCGGGGGCGGTCGCGGCAGGGAGCACCGCGTGGGGACGGCGGCGCAGGAGAGGCACGAGCGCGCGGACGAGCGGGAGCAGCGCGGCGAGCAGCAGCAGGGTCGCAGGCAGGCCGAGCGCGGCGACGACGTAGGCGCCCTGGCGGCGCAGGTTGGCCGCGACGTCGAGTGTGAGGCCCTCGCCGGCCTGCACGAAGCGCAGGAACTGGCCGGCCTGCAACAACTGCTCGGGGCCGTAGTTGAAGCCGTTGCCGATCCAGAACGCTCCCGCTGCGATCAACGCCAGCGCGGGCACCAGCGCCAGCGGCCGGCGGGCGCGCAGCAGCATCGCCAGGCCCGGGACGAGGAAGTAGGTCGTCGAGAACTTGGTCGCGGTGGCGAAGCCGGCGATCGCGGCGAAGAGCAGCAGCAGGCGCTCGTCGCCGCTGGCGGCGAAGCGGATGAAGACCCAGCAGCCGAGATAGATCCAAAAGACGTTGAGCGCATCGGCGAGGAAGAGATGCCCGTAGACCGAGAGCAGCGGCGAGAGCGCGAGCAGGCCCGCCGCCAGGGTGCGCTCGAGGCGCGAGCGCAGACCGAAGGCGGCGCCGCCGAGCAGCACCAGCAGCAGCAGGGCGAGCGAGGCGAGGATGCTGGCGCTGCGGCCGATGCGGTAGCCGACCGCCGTGCGCTCGAGCGGGGTGACGGGGTGGCCGCGCAGGCGCTCGACCGCGACGATCGCGCGCTTGAGCAGCAGCGCGTGCATCGTCGTCTGATCGACGTAGACCGGGCGGTGGTGCGGATACTCGACGTAGTGGCGATAGAAGGTGCTCTCGTCGGTCTCGACGATCTGCGGCTGCGCCTGACCGGTGTCGATCGACCAGCGCGTCGCCGGCCAACGAATGGCGAGCGGCGCCAGCAGCACCAGCGCGGCCGCCGCAACCCAGGCCCAACGCGCGCCACCAGCGCCGACCAACCAGCGCTCCCAGCGGCGCGGTGTTGTCGAAGCAGGAGCCATCAGTCGCCTTGCTCGAGCAAGAAGGGTTGCCAGGCGATCGCCTCGCGGGGCTCGACGTAGAGGCCCTGGGCCTGAGCCACCTCGACCTGCGCTGCCGTAAGCAGCCGCGCCTGCGTGATCAGCTTGCGGCCTTCGTCCCGAATGACCTGGGCCTCGACCAGCGCCAAGCTGCGCACGGGTAGCGGCCGACGGAAGTCGACCTCGAGGCGTGCGGTCAGCAGCGCCCGCCCGCGCCACAGATAGGTCGCCGCACCCATCGCCTCATCGAGCAGGGCGGCGACCGCGCCGCCGTGGGCGTAGCCCGGCGGACCCTGACTGGCCGGCCCGAACCAGACGCGCCCCAGTAGCGCGCGGTCGGTGGCACGACGGAAGTAGCGCACCGTGAGGCGATCGCTCGGCGCCTCGGGGAGGAAGGTCGCCCCGGCGAGCGCGGCTGTCGCCGGCCGCAGCAGCCGCAGCCAACCGGGCTCTGGCGGGTCGAGCCAGGCAGGGTCGCAGTGATCGGCCAGCAGCGCGGGTGTGCTCATCGGCAGGGCTCGTCGAGGCTCCGCGGCGCAGCATAGGGCAAGGTCCCCTTCGCCACCAGCGGGCCTCGAGGCCCAGCACGCGGAGCGCGGTCTGTCCGAGCGGTCGCTTCGACCGAGGTTTGCGCTGCGACTAAGCCCTTCAGCGCTGCGCTTCGGCATGCGCTTCGGCATTGACTTCTGGCGCAGAGCCCCTTCATGCTAGCCGCGCTCCGACGCCTTGCAGCAAACAGCGTAACCAGCTTCGGGTTTCGACCCTGTTGGCGCGGTGACGCAGCTTGGTCGGCGGACGATTGGGGTGGCCCCAGGTGCAAGCGGCAGCGCGGGTCACCGGAAGTGCGTGGTGTGCGGCGTGCCGAGGCCGACCGCACCCACCCTAGGCCTGGCGCGGCCTGGTCGCCGACGTGCGCAAGAAGGGGCTCGAGCTGAGCGGCGACGTCGAGCACTACTTCGGCGCGGCCCTCGAGTCGATGAAGCGGCTGCACGGATCGGCCTCGCAGCATGACCTGGGCCGCGGCGCGAGCGACGTGCTGCATGGGGTCTCGGCGCACGCGGCCAAGTTCGTCGAGCAGACGCGGGGCACCTGGGATCACGCCGGCTGGGAGGAGTTCCTCAAGGGCGTGCAGCAGAAGGGCATCCGCTGCAGCGCCGAGGTCACTCCGGCGGTGGGCGAGGTGCTCGAGGCGACCAAGCGTATCTATCACGCGCTGCGCGTCGTCGGCGGCGCCGAGACGGCGAAGCCGAGTGCCGCGAAGCAGGGAGCCTCCAAGCAGAGCCCCACCGGCGAACAGGCAGCGGCAGCAGCGGCAGCGCCCGCGGTGGTGCCCACGGCAAGCCCGAGCGCTGCGGCGAGCCCGGCACCGGCCGGGGGCCTGAAGAAGGTGCCCTCGAAGTCAGCGCCGGCCGCGGCGCCGAAGGCCGCGGCCACGGGCAATGGCGCCAAGGCGCCGGCCGCCGCCGCGAGCAAGCCGCTCAAGGCCAGCCCAACGAAGGAAAGCGCCAAGGAAAGCGCCAAGGAAGCGCCCAAGGCGGAGGCCAAGGCCGCCGAGAAGGCGCCCTCGTCCAATGGCGCTGGCAAGGGCGCAGGCAAGGGCTCCGCTAGACGCTAGCAGGGACGCATTGGTCCGGAGGCATCAGTCCGGAGGCATCCGCGAGTCCGGGGGCATCCGGGCGCGCTCGTAGGCGACGAGCCTCCGCAATCCCTCCCCGACCGCCACCGCTGGTGCGTAGCTCAGCTCGTGGCGGGCGCGATCGATGGTCGCGAGCGAGTGGCGCACGTCGCCGCTCCGCGCAGCGGCGTAGCGGGGCGCGGGCCCTGCTCCCACGAGGCCGCGCAGCAGCTCCACCAGCTGGTTGAGCGTGGTCGCCTCGCCGCGACCGATGTTGTAGCTGCGACCCGCCGCGGCGGGCGTCGTGGCGGCCAGCAGGTTGGCGCGCACGATGTCCTCGACGAAGACGAAGTCGCGCGTCTGCTCACCATCGCCGTAGATCGTGGGCGCCTCGCCGCTGAGCGCGCGGGCGACGAAGATGCTGATCACGCCGGAGTAGGGCGAGCGCGGGTCCTGGCGCGGGCCGAAGACATTGAAGTAGCGCAGCGCGACGGTCTCCAGCCCATAGAGCCGGTGAAAGAGCCGGCAGTAGTGCTCGCCCGTCAGCTTCTCCAGGCCGTAGGGGGACGCGGGCGCCGGCGTCAGCGCCTCGTGCTGCGGCAACGGTGCCTCGTCGCCGTAGACCGCCGCCGAGCAGGCGAAGACCACGCGCCGCACTCCCTGGGCGCGGGCGGCCTGTAGCACGTTGAGCGTGCCGGCGATGTTGACGGCGTGCGTCTCGAGCGGTTGCTCGACCGAATAGGGTACCGAGACCACCGCTGCCTGGTGAAAGACCCAATCGCAGCCGGCGCTGAGCTGCTGCACCAGGGCCGCGTCGCGGATGTCGCCCACCGTCAGCGCCACGCGGTCGAGCAGCGGCTCCAGGTTGCGGCGGTGGCCGGTGCTCAGGTTGTCGAGCACGCGCACGCTATGACCCTCGGCGAGCAGGCGTTCGACGAGGTGCGAGCCGATGAAGCCGGCGCCGCCGGTGACCAATGCTTGCATCTCGGTTGCTCCTGGCACGAAGGGGCGCACGGAGGTCCGTGCTAGCGTGGGCGCAGCGTCGCGGCCTTCATCTCGCGCACGAAGGCGGCGAGGGCTTGCAGCATCGCGCTCGGGTCGTCGAGGTGGCGCTCGATGCGCTGGACCACCGCCGAGCCGCTGATCGCCCCGGCGGCGCCGAGCGCCAGCGCCGTGCGCACATGATCGGGCTGCGCGATGCCGAAGCCCAGCAGCGCGGGGGCCGCCCCCACGGCCCGCAGGCGGTCGAGCAGGGCCCCCTCGAGCGCGGGCGCGCCGGTATCGGCGCCGGTGACCCCGCTGCGCGTGACGACGTAGGTGTAGCCGCGGCCGAGCTGCGCGATCTCGCGCAGCGTGGCGTCGGAGCAGCTCGGCGTGGCGATCAGCACGGGCAGCACACCCGCGGCCAGCGCCGCCGCGGCGTAGGGTGGGGCCTCCAGCGTCGGCACGTCCGCGACCAGCACGGAGTCGACGCCAGCGGCGGCGGCGGTGGCGTAGAAGGCGGGCGCACCGTGGCGCTCGACCAGGTTGGCGTAGACCAGCAGCCCGATCGGCAGCGCGGGGAACTCCTCGCGCAGCGCGTGAAGCAGCGCCCAGGCGTGCCGGAGGCGCGTGCCGGCGGCGAGGGCCCGCACGTCGGCGGCCTGGATCGTCGGGCCATCGGCGACCGGATCGGAGAAGGGCAGCCCGAGCTCGAGCGCATCGGCGCCGGCGGTGACGAGGGTCCGCACGATCTCGAGGCTGGTCGCCGGATCGGGGTCACCCAGCACGGTGAAGGGCACGAAGGCGCCGGCGCCCTCGGCGCGCAGGCGCTCGAAGAGCAGGGCATAGCGATCAGTCATGGCTGCTGCCCGTGGCCGTGGGGTCGAGCGACGGGTCGAGCGACGGGTCGAGCGACGGGTCGAGCGACGGGTCGAGCTCGAGCTGCATCACCTGCTGCAGATCCTTGTCGCCGCGGCCGGAGAGATTGACCAGCAGCACCGTGCCCTGCCGCTCCTCGGCGGCGCGCTGCAGCGCGTACGCGAGGGCATGGGCGGTCTCGAGCGCCGGGATGATCCCCTCGCCGCGGGCCAGCGCGCGGAAGGCCGCCAGCGCCTGGGCGTCGGTGATGCCGACGTAGCGCGCCCGCCCGCTGGCCTGCAGCGCGGCGTGCTCGGGCCCCACCCCCGGGTAATCGAGCCCGGCGGCGATCGAGTGCGACTCGGTGATCTGGCCGTCGTCATCTTGCAGCAGCATCGTGCGCGCGCCGTGCAACACACCGGGCACGCCCGCCTGCAGCGTGGCGCCGTGCAGGCCGCTGTCGAGCCCGTGCCCGGCCGCCTCGACACCCACGAGCTCGACCGCCGCGTCGTCGAGGAAATCGGCGAAGATGCCGATCGCGTTCGAGCCGCCCCCGACACAGGCGATCACCGCGTCGGGCAGCCGCCCCTCGGCCACGAGCATCTGCGCCCGCGCCTCGCGACCGATCACGCGCTGCAGCTCGCGCACCATCAGCGGGTAGGGGTGCGGGCCGGCGACGGTGCCGAGCACGTAGTGCGTCGTGGGGAAGCTCTGCGCCCAGTCGCGCAGGGCCTCGTTGATCGCGTCCTTCAGCGAACGCGAGCCGCTCTCGACGGGGATGACCTCGGCCCCCATCAAGCGCATGCGGAACACGTTCGGCTGCTGGCGCGCGACGTCCTTGGCGCCCATGTAGATCTGCGTCTGCAGCCCGAAGAGCGCGCCTGCCAGCGCCGTGGCCACGCCGTGCTGTCCGGCCCCCGTCTCGGCGATCAGGCGCGTCTTGCCCAGGCGCCGCGCCAACAGCGCCTGGCCCAACACCTGGTTGGTCTTGTGCGCCCCGCCGTGCAGCAGGTCTTCGCGCTTGAGGTAGAGCTTGACGCCGGTCGCGGCGCACAGATTGCGGCAGCGATAGAGCGGGGTCGGCCGGCCCGCGTAGTCGCGCAGCAACGCGGCGAGCTCCTCCTGAAACGCCGCGTCGCGCTGCGCGTCGAGGAAGGCCTGCTCGAGCTGCTCTAGCGCCGGCACCAGGATCTGGGGCACGTACATGCCGCCAAAGGCGCCAAATCGGCCGTTCTGCTGCATCAGCTCGACTCCGCCGGGCTTCCTAGGACCCGCTCGAAAATAACTCATCCATCTGGCCGTCGATCCATCCCGCCGGGCTGCGTTTCAGCTCCTCGCAATACCAACAGTATTCCTTCGTCGCTGCGCCTTGCCCGGCGGGCGCCTCAACGCCCAGTTGATCGAGTTATTCTCGAGCGGGTCCTTAGCACGCGGCCGCGGTGGCCACCAGCCGCGGCCGGGCCGCCGCCGCGCGGGCCTGCGACGAAGGCCTGCAGCTCGGCGCTGAAGCCGCCCATGTCGACCCGTTGGCGCCGCGTCGGGCGCAGGCCGTGGGTCTCAGCGTGCTGCAGCGTGAGCTCCGGCAGCGGAGACAGCAGCACGATCCGCCCGCCGGGCCGCAGCGCGGCGGCGGCGTTGGCCAGCGCCGCGGCCAAGAGCGGGCCGAGGCCCGGACCGGCGAGCAGCCGACGCCCCATCGGCGGGTTGGTCATGACGAGAGAGACGGGCTCCGGCGGTCGCCAGCGCCGCGCGTCGCCCTGCACCAGCGTGACCCCGGCGAGGCCTGCGGCCTGGAGGTTCTCCGCGGCGGCCGCCAGCGCCGCGGGGTCGTCGTCGGAGCCGTAGAAGCGCGCCGCCGGGCCCAGCCGCGCGCGCTCGATCAGCTCGGTGGCGGCGCCGACGAAGGGATCCCAGACCACGTCGTCGGCCTGCACGCCGGCGACGCGGGCCAGGGCGGCGGCCAGCGTCGGATGCGACGAGGCCGGCAGCGTGCGCACGCGGTAGGCGAAGCGCGGGTCCTGCAGCCCCTGCGGCCACAGCTCGAGCGCCGCGGTCGGCGAGCCCCGATACACGCGCTCGGAGACGACCACCTGCCAGAGCGCCTGGCGCGGGTCGTTGATCAGCTCGGGGTTCCGCCTGGCCACCTCGGCGGCAAGGCGCCAGGTCAGCGCGCGCCGCGCGCCCCCTTGCGCCCACTCCAGTCGATAGCGCACGGGGCCGCGCGTGAAGGTGCGGAAGAGCTCCACGGCGAGCGGGCTGGTCAGGGCGGCGACGACCGCGGCGGCGAGCGCGGCGAGCGCGCCCGTCTCGGCCTCGCTGCCCGCCGTCTTGGACCACGCTGCCTCCACCGGAGGCCCTGGGAGGTGCTGCAGCGGCAGGGGAAAGCCGCAGTCGAGGAAGGTCCGTGCGACCCAGAGCTGCCGCAGCGGCCCGTCGAGCGTGATCGCCACGCGGCCGGGGGCCAGCAGGCGCGGCTCCAATTTCGGCGGCAGCTCCTCGAGCAGCAGCGGCTCCAGTCCGGCGCGCACGTGCAGCAAGAGCGTCGGAGGCCGCGCCGCGACCGCGGCGTCGTCGATGCGTCCGGGCGTCGTGCGCAGCTCATCCCGCGCGACCTTGACCCGGGCCTGCTCGGCGAGGCGCGCAAGCTCGGGATCGGCGGGCAAGGGCTGCGCGAGCGCGCGCAGGGTCGCATCGCTCCCCAGCTGGCCGAGGGCCGCCGCCAGCGCGCGGCGCTCGGGCAGCTCCGGCGCTTGGTGCCACCGCGCCAGCAGCGCGGCCTCGTAGCGCGGCTCGGCGAGCTTGCCGAGAGCGACGATGGCGCGGCGCCGCGTGCGCGCGTCGGGCTCGGCGAGGCGCGCGACCAGCCAGTCGCCCAGGGCGGGATCGCGCGTCGCGCCCGCCACGCGGCCGACCAATTCGCAGATCCACGGGCGCGCGGCGGCGGCCGCCGCGTCGAAGCGCTCGACGGCCACGCCGGCCGCGGCCGCTTCGCGACGCGCCAGCACGCGCACGAGCGCCCGCGCCGTGCGCTCGTCGACGCCGGCCAGCGCCTCCAGTAGGGGGCCGAGCGCCGCGGTCGGCGGCGTGTACCCCGGCTCGCGGGCGGCGGCGATCAAGGCGGCCATGGCGTCGCTCATGCGGGCCGCTCGACGAGCAGCAGATGCTCGCGCCGCTGGCCGCGGCGGTAGGCGTCACGACTGGGCTCATCGAAGCTGCGCCGCGCCTGCGACGCGCTGGCCAGCAACACCAGGCCCGCCTGCCCCGCCCAGGCCGCCAGGTCGACGTCGAAGGGGATCGCGCCCAGCGCGCTGGCGCCGTCGCCGCCGAGCACCGCCGCACGACCCCCCGGGCGCAGGACCCGCGCCAGCGCGCGCACCCAGGCCTGCCCATCGCGCAGCCAGGCCGTGCGGCCGGCCCGCGGATCGACGAACGAGCGGCGCGCGCCGATCTCGCCCTGCACCAAGGGCGCGTCGTCGAGGCCGAGCCACTGCAGGCGCAACGCCTGCTGTTCGGCGTAGTCGTAGACGCTGGCATAGGGCGGCGAGGTGATCACGACGTCGATGCTGGCGTCCGGCACGCTGGCGAGGCGACGGGCGTCGTCGACGGCCAAGGCGATCGCCGGCGGGTGATCGGCAGCGCCACGTGGGTGGCCAGGCGCCGGGCGCGGTGCGCGCACGGTGCCGGCAAGGCTCTTGAGCTGCAGGGACAGCTCGTGCGCGCGGGCGCGGAAGGCGCGGGCGGCGGTGCCGACCGTCACGACGCGCCGCTCCTCGACCCGCGCGTCGGTGTCGCTGAGGCGGTGCGAGAGCTTGACCAGCAGCGACGAGAGCACGAGCGCCAGCGCCTCGTGAACGAAGGGGTCGTCGAGCTGAGCCACGCCCGAGGTGATCCACGCCAGCTCGGGCAGCAGCGCCGCGGGGAAGAGCGCCGCCAGCTTGCCGCGCCAGGGTGCCAGCGCCGTGGGCGAGGGGGGGGACCCCGGGCCGTCGCCGCGCGGGAGCAGCAGCGGGCCGGGCAAGGCCGGCGGCTCGTGGCCCACGCGTGCGCGCCGCAGCGCCTGCAGGGCGAGGCGCGAGGCCGTATCCCGCAGGGCGCGCCGCTCGGTCTCCGAGGTGACGCGACAGCGCAGCGCCGCGATGCGGACGGCCAGCGGATTGAGGTCGCGCCCGATCGCGCAACGCCCGGCGACGAGCGCCTCGAGCAACACCGTCCCCGCGCCGCAGAAGGGATCGAGCAGGGTCTGCCCGGGCGCCACCAGCAGGCCCACCAGGCCCGCGGCGGTGTCAGGGTGCATCCGCGCCGGATAGGTATGGAAGCCGTGCGTCCAGCGCTCCAGCCCGGCCGCGGGACGCACCCGCAGGCAACGCGCCAGCGCCTGGGCCCAGCCCGCGTGCCCGCTGCGCGCCACCGCGCCGCCGACCTGTGTCAGGGCGCGCTTGGGCCGCCGCTGCGCCTGCGGCGCCGCTCCCGCGCGTCGTCCCGTCCTGGAGGCTCGCTGCACCACGCGGCGACAGTAGCAGCGTATCGGGCGCCGGGGCCACCGGGCCACGGGCGGTCGCGGGACCCGTGGCGCTGGCCCGAGGCCTCGGCGATGATGCGCCCATGGACCCTCAAGCCCATTGGAACCAGGTCTACACGACCAAGGCGCCGACGGGCGTGAGCTGGTATCAGCGCAGCCCGGAGCGATCGCTCGCCCTGATCCGGAAGCACGCCCAGCCCTCGCAGCGCGTGATCGATGTCGGTGGCGGAGCGTCGTCGCTCGTGGACGCGCTCTTGGACGCCGGGTACCAGCGCCCGCTCGTGCTCGACGTTGCCGTTGCAGCGCTGGCCCACGCCCGGCAGCGACTCGGTGCGCGCGCCGCGCAGGTAGAGTGGGTCGTGGCCGATCTGACCCAGGCGCCGGTGCTGCCGCCGGTGGACCTCTGGCACGACCGCGCCGTGCTCCACTTTCTCACCGATCCGGCCGACCAGGCCGCCTACGCCGCACTGGTGACCCGCAGCCTGCGGCCCGGCGGAGCGATCGTCGCGGCCACCTTCGCGCTCGACGGGCCGGAGCGGTGCAGCGGGCTGCCCGTGCAGCGGCACGATGGGGCGAGCGTGGCGCGCCTGCTCGGCGCGGGCTTCGAGCCGATCGAGGAGGAGCGCGAGGTCCACGTCACGCCCGGCGGCGTGGAGCAGCGCTTCGCGTGGACGGTGCTTCGCCGGCGCTGAGCGCGTCCATTCGCGCTCGGTGCGCGCGCCGCCCTCTGGCCACTGTCGGCACCCCGTGTTGCACCTTCGGAGAGGTCCCGGGGCGCATCGTGGGCGCCAAGCCCTTGATCGTAGGCGCAGGGTCGGGTGGCAAGGGGCCGGCACGTTCGTTGCTTTGCTCCGCCCCGCTCAGGGAGCCCGCCCAGAACCAACCCGCCCCATGCATACGCCGCGCAAGACCTCCCTCGCATTGACCGCCGCCCTCGTGCTGGCCATCGGCACCCACGCTCGTGGGGCGGAGGGTCGCGATGGCACGGTTGCGGCGCACGGGGGAGGGCGACTCCTCACGTTTGCTCTGGCGACCAAAGCCAGTCGTTCGCTCAAGGCGGCGAAGGGCGTGGTGCTGGGCTGGGAAGCCGACTTCGCAATGCCACGCCACGAGGTCGAGTCTTTGGTGGCGACCGACCCAGCCGTGCGGAAGGCGTGCCTGGATGCGATCAGGGCGCACAGAGGCTCATCCGTTTCATTCCTCGCGCGGGTTCCGCACCGGTGGACTGCTCGCGTGGACAGGCGCCCTCTTCGCTGCTGCCGCCTCCAGTGCGGACCTCCATGGGGCTGTCGTCGATACGGATATGGTCGCCGCATGGGCGACCCTTTCCGCGGCCGGGGTCCGCCAGATGCTCCTACGACCGCCTTCGACCCGCATACCGAGCGGGCCTCCGGGCTGCGGCCGTCGCCGCCGTGTCGGCGAGCGCGGAAAGCGGCTCCGAGGTCGTCGTCAGCCAGCAGTTGCGGGTGTGGTGGCGCTGATGAAGCGGTCGCGGCGATAGTCGCGGACTCAACTCGACGCCTGTCCCCACCACGACTGCTCGCGATTGTTACCGTACGTGATACTTGCTCGATTGGTGGATCACCTCTGTGCTGAATGTTCACGTACGATAAAAAGATACGCCGACGACAGGCTGGGGTGATGGCGTGGTGAAGTCGGCGCGATTCACGCTGGCGCCGCGACGAGGGGGCTTTGCGAAAGCCCCTGTGCTACTAGCCCCGAATCGACGCGCCAGACGCGCTTGTTTCGGGGCCAGCGGCCCTTCCTCCAGCTGGGACCGCGACCGCGGAGCTGCTCCCCCCCCCCCCCCCGCCCCCCCCCCCCCCCCCCCCCCCCCCGCCCACCCCCCGCGCCCCCCCCCCCCGCCCCCCCCCCCCCCCCCCCCCGCCGCGCGCTGGTGCGGCGCGGAGCACGAGCCTCACGAGCCGCACCGCGTGCGGGTTGCCCACCCTGCGGCCGTGCGCCACACTGGCGCATCAATCCTTCGACTCCGCATGCCCTTTGACGCCAACAGCCTGATCCTGATCACCCTCTGCGCCTGGAGCATCAGCGTGTGGTTGCGCTTGCTCCGGGGCCGCGCAGCGCGTCGCCAGGCCGGCTGGGGCGCCTTGGCCGCGCTGCTCTTGGTCGCCACGCTCGTGGGCTGGCGCTTCTGGCCGCTGCGCGCGGGGTACGTCCTGCTCGGCCCCTTCGTGCTCTTCGCGATGCTGCCGGTGGCGCTGCTCCGGCGCGCGAGCCGTATGGTGCTGGAGCGGCGCTATACCGCCGCGGCGCGCTGGGCGCGTGGGGCGGCCTGGCTGCACCCCTTCGACGAGTACCCCATGCAGGCGCGCGTGCTGGCTGCGCTGCGCGACACCCAGTGCGGCGACGATGCTCCGGCCGAGGCGTTGCTGCAGGAGCTGGGCGCGGAGGTCGGTCCCGCCGCCGAGCACACGGTCCTTTTCTTGCGGCAGTGCCTTGGGCAATGGCAGGCGCTACGCGAGTCTTTGGAGCGCCACCCTGCGTCGCAAGCGGGGACGACCCCTACCTCGACCGATCTGGCGTTGGTGGCGCACAGGGTGCGGGCGCTCTGCGAGGTGGGCGAGGTCAGGGCGGCGCTGGCGACCTTCGCGCACTGTGAAACGACGATGCAGCGCGCGGGCTACCTGCAGCTGCGCCAGCAGGTGGGGCTGGTGTTGCTGGCCTTCGGTGGCCGACCCCGCGCGGTGGCGCGCCTCGTGGCCCAGCTCGGCGCCCGCGACGGCGCCTTCGGTCGCTTCTGGTGCGCGACCGCGCGCCTGGCGGCCGGCGAGGCTGGCGTCGCCGCCGAGCTGGAGGCGCTCGCCGCGCAGACCGACGACCACGCCTTGCGCCGGGCGATCAGGCACCGGCTGGAGGCGCCACCCCCCACCGCGGCGCTGACGCCGGAAGAGCAGCTGCTGCTCGACGCGCTCGAGCGCGAGACCCAGCATCACGAACGCTATGGCCACGGTGCCGCCTCGCGGCCGACCCCCTGGGCCACGCGCGCGCTCGCCCTGGCGATCGTGGCTGGGGTTGCGCTGGCGGCCCACGGCGGCGGCACGACGGACCTCGTCACGCTCTGGCGCCTGGGCGCGCTCGACCCCACGACCGTCTTCGCCGGGCAGCCCTGGCGCGCGCTGAGCGCACTCTTTCTGCACTACGGCGGGCTGCACGCCGGGCTCAACCTGCTGGCGCTGCTCTATTTCGGCCCCTTCCTCGAGGCCCACCTGGGCCGCGCGCGCTTCCTGCTCTGCTATCTCGCCGCGGGCATCGGCTCGATGCTGCTGACGGCGCTGGCGATGCGCTGGTACTGGCTCCAGCCGGGCCTGCTGGTCGGCGCCTCGGGCGCGATCATGGGCCTGGTCGGCGCGACGGCGGCGGTGCTGCTGCGCGGGTGGCACGACGGCGGCTGGGTCGCACGCCGGCGGCTGGCCGGGATCGCGCTGATCGTCGTGACCCAGGTCGTCTTCGATCGGCTGATCCCGCAGGTCAGCGGCACCGCCCACCTCGCCGGTCTGGTCCTGGGCTTCGCCCTGGGCCTGCTGCCGCCGCGCGCGCTGCCGGCCCAGCAGCCCGGCGAGTAAGCCGCCGCTGCGCAGCAAATGTTCACGGGGGTATGTCCCATACCCCCGCCCCGAAAAGGCGTGACTTTCGCCCCCCCCCCAGTCCGGCGCACCACCGCCCGCGCTGGCGCGCCGCGGCAGGATCAAGACCCGTCGGCAGCGCATTGAGGACCGTGAACGCCTACGCTGCGCCTTGTGCAGCCCTGCGCCCACTGCTACAGGTCGCAGCATGCTGCGAGGCTTAGCAACGGTCCTGGGGTCCTGCGCCTTCAGGGCTGTGAGGTCTTCCTCGGGGTCGAGCTGCGCTCGGAGGCGGCGACGCTTCAGCTCAAGCTCGAGCAGGAGCGCTGCCCGCTGCCCTTCGCCGCGCGCCGGGCGGGGCTCGACACGCTCTGGCAAGCGCTGGTGCGGGAGCGGCGAGGGGCCGCGCCGCGGGTCGGGTCGGTGCAGGCGCCGATCTACCCCGAGGCCGCCGAGCGCCTGGCCCAGGCCGCGCTGGCCGCGCCCGAGTGGAAGCACTATCTGCGTCACCGACGCCCCGGCCAGACGCCCAACGCCCTGGTGCTGGAGCTGCTGCGCCGCGCGGGGGCCTACACCGAGCTGCTGGCGCTGCTGAGCGCCTGGGGCCAGCGCTGCGATGTCGCCGGCGTGGAGAAGGTCGCGGAGCTGACCGGGCGGGAGCGCGATCTGCCCGCCTGGATGCGGCGAACGCCGCTGCCGCGCGGCCAGCGCGTGCCCTATCCCTTGCTGGTCTACCTGCGCTGCGATCGCCCGCCGCCTGCGCCCACGCGCTAATCGGGCCGGGCGCAGCACACAAGGCCAGCCCTCCGGCGCGGGACGCTGCCTGTGCTAGGGTGCGGCAGCGCCTAGGCGGGGCCTGTTCTGATGCGAAGGGAAGCGACGCGAGCGATGAGTCAAACACAGACGAAGGGGGCGGAGGAACAGGGCGTGCTGCGGCTGGGCCTTCCCAAGGGCAGCATGCAGGAGGGCGTGTTTCGGCTGCTGGCCGAGGCGGGGGTGCATGTGCGGGGCGGGGCGCGGAGCTACCGGCCGACGCTCTCGCTGCCGGGCTTCGAGACGAAGATCCTCAAGCCGCAGAACATCGTCGAGATGCTGCACCTCGGCTCGCGCGATCTGGGTTTCGCCGGCGCGGATTGGGTGGCGGAGCTGGCGGCCGAGCTGGTCGAGCTGCTCGACACCGGGCTCGATCCCGTGGGCATCGTCGCCGCCGTGCCGCGCGCGTTGCTGGTCGACGGTCAGCTCCCGACGCGGCGCCTCGTCGTCGCCTCGGAGTACGAGCGGCTGACGCGGCGCTGGATCGCGGCGCGCGGGCTCGACGCCACCTTCGTGCGCTCGTACGGCGCCACCGAGGTCTTTCCGCCCGATGACGCCGACTGCATCGTCGACAACAGCGCCACCGGCTCGACGCTGCGCGAGAACGGGCTGACGATCTGCGACGAGCTGATGCGCTCCTCGACGCGGCTCTACGCGCATCCGCGCGTGCTCGACGACCCGCAGCGCGCGGCGGCGGTCGAGCGTTTCGTGCTGCTGCTGCGCTCGGTGCTCGAGGCGCGGCGCCGCGTGATGGTCGAGGTCAATGTCACGGCCGAGGTGCTGGAGGCCGTCGTGGCGGTGTTGCCCTGCCTGCGCGAGCCGACGATCGCGCCCTTGCACGGGGCGGCCGGCTTCGCCGTCAAGGCCGCCGTGCCACGCGACGAGCTGCCGCGGCTAATCCCCGAGATCAAGGCCCGCGGCGGCACCGACATCGTCGTCACGCAGCTCGCGCAGATCGTGCCGTGATGGCCACGCCTGCTCCGACCTCGCGCCCGGCCGCGCCGCTGCCCGTCCTGCCGTGCCCGGAGGTGTTGCTCTTCGACCTGGACGGCGTGCTGGCCGATGTCTCGCGCTCCTACCGGCAGGCGATCCTCGAGACCGCCGCGGCGCTGGGGGTGCGGGTGGAGGCCGAAGAGGTGCGGGCGGCCAAGGCCGCCGGCAACGCCAACAACGACTGGGAGCTGACCTGGCGCCTGCTGACGGCGGCGGGCGTGCAGATCAGCTTGGCCGAGGTCACCGCCCGCTTCGAGGCGCTCTACCAGGGGAGCGCCGAGACTCCGGGGCTGCGGCAAACGGAGACGCTGCTGGTGGCGCCGGCGTGGCTGGAGCAACTGGCCGGGCGCCTGCCCCTCGCCGTGGTCACCGGCCGCCCGCGGCGCGATGCCGAGCGCTTCCTCGAGCAACACGGCGTGGCCGGGGCCTTCCGCACGCTGGTCTGCATGGAGGACGCCCCGGCCAAGCCCGATCCCGCGCCGGTGCGGCTGGCGCTGCGCGCGCTGGGCGCGACGCGCGCCTGGCTCGTCGGCGACACGCCCGATGACATGCGCGCGGCCCTGGCGGCCGGCGTCGTGCCCGTGGGCATCGCGGCCCCCGGCGACGACCCGCTGCGCGCCGCCCAGACGCTGCGCGAAGCGGGCGCCGCGTGGGTGCTGCAGCAGCTTGGGGAGCTGACGACGCTGCTCGCGGCCGCCGCGTGACCGCGCCCGGCAGCGCAGCCCGACCCGCGATCGCCGGCGTGGACCGCGGTGCGGTCGCGGCGGAGACACGGCGCGCCTCGCCCGCCAGCCGACCTGGCTCCTCCCCCGCCCGCCCCACCTTGACCGCGCGAGGCGCATGTGACACATGTGTCACATGAAGCAGGTCAACGTGCGAGAGCTCCACGAGCGCACCGGTGCGGTGGTGGACTTCGCCACGGAGGGTCACGTCGTGGTGATCGTCAAGCGCGGCGTTCCGGTCGCCGAGCTGCGCCCGCTACGCGCGCGCCGGCACCGGACGATGCCGGACCTCGACCGGCTGCTGGCCAAGTACCCCAAGGTCCCGGGCGACAGTGGCCGCTTCCTCGAGCAAGATCGTTCGTGACCCTGTATCGTGCACGGGGGGATGGTCCATCCCCCCGCCCCGACCGCCTCGATGATTGGGCGTGACTTTTCGGGGCCCCACCCCCAAGTCCGGCGCGCAACAAGTTACCGCTTCGCTCTCGCCCTGCGGGCTCGTTCCCCGGTCCCCTGCGGGGACACGGGGTGCGCGCCGCGCGAGCGCTTGGTCGCGCTCGCGTGCAGTGGATCCGAGTTTCGCCGGTGATTGCAGCGCATTGAAGGCCGTGAACGGTTACCGTGACCCTGTATCTCGACACCGCCTACGTCGCCAAATGCTACGTCAACGAGCCTGACGCATCGCGCGTGCGCGCCCTGGTGCGCGGTCGCTCGGGCCTCGCATCCTCCGCGTGGTGCCGCCCCGAGCTGGCGTGTGTGATGCACCGGCACGTCCGCGAGGGAAGCCTGACGCGCCGCCAAGCCGACCGCCTGTACGCGATCTTCCTGCAACATGTCAGCGAGGGCATCTGGGAGCTGCTGCCGCTTTCGGAGGAGGTGCTCGCCGCGGTCGAGGCCGGCGTCCGCCGGCTGCAAGGGGCCGTCTTCGTGCGCGCGGGTGATGCGCTCCATCTGGCCTCGGCTGCACTGCTGGGCTTGGGCGAGATCTGGACCAGCGATCGGCACCTGCTCGCGGCGGCGCCGCACTTCGGCCTGCAGGGGCGCTCGGTCTAGATATGACTCAGGGGCTTTCGCCCCCCCCCCCCCCCCGCCCCCCCCCCCCCCCCCCCCCCCCCCCCCCGCCGCCCCGGCCGGCCCGGGAACCGGGGGCGCGGGCCCGGGCCGCCCCCTTTTTTCGCCGGGGGGCCCCCGGGCCGCCGCGCCCCCCGCGCCGTACCGCGGCGGCGCGCGCCCGCCGCGCGGCCCTTGAAAACGCCCTCCCTTTGACGCATGGTGCGGACGCCGCTGCGGGCGGTGTTGCCCCGCTGACCCCTTTATTACGCGCTGACCGGCCATGTTGTTGACCAAGCCCAGTCCCGTCCCCGCAGCGCGCCGCGCCCGCGTCTCGCGCGTGACCGGCGAAACGGCGATCACCGTGGCGCTGGTGCTCGACGGTCGCGGCCAGAGCGAGCTGGCGACCGGCATCGGTTTTCTCGACCACCTGTTGAGCGCGCTGGCCAAGCACGCCGGCTTCGATCTCGAGCTGCGCTGCACGGGCGATCTGCACGTCGATGATCACCACAGCGCCGAGGACTGCGCCCTGGCGCTGGGCAGCGCGCTCGATCAGGCGCTCGGCGAGCGGCGCGGCATCGTGCGCTTCGGCTCGGCCTACGCGCCACTCGACGAGGCGCTGGCGCGCGCGGTGGTGGACTTCTCGGGGCGCCCCTACGCGGCCATCTCGCTCGGTCTGGAGCGGGGGGTGCTCGGGGGCTTGGCCTGCGAGAACATCGGCCACGTGCTCAGCTCGCTGGCGACGGCGGCGCGGGCGACGCTGCACGTCGACGTGCTGCGCGGCGCCAACGACCATCACCGCGCCGAGGCCGCCTTCAAGGCCACCGCGCTGGCGCTGCGGCAGGCCGTGGCGCGCGTCGCCGGCGGCGCGCAGGACGTACCCAGCACCAAGGGGGTGCTCTGACTCATGCCTCGCGACGAAAGAAAGGGCGAAACATGAGTCTGATGGCCCTCACCGCACCGCTGGTGGTGCAGGTCGTCCGTACGGGCGTGGCCAACATCGCCTCGGTGCTGGCCGGGTTGCGCCGGCTCGGCGCCGAGCCCGCGCTGACGGAGGACCCGCAGACGGTGGCGACGGCAACGGCCGTGGTGTTGCCGGGCGTCGGCGCCTTCGGCGCAGGCATGGAGCGGCTGCGCGCCTCGGAGCTGGTCACGGTGCTGCGCGAGCGCGTCGCGGCCGGGCGGCCGACGCTGGCCGTCTGCCTCGGCCTGCAACTGCTCTGCGAGCGCAGCGAGGAGAGCCCCGGCGTCGAGGGCCTCGGCGTCCTGCCGGCCATCGTGCGGCGCTTTCCCGCTACCGTGCGGGTGCCGCAGCTCGGCTGGAACGAGGTCTTGCCGCAGGCCGAGGGTGGGCTGCTCGAGCGCGGCTTCGCCTACTTCGCCAACTCCTACCGCCTCGACAGCGCCCCCGAGGGCTGGGGCTGGGCGCGCAGCGAGCACGGCGGCCCCTTTGTGGCAGCGCTCGAGCGTGGGGCGGTGCTGGCCTGCCAGTTCCACCCCGAGCTGTCGGGGCCCTGGGGCGCGGCCTTGCTCGGGCGTTGGTTGGCGCGGGCCGGCGACGCGCGCTGAAGCCGCAGCCACCAGACAGGAGCACGCCGTGCTGACGGTTCGCATCATTCCCTGCCTCGACGTGCGCGACGGTCGCGTGGTCAAGGGCGTGCGCTTCCAGGGGCTGCGCGACGCGGGCGATCCGGCGACGCAGGCGGCGGCCTACGAGCAGCAGGGGGCCGACGAGATCGTCGTGCTGGATGTCTCGGCCACGCCCGAGGGACGCGCGACGCAGGCCGACACCGTGCGGCGCGTGCGCGCGCAGCTCTCGATCCCGCTGACCGTCGGCGGCGGCGTGCGCAACGCGGAGAACGCCGGCACCCTGCTCGAGGCCGGCGCGGACAAGGTCGGCGTCAACACCGCGGCCGTCGAGCAGCCAGCGGTGCTGACCCAGATCGCCACGCGCTTCGGCGCGCAATGCACCGTGCTGGCGATCGACGCCGCCTATCGCGATCCGCACGATCCGGCCGCCGGCTGGGAGGTGGTCGTGCTCTCGGGCAAGCGCCGCACCGGGCGCGACGCGGTCGCCTGGGCGCGCGAAGCCGTCGAGCGCGGCGCGGGCGAGATCCTGCTGACGAGCTGGGATCGTGACGGGACGCGCGCGGGCTACGACGACGCGCTGATCGCCGCGATCGCGGGCGCCGTCAACGTGCCGGTGATCGCCTCGGGCGGCGCCGACACCCCGGCGCACCTGCTGAGCGCGCTACGCGCCGGCGCGGACGCCGTGCTCGCGGCCTCGATCTTCCACTACGGCGACACCACGCCGGCGCAGCTCAAGCGCGAGCTGGCCGCGCAGGGGATTCGGGTACGGCAGTGATCATTCCCTCGATCGATCTGATGGACGGCCAAACCGTGCAGCTCGTCGGCGGGCGCGAGAAGGCGCTCGACGCCGGCGATCCGCAGCCGCTGGCCGAGCGCTTCCGCCTCGCCGGGGAGATCGCCGTGATCGATCTCGACGCCGCGCTCGGGCGCGGCTCGAACGCGGCGTTGGTCGAGGGGTTGCTGCCGCTGGCGCCCTGCCGCGTCGGCGGCGGCATCCGCGACCTGGCCACGGCACGGCGCTGGCTCGATGCCGGGGCGGCCAAGGTCATCCTCGGCACGGCCGCGGTGCCCGAGCTGCTGCGCGAGCTGCCGCGCGCGCGCGTGATCGCCGCGCTCGACTCGATCGACGGCGAGGTCGTGGTCGAGGGCTGGCGCAAGCGCACCGGTCGCAGCGTGATCGAGCGCATCGCCGAGCTGGCGCCGTGGGTCGGCGGCTTCCTCGTGACCTTCGTCGAGAGCGAAGGTCGCATGCAGGGCATCGACCTGGCGCGGGTCGAGCAGGTGCTGGCCGCCGTCCGCGGCCTCGACGTGCGCGTCACCGTGGCCGGCGGCGTGACGACCGTGGAGGAGCTGGCGACGATCGATCGCCTCGGCGCCGACGCGCAGGTCGGCATGGCGCTCTACAAGGGCCAGCTCGAGCTCGGCGACGCCATCGCCGCGCCCTTGCGCTCCGACCGCCCCGATGGCCTCTGGCCGACGGTCGTCGTCGACGAGCGCGGCGAGGCGCTGGGGCTGGTCTACTCCAGCGCCGAGAGCCTGCGGCAGGCCGTCCGCACGCGCAGCGGCGTCTACCACTCGCGCCAGCGTGGTGTGTGGACCAAGGGCGAGGGCTCGGGCGCCACGCAGGAGCTGCTGCGCATCGATCTCGACTGCGACCGCGACGCGCTGCGCTTCGTCGTGCGCCAGCACGGCGTGGGCTTCTGCCACAACGCGACGCGCAGCTGCTGGGGCGAGAGCGGCGGCGTCGGCGCGCTGGCACGGCGCCTGGCCGCGCGCGTCGCAGCGGCGCCGCCGGGTTCCTACACGCGGCGGCTGCTCGACGAACCGGCCCTGCTCCAGGCCAAGCTGGTCGAGGAGGCCGCCGAGCTGGCGGCCGCGCGCGCGCCGAGCCACGTCGCCGCCGAGGCCGCCGACGTGCTCTACTTCGCGCTGGTGGCGCTGGCGCGTGCGGGTGTTCCGCTGGAGCAGGTCGAGCGCGAGCTCGACCGCCGCGCCCTGCGCCTGAGCCGTCGCCCCGGTGACGCCAAGCCCGCGGGCGACGAGGTGCCGGCCCGATGACCGCCCCCTTGCTCCGCACGCTCACACCCGCACAGCTACCGACCCTCGGACGCGCTGCCGTCGACGCCGAGACCCTGGCCGCCGCCGCTCGCATCGTCGACGAGGTGCGCCAGCGCGGTGAGCCGGCGCTGCGCGCGCAGTCCGAGCGGCTGGGCGACCTGCGCCCGGGGGAGGCCTTGGTGATCCCGCGCGCTGGGCTGCAGGCGGCGCTGGACGGACTGGCCGCCGCCGAGCGCGCCGTGCTCGAGCGCACGGCCGAGCGCATTCGCGCCTTCGCCGCGGCGCAGCGCGCCTGCCTGCTACCACTGACGCTGGCGCTGCCGGGCGGCGCGGCCGGCCACGTGGTGGCGCCCGTCGCCAGCGCCGGCTGCTACGCGCCGGGGGGGCGCTTTCCGTTGCCCTCGTCGGTGCTGATGACGGTGATCACCGCGCGCGCCGCCGGCGTCGAAACGGTGTGGGTGGCCTCGCCGCGGCCCGCGGCGGTGACGCTCGCCGCCGCGGCCGTCGCCGGCGCCGATGCGCTACTGGCGGCGGGCGGTGCGCAGGCGATCGCCGCGCTGGCCTACGGCGCCGGTCCGGTGCCGGCCTGCGATGCCGTGGTGGGTCCAGGCAATCGCTGGGTCACGGCGGCCAAGCAGCTCGTGGCCGGGCAGGTGGCGATCGATATGCTCGCCGGGCCCTCGGAGCTGGTGGTGCTGGCGGATCAGACGGGCGACCCGGCGCTGATCGCCGCCGACTTGCTGGCCCAGGCCGAGCACGACGACGATGCGCTGCCGGTGCTCGTGACCACGGCCCCGACGCTGATCGACGCGGTGCGTGGCGAGCTCGTCACGCAGCTCGCCACCCTGCCTACGGCCGCCACGGCCCGCGTGGCGCTCACGCACGGCTTCGCCGTGCTCGTCGAGGATCTGGTGCGCGGCGCCGCCGTCTGCGACCAGCTCGCGCCGGAGCACCTGCAGCTCCATGTGGCGGACGCCCCCGCGCTCGCGGCCCGGCTGCGCCACTACGGCGCCTTGTTCATCGGCGCGCGAGCGGCCGAGGTGCTCGGCGACTATGGCGCGGGTCCCAACCATGTGCTGCCCACGGGCGGCACGGCGCGCACCACCGGTGGGCTCTCCGTGCTGACCTTCCTGCGCACGCGCACCTGGCTGCGCTTCGACGACGAGGGCGGGCGTGAGCTGGTGGCCGATGCCGTGGCGCTGGCGCGCCTCGAGGGTCTCGAGGCCCATGCTCGGGCCGCCGCGCGGCGGCTGCCCGACGCCGCGCCGCGCCACCGACCCTAACAGCCCGTTGATCTATTGCGGACCGAGCGAGGGATGGAGCTGCGGCCCGAGGGCAAGGAGCGGAAACGTGGCCATAGCGCTGCTATGGGTAGTTTTCGCGACGCCGACCTCGGGTCGCAGTGCCGTGCCTCGCGACGGGAGCGATAGATCAACGGGCTGCTAAGGGCCACCGACCCTGAAGCGGCGCCCAGCCCTCAGCGCGGGCGCTGCCGCCCCATCTGCTCGAGGGCCTGCGTGACCGTCTGCAAGGCCTCGTCGACCAGCGCCATCTCGCGGCGCAGGCCCTGGACCTCGCTCATCAGGAAGCGCACACGGCGCGTGATCACGGCCAGCACGATCAGGGTGATCAGAATCACGGCGCAGGTGAGGGCCGCGAAGATCAGCACCTGGGGATCGAAGAGCTCTTTCATTGCAACCTTCACTCCGCTGGCAATCGGCGGCGCCTTCGATCGTCGGAGGCTCGCTTCGGCGCCACCGGCAGCCTACGCGCAGCGGCCACGGATGGCCAGTGACCCCTCGCCAGCGGCCGCTCGCCAGCGCGGCCGCGAGGCCTGATGGTAAGGTTCCGGGCCCATCGGTTAGACTCCCGGACGCGCCAGACCGTGGCGCCGCACCTGTGTTTCCTGGAGCACGCTCTTGGCGACCGACTATCTCACCGCGGTCGGGGGCAGCACGGTCGTCGTGCATCAGGCCGAGGCGCCGGTGCGCGAACACTTGGTCGAGTACCTGCGCCACAAGGGCTATCGCGCGCTGCCGGCCGAGAGCGTCGCGGCGGCCCACGAGACGGCGCAGCGCGAGCAGGCCGACGTCGTGATCGTGCAGCCCTCGGCGACGGCAGCCGAGGTCGCGGCCTGCGCGGCCCTGCGGCGCGGCGGCGCCGGTCCAGCGCTGATCGCGCTCTGCGAACGGGGCCCGGCCGCCGCGCTGGCGCAGCTCGACGAGGACGACCGACCCGATCGGGTCGTGGTGCGACCGGCGCCCTTGCCTCAGGTGCTCGCTGCGGTCGAGGACGCGCTGCTGCGCCACGGCGGCAGCCCCACCGGCACAGGCGTCGGGGCCCTCGCCTTCCCGCGCCTGCTGCTGCAGCTCGCCGTCGAGCGACAGACCGGACGGCTGCGCGTCACGGCGCGTGGCGTCCAGACCACGATCCTGTGGCGCGCGGGCATCCTCGTCTTTGCCGAGGAGGGCAGCCTCGGTCAGACGCTCGGCCGCCAGCTCCTCAGCAGCGGCAAGATCACGCTCGAGCAATTCGAGCGGGCCGTAGCGCTGATCACGAGCGATGTGTTGGAGAACGAGCAGATGCGCCTCGGCGAGGCGTTGGTCGCGCTCGGCGTGCTGAGCAACGTCGAGGTGATGGAGGCGCTCGCGCGACAGGTCCAGCAGAAGATCGTCGCCTGCTTCGCCTGGGAGCGCTATCACGCCGACTTCAGTCCTGGCGACGATCACCTGGCCGAGCTGACCGAGTTCCCGCAGGTGCTCGAGGCGGTGCTCGTCGCGGGCCTGAAGGAGGTCCCTGTCGAGCGGCTGGCGGCCGGCCTCCAGCCGCACCTTGGCGGCTACGCCCGCCTCAACGAGCAGGGCTGGGCCGCCTGCCGGGGACGGCTGGCGCTGACCCCGCGCGAGGAGGCCTTCGCGGCCGGCCTGACCGGGCAGCGCAGCGTGGCCCAGGTCTGTGAGGGGGCGCAGCTCGATCGGGTCCACGCCCAGCAGGTGATGACCGCGCTCTTGCTCCTCGGTCTGGTCACGCTCCACGACAAGCCGCTCGGCGCGTCCGTAGCCCCGCGGCCGGGGGCCGGGCCCGTGGCCGATCCAGCGCTCGCGCCGGGTCCCGGCAGCGCGGCAGCAGCACCGCCCACGCCCGCGGCTGCGCCCGGGACGGCGGTGACCCCCGAGCCGGGGCGCTCGGCGCTGATGGCGCTCTACCTGCGCGTCTCGGGACGGCCCGATCACGAGGTCTTGCGCGTCGCGCCCGGAGCCGCCGCAGACGAGATCGAGCAGGCCTACGGTCGGGTCAGAGATGAGCTCAAGGCCCTGGGCGAAGCGGACGCGCAGGCGTCGGCGTTTCGGCAGCAGCTCGACGCGGTGAGTGGTCGCGCGCGCCTGGCTCGTGACCGCCTGCTGAAGGGCGCGCGTACGCGGCGCCCGAGCGGGGCGCAGGACGGCGCCGAGCGCCAGCGGCACCTCGAGGCCGAGCAGGCCTACCAGCAGGCCCGCGACGCGCTATCGCGCGACGATGCGACGGCAGCGCTGGAGGCCTTCGAGCGCGCCGCGGCGCGGCATCCCGAGGCCGTCGAGTACGCGCTCGGCAGTGCCTGGCTCAAGTACAGCGCCGCCGACAAGAGCTCGGCGCCCAAGCTCGGTGAGCAGGCCCAGCGGCTGGCGGCTCGGCTGGTCAGCCAGCAGCCGAACAGCGCGCTGGTCAACCTGACGCTCGGTCACTTCCTGCGCCAGGAGCGCAAGCTCGACCGCGCTCAGCGGCATCTGCTGCTGGCGTTGGACCACGAGCCGCGCTGGGCGGCGATCGATCGCGAGCTGCGGACGCTCGAACGCCAGCGTCGCGGTCAGAGCGAAGCCAAGGGGCGAGCGAAACCCTGACCTGGGCCCGCGCCCGAAGGAGAGGCACCGCCGTGCACGCTGCGAAGGATCTGGCCGAGCTCTTGCTCACCGCGCGCGCCGTGGAGCTGCGCGCACAACCGCCCTTCTTCACCTTCGCCTCGGGGCTGCGCAGCCCGATCTACACCGACAATCGGCTGCTGATCAGCGACGCCGCAGCGCGCCGTCGGGTGGCCGAGGCCTTCGTGGACGCGATCGAAGCGCAGGCGTTGCGACCCACGGTGATCGCGGGAACCGCCACGGCCGGCATCCCCCACGCGACCCTCGTGGCCGAGCGCCTCGGGTTGCCGCTGGTCTACGTGCGCGGTGACGCCAAGGGCCACGGCAAGGGCAAGCGCGTCGAGGGAAGACTCGTCCCGGGTGCGCGTGTCGTGCTGATCGAGGACCTGATCTCGACCGGCGGGTCGGTGGTCTCCGCGGCGCAGGCGCTGCGCGAGGGCGGGGCCGAGGTGGTCGCGGTCCTCGCCATCTTCAGCTACGGCATGGCGGACGCGACGCAGCTCTTTCGCGCGGCCGGCCTGGCGCATACGGCGCTGGTCACGCTCGACGACGTCCTGCGAGAGGCCGCCGGGCGCGGTCAGCTCGACGCCGCCGCGATCGCCTCGCTGCGCGCCTGGCGCGACGATCCGGCGCATTGGGCCCCGGGTGCCCGCGAGGACGCCGACACCGGCAGCGGCCCGCTCGCCGCCACCGAGGCCACGCGCCGCGCCGAGTCGCTGGTCGTCGCCGCGGATCTCGACGATCGCGCGGCGGTCGAGCGGCTGGCGGACGACGTGGCAGCCAGCGCCGGCTACTTCAAGCTCAACTCCGCCTTTCTCGCCCACGGTCCGCCGCTGGTGGCGGCGATCCGCCGGCGTGGGCTCGAGGTCTTTCTCGATCTCAAGTTCCACGACATCCCGAATACCGCCGCCAACTACGTCGCGGCCGCCGCGCGCCTCGACGTGCAGCTCGTGACGCTGCACGCCAGCGGTGGGCCGACGATGCTGCGGGCCTGCGTGGCGGCCGCTGACCGGGCGGCGGCAGCCGGCCTGCGCCGCCCGCGGCTGCTGGCCGTCACGGCGCTCACCTCGCTGCCCGACGCGGAGCTGGCCGAGATCGGCATCCTGGACGGACGCACGGCCCAGGTGCTGCGACTGGCCCGGCTGGCGCAGGCCTGTGGCCTCGACGGCGTCGTGTGCTCCGTGGCCGAGGCCGCGGCGGTGCGCGCGGCCTGCGGCGCCGGACTGCTGATCGTCACCCCGGGGGTGCGTCCCGCGCACAGCACCGCCGACGACCATGCGCAGGTCGATACCCCGTCCGCCGCACGGGCCGCCGGCGCCACCCACGTGGTGGTCGGTCGACCGATCTACGAGGCCACCGCCCCAGCGGCGGCGGCCGCCGCGATCGCTGCCGAACTCTTGCGGGCACCGCCGGCGCCCGGCGCCCATACGGCCTGAAAGGCGCGCCCGTGCCCGGCGGACGGCGGTCGGCGGGGGCGAAGGGCGTCGGTGCGAAATCTCGACAAGCGGGCAGGAAGTCGGCAGTTTAGAGGCGGGCCATGCAAACCGTCGATTCCCTCTCCAAGGCCTTGCTCAGCGCGCAGGGTGACGAAGGGGCCATCGCGGGGCTCCTCGCGGAGCACCGCGACCTGGTGCCGGAGTGGCTCGATCGCGCGCACCGCGATCTTCGGTCCACGCTGGCGCGGCAGGACCTCGGTCGGGCGCGCCAGCTGGGCGCGCTGGTCACCGCCGTGCTCTGCGCGCAACAAGGTGCGTCGCAGGCGGGGCCCTTCCGCGAAGCGCTCAATCACCTGCTCGTGGCGCTCGAATCGAGCCAGCTGGGCGACGTGCAGACGGCGCTGCTGCTGCTCGAGCGCCTCGCCAGCGGCGCCGACTACAGCGCCTCTCACCGCTGGCTGGCCCAGCTCGGCCTCGGCCTGGCGCGGGCCCAGCTGGGAGACGCGCCGGCGGCCGAGCCCGCGCTGCTGGAGGCGCGGCGTTTGGGGCAGGCGCTCGACCCCCTGGCGCAGGCGTTGACCGACTGCCACCTGGCCGAGTTCGAGGGGGCGCCAGGGACGCGCCACCGAGGCTCGGGAGCGGCTGCACCAGGCGAGGGGCGTGTTCGAGGCGGAGAGCGACCGCGGCGGCATCGCGATGACCTGGCTGGTCGAGGCGCGCCTGCTCGCCGCCGAGGAGCTCAAGGGCGAGGAGCTGTACGAGAACACGGCCAGCGTGGCCGCGGCCCAGCGCGCCGCGATGGCCGACCCGCGCTGGCCCCAACCGGCGCTCTTTCTGGCGCGGGCGGCGATGGCCAACGGCGATCTCGATGAGGCCGAGCAGCGCCTGCGTTCGATTCCCGCGAGCGACACCGTAAGAACCTGGCTGGGCCTGGTCGCGCGCGCGCGCCGCGCGGCCATGCCGCCCTGGATTGCCGCCGAGTACATGGCGCTGCACGGACAGCCTGCGAGTCGAGCGCTGGTCGAGCAATATGAGGTGCTGATCGGCCTGACGCCCGAGCTGCTGCGGCTGCGCGAGGCGATCGCCTGGACCCTGCTGCAATTGGGCGAGATCGACGCCGCCGAGCGCCACCTGCTCGACCTGCTGCGCGAGCCGCTCGACGGCGACCTGCAGAGCGCCGCGGTGGCCGCGCTGGCGTGCGTCGCCCTGGCACGGCGCGCGCCGGACGCCCGCGTCAGCGAGCTGCTCGGTGCGCTCGACCGCTGGACCATCGATTGGTCGTCGCGACGCTGCGAAGGCGCCGCGTTCGTGCCAGCGGCGCAGCGCGACCGAGCCCGGCCGCCACCGACGCCAGAGGACGCCGGGGCGGCGATGAGACCAACCGCCGAAAACCCGATGTTGTCTGCCGCACTGCTGGCCGAGGCCCGCGCACCGACCTCCGAGTTCGAGACCACGCGCTCGTCGGCGGGGCTGGCGGCGATCACCGAGTTCGCCGGACACGAGCGCACGCAGGACGACCCGGCGGTCTTCAGCGGCGACCTCTCCACGCTCAATGCGCTGCAGCTGCTGGAGTTCTTTCGGACCACCAAGCGCACCGGGGCGCTGCTGATCAACGCCGACTGCGGTAACGCGGTCTTGCGGCTGAGTGAGTGCCGGCTGCTCGCCGCCCGGGCGTCGGGCTGCAGCAGCGTGGTCGAGCTGCTGCTCGCCGAGGGACAGCTCACGCGCGAGCAGCTCGAGATCGCGCGCGCCCAGCCGCGCACGTCCGAGCGCGCCACCATCGGCGCGACGCTGATCACCCTCGGCTTCGTCGCCGAACCGGTGCTGACCGAGGTCCTCAACCGGCAGCTCCGCCAGGCCATTCGCGCGATGCTGAAGTGGAACAAGGGGCGCTTCGCCTTCCGGCCGCACGTCGAGTGGGTGCTTCGCGTAGAGGGACACCTCGCGGTCGACACGCAAGAGGTGCTCTTCGATCTCGCGCTCGAGGAACCCGCCGCGGAGTAAAGATAGGAGGCTGGCCAGTCCACCGGCGGTGAGGGTCGTGCACGGTGAGGGCCGTGCAGTGGCCCTGGTCGGCGCAGGGATGCTACCGTCGCCCCACCGATGCTGGACGATCACGAGCGACCTGCCCTGCGCAGCAACCCGCGGCTGCCCGTCGACTGGCGAGCGACGATTCGCTGCCCCGACTGGGCCAGCGCCGAGCAGCTTGCGGCGACCAACGTCAGCCGCGGCGGGATGTTCCTACGGACCGAACGCGAGCTGCAGATCGGCGCCCGGGTCGAGGTCGCCGTCGAGCTGCCCGATGGCAGCCGCGTCCCGGTCCAGGCGACGGTAAGGCACGTCAAGGCGCCCGACGCAGCAACGCCCGGCGCCCTGCGCGGCATCGGCATCGAGGTCGACGCGGCCTACCGCAACGAGCTCGCGGCGCTGGCCGAGATCGCCCGGCTGCGCCAGGGACCTGCGCCGAGCGCCTCCGCACCGCGCCCCTTGGTGCTCGACCGTTCGCCGACCCCGCCGCCGCGCCGCGCGATCGCACTGCCGGCTGGCGCGAGCGGCGAAATCGTCGGCATCGACCTCGGCAGTGCCCTCAGCGGCCTGGCCGCCACCGCGGGTCACACGGTCTACACCGTACCGGACGCCTACGGCCGTACGCAGCATCCCTCACTGGTCTGCCTCGACTGCGACGCCGAGCGGCAGGCGGTCGTGGGCTGGGACGCTCACCGCCTGCGGCTCGACCACCATGAGCGCGTGATCGCCGGTGCCAAGCGCCTGCTCGGCGCTCCCTTCGCCGACCCGAGGTGGGCGGCCGAGCTGGCCGCGCTGCCCTACGGCTGCGAGGCCGGCCCGGATGGCGAGGCGGTGCTCGTGGTCGGCACGGCCGGGGACCCGCGCGGCACCCGCCGCGTGAGCGCGACCGAGGTTTGCAGCCTGGTGCTCGACCATGTGCGCCGCACCGCCGCCGAGCAGCTCGGGCGGCCCGTGCGCCGTGCCGTGCTCACGCATCCGGTGCTGGCGACCCCGGCGCAGCGCGAGGCCTTGGGGCGCGCCGCGCGGCGCGCAGAGCTCGAGGTGATCGAGCTGATCCCGGAGCCGCTCGCCGCGGCGCTGGCCCACGGCTTCGGGCGGGGGGCCAGCGAAGTGGTCGGCGTCTACGATTTCGGCGGCTCGTTCCAGTTCACCGTGCTCGAGCTGAGCGCCACGGCCTACCGCGTGCTCGGCACGGCGAGCTTGCGCGACGTCGGCGGGGACCAGCTCGACCAGGCGCTGGCGGAGGCGGTGGCCGAAACGCTGCGCCGACGCCATGGCGTGGAGCTGCCGGCCAACGGCCCGATCTGGCACAAGCTGCTGCAGACCTGCGAGCGCGCCAAGCGGCGGCTCTCCGTCGACGAGATGACCCTGATCGACCTGGGCAATGCCAACCCAGCCGGCACCGACGAGGCGCTCAGCCAGCAGATCCAGCGCGAGGCGGTCGAGCGCCTCTTTCGCCCGGTGCTCGAGCGCACGCGCGCCGCCTGTGCCGAGGGGCTACGCGCGGCCGGCTTGTTGCCCTCGGCCCTGCAAGCGATCGTGCTGGCCGGCGGCATCGTCCGCCTGCCCTTCGTCAAACGCGAGGTCGAGAGGATCGCCCGGGTGGTGCCCGGCGGGGCGGTCCAACCGGAGGACGCCGTCGTCCTGGGGGCTGCCACCTTCGCGGCGCGCCTCTCCGGTCACGCCACGACCGAGGTGCGCTCGCTGAAGCTCTAGGGCGTGTCCCTGAATTCCTTGACGGCGACGGCGACGGCGACGGCGACGGCGACGGTTGTTTTGCGCGGCAGCGCGCGAGCATCGAAGAGTCTGGATCAGTTAGCGAATCAGCGAGGAGAGCCAGACTTCTGTCGACCCTTACAGATACAGAATATTGCAGAGCCAGCGACTTGCTCGCTCGTATCGTTGCCATGCTAACCAAGCTTTGCCGCTGAACAGTCGTCGCTGTCGCCGTCGCCGTCAACGACCACGTCAACGGATCTACTCATTCAGGGACACGCTCTAGCCCTTCCGGCGCGCCGCTACTCGGGCTCCAGGGTGCATTTCAACGGATGGCCCTGCTGCCGGGCGGCCTCGGTCGCGCGCGCCACCTTGGTCTCGGCGACGTCGAAGGTGTAGACGCCGCAGACGCCCACGCCCTTCAGGTGCACGCTCAGCATGATCTGCGTCGCCTCGGTCGCCGTCTTGTGGAAGTGCTCGACCAGCAGCTCGACGACGAACTCCATCGTCGTGTAGTCGTCGTTGTGCAGCAGCACCTTGTAGAGTCGCGGTTGCCTCGTCTCGGGGCGCTCGCGCACGGCGAGCCCTCCCTCGGGCAGGGCGCGTGGCTTGGTCGTCTCGCTCATCGCTGTGCCCTCAGGGCCCGGCTAGGCATAACCCATCCATCTGGCCGCCGATCCATCCCCGCCGGCTGCGTTTCAGCTCCTCGAAATACCACGGGTATGACTTCGTCCTGCCCGCCCCGGTGACCAGCCAGCGGCGCTGCAGCACCGTCACCCCGGCCAGGCCGTAGACCCGCTCCAGCGCCTCGTCGTAGCCGCTGACGCGAGCATGGCGCACCAGCGCCAGGAAGTCGGCGTAGCTGCCCAGGCGCAGCAGCAGCCGCGCGAGCGAGCAGCTCTGGGCGTAGAAGAGCGCGTTGAAGGGCCCATCGGGGTAGCCCTGCATCGCGAACAAATCGGCCAAGCGGTAGGTCTGCCGCCGCAGCACGAAGCGGCGCAGCACCTGCCCGTAGTAGTCCTGCTTGTCGCCCGTCTCGGCGGCAGCGGCCGCGCCCTCGTTGGCCCAAAGGGGAATCTGGCCGCCCAGCAGGTCACCGAGGATCACGTGCGTGATCTCGTGCGGCAGGGTGGCCTCGAGCAGCTGCCCGTCGTCTTGCGCCAGATTCACCCGCCGCGAAAGGATGCGCCCGCGGTAGAGCTGCGAGGGTCGCACCAGCGTCGAGCCCGCCTTGGGCTCGCCGCCGGTCTGGTCGTTCATCTCGTCGGTGCCGGATAAGAGGTAGATGTCGGCACGCTTGAGCCAGGGCGCCGGGTAGCTCTCGCCGGTCCAGCGCTGCAGCAGCTGGTCGCGCAGCCGCTCGGCCCGCAAGCCCACGACCTGCGCCGCCCGCGCATCGCGGTGCAAGACGCGGAAGTTCGGCGTCCAGTAGATCAACCACGGGGCCACCGCGCGCCTTGCGTTGCCCCGCGACTCCCGCGCCAGCTCCGAGAGCGTCTCCTGCGCGGCCGCATCGGTGAAGGAGGCCGAGCGCTGGCGGGTCGGCTGCTAGGCGTTAGCGGCCCCGCGAGGGCCGGACTGGGCGTGCGCGATCGGCGCGGCCGCCGGGCGGCCGAGCAGCAGCGCGAGCAGCAGCACCGGACTCAAGCGGGGAGCCCACAGCGGGGGATGGCAACGCAGGTGGGCGAGGCGGTAGCTCACGGCGCGAACCTCTTCACCGCTATGGGATAGCATTGGATCACGCGACGCGCGACGCGCGCGTCGAAGCGCGGTGGCGCTCGGGGCCCGGTTGCTCCGGGGCGTGCCTTCGTGGCATGAGGGGACTGAGAGGCGGGTCGGGGGCGGCACGCCCTGACCGCGGTGGGGCGCCCAGAAGCCCCCAGAGGCCCCCAGAAGAGGGGTAAGCGTTCAGAGGTGTTGCGCCATAAGCGCCTGGTTACACTGAGAAGCTTGTCGCCGCGGGTGCGACCAAGCACCCCCGGCGCGCAAGGCGCCGACATTGGGAGGGCCCCGGGGACCCTCTTTCCGGGGCGGGGGATGGGACATCCCCCGTGAACAGTTACGAAAGAGGGCGGCCGCCGTGAAACTCAACGTCTTCATTCCCCGGGAGATCAGCGCGGGCGAGCGTCGCGTCGCGGCCACGCCGGAGACGGTGCGTCGCCTGCTGCAGCTCGGCCTGAGCGTGACCGTCGAGACCGGCGCAGGTGAGGGCGCCTACTTCGCCGATGGCGCCTTCGGCGGCGCCGGTGCCGAGCTACACGCCGACGCGGCCGCCGCCTATGCCGCGGCCGACCTCGTGCTCAAGGTGCGCGGGCCCGTACCCCGCCCGGCGCAGGGGCGTCACGAGGCCGAGCTGCTCAAGCCTGGCGCCGTGCTGGTGGCCCTGCTGCAGCCTCAGGACCAGCCCGAGACCGTGCGCCTGCTCGCCGCGGGACGCATCAGCGCGTTCTCGATCGACCTGGTGCCACGCATCACGCGCGCGCAGAAGATGGACGCGCTGAGCTCGCAGAGCAACATCGCGGGCTACAAGGCGGTGCTGGTCGCGGCCAACGCGCTGCCCAAGTTCTTCCCCCTGCTGATGACGGCCGCCGGCACCGTCAAGTCGGCCAAGGTGGTGGTGATGGGCGCCGGGGTGGCCGGCCTGCAGGCCATCGCCACGGCCAAGCGGCTGGGCGCCCAGGTCTGGGCCACCGACGTGCGGCTGGCCGTCAAGGAGCAGGTCGAGAGTCTGGGCGCCAAGTTCATCACCGTCGCCGGCGCGGCAGACCTGCAAGACCAGAGCGGCTACGCGCGCGAGGCCAGCCCCGAGTTCCTGGCGCAGCAGCGCGAGGCCGTGGGCCAGCACGTGGCCGAGGCGGACGTCGTGATCACCACCGCGTTGGTGGCCGGAAAACGCGCACCGCTGCTGATTCCGAGCGAGCTGCTGCAGCGCATGCGGCCCGGCACCGTGGTCGTCGACCTCGCCGCCGAGCAGGGCGGCAACTGCGCCGAGACGGTCGCCGATCAGACCATCGTCAGACACGGCGTGACCATCATCGGTCCGACGAATCTACCGAGCACGCTGTCCCAACACGCCAGCGAGCTCTACGCGCGCAACGTGCTGGCCTTCACGCAGCCCCTGCTCGGGGCGGACGGCCAGCTCGCGCTCGACTGGCAAGATGAGATCGTGTCCGCCAGCGCCGTCACCCACGACGGCGTGGTGCGCCACGGCCCCACGGCCGAGCGGCTCGCGACCTCGCCCAGCGCGCTCCCGCAAGGCTAGGCCAAGAACAAGCGCGTCCGCGCCTGCGGCGAGTGGCGGCGGGGGCAGCCTTGGCCCTACAATGCTCGCTCCTGCCGCGCCTGACCCAGCCCCACGGGCGATCGATCATCGCCGGTGAGGCTGCCCGTTGGCGCGAGCGACGAGCGCGGTGAGAGCGATGGCCGACGAGTGGAAAACCAGGATCACGGCGGTCAGGCTGCCCTCCGCGCTGGCGGGCGAGGCCTGCCTGGTGCTGATTTACCCGCCCGGCCCGCTGATGGGCAAGCGCTTCCCGCTCGGTGACAGCAGCATCTACATCGGCCGCGGCCAGGACTGCCACATCCAGATCGACCTCGACTGCGTCTCGCGCCAGCACGTCTGGATCCGCAAGGAGGGCGACCAGGTGCTGCTCGAGGACCTCAACAGCACCAACGGCACCTACGTCAACGAGCGCCCCGTCAAGCAGCAAGCGCTGCGCAACGGCGACCTCGTGCAGGTCGGCAACACGATCTTCAAGTTCCTGCTGGGCGGTAACATCGAGTCCGACTACCACGAGGCGATCTACCGCATGACGATCGTCGACGCGTTGACGGAGGCGCACAACAAGCGTTACCTGCTCGACTACCTCGAGCGCGAGGTGGCGCGCTGCGTGCGCTATCAGCGGCCGCTCTCGCTCGTGATGTTCGACCTCGATCACTTCAAGGCCGTCAACGACAACCACGGCCACCTGACGGGCGACCACGTGCTGCGCGAGCTGATTCGGCGCATCAACGGCCGCGTCCGGCGCGAGGAGGTCATCGCACGCTACGGCGGCGAGGAGTTCGTCGTCGTGCTGCCGGAGGCCGGCCACACCGGAGCGCTCGAGTTCGGCGAGCAGCTGCGACGGCTGGTCGGCAGCGACCCGGTGGAATGCGAGGGCGAGCTGATTGCCATCACCGTCAGCGTCGGCGTGGCGACGATCGAGGGCGAGGCGATCGACGTGCACAACTTCATCAAGCGCGCCGACGGCAACCTCTACCAGGCCAAGCGCAGCGGCCGTAACTGCGTCGTGGGCTGAGCACGGGCCTAGCCCGAAAACCAGCGCGTTCTTGCGCAAGCCGCTTGTTTCGGGCGGGCAGGCGAGGGGTGAAGTCGCGGGGATCCCCCGCGACGCTGCGAAAGCCCCCTGAGTCATCTCTGGACCCAAAGCAAGCGCGGGACGCGCTTGTTTTGGGTCTAGCCGCGGATGCCGTACTTGCGCAGTAGCTTGCGCAGGTGCTTGCGGTCCATCTGGGCCTCGCGCGCCGCGCGGGTCAGGTTGCCGTTGGTGCGCTGCAGCAGCCAGGCGACGTAGCGGCGCTCGAGCCCGTCGTTCCAGCGCTCCTTGTTGGTGCCGTAGGAGGCCTGCGGATCGAAGGTGATGTCGGCGGCGACCGGACCCAGGGTCGAGCCGAAGGGCACCAGATCGGTCAACCCGAAGGCATCGGCGCCGAGCTGCTTCGAGAAGTAGATCCCGCGCTCGAAGACGTTGCGCAGCTCGCGCACGTTGCCCGGCCACTCGTGCTGGACCATCATCTCCAGCGCCTCCGGCGGCACGGCGCCGGCGCCGGCGCCGAACTGGCGCTCGAACTCGGCGACCAGCAGCGGGATGTCCTGCTTGCGCTCGCGCAGCGCTGGCACATAGAGCGGCACCACCGACAAGCGGAAGAACAGGTCCTCGCGGAAGGCGCCCTGCTCGACCTCGGCCCGCAGGTTCTTCCGCGTCGCCGCCAGCACGCGGATATCGACGTGGATCGGCCGGTTCCCGCCGACGCGGCGGAACTCGCGCTGCTCGAGCACGCGCAGCAGCTTCGGCTGCAGGTCGAGGCTCAGCTCGCCCAGCTCATCGAGGAAGACCGTGCCGCCGTCGGCCCGCTCGAAGGCCCCCTGCCGCGCCGCGGTCGCGCCGGTGAAGGAACCCTTCTCGTGGCCGAAGAGCTCCGACTCGATCAGCGTGCCGCTGACCGCACCGCAATCGACGATGACGAAGGGCCCGGCGGCGCGGCGACTGAGCTGGTGCAGCGTGCGCGCCACCATGTCCTTGCCCGTCCCCGTCTCGCCCGAGATCAGCACGGTGGCATCGGTGGGGGCGATCTGCTCGATCAGCCCGAAGATCTCGCGCATCGCCAGGCTGCGGCCGACCATCTCCCCCAGGCGCTCGTGCTCGCTCGGAAGAATCTCGATGCGGTGCTCGGCCAAGCGGAAGCGCAGGTCGATCGCCCCGATGCCGACCACCGCGCCGCTGGTGAGGTAGGCCTCACGCACCTCGGCACCGTTGAGCCGCGTGCCGTTGGTCGACTGCAGGTCGCGCAGCAGGTATCCGCGACGGTCCCAGATAATCTCGCAGTGCTGGCGCGAGATCGCGTCGTCGCCGAGGACCAACCCGTTCTCGGGCGCCTTGCCGATGCGCAGGGCGTCGTGGGTGACCACCACCTCGCGGCCGCGCTGCTGGCCATTGAGCACGACCAGCTTGTACTGGCGCAGGTGCAAGGCGCGGGCGTCGGGGCCGAGCTGTCGCGTCTCCTCGGCGTAGTCTGGAGCCTCCACGATGGCGTCCCCCGCTGTCCACTTGCCACAGGGCGCGCAGCGAAACAACTTGCGTGCTGATCGCCCAGCAGTATATTCGCGATCAAGAGCGCATGCCGATTCGATCGACCCATTTCCGACGCAGCCCCTGCAGCCGGCACGAGCTGTGTGTGCGCTCGCACCACCGGTAGCCGCGGAATAACGGAAGAATCGCCACCATGGCCATGATGCGCTCGCGGACTCTCAATGCTGTACGCACCACGCCCGTACAACAGAAGCGGATCGCCGGCGAAGAGGACGCCGACCCCGACCCGCTGCAGTCCTCGCTGATCGTTGCTCGCGAGCAAAGGCGGCGTGTCCGTCGCCCCGCGCTCGCCGCCGTAGACCCCGCAGCCTTTGGCGCGGGGTTTTTCATTGGTGACCGGGCTCGCGCCTTCCGCGCGCGCGCCTTCCCCGCCGTCAGCGACGCCGAATGGACCGACTGGAAGTGGCAGCTACGGCACCGTATCCGCGATCAGCAGGAGCTGGAGCGCGTCTTCGGCCTCTCCGAGGATGAGCGCGAGGCGCTGGCGCGGCTCGGTGAGCGGCTGCCCGTGGGCATCACGCCCTACTACGCCTCGCTGATGGACCCCGACGACGTGAGCGACCCGCTACGCCGGACGATGGTGCCCGTCGGCGGCGAGTTCGTCGTCAGTCCGGGCGAGCTCAACGATCCGCTGGGCGAGGACCACGCCATGCCCGTGCCGGGGCTGGTGCATCGCTACCCCGATCGCGTGCTGTTCCTGGTGACGAGCTTCTGCGCGACCTACTGCCGCTACTGCACCCGCGCGCGCCTGGTCGGCAAGACCGGCGAGTACCACTTCAACAACGCTCAGTTCCAGCGGGCCCTCGACTACATCGCCGCCACGCCGCAGATTCGCGACGTGCTGATCTCCGGCGGCGATCCGCTGACCATGGGTGACGACCGGCTCGAATGGCTGATCTCGCGCCTGCGCGCGATTCCGCACCTGGAGCTGATCCGCATCGGCAGCAAGGTGCCCGTCGTGCTGCCGCAGCGCATCACCCCGGCGTTGTGCGCGATGCTGCGCAAGTACCATCCGCTCTTCATCAGCGTGCACGCCATGCACCCCGCGGAGGTGACGCCCGAGGTCGCCGAATCCTGCGGGCGGCTGGCCGATGCCGGCATCCCGCTGGGCAGCCAGACCGTGCTCTCGCGCGGCATCAACGACGACGCGGAGACGATGAAGACCCTGATGCGGGCGCTGGTCCGCATCCGCGTGCGCCCGTATTACATCTACCAGTGCGACCCGATCGCCGGCTCCGGCCACTTCCGCACGCCGGTGGAGACGGGTCTGCGCATCATGGAGGGGCTGCGCGGCCACACCTCGGGCTACTGCGTGCCCGCCTTCGTCATCGACGCCCCGGGCGGCGGCGGCAAGATCCCGCTCACGCCGGACTACGTGATCGGCCGCGACGGCGACGAGCTGGTGTTGCGCAACTTCAAGGGCGACACCTACCGCTACCCCGATCCCTTGCCCCCCGGCGACCGCTGAGCCTCGGGCCGCGAGCGCGCTGCCGATCCCTGCCATGCACCTCGGACTGACCTACGACCTACGCGACGACTACCTGGCGCGCGGCTGGACCGAGGACGCCGTGGCGGAGTTCGACCGCCTCAGCACCGTGGACGCGCTCGCCGCGGCGATCGGCGCGCACGGCCACACGGTCGAGCGCATCGGCGGCGTCGTCGAGCTGATGCAGCGGCTGCTGGCGGGGGAGCGCTGGGAGCTGGTGTTCAACATCGCCGAGAGCTGCGGCGGGATCGGTCGCGAGGCGCTGGTCCCCGCGCTGCTCGATGCCTACGGGGTCCCGGTGACCTTCGCTGACCCGCTGGTCTGCGCGCTGACCCTGGACAAGGCGGCCGCCAAGCGGATGCTGCGTGACCTGGGGCTGCCGACCACCCCCTTCGCCGTGATCGCGCGGGAGGAGGAGCTCGCCCACGTCGCGCTGCCCTATCCCGTGTTCGCCAAGCCGCTGCGCGAGGGTTCGAGCAAGGGCGTCGGCCCCGACTCGCGCGCCGACGACGCGGCCGCGCTGGCCCGGGTCTGCCGGCGCCTGCTGGTCGACTTCGCGCAGCCGGTGCTGGTGGAGCCCTACCTGCCGGGGCGCGAGGTCACGGTGGGGATTCTCGGCACCGGGCCGCGCGCCGAGGTGGTCGGCGTGCTCGAGGTGGTGCTGCTCGCCGGCGCCGAGCAGGGCGCCTACACCTACCAGAACAAGGAGCTGTGCGAGGAGCTGTGCGAGTACCGTCTCGTCGCGGATGACGACGCGGCGCGCGCGGCCCAACTCGCGCTGGCGGCCTATCGTGGGCTGGGCTGCCGCGACGGCGGCCGCGTCGATCTGCGGCAGGACGGGGCCGGGGCCTGGCAGATCATCGAGGCCAACCCGCTGCCCGGGCTGCACCCCTCGCACTCCGACCTGCCGATCGTCTGCCACCAGGCTGGCATCAGCTACGAGGCGTTGATCGGCCGGATTGTCAGCTCCGCTAGCGAACGCGTGCACGCTCCGGGAGGCCGCGCCGGGGAGTGGAACCTCGGCACACCCGCGGCGCCGCAGCGAGGAGCGGGGCCCGCGACCGCGAGCTCGGCGCCCACCACCGAGCCGCCGACGCCCGCGACCGAGGGGCCGGTGCTGATCCTCCACGACGATCTGCCCCCGACGGCGCGCGCCGACGAGCAGGACGCGCTGGCCCAGGCGCAGGCCGTGGCCGCCGCCCTCGCCGCCGGCGGACTGCCCCACCAGACGCGGGCCGTGGGGCTCGACCTGGCGGCGCTGAGCGACGAGCTCGCTCGGCTGCGCCCGCGGCTGGTGTTCAATCTGGTCGAGTCGCTGGCGCGGCGCGAGCGACTGGTCCACGTCGTGCCCACCGTGCTCGACGCCCTGGGTGTGCCCTACACCGGCTGCTCGACCAGCGCGATCTTTCAGACCTCCGACAAGCTGGTGGCCAAGCGCTTGCTGGCGGAGGCCGGCCTCCCGACGCCGCCTTGGTTCGCGCAGCCCGAGCTGGCGCGGGGCGTGACGGTGCCGGCCGGGCGCTACCTGCTCAAGGCCATCGCGGAGCACGGCTCGGTCGGTCTCGATCAGGGCGCGCTGGTGGACGTGGTCGAGGGTGACGAGCTGGCGCGGGCGCTGGCCGCGCGCGCCGAGGCCGTCGGCACGGCGCTCTTCGCCGAGGCCTTCATCGATGGGCGCGAGTTCAACCTGGCGCTGCTGGCGGGGCCCACGGGCGGGGCGAGCTACGAGCTGCTGCCCCCGGCCGAGATCGTCTTCGAGGACTTCGCCCTCGACCAGCCGCGCATCGTCGACTACCGCGCCAAGTGGGACAGCAGCTCGCATGCCTATCACCACACGCCGCGCCGCTTCGACTTCCCGGCGTCCGACCAGCCGCTGCTCGCGGAGCTGAGCGCGCTGGCGCGCCACTGCTGGGCGCTCTTCGAGCTGGGTGGCTACGCGCGCGTCGACTTCCGCGTCGACGCGGCGGGGCGCCCCTGGGTGCTGGAGATCAACACCAATCCCTGTCTGTCGCCCGACGCGGGCTTCGCCGCCGCCGCCGCGCGCGCCGGGCTGAGCTTCACCGAGGTGGTCGCCCGCATCGTCGCTGCGGCGCTGCCGCCGTCCGCGCCGCGCGGAGTCGCGCGATGAGCGCCGCGGTCGCGGCCGGCCTACCCGCGGGCCTCGCGCTGCGCGAGGAGGTGCGTCCAGCCGACCTCGAGGCCGTGCGCGCCATCGTCGCCTCGACCGGCTTCTTTCGGCCGGACGAGATCGACGTGGCGGTCGAGCTGGTCGAGGAGCGGCTCGCGCGCGGCGCGGCCAGCGGCTACGAGTTCGTCTTCGCCGAGCGCGGCGGCGCCACGGTGGGCTACGCCTGCTTCGGACCGATCGCCTGCACGCTGGGCAGCTACGACTTGTTCTGGATCGCCGTCGAGGAGGGCTGCCGCGGCCAGGGCCTCGGGCGCTTGCTGCTGGGCCAGGCCGAGGCCCGCATCCGCGCGGTGGGCGGCCGCCGCGTCTACATCGAGACCTCCTCGCAGCCGCGCTACGAGCCGACCCGTGGCTTCTACCACGCGGCCGGCTACGCGCTGGAGGCGCGGCTGGTCGAGTTCTACGCCCCGGGCGACGACAAGTTGGTCTACGTGCGCGCCCTGTGAGCGCCAAGGACCCGCTCGGAAATAACGCGATCAACTGGGCGTTGGATGAATGAGTTATTTTCGAGCGGGTCCTAAGGGTCGAGCGATGGCGCGCTGCGTGGTGGCGATCGATCAGGGCACGACGGCTACCACCGTGCTGGTCGTCGACGAGGCGCTGCGCGTGCGCGCCAGGGCCACCGAGGAGCTGCCGCAGCTCTTTCCGCGCCCGGGCTGGGTCGAGCACGATCCGCGGGCGATCTGGGAGACAGTGGAAGCCGCGCTGGCGCGTGCCCTGCCCGCCGCCGGCTGCGCGGCGCACGAGATCGCCGCCGTCGGCGTTACCAACCAGCGCGAGACCACGCTGCTGTGGGAGCGGGCGAGCGGTCGCCCCCTGCACCACGCGATCGTCTGGCAGGATCGGCGGACCACCGAGCGCTGCGCGGCACTGCGGGCCACGGGCCTCGAGCCGCTCTATCGCCAGCGCACCGGCCTGGTGCTCGACCCCTACTTCTCTGGCACCAAGCTCGCCTGGCTGCTCGATCACTGCGATCCGCAGCGCACGCGCGCGCGGCGCGGTGAGCTCGCCTTCGGCACCGTCGACAGCTACCTGCTCTGGCAGCTCACGGGCGGCGCGGTGCATGTCACCGATCCGAGCAACGCCTCGCGCACCTTGCTCTTCGGCCTCGAGCACCTGCGCTGGGAGCCGGAGCTGCTGGCCCCACTCGACATCCCCGAGGCGGTGCTGCCCACCGTGCGCAGCTCCTCCGAGGTCTACGGCCTCACGCGCGGCGTGCGCGCGTTGCCCGATGGCATCCCGATCGCGGGCCTCGCTGGCGACCAACAAGCGGCGCTCTTCGGCCAGGCCTGCTTCGCGCCCGGCGACGCCAAGTGCACCTACGGCACGGGAGCCTTTCTGCTGGTCAACACCGGCTCACGACCGCTGCCCTCACAGCATGGCCTGCTGACGACCGTCGCCTGGCGCCTCGGCGAGCAGGTCAGCTACGCGCTCGAGGGCAGCGCGTTCATCGCCGGCGCGGCGGTGCAGTGGCTGCGCGACGGCCTGGGGTTGATCGACGAGGCCGGGGCGATCGAGGCGCTCGCGCGGCGCGTGCCCGACAGCGGGGGCGTGGTCTTCGTGCCGGCGCTGGTGGGGCTCGGCGCACCCTACTGGCGTCCCGAGGCGCGGGGGCTGATCAGCGGCCTGACCCGCGGCACCACCGCCGCCCACCTGGCGCGCGCCACGCTGGAGGGCATCGCCTGCCAGATCTGCGAGCTGGCCGAGGCCATGGCCGGCGACCTCGGTGCCGAGCTCGGCAGCTTTCGCGTCGATGGCGGCGCGGCCCGCAATGACCTCCTGATGCAGCTACAGGCCGATCTGCTCGGTCACGCGCTCGTGCGCCCGGCGATCACCGAGACGACCGCCCTGGGCGCGGCGCTGCTCGCCGGCCTGGCCACCGGCGTGTGGCCCGACCAGGCCGCGATCGGCGCGGCCTGGCAGGCGGAACGCACCTTCGAGCCGCAGCTCGCCGCTGCGCAACGCACCGAGCGGCTGGCCGAGTGGCGCCGCGCGGTGGCGCGCGCCTAGGGCTCGCTGGTGCACTCCCGCTGGCGAACGCTGGCTCGTGAGCTCCACGCGCGGTGGGTCGGGCCCACGCAGCTCGACCGCGCCCCCGTGCTCTTGCTCGGGCCCCTGGCGCTGGCGCTCGCCCTCCGCGCGTCGCTCTCCGGCAGGCTGCTCTGGGGCGCGCCGCGGCGACCACGCCAGCGCCAGGCCCGTCGGGCCCGGCTCCTGCCGGGCTTTCGTTGGGCGGCGGGGGCGACGCTGCCGCTCGCGCCGGCGCGCTGCGCCGCCGTGCTGCTCTTCGCACCGACGAGCCTCAGGCGAGCCGCCGCGCTCGTGGCCGAGGCGCGTCGCGTGCTGAGGCCGGGCGGAGCGCTGATCGTCGCGCAGGCCGCCGTGCCGCGTTGGCGGCTATGGGCCCGGCGCCTGGGTCTGCCGGTCGCGGCCGGCCTCCCGCCGGAGGGCTGGACCGCCCTGCTGCTCAATGCGGCGCTCGAGGGGATCGAGCAGCAGGGCCCGCAGGGCCGCTGCGGGTGGCTGCTGACCACCGGGCGACGTCGCTCGCACCCGGTCGTGCCCGCCTGGGACGCCACGGCGAGCGTGAGGGCCCCGAGCGCGACGGCCCCGAGTTGCCCCTCGAGCACCCTTGCAGCTATCGTCGGCCCCGCAGCCCACGATCGGGCCGAATGAGCGATGGCAGCGCTGAAGCTAGACGATGACGAGCGACCGCCCAGCGCCCTCGACCGCGCCCGTGACCTCGCGCGGCTCGTCGGCGAGCTCTGGTCGCGCGTCACGCCGCTGCAGCTCGGTATCGCCTGGGGCGTGCTCAGCGTGCTGCTGATGCTGGTCGTGATCGCGGGAGCCCTGACCGACGTCGGGCCCCTGCCGCCGCCGCGACCGGGTCCGGCCGACGCCGAGAGCGAGGCGGTCAGCTCCTACCGCTACAAGCTGAGCTACTTCCACGCCCAGCTCGAGGCCGATTGCATCGAATACCACCTCCCCAAGACCGATCCGGAGGCGATGCGCGCGCCCTTTGCCGCGGCGACCGAGCTGGCGCGCGAGGAACGCCTCGGCGGCCGGCGCATCCTCGGCACGGCCTCGCTCCAGCTACAGCTGCAGAGCCGGCGGCTGTGGGTCGGCGCGGAGGGTCAGGGCGTGCGCGCGCCGCACCTCGTCCTCAGCATCACCAATCTCACGCCCCACTACCTGGCGTACCGCGTCGATACGCGCGTCGCGGCCGGCTGCGAGCACAAGGCGGCGATCGAGCAGAACGCGCTGGCGCTCAAGCCACACCAACAGGTCTTTCGCAGCGAGTGCGTGCTGCGCCAGGCCGATAGCCTGGTCGTCGAGCGGGTCGAGGTGATGCGGGTACCGGCCCTCGGCTACTACTACCTCAGTCGTCTCGACCCGGCGCGGTTGCGACTGCCCGCGCGCACGAGCGCGGGCCACAACTTCGGCGACCTGCAGCCCTGCCGTCTGCTGCCCTGGGATACCCTGCGCACCGCGCTGGAGCGCCCCGATGGCTGGCGCAACGTGATCGACTTCTACGCGCGCCACAACTGCGACGAGTACAGCTTCTTCCCGAGCTACCGCTGGACCCCGGGCGGTCCCCGCGCGCTGCCGGCGCGGCCGCCCGCGGCGGCGCGCGCGGCCGGCCCATGAGCCCCCCCGGCGCGGGCCTCGATCGCGCCGCGCCGCGGGCCGCCGCACGACCGGCCGCCTGGCCCTCCTCCCTGCGCGCGGTGCTCTTCGACCTCGACGGCGTCCTGATCGACTCGGCCCAGGCCTGGCATCGCGTGGTCGTGCTCGGCGCCCAGCGCTACGGCGGGCGCGTGGTCGACTTCGAGACCTTCGCGCGCACCTTCGGCCAGGGACCCGACGCCGATCAGCGCGACTACTTCCCGGGCTGCTCGGTCGCCGACGTCAGCGCCTTCTACGCCGAGACCTTCCCCCAGCAGCTGGCCGAGCTCCGCCTGATGCCCGGCGCCCGGGCTCTGCTGCGAGCGCTGGGCGAGCGCGGTCTGCGCCGCGCGGTCGTCACCAACACCCCGGTTGCGCTGGCGCGCGCGGTGCTCGCGACCCACGGCCTGGCGCCGCTGCTCGAGGCCACCGCCGCCGCCGGCGAGGCCCCCGAGAAGCCCAGCCCCGACCTGGTGCAGCTCGCGCTCGGCCGGCTCGGCGTGGCGCCCGGCGAGGTCGTCTACGTCGGCGATTCCGCGAGCGACCGCGGCGCCACCACCGCCGCCGGCGTCTTCATGGTCGGCCTACGCCACCCCGCCGACGCCACCATCGACCACCTCGACCAACTCCGCGCCTGGCTCTGGCGCCGAACAGCCGTTGAACCCGCGACTGCAACGACTTGGCGAGGCTCGGCGGCTTTCGCAAGCCGCTCGTCGCTAGCGCGGGTCGCTGCTCGCTCCTCACGCGCCCGACCTCGCCTCGCGACTGCTCGTTTCGTAACGGTGTTCAACCTGATCGGCGCTCTAGCAGCAGGGTCGCGTGCAGGAGCCCGACCGCTCGCCGCGCTCGCCGGTGAACCGGTCGACCTCCGCCGCTCGCGCGTTGACAAGGGCTCGCATTTGGCTCACTAAGCTGCTGGCGCGGCTGCTGGCAGAGCAAGGTTGCTCCTGCGGGCCGCGCGCGCAAACACGACAAGGAGTTTGAGATGATGCGTTGGATTGTAACCGTTGTGACGGGAGCGTCGTTCGGCCTGGTGTCCACGTTGAGCTGGGGTACCGCCCCGGCTGGTGACGCCGCAAGCAAGTGCACCGCGAAGAGCAGCGCCTGCACGACGACCGTCGAGGAGCAGGCGCGAAGTGCGAGATGAAGCTCGCCAAGTGGCGCGAGGGTGCGGACAAGGCCGCCGAGAAGGCCAAGCAGCCGGAAGCGGCCAAGGCCAAGGTCCAGACCAAGCACGACGCGAAGCAGGCCGCCTGCGCCGCCGCCAAGACCAGGGCCGCCGAGAAGTGCGCCAAGGCCGCCGAGAAGTGCACCAAGGCCGCCGAGAAGCTGGCCACCGCCGCGAGCGCCGCCGCTGCGCAGGCCCCGGCCGCTGTGAAGGCCCCGGCCATGGCGAAGGCCCCAGCCGTTGTGAAGGCCCCAGCCGCTGTGAAGGCTGCAACCGCTGCGCAGGCCCCGGCCGCGCCGACGGCCGCCGCGATGCCGAAGGCCCCGGCCGCGGCCCCGAAGGCCGCCGTCCCCGCCGCGCCGAAGGCCGCCGTCCCCGCCGCGCCGAAGGCCGCCAAGTAGTTCCTTCACGCAGTTCCTTCAAGTAGCTCCTTCACGGGGGGATAGGTTCATCCCCCCGTGAACGCCCGCCCCGTGACCGCCCGCAATTGGGCGCTCCTTCAGCCCGCAAGGCGCGCAGTAGCTGGCCTTGCACCTGGTCGCAGGTGCGATTGATGGCCGTCACCGGCTCGAGCCCGTCGTTCCCGACCGTGTGGCGCAGGGGGCGCTCCCCAGCGTTTCGGTCCACCTCTTCGACCAGAGGGGCGATGACCTCGCGGGGATCGCCAAGCCGAGCGGCCCTGGCGCGCTCCTCAAACCCGTGACCGAAGGCCTCGAAGAGCCTCGCCGTGCGACCGTACTGGCTCGTCACATCGCGCTGCGCGCGCGGCGAATGGGCCAAAAAGGTCGTGCCATAGGCGCCTGGCTGGACGATCACGCTCTCGATGGCGAGGGGCGCCAGCTCCGTCGCTCGTGCTCTCGGCGATGGCCTCGGGCGCGAACCTGCTGGCCGTGTAGCTGGCCATGAAGGGGAGGACGATGCGACCCAGCTCGGAGCTGAGGCAGATGAGGCCGAAGCGTAGCGCAGCGAGTGCAGGGCGCCAGGTCGGCCCGGGAGAAGTCGTCGGGCGGGGCTCTGCCAGAGGGAAGTGGCAGGAGCACCGCGCCCCAGCAGGACGACCGCTCGATTTGCTTCGGCAGCCAGTCCCCCGCCGGCGCGGACGCCTACTGGCGGCGGCCGGAGAAGGAGCCGACGCCGACCCAGGAGCCGGCGTTGAGTCGCTCGATGGTGCGACCGTCTGCCGCGCGCAGCACGCCGGCCGAGCCCTCGAGCTTGAGCGTCTCGTCGATGCGCGCGGCCTGCAGGTCGCGCAGCAGCTCTTGCTGCACCTCGAGCGCCACGTCCTGGATCGCGTCCTCGCACAGCCCGCTGATGAAGATGCGGGTGATCGTGCCGACGGCGAAGCCGAGCATGCTTTGCAGCTTGACCACATTCTGGTTGATCCAGCGGTCCACGACCGTGGCGACGTTGCTGCACTGCACCGACTGCTGAATCACCTGATCGAAGCGCGCGGTGCCGAATTGCTCCAGCAGCAGATTGCCGAGGATCGCGTCGGCGATCGGCACCGTCAGCTGGTGTGGCGCGATCGCGATGCGGTCGGCCTGCTGGAGCGTGATCGTGGTGGTCGCTTCGAGCCGCGGCAGCGTCGGGCTGCCGAAGACGCGCTGGCCATCGCGCAGGAAGAAGTCGCGCTCGATCCCCGCGCCGAGGTTGGCCGTGAACTTGAAGAACTTGTGCGTGGCGGTGAGCTGACCGCGCGGCGTGCCGTTCTCCTGCGTCAGCTCGTCACGGATCAGCATCGTCGTGTGCAGCTTGATGTTGCTCGCGTTGTTGAGCGAGCTGGCGATGCGCCGCAGCGACATTCGGTTGGCGCTGGCGGTGGCGTCGCGCGCCAGCAGCGTCGCCACCTCGTTGCGATAGGCCGCGAGCACCCGTGCGGTCAGGCCGTTGTTGTCACGCAGCTGCATCCGCATCAGCAGGTAGTCGGCCGGGTCGGTGGCGCCGTCGGACATCCGCTCGAGCAGGCCGCCCACCCCGCGCAGCACGACCGGCTGGAAGTCGAAGCTCGTGACCAGGACGAGCGCGCTCGGATCGGGCGGCACCGCGACGAAGTCCTCGAGCTCGACCGTCGTGGTCAGCGGCGTGGTGCGATCGATCTGGTCCTGCGTCAGCGAGAGCTGGTCGCGGCAGCCGCCGGCCACCGTCTGCTCGCCGAGCTTGCCGATGGCGACGACGGAATAGACCACGTTGGGCCGCAGGCCGACGAAGTTCAGCGTGGCGGCGTTGTTCTCCATCGGGACACCGGGCACGTTGGCATTGGGGATGTCGCCGCTCGGGGCCGGCGGCCGCAGCGGGTCGAAGGCCACGCAGGGCAGGTTTTCCACCACCATCACCTGGGCCGTCAGCGTCTGCGCCGCCGAGTTGCGCGAAACCACCACCCGCAGCCGACCACCGAATTCTTTGGCCACATACACCGGGATCGAGACGCGCTCGCGCGCGTCCTCGGCGTCGCAGACGATTTGGAAGGTGCTCGAGTACTTGGCCTGGACGGTCAGCCGGCCGACGCCACTGGCGTCCGTCAGGGTCACGCGACGATCGAGCAGCGCCCCGTTGCTGAACCCCTTCAGGTCGCAGCGCAGCTTGGCGTTGCCGATCGGCAGGTTGGCGTCGTTCGAGTAGCGGAACTTGACCTCGCGGGTCTCGAACTCGAGCATGTTCAGCGTGGTGAAGCCGAAGGGCTCGATCTCGTTGTCGTCGTTGCTGCAGGCTGCCTGCGCGGCGACCAGCGACGCGAGACCGATCACGGCCACGCTCCAACGCCTGCCCTTGGCACTCGCTCGCCTCGTCATGGCGACCTCCTGAGCCTCCGGGCACGTCCGTCGGTCGTGCCGCGGGACTGCGGTATCGTGGGGCCGGCTCGTCCCGCTGCTCGGGCTGCTCCGGCCACTACCCGGCTTCGGGCAATGCAAACGGTCTGCCAATTGTATAGTGATTAGGTTTCGGCCGCTTAGGCGGATCGGGCGGCTAGGGCGCCGACCGTCGGGGCGGTCGAGCTGGATCCACTGGCGGATCCGCTAACCGGGCGAGAATTCGGGCTGTTTGCCCTCCGGGCCGGGTGGCAGGGCGGGCTGGCCAACGCGGTAGCCGGCGGCGCCGAAAGCTGCACCGGTCGCGCGACTTTGAATGCGGCGCTGGCAATGGTAAAAGCGCACGAGCGCTGGAGTGTTCATGACGCCACCCACCTCCGAGTCGGGCGAGTACCCGGTCACCGCGATTAAGGACAACCGGCAGAGGTTCCTCGAGCGTGCGATGTCGCGCCAGGCCTATGCCGGCCACGCGCTGATCGAGGTGCTGCACACGGCGCAGGAGCTCTTCGGGCACCTCACCCCCGAGCTACTGCGCGAGGTGGCGCTCAAGCTCAAGCTGCCGCCCAGCCGCGTGCTCGGGGTCGCCACGTTCTACAACTTCTTCTCGCTCAAGCCCAAGGCGGAGCACACCGCCGTGGTTTGCCTGGGGACCGCCTGCTACGTCGCGGGCGCGCCGCAGCTCTTCCAGGCCCTCGAGCGCCGCCGCTGCGCCTGTGCCGCCGCGGAGGAGGCCAAGGGCGCCGCGGGCCCGGCCCGCCTCAGCGTGCAATCGGCGCGCTGCATCGGCTCGTGCGGCCTGGCGCCGGCGGTGGTCCTGGACGGCCGCATTCTGCCGCGGGTCACCCCCGCCCAGCTCGAAGGTGCGCTGGACAAGATCGGACTCACCGCATGACGCCCGAGGATCTGAGCGATCGCGCCACCGCCGAGCTCGAGCGGCAACAAGGGTTTCGTGAGCGACTGCACTGCTGCACGGCGGCCGGCTGCCTCTCCTGCGGCGCCGAGGAGCTGAAGCGCGAGCTCAACGCGCAGGTCGAGGCCCGCGGGCTGAGCCAGCAGGTGGAGGTGCACGGGACCGGCTGTCTGGGCCTCTGCAGTCGCGGCCCGCTGCTGCGACGGGCCTCGGATGGTGCGGTCTTTCACGAGCTGGAGCCGAGCGAGGCCGGCCTGCTGCTGCAGGGTGACGCCGCGTCCGAACAAGCGCTGGCCGCCAAGCGCCTCGACACCACGCATCCCTTCTTCGCGCACCAGCAGCGCATCGTGCTGGAGAACGCCGGGCGCGTCGATCCCCAGCAGCTCGATACCTATCTCGCGGTGGGCGGCTACAGCGCGCTGGCGCGCGCCGTGTCGGAGCTCTCGCGGCAGGAGGTGCTGGCGGAGGTGCGGGCCAGCGGCCTGCGCGGCCGTGGCGGCGCGGGCTACCCCACGGGGGTCAAGTGGGAGCTGGTGGCCAAGCAGCCGGGCACGACGAAGTACATCGTCTGCAACGCCGACGAGGGCGACCCCGGCGCCTTCATGGACCGCAGCGTGCTCGAGGGCGACCCCCATCGCGTGCTCGAGGGCATGGCGATCGCAGGCTACGCCGTCGGCGCGAGCCACGGCTTCATCTACGTGCGCGGCGAATACGGCCTGGCGATCCAGCGGCTGCAGGGCGCCATCCGCCAGGCGGAGCGCGAGGGGCTGCTCGGGCCGCGGGTGCTCGACAGTGCGTTCCGCTTCCGCGTCGCGATCCCGCATCAGCGCCGGCGCCTTCGTCTGCGGCGGGGAGACCGCCTGATCGCCTCGATCGAGGGCGGGCGCGGCGAGCCGCGCCCACGGCCACCTATCCGCCCGAGAAGGGGCTGTGGGGGCCAACCCACGCTGATCAACAACGTCGAGACCTTCGCCAGCATCGCGCCGATCATCCCGCCACGGTGGGGCCTGGTTCGCGGCGATCGGCACCGAGCGCAGCAAGGGACCAAGGTCTTCGCGGTGGCCGGCAAGACGGTGCACACCGGCCTGGTCGAGGTGCCGATGGGCACCCCGCTGCGCACGATCGTCTACGAGATGGCCGGCGGCATCGCCGACGGTGGCCGCGTCAAGGCGATCCAGACCGGCGGCCCCAGCGGCGGCTGTATTCCCGAGCGACTGCTCGACCTCCCGGTCGACTACGAGTCGCTGGTCGGGGTCGGCTCGATGATGGGGTCGGGCGGCCTGATCGTGATGGACGAGGCCACCAGCATGGTCGACGTGGCGCGCTACTTCATGGAGTTCTGCCGCGACGAATCGTGCGGGAAGTGCGTGCCCTGTCGCACCGGAACCGTGCAGATGCATCAGATCCTCGAGCGCTTCTGTGCCGGACAGGCCGGCGAGCACGACCTCGCGCTGCTGAAGGAGCTGGGGACC
>JADJDT010000003.1 GCA_016702545.1 Pseudomonadota bacterium | reverse complement strand
CACGACCGCGCCAGCGACGAGGCTTGCGAGCACGCTCTTCATCGACTGCATCGCCCTTGCCTCACTTCCCAGCGGCCTCGCTTCCCAGCGGCCCCGAGCGGCGCACCGGACCCGGACTATGCCATACGGTGCGCCGGGCAACCAGCGCGTTGCACAACACGCCCGCCCGCCAGGAGAGCAAATGGCGTACCGCGCTGGCGCAAGCGGCCGGGGCTTCGGCCGCGGGGCCGAAGCGCTGCGATCTCGCGGCCCGCGGTCAGCGAGGGCAGGGCGCGGTGGCGGCGGGCGCTGGCGGGTCGCCTGGCCAGTGCCGCCCATCGCGCGGTGGGCTTCATCCGATTTTCGGGCCGGGTGTAGAGCGCAGAGCCGCGGGTCAAAGCGGCATCGCCGCGAGCCACGAGGGGCCTGGCGCACTTCGACCCGGTCGGGGTAGGTCTTCTCGCGGCGTAATGGCGACGACCTGGACGGCGCGGGCCTCGGGCAGTTGGGCGGCGAAGTAGGCGCAGCGGTGGGGAGACGCCCTCGTCGGACCCTTGGCCTCGATCAGCAGCCGGGCCTTCCCGTCCTGCTCGAGGACGAAGTCGACCTCGCGGCCGTCTTTGGTGCGCAGGTAGCGCAGGTGGAGATCCTCGCCCAGCGTGTCGACCCGCAGGTGGACCTCCTTTAGCAGCGCCGCGGCCACGAGGTTTTCGAAACGGGCGCCCTCGTCGCCCTTCACGCGGGCGCAGTCGAAGAAGTAGTACTTCGGTGCCTTCAGCAGCGACCGCGCCACGTTGCGGTGGAAGGGCGGCACCTTGAAGATCACGTACATGTTCTCGAGCAAGATCAACCAGCCCTTGACGGTCTTGTCGCTGCACCCCAGGTCGCGTGCCAGGGAGGCGTGCGAGATGGGGCTGCCCACGCGGCTGCGCAGCAGCTCGATCAGCGTCTCGACCTGGACGATATGCTGGACGTCCGCCAGCTCGATCAGATCCTGTCGCAGGATGATGTCGAGGTGGGTACGACGCCAGCGCTTGTAGAAGACCTCGGTGCCGTCGAGAAAGGGCTCAGGGAAGCCGCTGAGGCGCAGCAGCCGGTCAGGCGTGTCGGGCGTGGCGGCCGCTCCGCGCGCCTGATGCAGCTCCTTGAGGTCGAGGGGATGCAGGCGAAAGGGGAAGTATCGACCGGCGAGCGAGTCTCCGACCTTGCGGTAGGTCTCGAGCCGCGCGCTGCCCGTGACGACGATCGGCGGGTGCAGTCCCTCGGTATCGTAGAGGCCCTTGAGCCAGCCCTTCCAGCGCGGCATCTTGTGCAGCTCGTCGAGGATCAGCAGCTTCTTGCCGCGATCCCACGAGCGGTCGATCAGTGTTGTGCGGTGCTCAGCGTCGTCGTAGCTCACGTACTCGTGGTCCGGCTCGACCATCTTGGCGAGCGTGGTCTTGCCCGACTGGCGAGGACCCGAGAGCAGGATGATCTTGCGCGGTAGGTCCTTGCGAAGGTGGGGCGCGAGCGAGCGTTCCATCTTGACCAAAATGCCGTGCACTCCGAAAAAGTCAAGACCAATTCGGGCGGTGGTCAATTGGTCGAATTGATTGAAGCGCCGATCAGCCGGTTGGGGATGCGGATGACGGAGAGGTCGGCCCGGGGGGCCATCCCTCAGCTCGGTAGCGCAGCAGGTGGTGACCTCGCGCGCGGGGCCGCCGCGCTTCCTGACCTGGAGGGATCAGCTCGCCGCTGTCGCTGCCGCTGCAGGGGCGAAGGTCGGCATGTCGATTGTCACGGTCTTCGATTGGCCGTTGGCGACGGTGATGTTGGCGGCCCGGTAGTCCTGCGCGCGATCGGCGCAGACGAAGCGCGCCTGCAGCTCGAGCTCGGCGCCGGGTGGGGCGTTGACCACCTGCACGGTGATCTGCGGGTCGATGTAACAGACGCCGTCCTCGATCGGGGATGCGGTAGGTGTCGGGGGCGCCGTCGGCGCGCGTCGTCGGCGCTTCGGTGTGGCGGCGGGTGTCGGCGAGGATACGGCCGTTGACGCTGCCGCCGCTGCTGTCGCAGTCGTCGATCGCCGCGAGCTGCCGCTCCGCCAGGTCGTCCTGGGTCTCGCAGCCGTTGCTCAGCTCGCCGTCGATATCGTAGGAGGTGCCGCGGCAGACCAGCTCGCAGCGGCCGCCCTCGCAGGCGCGCATCGTCGTCGCGTCGTCGGGTCCCGGACAGCGATAGGCGCACTGGCCGCAGCTATCAACCGTGTCGGTGCGGCAGATGTTGACGTCCGGGGGATAGGGGGTCGGGGTGGCGGGTACGCTGGCGTCCGGCGCGGGGGTCGCGTTCGGATCGGCGGGCTCGGCCGGCCCGGGCTCGCAACCGGTCAACACCAGGCCGGCGACCAGGGCAAGCGCGAGCCACCGGCCGGGCGGCTGGCTCGCAAGGTCCGGGGTGGTCGCGGATCGTCGCATGGTCCTCATCGGGCGCCGGGCCGCGGCGAAGGGCCAATGGCCGTGGCCACAGGCGAGCTTTGCAAGCATCGGGCCGACGTATGGCGTGCCAAGAAAACCTGTGATCTCAGCGGCCGGCCCTTCGAGTCGGTGGCCGTCGCCCGGGCCACGGGCTGGCCAATCCAGTTGCACTGCCGCCCCGGGCAAGCGTCCCCTGCCACCTGGGGCGGTCGCGCGGTGGCTTGTTAGCCATCCCCGGCTGCCCTAGAGTGCGCGGCGTGACTTTTCGCGCGTCGGTCAGCTGGGCTCTGCGTGGTGCGCTCGCTGCGCTGATGCTCGCGCCCACTGGGAGCGCGTTCGCCGCGCCGTCACTGACGCTCGACCAGGCGGTGGAGCAGGCCATGGCGCCGGCGCCGGAGCTGCAGGCGGCCGCGCTGGCGCGCGCCGAGACCGAACCCGCTTGGCGCAGACGCAGACCGCCGCCTGGCCGCGCGCGGTCGCCGAGGCGAGGCTACACGCCGCACTGGCCGATCAGCGGATCCGCCTGCCTGACCCCTGGCGGTCCCACGCTGACGCCGCGGGCCGTCGATGACGTGCATCGCTATCAGGTCCACCCTGAGCGTCAGCGAGCGGCTCGTCGATCTGAGCCGCGGCGGCCCGCGAGGCGGCGGCGCGCGCGGGGCGTGCGGCAGAGCGAAGCGACCGGGGGCGCTGGCCGCAGCGCGGCTGGCCTTCGCCGTGCGGTGGCCTTCTACGGTGCGCTCTTCGCGCGGGACGTCTGCCGCATCGCCGGCGAGGTCGCTGGCGCAGGCGCGGCGCGAGGCGCAACGCGCCGAGCTGCGGCTGGCAACCGGGGCGGGCACCCAGGTGGGCCTGGCGCAGGCGCGGGTGCGGTGGCCGAGCTGGAGGCCGAGCTGCGGCGCGCGGAGGTGCAACAGGCGCGGCAGCGTCGCGTGCTGGCCAGCCTGCTGGGCCTCGACGCCGCTCCACCGCTGAGCGGGGCGCTCGAGCTCTTGGCGCGCTTGGGGTCGCCGGCCCGGAGCGGCGAGCCCGGGACTCGAGCCACGCCGCCGGTGCGTCAGCTCCAGGCCGCCCAGCGCGCGGCAGCGCGGCGCGCAGCCAGGCGCGGACCTTCGTGCCGACCCTCGGCCTCGCCGCTACCGCCGGGCTGCGCTATCCGCGCGCGTTGGCGCTCGAGTTCAGGCCGGTGCTGGAGGGCGCCGCGGTGCTGAGCTGGGAGGCCTTCGACAGCGGGCTGCGGCAGGCGCGCGTGCGCGAGGTGAGGCGCAGGCGTTGCGCCTCGGCGCCCAGGCCGAGGCCACGGCGCGCGAGCTCGAGCGCGAGCTGATCGAGGTCGAGGCGCGCGCAGCAGCGCGCGTCGGCGGACCTGGTCTCGGCGCGCGAGACGCTGCGGCAGAACGGGGTCTATCTGCGCGTGGCGCGGGCGGCGGTCGAGGCAGGCACGGGCACCGAAGCTCGATGTACACCAGGCGCAGCTCGCGCTCGATCGCGCGCGGATCGCGATCCAGCGCGCGTTGCTCGACGCGCGCCCTGGCCGAGGCGCAGCGCCTGCTGGTCTGGGGCCGGACCCGGCCGCCCGTCGCGGACGGGGCGGGAGGCAAGCGATGAGACGCGTGATCGTGCTCTTCACGGTGCTGGTGCTCGGGCTGAGCGCGGGCTTCGCCATCAAGCTGCGGGCCCAGCGGCGTGCGGCGCTGGCGCCGGTGGGCAGCAGCGCAGTGATCGAGGTACCGAGGCCGACGTGGTGGCGCGCATCACCGCGCATCATCGCGATCGCCGTCGAGGAGGGCGCGAGGTGCATGCCGGGCAGCTCCTGGTGCGGCTCGACTGCCGCGAGCAGCAGGCCGCGCTGCAGGCCGCCCAGGCGCAGCTCGCGGCGGCCGATGGCCAGGCCGCCGCGGCGCAAGGCTGGTCGCGGGGGCGCTGGCGGTCTCTCAAGCTGCCCGGGCCACGGCCGGTGCAGGCGGTGCGCAGTCGCGGGCGCTCAGCGCCAGCCGCGCCGAGGCACGCGCCAGGCAGCGCACGCATCCGGGGCGCTCCAGGGGCGAGGGCGGGGCGACGGCGATGGAGCTCGATCGCGTCAGCACGCGCGTCACCGGGCTCGACCAGGCAGCTCGGTGCGCTGCGGGCGCAGCAGCAGGCGGCGCGCGGCCAGGCCACGGCGGCGGCGGCCCCGGGCGCAGGCAGTGCGCGCAAGCCGAAGGCCGCGCTGGCGGCGGTCGGCGCGGCGCGGGCCAATGTGCAACGCGCCCAGACCTTGGTCGAGAGTGCGAGCTGCGGGCCCCGCTCGACGGGCTGGTGCAGACGCGTGCCTTCGAGCCCGGCGAGCTGGCGCTGCCCGGCAGCCGCATCCTGACGATCGTGCGCCTCGATCCGGTCGAGGCGGTGTTCTTCGTGCCCAACCGCGAGCTGGCGGCCGCCGTGGCCGGCGGGCGCGTGACAGTGCGCGCGGACGCCTATCCGGGCAGGTCTTCGCCGGCGTGATGCGCCGCGTCGCGGCGCAGGCCGAGTTCACGCCGCGCAGCGTGCAGACGCGCGAGGACCGCGATCGCCTGGTCTATGCGGTCACGGCCGAGCTGCTGCCGAACGCGAGCGGGCGCTTGCGCCCCCGGCATGCCGGTCGAGGTGACGATCGATGGCAGCGGGCGGCGCCGGGCGCCTTGAGCCCGCCGGGGTCGAGGCCCGCCGGGTCGCGACGGCAGCCTCGAGCGCGACGGCACCGGTGGTCGAGGCCGAGGGCTGGTGCGGCGCTTCGGCGCGGTCACGGCGCTCGACCAGCTCGCTGACGGTCGAGGCCGGTGAACTCTTCGGCCTGGTGGGGCCCGACGGCGCCGGCAAGACCACGGCGATGCGCATCTTCGCCGGCATGATCGGCGTCGATGGCGGGCGCGTCAGCGTGCTCGGCCAGAGCGCCGACCAGCCGCGCCGAGGCGCTGCGGCGGGCGATCGGCTTCCGCCGCAGCAGTACAGCCTCTACGGTGACCTGACCGTCGGCGAGAACCTGCGCTTCTTCGCGCATGTTCTGCCTGTCGGCGGCCACTATCGCGAGCGTCGCGAGCGGCTGCTCCAACTCACGCGGCTCGAGCGCTTCGCCACGCGACGGGCCGAGGCGCTCTCGAGGATGTGCAGAAGCTGGCGCTGGCCTGCGCGTTGCTGCCCGAGCCGCGGCTGCTCTTGCTCGACGAGCCGACCAGCGGCGTCGATCCGGTCAGCCGCCGCGAGCTGTGGGCGCTGCTCTTCGAGCTGACGCCGGCGGGATCGCCGTGCTGATCAGCACGCCCTACATGGACGAGGCCGCGCGTTGTCACCGCGTCGCGCTGATCGACCAGGGGCGCACGCTGCTGCTTGGACGCCCCGAGGCGCTGCTGGCGGCCTTCGCCGAGCCGGTCTATGAGCTCAGCAGCGACGAGGACGTGGCGAGGCCTCGAGGCCTGGGTCGCGGCGCTGCCCGGGGTCATTGCGGTGTCCGTGGCTAGCGGTCGCTTGCGCGTGGTCTTAGGCGGGGCCGGGGACGCGGCGGCCCAGCGCGCCTTCCGCGCGCGGGGCTTGGCGGCGTGGCGTGGTGGCACCGGACTTCGAGGATCTCTTCTTGGCGCAGACCGCGACCCACACACGGCAGGCCCGCGGGTGCTTGATTAGGCTATACTGCGCGTGCTTCGCCTGGGCGGCGGAAAGGAGGTCGAAGATGGCGATCGATCGCATCGTGCTGGCGGTGGCCGGCTGCTTCGTGTTGGCGAGCGTCGCGTTGTCGCAGCTCCACAGTGTGCGTGGCTATGGTTCACGGCCTTCGTCGGCGCCAACCTGCTGCAGGCCTCCTTCACCGGTTTCTGCCCGATGGCCAAGATCCTCAAGGCCGTGGGCGCGCGCCCCGGCGTGGCCTTCAAGTAGGCACGGGCGAGACCGACCGCGATGAAGGCCTACAGCGCACTCGAGGCGCACTTCGGTCGCATCGGCCGCCTGGCGGCGATCGAGGGGCTGCTGCACTGGGACACCGAGACGGTGCTGCCGGCCGGCGCCGCCGCCGATCGCGGCGAGCAGCTCGCGGCGCTGCGCACGCTCCTGCACGAGCTCGAGACGGCGCCGCAGCTCCCCGAGTGGCTCGACCGCGCCGACGATGAAGCGCTCGACGACTGGCAGCGCGCGAACGTGCAGGAGATGCGCCGGCGCGTCTGGCACCAGCGGGCCGTGCCGGCGCCGCTGGTGGCCGCGCTGGCGCGGGCCGGCACCGAGTGCGTGGTGGCCTGGCGCGAGGCGCGTGCGCGCGACGACTTCGCCGCGTTGTTGCCGCGGCTCGAAGGCGTGGTGGCGCTGGTGCGCGAGCGCGCCGCCGCCAAGGCCGAGGTGCTGCGCCTCGAGCCCTACGACGCGCTGCTCGACGAATTCGAGCCGGGGCTGGCCGCGGTGCGGGTCGACGAGGTCTTCGACGCACTGGCGAGCTTTCTGCCGGGGATGATCGCGGCGGTGATCGAGCGCCAGCAGGCGCAGCCGCCACCGCGGCCCTGGGCGGTGAGCTTTCCTCTCGCGACGCAGCGCGTGCTCGCGCAGCGGGTGATGGCGGTGCTCGGCTTCGACTTCCAGCGCGGGCGCCTCGACCCGAGCGCTCACCCCTTCTGTTCGGGCGGGGGCGACGACGTGCGGATCACCGCGCGTTGGCGCGAGGAGAGCTTCGTCGAGGGGCTGCAGGCCGTGGCCCACGAGACGGGGCATGCGCTCTACGAGCAGGGCCTGCCGGCCGCCTGGCGCTTTCAGCCGGTGGGCCAGGCGCGCGGCATGGCGTTGCACGAGACCAATCGCTGCTGATCGAGATGCAGGCCTGTCGTAGCCGGCCCTTCTTGAGCTGGCTGGCCCCGCAGCTCGCCGAGCTCTTCGGCGGGGGCGCCGCGGTGACGGCGAGCAGCCCGTGGTCGGTGGACAACCTCGAGCGCGTCTACCGCCGCGTGGCGCGCAGCCTGATTCGCGTCGATGCCGACGAGGTGACCTACCCGGCGCACGTGATCTTGCGCTACCGGCTCGAGCGCGCGCTGCTCGGCGGCGGGCTACCGCTGCGCGAGCTGCCCGGGGCCTGGCGCGAGGGCATGCTCGAGCTGGTCGGCGTGGCGCCCCCCGACGACCGACAAGGCTGCCTGCAGGACATCCACTGGATGGATGGCACCTTCGGCTACTTCCCGACCTACACCTTGGGCGCGATCAGCGCCGCGCAGCTGCACCAGGCCGCGCTCGCCGCTCACCCCGAGCTACCCCAGCGGATCGCGGCCGGAGACTTCCAGCCGCTCGTCCGCTGGCTGCGCACCCACGTCCACGCCCAGGGCTCGCGGCTCAGCGGTGAGGCGCTGCTCCACGCCGCGACCGGTCGCGGCCTCGACGTCGGCTGCTTCCGCGCCCACCTCGAGCGCCGCTACCTGCGCGGGGACTGAGGCCACGGGGGCGGGTTGCGTTCCGCTCGCCACCGCGTGGCGGGTCCGTGCTGCGCTGGCCGACTTGCCTGATCAGAGCGCTGTCAGTCCTCCTCCGTCCCGTGCTCCAGAATTGTTAGCGCGTCCTGCAGGGACTCGAGCGCCGCTTTATCCTTGGCTCGGCCGGCGGCTTGTTTGCTGGCGATGATGCGGTGCAGGGGCAGCACGGGCAGGAGGATACCGTCGACGTCTTGGTAGCATGCGTCACGAAACTCGACGTCAAAGGGCTCAAGGCCGTCAGGCGCCAGACCACGTCGAAGCGCTCGCTCAGCTCCTCGCCGCCGATCGCCGGGCCTCCGCCGAAGGCCCCGAAATCAGAAGCCTCCCGCCGCCCGCAGCGCCTCGGCGATCCGCGGATCGCTCGGGTCCTCGGACCAAAGATCGATGTCCTCGGTCGCGCCCCGCGCGCCGTGCAACAGGGCTGCTCATTCCCACCACGAGGAAGCGCACCCCGCGTCGGTCGAACTCGTGTAGCAGCGCGCGCTCAGCGGCGCTCAGGGTGGGTCGGGCATGCCACAGACCCAGGCGGAGGCGCTCCGCCGGTGAGCGCTCGAAATTCTTCAGCGTGCGATAGAGGCGCTGCTCGTCTCGGTGGTAGCGCTCTGCGAGCCACGCGCCCTGCGCGGCAGCGCGCGGTCATGCTCGAGCCCCGCCTCTTCCGCTGCGCCGAGTGAGCATGCTCGGGTGACCTGCGGCAAGCGTCAACCGGCGGGAAGCGTCAACCATGCCCTAGACACCGATCGGGTTGACTCCCGTCGCGGGCTTGGCGATTCATTGGCGTCGTTGCTCGTCGGTTGCCTGCCAACAGCAAGGCGCGTCGCGCCAGCCAATGTTCAGTTGCTGCTCCCGTCAACCCCATGGTGCTCTAGGCCCGATGCGCCGGCCCCCTCCACTCTGCGCCGGGCCTGTCCCCTCACGCCGAGCCGAGGTGCGCCCGCAGGTAGGCGGCCGTCGGCGCGTCGTGGTGCGCCAGCAGGCCGTCGCGCGGGCCCTGATAGAGCAGTTGCCCGCCGTGGGCCCCGCCGCCGGGGCCGAGGTCGATGATCCAGTCGGCGCTGGCGATCAGGTCGAGGTTGTGCTCGATCACCACCACCGTGTCGCCACGCGCCACCAGCCGCTGCAGCACCAGCAGCAGCTTGCGCAGATCGTCGAGGTGCAGGCCGGTCGAGGGCTCGTCCATCAGGTAGATCGCCTGGCGGCTGCCCTCCTTCTGCAGCTCCTCGACCAGCTTGATGCGCTGGGCCTCGCCCCCGCTCAGCGTGTGGCTCGGCTGCCCCAGCGGGAGGTAATCGAGCCCGACCTCGCAGAGCAGCGCGAGCCCGCGCCGCAGCTTCGGCACGGCGCTGAAGAGCTCCACCGCCTGCGCCGCGGTCAGCTCGAGGACCTCGGCGATCGAGAGCCCCCGATAGCGCACCTGCAGCGTCTCGGCGCTGTAGCGGCGCCCGCCGCAGGTCTCACAGGTGACGCTGACCTCGGGCAGGAAGCTCATCTCGTGGCGCACCTGGCCCTGGCCGCGACAGCTCTCACAGCGACCGCCGCGCACGTTGAAGCTGAAGTGCCCCGGTCGGTAGCCACGGGCGCGCGCCTCCGGCAGGCGGGCGAAGAGCCGGCGGATCTCGTCGTGCAGCCCGACGTAGGTCGCGGGCGTGCTCGCCGGCGTGCGACCGATCGGGCTCTGGTCGATCTCGCGCACCACGCGCAGCAGCGCCGCGCCCTCGAGCGTCCCGCTGAGCGCCCTTTCTCCCGCGTGCACGCGCCGCAGCCCCTCGCCCAGCGCGTCGCGTACCAGGCTGCTCTTGCCGCTGCCGCTCACTCCCGTCACGACCGTGAGCCGACCGAGCGGCACCGTCACGTCGAGGCCCCGCAGGTTGTGATGCCGTACGTCCCGCAGCCGCAGCCGCGGGGTCTCCGGGGTGATCGGTCGCGCCTCGTAGACGGCACGCGCGCGGCCACCGAGCCGCAAGCTGCGGGCCGTCAGCCAATCGGCCTGCGCGAGCACCGTCGCGCCGCGCCCGGCGGCGACGACCTGGCCTCCGGTGCGTCCGCCGCCGGGTCCCAGCTCGACCAGGTAGTCGGCGCGGCGAATCGTCTCCTCGTCGTGCTCGACCACCACCACGCTGTTGCCCTGGACCACGAGCTGGCGCAGCGTGCCGAGCAGCCGCGCGGTGTCGATCGGGTGCAGGCCGATCGTGGGCTCGTCCAGCACGTAGAGCACGCCGCGCAGGTCCGCGCTGAGCTGCGCCGCCAGGCGCACCCGCTGGGCCTCGCCGCCGCTGAGCGTGTGCGCGCCGCGATCGAGCGCCAGGTAGTCGAGCCCGACCTCGATCAGGAAGGCGCAGCGCGCGTCGAGCTCGCTCAACGCGGCCGTCGCGATCGTGCGCTCGCGGGCGCTCAGCGTCAGCCCCGCGAGAAAGGCGCGCAGCTCACCCGCGGTGCAGGCCGTGGCCTCGGCGATCGAGCGCCCGCCCAGCCGCACCGCGAGCGCGGCCGGCTGGAGGCGCGCACCGGCGCAAGTCGGACAGGGTGGCTCGAGGTGGCCCTCGGGCGGCAGGCCCTCGCGCCGTGCTTTGCCCTCCGCGGCCCGCGCGTCGACCCCGGTCCCCTCGCAGCGCGGGCAGGCACCCACGCTGCTGGCGAAGCTGAAGAGCCGCGGGTCGGGGGCCTCGTAGCCTATCCCGCAACGCGTGCAGCTCCGCTCGAGGCTGTAGGTGCGCGGCGTGACGGCGGCCCAGCGCTCGCCGTGGCCCGGCAGCAGCGCCAGCGTCCCGCCCCCCAGCGCCAGCGCCTGCTCGATCGCCGCGGCCAGCGCCGCCGACCCCTGCGCCCCCACCGCGAAGAGCCCGAGCACGTACTCCACATCGTGGGCCTGAAAACGCGCCAGGCGGGGCTGCGGTAGCAGTGGGACCAGCGCGCCGTCGATGCGGATCTGCGTCTGTCCGAGCGCGACGGCACGCTGCAGCACGTCGTGGTGAAAGCCCTTGCGGCCGCGCACGACCGGCGCCAGCACCAGCACCTCGGCCCCCGCGTGGTCCTCGATCAGCTGCTGCTGGAGATCGTCCGCCCGCAGCCCGCTGACGCGCGCGCCGCAGCTGTGGCAGTGCTGCACGCCGATGCGGGCCCAGAGCAGCCGCAGGTAGTGATAGATCTCCGTGACCGTGGCGACCGTGCTCTTGCGCCCGCCACGCGCCGTGCGCTGACTGATCGCCACCGTTGGCGGCACGCCCAGCAGCTCGTCCAGATCGGGCCGGCCGAGCTGCGCGACGTACTGCCGCGCGTAGGGGCTCAGGCAATCGACGAAGCGGCGCTGGCCCTCGGCGAAGAGCACGTCGAAGGCCAGGCTGCTCTTGCCGCTGCCACTGGGGCCCGTTAAGACCACGAGCTGATCGCGGGGCAGGCGCAGCTCGAGGTTGGCGAGGTTGTGCACGCGCGCGCCGCGCAGCACGATGTCCTCGGGGGCGAGCTGGCGTCGAAAGCCTGCTTGCTGCTCGGCCGCTCGCGCGATCGGCGCCGCCGTGGCGCGCCCCGCCGCGGCTCGCAGCTGCCCCTCGGCGACCAGGTAGCGTCCGGTGTGGCTCGCAGGGGTGGCGGCGATCAGCTCGGGCGGGCCGGCCGCGACGACGCGACCTCCGGCCACGCCGCCCTCGGGCCCCAGATCGATCACCCAGTCGGCGGCGGCCACCACGTCGAGGTGGTGCTCGATCACGACGACGGTGTTGCCGAGCGCGACCAGCGCCTGCAGGTTGTCGATCAGCCGGGCCACGTCGCTGAGGTGCAAGCCGGTGGTCGGCTCGTCGAGCAGGAAGAGCGTGTTGCGCGTGCGGTGTAGCGCCAGGTGCGCCGCGAGCTTGAGCCGCTGGCTCTCGCCGCCGCTCAGCGTGTTGAGCGGCTGCCCGAGCCGCAGATAGCCGAGCCCGACCAGCGCCAGCGCGGCCAGCCGCTCGGCAATCGCCGGCGTCTCGGCGAAGCAGGTGACGGCCTGATCGACCGTCAGCTCCAGCACCTCGTGGATCGAGCGGCCGTCGAGCTTGACGCTCAGCACCTCGTCGGTGAAGCGACGCCCACCGCACCTCTCGCACTGCACGAAGCAGTCGGCGAGGAACTGCATCTCGATCCGCTCGAAGCCGTTGCCCTCGCAGGCCGGGCAGCGCCCGCCGGCGACGTTGAAGCTGAAGCTCGCGGCCGTCAGCCCGCGCCCTTGCGCCGCGGGTTGCGCGGCGAAGCGCTGACGAATCGCGTCGTAGGCCTTGACGTAGGTCGCTGGATTCGAGCGCGGGGTGGTGCCCGCCGGCCCTTGGTCGACGAGCACCACCTCGGCCAGCGCCTCGCCGCCCTCGATCGCGGCGCAGCGCCCGGGAGGCTCGGTCGGGCGTCCACGCTGGCGCAGCAGCCCGCGGTACAGCACGGTCTCCACCAGGGTCGATTTTCCGGAGCCGCTGACCCCGCTGACGACGGTCAGGGCGTCGAGCGGGATGCGCACGTCGATCCCCGCGAGGTTGTGCTCGCGGGCCTCGCGCACGCTCAGCGCGTGAGCGGGGTCGACGCGGCGCCGCGGGCGCGGCGGCCCGCGCGTCGGCTCGTCGGGCGCGGGACAGAGGTAGCGCGCCGTGGCCGAGCGGGCGCGAGCCTCGGGCAGGGCCCGCGGTGGGCCGGCGAAGACCACCTGCCCACCGGCAGCGCCGGGGCCGGGCCCGAGGTCGATCAGATGATCGGCGCCGCGGATGATGGCCGCGTCGTGCTCGACGATCACGATCGTGTTGCGGTTGGCGCGCAGCCGCTCGAGGATCGCCAGCAGGCGCGCGTTGTCGCGGGCGTGCAGCCCGACCGAGGGCTCGTCCAGCACGTAGAGCGTGTTGACCAGCGCGCTGCCGATCGCCGTCGTCAGGTTGACGCGCTGGACCTCGCCGCCGCTGAGGGTGCGCGACTGACGGTCGAGGGTCAGGTAGCCGACTCCGACCTCGCAGAGGTAGCGCAGCCGCGCGCGGATCTCCTGCAGCACCGCGGCCGTCAGCGCCTGCTGCTCGGGTGGCAGCTCCAGTTGGTCGCAGCAGCGGGCGGCGTCGTCCAGGCTCAGCGCGTAGACCTCGGGCAAGGTGCGCCCCCCCAGGCGGAAGAGGCGCGCGTAGGGCCGCAGCCGCGTGCCCTCACAGCTCGAGCACGGGCGGTAGGCGCGGTAGCGCGAGAGCAGCACGCGCACGTGCATCTTGTAGGTGCGTCGCTCGAGCCAGGCGAACCAACCGCGCAAGCCGGACCAGCGCAGGCTACGATCGCCCTCGACCACGAAGGCCCGCTGCTCCGCGCTGAGCGCCTCCCAGGGCAGATCCAGCGGGACCGCCGCCTGGGTGCAGGCGCGCCGCAGCTCACGCCGCTCGCGCTGGGTGCTCGGTGTGGACCAGGGGCGGATCGCTCCGGTGGCCAGGACAGTCGCGGGTCGGGGACGACCAGGTCGAGGTCGAGGCCCACCACCGCGCCGAAGCCGTTGCAGTCCGGGCAGGCGCCGAGCGGCGAGTTGGAGGAGAAGTGATTGGGCAGCGGATCGGGATAGCCGAGGTCACAATGCGCGCAATGGCGCCCGTGACTGAAGCGCAGCGCGGCGGTCCCGGGCGCGGCGTCGAGCAGCCGCACGCCGACACGCCCCTGGCCGCGTTCGAGCGCGCCGCGCAGGCTCTCGGCGAGGCGCGTGCGCCGCGCCGAATCGAGCGTCAGGCGATCGGCCACCACCTCGATCGCCTGCCCCTTGAGCTGACGGGCCAGGGCGGGCTCGGCCGCCAGGTCGTGCTCCACGGCCGCGTCCGCCCACCAGAGCCGATGAAAGCCCTCGCTGCGCAGCCAGGTCAGCGCCGCGGCCGTGGCCTTGATGGTCCGACACGGCGGCAGCGCGAAGGTGATGGCCGCGCGCCGCCCGCCGTGCTCCGCGAGCAGGCGCGTGGCGATCTGGGGCGGCTCCTCGCTGCGCACGGGCTCACCGCAGCCGCTGCAATGGAGCACGGCGGCGCGAGCCCACAGCAGCTTGAAGAAGTCGGCCAGCTCGGTGACGGTGCCGACGGTCGAGCGTGACGACTTGATCGCGTTCTTCTGGTCGATCGCCACCGCCGGCAGCACCCCTTCGATGCGCTCGACGGCCGGCCGGTCCATGCGGTCCATGAACTGCCGCGCGTAGGGGCTGAAGCTCTCGACGTAGCGCCGCTGCCCCTCGGCGTAGAGCGTGTCGAAGGCCAGCGAGGACTTCCCCGAGCCGCTGACGCCGGTGACCGCCGTGATCGCGCCGATCGGGAAGGCAACGTCGAGGTTGCGCAGGTTGTGCTGCCGCGCGCCGATCACGCGAATCGCGTCCGGGGCGCGCAGGGGTGCTGCGTCAGTCGCGGCTGCGACCGTGGCGGCTGATCGCAGGCGGGTCTCGGAGTTCGTGCGTGTCGCCACGGGCATGGCCACCGTGCATAGGGGCGGCGAGTCTGGCACGAGCGCGCCTTCGCGGCACGCGCCAAACCGGGCCTACGGAGCTTCGCGCGGGGACCTGCCCTCGGTCGCGGGTGGTTGTACGTCGCCCACGGTCGGCGCGCCGATTGGCGCTCCTCTGGGGCCGGTGCGATACACTCCCGTCCCGGGTGGCGGTGGCGGGGTGTCCGAGGGCAAGACGCGCGCGCACCGCGGCGCGCCCTGCCGCAGCCCTCGGCCGCAGCCCCAGCTTCCGGGTATCGGCTTCTAGGAGGCAGCTGCCATGGGTGGTGGGCACGGCGCAGTCGAGTTCGAGTTCGTCGACGGCAAGGGCTTCGTGCTCACGCCGCAGGCGGTGCCGGCGATTCTCAAGCAGCTGGCCCACGGTGACATCGCCGCGGCGGCTGACCTCTACGCGCAGAGCGGTGAGGATCTGGCCCCCGCGCTGATGAAGGAGGCGCAGCTCGCCGGCTCGACCACCCGTCAGGCGATGGCCGAGATGTTCTGCCAGGCGCGCGACTACGGCCGAGCCAGCGAGCTGTATCAGGCGCTCGGCAACCGCGAGCGCGCGGCCGAGCTGGCGGAGAAGAGCTACGATACCAGCAAGGCGGCGCGGCTCTTCCGCTCGGCCGGGCACTCCGAGCGGGCCGCCCTGCTCTTCGAGCGCGGTGGCGAGTTCGCGCGCGCGGCGGCGGCCTATCTCGAACTCAAGCAACCGGAGGCTGCGGCCCGCTGCCTGGAGCAGGCGGGGCGCGTACTCGAGGCCGCGCAGCTCTGGGTCAGTCTCAAACAGCCGGCGCACGCGATCGAGGCCTTGCAGAAGTTGCCACCGACCCACGCGGATGGCGTGCGGGCGACGCTGCTGCTCGGCGAGCTCTATGCGGCGACACCACAGCGGCAACAGGCGCTGCGGCACTACGTGACGCTGGCCAACGCGCGACCCTGCGCCCAGGACACCGCCGAGGTCTACTATCGCCTCGGGCGTGACCTGCTCGCGCTCGGCATGCGCGACACCGCGCGGCAGGTGCTCGAGCGCCTGGTGGCGGCCTGCCCGCGCTATCGCGACGCCGAGGCGTTGCTGGCCGCCTGTGCCGTCGCGCCGTCGGTGACGCCACCCGCCCCCGCCAAGCCCCCCGCGCGCCCGGCCCCGATTCCCGCGGCGGCTGTCGTCGCCGCCGTGCGGCCGGTTGCCCGTCCACCGGCGGTGCCGTCGCCGACCCTCGACCTGCCGATCGTCGTCGATGCTGCGGCCCCGCCCCCGCCACCGCTGCGCCGCGGCCTGACGCACCTCGGGCGCCTCGATCTCTTCCAGGACCTCACGCTCGAGGACACGCGCGCGCTCTACGAGCTATGCCAGGAGCACTACTTCGTCGACGGGCAGCTGATCATCGAGCAAGGGCAGCCCGGGCGGGCGTTGCATATCGTGACCAAGGGCCAGGTGGCGGTGGTGCGCCAGCAGGAAGATGGGCGCACCGTCCAGCTCGCGACCCTGACGGAGGGGGCCTGCGTCGGTGAAATGGCGCTGGTCGACGGCGGACCGACCTCGGCCAAGGTGGTGGCCAAGGGGACAGCGGCGACGCTGGCGGTCACGCGCGAGCGCTTCGAGCAGTTCCTCCAGACCAACGAGCGCGCCGCCCTGCGCATCTACCGCGCCTTCGTCAAGCTGCTGACGCACCGGCTGCGCGATGTCAACGAGCGCCAGCGCTAGCCGGGCTCCGACAGGCTCCTACGGCATCGGGCTTCTCGGTCGCGATCAGCTCCGCTCGCGCGGGCGTACGCGCAGCTTCTGCAGGCGCTCGATGTCGGCTAGCGCGTGGCGGGCGGCCTGCTGAAGCTCGGGCGCGGCGCCGACGTCGAGCACGTCGAGCAGATAAGGGTAGGCCGAGGCGGGGGCCTGCTTGCCGTAGAGCAGCACCAGGCCCGCGCCGAGCAGCAAGCGGCCGAGCTGCGGGTCGCGCGTGTGGTCGGCCGCCCCGCGTCGGTAGAGCGTCAGCGCGGCCTCGGTCTGCCCCTGGCGCGCCAGCCAGTCGCCCAGGTCGGCGACCACCGCGGCCGCCACCTGGCGTCGTTGCTCCGCCGGCAGATCGAGGTAGATCAGCGCCGCCGCGCCCAGGTCGCCGCGGTCGTGGGCCGCGAGCAGGCCGCCCAGGTCGTCGCCCCTGGCTTCGGCGGCCCTCGTGCCCCAGGGCTCGGCCAGCGCCTGTCGGCGTGCGGCGCGTTCGGTGCCCACTGTGCTCCGACGATCGAGCAGCAGGGCGCCGACGACCCCGGCCACGAAGCCGCCGAGGTGTGCCCCGTAGGCCACGCCGCTGCCGCCCTGGCGCGTGAAGAAGAAGGGCAGCAGGTTCTCGATTACCAGGTAGAAGCCGAGCACGAGGCGCGCCCCGACCAGCCAAACGTCGACGAGGAAGGGGAAGAAGAGCACGAACAATCTGACCTTGTTGCGCGGAAACCAGATGAAGTAGAAGCCGAGCACGCCCGAGATCGCGCCCGAGGCGCCGACCAGCGGGACGTGGCCGGCGGAGGCGGGGGCGAGCGCGGCGAAGGCCAGCGTGGCGGCGGCGCCGGTCGCGAGATAGCAGAGCAGGTAGCCCACGCGCCCGAGCCGGTGCTCGACGTTGTCGCCATAGATCCAAAGGAAGAGCATGTTGCCGATCAGGTGCAGCCAGCCGCCGTGCAGGAAGAGCGAGCTGAAGAGCGTGATCACGCTCGGCGCGGCCGGGCGGTAGCCCCAGCGCAGCACGAAGACGTCGTAGGCGCTGATTTCCCGCAGCGCCTGGGTGATTAGCGCCGGGTCGAGCGTGCCGAAACGGCGCAGCAGCGTACGCAGGTACTGCTCGGTCAGCGGGTCGGCAGGGTTGGCCCCGCGACCCATCAGCGGCAGGGAGATCAACGCGAAGATGGCGACGTTGACGGCGATCAGCCCGTAGGTCACCCAGGGCGTGAAGCCGCGCGGGTTGGGTTGGTCGCCGATCGGGAGGATCACGCGGCGGTCATAGCAGATGGGTCGGCGCGTGATCCAGCCCGGCGGCGTGCCGCACGCGCCGGCCGCCGAGCCTGATAGACTGAGTCCGGGCGCCCGGCGCCGGCGATGCGAGGATGGTGAGGTCATGGACCGCGAGACGAGGTGGATCGAGCCCGCGAGCCTGCTCGACGCGCTCGCCGACGGCGTGTACGCGACGGACACGCGCCGTCGCATCGTTTACTGGAACCGCGCGGCCGAGCGCATCACCGGCTACCGCGCCGAGGAGGTCATCGGCCGCTCGTGCTTTGGCGGCCTGTTGGCGCATGTCGACAAGGACGGACGTCGGCTATGCGGACGCGAGACCTGTCCGCTCCAGCGCGCGATCAGCACCGGGCAGCCGAGCCGGCGGCCGCTGATCATCTTCGCCCGCAAGAAGAGCGGCGTGCGGCTGCCGACGCAGGTTTCGGTCGCTCCCTTGCGCGATCCGGCCGGCCACGTGGTCGGCGGGGTCGAGGTCTTCCGCGACTCGACGGGCCTGCTCGACGATCTCGAGCGCGCGGCGGCGATTCAGCGCCACGCCGTGCGCCTCGACCTGCCCCAGGATCCGCGCGTCAGCTTTGCCGCCCGGGCCACGCCGCTCGATTTCGTTGGCGGCGATTTCCACCACGTCGACCGCCTCGACGCCGACCGCTATGCGCTCTTGATCGCCGACGTCACCGGTCACGGCGTGGCGGCCGCGCTCTACACGATGCAGCTCCGCATGCTCTGGGAGGAGCTGCGCGCGAGCTGGGCCGATCCCGCGGCGCTGCTGGCGGCGATGAGCGAACGGCTGCGCAGCGTCCTGCAGCGGGCGGAGGACTTCGCCACCGCGCTGGCCGGTGTGGTCGATCTCGGCGCGCGGACCTTCTCCTTCGCCAGCGCCGGCCATCCGCCGCCGCTGTGGTTGTCCGCCGACGGGCCCGGGGCCGTGTTGGCCGCCGAGGGCGTGCCGCTCGGTCTCTTCGCCGGCACGCGCTACCACGCCCAGACGCAGGCGCTCGACGCCGGCGACCGGCTGCTGCTCTGCAGCGACGTGGCGATCGAGCAGAGCGACGCGCAGGGGCGGGAGCTCGGCCCCGAGGGCCTGTTGGCGCTGCTCCAGGAGCTGCGCTACGACGGCTCCGCGGCGAGCCTCGCGCTGCTCGAGCAGCGCCTCCTGGTCTACAGCGGCGCGATTCGCCTCGACGACGATCTGACGCTGGTCGCCGCGCGCTTCAGCTAACCCCTCGTGTGCTGCCGCATCGCGCCGCGCTTGCGAGCCCCTCGCTGACGCGTATACTGCCCGACCAGCAGCGCCGGGGTGGTCCGACGGCGGGGCGCGCGTCGGGCCTGAGAGCACACCCGCAGCACCTGATCCGGTCAATGCCGGCCTCAATACCGGCGTCAATACCGGCGTCAATACCGGCCGAGGGAGCCATGCCGTCGATGAAGGCACGAGCCTGCGCCCACGGGCGCGTCCGATGAGCGCGTCGCTGCCCGTCGTGCTGACGATCGCCGGCTCCGACTCCTGCGCCGGCGCGGGCATTCAAGCCGACCTCAAGACCATCGCCGCGCTCGGCGGCTACGGCGTGTCGGCGATCACCGCGCTGACCGCGCAGAACACCACCGGCGTGCAGGCCGCGCAGCTCGTCGCCCCCGACTTCGTCCTCGCGCAGCTCCGTTCGCTCTTTGCCGATCTGCCCGTGCGCGCCGTCAAGACCGGCATGCTCGGCGGGCGCGAGGTCGTGCTCGCGGTGGCGGCGGCGCTACGCGAGCACCGCCCGGCGCACTTCGTGCTCGATCCGGTGGTCCGCGCGACCAGCGGCGATCTGCTGATCGACGCCGCCGGGCTGGCGGCGCTCGAGCGCGAGCTGCTGCCGCTGGCCACGGTCGTCACGCCCAACGTGCACGAGGCAGCCGCCCTGACGGGTCTGCCCGTCGAGACGGCAGAGCAGGCCAGCGTCGCGGCCCGCGCGTTGCTCGCCCGGGGCGCGCGCGCCGTCGTCGTCACCGGTGGCGATCTGCGGGACGATCACGCGACCGACGTGTTGGTCACGCCCGCCGGCGAAGAGCGCTTCGACGGCCCGCGACTCGCCTCGCGCCACACCCATGGCACCGGCTGCACGCACTCCGCCGCCATTGCCACGTTGCTCGCCCAGGGGCGCACGCTCGAGCAAGCCGTGGCGCAGGCCAAGCAGTATGTGACGCTGGCGATCGCCGCTGCGCCCGGGCTGGGGGCGGGCCACGGTCCCACCGACCACTTCTTTTTTCTGCGGGCGCCGGGTGCCGGCTTCGCGCCGACGGCCGGCGGCGCTGCGCGCCCCGTGCCCCGCTTGCACGTCATCACCGACGAAGAGCAGCAGCAGCGCTTCTCGCACCTCGAGCTCGCCGCGCTCGCGGTAGAGGGCGGGGCCGAGGCCGTGCAGCTGCGCGAGAAGCGCCCGCGCGCGACGCGCGAGCTGATCGCGCTGGCGCAGGCCATGCGCGCGGTCCTGTCGCCGCGGCGGGTCCCGCTGCTGGTCAACGATCGCCTCGATGTGGCGCTGGGCGCCGGGGCCGAGGGCGCGCACGTGGGCCGCGACGACCCCGAGCCCGCGCTCGCGCGACGCCTGCTCGGCTGGCCGGCGCTGCTCGGCGCGACGGCCAACAACCTCGACGAAGCGCGTGCGGCCGCGCGCGCGCCCGTGGACTACATCGGGGTCGGCCCGGTCTTCGAGACGCGCACCAAGGCTCGTCCCGCACCGACCCTCGGTCTCGACGGTCTGGCGGCGATCGTCGCCGCCGTGGACAAGCCCGTGATCGCGATCGGAGGCATCACCGCCGAGCGCGTGCGCGCGGTGCTGGCGGCCGGCGCCTGGGGTGTGGCGGCGACGGCGGCCGTCGTCGGGCAGGCCGACCCGGCGGCGGCGACGCGGCGGTTGCGCGCAGCAATCGACGCCTTTGGCACGAGGAGCACGACATGAGCCCAGCGATGGCGAGCGAGCGTGTGGACGTGGTGGTGATCGGCGGCGGGATCATCGGACTCTCGGTGGCCTACGAGCTGCTGCGCAGCGGCGATCCGGCGCGCTTCCGCCGCACGGTGGTGCTCGAGCGTGGCCTGGCCGGCGGCGGCGCGACGCAGGCCTCGGCCGGCATGATCGCCCCGATCTCCGAGGCCGAGGTGCAGTCGCGCGCCGTCGTCGATCTGGGCCTCGACAGCCTGCAGCGTTGGGGTGACTTTGCGGCGGGGCTCGAGCAGCTCACGCGCCTGAGCGCCGGCTACGAGCGCGAGGGCACGCTGTGGGTCGCGGCCGATGGCGACGAGCTGCGCGAGCTCGAGCACGTGCAGGCCTTGCAGCGCGACAAGGGCGTCGCCTCGACGCTGCTCACGGCGCGCGAGATGCTCGAGCGCGAGCCGCACCTGGCGTCGCGCATCACCGGCGGCCTGCGCATCGACCTCGATCACCGCGCCGATCCGCGGCGCGTCACGGCGGCCCTGGTGGCCGCGCTCGATCAGCTCGGCGGCGCCGTGCGCGAGGGCTTCACCGCCGGCCAGATCGAGCGCGAGGGCGACCAATGGGCCGTGCGCGGCACCGACCCGGCAGGTAAGCCCTTCTGTCTGCACGCGCACAGCGTCGTCGTCGCCGCCGGCGCCTGGAGCGAGGAGGGGCTGTCGAGCCCGCTGCCGAGCTTCGGTTTGCGCCCGATCAAGGGCCAGGCGCTGCGGCTGGAACAGGGTCAGAGCCGGCTGCTGCGCCACGTGCTGCGCAATCCCCGCGTCTACCTGGTGCCGCGCGACGACGGCGCGCTCTTCCTCGGCGCGACCGCCGAGGAGCAGGGCTTCGACGGCACCTCGACCGCGGGGGCCACGCTCGACCTGCTGCGCTATGCCTGGCGGCTGCTGCCCGGGATCTACGACCTGCCGCTGGTCGAGCTGATCGTCGGCTTCCGCCCCGCGCTGCGCGACCACCAGCCGGCGATCGGTCCGCTGGCCGCGCCGGCGTGCCGCGGGCTCTACCTGGCGATCGGCCACTACCGCGACGGCATCCTGCTCGCCCCGGCCACCGCGCACTACCTGGCCCAGGCGATCCGCGAGAGCAGGTCCCCGCCGCCCTCGTGCCCTTCCTGCCCGATCGCCTGCTGGCCACGCCTGCGGCTCGCCAGGCGGAGGGCGCGGCCACGCTGCCGCCGGTCGTAGTATGAGCTCGCTGCCAGGCACCGCGGCGCCCGAGGGCGGCGTCGCGCAGGTGATCGTCAACGGCACGCCGCAGCCCCTGGTAGCGCCGACGCTGCAGGGGTTGCTGGAGCAGCTTGGCCAGGCCGAGCGGCGCGGCATCGCCGTGGCGCTCAACGACGCGGTCGTGCCCCGCGAGCGCTGGGCCGCCACCGCGCTGCGGCCGGGCGACCGGCTGGAGATCCTGGTCGCCGTACAAGGAGGGTGAGGACGATGAACGCTTCCATCAGCGGCGTCGCGCTGTCGGACCCCGCAGCACCGGCAGCCGCAGCCAAGGACGGCGCCGACGACTGCCTGGAGCTCGCCGGCCTGCGGCTGCGCTCGCGCCTGCTGCTCGGCAGCTCGCGCTATCCCAGCCGGCAGGCGCTGCTCGACGCGCTGGCCGCGGCGCAGACCGAGCTGGTCACCGTCGCGCTGCGGCGCGTCGGGGTCGGCGGCGAGGGCGAGAACCTCTACGTCCAGCTCCGCGAGCGCGGCTATCACCTGCTGCCCAACACCGCCGGCTGCTACACCGTGCGCGACGCCGTGCTGACGGCCGAGCTGGCGCGCGAGGCGCTGGGCACCGACCTGATCAAGCTCGAGGTGATCGCCGACGAGGAGACCCTGCTGCCCGAGGTCCAGGGCCTGCTCGAGGCCGCGGCCGAGCTGGTGCGCAAGGGCTTCAAGGTGCTGCCCTACACCAACGACGACCCGATCGTCTGCCGCCGGCTGCAAGACCTCGGCTGCGTCGCCGTGATGCCCTTGGCCGCGCCGATCGGCTCGGGCCTCGGCATCCGCAACCCGCACAACCTCGAGCTGATCCGCCAGCTCGTCACCGTCCCGGTGATCGTCGACGCGGGCGTGGGCACCGCCTCGGACGTGGCGATCGCCTTCGAGCTCGGCTGCGACGGGGTGCTGCTGAACACGGCGATCGCGCGCGCGCGGGACCCGGTGCGGATGGCCCGCGCGATGTTCCACGCGGCAGCCGCCGGGCGCGAGGCCTTCCTCGCCGGCCGCATGCCGCGCCGCTTCTACGCCGAGGCCAGCAGCCCGCGCGAGGGTCGCCTCGGCGCGAAGGGAGCGTAGGGCATGACCCCCAACGCTCCCAGCGCCCCCAACGCCCCCGACGCGCCCCCGCCCGCGGCCCCGCCGCGCGACTGGCCGCGCCTGATGCTGGTCTGGAGCCCCGTGGCGGCCCCGCCGCTGCACGCCGACTGGGGCGGCCCGCCGCAGCCCTTCGCCGTGATCGGCGCCGCCGTCGCCGCCGGTCTGCGCCTGCTCCAGCTCCGCGGCCGCGAGTTGCCCGGTGACGCCCGGCGCATCGCGGCCCACACCCTGCGTGAACGCTTCCCCGAGCTGGTCCTGCTGATCAACGACGACGCCCTGCTCGCGCGGGAGCTCGGCTGCGGGCTGCACCTACCCGAGCAGGCCCCCTTGCCGGCGGCCTGGCCCCCCGGGGCTCCCTGGGGCCGCGCCGTCCACGGCCTCGCCGCAGCCCGCGCGGCCGCCGCCGAGGGAGCGCACTTCCTCGTGGTGGGCACCATCTTCCCCACGCCCAGCAAGCCCGGCCACCCCGGCGCCGGCCTCGAGCTGGTGACCGAGGTCCACGCCGCTCTCCGCACCCCGCTCTACGCCATCGGCGGCGTCGATGCCCGCTCCGTGCCCGCCCTGCGCGCCGCCGGCGCCCACGGCGTGGCCGTCCAACGCGCGATCCTCGACGCCCCGGATCCGGCCGCCGCCACCGCCGCCCTGCTGACCTCCCTCGGCTGACCGGCCCGCGCGGCCGCGTCGTCGCCTGGATCCGTCGTCGCTGGGATCCAGGCCCCTCGCACCCCTTCGCGATCCCGCACCAGCCAGTCGCCAGGGACAGCTGACCTCAGCGACTGCCCTCGGCCACGGCGCTAACTATACGAAATAAAGGCCATCAAGACCTGGCACGGCGGGTGCTTATTCGTCGCTCGGACGCGTTCCCGGAGGATCGAGCATGACGCCGCATCAAGCCACGCTGCCCCAGACCCCGGTCGCGCCACGTCGCCACCGCCTGCTCGCCACCACCACCTTCGCCGCCCTGCTCGTCAGCGCCGGCTGCGTCAAGCAGCCGGGAGGCGCCTCACCCACGGAGCGCGCCGGCCTCTTTGACAACTCGGCCTGGATCACGAGCGGCAGCGCCGCCCAGTTCACCATTCCTGGCGTGAGCTGGACCTGCATCGTCGACATCGCGAGCGTCAACGGCGACGACAGCCTCTACCCCGGAAACGACGACCAACCTTCCTACGCGACCGTCTCCGGTAGCGTAACCTGTGGGACCAGTGGGAACTGGGCACCGGCCTACTTCACGCAGGCGGCAGTCCCCGGCGAGTTTGCCGCCCAGACCGCCGGCGGCGGTCCTCCCGTGCGCGTCAAGTTCTGGCGCACGGGCAACCCGCCGCAGGTCAACGTCAGCGTAGCGACGGATTGCGCCGGCCAGTGTCCGGGATCCAGCACCGGGACCCCGTCCACCACGCCCGGCGGGGGGCCGTCGTCACTCCTCTCCGGCCTGGGCGCGAAGTGGATCGCCAGCCCGGGTGCCGCCCAGTTCCAGGTTGCCCTCTCCTCGCAAGGAACGCGGGAGTGCTGGGTCTACGTGACGGCGGTCGCGGATTCGCGTCAGGGCAACGGCGGCGACGACTACCCCGCCGAGGCCGCCGTCTCCGGTGAGGTGTACTGCGCTCCCTATGCGCCGGTGGTCTTCAACGTCAGCGTGCCGAGTGACCGCTATGCGGAACTCCGCCCTCGGGACCTGAACCTGAACCAGGACGGCCCGCCGGTGCTCCTGACCTTCTGGAGCACGAGCCCGCAGCCGCCTCCAGGCTAACATTAGCGTCACCGCCGACTGCCCGACCGGGACCTGCCCGCCCCCGCCGGGCACGACGCCCGCCCCGGTCACCCCCGGGCTCGCAAATGGTGGCAGCCTGTCGGGCACGGACACCGTCTTCAACCCCGCCAAGCACTGGTACCTCTGCCAAGACCGCATCGATAGTGAGGGCCAGGTCACCTTCTGCAATCGCGCAACGAGGAACTGCGTCCGAGACGCCTCGATCGGCAGAAGCGCGCTGCTCTGTCTAACCACTCAGCAGCTTGCAGCTCAGCTCGCGAACACCGCGCCGAACGGCGACACCTTCCGCGAGTGCGATCTGGGCGACGGCAGCCTCGGGTGGCAGTACCGCAGCCCGCAAGGCACCTGGTACGGGTGCCAAGCACCCGGCAATAAGCCCGGAGAGTGCGGCTGGGTCTTCGGCCAACTCGAGACGCTCTGGTCGGAGTGGCGTGTGGGATTGGGAAGGCGTGTACCGAACGAGGGCAAGCGACGGAGCCCTCGGCCCCCGCCACGGCGTCCTATGCAGCAGCCGGGACCGGCGGCGCTCAGACCTTGTGCAGCCCCGGTTGCAGCGCGGGTCAGGAGTGCGTCTTTGCCGTCAATTTTGGCGTGACCGCGAACGGCAAGCCCGTGCTGGCTGAGTCCCCCGCCTGCCGGCCATCCTCCGGCGGCTTCCAGGGCTTCGGGAGCGGGGATGGCGTGATTGCATATCAACAGTGCACGCCCTTCGGCGCAACGGCGCCGTGTGGCGTTGCGCGCGTGACCATTCGCGGAAGGCCCGAATCGTCACCGTGCACAGCCGTTTCGCGGCAATCGCCGCTCGACTTCGCCTTTACGAAGGCCGGGTTGGCGAGACTGCCAGCCTGCGGCTTTCAGAGTGCGATGTGACCGCTGCCCTTGACTGGCCGCACCCCGCGCGGGGGACGAGCCAAGAGACCGACCGAGCGTGCGAGAGGAGAAGGGGAATGCGTCAGTCAAGCATGAAGTCTCGACTCTGGATGAGCTCCTTCGCCCTGGCGACCGCGACCCTGCTCGGCTGTGGGATGTTTGAAGGTCAAACCGTGAGTCCCGAGATGGAGATGATGTCATTTCTGAAGAGAGCCGATGGTATCGACATCCTGTCGGGACTAGAGGCAAGCTACTGCGAGGGGCAGAGGTGCCAGATCGCAGTGCCGGTGGATTGGTCAGGGGTGTGGTCCAATACCAGCGCAGGAGGGCTCGGAATCGCTCCGCTGGGCGGCGATCCGATACCTAATAACCCTTGCCCTTTCAATGCCGATCACCCCGTCGGTTTTGGTGCGGCAACCTGCCGGACTCCCGCGAGCGAGTCGGGTCTATCTCTGTGTCTCCCATCACCCAATGGCGACAGTGCGTTCTGGGGCCCCTGCGCGACGACCGCCGACGACTTCGGTCAGCCACCCTATCTGGAAGCGCTGTACATGCTGACCCCAGCCCTCAGGGACCTCTTCAAGGCGAAGCAACCCGCGGCGGGGCCGGTTGCTACCCCGACAGTTGCGTCTGCAAGCTGGCCGGCGGGACCGGCAAAGGTCTGTGTGGCAGTGGCGCCGAATCGGGGCGTGAATGCCTTTGGCTTCTCGGTCACGACGCGGGGCGCCATGATCGCGACTTCTACTCAGGGACAGGGCGGGACGACGAGCGCTCCGTTGTGCGTCGATGTCACGATTCCGCCCGGTACGAGCGCGCTCCTGGTGCGCACCACCGGAGAAGTCGCGGCGGGCGGCCCGGCCAGCTGCCTGCACACCTTCACCAGTCCTGACGACAGCAAATCGAAGCCGGGCTGTAGCGGGGCCTTCGCCACGACCAACGGTGCGGTCGTGGGCGTAGCCGCCGACACGGCCAATCGCTTCGACAAGGTGCACGCAGAGCTGTTGGCTTGGTTGAGCAATAAGTCGAGGTAGTCGCGTCGTCTGCTCGACGCCCTAAGCGCGACGAACCGGTTGGCAGGAAGATACGTTGCCTAAGGAGTTGACCATGTCCTCTCGTGCTTCTGAAGCTTCAAGCAGGTTGCTGTCAAAGAGCAGTGTGCTCTTAGAGACCTGCCTGACCCTGGTCGCCTCGTTCGCGTTTGGTTGTGGTCTCGGGATCGACACGGGCACACCGAAGGGGAAGGCGGATCGGCAGGCCTTCAGCGGCGAGTTTGAAAGCGAGGCTCCGGAAGGCGCGACCTACATGACGCTTGATGCGACCGTAGAAGAGAGCATGCTCGCTAGGTTGCAGGTGGCACTCCGACTCGGTCAAGGTGAACAACCAGGGGCCCTTCCGGTTCTTCAGGCGGAGGCATCTGCGAATGACTCGCCCTTGGCGGCGACCGTGATTGAACAAGAGGCGCTTAGGGAAATGGGACTCGGCGAACTAGCGCCATCAAACCTCGGATACGGCCAGCGCTTTGCGCTCGTTATGGTCGACACCACCGACCAACCTCGGTTGTCCGCGGCGC
>JADJDT010000002.1 GCA_016702545.1 Pseudomonadota bacterium | reverse complement strand
TGCGCGCCAAGAGCTTCTACAACCTCGGTGATGTGCTCTTCGACGAAAAGCGCTTCGGTGAGGCCGCGACGGCCTTCCAACAGGCGCTGCGCTTCGATCCCCAACATCGCGCCGCCAAGTGGAACCTGGAGCTGGCGCTACGCCGCCGCGAGCAGGAGAAGAAGAAGGAGCAGGAACGGCAGCAGCAGCAGAAACGAGCAGCAGCAGCAGAAACAGAACGACCCGCAGAAGCAGCAGGAAGGGCGGAAGCAGCAGGAACAGCAGCAGTCGAAGCCCGCGGGAGACCAGGGGGCTCGCGCAGACCAGCAGCAGCCTCAGCGCGAGCCCGCGCCGACGTCATCGCTCGCGCCGCGCGAGACGCCGCAGCAGGCCGCCGAGCGCGCGGCCAAGGCGGCGGCCGCGCAGCGGGCGGCGCGCGAGCGGCAGCAGGTGCTCGAGGCCCTCGATCGCAACGACAAGACCTTGCAGCGCGAGCAGGCCCGCCGGCTGCAAGGGCTCTACCGACGGCCGGCGAAGGACTGGTAGCGTGCAGAGCGTCGGGTTACGCACGGAGCTCGGTCGGCGGCTCGGCGCGGGTACGCCTGCACTCGTGTTCGGCGCGCTGCTGCTCTGCGGTATCTGCACCCCGGCGTGGGCCCAGAGTGCCAGCGTGCGACTGACGGTCGATCGCCACCTGGTGACCTTGGGCGAGTCCGTGGCCCTCACCGTCGAGCTGGCAGTAGAGGGCCGAGACGAAGCCGACTTCATCGAACCGGTGCTGCGCGGCTGTCGTGTGCTCGGCGCCAGTCTGGTCAGCCGCAACATCGAGCTGATCAACTGGCAGATGCGGCGGCGCGAGACGCGCGTCTATGAGGTGGCGCCGCAGCAGCTCGGCCAGCTCACCTTGGGTCCCGCGGGGGTGCGCCTCGGCGGCGCGTGATCCACTCCAACACGGTGCAGCTCGAGGTGCGTCGGGCCGAGGCGGGGTCGCCGTCGAGCGGCCCGGGCGCGGCGGGCGCGCCGATGCCGGCGCCGGCGGTGGCCGCGCCGGTGGCTCGCTCGGGCGTCTTCGTCGCCGCCCAGGCCTCGTTGACGCGGGCCTACGTCGGCCAACAGCTCGTCGTCACCTGGCGCCTCTACACCCAATCCGACCTGCTCTCCTTCCAGATCGAAACTCGCCCCACGACCGACGGCTTCTGGAGCGAAGACGGAGGCTCGCCGCGGCGGCTCGAGTTCGAGCGCGTCGTGCTCGACGGGCAGGTCTATGCCGCCGCCTTGTTGCAGCGCACGGTGCTCTTCCCGCAGCGCGCCGGGCCTCTCTGGCGATCGGGCCGCTCGAGGTTCAGCTGCAGACAGCGGACACCCTGGTGGACGGGGCCGCTGCGACGCCGCACCGAGCCGCTGACGATCGAGGTCCTGCCCTTGCCGAGCGCAGGGCGCCCGGCGGGCTTCGCGCCGGCCAACGTCGGCTGCTTCGCGCTGGCCGCGCCACTCGATCGCGAAAGGTCGAGGTCGGGCAAGCCCTGACCCTGCGCCTGATCGTGCGGCAGCGGCAACCTGAAGCAGTTGGTGTTACCCGCGTTGCCGATCGTGCCGGGCGTGCGTAGCTTCGAGCCCAAGCTGAGCGAACGCCTCGAGGCCACCGAGGGCGGGTTGCAGGGCGAGAAGGAGGTCGCCTACCTGCTCTTGCCGCAACAGCCCGGTGAGCTGCGCCTGCCGCTGCCCGCGCTGGCCTACTTCGATCCGGAGGCGCGCGGCTATCGTGAGGCGCAGGCTCGGCCGCTGCGCCTGCGCGTCACCGGCAACGCCGCTGGCGCTGCGACGGGCAGCGCGGCGACCGGCGTCGGCGCGAGCAACGTGCTCGGCCCGGACATCCGCCCGCCGCGCCCCGCGGAGACCCTACAAGATCGCGCGCCGCACGCGCCGGTTCATGCTTGGTACGTCACGCTAGCGACCCTCCCGCTGCTGCTCTTGGGCCTGGGCTGGGGGGCGGAGCGGCTGCGCGCGGCGCGCAGCGCCCCGAATGCGCGCGCGCGCGAGCGGGCGCTGCGGCGCCGCGTACGCGCACGTTTGCAGCAGGCGCGGACGGCGGCGGCGCAGGCGCGCTCGCGCGCGGTCGTCTCGGCGCTCTTGGCCGCGGCGCTGCACGAGCAGCTCGATCACCAGCTCGGGCTGCGCAGCGCGGGGTTGACGCGCGAGTCCTTGCGAGAGGCCCTCGCTCTTCGCGGCGCGCCGGCCGGGCTCGCCGAGGCGGTGGCTGGGTTCTTCGATCAATGCGATCAGGCGCGCTTTGCGCCTGGCGCGGCGACGCAGCGCTCGAGCGCCGAGGCGCTCGATGCCGCCGAGGACCTGCTCGGGCGGGTGGCAGCGCTGACCCGGGCGCGGCGGGGCGGACGGGCGGAGGCTCGGTCGTGAGACCTCGCTCGCATGCCTCGGCCCCCGCGTGGCTGCTGCTGGGCGCGCTGCTGCTGGCGCTTCCGTCGCGCGCCGGGGCCGAAACCGTCGACGCGACCTACCGGCGCGCGCTGGCGGATTACTACGCGGGGCGCCACGCCGCGGCGGTGACGGCGCTCGAGCGCTTGGTCGCCTTGCCGCTGCGGCACGAGGCGCTCTTCTACAACCTCGGCTGCGCGTATTACCGACTCGGGCGCCTCGGGCCGGCGATCTTCGCCTTCGAGCGCGCGCTGGCGCTGGAGCCCGGCCTCGACGACGCGCGCCACAACCTGCAGCTCGCGCGGGCCCAGGCCGCGCGGCGCGGACGCGACGTGCTGCGCGGAGCCAGCGACGAACCGGCGTGGGTGCGCGCGGTCGCCCTGGCCGAGCTGCCCACCTGGTGGACGCTGACCCTGGTGCTGTGGTGGGCCGTGCTCGGGGTCGTGGTGCTGTTGCGCCGGGTGGCGCCCGGTCCGGGCCGAGCCGGGTTGCTCGCCGTCAACGGGTTGCTCGTATTGCTGCTGGTCGCGAGCAGCGCGCTGCTCGCGGGCCGTATCCACCTCGCGCGCAGCGTGCACCAGGGCATCGTCCTGCCGGACAAGCTCGCCGTGCGCGAGGGCCCCGACGCGGCGGCGCGCAGCGCCTACAGCCTGCACGCGGGCCTGCGCGTACGCCTCGTCGGCGAGGTCGCCGGCTGGCGCCGCATCCGCCTCGGAAACGGCCTCGAGGGCTGGGTGCGCAGCGAGGAGGTCGGCGCGCTGTAGATCGCGCTACGGCTAGATCGCGCTAGGGCTCGCGCCCCGTCCGTCGGCGCGTGCGGCTGAGAGCCAGCAGAAGTGCGGCGAAGGCGATCAACGCGGGTGGTGGGGCAGGGGACGCGCCACTCCGATCGTCACTCCGACCACGGGTTGCACGGCGGCCGACCGCGCAGCCCCCCTCGTCGGTGGAGGCTTCCCAGGGTGGAACACCGCAGGTCGGCGCCGCTGGGTCCGGGCAGGCCGCGCTGCCGCGTGGGTCGGTGATGGGGGCGGGAGTGGGCGTGGACGTCAGCGGAGCAGGGTTGCCATAGGCCGGCAGGGGGCTAGCGCCAGCCTCCGTGACCGTGAAGCGCCACTGCTGCCGGGCGACGAAGCCATCCTGGTCGCGCGCGCTGACGGCGACGACGTGCGTCCCGACGGTGAGCGGACCGATGCGCTGCCGCACCGCGCCACCGGGTGAAGCCTGTGGTGTGCCGCCGTCGAGGGCGACGCTGATCTCCGGATCGGCATCGCGGCTGGTCGCCGAGAGCTGGAGGTCGAAGCTGGCGGGCATCTGCGTGTGCAGGGGCGTGTGCAGGCGTAGTAGCGGGCAGCGGCGGCGGCGGCGGGATTCCACGCCACCTGACTGATCCAGTCGGTGTAGACGTCGACGCGAGTGTCCCAGGCCCCGCTCGTGTCGAAGATCCAGAGCGTTGTGAGATTCAATACGCTTGTCGAGTGAACGCCCACCAATTCCCGCTTGCCGCCGCGGACGGCAAAGCTTGGCCCCCCGGAGTCGCCCGGGTACGTGATGCCATCCCCCCAGCGAAACCCCGCGAAGGTGAAGGTGTAGGGCTGCACAGCCTCGATGCTGTTCTGCGCTGAGCGCTTGCGGCCATCGCTTGGTGCGTCCGAGCCCGTCGCGCCACACCCGACCAGCGTAAGCGCCTCGCCGACCGCTGGCGTTGCGCCTGCGAGTTCGGGGAAATCGATGCCGGGGACGGCCCGACAGGAACACGATCGCGATATCCGCCGCCCCTTGTCCGCACCCGCGTAGCCGGGATGGATGACCGGAGCGAAGAAGGGAATCCCCTCGGCCGGGCCCGCGTCCAGCTTGAACCACCCGCGCTTGAGGTCGTCGACGCAATGCGCCGCGGTCAAAATCTGTCGTGGCCCGATCAGCGTCCCAGTGCAGATCTTCGTCGTTCCAGGCGCTTCGCGCTTCTCGAGGTCGTAGGGTTGAGCCCTTCCCGCCAACTCGAAGGACATCAGCCCGACCTCCGGGTATCCCGTCTCGAGCTGGCCGCTGACGATCGCCCGGCCCGTGCTCGCTGGGTCCGGTGCCTCGTTCGGCGCGCACCCGGCGCTCGCGGCGAGCCAGACGAGGTTTACTCGCGAGGGCTAGACGCCGGTATTGATGTGGTTGACCCGATCGCATAAGATGCGGGCCGCTGGGATCCGATCGAACCCGGTTTCGCAACGGTCCGCAGTTACGATTGAACACGCGGTGACGCCTCTGACGAGGCGCCCCGCGGCAACCCGCCAATCCGCATGCGGTCCTGGCCACGGACAGGCCATCTGCCGGCTGTCCGATCCGATCCGGCGTGGGGCTGCGTTGCCGTGCGGTCGCTTCGTGGTACGAGAGGGGGGGCCCGCGGTGGCGTGTCGCTTCAACGGGAGCAGAGCGGGGGCCGCGGTCGATGACGAGCACGATCACGCCACTGACGATCGACGCGCGCTACGGCGGGCCGCCTGGGGTGGCGAACGGCGGGTTCGTCGGTGGGCTGCTGGCCCAGCAGCTCGGGCCCTTGCTCGCGCGTCCCTTGCAGGTGCGGCTGCGGCGGCCGACGCCCTTGGGCACGGTGCTGGAGCTGGAGCGGCACGCTGCGGGCGTGCGCTTGCGCCTGGGAGCGGAGCTGCTGGCCGAGGCGAGTGTGGTAGCGGAGGAGGCGGTCGAGGCGGCGCCGCCACCCGCGCTCGCTTGGGGGTCTGAGCTGCCCTCCGTGGCGCAGGCGGGGGCCGCGCGCTTTGCCGGGCTGCGGGCACACCCCTATCCGAGCTGCTTCGTCTGCGGGCCGCAGCGGGCGCTGGGCGAGGGGCTGCGCATCTTCGCCGGGCCCGATCCCACGGGCGCGGGGGTCGTGGCTCCATGGGTGCCCGAGGCGTGGTGCGCCGATGCGACCGGAAGCGTGCTCGCGCAACTTCTCTGGGCCGCGCTCGATTGCCCGGGCTACTTCGCGGTCGCGCGCGCCGGCGAGCCGGCCCTGCTCGCGACGATGACGGCGCAGGTCTGGCCCGGTCGCGTGCGGGTCGGGGACGCCTGCGTCGTGGTGGCCTGGGCGCTGGGTGTGGAGGGGCGCAAGCGCGACGCGGCGACCCTGCTCTACGGCGCGGACGGCGCGCTCTGCGGGCGCTCAAGCCAGCTCTGGATCACCGTGTAGCGGGACGCGCTCCCTCAGATGTCATCGCTGCCGCGCACCTGGGGCCGCGATCCGGGGCCACGGCCCGCGTTGGGCGCAGGCGCAGGCGCGGGGGCTGCGGCCGGCGCCTCCTCGCGCGGGGGTGCTGCGGCTGGCGGAGCCTCCGGCGGCGCGAGCGCTGCGCCCCGAGTCGGGCCTGGGACGGGCTCGCGCTGCGCTTTCGCCGGTGCGGCGGCGGGTGCCGGTGCGTCCTTCGTGGCCTGTGCGCCCTTCGCCGCCTGCGCCTCGGCGGCCTTGGCATCCTCCGCTTCGGCCAGCTCCTCGTCGGTGGCTTGCAGCGCGGGATCGCCGACGGTCTGCTTCAGCTCCGGCCAGACCTCGGGTAGCAGGCCCTCGGAGACGTAGAAGAGCCCCTGGCGCTCGCCGGGCGTCGCGAAGAGCGTGACGTCGACGTTCTTGTTGAGGGCGCCGTGCAGCGAGCGGCAGTAGCTTTGCCACATCACGATGCTCTGGCGCTTGAGGCCACGTCCGGTCACGAGCGTTTGTGCCGGGGGCCCGAGCTGTTGCTCCATGCGGGCCTCGGGCCCAGGTGGCGCGAAGGCGGCCTCGCCGAGATAGAAGCCGACCCAGTCGAGCTGGTCCTGATTGACCGCGTAGACCACCTTGGCGAGGGCCTGTTGCTCGCCGAGCACGGCGGCGTGGTACTCGAGGCTCTGATCACGCGCGCGAATCATCCGCGGCTTGGCCTCTGGCGGCAGCGCACGAACGCGCTCGAGGGTCAGGTCGAGGCGTTCGCAGTGCGCGTCGTCGAGCGGGCGCAGCCGACGACGCCCCGCTCGAGGCGCGCGAGCAGCGCGCTGCTGTCGCTGCCGCTGCCTTCCAACCGGTGGAAGCTGCCCGCCAGCGCACCCTGGGCGCTGAAGCGTCCGCCATCGGTGCGGACGATCCTCGCCACCTGCGCGACCGCTTCCGGGCCGCGCAGGACGGCCAGCCGGTCCTCTTGCAGCAGCTTCCACTTGCCCGAAAGCAGCGGATCGGTGGCACCCGTACAGCTCACGCTGAGGTAGGCGCGAAACTGATGGTCGGCGAGGAACTCGTGGCAGTGGACCGGCTTGCCGTCGTCGTCGATGTAGGCCCAGCGACCAATCACCCATTCCGGCTTGCGGCAGCCGCTCGCCATGACCAACAGACCGAATCCGAGGGCGAGGCGAGCGCCGCGGCTGGTGCGCCGCCCGCCGCCCCAGATCCGAGCGCGCTGCCGCGTCCGACCGTCGCCTTGTGAGGCCATGCCGTCCTCCGTCTTTCTGGCGTGCGGGCGAGCATACGCGAGCCGGACCCGGGGCGTCGACTTCGAGGCAGGGCCGGGTTGGGTAGTTCCCGCCTGATGCACGCGCCCGCCAAGGCCAAATGTAGGATACTTAACTACTCATACATACTCATCCTACAATGCCGCCCATCACGTCGATGGAGGTGAGCGATGCTCGATCCCAACGCCGACCGGCGCCGGCATGTGGTCTACGTCACGCGCAACACCGAGTATCACTGCCGTGGCCGCGAGTGCGTCGGTGTGCGCAGCCGGCAGACGGGTGCCTGGCTGCGCGAGCACGCCGCATTGCGCGGGCGTCTGACGAGTGCCGCAGAGGGAGGGGCTGCGGCGGTCGAGCGGGCGCCAATGGGCCTCCGCCTGATCTTCCTGGGCCGTGAGGGTGTGTTGACCTCCCCCGTCGAGGCGGTGCTGCGCCCCGCCAAGGAGGCACTGGTCTCGTACGCAAGCCGCGCCTCGGCGGGCTCGATTCGCTTGCCGCGCGCGCCCGTAGCGGCGTAACGAAAGCCGCGCGGCGGCGCCGTCACAGCGCGGATGCGCGGGGATGATGACGCTCGCGTGGGCGCGCGGGAGACGGACGATGCTCGGACAGACGGCGCTGCTAGTCGATCTCGACGCAGGTGCGGCGGAACCGCGGTCGCTCGACGACCTGCCCTTCTACGTCGGTGCCGTCGACGCCTGCGTGCAGGGCGGCGCGCTCGGCCTGTTCCGCGGTGACGCCGGGCCCGGCGCGGTGACGTCGATCGCCGGCGGGTTGCTCGCCGGTACGCCCGTGAGCGGTGCCAACCACCTCGCCGTGGCGATGCGGGCAGGGACGCCGGCAGCCTTGAGTAGCAGCAGCGCTTGCCGGTCTGGGGCTGCCCTTCGACGGTCTCGGCCACAGCCCCGTGTTGCTCAGGGGTCGGGCTGCGAGGCCCTCCATACTGCTCTTGACGCAACGCGCCGGTGGGGTGCGGATGCGCCTCGAGGCACTCGACGCCGAGGCGGTCTGGCGCGGCGCTCGGGCGGAAGCGAGCGGTAGCCTGGCGTTGCTCGCCCTGCTGCTCGAGCGCTTCACCGCGGACCTCGGCAGCGCGTTGGCGTTCTTCGTCGGGCCGGCCGCAGCCCGTACCCGCTACGGCGCGCTGCTCGCCACGGGGGTCGAGGCGGGCCGGGTGGCGCGAGCGCCGATCGAGGCCACCCGGCGCGGCGGGCTCGGCTCGCGGCTCTGGCAACAACACGGCCTCTGCGCGCTGGTCTTGGGCGGTGAGCGGGACAGCGCCGCGCTGCTCGCGCGGGTCGGCGCGGCGGGTTGTGCGCAGGGCGTCTTCGAGCCACCGGGCGATCTCGCCGCGCTCGAGGGCGCCGTCGGCCACCGCTTCGCGCCGGAGCTGGTGCGCGAGGGCCCGGCGATCGCGACGCTCGCCGCGCGGGGCCCCAGCGCGCTCGCCTTCAACGCCGCGACGGTCTGCTGGTCGAGCGAGCAGCGCCACGAGCTCTCGGAGCGCTGGCTGCGGCCCGGTCTGCTGGCGCCGCTGCGCGTGGCGGTGCAGCGCGACCCGGCCGCCGCGCAACCCTGCGCCGCGCCCTGCCCGCTCGCCTGCCGCACCGTGGCCGTCGGGCGCCTGCGCGAGGCCGAGCCTTTGCTCTGGCTCGGCCCGCAGCTCGGGATCTTCGACCTCGCCGCGCACGATCGCCTGCTCCACCGCTGCCTGACCGACGGCTTCGACGTGCCGATGGTCGGGGCGCTGCTCGGCTGGCTGCTCGAGCGCGTACACCGGGGTGAGCTCGATGCTCGCGCGCTGGGCCTGGCGGAGCGACCGCTGTGGAGCCTCGCCGAGCTCGGCTCGGCCGGCAGTGCGGCGCACAATGGGCCGCTGGCCGAGGCGCTGCTCGACGGCCTGCTGCACGCACCCTGGGCCCAGGCTCTGCGTGGAGGGCTGCGCGCCGCGGCCGACGCCGTCGGGGCCGACGCCGCCGGGCGCGCCCTCGTGCTCGAGCTCGGCGCCGCCGACGAGGTCGTGCCCGAGCCCGACTGGACGATCGGTGGCCTGGCGCCGCTGCCCTTCGCGGGGGAGGGTTTCGCCTATGCGGCGCGCCAGTGGGTCGCGCCGGCGGCGCTTGGCGTCAAGACGGCCGAGCGGCTGGTGGCGCAGCTCGCCTTGCTCAACAGCGGGCTCTGCTTCCAGCACCGGGCCTGGCTCGAGCCGCACTACCCGCGGCTCGCGCGCCAGCTCTACGGCGAGAGCGGCGCCGAGGAGGGCTGGATCGCGCGCCACCGCACGCTTGCGCGCCGGCTGCACCAACAGGCCCGTCCACGCCCGTGGCGCGCTGGGCGGCTACAGCATTGGGTGGGAGCGCGCCTGCTCGAAGCGCAGCGTGAGGGGCTCGCCGACAGCGAGCTCGAACGCTGGCTGCGCCGCTTCGCCGACGATGCCCCCGCGGCGGCGCGCGCCTTCTGGACCGAGCTCGATCTCGCGTTGAGCCGCGCGCTCGCCACCTGAGCTGCGATCGGCCTCGCTACGGCACGAAGATCGCCGTGGTCGCCAGCTCGTCGTAGTGGTGCTCTCCGCCGATGATGATCGCCCGCGATCCCACCGCCGTGGCCGTGTGGAGCACGCGGCCGGGCTCCAGGTCGGGCCCCGTGATCCAGCCTGCCGGCGGTCCCAGCGTGAACAAGGACACCGCGTCACCCCAGGGTCCGCCGTGGCCGCCGGACACCAGCACGCGGCCGTCGGCCAGCAGCGTGGCTTGATGCTGATGCACGGACGAGGAGGGTGCGCCGGCCGAGCTGATACTGCCGCTCACGGGATCGAAGAGCTCCGCCGCGCCGGCCGAGCAGCCCGATCCGAGCGAGCAAACCCCGCCGACGAAAGAGCACGCGCCGATCGGCCAGCCGTGTCGCCGTGTGGTCGAAGCGGGCCTGGCTCAGCTTGGCCGCGAGGGTCGTGGCCTGACCGGTGGAAGGATCGTAGACCTCCAGCGAATCGTGGACGGTCGTGCCGTCGGTGCCGCCCACGATCAGGACGCGGCCGTCATCGAGCTTGGTCACGGTCGCGAGGTTTCGCCCCACCGAGAGTGCCCCAAGGGGGCTGCGCCAGGTATTGGTTTGCGCGTTGAAGAGGTTGATCGTGAGGTGCTCGCCAGCGTTGTCGTAGCCACCCGTCACCACCACCTCGCCGTTGTTCAGCAACGTTGCCCGGTGGCTACGGCGGTACTTCGGCATGGCGGCCGTGGCGGTCCAGGCCTCCGCCGCCGGCTTGGTTGGATCGAAGAGTTCCGCCCCGACGTAGGTGCAGCTCGCCCAGGTATTCGCGCAACCGCCGACGATCAGCACGCGGCCGTCGGGCAGGCGCACGGCCTCATGAAAGACGTGGCCCGTGGTCATCGTGCCGGCGGCCTGCCAGGTGTCCGTGCGCGGGTCGTAGCGCTCGGCGCTGTCCAACGCGCCCGAGCCCGCGCCGACGCCACCCGCGACCAGGATCGTTCCGTCGGCCAACAGCGTGGCCGTGTGTCGGGAGCGGGCGGTGGTCATCGGCTGCCCGGCCGACCAGCCTGCGGGCAGCACGGGTCCGTCGCTGCCGGCGTCGGCGACCGTCCCGGCGTCACGGTGCGCGTCGGCTTTGGCGTCGACCGCAACCTGGCGCAGGTCGGCGCTCGTGTCGCGCGCCGTCCGCGCGTCCAGGTGGCCGGGGCCCGGGTTGGAAGAAGAACACGCGCTGGCGACTACGGCCGCCAGCGCTAGCCGCAGCAGGGCTGCGGCGCCCGCTCTCGACCCGACTCGACCCTGTAATCGTTCACGGGGGATGTCCCATCCCCCCGCCCCGGCAAGAGCGCGGCCAAGCAGGTTGGCAGTCCGGGGCCCCACCCCCGCCGTCACCCTCATTTGGCGGCGCGCACCCGTGTCCCCGCAGGGGACCGGGGAACGAGTTCGCAGGGTGAGAGCGCAGCGGTAACAAGTAGCGCGCCGCGCGAGCGCTTGGTCGCGCTCGCGTGCGGTGTTTTCGGCTTCCTTCGGGCTCCTAGCATTGCAGGGTCGTGAACGTTGACTCGACCCTGTCCCGCCCCTTCGTCACCGCCGTGATGCATGCCCAAGATGTGTGCTCCCGCGTTAGCCGGCGGGCGCCCTGCCCGGCGGCGAACGACAGTGTAGCGTGGTGCGGTCGTTTTGCCTGGGCCCCCAAGAGCGACCCGGAGCGGCAGCGGCCGGTCCAGCGCGCGCACAAGGACGCGCTGCGGTGGTATGGTCGCCGCCGCTTCTCACCACGAGCGTCGCCGTAGCCCCATGATTTTGCGTCGCCCCGCCTGGTTGACCTGGCCCGCATCGGCCGCCGCGGCTCCCGGCGCATCGGCGGGGCGCTGGCGCCCTGCGCTGCTGGCGCTGCTCCTGGCGGGCTTGGCGCTCAAGCTGGTCCGCTTGGGCGAGCCGCCCGCCTTCTATCTCGACGAGGTCTACCACGCGTTCACCGCGCAGCAGTACCTGCACGCCAATCCCGCCGCCTACGATCCCTGGGCCAAGCCCCCGCCTGACCGCGCCTTCGAGTGGACGCGCACCCGCCGCTGGCCAAGCTGCTGATGGCCGGGGCGATGGCGCTCTTCGGCGAGACGCCCTTCGGCTGGCGCATCGGTTCCGTCCTGTGCAGCACGGCGTCGGTGGGGCTCACCGCGCTCCTGGCCGCCGAGCTCTTCGGCTCAGGTGCGGCGGCCTGGTGGGCGGCGCTGCTGCTGAGCCTCGAGGGGTTGTCCTTCACCCTCGGGCGCATCGCGATGAACGACGCCTATTTCGTCTGCTTCGCGCTCTTCGCGCTGCTGCACTACGTGCGCTGGAAGGATCGGGCGCGGACGCGCTCGCTGCTGCTGTCGGCCCTCGGTCTGGGTCTGGCGCTGGCGACGAAGTGGACCGGGCTCTATCTCTTCGGCGTGCTGGGGCTCGACCTTGCCCGGGATCTGCTGCTCGGCCGGCGCCACTGGCGCGATCGCGGCCTCTGGGGCGCCGCCCTCGCCTTCGCGACCCTTCCACCGCTCGTCTACCTCGCGAGCTATGGGCACTTCTTCGCGCTCGGGCGCAGCTGGCAGCAGCTCGTCGAGCTGCAGCAGCAAATGTGGTGGTATCACACGCGCCTCAAGGCGACCCACGCCTATCAATCGCGGCCGTGGCAGTGGGTGCTCAACCTGCGCCCGGTCTGGTTGCACGTGACCTATCCGCGCGCCGGCTGGGTCGGACACATCTACGCGCTCGGCAATTCCGTCACGCTGGTGGCCGGCTTCGCCGTGGCGCTGTGGTGGAGCTGGCGCGATTTCTTCGGCCTGGGCGTCGCGCGCACCGGCACGGACGGCCGGTCGCGTGCGGCCGAGGCGCAGCGGGTGGCGCGCGCGCGCTGGGCGCGCTGGTTCGTGCTGCTGGCCTACTTCGCGCTCTGGCTGCCGTGGGTCTTTTCGCCGCGCATCATGCTCTTCTACCACTACGCTCCGGCCGTGCCGCCGCTCTGCATCGTGCTCGGGCTGGCCGTGGCGCGGGCTCGCGCCGGGGAGGGCGCGCTGCCGCGCTGGACCCGCCCGGCGGCGACCGCGCTGGTCCTCGGCGCGCTGGTCTGGTTCCTCCTGACCTACCCCGTGCTGACCGCCCTGCCCATGCCACGCGCCGTCATCGAGCAGGGCTACGCGCGCCTGCCGGGCTGGCGCTGGCGGCACGCGATGGCCGCGCAGCGCCTAGAGCAGCTCGACCAACGCTTGGCGGAGCTCGGCCTACGCGCCGACGATCTCGTCGAGCGCTTCGTGCGCGCCAGCGGGCCCGGAGGTCAACACGTCAACCGCACCTCGACCGCGGTGCAGCTGGTGCACCTGCCGAGCGGCCTCGAGGCGCGCGCCGAGGGCGAGCGCTCGCAGTACCAGAATCGCGTCGCCGCGCGCGAGCAGCTAATCGCCCGGGTGGAGGCCCAGCGCGCTGCCGCCGCGGCCGCGCAGCGCGACGCCGCCGAGCGCGAGCGGCGCCGGCGCCGGCGCCCACCGCCGGGTGCCCGCCGCGCCACGGTCGCCGACAAGCGCCGGCGGGGTGCCGTCAAGCGCCAACGAGGACCGGCGGAGCGCGAGGACTGAGCGCCGGCAGCGCTGCTGGCGGCTCAGCGCCCGACGCTGCCGCGGATGAAGGGGTTCTGCCGTCGCTCGGCGCCAATCGTCGTCGTTGGGCCGTGTCCACTGAAAACGATCGTCTCGTCGGCGAGGGTCAGCAGCTGCTCGCGCAGCGCGCGCATCAGCGTCGGCAGGTCACCGCCCGGGAGATCGGTGCGGCCGATCGAGCCGGCGAAGAGGGTGTCGCCGACGAAGACCAGCTCCGCGCTGGCGAAGTGCAGTGAGCAGCCGCCGGGCGTGTGGCCGGGGGTCGCCAGCACCTCGGCCTGCTGGTCGCCGAGGGCCAGCGACTCACCGACCACGAGATCTTCGTCGACCTGCGGGACCTCCGGACAAGGCAGCCGAAAGACGCTGGCCTGCAGCGGGAGCTGCTGCAGCCAGCTGCGCTCGGCGCTGTGCAGGGCGAAGGGACGCCGAGCGTGCGCTGCAGCGCGGCCACCGCACCGACGTGGTCGATGTGTGCGTGCGTGGCGATGATGCGCTGCACCTGCAGCTCGAGCGCGGCGACGCGCGCCGCGATGCGCTCCGGTTCGTCGCCTGGATCGATGATCAGCGCCGCGCGCGTGCGGGCACAGGCGACGAGGTAACAGTTCTCGACGAAGGGGCCATTCGTCACCGTTTCGACGACGATCCCGCCATGTTCGGTCATCGCGCGCTCCTGGCTTTCCGGCCGCTGGCTACCCCCTGGTTGCCGCTGCCCGAGCCGGCTTGAACTGCAGGCGCGCTGGGACTATGGTCCCGGCACCTGAAGGGGGGGCCGCTGCTATGGGAATCGAGATAGCATCTCCGATGCGAAGTGAGAACCGCGGGAAGAAGTTGGCCATCGTCGTCGGTGGCGGTCCAGCGCCGGGCATCAACGGCGTGATTCGCGCTGCCACGATCGAGGCGACCAACGCCGGCCTGCAGGTGTTCGGCGTGCTCGAGGGCTTCAAGTGGCTGGCCCAGGGCGACACCTCGCGCGTACGCCCGCTGACGGTCGACGAAGTCTCGCGGATCCATCTGCAGGACAGCTCCATGCTCAACACCTCGCGTGAGAATCCGTCGAAGAGCGAGGAGAAGCTCGGTAACGTCGTGCGCGCTCTCCGTGCGCTCCAGATCGACTATCTCGTCAGCATCGGTGGCGACGACACGGCCTCGACGGCGAGCAAGGTCGACGCCGTGACGGGCAAAGAAATCGAAATCGCTCACGTGCCCAAGACGATCGACAACGATCTACCGCTGCCCGGCGACCTGCCGACCTTCGGCTATCAGACGGCGCGCCAGGTCGGCGTCGATCTGGTCTGCAACCTGCTCGAGGACGCGCGCACGACGATGCGTTGGTACTTCGTCGTCGCGATGGGGCGCACGGCGGGACACCTGGCCTTGGGCATGGGCAAGGCCTCGGGCGCCACGCTGACGATCATCCCGGAGGAGTTCCGCGGCCGCAAGGTGCGGCTGGCCGAGCTCTCGGCGATCCTCGAGGGGGCGGTGCTCAAGCGCCGCGCGGCGGGCCATATGCATGGCGTTGCGATCATCGCCGAGGGCGCGGCCGAGTGCATCGACGAGCAGGATCTCAGCCAGCTCAAGGACGTGGAGCGCGACGACCACGGACACGTACGCCTGGCCGAGCTGCCCTTCGGGCGCATCGTCAGCGTGCTCGCGCGCACCGAGCTGGCCAAGCTCGGGCACAAGGTCACGACGGTCGACAAGAACATCGGCTATGAGCTGCGCAGCGCGGCGCCGGTGGCCTTCGACCTCGAGTACACGCAGGACCTGGGGAGCGCGGCCGTCCGCTCGCTGCTGAGCGGCAACACCGGCGTGTTGATCTGCGTACAGGGGGCCGACCTGCTGCCGCTGCGGCTCAAGGACATGCTCGATCCGCAGACCGGCAAGATGCGGGTGCGGCGCGTCGACGTCGACTCCAACGCCTACGCTAACGCGCGGCGCTTCATGGTGCGTCTGGGCGCCGACGACTTCGAGGGTGAGGCGCTGCAGCAGCTCGCGGCGGCGAGCGGCCTGACGCCGGCTGACTTCAAGGCCCGCTATGGCGACCAGGCGCGCCCCTGGTGACGCGCGGCGCGTGACGCGGCTGCTGCGTTAGCGGCAGCCGCGCGCGGCGAACCCGCTCCGGCCGCAGCCGCGGTTTGGTGCGGGTTGCGACGCGGGCTGGGGGACGAGGGCGGAGGGGGGCGGCTCGATGCCAACGCAGGGCGCCGGGTCGCAGCTTCCCGGCCTCGTCCAACGGATGCGCGGCGCGGGCTTGACGCCCACCGCTATCGAACACTTCGTTCGCCTTTACCAGCGCTATCGCGGCGGCGATCACGGGACGGTGGACTGGGCGACGGTGAGCCCGGCCCGTCTCGGCGACGTCGTCGAACACCGCGCGCTGCGCGGCGACACCAACGAGCAGCGCGGGCGCGCCCTGCTCGACGCGCTCGTTTGCATCAAGCTCAACGGTGGCCTCGGCACGACGATGAAGCTCGATCGTGCGAAGTCGTTGATCGCGGTGCACGACGGGCGTTCGTTCCTCGAGCTCAGTGTGGATCAGGTCGCGCGCTGGCGGCGCGCCCCCGGCGGGCGTCCGGCGCTGCTGCTGCTCAACAGCGAGCGCACGCGCGCCGACAGCTTGCCCTTGATCGAGCGCCTCGGCGCGCGCCAACCCGATGGCTTGCCCTGGGACTTCCTACAGCCAGCCTATCCGCGGATCGATGCGCGCAGCGGCGGGGTGGCCGTGCTGCCGCCGTCCGAGGCGAGCTGGGCGCCGGCCGGCCACGGCGACGCCTACCTCAGTGTGCAGCAGGGCGGGCTGCTCGATCGCCTGGTGGCGCTCGGCTACCGCTGGGCCTTCGTCAGCAACAGCGACAACCTCGCCGCGACCATCGAACCGAGCTTGCTCGGCTACCTCGATCGCGAGGGCATCGAGTTTGCGCTCGAGGTGACGGACAAGACCCTGGCCGACCGCAAGGGTGGGGTGATTGCGCGGCGGCAGGGCCGCCTGGCGCTGCTGGAGCTCGCGCAGGTCCCGGCCGAGCACGCGGCTGCGCTCGACGACCCGACCGCGTTTCCCCTCTTCAACACCAACAGCGCCTGGTGGAACCTGCCCGCGCTCCAGCGCCGCCTGGCAACGGGCCCGCTCGACCTGCCGCTGATCGTCAACCACAAGCAGGTGGCGGGCGCCGACATCGTTCAGCTCGAGACGGCGCTCGGCGCCGCGCTGGGCTGCTTCGAGCGGGCCGTGGCGGTGCACGTCGGGCGCGAGCGTTTCGCGCCGGTCAAGGCGACGGAGGACTTGCTGGTGGTGCGCTCCGACGCCTTCGTGATCGATGCCACGGACGGTGGGCTGCGACCCAATCCAGCGCGTGATTCCAGCTTCGGGCCCGTCGTGGTGCAGCTCGACGAGGCGCATTACCGGGGCGTCGACCAGCTCGACGAGCGTTTCGCCGGCACCCCGAGCCTGGTCGGCTGCACCCGCTTCGAGGTCGAGGGAGACGTGCGCTTCGGCGCCGACATCGTGCTGCGCGGTCGGGTGGTGCTGCGCAATCGCAGCGGGCGACAGCAAGCCGTCGAGGCCGGCGCCGTACTCAGCGACTGCACGCGGGATTGGCCCGGGTGAGCAAGGGCGCCTCGGGGGGCAGGGGCTTCCGCCTACGCGCGAAGGCGTCGGCCAAGCGCGCGGTGTGGCCTAAAAACGACGCGGGGCCTCGCAGTGCGAGGCCCCGGTGGTGGCAGAGTTGGGATGGGATCGGTCGGGGACTAACTTGGAGAGAACCCGTACACCGGTGCGCTGGGCCGGGTCACAGCTTGGGTGGGACTTGATGCGCACCCCGCAATTTGTATCGAGGGGTCCAGGGGCAACTCCATCGATGAAGCCTTCGGACAGGAGGCAAGGGCTGAGAGAGTGTGTGTCAATTTCACAGCAGCGCCTCGGTGTACTCCCATAAAGCACATGGCGTGCCATCTAAGGATGGCCCGCTACAGGGCCCTGTCTTCGATCCCGGCGGGCGCCGCAGGAGGGGGCGCGCAGGCCACGGCCTCGCCCCGCACCGGTGGCGCGCTACGCATTCATGTACTTGTAATCGATTGGTTGTTTGTGCTCGTTCGGTTCCGGAGACGAGGTCGATCGAGCCAGGGCTGGGGCGGCGGGGAGGGGTGCACGGATTGGGCGCGGCGGCGAGCGCAACGCCGCCGAGGCCCTCGACGCAGCCCGCCTGTTGGGGTCTGCTCTCTCATTTTGGGAAGGGTAGCCGGAGACCGACCGGGATCCGAAGGCCCGCCGGGCTGCCCTCGGAGCCCTCATGATCCCGAAAGCAAAGGGCTTTGGATCCAGCGCCTAGGCCCTGTAGAGGGCGGGGTCTTCAACCCCCGGGCGCGCGGGGCCGCGGGGCCTCAGGTGCTTTTGATGCCACCTCGGTCCACTCTCGGGCAACGAACCGAAGCGTTCAGAGTGGAAGAAAATAGTGAATGATGACGAGCTTATGAAGCTCGCCCTCGACGCGGCCGAGCGGGCGGCCCAGCTGGGCGAAGTGCCGGTCGGTGCGCTCTTGGTCGACGCCCAGGGCGTGGTGTTGGCGACGGCGCACAACCGCCGCCAGACCGACCGCGACCCCACCGCGCACGCCGAGATCCTGGTGTTGCGCGAGGCCGCACGCCGGCTTGGCGACTGGCGCCTGGTCGGCACCTGCCTCTACGTCACCCTCGAGCCTTGTCCGATGTGCGCGGGGGCGCTGGTCAACGCCCGTGTCGATCGCCTCGTCTTTGGCTGCGCCGACCCGAAGGCCGGTGCAGTGCAGACGCTCTACGCGCTCTGCTCCGACTCACGGCTGAATCACCGGGTCGAGGTGGTCGCCGGGGTGCTCGCGCAGACCTGCGCCCAGCGACTCTCCGATTTCTTCGCCGCCCTGCGCGCGCGGAAGGGCTCGTAGGCCCTCGCCCTCCGCGGCGCCCCCTGGAAGGCGCAACTGCCCAAGGCGGCGGCTCGACTTGTCCGATCCGCCACCATGGCGCTAAGTGCCTTGAATCAAATCCTTGTACCCTTGATGAGCTGGCCCGATGCTTGCTTTACGGACGCCGAAGCGAGGGTTTCGGCATGGCCTACGGCACCATCTGCACGCTCACTCGATCCATGGTCTTGTCGCTTGGCATCCTGATGCTCACTGCGGTCGGTCTGCGCTCGGCGTCGCTGTGCTTGTCTTTCGCGCCGTCGTCGGAGCGACACCTGTCTTCGCTGCCCGCTTCACTCGACTACGCGCGCCGGGCGCCCTGGCGTGCGCTGCTCGCGCGGGGGCTGCGCGGGCGCCGTCCGGTGCGACCGCACCTGACGCCCGGGCGAGCGCACGGGGCTGTCGTCGCCGCGCCCGCGCCGGCTGCGGGCGAGCGGGTTGCTTCGCGGCACCTGTTGCCCTCGCTGCGCCCTGTGGAGGAGCAGAGCAGCGAGCCCGCGGCTCAGCGCGGCGACGATGCGCCGCTGCAGGGAGTTCCGCCGCAGCCGCTGCTCCCGACCGACGACCCCGAGCTGGTCTTGGCCATGGCACAGGAGGCAGGCTTGCTGCCGGCCTGCGACGCTGGGAGCTGCCTGCTGCAGCAGCTTCGCCGACCGCTCGAGCGTGGGGTGGCCGCGCTCGGTGGCCGCGGCATCCGTCGAGTCGCCGCGTCGAAGGCGGCGTCGCCGCTCGTCGCCGGCGAGGGTGCCGGCCTCGGACCCCTCTCGGTGCTCTTCATCAACCCCGAGACGGCTGGCCTGCAACCTAGCGCGGTGGACTCCCTGCGCGGGAAGCTCGGGGGCCCGACCTGGCGCACCCGCGCCCAGGCGATTCAGAGCCTTTGAGCGCCTCGCCCTCGCTGCGCGCGCACCACGATCCGGCACTGTGTTGCCACGGGCGCTACGGTGGCGTTGACGCCGGTGGGGGCAGCCACTATGCTCCCACGGCTTCGCGCGGCCGAAGGGCCGGGCGGCCCGGGAGAGATGGCCGAGAGGTCGAAGGCGCCTGACTCGAAATCAGGTGTACGGTTTCCGTACCGGGGGTTCGAATCCCTCTCTCTCCGCGAAGAGCAAGGCCAACCGCGCAGGTGGTGGCCGACCGGTGCAAGGTTGCTGGAGAGATGGCCGAGTGGTCGAAGGTGCACGACTGGAAATCGTGTGTACCGCAAGGTACCAAGGGTTCGAATCCCTTCCTCTCCGCCAGCACTATACCCACCGCTCACCTGAGTTGAGGCGCCCGTCAGGCAAGGAGCGAGTGAGGAGCGCGCGGAGCAGCCCTGAAGCGCTGTGAGCACGCACCGGAGCGAGCGACGCAGCATGACGGGATGGATCGACTCAGGTGAGCGGTGGGGTTAGACGCCCGTGGATTGGCGCAGCGTTCGGTGCAGCGTTCGGTGCAGTGTTCGAGCGTCCGTTCACTTCGGCGGCCGTAGGTCAGGGACGATGCCCGGGACAGCGGCGACAGCCCTCTGCGTCGTCGTCGCGCCGCGCGCGATTCTGTGCTAGGAGAGGCCCTGACCTGCGGGTGTGACTCGCCTGCTGGTGTGACTCGTGAGTGTCTTGTGGCTCCGGGTGACGGAAGACTCGTGAACCCCGCCAGGCCCGGAAGGGAGCAACGGTAGTGGGTCGCCCGGGTACCCGGAGCCGCTTTTTTCTTCATCGCGGTGCGGAGCCGCGCCCTTCTTCACCGCCGTCGGCACTGCTTCCGCTGCGGTGCGCGTCGGCTCGGCGCCGCGTTGCCTGGCCCGCCAAGCGCGCTCCAGGGTAGCGCACGACAAGTCGACCCCGATGGCCGAGAACCCGTCAGCTGAAGCGCTCGCGCCGTCGCCGGCCGCGGCCTATGTCGTGTTGGCCCGTCGCTATCGGCCGACACGCTTCGAGCAAGTGATCGGGCAGCAGCACGTCACGCGAACCTTGCAGAACGCGATTCGCGTGGGTCGGGTGCATCATGCCTACCTGTTCACCGGCTCGCGCGGGGTCGGGAAGACGACCGTCGCGCGCATTCTCGCGCGCGCCCTGAACCAGCCCGGGGGACCGACCCCCGACCCGCCGGTCAGCGCCGACCCCGAGCAGGACGCGCGCTTCGCCGTCGATGTGATCGAGATCGACGGCGCGAGCCACACCGGCGTCGATGATGTGCGTGAGCTGCGCGAGGCGGTGCGCTATCTGCCGGCTCACGCGCGCTACAAGATCTACATCATCGACGAGGTCCACATGCTCTCGACCAGCGCCTTCAATGCGCTGCTCAAGACGCTGGAGGAGCCCCCCCCGCACGTCGTCTTCGTCTTTGCCACGACGGAGCCGCATAAGATCCCCGCGACGATTCTTTCGCGTTGCCAGCGTTTCGACTTCAAGCGCGTGCCGACGGCGCTGCTCGTCGACCACCTGCAGCGCCTGCTGGCGGAGGAGCGACTGGCGGCCGAGCCGGGAGCTCTGGCCCTGATCGCGCGCGCGGCCGAGGGCGGGGTGCGCGATGCGCTCAGCCTGCTCGATCAGGTGATCGCCTTTGCGGCGGGGCGCGAGCGCATCGACGTCGCGCTGGTGGCCGAGGTACTCGGCGTCGCCGATCGCCGCGTGCTCTTCGCCCTCTCTGCGGCGCTGCTGGCCCGCGACGCCGCCGCCGCCTTGGCCGTCGTCGATCGCCTTTTCGCCGACGGGCATGACCTGGCGCAGGTGGCGCAGGACCTCGTTGCGCACCTGCGCGACCTGGTGGTCGTGCGAACTTGCCCCGATCCCGGCGCGCTGGTCGAGGCCACCGAGGCAGAGCTGGCCGAGCTGCGCGAGCAGAGCGCCGGTGCGGCGCCAGCGCTGCTGCAGCAGCTCTTCGAACGCAGCGTACGCGCCGCCGAGCAGATCTCGCGCTCGCCCTTCCCTCGGTTGCAGCTCGAGATGGCGCTGATCGAGATGGCCGAGGTCGTGCCGATGCTGCCGCTCGGCGAGCTGGTCGAGCGCTTGGAGGCGATGGAGCGGCGGCTCGGTGCCCCGGCCGCGCCGGGGCCGGCGCCCGCCGCGGATGACGGACAGAGCGCGGCGAGTGGCCGCGGCGGAGGCAGCGGTGCGCGTGTGGCGTCGGCGGCGTCGACCCAGATCGCCCCGCGCGCCCCTGCCGCGACGAGTGCTGCCGTCACGGGCGCTGCTGCGACGAGCGCTGCTGCGACGAGCGCTGCTGCGACGAGCGCTGCCGCGACGAGCGCTGCCGCGACGAGCGCTGCTGCCACGAGCGAGGTCACGACCGGCCCCGCGGGCGACGCGGCGCTGGCGAGCCCCGAGCCGAACGACGCGCCGGACTCGCCCGGCGCGGTGCCCGCATGGTTGGCAGCGCCGCCGCTCGAGCGCTGGCGTAGCCTGTTGCAGCAACTCGCCGGACCGTCGGTTGGGGTCTTCTCTTGCGGGCGGCTGCTCGCGTGGCAAGACCGACGAATCGAACTGGGCTACGCCGCCGGCTCCTTCGAGCTACAGCGGGCCGAGGATCGCGAGCGGCGCCGCGCCTTCGCCGGTCTGTGCGCCGCCAAGCTCGGTCACGAGCTCGAGCTCGTGGTGCGCGCCCTGCGCCCCGACGAGCAGGCGTCGCCCGAGCTGGTGCGGCAATCGGTGCTCGAGCTGCAGGAGCATGAGGATCGCGAGCGGACGCGCAGGCTGACGGAGGAGGCGATCGAGCACCCGACCACGCGGGCGCTCGTGGCGCGCTTCGGCGGTGTGGTCAAGAGCGTGACCACCGTCGGAGAAACGGTGGGAGATGGGTGAACGTCCACGACCCTGCACTCGTAGGAGCACGAGGGACGCCGCAAACACCGTACGCGAGCGCGACCAAGCGCTCGCGCGGCGCGCTACTTGTTGCGCGCCGACATTGGGGGTGGGGCCCCGGCAAGACCGCGCTCTTGCCGGGGCGGGGGGATGGGACATCCCCCCGGGAACGATTACGGAAGGAGTGGCCCCATGAGCGAGGCCGAGCGCCCGAGCTTCGGCGAGCTGGTCGAGGCCGCGCAGCGCATGCAGCAAGAGGTGCAGCGCGTGCAACTGGAGCTGGCCGAGCAGACGGTCGAGGGCTCGGCCGGCGGCGGGCTCGTCGTCGTGCGCGCCAACGGGCGTAATCAACTGCTCAGCGTGTCGATCGATCCGCAGCTGCTGGTGGCGAGCGAGGCGGCGATGTTACAGGACTTGCTCGTGGCGGCCACCAATCAGGCCCTGGCCCGCGCGGCGGAGCTGGCCCAGCAGGCGCTGACGCGCGTGGCCGGGGGCATGCCCTTGCGGCTGCCCGGCCTCGGCTGACGAGCCGTCGTGAGCGCCGACCCGCTCAACCGCTTGGTGCAGGAGCTGGCCAAGCTGCCAGGCATCGGTGAACGCACCGCGGCGCGGCTGGCCTTTCACATCTTGCGCGCACCCGCGTCCTACGCCCAGCAGCTCGCCGCGGCCATCACCGAGCTCAAGGCGCGCCTGAGCGAGTGCGAGGTCTGCTGCATGCTGACCGAGGGCCAGCGCTGTCGCGTCTGTCGCGAGCCGCGGCGCGACGCGACGCTGGTGATGGTCGTGGCGACGCCGCAGGACGTGTTGGCGATCGAGCGCACCGCGAGCTACTCGGGGACCTATCATGTGCTGCACGGGCTGCTCTCGCCGCTCGACGGCGTGGGCCCGGATGCCTTGCGCATCAGGGCACTCTTGGCGCGTTGCGGCGGCGGCGCCGAGGCCTCGCCGCGCCCGCGCGAGGTGATCCTCGCCACTAGCCCCAGCGTCGAGGGCGATGCGACCGCGCTCTATCTCGGGCGGCTGCTGCGGCCGCTCGGCGTCAGGACCACGCGGATCGCCTCGGGCGTGCCGATCGGCGGTGAAATCGAGTTCGCCGATGGCGTGACGCTGCACCGCGCGATCGAGGATCGGCGCGAGCTGACCTGAGAGCACGGCGCCCGTCGTAATCGTTCACGGGGGGATGATCCATCCCCCCGCCCCGAAAAGGTGTGACTTTTCGGGGGCCCACCCCCAAGTCCGGCGCACAACAAGTTACCGCTTCGCTCTCGCCCTGCGGGCTCGTTCCCCGGTCCCCTGCGGGGACACGGGGTGTGCGCCGCGCGAGCGCTTGGTCGCGCTCGCGTGCAGGGGATCCGAGCTTCGCCTGCAATTGCGCGCATTGAGGGTCGTGAACGGTTACCGCCTGCCTTCCGCGCGCGGTCGGCGCGCCGACCGAACCCGTCCCCGGTCCTGTTGCTGGGAACAATGCCGCAATCAATCGTGGGCGGATCGGAGGTGCGTCGCGGTCTGGGCCAAGAAGAGATCCTCGAAGTCTGGTGCAACGCGCTGCGCCGTCAGGCCCCGCGCGCGGAAGGCGCCCCGGGCCGCGGCATCCTCGGCTCGGCTCAAGACCACGCGCAAACGACCGCCGGCCACCGACACCGCGATGACCCCGGTCAGCGCTGCGACCCAGGGCTCGAGGCGCGCCAGGTCCTCGTTGCTGCCGAGTTCGTAGACCGGCTCGGCGAAGGCCGCCAGCAGCGCCTCGGGCCGGCCCAGCAGCAGCGCGCGCCCCTGGTCGATCAGCGCCACGCGGTGGCAGCGCACGGCCTCGTCCATGTAGGGCGTCGTGATCAGCACGGCAATCCCCTGCGCCGTCAGCTCGAAGAGCAGCGCCCACAGCTCGCGCCGGCTGACGGGGTCGACGCCGTTGGTCGGCTCGTCGAGCAAGAGCAGTCGCGGCTCGGGCAGCAGCGCGCAGGCGAGCGCGAGCTTCTTGTACATCCCCCCCGAGAGCGCCTCGGCGCGCCGCGTGGCGAAGCGCTCGAGCCGCGTCAGCTGCAGCAGCCGCTCACGGCGCTCGCGGTAGCGCGCCGCCGGCAGGCAGAACATGCGCGCAAAGAATCGCAGGTTCTCCTCGACCGTCAGATCGCCGTAGAGGCTGTATTGCTGCGGCATGTAGCCGATCGCGCGCCGCAGCGCCTCGGCGCGGCTGGTGGGGGCCTGGCCGAGCACGGCGACGCGCCCGCCATCGTGGCCGATCATGCCGGCGAAGATGCGCATCGCGGTGGTCTTGCCGGCGCCGTCGGGCCCCACCAGGCCGAAGAGCTCGCCGCCCTCGACCCTCAGCGAGAGCTGGTCGAGGGCCGTGACCGCGCCGAAGCGCCGCACCAGCCCCTCCGCCTCGAGCACCGCAGCGGACGCGCTCGGCGCCGCGCGCGCGACCCCGGCCGGCCTCACCGCGAGCGCTCGGCGCCGCCCTCGCTGCCGTCGATCGTCACCTCGACCGGCATCCCTGGGCGCAGCCGCTCGCTCGCGTTCGGCAGCTCGGCCGTGACCGCATAGACCAGTCGATCGCGATCCTCGCGGGTCTGCACGTTACGCGGCGTGAACTCTGCTTGTGCCGCGACGCGGCGAATCGTGCCGGCGAAGACCTGCCCCGGATAGGCATCGGCGCGCACCGTCACGCGCTTGCCCGCCGCGGCCGCCGCCAGCTCGCGGTTGGGCACGAAGAACACCGCCTCGACCGGATCGAGGCGCACCAGCGTCAAGATGCGGCTGCCGGGCAGCGCCAGCTCCCCCGGCTCGAAGGCGCGCGTCTGCACCAGCCCGTCGATCGGCGCGCGCAGCTCGCACTCCTCGACCAGCGTCTGGGCGCGCTGCACGTTGGCGCGCGCCGCGCCGACCGCGGCCAGCGCCGCCTCGGCCTGCTTGCGCACCGCCTGCGCCCGCGCCGCCGCGGCCGCGGCCTGACCGCGGGCTGCCTGCTGCTGCGCCTGCAACGCGGCGAGCTGCGCGTCGAGTTCGCTGACGCGCGTGCTGACGCGATCGAGCTCCATCGCGGTCGCCCCGCCCTCGCCTTGCAGGGCGCCGATGCGCGCGGCCTGGCGCGTGCTCTCGGCGCGGCTCGCGCTGACCGCCCGCGATTGCGCGCCGCTGGCGCTGGCTGTCGCCCGCGCGGCCTGGGAGGCCGCCAGCGCGCCCACGACCTCGGCCTGCGCCGCGGCGGCCTGGCCGTCCGCCGCCGCGAGCTGCGCCTGAGCGGCCTGCAAGCTGGCCTGCTGCTCGCGGCAATCGAGCTGTACCAGCAGCTGCCCGGCACGCACCCGCGCGCCCTCGTCAACGCTGATCGCGACGATGCGCGCGCTGATGCGCGCGACCACGTCGGCCTCGGTGCCCTCGATCACCGCGCTGCTGCCCACCGGCGCCAGCGCCGCGCGCCGCTGGGCCCGTCGCTTGATGGCGAAGCCCGCGCTCAGCCCGAGCACGAGCAGCGCAAAGAGCACGATCACCCGCTTCATCGCTCGCCTCCCGCCTCGTCCGCGACAGGCGGCCGGGTCCGGCCCCAGACCAACAGGCGCTGCGCCTCGGCCAGGGCCGCCTCGAGCAGCGCGCGCTGAATCGCGATCCGCGTGCGATCGAGCGCGAGCTGCGCCTGGTGCACATCGAGCTCGGTGCCGGTGCCGGCCTCGACCGCCGCCCGCGCCACGCGCAGGTAGAGCTCGTTCTGCCGCAGCGTCTCGCGCGCCGAGACCAGATCTGCCGCCGCGCTCGCCGCGCGCGCCTCGACCTCGATCAGCTCGCGCTCGAGCTCACGCGCCGTGGCCTCCGCCTGCGCGCCGAAGCGCAGCGCCTGCGCCTCGCCCTCGCGCACGCGCGCCCGCCGCAGCCCGCTGTCGAAGGCTTCCCAGCTCAGCACCGCCGCGCCCTCGAGCACCGGCCCGAACTCGAGCGCCAGCGCCCGCGGATAGCGCAGCCCGGCGCTCGCTGCCAGGCTGAGGATCGGCACGAAGGTCCGCGCCTGGCTGCGCGCCGCGTGCACCGCCGAACGCTGCGCGGCGCGTAGCTGGCGCACCGCAGGCGTGCCCTCGGGAGAAAGCGCTGGGCTTGCCGGGCCCGCCCCGCCTGCTGGCTCCGCGCCCGCCAGCAGCTCGAGCCGGCCCGACAGCGGCGGCAGCGTTGTCACGCCGAGCAGGTTGGCCAAGACGCGGCGCTGCCGCAGCTGTTGCACCTCGGCGCGCCGCAGCTCGGCCTCGAGCTCCGCCACGCGCCCCCGTGCCTGCGCCAAACCCACCTGCGTACCTGCCCCAGCCGTCAGCCGCAGCTCGGCCCGCTGCGCCTCGCGCCGCGCCTGTGTCAGCGCGTCGCCGGCGATGCGAGCCACCTCGCGCGCGAAGAGCGTGCCGCAGAAGGCCACCCGCACGCCGTAGGCCAGCCGCGCCGCGGCCAGCTCCCCGGCCGCCTCGCTCTGCCGCACGCCCTCGCGCGCCGCCGCCTCGCGGCCTCCGCGGCTCAGATCGACCAGGCGCTCGGTGACGCTCAGGCTGAGTTGATAGCGGTGCACATCATCGACGGGGCGGGGCGTGAGGGTAGGGCCACCGGGGGTCTGGGGCAACCGGATCGCGTTGATCGGCCAGTGCGGCGTGTAGCTGGCCTCCGCCATCGCCCGCGGCCAGGCGGCGGTCTGCGTTTGCGCCAAGCGGGCCTCGGCCTCCGCGCGTGCCAGCGTCGCGGCGCGCAGCTCCGGCGCCCGCGCCAGGGCCTGCTCCACCGCCTGGTCGAGCGTCAGGGGCGGCGCAGCCCAGGCTACCGTCGTGTTGAGGTAGGCTAGGGTCACGCCGAGCAGGGCCCCCGCCACGTTTCGCTCGCACCGAGTCTGGCTTGGGATGGTCACGCCGAGGGTTCTATAGCACTCAGTGAGGCCGCGGAGACACCCGTCGTCGCGGGCCATGTCGTCGCGGGCCACGCGCTACTCCGGCACGATGCGGAAACGTTGACGGCCCGCCGCGCGGTAGACGGTGAAGTCGCGCCGGTCCGTGGTGCAGACGCTGTAGCTGCCGATCTCTTCGGCCAAGACGACGAGCGTGGCGTCAGCGAAGTCCATCGGCAGATCGGCATAACGCGCGATGAGCTCGCGGCAGCGCGCCAGCGACCCTTGGCTCGCGGGAACGACCGCAGCGCCGCCAGCGAGTACGAAATCGAGGCAGGCCACGGCCCCGCCCGGCACACGGCTCAGTAGGTGGGTCGCCTCGGTCAGGACCGCCTCGGTTGTGACGACGGCGCCGGACCATGCTTCGAAGCACGCAACGAAACGTTCATGCTCGCGCTGGCTACGATCGAGTAGCGAGATCAGGGCCCCTGTATCGAGGAGCATGTTGGCGGTCGTCATCGAGTGCTTGGCTTGTCGTCATCACCGCCGCGGAGCGATTCCAGCACATAGTCCCGGTGCCGGTCGGCAAGATCGGCGACGCCCGACTCCAACGAGCCGAGCAGCCCGCGCACGCGCTCAAGGCGCTGCTCAGGCCCACCAGCGGCGCCGAGAAAGTGCTGCAAGGCCATGCGGACCACTTCGGACTGCTTGCGCTGCATGCGACGTGCGGCGGTCCGCAGCGCCCGGTCCAGCTTGTCGGAGACGCGAACGGTGAGTTGAGCCATGACTGCAAAGTAATGCAACGCCCTCGAATGGGCAAGGATCGGCTTGGCGAGTGGTTCCACCGCCAGCCACAGCGACCAGGCCGCGGCCAGCGTAGCAGCCAGGGTATCAGGGGCCTGCGCCCCTGAAATCCGACGGATATTCGGGCTCGGTCGCGTCGGCCCGTTGATTGCATTGCCCGGCTGTGGCCACGGCCCTTGGGCCTGCGCCGAGGCCCGGCGCCCGATGAGGACCATGCGACGATCCGCGACCACCTTGGACCTTGCGAGCCAGCTTTTCGGCCGGTGGCTCGCGCTTGCGCTGGTCACCGGCCTGGCGTTGACCGGCTGCGAGCCCGGACCGGCCGATCCCGCCGATCGAACCCCGAGCCCCGCGCCCGACGCCGGCGTGCCCGCCACCCCGGCCCCCTATCCCCCGGACGTCAACATCTGCCGCACCGACACGGTTGATAGCTGCGGCCAGTGCGCCTACCGCTGCCCGGGGCCCGACGACGCGACGACGATGCGCGCCTGCGAGGGCGGCCGCTGCGAGCTGGTCTGCCGCGGCACCTCCTACGATATCGACGGCGAGCTGAGCAACGGCTGCGAGACCCAGGACGACCTGGCGGAGCGCCAGCTCGCGGCGATCGACGACTGCGACAGCAGCGGCGGCAGCGTCAACGGCCGCATCCTCGCCGACACACGCCGCCACACCGACGCGCCGACGACGCGCGCCGACGGGGCGCCCGACACCTACCGCATCCCGGTCGAGGACGGCGTCTGTTACATCGACCCGCAGATCACCGTGCAGGTGGTCAACGCCCCACCCGGCGCCGAGCTCGAGCTGCAGGCGCGCTTCGTCTGCGCCGACCGCGCGCAGGACTACCGGGCCGCCAACATCACCGTCGCCAACGGCCAATCGAAGACCGTGACAATCGACATGCCGACCTTCGCCCCCTGCAGCGGCAGCGACAGCGGCGAGCTGATCCTCCAGGTCAGCAAGCGCGGCGGCCCCGCGCGCGAGGTCACCTACCTGCTGCGCTACCGGAGCTGAGGGATGGCCCGCCCCGGGCCGACCTCTCCGTCATCCGCATCCCCCAACGTGCTGATCGACGCTTCGATGACCTCGACCAATTCGACCGCCAATCCGAATTGGTCTTGACTTTTTCGGAGTGAACGGCATTTTGGACAAGATGGAACGCACGCTCGCGCCCCACCTTCGCAAAGACCTACCGCGCAAGATCATCCTGCTCTCGGGGCCTCGCCAGTCGGGCAAGACCACGCTCGCCAAGATGGTCGAGCCGGACCACGAGTACGTGAGCTACGACGACGCCGAGCACCGCACGACGCTGATCGACCGCTCGTGGGATCGCGGCAAGAAGCTGCTGATCCTCGACGAGCTGCACAAGATGCCGCGCTGGAAGGGCTGGCTCAAGGGCCTCCACGATACCGAGGGACTGCACCCGCCGATCATCGTCACAGGCAGCGCGCGGCTCGAGACCTACCGCAAGGTCGGCGACTCGCTCGCCGGTCGGTACTTCCCCTTTCGCCTACATCCCCTCGACCTCAAGGAGCTGCATCAGGCGCGCGGAGCGGCCGCCACGCCCGACGCGCTCGACCGGCTGCTGCGCCTCAGCGGCTTTCCGGAGCCCTTTCTCGACGGCACCGAGGTCTTCTACAAGCGCTGGCGTCGTACCCACCTCGACATCATCCTGCGACAGGATCTGATCGAGCTCGCCGACGTCCAGCATATCGTCCAGGTCGAGACGCTGATCGAGCTGCTGCGCAGCCGCGTGGGCAGCCCCATCTCGCACGCCTCCCTGGCACGCGACCTGGGGTGCAGCGACAAGACCGTCAAGGGCTGGTTGCTCTTGCTCGAGAACATGTACGTGATCTTCAAGGTGCCACCCTTCCACCGCAACGTGGCGCGGTCGCTGCTGAAGGCGCCGAAGTACTACTTCTTCGACTGCGCCCGCGTGAAGGGCGACGAGGGCGCCCGCTTCGAAAACCTCGTGGCCGCGGCGCTGCTCAAGGAGGTCCAGCTGCGGGTCGACACGCTGGGCGAGGATCTCCACCTGCGCTACCTGCGTACCAAAGACGGCCGCGAGGTCGACTTCGTCCTCGAGCAGGACGGGAAGGCCCGGCTGCTGATCGAGGCCAAGTGGTCCGACGAGGGCGTCTCCCCACCGCTGCGCTACTTCGCCGCCCAACTGCCCGAGGCCCGCGCCGTCCAGCTCGTCGCCAAGCTGCGCCGCGAGAAGACCTACCCCGACCGGGTCGAAGTACGCCAAGCCTCCTCGTGGCTCGCGGCGATGCCGCTCTGACCCGCGGCTCCGTGCATGACACCCCAGCTCCGAAAATCGGAGAAAGCCCACCGCGCGGCGGGCGGCACTGGCCAGGCGACCCGCCAGCGCCCGCCGCCGCCGCGCCCTGCCCTCGCTGACCGCGGGCCGCGAGATCGCATCGCTTCGGCCCCGCGGCCGAAGCCCCGGCCGCTTGCGCCAGCGCGGTACGCCATTTGCTCTCCTGGCGGGCGGGCGTGTTGTGCAACGCGCTGGTTGCCCGGCGCACCGTATGGCATAGTCCGGGTCCGGTGCGCCGCTCGGGGCCGCTGGGAAGCGAGGCCGCTGGGAAGTGAGGCAAGGGCGATGCAGTCGATGAAGAGAGCCCTCGCAAGCCTCGTCGCCGGCGCGTTCTTGGTCGCGGTTCCCGCGGCGCGCGGCGCCGAGGGACAGGGAGCTGATCCCACGAACACTCGGAGCGCGCGTCTCCTAGCAGCTGAGACGGCGCGCCACGCCCCAGCACTCCAGGAGCGGTGGGCCGCCGCTTCGCAGCGCGTCAAGACCCGGCTCGCTGAGGTGGCACGCAGTTCGCGGTCCACCAAGAAACGTGTCGGCGAAGCTGGAGCGCGGGCGGTCGGTCACCAAGCGCGGCTGGATCGCTTTGCCCACAAAAATAGGTTGCTGGGACCCGTGGCCACCGCGAGTCGGACCCCCTTGTCGACGCCCGGCGCCCCTCTCGTGCTCAAGTGGGTCGCGGGCGCGGCGCTCGGGATGCTCGTCGTTCAGGTCCTACCGGTCTGGCCGCTCGCGAAGGCCTGCCTGATACTCGGGAGCCTCGTGGCCGGCGCCGTTTTCGTGCCGCCCGCCTACGATGCCTGGGTCGCCGAGAAGGCAAGAACCTTTGGTGAAGCGGGCGCCACCGCCCCCAGTGGGCCGACCGACTGGTGGCGGGCGTATCTCGTAGCCTTGAAGGCGCATAAGGCCCACACGATGCCGTACCTCCAAATTTGGCGTGACAAGGGCCTCACGTTGGTGCAGAGCGGGCTGAAGAGCCTAGGTGGGGCCTTGGGCAAGCCCGCGCAGGCCGCGGCCACTGGCAGCACGGCAGCGACCGGTGGATCGTAGAGTCCGACAATCCCCTGCAACGGCCCATGAAGGGCATGAAGGGGAGGTCCGAAGTGTCGAGGCAGTGCTTCAGTCGCGGTCCCACGGGCGGTGCAGAATCCCACGGGCGGTCGCACTTGGCGCCCAGGTGAGATTACGGATTGACGATGAGGTGTAACGTGTCCCATCGCGTGAGCAGCAACCGGCGTAGATTGTCACTGATCGGCCTCGTCATCGCAGTTTGGGCTACAGGCGGGGGCTTGGGCGCCCCGGCAGCGCATGCGTTTGGAGGATCTCGGAATGCCAACGCGGGTTCTGCTAGCAGCACTAGAACCCAGCCGCAACAGCAAAGGTCGCTGGTCTCGAGCTATCACACGCGCGCTGGGGAGCTGCTCAGGAACCGGGCAACATCCCCCGTGCAGAGATGGGCACGGTTCGGCGTCGCGGCGACGATCGGAATCAGCATCGCCGCCGGTGCCTTCGTCTTCGCGCCAACAACCCTGAGCGCGATGGTCACGGGGGTTGTCAACGTTTGCCTCACGGTCGCAGGCGTCGCGGCGCTTTGGGTTGCGGGGAATACCCTCTGGGACTACGGTCGTGAGCGCCTGGCGGCAGCGAAGCATACTCGCGACCATCCCAACGAGCCTGCGGCGGCACCGGCGCTTACCCTGCTGCAGGCCTTGAAGCACAACCTGAGCACCGACGTGGCGCCGGTCGTGGGCGCAATGAGTCTGAATGGGTGAATTCAGCCATTGGCCAAGGCTGCCCGTTGGATCGATCAATCGCTCGGCGCCAACCTGGCTCAACCCTAAGCGGTGCGGACGCCGTAGTCGCGACGCAACGTTGCGCCCTATCCAAGACCGAAGTGGGTCCCCTTCCCATCATCCTATCCGGCTTGCGCCTCGTATGTCCGCGCTCCATGGGCGTCGCTCATGCCCTGCGCGCTAGGGCGCGCCCACGCTCGAAGCGAGCACTGGCCTGCGCCCTCTTCGCCAGCCTCGGCCGAGCCGCGCCCTGGGCGGCCGCCGACACTGCCGGCGACGCTGCCGGGGGCGAAGGCGACGCCCCCGCCCCGCCCCAGGTGCTCAAGCTCTCGCTCAAGCAGTGCGCCGAGCTCGCGCTGCAATACAACCCTCGGGTGCGCGAGGCGACGCTCGACGTGGCGGACCGCGAGCGCAAGCTGGCCAACGAGCGTGGGGCCTGGGTGCCGACGCTCAGCGCCAGCGGCCTGCTCAAGCGTGAGGTCGTCGGCGAGCCCTTCGCCTTCAACGACCCGCGCGGACGCTTCACCAACACCGGCCCGGGCTTCGAGGCGGGGCTCAAGGGGCTGGCGCCGCTCGGCACCCTCTACGGGGTCAAGGCCAAGTCCGAGCTGCTGTGGACCACGCGCAACGCCGAGAGCATCTCCCCGCAGTATCGCAACCGCCTGGGCGTCGAGCTGACGCAGCCGCTGCTGCGCGGCTGGGGCGTGCCGACGGTGATGGCCGCGCAGCGCGCCGCCGAGCTCGAGCGCGAGGTCGCCCGCGGCGCTGGGCGCGGGGTCGGCGATGACGTGCTGCTCGAGCTGACGCGCGCCTACTGGGAGCTCTACATCCGCTACAACCTGCTCGAGACCCAGCGCGGGGCCTCGATTACTTCCAGAAGCAGGTCGAGCGCGCACGCAGCGCGCGCCCGCGCAACGCCGAGGGGATCGTGCGCGCCTACGAGCAGCTCGATGCCCACCTCAAGAACGTGATGGCCTATACCGTCCGCGACATCCTCAGCGGGGAGCGTCAGGTTCTGGCGCTGATCTATCTCACCGACGGCGGACGCCGCGCCTCGGTGGCGCTCGACCAGCGCGTCATCCCCACGGATCGCCCGGAGCCCGCGCCCGAGACCCGCTCGCTCGACAGCCTGATCGCCCGGGCCTACGCCAGACGCCCGGAGCTGCGCGCCGCGACCGACAAGCTACGGGCGCAGGAGCTGATCGTCGCGGCCGAGGGCAATCGCTCTCGCCCGGCGCTCGACCTCGTGCTCAACGCCGGCCTCGCCTCCTTCACCGGCGAGGCGACGCGCGGACGGCCCGGCCACGATCTCGTCACCAACCTGCCCCACCCCGACATCAGCGGTCTCTACGGCAATGCCTGGGCGCAGGTCTTCCAGGGCCGCATGCCCTACATCGAGGGCGGGTTGCGCCTCGACCTGCCGCTGGCCGTCGACGTGCGGCGCAACAAGCTCAAGGACGCTATGATCGAGCGCGACCGCCTGCGCGTCCGCTTGTGGGCGCTCAAGTCGCGCGTGGCGCTGGAGGTGCGGGACGCGTACATGCGCCTGCAACAGCAAGCCCGCATGCTCGAGGTCGCGCGCCAAGCCTTGGACACCATCGCCAAGCGCAAGGACCAAGCGGTCGAGGATCTCTTTACCGGTCGCGGCGAGGTCGGCGAGGTGATGTGGGGTGAGGAGCTGGTCGGCCGGCTGCTTGCCGGCCCGACCTTCGCGGCCAAGGACTACATGATCGTCGAGGCCGAGCTCTGGCGCGCCCTCGGCGAGCTGCGCGACCAGCTCGGTTTGAAGTAGCGAGCCGGGCGGAATGCGCCGCGCGGCGCGGGCGACCGCTTCTTGCGGGTCACGCCTGGCCTCCGAAAGGGCGCGGTGCTTGCGCGTGCACCGTGCCTTCGTGGAGGCGTCGAGAGGCCCATGCGTGTGCTTAATTCGAGCGTGGTCGGCGCAGGGCGTGGCGCGCGGTGCAGCGGGCCGCGCACGACGCCCTGCCTGAGACCGGCGCCCCGGCAACGCGGCCCCGCCCGGGCGATGGCACTCGCCGCGGCGCTCGTGTTGACGCCGGTCTCCCTGCTGATGCTCGCGGTCGGCGTCGGCTCAAAGGCGCATGCCGAGCCGAAGAGCGCTGCCATCGAAGAAGACGCTCGCGCGTCCGGGTCCAGGTCCGGCCCCTTCTTCTGGGGGCCCCGGAACGTACGGACCCTCCTCGCCGCGCAAAGAGCGCTGAAGCCCCTTGCGGGCCCTGTCGCGGGCCTAAGGGAGCGCTTCATCGTAATCCGGGAGGTCGCACGCATGACCGAGGCGCTCGGGACGACGGCCACGGGCGGATCCCCTGGCCCTGGCGCAACGGTTCGCGCCGACTTTGTCATTTGGCTCAGGTCCGCAGTCGCGGCCCTTGCGCGAACCGCCCCGTCGGAGCTGCAGCTGCTCAAGGCAAAAGACGCGCACTTCGAGGGTGACCTGAAGCAGCATGCGCCCCTGGTCACGCTCTTCGAGGCGCTCGCCGCGCGTGCGGCGAACCGTAGCTGGGTTGCGTTGGGGGCCCTGCTCACGGTGACCTATATCCTGCCTGCCGCGCTCACGCAGGCCCTCGTGGCCGGAGGCGGGGCTGCAATGCTGGCCTTCGGGCCGATGCGCCAGGGCACGGGCGCGGGTTCGGGGCAGACCGGCAGCGAAGGGCCGCCCGACACCGCCGGGAGACCGAGCACCAGCCTTGCACCCTTGCGCATGGTCCTGGAGGCCTTCTCGAACCTCGGCTTCGGGGAGAACCTCCGCGTGTTCCGCACCGAGCACCCACGGGCCTGGTACGGCACGGGGGCGCTGTTGCTGGGCGCGCTGGTGCTGCCGGCAGCGGCGGTGGTCACGACGACACAGCTCGTCACAGGGGTGGCCAGCGTGGTCACGCTGGGCCTGCACCTTCACTACGCCGCGCGGGCCAGCGCCGTCCAGACGGCCGCCACGCTCGGTCTCGGCATGATGGCAGCGACCCGTCGGAGCGATGGTACGCTCGTGGCGGACGACGCGCTCGAAGACACCCGCTATCTTGCGTCCAAGCTGCCGCCGGAGCAGGAGTGGGCCGGCCTCTTGGCATGGGCCGCAGCCACCCTGGGAAGCGCGCGCGTGGGGCGTCAAGGCGCCACCCGCTCCCGCGAGCTCGCCAAACGCGATGCCACTCACGCTGCCGCGCCAGGCACCCAACCGCGCCCTCGCCTGGGCCCTCGGACTCCCCAACGAAGAAGCCGTGACGCGCATGATCCTCGGCCAGGTGTTCAGGAAGTCCTCAATCGTGTCGCGCCCCGCAGCAACACCCGAGCGCTGACCTCCGCGCCGAAACCACCGGCGAAGGCCAAGGCGCGATCCGCGTCGGGCGCCGCACCACGCTTGCTCCGCCTGGGCCCTCGGAATAGATCATGATCGCTCGGGGCACAGTTCTGGAGCGGAGGCGCACGATGCCGGCAGTGCAGAAGGTAGTGAGTTTCTCCACGACGATGAGCAAGGACACCAAGGAGCTGCTCGAGCGCTTCTGCAAGCAGCGCGGCCTGCGCATGAACCACCTGGTCGAGCAGGCGATCCTGGAGCACCTGGAAGACGAGATGGATCGCGAGCTAATCGAGTCGCGCGAGCTCGAGCCCCTGGTCGAGTGGAAGCGGCATGGCTGAGCGGCGCTACAAGGTCGCCTTTCAGTGTTCGGCCTTCAAGGAGTAACCAGGCACTGCCGAAGCCGATCCGCGCGCGGGTCGACGAGGTGCTCAGCGTACTGAGCATCAACCCGCTCTCGGAGGTTTTGAAGTTCAAGAAGCTCCGGGGCAAGGACAACCACTACCGCGTTCGCATCGGCGATTACCATCTGATCTACGCGCCACAAGGCGACGTGCTGCTCGTGCGCGTCATCCGCATCGGCAACCGCAAGGACACCGTCTACCGCCACTTCTGAAGCGCGCGGCGGGCCGCGCGGCGCCCCATCCCACAGCGGTCCAGCAGAGCCGTAGACCGCCGTCCTCGGAGACCGCTGGGAAATGTCGCGAGCCGCCCGAGCGCAAGGCGCGGCGTAACCGTTCACGACCCTGCAACGGCGGGAGCCTCAAGGAAGCGGTAAACACCGCTCGCGAGCGCGACGAAGCGCTCGCGCGGCGCGCTACTTGTTACCGCTGCGCTCTCGCCCTGCGGGCTCGTTCCCCGGTCCCCTGCGGGGACACGGGGTGCGCGCCGACATTGGGGGTGGGGCCCCGGCAAGACCGCGCTCTCGCCGGGGCCGGGGGATGGGACATCCACCCGTGAACGGTGCGGCGCGGCGAGCACCGGAGCGGAACGTACGGGCTGGTACGTGAGCACCGGAGCGCAGCCGCACTTCGGCCCTTTCGCGTGCCGAAGCACGAGCCCGCAGGGCGAGAGCGCCGGGCGCCCAGCGCCCGCCGCGGTAACGCAGCGATCGGGTGGCGCAGCAATTTCCCAGCGGTCTCCTAGCGACGGCCGCCCACCCGGGCGCGTGCCGCGGCCAGGCGATCGGCCAGCTCGTCGGGCGTGAGCGCCGCGTATTTGGGTGGCAGCATGCTGCGGTTGGAGGCCTCGTAGACGGCCAGCAGCTCCATGTAGCTCAGCATCTCGAGGTCGCGCGCGGGCAGGTAGTCGGCGACCGCCCGCTGGAAGTCCTCGAGCGCCGGTCGATCGCGGCGCCCCGCCGAATCCGCCAGTGAGGCGGCGAGCAGCACCACACCCTCGAGGTCGGCGTTGGAGTAACCGACGAGCGGCGCGACGATCGTGGCCGCCTGGGCCGCCGGGTCGAAATCCGGAACGAGGTGGTGGCGTGCCAGCAGCGCGCTCAGCACCGGTTGCACCTCGGCCACGGTCTGCGGATAGAAGAAGGGGATCTTGCGGTCGAGGCGGCCGGTGCGCTTGATGTCCGTGTCGAGCAGGTCGGGCCGGTTGGTCATCAGCACGAAGAGGATGCGGCCACGATTGCGCCCGTCGGACATGAACTCCTTGAGCCGCGCGATCACGCGACTCTCGGTGCCGCCGTCGGCGCCCGGGTTGCCACCGGCGAGCGCGCGGTCGACCTCGTCGATGAAGACGATCACCTGGCCCATCGCCGGCAGCAGGTCGAGGATGCGCTGCAGGTTGGCCTCGGTCGAGCCGACCCACTTCGAGCGGAAGCTGCCGAACTTCACCGCCGTCAGCCCCGACGCCTTGGCGAAGGCCTCGGCAACGAAGGTCTTGCCCGTGCCCATCGGGCCGACGAAGAGAAAGCCCATCGGCACGCGCGCGGTGTCGCCCGCGCGGATCGCCTGCGCCACCCGCCCGAGCTCGCGTTTGACCTCGTCCATCCCACCGACGGCCTCGAAGCCGTGCCGCGGATCGACGAACTGCAGCAGGCCGGCGCACTCACGCTCGATGATCTCGCGCTTCTGCCGCGTCACCAGCGCGACCATCTGGCCGATCGCCTCGCCACCGGCGAGCGCTGCGGCGGCGACCGGCTCCGGCGCGAGCAGCCCGCGGATCTCCTCCGGCGGCATGCCCTTGGTCAAGCGCGCCAGGCCCTCGATCCGCTCGGCGCTGGCCCCGGCGCCGAGCAGCTGCGTCAGGTAGCGCTTGCGCTGCTCGACGTTCGATTCGACGTCCTGCGGCGCGAGGATCGTGCGGATTTGCACCAGCTTGAGCCCCGCCGTGGCCTCGGTCAGCGTGATCTGGGCCGCCTCGTCGAAGAGCGGCAGCAGGTGCGCGATCAGCGCGCGCCGCTCGGCCGCGCCCGGCAGCGGCAGCGCGATCGAGGCCACGCGCGGGTTGTGCGCCAAACGCGGATGCAGCTCGCTGACCGTCTCCGTCAGCAGCACGATCAGGTTGTCCGCCTGTTCGACGGCGGGCAGGGCGGCCCAGCGGTGCAGGGTGACCAGCGCCGCGCGGTCGGCCTCACCATAGAGCGCCAGATCACCGGCGGGCGCCAGCATCTCGCCGTATTCGAGCAGCAGCGCGAAGCGGCTTTCGGTCAGCAGCAGGCGCTCGAGCGCCGGCAGCACGCGCTCGCGGCTGCGGTGCAGGAGCAGCTCGTCGAGCCCGCCGAGGCCCTCCCGGCGCTTGGCGAAGCGCACGCCGGTCGCGCTGTTGTAGAGCGCGATCGTGTCGCGACTCGGCCCTAGCAGCACTTTGCAGAGAAACTCGTCCAGTGCCAGCGGCTGCCCTTCGTGCAGCACCAGGTCGTTGACGTTGCCGTGCAGGATGAACTGATAGACCTCGCCGCGCAGGTAGCGCCGCCGCAGCTCGCTGGCCCACGCCGGCAGCCGGTTGCCCTGGGCGGCCGCGTCCTTCGTCGCGACTGGGCCCTTCGTCTCGACTGCGCCCTTCGTCTCCGCTGCTGCCATCACGCCTCCTGCGTCGCGCTCGCGCGCAGTTGCTCGGCCACGCCCGCGGCCTGACGCACGGCATCGACCCCGTCGATCAGCTCGTCCAGCCGATGCGTCAGCTCACCCGGACTGTGCATCGAGACGATTTGGTCGCCGAGCAGGTGCAGCGTGTTCTCGATCAGGTCGAGCTGGCCGCCGGTCTGCGCGACGAAGGTGCGGATCTCGCGCAGCCGCTCCTGCCGCCGCAGCACCACCTCGAGGTTCTTCTGCGCCAGCGCGCGCTGCGGCCCCTCGGCCTCGCCCGCCTGCCGCTCGTAGGCGCGCGCCTGGTGCTCGAGCGTCGCCAGGTCTTGCGCGGCGAGATAGGCGCGAAAGCGCGCGGCGGTCGTCGCCAGCTCGACGAAGTCGTCGACGATCTGGCGCAGGCGCCGCAGCTCGCTGGCGAGCAGCGCGCGCTCGAAGCGCGGGTTCTGCTCCGCCAGCCGCCGAATCTCGCCCTCGCGCGTAATCAAGCGGTCGCAGCGCGCGCGCTCGGCCCGACCCAGCGTCTCGAGCAGGGCGGCGCGCCGCGCCAGCAGCAGCTCCCGATCGCGCGCGTCGAGCCCGCGATCGACGCGCCGGCGCACGCGCTCGGAGCTGGGCGCGTAGAGCATCCACAAGGCCTCTGCGCCGGCGCCGAAGGCCAACAACCACCACTGCCCCGTCAGCAGCGCGGCGGCGGCCACCCCGCCGAGCAGGCTGTAGTTATAGACATTGTGAAAGAGGCGCCGCGCGTAGGTCGCCGTGGTGCGCGGCGCCACGGGGCCGCTGCCGCCGGGCTCGCTCATGGCGTGCCGGCCGTCGCCGCGCCCGGTACCCGCGCGTAGAGGCGTGCCAGCAAGGCCTGCTCCACCGCGCGAAACTCCGGGGCGGCCTTGAGCGCCGGCGTGCGGTCGCCGAAGCTCGGCACGTCGACGCGCTCGACGATCCGCGCCGGCCGCGGCGTCAGCACGTAGCAGGTGTCGCCGACGTAGACCGCCTCGCTCACATCGTGCGTCACCAGCACGATCGTCGCGTCCTCGCGGCGCGCGATCTCGAGCAGCAGCGTCTGCATCTCCCAGCGGGTCTGCGGGTCGAGCGCGCCGAAGGGCTCGTCCATCAGCAGCAGGCGCGGCCGGTTGATCAACGTGCGGGCGATCGCCACGCGCTGCTTCATCCCGCCGGAGAGGCTCTTCGGGTAGAGCTTGCGGTAGTCGTAGAGGCCGACCAAGCGCAGGTAGTGCTCGACCTGCTCCTGGCGCTGCGCCCGCGGCACGCCCGCCAGCCGCAGGCCATAGCCCACGTTGTCCGCCACGCTCAGCCAGCCGAAGGAGGTGTATTGCTGAAAGACCATGCCGCGGTCGCGCCCGACGCCCGTCACCGGCTGACCGCCGACGCGCACCTCCCCGCGCGTTGGCCGCAGCAGCCCGGCGATGCTCTTCAGCACGGTCGACTTGCCGCAGCCCGAGGGGCCGAGCAGGACGATCACCTCGCCGACCCCGGGCTTGTCCGGCACCTGGAGGTCGATCCCACCGACGGCCTCGATCGCCGCGCCCTCGCGCGTGACGTAGCTGACGTGCAGCCCCGCGAGCTCGAGCTTGAGCGGGACCCCCGCAGCTGGCGGCTGCGTCGCAGCGCCGGCCGCGCTCATGCGGCCTCCCGCCAGCGGAAGAGCAGCCGCGCCGCCGCGCGAATCAGCGCGTCGGTGAGCAACCCGATGCCGCCGATCACGACCAGGCCGGCGAAGCTCCAAGCCGGCTTGCTGTGCGTGCGCGCCAGCTCGACCATGTAGCCCAGGCCATGCTGCGGGTTCACCGCCTCGGCCAGAATCACGTAGGTCCAGGCGATCGCGTTCATCACGCGGAAGGAGTCGAAGATCTCCGGCAGCGCCGCCGGTATCAGCACGGTGCGGAGCACCTGCCCGCGCGAGGCGCCGAGTGTGCGCGCGGTCTGCACCAGCTCGTCGGGCACGGCCTTGATCGCGCTGACCACCACCGGCAGCAGGTAGACGCAGGTGCCAAGGAAGAGGAAGGCGATCTTCTGGCTCTCGAAGATGCCGAACCAGAGGATCAAGAGCGGGATGAAGGCCGAGATTGGCATGTAGCGCAGCGGCGCAACGATCGGCTCGAAGACCGCCTCGATCGGCGCGAAGGCGCCCATCAGGATGCCGAGGGGAAAGGCTACGGCCGCGGCCAGCGCAAAGGCCACGAGGATGCGCCGCGTCGAGATCCAGATCGCCAGCGCCAGGTCGTGCTCGATGAAGAGCTGCAGCGTGCCCTTGATCACCGCGCTCGGCGAGGGCAGGAAATCGGCCGAGACCAGGCCGCCGTAGGAGAGCAAGCACCAGGCACCGACGAAGAGCGCCGGCGAGACGACGGCCAACGCCAGCCGCTGTGAGCGCCGCAGCGGCACACGGATGGCAAAGAGTTCGTCGGCCCTGGGCATCGCTGGGGCAGTGGCTCGCTACGCGCGCGGCGCGCTCAGGGCGCCGCCAGGATGACCTTGATGTCCGTGCGACGGTTGAGCTGGCGCCCGGCCTCGGTCTCGTTGCTGGCGACCGGCTGCTGCTCGCCGTGACCGATCGTCTGAAAGCGCGCGGCCTGCAGCGAGGGGAACTCGCGTAGCAGGTAGTCACGCACCGCCACGGCCCGCCGCTGCGAGAGCGTGAGGTTGACCGCCGCGCTGCCCGTCGCGTCGGTGTTGCCCTCGACCCGCAGGTAGGTGTTGCCGAAGGCGACCATCGTCTCACCGAGCGCGTCGAGCACGAAGTGGCTACCCTCCATGATCGTGTCGGAACCGGGCGTGAAGTGAATCTGGATCGTCTTGTTGATGATCGCCCGGTCCTTGATCGACGGCGCCTTCGCCGCGAGCTTGGGCTCCACCACCTGCTGGCCGGCGTAGCGCGGCGCCAGGCTCTGCAGGAAGCGGGTATCGACCCAGTCCTTGGCATCCACCGGTCGCGTGACCAGCCCCTTCTTGCGCCAGATGATGAACGCCGTGTCGAAGAGCGTGGCGAAGTGCGAACGTCCGCCACTCAGCCCGTAAAAGGCCGCGTTGTCGGCATAGGGCGTCAGCTTGAGGCCCGAGAGCATCCCGCTGACCGTCTCGGCGTCGAGCTTGAGCGCCTCGCCGACGATTAGCTGGCTCGCCGTCGGGTCCTCACGCAAGAGCTCGATGCCCTGCAGCCAGCCCTGGACGAAGGCCTGCAGGCTGGTCGGCGCCTGGTCGATCAGCTCCTGCCGCGCCACCAGCGTATCGGCGATGACGTGCGTCGCCGCCGCGGTCGAGATCAGCACGTGGGCCTCGCCCGCCCGCGCCGCCACCGCGCCCGAGAGATCCGGCTCCCAGGTCACCGCCGCCTCGACGCGCTTGGCCTTGAACATCGCTGCCGCCGCCGGCGCGTCCTGCGTGAAGACGAGGCCCTTTTCGATCGCGGCGCGCTCCTCACTGCTGAGGCCCGACTGGCTCAGCAGGAAGAGCAGCAGGAAGTGCGAGGGGGTGAACTGCGTGCAGGCGATCGTCTTGCCACGGAGCGCCTCGACCGACGTGATCGACGACAGCGCCACGATGCCGTCGCCGCCGCGGCTCCAGTCTTGAAGGATGATCGACTTGGCCGCCACGCCGCTCTCGCTCAGCAGCGAGGCCTCACGCGCCCAATTGTCGACCGTGTCCCACATGATGTCGACGTCGCCCTTCTTGAACGCCGCGAGCTTGGCCGCGGGGTCCTCGAGCAGCACGAGCTTCACCGCCAGCCCGAGCTGCTTGCTGTAGAGCGAGCGCTCGCTCGGCTCGAGCCCGCGGTTGAAGACGATGCCCGGCGCGTGCCCGGCCCAGGTGTTGATGCCGACGACCAGCGGCCGCGCCAGCCGCCCGCCGCCGACGGTCGCCACCGTCACCCCGGCCGCCGTAGCATTACGCGCCGGATCGGCCGGCGCGCGACCCAGCGCCTCGAAGTCGCCCTTCGACACCGGATCGGCCGCCCGCGTCGCGCTACCCGCCGCCGGCGCCTCGCGGCTGCACCCCTCGGTCGCCCAGTCGCGCACGCGCCCGCTGAAGCGCACATAGGCGACGTAGCCGAGGACGGCCAGCACGACGAGGGTGACGAAGAACTTTGCAAAAGGTGTGAGCTTCATCGGTGTCTTCCTTCTCGCAGCAGCTCTCCGACAGGCTCCTCGGAGACCGTTGGGAAATGTCGCGAGCCGTCCGAGCGCAAGGCGCAGCGCTGCCAGCCTGGCACCAGCCAGGCGCCGCCCGCCGAGCCGCAGGCGACGGGTTCCCCGGAGCGGAACGTACGGTCCGGTACCTGAGCACCGGAGTGCACCCCTAAGTCGGCCGGTCGAAATAAATGCGCCAGTTGCAGCGCCGATCCATCCCGCGTGGCTGCGTTGCTCCTCGGTTGCATACCGCCGGGTGTGCGCCCTCGTCGCGCCTTGCCGCGCGGGCGTCTCGGCGCTGCTTGGTGGCGCATTTGTTTCGACCGGCCTCCTAACGCCGCGATCGGGCGGCGCAGCAATTTCCCAGCGGTCTCCTATAAGGTGCGCTGGGCGCCCTGGGCCCGCGCCGCCTTCAGCTTCTCCCACTCGTCGCTGGCGGTCACGCTGCCGGCCGACTGCCGCAGTTTGGCCAGGCGCGTGTCGAGATCGGTCGACCCCAGCTCCTGCCCGAGATTGGCCTCGGCGACGGCCGTCTTGATGTGGTCGCGCACGCCCTCGAGCGCCTTGACCTCCGCATCGACCGAGAGCCCGTCGAGCTGCTCCTGGATACGCAGCCGCGCCTGCGCGCTGGCCAGCTTGCCGAGCATCCGGTCCTTCTCGGCCTTGAGCTTGCCGATCTCGCTCTGCACCTGCAGCAAGCTGGCTTTCGCGCCGTCGGCGTCGCCGACCGCCTGGCTCAGCTCGGCCTCCAGCTCCGCGATCTGCTCGACCAGCGCCTGCTTCTTTTGGATCAAAACCAGACCGAGGTCCTTCTGGTCGGTGCCCAGCGCGGCGTTGAGATCGGCCTCCACCTGCTTCAGCTCGCTCCGCGCGCTCTCCAGCCGGGCCGTCAGGTCATCGCGCCGCCGAATGATCCCCGCCGTCGCCTTCTTCAGCGCCGCGAACTTCTCCACCATCGCGTTGATCGCGTTCTCGTAGGCGATCTCCGGATGCCCCTTCTCGAGGTCCGAAACCCACAGGCTGAGAAAACCCCGCCACAGGTTGTAGAGACGAGCGACGATGCCACTGGCCACGGCGGTCCTCCTCGTGCAGCGAGGTCGTCAGCCGCCGGCGACGCGCGAGGAATGCGCGCGTGCACCGGGCCGAAAAGCTGCCAGCGGGACGATAGCGACGCGCGACCGAGCGTGTCAAACGCCGAATGAGCGCTGGTCGGGCGAGCACATTGCAATTCGCGAGAGCGAGACGCGCGCGCACGCGCGGCAGCCCGCGGCGCGACGATCAGACCGGCGCTTATGGTCAGACCGGGCCACACACACGCGCGACGAACGCATCGGCTCCGGCAGAATGGGCGACGGCAGCGGGCGCCCAGACGCATGCCGCTCTTGGTGGCACCCTGCGAGAATAAGCCGGCACGCTGCGAACGCCGCTCAATGGGCGGTGGCAGTCGCCATGGCAGGAGCGATGCCGGCCGGGCGACGGCTCGTCACCCAAGTCATTGCTTTTCTAAACCGGTCGCGAGCGCTCGCGCGCCAAGTCGGCTGGTTTCCCTTCGGCGTCAGCTCACGGCGCCAGGCATCCCGCACGCTCTGCTCCTCCGGGCTGAGCCCCTTCTCCAGCTGCGCGACCAAGTCCACGGCCTTCTGCGGACCAGCCGAGAGCCGCCCCGGCGTCCCGCCGCCGGCCACCCCCTCGATGCCGAGGTTGTAGAGCGCATTCTCCCGGAGCTCGCGACTGAGCTGGTCCGCGACAGCCCTCTTGAACGCTTGGTCTCTATCCGCGAGGGCAATGATGGCCACAGGCTTCTCGCCGGTTGCAGTGACGGCGCTCGGGCGCTGCTCTCGTCTCAGATCGAGTTGACCTAACTGGTTCGTCACAAGCTCGTCCGGTGCGGTGACGGCGCTCGGGTGTACCAACGTCACGACGCCACTGGCGTTTTCCCCGATGGGCCTCTCGTCGGCCGTGAACTCCGTCTTCAACACGCGCCCGACGCCCTTCAAGAGCTGGCCGACACCGTGAGGTGGTCCCTCGCGCTGCCCAACCAGACCCGTGACATAACGATAACCGGCCCAACCGAACTCGGTGGCGATGGCGGCGGCCCACAGCCAAAGGCTCCCCGTCTGGGCGATCTTCGAGTTGATGCGGAAGAAGGTGTCGCCGATCAGGCTGAAGACCCAGCGGCCCCCCGAGGTCAACAGGTGCTGGCGATTCATCACCTGGGAGCCCCAGAAGCCCGAGGAGCAGATCAGGCTCGCGGGAACCGCCGTCGCCACGATCGCGAGGGCCGGCAGGGAGAGGGCACCAAAGGAGCTCCAGCCGCCGGTAGGATAGCTCGAGGAAGACCAACATCCACGCCGAGCCGTTGATCAGGTGAGCAATCTGTCCCTTCCGCAGCGCGCTTCCTCGATCCAGCTACCGATGCGCTGCCACGGATTCCCCTTGCTGGCATCCGTCCCGGAGGCCACGGCCCGACCGAGCTTGTTCGCCTGATCTTCGACACCACTGAAGGCGGCCGCTGCCCGCCCCAAGCGGCCCACTTTTATCTTCATCCGTCACAACAGACCGGGCGCCCTGGATCGCCCCCCACTTTCCATCGCCCGCCGCCAGCACCTCGGCGAGCGCCTCCCGGTGCTCGCGGCTTTGCTTCTCCATGGTTGCCCGCGCGGCGCTGCGTGCTGCCGCAGCTCCCGGGTTAGAGTTCTCAACTGGCCGCCAGCTTATTGAAAAGACATCGCCGAGCTCGGCCGCCGTCATGCCCAGCTTCGCGGCAATCGCGTTCTTTGCCGCCGCTTCGTCCCCCTTAAAGGCCGGACCGAGGCCGAAGTGCATCATCAACAGGTCGTTGGCCTCGTAGGCGCGCGTACCACCCTTGGTGCCGAAGAGACCCGCGTCCATCCGCCGTAGGCGAAGGCATCATTCAACTCATTGGGCCACACGCTCCAGACGTGATTGAGGCCCATCGAGAGCGCGAAGGCGATCACGCCCGGCCCGCCACCGACCACCCCCAGCCAGAGCCCCACATCGACGAGCGTCCAGCCAAAGCCCCACACCCCACCGAAGGCCTGATTGCGACGCTGCGCCCCTCCGGACGATTTGTCCACCCACCAGGCCTTCGGATGCATGATCGCCTGCCCGGCACCCTCGCGGCCTCCAGGACGTGCCCCGGAATGGCGGCCAGCTTGCCAGGCATCGCGCGGGCGGCGGCGTAGGACCGCTCGCCACGGGTCGCCACAAGCGCAAGCGCCCGCTCACGCGCGTTTTCGGGCTCCTTCTCCACGCTCTCGATCGCCCCGGCAATTGCGTGTCGAACAATGCCTCGACCTTCACCGGCACGCGTTCGATCATCGGCGATGCTCTTCCTGACGGCGCCATCCGCCGGCGCAAAGAGCCGCTCGACGCCCGCTTTCACCGACGCCCACTGGGCGTCGGTCATCGCACCGTCCACGGCTACCTTCACGTGGGACACGGGTCGATCGAGCAGGGTGCCGCATGGTCGCCCTCGCTCGGTTCGGAAGCAAGGATTGCGCGAAGCTGAGCGTCGGTTGCTCCATTGACGTGAACTACGGCAGGAAGTCCAAGAACCTTGTCCTGATAAACGGGAGGCCTGCCATCCGATGCGCTGTCTCCAAGACTCATGGTCTCAAAAAATACCTCCCAGGCATGCGCCTGGGAGGATGCCGCCGCAGTCGGGGCAGTCGTCGCTTCGGGCGCCACCGTCGCCTTCGTGGCGTCCTCGTTCCCGCCGCCCGCTCCTCCGCCACCGCCGCCGCTCTCGGACAGCTCCTTTTCCGTGGTTTTTCCCGGGCGGACCGCCCAGGCCGGATGGGGGCCCCTGCCGAGACGAGCAGGAGCAGCGCGCGCCGCGCGGATCGCGGAGCGGAGCGCGGCTCGCCACTCCGAGGCCTCGACGAGATGGGGCATCAGCCCTGGCGGCGGGGTCAGGTCCTATGGCTTCGCAAAGGTTACGTTCGGAGCACAGAGCGGGCGGTAGAAGGCCATGAAGCGTGTCGGAAACCGGATCCAGAAGGTGTGAACTCAAGTGCATTCTCCGTGGGCTTGGAGCCGGAGTGCCGCCGCCTCCGGATCCGGCCCGGAATGTCGCCAGGATACCCCAATGTATCCCGTGTCTTACATAATCGCATGTTAACCGACAGTATTGTACGCCCGCTTGCTAAGAACGCAATGAAGCACGTGCCGTGCCCGAAGTCAACGATTGGCTAAACATCCGAAATGGCGGGGTATGTCTGTGTCCTACAGGCGCGGCGGCGGCGCGTGCGGGCACCGAGAATCGGAGCCCAGTTGGATCCCGGGTGGCCAACGCAGTGGTCGGTTCTAGAGTGGCAGGTGTGCCCGTTGGCCACGGGGTGAGGGCGAGCTCGGGTGGTGCTGGGAAGGTCGGGGCGATGGCTCGCGATCACGGCTCGGCGCCCCGCGTGAGCGTCCGCATCAGGCCCTGGAGCTGGGCAGCATCTTCGGGCGTCTTGGTGACGAGCTTGGCGTAGCGACCGCTGAGCTTCTCGAGCAGCGTGCTGCCTTCGGCGGGGGGCTTCAGGCGCGTCTTGGCCCAGGCTTTCAGCGCGGCCTTCTCGCTCTCTTCGAGTTGCTCCCAGGCCGGCGGTGACCCGTCACCTGACTGCCACGCGGCCTCCAGGGTTGCCGCAGCCTCGATCTCACGTTGGGCCCGCCCGGCGCTCGTGGCCATGGCGAGGAGAGCGCCGCCGATGACGGCCGACTTGGTGATGGCGAAGCCGACATACCAGTGGATCGGGGCCACCAGCACGAAGGCGATCGTGGCAAGATCGAGCCCGGCGAGGCCGAAGAGCCCGTAGCCGATCGCACGGCCGCCCAAGCGCGCCCCGTTGTTGGCGTGCCACTCCGCCTTAGCATCGCCTTGGAGCTCGGGCGGGACCTGCGCCGCGAGCTCCCGCGCAGCACGGCGGCCCGCGCGAAAGTCCTTGGAGAGCAGCCAGGTGAGCTTGGGAGCCTCCCCGCTAGTCTGGCCGTCCTTCCGGGAACTCGAGCCTTGCGCCTTGCCCAGACGAGCCACGAGAGCTTCGAGCTTCGCGACCCAAGCGAAGGCCTCGGTTCGTCGATCTGGTTGACCTGCCGGCGACCCATTCCCGGACGAGGTCGTTTCTAGCCCCGTGAGGGATTTGACCCTCAACCAATCCGTCACCATGCCACCGCCGGCGAGGGCCGAGGCGCCGAGAGCTCCCCAGAGCCCCGCGCGCAGGGCGGAGGTCCAGATCGCCTGCCAGAACCAGTAGACGCCCGGCAGCAGGGCATGCGACGCGATGCTCAGAGCCGACGCGGTCGCCGGTGCGGCCAGGCCCCACTTCTGCATCTTCAACGCATGCAGTCGGGCTTCGTGGGCCTTCTCGATGGCTGGAGCGCCCGATGCGCGCCATGTCGTGGCGAGCGCGATCGCCCTCTGGGCCAGGCTGCGGTTGGCTCGGTATTGGTCGAAACGCGCTCGCCATCCGTTGAGCACCGGCGCGTTGACTGACGCCAGCTCGCTCGCCCCGGCGATGCCGGATGTGAACCCGATGAGCAGCCCCACGAGCAGCGAGGCTACCGCCGCCGCCGAACCGAGGCGGCCCGCCAAAGGACCTCTTGGACCAACCATGTTCCACGTCCCTTCCGGGCGGCGCGCCGCCCCGTCCCGGCCGGCGGCGAAGGTCGCCGTTGGCCCGAGCCGACAGCCCACCCCCATGGCTCGGATGCTCGGCCGGTGCAAAATCGGTTCCAGGCGGCTCCCGTCGGCGCAGCGGGGCCAGGGCGCGACTCGAGGCGGGCCGCGGCGCGGCACGTCACGCCAGGACCCGCGCCGCGCGGGTGAGCAGGGCGGGCAGGTCGAGGCCGTGGGGGCAGTGGGCGGCGGCGGCTGCGAGCTCGGGGCCGCTGAGCTGTGGGGCGAGGGGGGGTGAGCGCGCAAAGAGGGCGCGGGCGCGCGCGGGCTCGCCGTAGACGTCGTGGTACATCAGCGCGCGCAGGGTGTCGCTGATGGCCTGCGGCGCGGCGAGGGCGGCGCCGCAGTGCTGGTCGCAGCCGTCGCAGGCCAAGCCGCGCGTGGCGGTGGCATAGCGCTCGAGCTCGGCCTGCTCGGCTGCGCCCAGCTTGCTGCGGTCGAGCGCGGCGGCGACGTTCTCGCGCAGCTTCTCGAAGGTGTCCATGTGCGAGACGGCGGCGCTGATGCGCTCGTCGGCCCACACCGCCTTCAGCACGGCCTGCGCCCGCGTCCAGCGCCCGATGCGCGCGAAGCGCTCGACGCGCGGCGCGAAGGACACCGCCGAGCCCTGCGTCTTCATCGCGATCAGTCCGACGCCGGCCTTGACGCAGGCGTCGATCGCCCGGTTCAGCGCGGCGTCGCCGTAGTTGCGGAAGTTGTAGCGGAACATCACGGCCTCGACCCAGCCGAGCTTGGCCGCGTGCTGGAGCAGCTCAGCGACGTTGCCGTGGTGGCAGGAGAAACCGAAGTGCTTCAGCTTGCCGGCCTTGCGCAGCCGCTCGACAGTGGCCTTGAGCGCAGAGCTGAGCAGCTCGGGCCGCTGCAACATGTGCAGGAAGTACATCTCGACGTGATCGGTCTGCAGCCGGCGCAGGCTGCGCTCGAGCGTGCGCGTGAAGCCCTCGGGCTCGTGCTCGTCGCTCTTGCTGGTGATCCAGAGTTGAGCGCGCACGCGCGCGTGTGAAGTTGCCGATCGCCGTCTCTGCTGCTACCGCCAGCGTAGCAATCGGCCGTGTCGAAATAATCCACGCCCCAGCGCAGTGCCTCGGCCAGCTTGGGTCGAAGTGCGGCTCGAAGAACATCGCGCCGCCCATCAGTAGGATCGGGATCTGCTCGCCCGTGCGACCGAGCGCCCGGCGTGGCACACACTCCACCGCGGCGCCCGGCGCTTTCGCGGCCCGGCGGGCCGCCTCGGCCGCGTTCTTCCCGATGCCGAGGCCGCCGAGCGCCCAGGCAGCGCCGGCCGCCGTGCCCAGACCAAGCAGCCGCCGCCGCGTCAGCTCGCGTTCCTGCCCGCTCTCGTCGTGCTCACTCATCGCCGCGCTCCTTGCTCAGCGCCCCACCGGGCGCCGATTGTACGCGCGGCGGCGCCGCCCGCCCAGCGCCACGCGCAGTCGAGGACGCCCTCGATGCACGTAGTGTATGTTTGGGGGTATGCGAACCAACATCGTGCTCAACGACGAGCTCGTGCGGGAGGCGCAGCGCTTTGCGCGGGCGCGGACCAAGAGCGGCCTGGTCGAAGAGGCCTTGCGCACCTTCGTCGAGATCAAGGCCGCCGAGCAGCGTCGCCAGACCTACCGCCAGCGGCTGTCGGCGTTGCAGGAGCAGCTCGGGCAGCTCCGCCTGCGCGAGAGCCCCGCGGCGCTGCTGCGGGAGGATCGAGATCGGTGATGCCTCCACGCGCGCTGGTCATCGACAGGAGCGTGACGGTGGCCTGGTACCTGCCCGAGCGCTTCTCCAGCGCCGCGCGGGCCTGGCAACAGCGCCTGCTCGACGGCGAGGTACGGCTCGTGGTCCCTTCATTGCACTACTGGGAGCTGGCCAATGTGCTGAGGAGCTACGTCCGTCGCGGCGAGCTCCGCGCAGAGCTCGCGCGGGACATCTTCGAGCTGCACCTCGAGGCGCCGCTGGAACCGGCCGAGCCCGAACGAGCGACCGTGCTGCAAACGGCGCTCGACTACGACGCAACCGTCTACGACGCTGCCTTCATCGCGCTCAGTCTCGCCCTCGACCTGCCGCTGCTGACCGCCGAGCGTAGCACCACCCCCTGGGTCACCCGGCTCGGTCGCCGCGTCCACCGACTGATGAGCTGAGCGAGCGTGCGGCCGCACGCAGCGCACCGCCGCGGCAACGGGGGGCCGCGACCGTCGATGGTGCCATGCTAGGGCCGCTCCTTTCCCGGGGCCGTTTGACATCTCGATGCAGCACCGGCACATTTCGATGCATGGCACGCACGACCCTGGCGCTCGATGACGACCTGCTCAAGCAGCTCAAGCAGCGCGCGGCGGGTGAACGCAGGACCGTCGGCGCCCTCGCCAATGATCTGTTGCGCCGGGCGCTGGCCCCCGTGCCGCGCCGCAGCCGGTACCGCCTGCACCTGACGGGCTGGACCGCAGAGGCTCAACCGGGCGCGGACATCCTCGATCGCACCGCGCTGTTTGAGGTCATGGAGCGCGGGTCGAGGCCGTGAGGGCGCTCGACACCAACGTGCTGGTCTACGCGCTGATCGCCAACAGCCCGCACCACAAGGTGGCAGGTGCTCTGCTACGAGCGCTGGCCGAGGGGGAACGGCCATGGGCCATTCCATGGCCCCGCATCTATGAGCTGCTGCGAATCATCACGCATCCGCGGGTCTACCACCCGCCGATGCCCTTTGGAACGGGCACGCCGTGACGTCGCGGCGATCCTCGACGCGCCGGACTTGATGCTCTTGGCTGAGACCGCGCGCCATCGCGCCGTGCTCGACGAGGTGCTGGCGCAGTCCGGGGCAGCCGGCAACCTGGTGCACGATGCACATATCGCCGCGCTGTGCCTCGAGCACGGCGTGTCGGAGTTGATCACCGGAGACAGAGATTTCCTGCGCTTCGCAGGCCTCAAGATCAGCAACCCCTTCGCTCTGGCCGCGCGTCAGCCCCGCTCGCGCTGACTGCCGAGCAGCAGCGAGCGCTCCCTGGCGCGGGTATCGCCAACGGCGGTGACGTAGACGGCCGGCTGGTCGACCACCGGGCACTCGTGCTCACAGATGCCGCAGCCGATACAGAGCTCGGGCCGCATCACCGGCTTGCGCAGTGTGACGCGCTGGCCATCCCAGCGCGTGATCGTCTCGACGTAGGCGCCGATCGCCTTGGGGCTGACCGGGCAGACCTCCTCGCAGACGACGCAGGGGGTTTCCATCGCCCAGGGCAGGCAGCGCCCGCGCTCGAAGAACGCGGTGCCGAGGCGGATCGGTCCGGCCGCCCGGTGCACGCCGCGACCGAGCTTGCGGTCGCGGGTGATCTTCTGGATTGCGCCGGTCGGACAAACCTCGCTGCAGAGCGTGCAGTTGAGCTGACAGAAGCCGACGCGAAAATCCATCACCGGGGTCCAGAGGCCCTCCAGACCGGCCTCGGCGAAGGTCGAGGGCTGCAGCACGTTGGTCGGGCAAACGCGCACGCACTGCTCGCACTTGATGCAGCGCTCGAAGAACTCCTGCTCGGCGACGGTGCCGGGCGGACGGATCGCCCTGGGGTGGAAGCCGCGCGCACTCGCCGCCTTGGAGCGGCGCAGGAAGGGGAAGGCCAGCGCCGCGGCGCCGGCGACGAGCAGCAGCCGGCGCCGGGGTACGGCGGGGCCGCGCTGCTCGGTCTCGGCGCGCCGCGAGCGCGAGGCGGCGGCAACGACGGACGCGGCGGCAGGCACGAGCGGACGACGTGGGCGTGGCACGAGCCGAAAACGCAGCGCGTCCTCGGGGCAGTCGTCGAGGCAGTTGAAGCAGACGAAGCACTCGCTCTTGCGCAGCGCCGCCTGCGGATCCGCGGCGCCCTCGCAGTGGCGCAGGCAGAGGTCGCAGTCGGTGCACTTGGTCCGATCGCGATCGATGCGCCAGAGGGCGAAGCGCGACAGTACGCCGAGAAAGGCGCCGAGCGGGCAGAGCACACGGCAGAAGAAGCGCGGGATGATCAGATTGAGGCCGACCAGGCCGACCAGCAGCAGCCCAACGACCCAGGCCGCGGCGAAGACGCGCGCATCGACGGTGCCGGGTGCCGACGAAAGACCGGAGAGCCGCGCGGGCAACGCGGCGTCAAAGGCCGACCAGAGCGCCACGGTGCACGAGCGCGCCAGCAGGCAGAGCGGATCGAGCAGGCCGATCTGCAGCGCGCCGAAGGCGGCCAGCACGACGAAGGCGGTCAACAGCAAGTATTTGAGCTGATAGACCGAGCGATAGCGATTGCGCTCGAGCTTCATCCTGTTGGTGCGGATGTTGAACAGCCAGCCGACGAGCTGGTGCAGCGTGCCGAAGGGACAGATCCAGCCGCAGAAGACGCGGCCGAGCAGCAGCGTCGGCACGAGGATCCAGATGCTGCGCCAGAGCCAGCGATAGACCGTGTGGGTCGAGAGCGCGGTGGCGAAGGTGACCAGCGGATCGAGCTCGAGGAAGAGCGAGACCGGGTAGCCGCCGAGGCGGCTGAACCAGGCGGTCCAGAGCAAGAGGGCGAAGAGCAGCAGGAAGAAGCCCTGGGTCAGGCTGCGCGAGACCGTCAGCCGCAGTGCGCGGGCCAGCCACGGCGAGCCGTCCGCGTTAGGGGCGAAGAAGGTGCGTAGCGCGCGACTCATCCCACTCGCTGCTCCTTGAGGTGCAAGCTCCGCCAGCGCGGCTGGCCGAGGCCGCGGGCGGCCGCCCGCCCGAAGTATGCCGGCAGCGGCTCGCTCGCGCGCTCGAGCAGCATGTCCCAGCCGTAGGCGTCGGCGGCGAGCGAATCGGCCGAGACCACAATCGTCCGGCCGGCGCGCACGTCGCTCAGGCTGCCACCGGTGGGTCCACTGCGAAAGAGCACGCGCGTGCCGTCGAGCACGACCAGCGTCGGGCGCAGCAGCAGCGCCAGGTCGGCGATGATGCCGTGGATGTCCTGGTGGAACTGATTGCGGCGGCCGCCGAGCAGGCCGTACCAGTTCTTCGTCGTCATCGAGGCGCGACAGAGGTTGTGGTCCTTGGTCGGCGCTACGCCGATGACCTTGGTCACACCGACGAAGGGGCGCCAGAAGAAGGGCCAGCGTGTGATCCAGGTGGCGCCCGGGGTTTCGAGCAGCTCGAAATCGCTCCGCGCCGGTAGGTAGAGGCGTGCGCCGGCGGCCTGCGCCGCGGGACCGAGGCCGCTGCGCGCGAAGCAGCTCTCGGGCGACTCGATCGGGTTGTCGGCGACGCGCACCTCGGCGGCGCCCGCCTCGCGCACCAGGCGCACCAGTGCGGCGAGCAGCTCGGGGTTGGTCGTGGCCCCCAGCGCGGCCGGCCGCTCGAAGGCCGCGTTGGGCTTGATCAACACCACGTCGCCGCGCTGCACGTAGTGCGCGAGGCCGCCGACGGCGTCGAGCGCCGCGCGCAGCATCGCCTCGATCCGCGTGCCGTGCGCCACGCCGAGCTGCGCTGCCGTGGCCGGCGCGGCGAGCGCGAAGCCCCCCGCGGGCAGGCGCCGCGCGCGAGGGCGCGGTCGCCCACGCTCACCGTCGGGGTCGCGGAGCGACAGCGGCCAGCGCGCAGGCGCCAGCGTGGTCCAGCCCCAGAGGGCGGCGAGGCCAACGGCGGCGCCGGCTTGCTTGAGGAAGGCGCGGCGTTCGGCCGCGCGCGCCTCGTCACTCATCGGTGCCCTCCAACCCGGCGGCGAGGGCCACCCGCAACCGCCGGAGCGCCGCGCCGGCGGTTGCGAGATCCGGCGCGCCGCGCACGCCGAGCACCCAGACCCCCGCGCTCTCGGCACCCGCGAGCGTCTGCAGGTAGCGATCGGCGATCCACGCCACGCCCGCGGCCCGACCGGCCGCCGTACCGTAGCTGGCAAAGCCCTCCATCAGCCGCGCGGCGAAGGCGCGCGCCTGGGCCGCGTCGGCCCGCCGCGCGACGAAGAGCTGCGTCTGCGCGTCGAGCTGAGCGGTCCAGACGTCGCGCGCGAAGCCGAAGGAGAAGGCGTTCTCGCGCAGGTAGCTGACGCGCGCCGCGTCGAGGCCGAGGGCTCGGCCGAAGAGCGCGTAGGCCCAGGGCAGCGGCTCGCTCGGCAGCGCCGCGCGCAGCCGGCGCTCGAGGTGATCGAGCTGCGCGCGCACGGCGGCGCCCGCATCGCTGCCGATCGCCCGCAGGTAAAAGCGCCCATGCGTGAAGAAACGGGCGTTGGGTGCGCGCTGGGCCAGGCCAGCGGGCGTCACCTGCACCCGCGTCTCGGCTGCGCGCTCCCCGGCGAAGGCGCCCAGCGCGCTGGCCGCCGTGCCGAGGTCGTAGAGCTCGAGGTCCACGCTCGCCGCGCCCGGCGGGCGCAGCGCCAGCGCCACCCAGCTCAAACGGCGGAAGCCGAAGCTCTTGAAGTAGTCGGCGCGGCCGTCGATCTTCTCGTAGAGCTTGTCGGCACCATAGTGCGCCCAGCGCAGCTCGCGCCAGCTCGGCGCGGCCAGGTCCGCCGGCAGCGCACCGCGCGCGGGCCCAGGCGCGCCACCGCCGCGCACGACGGGCCGCGCCGGCTCACCCTCGAGCAAGGCGGTGCCCATCGCCAGCAGCTCCGGGTCGGGATGGGCGCCCCGCCCAAAACACCCAGAGGGTGCAGGCGGCGAGCGCGACGGCCACCGCCAGACCGGCGTAGACCTCGCCAAGCGCATAGCGCGGGCGGTAGTGGCGCCAGCCGTCGCGGATCAGCAGGCGGTCGGGATCGTAGCGCGCAGGTGGGACCATCGCCGGCCGATTGTGCCACGCCTTCGATCCTTCGGGGGTGTCCGTGCGGCCGGCCCGCCGCGCTGCGCGCGGCAGGCGGCTACTGAACACGCGCCGCAGGAACTGCTTGAGCGCGGCCCAGGAGGCCTGGTCGGCCTTGGCGTTGTAGACGAGGGCAGGTTGAACTGCTTGCCGAGGGCGTCGGCGCCCGGGTTAGTGAAGCTGTGCTTGGCGCCGCGGTAGCGGATCAGCTTGTAGTCGACCCGCGCGGCCTTCATCTCTTGCTCGAAGGTGGCGAGCTCCTCGGCCTTGACGAAGGGATCGTCGGCGCCGGTGCAGACGAGGACCTTGGCCTTGACCTTGCCGAGCTCGGCGGGTCGCAGCGCGCCGAGGCTGCCGTGGAAGCTCGCCACGCCGCGCAGGTCGATCCCCGCGCGCGCCATGTGCAGCACCACCCCACCACCGAAGCAGTAGCCGATCGCGGCGAGGCGCGTGCCGTCGACGCGCGGATGTTGCGCCAGCAGCTCGAAGGCAGCCTTGAAACGCTGCTCGGCGACGGGGAGCTGGGCCATCAGCGCCGCCGAGAACTTGCCCGCCTCGGCCGGATGCGTGGCCTGCTGGCCCTCGCCGTACATGTCGATCGCCAGCGCCACATAGCCGAGCTGGGCCAGCTGCCGCGCCCGCTCGCGCGCATAGTCGTTGTGGCCCCACCACTCGTGGACGACGAGCACGCCGGGGCGCTTGCCGGGCAACGCGTCGTCGTAGGCGAGGAAGCCCTTGAGCGTGGTCTTGCCGGCCTGGTAGTCGACGGGCTCGCCGACCACGGCCGCCTGCGCCGCGCTGGCGAGGATCAGGCCGGTGAGCAGCGAAAGCAGGCGAAGGATGTACATGGCGCAGCTCCTCGTGCTGAAGGGCCGCGCTATAGCACGAGACGAGATCTCGGTCGTGATCTAGCTCGTGATCTAGCTCGTGGCCTCGAGCTCGCTCAAGAAGCGATTGAGCCAGCGCGCGGATTCCTCGTTCATCGAGGTGAAACGCACGCCCATGCCGGGCGGACGGCCGCCCTGCCCGGCGGCATCCGAGACGACGTGCCCGTACAGGCCCTCGAAGGGCCTGACCGGTTGTCCCTCGGGCAGCAGCTCGACGCGACAGGGGGTGCCCTCGGGGTCGAGCAGATCGGTCACGATGTAGACGCCACCGCGGCTGAGGTCGCGCACCGCCCCGTGGAAGGTCAGCTCGGTGCTCGCATAGACCACCGGGAGGTCGACCCGCCAGCGCTGCTGCTGGCGCCGGTCCTGATCGACCGCCTGCAAGGGCTGCGTCGGAGCGTTCGGGTGCTCGCGCGGCCAGCGATAGCTGCAGGTCGGGCACAGGGTGTCATTGAAGGAGACCGGCGTGCGACAGCGTGGGCAGTGCTGCAGCCGCACCGTGATGATTCTGTACTCGTCGATCGAGACCGGCTCCTCGAGCTGGACCACGGGCAGCGCGTTGGGCGGCGTCGGCGTCTCGCGTCGGACGGTGCCGGGCTTGAGATCGGCCCACCACAGGTCGTCCGGCGGCGTCGGTAGCGCCGTGCCCATGGCGACGGCGGTGGTGTCGACGGCGCTCAGCGTGTCCTCGTCCGCGCCGGCGTCCTCGGGTAAGCCGATCCGCACCCGCAGGCGCCGCTGCCCGATCCGCACCACATCGCCATCGGCGAGCTGCCGCTGGCTGCGCAACACGGGCTGGTCGTTGATCCACGTACCGTTGCTGCTGCCGAGGTCCTCGGCCAGCGCGCGATCACGCTCGACGACGATGCGCAGGTGGGCCCGCGAGACCGTGGGGTCGTTGAAGCGCACGCGGCACTCAATGCCGCGGCCGGCGGTGCTTTCGCCGAGCGGCAGCTCCACCAGCTGCCGCTCGTATTCGATCCAGACGCGAAGTTTGCCCGAGCCCTGCATGTGCCTTAACCCGCCGCTAACGGGACGCGCCCCCGCTGCCAGGCGCCAGACCTGCGTGCCGCCCCCGCGCCGGTGCGACCCGACCGTGCGCTGAGAGCGAACGCTCTTCGCGGGGCCTTCAGCGAGGACCGAGTGCCGAGTCTACAGGAGCGCCGCGGGTTGGGCCAGCCGGGAGCCGGGCGCCGCGTGCCGGGCGCCGCGTGGGCTCGAAGACGATGCTTACTGGCGGCGGCCAGAGAAGGAGCCGACGCCGACCCAGGAGCCGGAGCTGAGGCGTTCGATGGTGCGGCCGTCGGCCGCGCGCAGCACGCCGGCCGAGCCCTCGAGCTTCAGCGTCTCGTCGACGCGCGCCGCTTGAAGATCGCGCAGCAGCTCCTGCTGCACCTCGAGCGCCTCGTCCTGGATCGCGTCCTCGCACAGCCCGCTGATGAAGATGCGGGTAATCGTGCCTAGCGCGAAGCCGAAGATGTTCTGCAGCCTGACGACGTTCGAGTTGATCCAGCGGTCGACGACGGTGGCGACGTTGCTGCACTGCACCGACTGCTGAATCACCTGGTCGAAGCGCACGGTCCCGAACTGCTCGAGCAGCAGGTTGCCGAGGATCGCGTCGGCCACCGGCAGCGTGAGCTGGTGCGGCGCGATCGCGATGCGGTCGGCCTGCTGCAGCGTGATCATCGTCGTCGCCTCGAGCCGCGGCAGCGTCGGGCTGGCGAAGACACGCTGGCCATCGCGCAGGAAGAAGTCACGCTCCGTGCTCCCGCCGAGGTTCGCCGTGAACTTGAAGAACTTGTGCGTCGCCGTGAGCTGGCCGCGCGGCGCGCCGTTCTCCTGCGTCAGCTCGTCGCGAATCAGCATCGTCGTGTGGAGCCTGATGTTGCTGGTGTTGTTGAGGGCCGTGGCGACGCGCCGCAGCGACATGCGGTTGGCGCTGGCCGTGGCGTCGCGCGACAGCAAGGTCGCCACCTCGTTGCGGTAGGCTGCCAGCACCCGTCGGTCAGGCCGTTGTTGTCGCGGAGCTGCATGCGCATCAGCAGGTAATCGGCGGGATCGGTGTTGCCGTCGGACATGCGCTCGAGCAGACCGCCCACGCCGCGCAGCACCACCGGCTGGAAGTCGAAGCTGGTGACCAGAACCAGCGCGCTCGGGTCGGGCGGCACGGCGACGAAGTCCTCGAGCTCGACGGTGGTCGTCAAGGGCGTGGTGCGATCGATCTGGTCCTGGGTCAGCGAGAGCTGGTCGCGGCAGCCACCGGCGACGGTTTGCTCGCCGATCCTGCCGATCGCCACCACCGAATAGACGACGGTCGGCCGCAGGCCGACGAAGTTGAGCGTGGCTGCGTTGGTCTCGAGCGGGACGGAGGGCACATTCGCGTTGGGAACGTCGCCGCTCGGCGCCGGGGGTCGCAGCGGATCGAAGGCTACGCAGGGAAGGTTCTCCACGACCATCACCTGGGCCGTCATCGCCTGGGCCGCCGAATTGCGCGAAACGACCACCCGCAAGCGACCGCCGAACTCCTTGGCCACGTACACGGGAATCGCGACGCGCTCGCGCGCGTCCTCGGCGTCGCATTCGATGCGGAAGGTGCTCGAGTACTTGGCCTGGACGGTCAGCACGCCCACTCCGGCCGCGTCCGTCACGGTGACGCGGCGGTCGAGCAGGGCACCGTTGGTGAAGCCCTTGAGGTCGCAGCGCAGCTTGGCGTTGCCGATCGGCAGATTGGCGTCGTTCGAGTAGCGGAACTTGACCTGCCGGGTCTCGAACTCGAGCATGTTCAGCGTGGTGAAGCCGAAGGGCTCGATCTCGTTGTCGTCATTGCTGCAAGCCGCCTGCACAGCGACCAGGGCCGCGAGACCGATCACGGCAACGCTCCAACGCCCGACCTTGCCACTCGCTCGCTTCGCCATGGCGACCTCCTGAGCCTCTGCGCACGTCCGTCCGTCGTGCCGCGGGGCTGCGGTGTTGGGGGGCTGGCCCGTCGCTGCGCTTGGGCGGCTCCAGTCCCTTGCCAGGCTCGGGCAATGCAAACCGCTGGCCAATTCATTAATCGTGTATTTGCGGTTTGTTACGCGCCCCCGGTGGCAAGCGCGACGAGTGCCCCGGCGATTGCGCAGGATCCACCGACGGATCCCCTAAGGCAGCGACTGTACGAGCGCTTTTCCGTCCCGCCCGCGCGCCGGTCGGCGCTGGCCAGCGCGGTAGCCGGCGGCTCCGAATGCAGCACCATCGACGCGATTTTGAGGACGCCGCCAGCAGTGTTATAGGCGGGGCAGCGGCGGAGGCACCATGACGCAACCACCCCCGAGCGGGCGAGCCCCGCCGGCGACCAAGGACAACCGACAGAAGCTCTTCGAGCGGGCGATGTCGCGGCAGGCCTACGCGGGGCACGCGCTGATCGAGGTGCTCCACACCGCCCAGGAGCTTTTCGGGCACCTGACCCCTGAGCTGTTGCGCGAGGTGGCGCTCAAGCTCAAGCTGCCGCCCAGCCGCGTGCTCGGCGTGGCGACCTTCTATAACTTCTTCTCGCTGCAGCCCAAGGCCGAGCACACCGCCGTGGTTTGCCTGGGCACTGCCTGCTACGTCGCAGGCGCGCCGCAGCTCGTCCAGGCACTCGAGCGCCGCCGCTGCGCCTGCGCCGCCGCCGACGCCGACAAGGAAGCGGGCCCCGCGCGGCTCAGCGTCCAGTCGGCGCGCTGCATCGGCTCCTGCGGCCTGGCACCTGCGGTGGTGCTGGACGGCCGCATCCTGCCACGTGTCAGCGCCGCGCAGCTCGAGCGGGAGCTGGACAAGATCGGAATCACCGCATGACGCCCGAGGATCTCAATGAGCGCGCCGCCGCCGAGCGCGCGCGACAACAGGGCTTTCGCGAGCGACTGCACTGCTGTACGGCGGCGGGTTGCCTCTCGTGCGGCGCCGAGGAGCTGAAACGCGACTTGACTGCGCAGGTCGAGGCGCGCGCCTTGAGCCAGCAGGTCGAGGTGCAAGGGACCGGCTGTCTGGGGCTGTGCAGCCGCGGGCCACTGGTGCGCCGGGCCTCCGACGGCGCAGTGTTCCACGAGCTCACGCCGAGCGAGGCCGGCCTGCTGCTGCAACCGGGCGATGCGGCGGCCGAGGCCGCGTTGGCCGCCAAGCGCCTCGACACGGCCCACCCCTTCTTCGCGCACCAGCAGCGCATCGTGCTGGAGAACGCCGGGCGCGTCGATCCCGAGCGCTTGGAGAGCTACCTGGCGGCCGACGGCTACAGCGCGCTCGCGCGCGCCGTGTCGGAGCTGTCGCGCCAAGAGGTGCTGGCCGAGCTGCGGGCCAGCGGCCTGCGCGGCCGTGGCGGCGCGGGCTACCCCACGGGGGTCAAGTGGGAGCTGGTGGCCAAGCAGCCGGGCACGACGAAGTACATCGTCTGCAACGCCGACGAAGGCGACCCGGGCGCGTTCATGGACCGCAGCGTGCTCGAGGGCGACCCTCACCGGGTGCTCGAGGGTATGGCCATCGCTGGCTACGCGGTGGGGGCCAACCAGGGCTACCTCTACGTGCGCGGCGAATACGCGCTGGCGATCCAGCGGCTGCAAGGCGCCATCCGCCAGGCGGAGCGCGAGGGGCTGCTCGGGCCGCGGGTGCTCGACAGTGCGTTCCGCTTCCGCGTCGACATCCGCATCGGCGCCGGCGCCTTCGTCTGTGGCGAGGAGACCGCGCTGATCGCCTCGATCGAGGGCGGGCGCGGCGAGCCGCGCCCACGGCCACCCTATCCGCCCGAGAAGGGGCTGTGGGGCCAACCCACGCTGATCAACAACGTCGAGACCTTCGCCAACATCGCGCCGATCATCCGCCACGGCGGGGCCTGGTTCGCGGCGATCGGCACCGAGCGCAGCAAGGGCACCAAGGTCTTCGCGGTGGCCGGCAAGACGGCGCACACGGGCCTGGTCGAGGTGCCGATGGGCACGCCGCTGCGTACGATCGTCTACGAGATGGCGGGGGGCATCGCCGACGGCGGCCGCGTCAAGGCGATCCAGACCGGCGGCCCGAGCGGCGGCTGCATCCCAGAGCGCCTGCTCGACCTCCCGGTCGACTACGAATCGCTGGTCGGGGCCGGCTCGATGATGGGCTCGGGCGGGCTGATCGTGATGGACGAGGCGTCGTGCATGGTCGACGTCGCGCGCTACTTCATGGAGTTCTGCCGCGACGAGTCGTGCGGCAAGTGCGTCCCCTGCCGCGCCGGCACGGTGCAGATGCACCAGCTCCTGGAGCGCTTCTGCGCCGGGCAGGCCGGCGAGCACGACCTCGCGCTGCTGAAGGAGCTGGGGACCTTGCTGCGCGAGGCCAGCCTCTGCGGGCTGGGCCAGACGGCACCCAATCCGGTGCTCAGCGTGCTGCGCTACTTTCCTGAGGAGCTCGATCAGCGCTTGCACCACGACGCCGAGGCAGCGGCGGCCGCCGCCGCGACGGAGCCCGCATGAGCGTCAAGACGCTGACGATCAACGGCAAGACGGTGACCGGGCTGGCCGGCACCTCGCTCTTCAACACCGCCTGGGAGGCCGGCATCCGCATTCCACGCCTGTGTCACATCGGCGGCCTCTCCGACATCGGCGCCTGCCGCCTGTGCCTGGTCGAGATCGAGGGCCGCCCGCGCTTGCACCCGGCCTGCATGACCGAGGTCGAAGAGGGCATGGTGGTCCGCACGGAGAGCGAGCGGCTGCACGCGCATCGCAAGCTGATCGTCGAGCTGCTCTTCGCCGAGGGCAACCACGTCTGCGCGGTCTGCGTGTCGAACGGCCACTGCGAGCTGCAGGACCTCGCCACCAGTCTCGGCATCGACCACGTCCGCGTCGCCTACCAACACCCCCGCCGGCCCGTCGATGCCAGCCACGCGCGCTTCACGCTCGATCTCAACCGCTGCGTGTTCTGCCGGCGCTGCATGCGCGTCTGCGACGAGGTCGAGGGGGCCCACACCCTGGACGTGGCCGGACGCGGCGCGGAGCTGCGGCTGATCGCCGATCTGGGACAGAGCTGGGGTACGGCCGAGAGCTGCACCAGCTGCGGCAAGTGCGTGCAGGTCTGCCCGACGGGCGCGCTCTTCGCCAAGGGCTCGGCCGTGGGGGAGATGACGAAGAACCGCGCCTTCCTGCAGTACATCGTCACGGCGCGCGAGAAGCACGAATGGATTCGGAAATGAGCGAGGCCCTGATGAGCGAGGCCCCAAGCCGCGAGGCCCCAGGCCGCGAGGCCCCGATGGCCACGGTCTGGCTCGGCGGCTGTTCCGGTTGCCACATGTCCTTCATGGACCTCGACGAGCGCCTGCTGGCGCTGGCCGAGCGCGTCGAGCTCGGCGCCTCGCCGCTCTCCGACTTCAAGGACTTCCCGCCGGCCGACATCACGCTGGTCGAGGGCGCGGTCGCCAACGAGGACAACCTCGAGGTGCTGCGGCGCGTCCGGGCGCGCAGCAAGGTGCTGATCGCCTTCGGCGACTGCGCCGTCACCGGCAACGTCACGGCGATGCGCAACCTCTTCGCCGTCGAGGACGTGCTGGACCGCGCCTACCGTCAATCGGCGACGGTCATCGCCGGCCTGCCGCTGGGGGGCGATGGGGTGGTGCCGCGCCTGCTGCCCCGCGTGCGACCGATCCACGAGGTGGTGCAGGTCGACCACTTTCTGCAGGGCTGTCCGCCCGACGCCGACCGCATCTTCGACCTGGTGCTGGCGCTGCTCGAGGGACGGACGCCGGAGATCGCGCGGAGGTTCGGCTGAGATGGCACGTCGACTGTTGATCGACCCGGTCTCGCGCATCGAGGGCCACGCCAAGGTCACGATCGAGCTCGACGACGATGGCACGGTGCGCGACGCGCGCTTCCACGTCACCGAGTTTCGCGGCTTCGAGAAGCTCTGCGAGGGCCGACCCTTCGAGGAGATGCCGGGGCTGATGGCGCGCGTCTGCGGCATCTGCCCGGTCAGCCATATCCTCGCCAGCTCGAAGGCTGGCGACCAGCTGCTCGGCGTCGACGTGCCGCCGGCGGCGGTGGCCCAGCGCCGCCTGGCTAATTACGCCCAGCTGCTGCAGTCGCACGCCCTGAGCTTTTTCCACCTCTCGGGGCCCGATCTGCTGTTGGGCTTCGACGCCGATCCGGCGACGCGCCACATCTTCGGCCTGGCCGCGACCGAGCCCGACTTCGCGCGCCGCGGCATTCGGCTGCGCCAATTCGGTCAACGGTTGATCGAGCTGCTGGGCGGGCGCCGCGTGCATCCGCCGTGGTCCGCGCCCGGTGGCGTCAACCAGCCCTTCTCGGCCGCGGCCCGCGATGAGGCGCGCGGCTGGCTGCCCGAGGCCTATCAAACGCTCGAGCTCGCGCGGTCGCGCTTCCGACCGCTGCTCGACGGCTTTCGCGAGGAGGTCGACCACCTCGGCGACTTCCCCTCGCTCTTTCTCGGCACGGTCAGCGCCGACGGCGAGCTCGAGTACTACGACGGCGACATCCGCATCGTCGACGGCGAGGGCAACGTCGTCGCCGACGGCCTGTCCCCGCAGCGCTACGCGACCTACCTCGGCGAGGCGTCCGAGTCCTGGACCTTCATCAAGAACCCCTTCTACAAGCCGATGGGCTATCCGTCGGGCATGTACCGCGTCGGGCCCCTGGCGCGGCTCAACGTGGCCGCGACGGCAGGGACCCCGCGCGCCGATCGCGAGCTGCGCGAGCTGCGGCACCACGCGGGGGACGCCGCCGGCACGGTCTGCGCCTCGTTCCACTACCACTGGGCACGGCTGATCGAGATGGTGCACGCCGTCGAGCGCATCGAGGAGCTGCTCGACGACGCGGTGCTGCTGGGCACCACCATTCGCGCCAAGGCGATGCTCAACCACCGCGAGGGCATCGGCGTGAGCGAGGCGCCCCGCGGCACGCTCTTTCATCACTATCGCGTCGACGAGAACGGGTGCATCGTCACGGCCAACCTGCTGATCGCCACGGCCCAGAACAACCTGGCGATGAACCAGGCGGTCAAGCAAACGGCGCAGCGCTTCGTGCGGGGCCACACCCCGGCGGAGGGCATGCTGAATCGCGTCGAGCACGCGATTCGCTGCTATGACCCTTGCCTCTCCTGCTCGACGCACGCGCTCGGCCAGATGCCGCTGGTGCTCGAGCTGCGCGACCGCCAGGGCGGGCTGCTCGAGCGGATCGCGCGCGACTAAGGGTCCAACGTGAGCGCGACGACGCTGCTCCTCGCCGTCGGCAACGTGCTGCGGGGTGACGACGGCGTGGCCGCCCGCGTGCTGGATCACGTACTCGATCAATTGGGCGCCGGCGCCGGCGCGCAGGCGATGGCCGTCCACGGCCTGACCCCGGAGCTGGCCGAGGCGGTGGCGGCGGTCGGTGCGGTGGTGATTCTCGACGCCGACGTCGGCGCCGCGACCGTGACGCTGGAGCCGCTACCGGAGGCCGCCGCCGGCCGCGGCACGGGCCGCGTGCTGAGCCACAGCCTGACACCCGCCGCGCTGATCGCCCTCGCTCGCCAGCTCTATGGCTTCAACGGCGCGGCGTGGCTCTGTCGCCTGCCCGCGCGGCAGCTGGCGTATGGCACGGCGCTCTCGGCCGTCGCGGAGGCAGCCGCCTGCGAGGGTGCCCGACAGCTACGGGCGCTGCTCGGGTCGCGTGATCGTTTACAGGGGGATGAACCATAGTTGTTCAGGGCTGTGAGCAGGTTGCCTTCGACCAAGCCGCGGCCACGCGCCGCACGGGCGCGATGGCCCCAGCGCGCGCTGTCAGTACGACTTCGGCAGCGCCCGAATCTTCGCCGTCCACGAGTTGACGGCCTGCGTCAGCGGCACGAGCAACGCCATGTTGCCGTCGAGCTTGTAGTCGGGTGAGTGGAGCGCATCCTCCGGCTCCAGCTCGCCGCGATCGAGTCGCGCCCAGGTTTCGTAGAGGGCAGTGATGCGCACCAGCCCATCGCGCAGCACGGTGAAGCGCGTCGAGCGAAACGCCGCCGGGGCGGGCGCCTCGTCGAAACGATGCGCCGTGCAGCGACCGCGCTGGAAGTCGTAGCTGATCTGCACGTCGTTGCCATCGGGTGCGTCGAGCGCGCGCAAGATCACGCGTCCGGTCAGGAGCTGCGCGCGCTGCAGGTGCTCGCGGTCCTCGTTACAGGCGACGATCGCCCGCTCGGTCAGCTCGCGCGAGAACATCCGATCCATCGCTCACCTCCGTCGAGCGCGTACGATGCCGCAAGGCGAGCGTTTACCGCAAGCGGGCCGGGCCGCCCGTGTGGCGCCACCGTGCGGGCCATCGAGGCCTTCCAGCCGCCGCTTAGGACCCGCTCGAGCTGGTCCTGAGGGTCGTCGGTCGAGCCTTCCGGTCGAGGCCCGGGGCGGTCGGACCTCCCGTCTGCCGAGCTCCTGGCTGTTGGGCTCCTGTCTGGACAGTCGGGGAGGCGGTCTGTAGCCTCGCTCGCTCGAAGTTGGGGTTGGCTTGTCCAAGACGACGGCGCAGCCGGCGAAGGGCGTCCCGAAGGGTCTCCGTGGGGCTTCAGACGGAGCCCTGGTACGTGCGCTGCGCCCCCATCGGCGACCTCTGCCGCGCGCGCTGCGGCCGCTCGCCACCGCCCTACTGCTGGCGCTGGCCTGGTGCTGGCTCTGGAGCCAGCTGCACGGCGGCCTGGGTCGCATCTACTCGCCGGACGCCATCGGCTACAACCTGCTCGGTCGCAGCCTGACCCACGGACGCGGCTACAGCGTGGACTACTGCCGCGACTTCTACGCCGAGCCGCGCTGGCCCCTGCCGAATCGCGCCTTCCCGCCGCTCTACCCGCTGGTCGTCGGGATCACCGATCGCCTGCTCGACCTCGGGTTGCCTGCGGGTCCGGCGGCGAATCTCGTGGTGCTGCTGGGTACCTTGGCGCTGCTGGCCTGGCCGCTGCGTCGCCTGGCGCCGGCGCAGGCCTGGCTGCTCCCGGCCGCCTACCTGTGGTTCTTTGCCCATGATGCGGGCTATCGGGGCGAAGCCGTGGCCGGGCGGGCCATTCCCCTGACGATGATGCTCTTCCTCGTGTTCGCCGTGGCCGCGGACCGACTGCTGGCGAGCTCGCGGCCTCCCAGGCGCGCGGCGCTGCTCGCGGGCGTCGGCCTCGCCGCGCTGCCGCTGACCCGCTTCGACCAGCTCGCGTTCTGTCTGGCGACCGTCCCGCTGCTGCTCTGGGCCCTCGCGCGACGGCTGGGATCGTGGCGCGCGGCGGCACGACCGATGTTGCTCGTGCTCGCGGCCTTCAGCCTCACGATGTCACCCTGGGCCCTTCGCAACACCCTGCGCTTCGGACGTCCCTTCGCCAGCGACAACTGGCCGATGATCTTCTCGACCTACGCCTCGGAGACCCACCTGAGCTATTGGATCCCGGGCCAGGAGCCGCCGACCCTCCGCACGGACCCGGGGCTCTGGGTGCGCCAGCGACTCGGCTACGCCCAGCGCAACCTGCGCACGCTCGCGACCACCGCGGGGCCCATGCTTGGGTTGGCGCCGCTGGCGCTGCTGGCGAGCTGGGGCGCCCTCGGCCGGCGACGGCGTCTGTTCGCGAGCCTCGCGCTGCTGCAGACCGTCGCCACCTTCGCCACCGTCAGCTTGACGCCCTATCCCGACCCGCGCTTCTTCGCGCCGATGCACCTGTGGTTGACGCTGCTGCTCGCCCTGGCTCCCTGGCGGCCGCCCTCGGTCGATGGCTGCCGCGAGCCCGCTGGCGGCGGCTGACCCAGGCGCTGGGCCTCCTCGCCCTGCTGGTGCTGGGCGGTCGCAGCGGCGACTGGGAGGCGGTGCGCGGCGGGCTCCTGCGCGGCCAGATCATCCCGCACGGTCCGGAGGAGGTGGCTTCACACTATGTGCCCCTCGCCGCGGCCTTCGGCCGCTTCGTCCCCAAGGGCAGCCTGGTGGCCATTTACGGCGCTGAGCACCTCAACTACTTCACCGGCTTTCGGGCGATCTACCTGCCCACGAATATCGCGCGGCGTGCGCACTTCCTGGCGTGGATCGCACGCTGGCGCGTCGGCTTCCTCATCGTGCACGAGCCGGCCGCCCGTGAGCTCGGGCTGGCCTCCTTCGCCCTCACGCAGGCCGCGGGCACCGATCTGCTGCTGATCGACGCGGCCGCGTTCGCGCGCAGCGCCGGCATCGGGCGGGCTTCGCAACCCGCGCCGGCTGCGGCGGGGCACTAGCGTGCGCCGATGCTGATCCCGCTGCGCGAGGCGACGCAGGAGCGCTGCGGCGGCAAGGCGGCCGGTCTGCGCACCCTGCTCGACGCCGGCCTGCCGGTGCCCGAGGGCTACTGCCTCGACACAGGCGCCTACCGCGCAGCGCTGCCCGCGGCGCTGCCCGACCCGACGACGCCGCTGCGCGCGGTGGCCGCGGCCTGCGGCGACCTGGACACGGCCCTCGCTCGCTGGGAGCCCAGCAGCGCGCTGCGCGACGCCCTGGCACGCGCCTGCGCAGAGCTGGGCGCCCCGCTCGCCCTGCGGTCCTCGGCGAGCTGCGAGGACCAAGCGGGCCACAGCGCGGCGGGGCTCTTCGTGACGACCCTCGAGGTGCGCGCGCTACCCGCGCTCATCGTCGCGGTGCGCGCGAGCTGGGCCTCACTCTGGCAGCCCGCGGCGTGGGCTGCGCTCCGCGCCTGGGGCCGGAGCCCGCACGACGAGGCGATGGCGGTGGTGCTGCAACGGCAGGTACGGGCGCGCCACAGCGGCTTCGCGGCCTCGCACGACCCGGAGCAGCCGAGCCGGCTGCGCATCGAGGCCACCTGCGGGCCACCCCTGGCGCTGGCGCAGGGAACGGCCGTGCCGAGCGTCCTGTTGCTGCCGCGCGCGGGGCCCGCTCGTGCCGCTACGTCAGGGCCCGCGCCGCTGCTGGCCCCGCGGATCCTCGAGGCGCTGCGCGCTGCCCTGCTGCGCAGCGAGCAGGCGCTCGGTGCCGCGGTGGAGGTCGAGTGGGTCGATGACGGCGAGCGACTGTGGGTGGTCCAGGCGCGGCGCGCGCCGCCGCTGCGGCCGGCCGGCCACGAGGACGCTCGCTGGGGCGCCGGCGCGGCAGAGGGCGGCGACTGGCGCTGGGACCGCGAGCACAATCCAGAGCCGCTCTCCGCGGCCCACGCCAGCCTCGTGACCTGGCTCGACCGCCAGCTCGACGGGCCGCCTCGGCTCGCGGTGCGCGAGGGCTACCTCTTCGCGGCGGTCGCCGAGCGCGCGGACCCCGACCCAACGGCCTCGACAGCGGCGGTGGAGGACGGAGCCTTCACGGCCGCGCTCGCCGGGCTGGCCGCACCCAGCCCGCAGCCGGCGACCACGACCCGCGAGGGCCCCGAGGGGTCGCGGGCGGCCGCGCTGAGCGGGCTCGAGCGGGCGTTGACCGACTTCAAGGCGTTCTACCTGCGCTATCAGGGCGCGCCCGTGGCGCTCCGGCGCCGCGCCCAGGCCGCGCTCGAACAGGGGCTCGCTGCCTGCGGTGTGGCCGCACCCGCCGAGCGCGCCACGGCGCTGAGCCTGGGGGCGGCGCACCAGGCCTGGCTGCACAGCGCCGCGCTTTGGCGACTGGCGCGGGCCGCACGCGAGGACCCCACCCTCCAGGGTTGGCTCGCCGACGACGCAGCCACGGCCGTGCCGCCCGCCGTGGACGCGTACTTGCGGGACCACGGCGTGCTGGCCGCGCGCTGGGACGTGGCCGAGCCCACCTTCGCCGAGAGCTCGGCCGAGGGCCAGCGCTGGCTCCGCGCGCGGCTGCTCGCCGCGCCCGACGACGACCCGCTGGTGCTGGTCGCGGCGCAGCGCGCGCGCGCCGACGCCGCGCTGAGCGAGCTGCTGCAAGGCCTGCCCACGGCGGCCCGCCGAAGGCTCGAGCAACAGGTCGCGTCCGCGCGGCAGGCGCGCGCCAGCGCCGAGGACGACGACTGGTACTTTGCGCGCGCGCTGTGGCCGCTGCGCGCGGCCTGGCTCCAGGCGGGCGCTGCGTTGGTGACTTGCGGCGCGCTCGCGACGGCCGCGCAGGTCTTCGAGCTGCCGCTCGAGCGCCTGCTGACGGCGCTGGCCGACGAGACGCCGCCGCCCACCCTGCGGGCCGAGGCCGAGGCCGGCGCTGCGCTGCGAAAGGCGCGCGGCCGGCTGAGGCCACCGCTGGCGATCCACGGCGGTCGCTGCCACTGGGGCGTCCCCAGTGCGTGCGACCACGCTCTGCGCGGCATCGGCTGTGGCGGGACGGGGCAGGGGCCCGTGCGGGTGCTGCGCGATCCCGCCGCGCTGCTGACGCAGGACCTGCGGGGGCTGGTGTTGGTCTGTCCCACGCTCACGCCCGCGCTGGCGCCGGTGCTGGCGCAGCTCTCGGGCCTCGTGACCGACCACGGCGGCCGGCTCTCGCATGCGGCCCTGCTGGCACGTGAGCAAGGGCTGCCGGCGGTCGTCGGCACGGGCTCGGCTACACCCAGTCGCTACGCGAGGGCGAGTGGGTCTGGCTCGATGGCGTGCGTGGCCTGGGCGTGCCGCTGGAGCGACAGGCCCAGCCCCCCGCGCCCGAGGGCGAGCTGTTATAGTGCGCGCCGCTGCCCGGGCCGGGCAGCGGGGGGAGCAGGCACGGACGGCATGTCCTCCACCACACCGAGTTCTAGGACCGAGCGCAGCGGGCTGCTGTTGATCAACCTCGGCACCCCGGACAGCACCGCCGTCCGCGACGTGCGGCGCTACCTGCGCGAATTCCTCTCCGACCCGCGCGTCATCGATCGGCCGGCCTGGCAGCGCTGGCTGATCCTCAACCTCTTCATCCTGCCCCGCCGGCCGCGCCACTCGGCCGCCGCCTACGCCAAGATCTGGACCGCCGAGGGCTCGCCGCTGCTGGTCCACAGCCGAGCGCTGGCGCAACAGGTCCAGGCGCGCGTCGGACCCCACGTCAGCGTGGCGCTGGCGATGCGCTATGGCCAGCCCTCGATCGCCAGCGCGCTGAGCCGCTTGCGCGCGGCCGGCGCCGACCGCATCGTCGTGTTCCCGCTCTACCCGCAGTACAGCGCGGCGGCGACCGGTTCGAGCCTCGAGGCGGTACTGCTCCAAGCGGCGGCGCAATGGAACACGCCCTGCCTTCACGTCGTCCCAGCCTTCTACGCGCACCCGGCCTTCATCGCGGCCTTCGCCGCCAGTGTGCGCGGCGTGCTCGACACGGTGCGACCGCAGCGCGTGATCTTCAGCTATCACGGGCTGCCCGAGCGGCACTGTCACAAGAGCGATCGCTCGGGCCAGCATTGCCTGCGGCACGAGGACTGCTGCGCCACGCTCGGCGACAGCAACCGTCACTGCTATCGCGCCCAGTGCTTCGCCACCACACGCGCGCTCGGCGACGCGCTGGGCCTTGTCGAGCACGAGCGCGTGATCTGCTTCCAGTCGCGGCTGGGCCGCGAACCCTGGATTCGCCCCTACACCGACCAGGTGCTGGCCGAGCTACCGCGCCAGGGCATCGAGCGCGTCGTCGTCTTGACGCCGGCCTTCGTCGCCGACTGCCTCGAGACGCTGGAGGAGATCGGCCTACGGGGCGCCGAGGCGTTCCGCGCCGCCGGCGGGCGAGAGCTCGTGCTCGCGCCCTGCCCGAACGCCAGCGCGGCCTGGGCGGATGCCGTGGTGGCGATCGCCCGCGAGCACTGCGGCTGGCTCTGAAGGCGCGGGTGCCGCCAACGCTACGCCTTGGTGGCCTGCTCGATCGTCTCGTAGAGGTCGAAGGCCCGATCGAGCCGCAGCAGCCGGAAGATCTCCTTGGGCTGGCCGCGCAGCCGCGCGATGCACACGTCGCCGCCCTTGAGCCGCAGGCGCTTGAACAACGAGATGATCGCCCCGACGCCGGAGCTGTCGATGGTCTCGAGCGACCGCAGATCGCAGACGACGCGCCGCTTCGGGCCGCGCGCCACCAAGGCGTCGATCGTCGGTCGCAGCTCGGGCGCCGTCACCGCATCGAGCCGGCCCTCGAGCGCCAGCACCTCGACACCCTCCTGCACCGTAACGTCGAACCTGAGCATGCCGCGGCACCTTGCCTGAGAGGAAACGCACGAGCCCGTCGAGGGGATCACCCACCCGTCGCCTGGCGCTTACCACGCCGTCGCCGAGCCGGTAAAGGTCGAGCGCGCGGCCGCGGCGCGGCCGCGCGCTCGCGCGCGATGGGGCGACCGGCCAGCGTGGTCAACGCCAAGCTGGTGCGCCATACTGCACGCGGCACCACGGCACGCCACCCGGCACGCCACCGCGCCAGCGTCGCCACGACGCGCGCGGGCCTCGGACGGCTGCCCCAGCGAGCACAGATGACGAACTCGGCTGCTCGCGCAGATCTTCGGCCGCACCCGGCACTCGGCGCAGGGGCGCTGCTGGGCGGCGCCAAACCCGCGCGCGTCGGCACGCACCTCGCCTTTCTCGGGCTCGGCTCGAATCTAGGGCCACGCGCGCGGCTCCTCGCCCGCGCGCTGCGCCTGCTGGCCTGCCGGGGCATCGTGCCCTGCGCTTGGTCGTCGATCTACGAGAGCGCCCCGCTCGGGCCGTGGCCCGACCAGCCGCCCTTTCTCAATGCCGTGGTGGCCGTTCGCACCCAGCTCGGCGCCGAGGCGCTGCTGCGGGCGATGCTGGGCGTCGAACGCGCCCTGGGGCGCCGGCGGCTGCGGGCGCAAGGACCGCGGCTGATCGACCTCGATCTGCTGCTCTACGACGAGGACGTGCGCCCGCACGGTGCGCCGACGCTTCCCCACCCACGGCTGTGCGAACGCGCCTTCGTGCTCCGGCCGCTGCTCGAGCTGCGGCCGAAGCTGTGCCACCCCTGCGACGGTCTGCCCTTGGCGCGCCATCTCGCCGCCACGGCCGAGCAGCGGCTGGTGCGGCGCGGGCTGCTTGCTCGCGGGCTGGTTTGTCGTGGAGCGGTCCGTCACGGACCGGGCGCGGCCCGGCGCTAGCGCGCCACGGTACCAACGACGCCCGACGGCGTCGCGCGCCGGCTGCTGGCGTGCTGCGCGTAGGCGTCCGTGTGCACGGGATCCCACTCGTCGTCGTGATCCAGGCTCACGACCGGAAATGACGGGCGCGGCGCCAACACACAGGCCAAGCGAGCGCTGGCGCAGGCGGCCAGCGCACTGAAGCGCAGCGCCACGCCGGGCGGATCGAGCGGATCGTCGGCGCTGGTGACGCGAACCACGACGGCGGTGGCCTCGACGGGGCCAGCGCCCGGTACGTCGAAGCTCAGCCGCAGCTCGCTGTCGACCGGCGGCGGTTGCGAAAGACGGACGAAGATCCCCCCTTGACCGAGGTCGCGGGCCCGAGCGGTCACGCTCTGCTCCTGACCGGGAACCCAGAGCAGCACCTTTTGGTCGAAGGGACGGCGGGCCGTGATCGTGCATCGCGTCATCGGGTACCCTTCCCCGTCCGCGGGGCGCCGGAGGTCGAACCCAAGGTCGGGCTTTCGTGCGGCCGCAGAAACCGCGCCGGCGCGACCTTAGAGCCTCGCCGAGCGACGGGCAACTTTCATCGTCATCGCCGTCGCGGTCGGGGGCTGTCGTCGCGGTCGCCCGGTCGCAGCAGGGGCGGATGGACCGCGCCGATCAGCCCTCCTGCAGCGCCTCCAGGCGCGCCTTGATGACGGGATCCTCACCGCCCAGATCGGCAGCGAACTTGTAGTAGAGCTTCGCTTTCTTCTTGTCACCCTGGCGCTCGGCCTCCTGCGCCATGGTGAAGTACTTGCGGGCCTGCGGGTTGGCGATGCTATCGGCCTTGCGCTGCGGCACCGTCTTCTCGCGCTCGGTCTTGACCAGCCGGCGCTGCCCCAGCTGCAGCGCGTCGTCGTACTCGCGTCGCAGCTGGGGCTCCATCAGCACGCGGTAGCCCTCGGTGATGCGCTTGTAGATCGCGTAGACCTGCTGCTGAAGCGCCGGATCCGCGGCGGCCTGGTAGCGATCGGGGTGCAGTCCCAGGGCCATCCGGTGAAAGGCCTGGCGAACGTCATCGGCGGCGGCGTTGGCGTCGATGTTCAGCAGCTCGTAGTAGCTGTACTGCTCGAGGTCGCGGTGAATCTGAGCGATGCGCTCGCGGCGCTGCGGCGTAACCATGGCGGGTAAGATAGCGAAGCGGCCCGCGCCGCTCAAGCGAGAGCCGCGCCGCGCCCGCCGGCAGGACGCCTAGGAGCCTGTCGGGAAATGTCGCGAGCCGCCCGAGCGCAAGGCGCGGCGAGCACCGGAGCGGAACGTACGGGCTGGTACGTGAGCACCGGAGCACAGCCGTAACGCAGCGATCGGGTGGCGCAGCAATTTTCCGACAGGCTCCTGGACCACGCCTCAGACGGGGGCCGGTAGCTCCTGGTGCTTGACCCTGAGGGCCTCGATCTGCGCCTCGGAGGCCGCGCCGATCAGCCGCACATGGACCTTCTGCACCCGGCCGGTCCGCTGATCGACCGCCGAGACCTGTAGCAGACCGTTGGTGTCGATCTCGAAGGTGACGGCGACCTGCAGCTCGCCCCGCAGCGCGGGCGGCAGGTCCTCGAGCACCAGCTCGCCGAGCGCCTGGTTCTCCTCGAACATCCTGGCCTCGCCCTGGCAGATCTGCAGCCGCACCGTCGTCTGCCCGTCCTGGCTGGTGGTGAAGCGCCGCGTCTGCTCGAGCGGGATCTGGGCATTGCGGCGAATGATCGTCTCCGTGAATCCGCCCACGACCCCGATCCCGAGCGCCCTCGGCACCACGTCGAGCAGCACCGACTGCGGCCCCGGCGCGGCTTCCTCCTCGCCGGGCTCGAGCTCACCGTAGGTCAAGATCGCGGCCTGGATCGCCGCGCCCACCGCCACGACCTCGTCCGGGTTGATGTCGGTGCGCGGCGGGCGCCCGAAGTACTTGGCGACGCTGTCGCGGACCAGCGGCATCCGCGTCATGCCACCGACCAGCACCACATCGTCGATCTGCGTCGCCGTGAGGTTGGCCAGGCGCAGGGCCTCGTCGCAGATCAGGAAGGTGCGCTGCACCAGGTCGCCCGCGAGCGTGTTGAGCTGCTGCATCGCGATCTGGAACTCGAGATCGAGCGGCTGGCCGGTCTCGCCGTAGGCCACCTCCTGCACCTGAGCCACGGCCATCGCGCTCTCCGAGAGCTGGCACTTGAGCTGCTCGGCCACGCCGCGCAGCCGCGCCATGGCACTGCTGTTGAAGCGCAGGTCGATGCGATGCTGGCGCACGAACTTCTCGATCATCTGGTTGACGATCTGCTCGTCGACGTCGTCACCGCCGAGGAAGGTGTCGCCGGCCGTCGAGAGCACCTCGAACACCTGCTCGTTGAGCTGGAGGATGGTGATGTCGAAGGTCCCACCGCCGAAGTCGTAGACGGCGATCCGCGTGCTGAGCCCGCGCCCGTAGCCGTAGGCCAGCGCCGCGGCCGTCGGCTCGTTGAGGATGCGCAGCACGTTGAGCCCGGCGACGCGGCCCGCGACGCGCGTGGCCTCGCGCTGCGCGTCGTCGAAGTTGGCCGGGACGGTGATCACCGCGTGCTCGAGCGGCGCGCCGACGTGCTGGCTGGCCAAGGTGGCGACGTAGCGCAGCACGTAGCTCGAGATCTCGGAGACGGTGTGCTGCTGATTGCGAGCAACGATCAGCGGCTGCTGGTTCTCGCCCTCGACGATCTTGTAGGGCACGCGCTTGGCCATCGCCTGCACCTCGCGCGAGCGGAAGGGCCGGCCGATCATGCGCTTGGCCGAGAAGATCGTATTGACGGGGTCGATCGTGCGCCGATCGCGCGCCGCGTAGCCCGCCAGCACCGAGCCGTTGGGATGGAACGAGATGATCGACGGATGGGTGCGGCGACCAGCGCCGTCGGGCACGACGGTGGCCTGATCGCCCTGCACGACGGCGATCACCGAGTTGGAGGTGCCGAGATCGATGCCGACTGCGGGCGTATCCATGGGCGAGCTCCCGAGGCCGCGGCGGGACGGACGGCGAGCACCAGCGGCGGTGGGGGCGATGATAGCCGAGCGCCGCGCGTGTGCCAAAACAGCGGCGTGCGGCCAGCGCGCCTGGCGCGGCACCTAGAGCACCGATCGGGTGGACTCCCGTCGCGAGGCTTGCCCTTGAAATCATTGGCGTCGTTGCTCGTCGGTTGCCTGCCAAGAGCAGGCGCCCTCGTCGCGCCTGGCCAATGATTCCAATTGCTTCGTCTCGCTCGGTCCGTCAACCCGATCGGTGCTCTAGCAGCAAATTGGACCGCGGGGCGGCCCGCTCCTATCGTCGGCTCCTATCTCCGTGACCGGGACAGGAGCGCCGCACCATGAGCGAGTTGCGAACGGTGGTTCACCCGAGTGCAGTCGTCGACGCCGGCGCCGAGGTCGGCGACGGGACGCGCATCTGGCACTTCTCCCACGTGATGGGCGGCGCCCGCATCGGCGCGCGCTGCGTGCTCGGACAGAACGTCTTCGTCGGCGCGCGCGTGAAGATCGGCGACGGCGTGAAGATCCAGAACAACGTCTCGGTCTATGACGAGGTCGTGCTGGAGGACGACGTGTTCTGTGGGCCCTCGATGGTCTTCACCAACGTCAGCACCCCACGCGCCTTCATCGAGCGCAAGCACGAGTACCGCGCCACGCTGGTGCGCCGCGGCGCCACGCTCGGCGCCAACTGCACCGTGCTCTGCGGCGCGGAGATCGGCGCCTTCGCGCTGGTCGGCGCGGGGGCCGTGGTGACCCACGATGTGCCCGCGCACGCGTTGGTGGTCGGCGTACCTGCGCGGCAGGTGGGTTGGGTTTGTCGCTGCGGCGTGCGGCTGGTGGCGGCCGGCGCCGGCGTGGCCGGGGCCCCGACGGGGCTGCAGTGCCCGGGCTGCACGAGCCGCTATGCCCCGGCGGCAGACGGGGAGTCGATCGCGGTGCAGTCATGAGCGGCGCCGTCGAGCCTGTGAGCGTGGCGGTGGTCGGCGCGGGCTACTGGGGCAAGAACTACGTGCGCAACCTGGCGCACCTGCCGGGCGCGAACCTGCGCTGGGTCTGCGACCGCGACCCGCAGGCGCTGGCGCGCTGCGCGCGGCTGGCGCCCGGGGCTCGGCTGACGGCCGAGCTCGACGAGGTGCTAGCCGATGCGACGGTGCAGGCCATCGTGGTCGCCACGCCCGCCCCCGTCCACGCCGCGCCGACGATCGCGGCGCTGCGCGCCGGCAAGCACGTGCTGGTCGAGAAGCCGATGGCCACGACGACGAGCGACGCGGCCGCGATGGTGGCCGCCGCCGACGCGGCGGGCCGGACGCTGATGGTCGGCCACCTGATGCTCTACCATCCGGCGGTCGAGCGCCTGCAGCGGATGGTGCGCGCCGGCGAGCTGGGTCGCATCTATTACATGTACGCGCTGCGGGTGAACCTGGGCCAGGTGCGGCGCGACGAGAATGCGCTCTGGAGCTTCGCTCCGCACGATCTGAGCATCATCCAGTGCCTGCTCGAGCAGCAGCCGGAGACCGTCGCCGCGCGCGGCCACGCCTATCTGCAGCCAGGGGTCGAGGATGTGGTCTTCCTCAACCTAGACTATCCCGATCAGACGATGGCGCAGATCCAGCTCTCCTGGCTCGACCCACACAAGGAGCGGCGCCTGACGGTGGTCGGCTCGCGCAAGATGGTGATCTTCGACGACACGCACGCGAACGAGAAGCTGCGCGTCTACGACAAGGGCTTCGATCGGCCCCCCGACTACGAGTCCTTCGGCGAGTTCCTCGCGCTGCGCGACGGCGACGTGCACATCCCGAGCGTGGCGCTGAATGAGCCGCTGGCGGCCGAGTGCCTGCACTTCCTGCACTGCGTGCGAACGGGCACGCCACCCCGCACCAGCGCGCGCGACGGCCTCGCCGTGGTGAAGGTACTGGATGCCGCGGCGCGGTCGCTGCTCGCGGGGGGCGCGCCGATGCGAATCGCCGCAGCGGAACCGGCGTCCTGACCCCGGCGCTGGTACCGACGGATCTCAGCTCTCCGGCGTCAGCGAGATGGTCACCATGCCGACGTGGCCCGAGCACTCGCCGTTGGCCTGCGTGAGCTGTGTCGTCTGGGACCCCCGCAGCAGGTCGAGCGACTCGATGCGCAGCGAGCAGGCGCCGGCCGAGTCGTCCTGAAACAGATCATCCTCCCAGACGGAGACCACGACGCCGCTGGCCGAACCACCTGCGAGCGCGGCCTCGGTGACGCCGCGCACGCAGGTCGAGCCGCCGAAGACCGCCGTCCAGGTCTTCTTACTGCCTGCCATGCCGGCAATCGCGGGCATCCCGGTCATGTTCTGCGTGGCACTGGGCTGGCCGAGGGTCACGAGCCCCGAGAAGCTCGGCGGCGAGAAGTCATCGAAGAAGTCCCAACTGATGTCGCCGGCGATCACCGCGCTGTTGACGCATACGCGCCAAGTCCGCTCACGGCCCTTGCAGATGCCCTGCGTGGCGTCGCAGGTGGCGCCCTGATCGCGGCACGACAGGCACTGCTCGCCGTCACGCCCGCATTGCCCATCGCTCATCCCCTGGCCGGCGCCGAGCGCGACGCAGCTGCCATCGAGGCGGCGACAGCCGCCACAGAACCACCACCACCACCGCCACCGCCACCACCACCGCCACCGCCAGCTACCGCACCGGCCGCTGCTGGAGGGACGGCTGGTGATCCCGTCGGGCGCGATGCAAAGCTGGCTCATCGGATCGCAGCACTGGCTTGCGGCGCCGGGCTGCCCCGGCGTGCAGCTGGCGCACGAGGCCGGCAGCATGCCACCGCCACCGCCACCGCCACCGCCACCGCCACCGCCACAGTTGCCGCCCACGCAGGTTCGGCTGCTCGGATCGCAGGCCCCGCCGCAGGCCGCGCAGCTGCCACCGCAAGCATCGGCGAAGGTGCTCGAGCGGGCCATGCACTGACCGCCGACGCAGTCCTGGGTCAGAGGGTCGCAGGCGGGGGTGCAGCTCGCGCTCGCGGCCGTGCACTGGCCGTGGACGCAGGTGAGACCACTGCCGCAGGCTGCGCAGGCCCCGCCGGCGGAGCCGCAAGCCTGCTGCGTCTGGAACGCCTGGCTCAGACAGGCGCCGGCTGCGCTGCAACAACCGTCGGCGCAGGGGCCGCAGTCGCTGGCGCCCCCACCGCTGCCGCATCCGGCCACCATCGCGCCCGCGACCAAGACCCCCAGCAGGGGAGAAAATCGTCGCGATGCCACGACGGGCTGCGACGGGCTCTTCGTCCTGCGTGCGCGGAGCTGATCCATGATCCACCTCGATCGGAAGGGCGGTGGCTTGCGTGCCATCGGGCGCCCCTGCGGGAGGCGAATGCAACAGGCGTACCGAACTTGGAGGTCGCCGTCGGGGCCCCCGGGCGGGGGCGCCTGGATCCGCGTCAGGCCTGGCGCTGAGCGCGCCCAGTGTCTCCGTTGGCTCCGAGATCCAACGTTAGTTCGGGCAGATACCGCATTGTGGTAGCGGGGCCGCGATACGGCACGAGGCGGCACCGGCCTGCTGGCGGGCCATCGAGCCTGCCCTTGCGGCGCCGCGCGCGACCGCCGGCCGCGCGCTCGACGGGGCTAGGCGGGTGGCCTGGGGGGACGGGTGTCCTGGCCGGCGGCGCGCGACGGTCGAGCGCGACCCTCAGTCCCGTTCGGGCGTTGCGTCGGGCGTTGCGTCGGGCGTTGCGTCGGGCGTTCCGTCGCCCGTTCCGTCGCCCGTTCCGTCGCCCGGAGCGGCGCGCTGGGGCAGCCGGATCTGGGGAGCCGTCGGATGCGCTCGGTAGAGGATGGCCGTGTGGCCGACGAGGCCGCAGAGCTGCGCCTGGGCGCGCGTCGCCAGCAGCCCGGCCAGCGCTCGCTTGTCCGTCGGCTGGTGCATGCGGACCTTGATCAGCTCGTGCGCCGTCAGGGCCTCGTCGAGCGCAGCGCCCACGGCGTCGCTGGCACCCTCGTGGCCGACGTGGACCACCGGCTGCAACGCGTGCGCGAGGCCGCGCAGGAAGCTGCGCTGGTAGCCACGTAGAGCCATGTCCTCGTCCCCTCCTGTCCTCGTCCGCAGGCGCCTGGCGGCGATCAGCGCCGCAGCTTGGCGACCAGGGCGCGGGCGGCCCGGGCGCGGGTCGCGCCGCCTTCCACGGCGAGGTACTGCTCGAGATAGCGCAGCGCGGCCGTGGTGTCACCGAGCTTGGCATAGGTCTGGCCCAGCTCGAAGAGCAGCTCCGTGCGCTGCGGATCGCGTTCCAGGGCCTTGACCAAGTAGTCGGCCGTGCGCTGCGCGTGGTCGAGGCGTTGGTAGACGAGGGCCAACCGATAGTAGGGCTCGGCGGCTGCCGGATCGAGATCGATGGCGTCCTGCAGCTGCGCGATCGCGCGGCCGCCGTCGCCCTGCAGCAGATAGGCGCGCCCCAGCGCCGTATGGACTGGCGCCAGGCGTGGCGCCGGCCAACCGCGGGCCTTCATCTGCTCCAGCGCGTCGCTCAGCCGGCGCACGGCCAATGGGGCGTCGTCGTCGTCCAGCGCCAGCAGCCCGCGCTCGAGCAGCGCCTCAGGATCCGCGCCATCGCGCTGCAGCGCCGCGTCCAAGGCCTCCGCCGCCTCAGACAGCGCGCCGGCCCGCCGCGCCGCCTGGCCGAGGGTCACGAGCACCTCGACGTCCAGTCCGGCGCCCTTGCGCGCCTCCCGCAGCAGCGCGAGCGCGGGACCGGTCTGCCCACGATCGAGCGCTAGCTTGCCCTCGAGCAGCTGCACGGCGGCGGCCGCCAGCCCCGCGCCACGGGCGGCGCTGATCGCCGCGCCGGCGGCGTCACGTTCGCCGGCGGCGAGGGCCAGGCGCGCGGCGACCGCATGGTAGTCACTGCTTTGGCGATCGTCCGCACCCACCCGCGCGAGCTCGGCACGCCCCTCGGCGACGTCGCCGTTGCGCAGCAGCAGCTCGGCCAGGCCGAGCCGCGCCGGCACGTGGTCGGCGCGCAGGGCCAGCGCGCGCGCGAAGCGCTGACGCGCGCGGACCACGTCGTGGCGCGCGACGGCGACCTCGGCCAGCAGCGTGGGCGTGGCCGGATCGAGCGCGTTCAACTGCCAGGCGCGCTTGAGCGCCTGCTCGGCTTCGCCCAGCGCCCCGCTCCACAGGCGCACGCGACCGATCGCCTGCAGCACCCCGTCGTCGGTGGCGGCACGTTGCTGTAGACCGCCCAGCTGCGCGAGCGCCGCGCCGTAGTCGCCGCTGCGGGCGCGAGCGAGCGCCTGGTAGAGACCGGCGTCGCGGGCCGTCTCTGGTCGCCGCGCCGCCTGCTCCAGCAGCTGCTGGGCCTGGACGTAGCGCCCTTCCGCGTAGGCCAGCCAGCCGCGCAGCAGCTCCGTCTCCGGCTCGTTCGCCGGCGCACTGATCAGCCGCGACGCGGCGGCCGCCGGCCGGCCGAGCTGGAGCAACGCGCGAACCAAGCGCTGCGCGTAGGCACCGCCGCGCGGCGAGAGCCGCAGCGCCGCCTCGGCCTGGCGGGCCACCTCGGTCCAGCGGTGCAGCGTCTGCAGCTCGGCCGCGAGCTGGTCGTGGAAGGAGGCATCGCAGCAGGGGGCGGTCGCCAGCGCCCGATCCAGCGCCGCCTGCATCGCGGGCACGTCGTTGCGCTGTCGAGCCACCTTGGCCAGCACCAGCTCGGCCCACGCGCGCTGGGCGCGGCCGGCTTGGGCGGCGAGCTCGCTGGTGGTGCGGGCCGCGTCGGCGGCCGCCGCGGCCAGGTCAACACCCTGATCGGCGCGCAACCGCGCGCGGGCCACCAGCGCTGGAACGTGCTCCGAATGCGCCTGCACGACCCCATCGAGCTCGGCGATCGCCGCCTCGAAACCCGCGGGGCGGCTGCCGAGCAGCACGGCATGAGCAACCCGCGCCGCGAGCGCCCCCGGCGCGAGCGTGATGGCCTCGCGATAGGCCTGATCGGCCGCTTCGGCCTGTCCCGAGGCCGCCAAGGCCCGCCCTTGCAGGTAGCGCAGCAGCGCGCTGCCGGCGTAGACCTCGGTGCCCTTCTTGAGGTAGCCGGCGGCCGTCTGCGGGTCGTCGACCAGCGCCAGATAGCCCTCGGCAGCCGTGCGCCACTCGGAGTCGCCGCTGCCGATGCGCCGCAGCAGCGTACGCGCGGCGGGCAAGCGGTCCTCTCCCAGGTCGACCGCGGTCGCGGCCTCGCCCAACGCCTGGGCCGCCAGCAGCTCCGCGTCCCCGTGCCGCAATTGCTCGGCCCGCGCCACCGCCTGCCGGGCCAGCGCCACACCCGTGCCGGTGCCCGTCAGCAGGCCCGCCCGCATCGTCGCCCATTCGACCTCGAGCCGCCGATCGTCCCGCCAGCGCCGATAGGCCAGCGCGCCGGACAGCGCCAAGACCGCGAGCGCGGCCGAGATGGCCAACCAGCGCGGGCCGCGGCGGCGGCGATAGCGGAGCGGCTCGACGACCTCGAGGCTGGACCCCGGACCCGGCGCGTCGAAGGGCAGCCCCGCGGCTCCCGGCGCCAGCGCTGCACTTGGCGCCAGCGACGGCTCGGGAGCGGCGGGCTCCAGCGGATCCCAGTTGTCGGCCACCGCCGAGGCCGGCGCCGCGGCCGCCCGACCGACCTCCGGATCGGAATCGAAGACCGCTGCAGGCTGTGGCGCCAGATCCGTGAGCAGGGCGAAGGGGTCGAACGCGGCCCCGCCACCCGCTGCCGTCGCCGGGCGTGCCCCGCCGGCGGTGGGCCACGCCACGCCGGGCGCGGACGCGGGTTCGATTGAGATCTCGTCCGGGATATCACCGCGACCCATCGACGGCTCCTCGTGCTGTTTGCGCAGGGGCGTACATTAGCCTTGGCCCGCGCAAAGAGCCACTGCGACGGCATGGCGATCCAGCGGGCGCTCAGGGGTCGCAGGCCGCGTGCGGTCGATAGCCGGCGGCGAGCGCTGCTGCGGTGCTCTCGAAGCGCGCCGTGCAGTGCTTGCAGCCGGCGGCCGGGCAGTCCGGTCGGTGAAAGACGCGCGACCGAAGGTTGCCGACCAACGACCCGGCGACCCCGGCGGCCTGAGCCCCCGTCAGGGCCTTGGCGGCGACGCCGCTCGGGAAGGAGGACGTGCGCTTCGCGGCAGCCTGCACGCCGGTGCGCGGGTGCTGGCGCCGCCAATCCCAGGGTGGCACGGGGTCGGGGCCCGACCAGAGACCGCGCCGCGCCTCGCGCGCCTCGAGCTCGAGCTGATCGAGCGTCGCGCTGGTGCTGTAGCGGCGGTAGTGCCAGGCGAGGCCCTGGGCTACCAGCGCCTCGTTGAGGCAGCGGCCGTCGACGAAGACGCGCGCGACCAAGCGGCCGTAGCGATCGACCGTGATCGGCTCGATGCTGGCGCTGCGGCCGAAGGCAAAGTGCGAGGTGAATTGACCGGCGCGCTCGCCGAAGGGCTGGGCGTGCTCCGGGGCATCGACGCCGTGCAGGCGAATGGTGGTGTTCTGCCCGTCGCGGCGCACACGCAGCGTGTCGCCGTCCGTCACGCCGATCACCTGCACCTGCCAGGCCGCGTGGGGTGGCGGCGGAGCCGGCGCGCCGCAGCCGGCCAGGAGCAGCAGGCCCAGCAGCCGTCTTACCGTTCGCGCGCCAGCGCCCGCCATCGGTCACTCCTCAGCTGCTACTCCTCAGCCGGGGCTGGGCTGCAGCCCCGGCAGGTCCTTGAGCGCCTCGTCGATCGCGTGCTCGGGATGCTCGTGGTCGCGCAGCCGACCGGTGAGGTAGTGCTCGTACGCAGCCATGTCGAAGTGACCATGGCCGCACAGGTTGAAGACGATGACCTTGCGCTCGCCGGTGGCCTTGCAGCGCAGCGCCTCGTCCATCGCCACCTTGATCGCGTGGGACGGCTCCGGCGCGGGAATCAGCCCCTCCGCGCGCGCAAAGCTCAGCGCCGCGGCGAAGACGCCCGTCTGCGCGACGGCCTGGGCCTCGATCACGCCGAGATCGTAGAGATGGCAGACCAGCGGGGCCATGCCGTGGTAGCGCAGGCCGCCGGCGTGGATCGACTCCGGCATGAAGTTGTGCCCCAGCGTGTACATCTTCATCAGCGGCGTGGTGCAGGCGGTATCGCCGAAGTCGTAGAGGTACTTGCCCTTGGTCAGGCTGGGGCAGGCCGTGGGCTCGACCGCGATGAAGCGCGTCTTGGCGCCGTGGAGCAGCTTGTCGCGGACGAAGGGCAGCGCGAAGCCACCGAAGTTGGAGCCTCCGCCGACACAGCCGATCATCACGTCGGGTGCCTCACCGGCCAGCTCGAGCTGCTGTTTGGCCTCGAGGCCGATCACCGTCTGGTGCAGCAACACGTGGTTGAGCACGCTGCCCAGCGTGTACTTCGTGCCCGGCTGCGTCAAGGCGACCTCGACCGCCTCGCTGATCGCGATGCCGAGGCTCCCGACAGAATTCGGATCGCGGGCCAGGATGTCGCGCCCCGCCTTGGTCTCGGTGCTCGGGCTGGCCGCCACGGTCGCGCCCCAGGCCTGCATCATCGTGCGCCGGTGCGGCTTCTGATCGTAGCTCACGCGGACCATGAAGACCTTGCAGTCGAGGCCGTAGACGTTGCAAGCGAAGGCGAGCGAGCTGCCCCACTGCCCCGCGCCGGTCTCCGTGCTCAGCCGCGTCTGGCCCTCGATCTTGTTGTAGAAGGCCTGCGCCAGCGCGGTATTGAGCTTGTGACTCCCCGCCGGGCTGCTGCCCTCCCACTTGAAGTAGATGTGGGCGGGCGTATCGAGCGCGCGCTCCCAGCGGTCGGCCCGCACCAGCGGCGTGGGGCGCCAAATCTTGTAGACCTCACGCACCTCGTCCGGAATCTGGATCCAATGCTCCTGGCTGACCTCCTGGGCGATCAGCGGCATGGCGAAGATCGGCGCCAGGTCGTCTGGTCCGATCGGCTGCCGCGTCCCGGGATGAATCACCGGCGGCATGGGCTGCGGTAGATCCGGCAGCACGTTGTACCAGTCGCGCGGGATTTGCTCCTCGCTGAGCAGGATCTTCTTGGGGCTCATCACTGCACCTCCCGATCGCAGGGGTTCGCTCGCCGAGGTTGTCGCACCGGGACCCTCGCCGGCCCATCGCACCACTCAGGGGGCTTTCGCAAAGCCCCCTCGTCGCGGGGAGTGAATCCCCGCGACTTCACCCCATAACGCTCGCCTGTCGGCTCGTCTAGCCCGAAAACAAACGGCTTGCGCTCGAACGCGCTTGTTTTCGGTCTAGAGCCTCTGCATCTTCGGCGTATACGGGTCCGCGGTTGCGCGCCGGTCGTGGCGATGATGGGGAGAATACGACCAGGGGCCCGACGCGCTGTCAAGAATGCGGGTTCGCCAGGTCGGAGGCGCCGCAGGTCGGAGGCGCCACGCTTGAGCTTGTCGTCCGCGCACCGTAGGCTGGGCGGCCCGGGCATGCCAATGGCGACCGCCGGCCGGGAGCCGGCCGAAGAAAGCGAGGGCGTCCGATGGTGCAAACGGTTCGCAGCCTGCTGCGCAGCAAGGGGCACGAAGTCTGGTCGATTGGGCCGGCGAGCACGGTGTTCGAGGCGATTCGCCTGATGTCCGACAAGGGCATCGGCGCGCTGGTCGTGCTCGACGAGCAGCGACTGGTGGGCATCCTCTCGGAGCGAGACTACACCCGCAACGTGATCCTCAAGGACCGCTCGTCGCGTACGACGCGAGTGGCGGAGATCATGACGCGTAAGGTCTTCTACGTCGGTCCCGAGCTCACCGCCGAGGAGTGTATGGCGCTGATGACCGAGCGGCGGGTGCGGCACCTGCCGGTGATCGAGCACGACATCGTCGTCGGCGTGATCTCGATCGGCGACGTCGTCAAGGCGGTGATCAACGCCAAGGGCCTGCTGATCGAGCAGCTCGAGCGCTACATCGTCGGCGGCTAGCCCGAAGGCAAGTTCTTTTCTCAAAGCGGAGCCGGTCGCGAGCCGGTCGGCCTGGGCACCTTGAGCGCGCGTTGAGCGCGCGACGGCGGCCCCTGCTGCGGGGCGCCACTCGGTCGACCGGCAACGCTGCCCGACGGGCACGGAGGGCGGGGCGGGCGAACTTGTAGCGCTTCTGGGCGTTTGTTACCGTGAGCCAGGGTCGCTCGGCAGCGGGCGGAGGGGCTGCGCACTTGAGCAGAGTCAACCTGCTGCTCGTCGATGCCGACGAACAGGGCCGTCATGTGCTCGAGATCAGCCTGCGCCAGGCGGGCTTCTTCGTCGAGTGCGCCCTGGGTAACCAACCGGCCTGGGAGCGGCTGAGCGTCGCGCTGCCCGACCTCGTGATCATCGACACCAGCCATCCCGGTACCGACGGCTTCGGCCTCTGCCAGCGCGTGCGCGAGGCCGAGGCGTGGCAGGAGCTGCCGCTCGTGATCATTGGCAGTGACCTGTCGGCAGAGACGCGGCTGCACGCGCTGCAGCTCGGCGCCGACGACTATCTGACCAAGCCGATCTTCATCAAGGACGTCGTGGCGCGCGTGCGCATGGCGCTCGACCGCCGGCAGCGCGAGCACCTGGCGCAGGGTAGCCACAGCGGGCCCTTCGCCGGCGATCTGAGCGAGATGCCGCTGGTCGACGTGGTCCAGGTGATGGAGCTCGGACGCAAGTCCGGGGTCGTGCGCCTGAGCGCCCCGCCCGAGCAGCAGGGGACGCTGTTCTTCCGCGATGGCAAGCTCGTCGACGCCGAGCTAGGAGCGCTGGAGGGCGCGGCCGCCGTCTACCGCATGCTGGCGTGCACCGTGGGGCGCTTCGAGAGCGAGCTGAAGGCCGTGCGCCGCAAGGACATGATCGGCCTGGCCAACCACGCGATTCTGGCAGAGGGCCTGCGCCGCGCCGACCAGTGGAGCAAGCTGCTCGAGCAGCTGCCGCCGCTCGAGACCGTCTTCGACGTCGACTTCAAGCAGCTCGGTGAGCGCCTGGGCGACATCCCGGACGAGGTCAACGCCGTGCTGCGCCTGTTCGACGGCGAGCGCACCCTGCTCCAGGTAGTGGACGCCTGCGACTACGACGACATCGAGGCGTTGACGATCATCGGGCGCTTGTACTTCGACGGACTGATCCACGAGACGGCCGCAGCGCCGCCCAGCGCAGCGCCGCTGGAGCCGCGCATGTGGGGCACCGAGCGCTTCGAGCGCGACGGCCTGATGGAGACGGCGCCGGGCGAGCCATCGTCGTCGGCGGCGGCGCCGGCCGATGGTGGCGAGGCCTTCGCGCGCGCCGTCGAGGCGGAGGCGATTGCCGGCAGCGCCGACCCGGCAATGGCACCCGCGCTGGATGCCGCTGACCCCTACACCGACGCCGAAGGACGGCCAGGCCCTGGGGGCGACACCGCCTCCGGTGCCGAGCGCGGGGTCGCGGCCGGAGGGCTGCACGCGATCGCCACGGCGCCCGGCACCGGCGCCCCGTTTCGGGTCACCGCGTTCACCCCGCTGCCGGCGCCGCCCCCGCTACCTACCGCCCCGCCACTGAGCGGGCCGGGTGTTGGCGACCGCACCCCGCCCTTGGGCAGCCAGGTCGTGGCGACCTCCCCGGCGAGCCCCCCGGCCACGCCCGCGCCCGCGCCCGCGCGCGGCCGCCGTCCGACCGCCGAGCGTGGCTCGGGTGCCCCCACCTCGCCGGCGCTGCCCCGCGTCAGGACCACGCCCGGCGGTGGCCTGCGGGCGCCCGCGCCGGCGGCTACCGGCCCGCGGGGACAACGCCGGATCACCGCCAGCGGCTGGTCGCTCGGCCGCGACCGCGCCCCGACCCCAGCGCTCGGCTCGCGCGCGAGCGGGGAGTCCGCCACCAGCCCGAGCCCTCAGCCCCCGAGCCCAGGCGCGTGGGACGAGGCGACCGCGCCACCGCGAGGGACGCCACGGCCGCGCACGCGCTCAGGCACGCTTGGCGTCCCCGAGGCCGACGAGGTGCCGCCCGCGCCGCCGCTCGCCGCAGGATCGGCCGCGACCGCGGAGGGGCTGCCACCACCAAGACCCAGCTCGGGGCCGACGCGCGAGGCGACAGCCCGACGGGCCGACGCCGCGCTCGTCACCGCTGATGAGCCGGCGCTCGACAGCCAAAATGAGACCTTCTTTCAGGCCGACTATCAACCGGACTTCCGGCGGACCCGCAGCTCGACCGAGTTCTTCGTCCAGCGCCAGCAGCGGCTCGCGCGCTGGAGGTGGGGGGCACTGGTCGTCGGCTCGTTGGCGCTCGGCGCCGGTCTCGTCGTCGCGTGGTCACACCGGCCGCGGCGCCCGGTGGCCCCGGCGGCGGTCCTGGCGGTGGTGGCGCCCCCGCGACCAGCGGCGCCGAGGGGCGGGGTCGGCGTGGTCGCAGCACCCGTCGTAGCGCACCCACTCCAGGCTGATGCGGGCTCGGCCGTGCTCGGCGCCGTCGCAACGACGCCCACGCCGAGCCTCGCCGCTGACGCCGGAGCCGCGGACCTCCCGGGCCCGGCACCTGCGGTGGCGCGACCGACCCCAGCCACGGAAGACCCGAGCGCTGGTCCGAAGCCCACCACTGCCGGCTACGGCGAGCTGGTGGCACAGGCGCGAAGGCTGAGCCACCAGCAGCGGCAGCGCGCCCTCGCGCTGTGGCGGCAGGCCGTGACGCTCGATCCCACGGGGTGGGAGGCCCTGGAGCAGCTCGCCTTGGACGCGCTGAACCATGGACGCTACGACGAGGCGCTGACGCTGGCGCGGCGCGCAGAGGCGGCCCAAGCCGACGCCCCCGCGGCACAGCTCGTGATTGGCGCGGTGTTGCAGGACCGCGGCAACCGGCGGGCGGCCCGCGCAGCCTACGAGAAGTACCTCCGGCTCTGCCCGCGCTGCGAGCACACGCGCGACATCGCCGCGGTGTTGAGGAATCTGTAATCGTTCACGGGGGGATGATCCATCCCCCCGCCCCGACCGCCTCGACGATTGGGTGTGACTTTTCGGGGGCCCACCCCCAAGTCCGGCGCACAACAAGTAGTGCGCCGCGCGAGCGCTTGGTCGCGCTCGCGTGCAGGGGATCCGAGCTTCGCCTGCAATGGCGCGCATTGAGGGCCGTGAACGATTACAGGAATCTTTAGCCCGAAGACAGGCGGGTTTGCGCGCGACCCGCTTTTTTCGGGCTAGACGAGCCGACAGGCGAGCGTTATGGGGTGAAGTCGCGGGGGTTCACTCCCCGCGAAGAGGGGGCTTTGCGAAAGCCCCCTGAATCATTTTTCGGACCCAAAACGAGCGCGGGACGCGCTTGTTTTGGGTCTAGAACGCGTCCCTGGCCGGCGCGCTCCGACGACTCCCCATGCGTGTGTTAGCCATCGAGTCCTCGTGCGACGAAACCGCGGCGGCCGTGTTGGACGACGGCGTGACCATCCGCGCCAACGTGGTGGCCTCGCAGATCGCCGTCCATAGCCCCTACGGCGGGGTGGTCCCCGAGCTGGCCTCGCGGCACCACCTGCGCAACATCGTCCCTGTGGTGCAGCAGGCGCTCGACGAGGCGCGCTGCTCCCTGGCCCAGCTCGACGGGATCGCCGTCACGCAGGGACCCGGGTTGGTCGGCGCACTGCTCGTCGGGGTCCAGCTCGCCAAGGCCCTGGCCTATGTGCACCACCTGCCACTGATCGGCATCAATCATCTGGAGGGACACCTCTGCGCCGCGCGGCTCACGGCCGCGGGCCCACCCCCGCCCGAGCGCCATCTCGCCTTACTGGTCAGCGGCGGCCATACGGCGCTGTTTGGCGTCGAGCGCTTCGGCGTCTATCGCTTGCTGGGTACGACCCGCGACGACGCCGCGGGCGAGGCCTTCGACAAGGTGGCCAAGCTGCTCGGCCTCGGCTACCCGGGTGGACCGATCATCGAGCGTACCGCCATGACCGGGGACGCGCGGGCGATCCGACTGCCGCGCCCGCTGCCGCGACGCGACGCGCTCGACTTCTCCTTCAGCGGGCTGAAGACCGCCGTCGCCAACCATGTGCGCGCCCAAGGCACGCTCTCGCTCGAGCAGCGGGCGGACCTCTGCGCCAGCTTCCAGCAGGCCGTCAGCGACGTGCTGGTGCGCAAGACGATCGCCGCCGCGCGCCTGCAGCGCTTCGACGCGATCGTGGCCTGTGGCGGCGTGCTCGCCAACCAGGCCATACGCCGCGCGCTCGACGCTGCGGCCGGCGAGCGCGGCCTCGCGCTCTTCACCCCACCGCTGGCGCTGTGCACCGACAACGCGGCCATGATCGCCGCGGCCGGCACCCTGCGCCTGCGGGCCGGAGAGCGCCACGGCCTCGACCTCAACCCGCAAGCGCGGCTGCCGCTCTGTCGCACATGATGCGCGCGGGCGACATTGACACGATCGCACCGGCGCTAGCGGGTGCAGCCGAGCTGCTGCGCCAGCACGGCCGACAGGCCAAGAAGAGCTGGGGCCAAAATTTTCTCCACGACCCCCGCGTCGTCGCGCGCATCGTCGAGGCCGCCGCGATCCAACCGACGGACGTGGTCGTCGAGATCGGCGCGGGCCTCGGTGCGCTCACCGGCGCGCTGGCGGCACGCGCCGCGCGGGTGCTGGCGATCGAGCGCGACCGCGAGCTGGCCTCGCTGCTGCGCCAGGCCTTCGCCGGGGCAGCGTCGGTGACGATCGTCGAGGCCAACGCCCTGACCTTCGACTTCGCGGCGGTCGGCAGCGCGGAGCGCCTGGTGGTGGTGGGCAATCTGCCCTACAACATCGCCAGCCCGCTGCTCTTCCGGCTGCTGGAGGCACGCGCGCACCTGCGCTCGGCGACGGTGATGCTGCAGCGCGAGCTGGCGCAACGCCTCGTCGCCGGGCCGGGCTCGCGCCGCTATGGTGTGCCCAGCGTGCTGCTGCAGCAGCACGCTGACCTGCAGACTTGCCTCCAGGTGGGGCGGGGCGCCTTCGTTCCGGCGCCCCGCGTCGACTCGACGGTGATTCGCCTCGATTTCCGCACCGTGCCGCGCGCGCCGGCGGACGACGCAGCGCTGCGGCTGACCGTGCGCACGGCCTTCGGCATGCGCCGCAAGACCCTGCTGCGGGCCCTCAGCGCGGCCTTTCCCGAGCACGCCGTCGCCGCGGCGCTGGCGGAATGCGGCATCGATCCGCGGGCCCGGGCCGAGACACTCACCGTCGCGCAGTTCGCGGCACTGGCCCAGGCCCTGCCCGCCCCAGCGCCAGGGAGCGCGGCGAGCGCGGCGGATACCCTGGGGCCCGCGCTGGACCTCGCCGACGATGCGGCCGACTAAGGACCCGCTCGAAAGCTCGAGCAGCTGGGCGCCGCCGGGCAGGGGGCCCGCCCCCCGGGGAAGGCGGGGGGGTGGGGCGGGGCGCCGCGCCCCCCCCCCCGGGGGGGGGGCGCCGGCCAGATGGATGAGTTATTTCCGAGCGGGTCCTAAGTACAGCTCCCCGGAAGGAAGTGACCACCTCGCTCGTTCTGGACGCCGAGGGGCGGCGTTGCGCCTCCTGGAAATACCCCGAGTATTTCGGCGTCGGCGCGCCTTGCCCTCGGCGCCCAGCCCTTCGCGAGCTGATCACTTCGTTCCGCTACGCTGTACTGAGCCCACTCGGTTGCTGCGCTCGGTGTGGCTCGCCCATGCGGGCGACACGAGCGTCGCGCGCTGCCTGCACCTGCCGGTCGGCCGCTGGCGCATCGCCCTCTGCGCGCGCTGCGCAGCGCTCTATCCGACGCTGCTGCTGGTGCTCGCGCTGCAGGTGCTGCTGCGGGCGCGGCTCGGGCCGCACCCCACCGCCGACGCGGTGCTGGCGCTCGGCGGGGCGTTCCCCGCGTTGCTGGATTGGAGCCGGGCCCGGCTCGGCGCGCCGAGCCCGCGCGCGACGCGCCTGTGGAGCGGCGCCCTGCTCGGTCTGGCCCTCGGCCGCACCATCTTCCTGCACTGGCGTGACCCCCCGGGTGAGCTGCTCGCGATCCAGCTCGCGCTGCTCGCGGCCGGCGCGGCAGGCACGCTGCTACTAGCCCGAAAACAAGCGCGTTCGAGCGCAAGCCGTTTGTTTTTGGGCTAGACGAGCCGACAGGCGAGCGTTATGGGGTGAAGTCGCGGGGATTCACTCCCCGCGACGAGGGGGCTTTGCGAAAGCCCCCTGAGTCATATCTAGGCCCAAAGCAAGCGCGGGACGCGCTTGTGTTGGGACTAGCGCGCTGCGGCCGACCGTGCTAGAAGGTGCGCGCTGTCCGCTCGATGAGCACGGCAGGCAGGGCCCCGCGCCCGGCCGGTCGTCGCTACGCAGCGTCACCGCATAAGGCGCTCAACAGGCTGGCACGACGGTCTCGTCGGTCCAGCGCGCCTGATTCAACGAAGTCTCGCCTGCACTGTTGCGTGGGTCAGATGCTCGGCCACGGGTGTGCCGCGCGCAGCGCGGGCCCCGAGGGCCGCTAGGAGTTTATTGTGCTGATGGAAACGACCGCTAACAACGAACCACCGGCTTCGGGCGCCGAATCCTTGGGCTTCGCGTCCTTTGGCCTCGTGCCCGAGCTGCTCCGTGGCCTGGCCGGCGCGGGCTTCACCGAGCCGCGCCCGATCCAGCTCGCCACGCTGCCCGCCGCGATGGCGCGACGCGACATCCTGGGGCTGGCGCAGACCGGTACCGGTAAGACGGCGGCCTTCGCCTTGCCGATCCTGCAGCAGATCGCCACCGAACGCGGCCCCGGGCCGCACGCGCTGATTCTCGAACCGACCCGCGAGCTGGCGCAGCAGGTCGAGGCGGAGCTGCGGCGGCTGGCGGCCCACCTGCGCTGCAGCACGCAGCTGATTTACGGCGGGGTTTCGTCGCGCGCCCAGATCGACGGCCTGCGCCGGCACCCGGCCGTGATCGTGGCCTGCCCCGGGCGACTGGTGGACCTGATGCGGCAGGGACACGTGCAGCTCGGCCGCGTGCGCACACTGGTGCTCGACGAGGCCGACCACATGTTCGACATGGGCTTCCTCCCCGACCTGCGGCGGATCCTGAGCGCCCTGCCCGCCCAGCGACAGAACATGCTCTTCTCGGCGACGATGCCGCAGGAGATCCGCGGCCTCGCCAATCAGCTCTTGCGCACACCCCATGTCGTCGAGCTGGCCACCGTGGCGCCGGTGGACACGGTGCAGCACGTCCTCTGTCCGACCGACGAGCCGGACAAGCTGAGCACGCTCGAGACGCTGCTGCGTGATCAGGCTTGCACCTCGGCGATCGTCTTCAGTCGCACCAAGCACCGCGCCAAGCGCCTGGCGCTCGCGCTGGCCAAGAACGGGCACCGCGCGGTGGCGCTGCAGGGCAACATGTCTCAGGCCCAGCGCGACCGCGCGATGGAGGGCTTCCGCCGCAAGAGCTTCGACGTGCTGGTGGCGACCGACATCGCGGCGCGCGGCATCGATGTCGCCGCCGTCTCTCACGTCGTCAACTTCGACGTTCCCGTCACGCCAGAGGCCTACACGCATCGCCTCGGCCGCACCGGACGCTCGGGGTTGAGCGGCCAGGCGATCACCTTCGTCACCCGCGACGACGACGCGCTGGTGCGGGCGATCGAGCGCCTGATCGGCGCGCCGATTCCGCGCCGCACCGTCGACGGCCGCCCGCTGGCGCGCCACGACACCGCCCACGAGCGTCGACCCGCCCAGCGCCCGGCCACCCGCTCGGGGGCGCCTGCCCCTTGCGACCGCGGGAGGCGCGGCGGTAGTGTGGGAGCCTCCTTCGCGCGCAGCGGCCCGCGCGGCGCCACCAGCAGCGGATCCCGGCGTGGAGCTCAACCCAAGCAGTGACGAAGCCCTGATGCTCGCCTTCCAGCAGGGCGAGGTGGCCGCCTTCGCTACGCTCTTGGAGCGGCATCGGCGGCCGGTCTTCGCCTTCCTGCTGCGCCAGGTCGGAAATCGCGCCGCCGCCGAGGACCTGCTGCAAGAGACCTTTCTGCGGCTGGTCCACCACGCCGACAGCTACCGGCCCGAGGCCAAGCTGACGACCTGGCTCTACACGATCGCGCGTAACCTCTGCGCCGACCACGGACGGCGGAACAGGTTGCGCCTGGTCACCTCGCTCGACCAGCCGCTGCTGCGCGACGGCGCCGCTGACGGTCCGACGCTGGGTGACGCCCAGACCAACGGCGCGCCCGACGTCGAGCGCCTGGCCATTAGCCGCGAGCTCGGCGAGCGCCTGCAGCGAGCCCTCGAGGTGATGAACCCCGAGCAGCGCGAGGTCTTCCTCTTGCGCGAGGTCTCGGGTCTTTCGTTCCGCGAGATCGCCGAGGTGGTGGCCGCGCCCGAGAACACGGTCAAGAGCCGCATGCGTTACGCCCTGGAACATTTGCGAGGCGAGCTTGAAGAGTACCGCGACCTGGCCCAGGCTTTAGCGTGAGCGCCCGAGTAGCCGCATGACCCAAGACGCCCAGCAGCTCGATCATCGCCTCGTCGATCATCTCTACGGGGAGCTCGACGCGGCCGAGCGCCAGCGCGTCGAACGCGAGCTCGACGCGCAACCCGAGCTGCGCGCCATGCTCGAGGGCTGGCAGCGCGTACGCACCGCCTTCGCCACCACGGACGCGGCCGTCGATCCCGCCCCAGCGATCGCGGATCGCGTACTCGACGCGGCGCGACAGCGCGCAGCAGGGGGCTGGCGTGTCGCGCGCACCGGCACCCGCGGCTCGTACCTGCTCCTCCCTTGGGCCCTGCCGCTCGCGGCCAGCGTGCTGGTGGTCTTCGGCGTGACGATGCACGTGCTGCAGCGGGACAGGGGGCCCACCGGCGACGCGGAGGAGATCGCCGTCACGAAGCCCTCCTCCCAGCCGGGGCGCGACTTCTCGCCCCGCCTTCGCTCCGTCGAGCGCGGCCGCGGGTCGCTCGCGTCGCAGGACGAGGAGAAGGCAGTGATCTCCCTGCGCGCCGTGGCCGCCGACGAGCAGGGCACGCGCGAGCGTGGCGAGACCGAAGCGCGGCGTAGGGCCGCGCTCCGCGAGGCGCGAGACCAGTGGGTGGACGGCCGCCTGCTGGGCCGCGAAGCGCAGGACCCCGAGGGGGACCGCCTGGCCTACAGGTTTTCTCGCACCACGCGCGCGTCCAGAGGTGGCGGTGGCGCGGGTGTCGGCAGCCTCGGCCCCGCGAGGATCGGGCGCTCGGCGCCTCGACCCCAGCGAAACGCGGCGAGCGGGATCGCCTCACGGCCCTCCGCGCCCAAGGAGAGCGAGCTCGACGATCGCGTGGCGCTGGCGCGCAGTGACCAGCCCTACGCGGAGGAGGAGCCCCCAGCCGCGGAGGCGGCAGCCGTCGAGGGCGACGAGGCGAGCGGCGAGGCGCCCGCCGAGGCCGCCGGGGCGCCAGCCCCGAGCGCGGACTACGATCGCACCAGCAGCCTGGCGCAGACCCCTGCGACCGCCCGCGCGCGCCGTCCCTACGCCGCGCCGCCGCCCCAGGCGTCGCCGGTGACGGCCGCCGCCAAGGCGAACGCCGACTGTGACACCCTGCTCGCAGCCGCCGAACGCCAGCTACGCGAGCGCGCGCCCCGTGACCGACCTCTCGCGGGGAGCAGGCTGGTGCGCGCGCTCGGCGGCCGCACCCTCGGCGGCTGCGGTATCGAGCTGCAACGCCAGCGCGGTCGCTATCCCTTGCTCTTCGCCGCCTGGCGCGCGGCCCAGTGACCGATCCACCGCGTCCGAGACGGGTCTCGGTGCCCCTCTCACCCACGGCGCGCCGCGCGAGGCCTGGCCCGGGGCGACGGCCTGGGCGGGGCGGGCGCGCCTTGCGCGTCCTCTTCGTGATCGCGGCCCTGGGGCTCACCGGTCGCGCGCTGCTGCGCGGGTGGCGCGACGCGACCACGCTTCCTCCACCCGTCGGATCCGGGGCCCCGGGCCAAGGGCCAGGGACGGCCCCGGAGCGCGGCGACGGAGCGGCGGGGCGCAGCGACGGGGCGGCCCTGCTCGCTGCGGCGCGACTCGCCACCCCCTCCGCGGCGGCACCCTCCCCATCGGCCGACGCCAGCGCCCTCGCACCGACGCCCGCGCGCGATGCCGGTGGTGCCGATGGGGACGCGGGCGGCGCGACGGCGGTGCAGGTGCACTTCGAGCGACGGGGCGGCGCGATGGTCGTGCCGGTGCTGCTGGCAGGGCCCGAGCTGCAGGTCGAGGCCAAGCTGCTCTTCGACACCGGGGCCTCGTTGACCACCATCGACCACGCCACCCTCGGGCGCCTCGGGCTCTATGTCACCGGCGCCGATCCGACGGTGACGATGCAAACCGCCAACGGGCCCGTCGCGCGCACGATCACCGTCATCGACGGCCTGGCCGTCGGCGCGGCGCGGGTGGCCGGAGGGCTGACCGTGGCGATCTGCGACGCCTGCGCGCAGCAGGACCTCGTCGGGCTGCTCGGCACCAACTTCACGCGCCATTTCCGCGTGGCGATCGACCACGAGGCCGGCCTGCTGGTGCTCAGCCCGCGCCCGACGCCGACCGATCGGCTCGACGACATCCGGCCCTTCATCAGCCTCACCGACGTGCAGGGCGTACAGCGCGGCGGATCCCTGGCGGTCAGTCTGGCGGTGCGCAACCGCTCGCCGCGGGAGCTGCGGGGCGTGCGCGTCCGCGCCGAGCCGGATGGCCGCGCCGAGGGCGCCTTCGGCGGCACCGTCAGCGTGGTGCCCCCCCGCGGCGTGGCCGCCCTGAAGCTGGTCGGAGACCTGACCGCGCCGATCCGCCACTTCGAGGTACGCCTGGAGGCCGCCGCCTGGTAGGTGCGCGTTGAAGCTCTCCGGCGCAGGCCTCGGGCACCGACTCAGGCCAACCTCGGCACCAAGAGCAGGGGCGGCGCCCCGCCGTCGAGGACGACGGTCTGACCGTAGCGCAGCGCGACGCTGCGGTGAGGACCATCGGCCCACAGCCGCGCGCGACGCATCCGGCTGACGGCGACGAGCAGGGCACCTTCCCCGACGAAGCCGCTCCAGGGCGCGGCGCGCACCTCGCGCGGCGGATGGAAGGGCTCGCGCACCAGGTACTGCAGCCGCCGTGAGCCCGCGCCCATCGACCGGCCCCCCGCCGAACGCATCGCACCCGTCGCGCCCGTCGCCGTGCAGACCCACAGACCCGAGCCGCGACTGGCACGCCAGGGCACGGCCGCGCGCTCGAGGAGCTGGCCCTCGTCGCCCAGCGCCGCCTGCGCCAGCGCCGCCAGCTCGAAGCGCGAGAGCTCGGCCGGGCTCTCGTGAGCCAAGAGCGCCTCGTTGAGGCAGGGACCTAGCACGGCGCGGCCGTCGACCCGCAGGCGCAGGCGCGCGCGCCGCAGCGGGCGCAACGCCCCGCCGCGCAGCGCCGCCAACAGCTCGCCCAGCTCGGAGGCCGTCCCCGCGCAGAGGTGGCCGACGCTCCCCTCCGGATCGGAGTTGATGCCGAGCAGCGGCACCCGGGCGTCGAGGTAGCGCGCGGCATCGAGCACCGTGCCGTCGCCCCCGACGGCGACGACGAGATCGCAGTCACGTACGCCGCGGAGCTGCCCGCGCCAGCGCAGCTCGGTCACCACGCCGCTCTGTCGCAGCGTGCGCTGCACCCGCGCGTTGGCGGCGCGCTGCACCGCATCGCTGTGCCGCAGACGCGCCGCTCCAGGATCACCGCGCCGCAGGGCCTGGCGCACGGCGGGGTCGCGATGCTCGCGCACATAGAGCTGGTAGAGGCTCTTCTTGTAGACGACGAGCACGCGTTCGATCTTCAACTCAGCTGGCTCCAGCGGCGGCCGGCGCCGTCCGCGCAACCGGTTCAGCGCCGTACGCGCCGTGCGCCGGGGCCAAGGGCGGGAGTTGCTCCAGCAGCTCGACTAGCACCGCCCACGACCAGCTTCGCCGCACGCCGGGCGGCAGCGCCCGATGACGTGCGACGTGCGCGCGCAGCCAACGCGCGGTCGCCGCGTTGGGGTAACCCCCGCCCGGGATGACCAGGCTCTCGGCGTCGGTGGTGCTGCCCAACAGCGCGCTCAAGCGCTCGTCCCGCTCGACCTTCGCCACGATCGAGGCCGCCGCGACGACGGCGTGCGTCTGGTCGGCGCGATCCAGCGCGCGTAGCTGTGGCCAGTCCTGCTGCAGCGGCCCGAAGAGCCGCGCCCCATCGGCGATGATGGCGGTGGTCGGCTGGGCCAGTCGCCGCAGCAAGCGCGTCGCCAGCGCCTGCTCCAGCCGATTGAGCCCGCCCGCGGCGGCCCAGGCGTCGACCTCCTCGGCCGCCGCCACCTCGAGCTCGACGCGCGCGATCGCGCGAATGCGCTGCGCCAGCGCCGCACGCACCGCCTGGGCCTTCGGTCCCGCGCCGTAGGCCTTGGAGTCGCGCGGAGCCAGCGCCTCGAGCGCCCGCGCCCCCGCCGCGTCGACCCGCACCGCCGCCAGCACCAGCGGCCCCAGCACCGGCCCGCGCCCCGCCTCGTCGATTCCGATCAACATCGCCGCCCAGGCTATTACACCCGCCTGGCGCGCGGTAGCCCAAGCCAGCCCCCAGACAGCCCCAGACCGACCTCCGCCGCAGCGCCGTGGCCCACGCACCCATCCGCAAGAGAGGGGAAGCGCGAGGGTGCGTTCGAACGCGCGCCGCGGCATCAGCCGCCTGCGCGACGACTCTGGCGAGCGGCGGCGTTGGGCTCGAGCACGAACTCCCTCAGATCGTGGTGCGGTAGTCGAGCTGGAGGAAGCGGTTACGAGAGTGGGTGCTCAGGGCGAAGAGGTTCCAGTGCTTCGCCAGCGCGAACACGTACATCAGCGCGCCGCCGTCCTTGTCGATCACGGTGCTGCCGTTGAACATCGTGTGCGTCGCGGCGCCATCGAGGAAGAGCTCGTGCCGCTCCGCGAGCCGCAGGCCCAACACGAGCTTAGGGCTCGTGACAAAACAACTCGGTCGTTGTGGCCCCGTCCATCCCCCCACTCCCTCTGTTACCCCAGGTAGACTTCGTCCCCCCGCCGCCGACTGACAGCCCGAGTTTTGTCAGAACCCTGACCCGCGACGGCGAGGTGGTCGACGTTGCCCGCGAGGAACGTCGCTCCGCCGCTCAGCTCGACGCGTAGCGGCCGGCGCGGCCGATACTCCGGCGGCGTCGCACGCGTGTCGTCCGCGCGCGCGAACACCTGCGCCGCGGCCGGGCGGCCGGCGAGGCCGAGCAAGGCAAGAGCGAGAGCGAGAGCGTAGACGGCAGCCCGTGCGTGGCACATCGGTGGTCTCCTCCGCGAGCGCCGAGGCGCGCCGGGTACCTCTACCAGCTTCAGGAGCGCAGCGGGAGCGTCGGCGCGGTCACGACGGGGGCCGCCGAGGGCCCCGACTCCGTCGCCCAAGCCGTGGCAGTGCCCGCGCCGCGCTGCTCTCACCACGGCACCTGCCCCCCGCCCCCGTAGCCCTCCGCGCAGGCGGGTCCACCCGGTCCACGGTGCTTGGGACGACCCGACGGGTCGGCACTGCCCGACGGTCGCCCGACGATCGCCAGCGCCCAGCCTGGTCATCCCCTCTGCCCCGTGCGATAGCCTCGGCGACCAGGAACGTGCACGTCCCCTTCCGAGCCCGTCCACCAAAGCGGGGGAGGTCCAGGTGATGCGAGGCGGGCTCCAGGACGACAGGGTGGTCTTGCGCCGGCACCGACGCGAGCATGCCGAGCAGCTCTACGAAGCCGGACGCGCCTCCATCGCCGAGGTCGGGCGATGGATGCGTTGGTGCAACGACGATCTGACCGTCGCTCAGTGCGAGCAGTGGCTTGAGGAGCAGATCAGAGCTTGGGATGCCGGCACGGCTTACGAGTTCGCGATCTTCGATCGAGCAGCCGGGCATCTCGTCGGCGGTGCGGGTCTGAACAGCATCTACTCCGATGCTTATCTCGCAAACCTCGGCTACTGGGTGCGTAGCGGCGAGCAGGGACGAGACCTTGCGACCCGCGCCGGACGTCTCGTCGCCGCCTTCGGCATCGAAGAGCTGGGCCTACGGCGCATCGAGATCGTCGCCGCCGTCGACAACCATGCAAGCTGCCGCGTGGCAGAAAAGATCGGAGCCTTGCGTGAAGCCATCTTGCGCAAGCGCGTGGTCATCGGCGACGGCAGTAGCGCCGACGCCGTCAGTTCCGGTAGTCCCAGACGACCACGATGCGAGCCTGGCCGTGTAGCGGCGCGGCGGCATCGACGGGACGCTACCTTCTGGGGCGGTGCCAGGCCCGCGGAGGCACCGCAAACAGGTACCGGAACAACGAGGCCGACTCCGGGAACGAGGCCTGCTGAGCCCTCAGGCCCGCTCCCCGCAGCGCACGCCGACGATGACCCGGGTCCAACCGACGCTCGACCGCTCCTCGAGCTCGCGGAACTCCGCCAGGGCCTGCTCGATCGCCGCGGAACGGTCGCCTGCATGCACGTGGAAGCGTCCCTCGAAGGGCGCTAGGCGCTCGCCTGCGCGCAGGGCGTAGCTCGGCTCGCGGTAGTAGATGATGACGGCCCAGCCTCGCGGCTGCGGTGACGCGGGCGTCCCCCATAACCGGCGCGTGCCGGCTCGCTCGTCGCTCTTGGCCGGTCCTTCGTGCATCGCTGTGCCTCCTGCCCGTGGCTAAGCTGTGCAGACCCCGTCGAGCCGCCTCCGCGCTCCAGCACCCTGCGGTGCAGCGCCGGGGCCTGGCCGTCGTCCGACGTGTCCTGCTCCGAGTTTGCCGCCTCAGGGTGATCACGAGATGATCACGCACGCAGCTCGGCTGCTCGTGGGGGAGGGACCAGCCGTGAACGACGCCGGTGGAACCGCATTCTTGCGCCGCGCGCTGCGCTTCCTCGACGCTGCACGGGGCGCCCGCCACCCGCATGCTCGGTGGCTCGCCGCGCAGGAGGAGATCTCCGTCCCGACCGCGCGCCGCGTCATCAACCGGCTGCGCGACGACTTTGGCGCGCCGCTGGTCTACAGCGACGCCGACCGCGGCTGGGAGCTGCGCGACCCGGGCTGGACCTTCGCCCCCGCCGGGCTCACCCACCGGCGCGAGCTGATCGCTGTCGCCGTGGCGATCGGCGCCACGACGGCCAGCGCCGACCCCGAGGTCGCCGCCGCGCTCGAGACCTTCTGGCAGCGCCTCGCGGGCCACCTCGACCGCGAGCGCCTGCAGCTCGACGCCCTGCTGCGGGCCTTCTCCAGCGATTGGACCGAAGGGCGTGCGTTGCGCCACCCCGTCGTCATCGATGCCGTCGATGCCGTCGCCCAACACCGCCTGCTGCGCTTCAACTACCGCTCGCCCTGGGCCGCGACAGGCACGCTCGCACGCACCGTCAAGCCGCTGCATGTGCGCTGTGTCGACGGCACACCCTACCTGCTGGCGGAGGAGTCCTCCGCGCGCCGCGTCTTCAACCTCAGCTACGTCGATGGCCTCACCTTGCTCGATCAGCGCTTCGACCCGCCACCAACGCCGGTCGAAGGCGAGTGGGCCGCCACCTTCGGCGCCTGGCAGGGAGGCGACCCGATCGACGTTGTCGTACGCATCGCGCCGCCCGACGCGCGCTACGTGGCCGACCAGCGCTGGCACAGCGCCCAGCACGACGCCTGGGACGGCGAGATCCTGATCCGGACGCTCCGCGCCCACCACTCGCCCGAGCTGATCAGGCACCTGCTGCGCCTCGGCCCGAGCCTCCTCGCCGTGCAACCCGACGACCTCCGCCGCGCGATCGCCACGACGGCACGCGAGCTGGCGCTGCGGTTGGAAGCGGAGTGAGGGCTTCGCCGCCGGGCTTCGGCGCGGTCAGGGTGCTTCGGCGCTGGGCTCGAGCACGAGACTCATCACGTCGCGAATGGCGTCGCACATGCTCCCCAGCTCCAGTTGAGCGGATTGCAGCTTATCCTCGTGATCTTGCGCCGGCCGATGTGCTTCATCGATGCGTACTCCGGGAGGGTTCGGAGCGCCTGCTTCAGCGTCGGCGACTCGGCCCACGAGCCCAGCAGCAGGCTGCCCGGCGACTGATCGGGCTTGCTGACGAAGCTTATCGGGTCCAGCTCAAGCCTGACCCTGATGGCGACATCGGCATGAGCACCTTCGGCGCCCATTGCTCGTCGAAGATGCTCATGGAGTCGAAGGGGTGCCTTTCCCGAGCAGGCGGAGCAGACGAGCGTCTCCATGAAGGGCCGGCCCTGGAAATTCTTCTCGAGCACCCACCGGGTCGCCTTGTGATCCCGTTTGGCGCGCTTGTACTCATCCTCGCCGTGTTGATCCTCGCCGCGTTGATTCGCGCCGAGGGCGTAATCGCCGGTCTGTCCAAGGTCGAGTTCTGGGCGATGCTCGCAGATGTACTGCGCCAAGAGCTGGTAGTAGAAGTGCGCGAGCGTGCGATAGTCGTTGTCTCGCAGCCCCAGCCGACGCGCACGCTCGGCGTCCCAGCGCTCCTGCGGCGAACTGAAAGCCTCGCCCTTGGCGAGCCTGCGGACCAGCTCGTAGACGCGGTCGATGTCCTCGACGTAGTCGCAGTACTCGAGGATCTGCCGATCATGGTGCTCGGTGGGCCGTAGCGGCAGCTCGCTCAATACCTCCCGCAGGTCCTTGTAGGACAGCACCCGGACGCCCTCGGGCAGAGCGCGCAGGGTCTCGGGGAGCAGCGTGAGCAGCACGACGTCGGCTCCCGACCCGACGTACCGCTCGAGCTGGGAGGCATCAGCAAGCGCCTTCGCCTTGTTCTCGATCACCAGCTTCCGTAACGAGCCGTCGGAGGCGTGCCAGGTGACGTAGACGTCAAAGCGGTCCTTGCCTGAAACGTGCTCCATCGCGACGCTGAAATCGGCGTCGCCGGGCGCACGCTCACCGAGACCCGCGCGGCCGAGCAGCCGGCGCAGGACCTCGGGCCCGTGACCGTGGGGCGCGGCCGGGTCGATCAGCCAGGCCAGCATGCCCGAATGGAACAGCTCCTTGTTCCCGCCGCTCAAGCGAGCCATCAGCGTCGTCATGAGTCCTCCAATTAGTCGGATGAGCGTTCATGGTCACCGAAACGATTGGGCCCGGCGAGTCTTCGGGCCGCCGCTGCACCGGTCCAGCCGGAGGGGTGGGTGTCTGTCCGAATGGGGACTGCCCAATGGGGCGGTGCCTGCATGGGGCGGCGCCTGCATGGGGCGGTGCTGGGGCGGTGCTGGGGCGGTGCCCATGGGGCGGTGCCAGGCACACGGGAACGGGACCGACGCTGCGCGACTGGCGGAGGGACTGGCGGACGGTGCGCGAGCGCGGCGCCCTAGGCACACGGGAACGGGACCGACGCTGCGCGACTGGCGGAGGGACTGGCGGACGGTGCGCGAGCGCGGCGCCCTCGCGGGCCTGACGATGCAGGGCGATCCGCACTGCCTCGCCATGATCCCGCACTACGCGAGCCTGGCGCCGATCGCGCAGGAGGTGCGCAAGCCCATCTTCGACCTGAAGCAGGCAGACGGGGTGAGCGGCGGCCAGCTCCAGGCGGTCGCGCGCTGCCGCAAAGGCTTCGAGGATATCGCCCAAGCCCTGATCAAGCGGCTCGGCCTCGAGCTTCCCTGAACACCCGCCGCGCCCGTCGGCGTGGCAGATCAATGGGGCGGTTCCCGGAAGCGGGAACCGGGCTCGGGGCGGGGCGAGTTGGGGTCGATCGAAGGCGGCTCGGGCCGCGCGCGATCAGTTCCACTCGAAGTAGGTCACTTCTCTCTGCGCCCCGCCTGAGGTGTCCGTGCTGTAGCGCAGGATCGAGCCGCCGCGCAGCGTCACCGCGGTCGCATTTACCTCGTTCGCCACGAGAGGAAGGTCGCTCACGCGATCCCAGGCGCGCCCGGAACCCCCCCGCTTCGATACGAGTTGCGCGCCATACCAGAGCGTCACCAAGCCCCCGCTCGGCTTCGTCTGTTGGAGCGCGACCGCGATGAGGGGTGTTTTCAGCGCGGCGAGCGGGCCCTCCACCTCGGCGAGCCGAATGTCGCGGCCGCCGATCTCGGAGCCGGTCGGCGTCCACAAGCGGGCCCCGTGCAGCACCAAGCCGACGTCGGACGGTGCCTCCCTGCCCACTCGATCGCGCCCCAATGCCACGTCGCTGAGCAGCGCGTAGCGGTCCAGGAGCTGCAGTTGTGTCGCGGTCGTCTGTGTCCGCGTCGTCTCGGTCGGTCTGTCCCCAGCACCGAGTGGCACGCGAGCAAAGGTGTAGTGCAGCGTAACGCCGCGCTGGTGCCCGCGATGATCCAGGAGTGGAAGCCGTGCGTGAGGGGCCGGCGCCGGACCCCGGCGGAAGGGCATTGATCGCCAACGCGGTCTTGGCGCCCAGCAGCCGCCCGAGGTCCGAGGCGTATCCCGCCAGCACCTGAGCGACGCGGTGGCCAGCAGGACCCCAGTCGGCGATGCTCCGGACAGCCGCCGACCCTGATGGCAGGCGGTTGAACTGGACACCTTGCGCGAGCAACGTTCGGTGCACCAAGCCCACCTCCGGCCTCAAGGGGCGCCCCTCCTCGCCCGCGGCTTGGGCCGAGCGAGGACCCGCGGTGGCACCGAGGAGCAGCGCCGCCACCCAGGCCCAGTCCCGAGCCCGCAGCCCGCCCCGGCGCGGGCACCTGCCCCGTCGTCCTGCCCCTCGCATCGTCGAATCCTCTCTCGTCGGCGCACCGCGGTCCGAGGTCCTCCGAGAATCGGCGAACCCCACCCCGCGCCGCGTGGGCAACAGCACGGCCCATGCCATTAGGCGGCAGCGTCACCATCGTGGTGGGACCGGCCGAGGGCCGAGGCTGGGGTGACGTCGCGCATCGACCCACCCCGGTGCAGCAGCCGGTGACTCGTTGACGAGCACAGGGCGCGCTGGGCGGAAACGCTGCTCGCACGGGAGATCCTCTGCTCTCCAGGACGCTGCGCGTGCTGCCCGGCAGGACTACCCAGCAGAACCACCCAGGGGCCCCACCCGCACCCAGGGGCCCCACCCGGGTTGAGGAACCCGCCAGAGGAACCCGCAACCCGCGGGGAGGAACCCGCGCGCTTCGAGGATATCGCGCAAGCCCTGATCAAGCGGCTCGGCGTCGAGCTCCCCTGAACACCTGGGGCACCCTTGGCGTCGCTGGTCAGAGGGGCGGTTGCCGGAAGCGGGAACCGGGCTCGGGTCGGGGCGGCTCTGAACCCTCTGCCCTGGCGCGACGTTACCTTCAGCGCTCGCTGTAGCGGGCGACTCTCGTCCACTCGCGCTGCTTGCGACGGGCGTAGGCGAGGCGCGCGCGCGGCGTGGGGTAGCGCTGGCGAAACCAGCGGATGAGCTGCAGTAGCTCGCGCTGCTCATCCGCCGGCGGCGGCTCGGCTGCGCGCCGCAGGAACTCCTCGGCCGGCAGTTTCTCCTCGGCCAGCGCGGCGACCTGCTCGGCCTTCGTGCGCTCCCGCATCGGCCTACTCGCCCTCCTGCTGCAGCAACTCGAGCATCCGAAGGTCAGCGAGGTCGCGCTCCCTCCCGCCGCAGCGTTTGGTGAGGATCAGGTCCGCGATCGCCGGCACGGCGATCGTCGTCTGGTCGTCGAAGCGCAGCCCCCGGCGCCGCTGCCACAGCTCCTCGAAGCCGACGCGTTCGCCGTCCACGGTGTGCATCGCGCGAGCGACGAGCACATCGATGTGCTCATCGTTCTCAAGCACATAGCGCCCTTGCACCCGCGCGGCCTGCGGAGTGCAGCTTGGGCTCAGCCCGAGCGCTGCGAGCGCCACATTGAGCCGCTCGATATCGTCGGTGTGTAACCAGAGATCGTAGTCCGCGGTCAGCAGCGGTAGGCCCAGCGCGACCAAGGCCCGGCGCCCGATCAGCAGCACCCGCGCCCCACTGCCTGCCATGCGCGCAAAGCGCTCGCCCTCGTCGAAGGCTGCACCGTCCATCCGGCCATTGTCTCCGAGGCACCGCCGGCGAACAAGCCGCGCGCCGGGCCCCTGTCGTAGCTCAGGCGGGACCCCGGGACCCGCGCCGGCCGGCTGATCAGGCCGGGCCAGAGGTGGTGCTCGGTGACGAGGCCCGCTGCGACCGGGTTAGTCAGCGTGTAGACGACCTTGGCGAGCTGAACCTCCGCATCGGCCAGCCGCACCACCGAAGGCGGCTCACTGGCCCAGAAGTTCTCCCAGCGGCCCCAGTGCGCGTTGAGGCACTTGGCCGTGAACTCGAACAACCAGCGGCAGAACTCCGGCCGCGTGCCTCGCTGGTCGGTGATCACCAGGTGGAGATGATTGGAGAGCACGCAGACCGCGTGCACCTGCACACCGTAGCGCTCGGCCGCCACGGCGAGGCAGTACCCCACTATTTGTCGTCACCGTCGGCGATGGCCGCAGCAGAAACTGCCGCTGCGTGCACCGCCTCGTGATCATCACGGTCTCTCCGGGGATCACGGGCCGAGGCATCGTCATGCAGCCTGCGGGTATCTGCAGCCAGCGTGCCTAGCACGCGGTCGCGTCATCCCAAGGCCTTAGCGCCAAAGCTCGCGCCCCGCGTCCGACATCCGGTCCGTTCCGGCCAGGACCCAGTCCCCCGCGCCGCGTCAACCCAGCGTCCGCGCGGATCCCATGGGCAAGCATCAACCCGGGTTGGGCTCTCGCGGGCTCTCGCGGGTTGGGCTCTCGCGGGGCTCTCGCGGGCCGATCTGCCAATCGCTTCGCCCACCCGGCTACCTCGTAGGCAGCGAAGCTGCGTGCCGCGCGAGGCGCGCGCGGAGGTACTCCGATGTGGCGCCGATTGGGACGAGGAAGCGGTCGACGCCCTCCCGCGATGCCAGCGCGCGCAGGCACCCGTGACCGCGGGGTTGGCCCCTCATCCCCAGTTCGCGCACGAGTGTCGGAAACTCTTTCGCCAGCTTGCACGCAGCCTCCAACGGCGTCCGGCCGCTCGGGTCCTGGCGTGTTGTCATGAGGCGCAAGGCGTCTGCCGCGTTGAGAGCTAGGTCGGGATCCGGCTGTCCGAATGGTCCCTGGGCCGTCAGCTCCCTCAAGGCCTGCAACGCGTCGACGACAACCCCAACAGCGTCCGGCCGGGGATGCAGAAGGGAGAGGGAGGGTGGAATCGCCTTGCCGACGGTGAGCAGGTCGCCTATCGGCATGCCATCCACCTGCATCCCCCGCATGGAGCGCTTCGTCCGGCCGTATTCGGACACCATGTCGAGCACCACCAGGGCGCCGTATCTATCGGCCCATCGCTGAAGCCCCTCGAGATACCCCGGACTGACTTCGAGCGCTCCGAGGGCCCAGGCCAGCGGCTCGACGACGATCACCGGGACCTCCGTGCGCGATCGTCGAGCAAGGACGCGCTCGACCTTGGCGAGCGCGACCGCCTCTCGGCGTGCAAGCCGACGGCGGGCCTCGGGGGAGCGCGGCGCGTGGCCGGCGGGGAAGGTGACGTCGGGGAGCACGCGCGACCGATCGCGAGCCGAGTTGGCGAAGCTCAGCGCCCAGGCTTCCTCATGTGACCGCCCGACGAAGGCGGCCTCGTGCGTGAACAGCATGGCGGGACGTTGCTCACCAATCGCTGTGAGCGCCTCCTGCACCCAGTGCAGAGCCGCGCCGTTTGCCGCCGATCCGCTTTTGGCGAACGTGACGACTTGGCCCCCACCGCCAACCTCTTTCATGGCCGCGAGGAACTCCTTGACCTTCTGATCCGCGGTCATCGACGCGGTGGGGCCGACGGAACTCTGCGCTCCGGCCAACTCGTCCCCAGTCAGGTCCGACGAAGGCACCCCAGTGAAGAACGAATACCGATCGTCATGGATCGATGCGGGTTGGGGTGTGGGCCCCGAAGGTGGATTGGCCGACCCGGCGATGGCAGGTAGCAGGCAGCCCAACGCCACGAGCATCGCGAGGACGCGCCGCGCGGCCGTCCGCGGCGAGGTCAGGGCACCTCGGGCGAAACGCAGCGCTGGTCGCGTCCTCTGCCTCATCGGGGGCCCCTAGCGATCGGCGGTTGCCGGGCGGCCACGCAGGATGCACGCGTCCCGCGCAGCCCGACCAGCAATTGATACACGTGAGCAAGCTTCAGGCCAGGGCCAACGTGCTCCATGGCCTGATTTCTGGCCGTGCCGGGCTGCGTTGCCTCGCTTCGGGTGGCCGGTCTCGCCCCTCGGGTGGCGACACGGGCAGCCAGCGCGGGCAGTGCGAACTACTGCTTGCTGCCCACCGCCATCCGAAGGTACACGATGGTGCGGATTCACCGCTGGTCTGCCTGAGAGTTCTCGGTCCTTGACGCTTCGGCAATCCATCGAAGGGCTGTCCCATCCGGGGGCGAGGCGACTGCGCTGTGCCCTGAGGGCTGGTCTCGTCGCGTACCTGGGCTGGCTGGCTCTCGTGGCCAATCCCGACTTTGCCGCCGCCAGCAGCGGTTCCGCGCGATCTGCGCCGGCCGTTGCGAAGTATTGGGCGAGGCGGGCGATGCGCCAAGCCATCGGTACCAACCTGCGGGAGACGCCGGGGGTGCTGGGCACACCCAGAACGGCTCTGACTGCCGATTCCGCGCGTGCTCGCTTGCTCGCGGCGGCCGCCAGGCAAGGACTACCGAACGCGATCGCGGTGGAGACCGGCGCGACGCTGGCGCGAGACTGGGACACGCTGGTGTCGGGCGTGGTCCCGGGCGCCCTCGTGGTGAGGCGGCAGGTCGTGGTGGCGACCATCGGGGACCTGGTGGCCGGTCTGGAACCTCGGTTAGATCCACCACCGGACGTTGCAGCACGATCCCCGAGCGCGATCCTCGGGAAGAGCGACCTGCGGATGACGGTTGATCGCCACCTGAGTGATCGCCACCTGAGCGTGGGCGAAGACGTTGTGGCGCGACACCACTACGAGATTGGGTTGAACGCTGTGGTCGCGGACTACCACGACCAGCTCGGCGGGCGGCCGGCGCGGCACACCCGGTTGCGCGTTGCTGTGGCCCCGGGCACGGCAGCGCTTGCTCGAGCCCTCCTTGGCGATCTGGACGAGTACCCGCGAGCGGGGCCCGCGGGCATGAACGACTATGTGATACGCAGGCAACAGCGTTTCGTCGATAACGATCGCATCGAGGGTCGAGACGAGCTGTTCGCTGAGGGGATGTTTGCTCTGCTGAATACGACACCGGTCGCGGTTTCTGGAGTCTCATATGCGACGGCGTTCAATGCCCTGATGGCCTTGCGGTCCGACCCCGGACGCTTCATGGACGCTCTGCGCGAGCTAGGTCTTTGGCAACCGCTTCTGGAGGCCCGCGCGCCGTCGAACCCGCGCTCTGATGCTTGGTATTGACGAGGAAGGGGCGTCCCGGCCTCGGAGATCAGCCGCAACTGCCTACCGGCTCGCGCCAGCGCCCGGCGTCGCCTCCCAGCTGATCGCGCGATAGGACCACCAGCCGGCGCGCGTCGCACAGAGGGCGCCGAGGATCGGCGCCGCAGCGCCGACCTGCTCCAGCACACCGGGCGGCGGGCGCACCAGCACCACGTCGCTACGTCATCGCCGACCTCGAGAGACACGCAACGCCTGCAACACGAACTCTGGCCCGGCGCCCCGCGCCGTTGAGGTGACAGATGCAGCAGCTGAAGCGGCGGGGGTGGTCCCGCCTCGGGGGCTCCGTGCTGGGCTTGGCGGCGGCCGTGGCGAGCGCCGCGCCGGCCCCGGCCGCGCGCGATCCGGCCGGGCTGACGGAGGTCCGGGCGGTCTTTCGCGAGGTGCAAGAGCTGCGCGCGCGGCGGGCGCTGCGGCGCGTGCCCCTGTGCACGGGGCGGGAGTTCACGGAGGCGAGCCTCGCCCGCGACGCCGCGGGAACGATCCGGCTGTTCGAGTACGACACGGGTGGGGACGATTCGCGCGTGCGCGTCAGCGCCTACTACGACGCGCAGGAGCGGCTGCGTTTCGTGCTGATGCGCGCCGGGGCCGTCAACGACAGCGAGGCCGAGCGCCGCTTCTACTATCGGGCCGACGGCCGGTTGCTCGTGCAGCGCCAGCGCCCGGTGCGCGGATTGGGCTATCCGTGGGATTGGGCCGCGCTCGAGCGCGAGGTCATCGGCCGCTGGGGCCGGGCGCCACGCCAGGCCTTACGGGCCTGGCGATGCGGACGCCGCCCCTGATTCGGCGACGGTGCTGTGCGTGCACGCTCAGAGGAGCCCTCTCCCCCTGAGCGGCGACCGCCTCGCGTGCTTGCTCAGCGCCCGAGCACGGCCAGGAGCACACCAGCGGCGATCGCCGTGCCGAGCACGCCGGCCACGTTGGGACCCATGGCGTGCATCAACAGGTAGTTCTGCGGGTTGGATTCCTGGCCGACGTTGTGCGCCACGCGGGCGGCCATCGGTACCGCGGAGACGCCGGCGGCGCCGATCAGCGGGTTGACCCGCCCGCCGGTGAGCCAGCACAGCAGCTTGCCAAAGAGCGTCCCGCCAGCGGTCGCCACCCCGAAGGCGACGATGCCGAGCGCGAGGATCTTGAGCGTGTCCCAGCGCAGAAAGACCTCGGCCCCCATCGTCATGCCGACACAGGTGCCGAGGAAAAACGTCACGATGTTGATCAACTCGTTCTGGGCCATGTTGGTCAGGCGATCGACCACGGCGCTCTCGCGCAGCAGGTTGCCGCCCATCAGCATCGCGATCAGCGGTGCGGCGGGCGGCACGATCAGCACGCCGATCAGCGTCACCAACAGCGGGAAGACCACGCGCAGGGTCCGCGAGACGGGCTGCGGCGCCGGCATCACGATCGCGCGTTCGCGCGCCGTCGTCAGGGCCCGCATGATCGGTGGCTGGATCAGCGGGACCAGGGCCATGTAGGAGTAGGCCGAGACGGCGATTGGCCCGAGCAGGTGCGGCGCCAACTTTAGCGTCAGGTAGATCGCGGTCGGCCCATCCGCCCCGCCGATGATGCCGATCGCGGCGGCCTCGCGCAGGTCGAAGCCGAGGGCCGTCGCCGCCGTCAGCGCGGCGAAGACGCCGAGCTGCGCCGCGGCGCCGAGCAAGAAGGTCTTGGGGTTGGACAGCAGCGGTCCGAAGTCCGTCATCGCCCCGATGCCGAGAAAGATCAGCGGCGGGAAGATCTCGAGCTCGATGCCCTTGGAGAGGTAATAGAACAGACCCCCGGGCGTCTGGCCGTCCGGCGGGGTCAGCAGTCCGCTGCCCGGCAGATTGGCCAGGAAGGCGCCCAGCCCGATCGGCAGCAGCAGCAGCGGTTCGAAGCCACGGCGGATCGCCAGGTAGATCAAGAGCGTGGCGATGCCGAGCATCGCCACCTGGCCGCCCGTCAGCGACCAGAAGCCCATCGCGCCCAGAAACCTGTCGAGCTGGCTGGACAGCGCCCTACCCCTACTCGAAGCGCAGCAAGACTTGGCCGATCTCGACGCGGTCGCCGAGCTTGACCTCGATCGCCGCGACCACCCCGGCGCTCGGCGCCGCGATGTTGGTTCGCATCTTCATCGCCTCGACGACGGCGAGCACATCGTTCTCCTGCACCGGCTGGCCGATGCGCACGGGGATCTCCAGCACCACCCCGTTGATCGGCGCCGTGACCGTCCGCTCTTGCGGGGTGCTGACCCGCGCCCGCGTGGGCAGCGGGGTGGTCACGGGGCTGACGTAGCTATCCATCGTGTGCCGGCTCGAGGGGCTGGTCGGACCCGCCAGCGGAGGGGCTCCTGCCTCGTCGTCCTCGAGGACCTCCACCTCCACCTCATAGGGCCGGCCGTTGACCGTGATGCGCAGCCTTTTCACGTCTAACCCTTCCTCCTGTCCATGGCGTGCGAGGCCATGATCGTCAGGCGGCCCGCGGTCGCCCAGGGATTGCCGGTGCCAGGAGCGAGGCGCTGCACGGTGCGCACCCTGACCCGCCGCCGCAGCGCCACGCTCGCCGCGGCCGCCAGCACCGCGACGAGCTCCTCTGCTTCGCGCGGCTCATCACCGCCGAGCTGCGCCCCTGGGTTGGCGGCGGCAGCCGGCTCCGCGGCGCGACGTGCCCGCCAGCGCGTCAGCCGCCGATCGAGGGCGCTCAGCGTGGCGAAGAGCCCAGCGAAGAGCAGCAGCGCCGCAAAGACCCCGCCCATGCCCACGAGCAAGAGCCACATCGACTCGATCAGGGCGTCGGTGCGATCAGTCAGCATCGCGCTGCCACGCTCCCAGCGGCATCAGCCCGGGTTTCCCATGCGGCGCAGCTCCGCGCCGCCCCTGCCGCCCGCAGCGGCGCGAGCGCCCAGGGGCCGCAAGCTCTCCACTGCTTCAGTGCCGCTCCCATCGCTGGCGCCAGCCCTACCACAAGCTCAGACCGCACTCCAGGTTCGCCTCCCTCAAGCCCCGAACGAGCTCGAACCCGCGCGCTGCCGGTCAGCCGCTCGCCCCGCAGGGGCGTCTCTCGCCTGGTCCAGGGGCCGAGTAGATCAGGGCAGGTCAGCGCTTCAGCACGGCCGTGATCTGCTCGGCCGTCACCTCGCCCTGGAGCAGCTCCACCACTGCGTCACGGCCGTCGAGGAAGTAGACACCGGGCGGGACCATCAACGGCTTGAGCACGGTGTACGTGTCGGCCTGCAGGGCCTGCGTGTCGAGGTGGATCCGCTCGACCGGCAGCTTCGCAGGCGTCCCGAGCGCAGCCTGGAGCGCTGTCCATGTACCCTCGATCCGCTTCCGCGTGCAGTCGCAGGCCTGCTCCTTGTCGATGAACGCGATCTTGGCGACCTTCGGCGCAGCAACCACCGGCACAGGCTGGGCGGGCGCAGACTGGGCGGGCGCAGACTGGGCGGACGCCGACTGGGCGGACGCCGATGCCGCGGGCGAAGTTCTGCCTGGCTCGCATGCCGACGCGGCGAGGATGAGCCCTGCGACGATGACTACAGCACGCATCGCGCTTCCTTTCATTTCAGCCCGCGGTAGGCGAAGTAGCCACCCACGAGAACGATCAGCGCACCAGCCGAGCTGCGGAGGATTCCGAGCGTGCGGGTCGCCCGCTTGTTTTCGATCAGGGCGCGCGCTGCGCCCATCGACGTGCCGGCCAGCAGGATCAAGGCGCTGTGCCCGAGCGCGTAGACGAAGAGTAGCGTCCCGCCCCAAGCGATCGAGGCTCCGGCGCCAGCGAGATAGGTGAGCAGCACGACCAGGATCGGCGCCGCGCATGGTGCGGACACGACCCCGAAGAGGAGCCCCAGCAGCAGCGCACCGACGAATCCGCGGGTCTTCGGCTGCAGCCGGTCGCCGAGCGACGGAATGGGGATCGTGACTAAGCCCGTGAGGTGCAGCCCCATGACGAGGCAAACCGCCGCAACGATCCAGTTCCAAGTACTCGAGACGTCGCCGTACATCTTCCCGGCCAGGGACGCGATCATCCCCATCGCCGTGAAGGTGATGGCGAGCCCCACGACGAACACGAGCGAGAAGAGGAACGCGCGCAGCACGCTCGGCTGCTCATCGCGCCGGCCGGCGACGAAGCTGATCATCAGCGGGATCATCGCCAGCACGCACGGGTTCGAGGCGGTGAGCATCCCGCCCGCGAACACCGCGACCAGCGCCAGCTGCGGGCTGGTGTTGAGGTAGTGGCCAGCGTGGCTGACGAACTGGTCGAGCACGCTCTATCCGTTCTTCGCGGCCGCCGTGCTGAGCCACGAGATGATCTCCGGCACCGGAGCCACTCGCCCGGAGCACTTCACCTCGCCGTCGATGACGAGCGCCGGCGTCGTCATCACGCCGAACTTCATGATCTCGTCGAGCTTCTCCACCTTCTCGAGGCTGGCTGACAGTCCGGACTGCGCGACCGCCTTCTCGACCTCGGCGTAGAGCTTCTTGCACTTGGCGCAGCCGGTTCCGAGCACCTTGACGTCCATGGCGAACTCCTCACAGCACGATGTTGAACACGTACCCGACCACCAGGATCCCCAGGCCCACCACGCCGGCGAAGGTCGCGATGAGCGGTGCCTTGAGCACCTTCCGCAGGATGATCATCTCGGGCAGCGACAGCCCGATCACCGACATCATGAACGCCAGCACGGTGCCGAGCGCAGCGCCCTTCCCGAGCAGCGCCTGCACGATCGGGATGATGCCGGCGGCGTTGGAGTACATCGGCACGCCGATGAGGACCGCGAGCGGCACTGACCACCAGGCGCCCTTGCCCATGATGGAGGCCATGAAGTCCTGGGGCACATAACCGTGAATGCCCGCGCCGACGGCGATGCCGCCGAAAAGATAGGGCCAGACCTTGCCGACGATATCCTTCACCGCCTCGCGGCCAAGCCGCACGCGGTCGCCCCAGGTCAAGGAGGCCTCGCCGCCCGGCTGCGCAGCGCCCACCGGCGTCTGATAAACCCAGGCTTCCACCCAGCGCTCGAGCTTGAGCCGGCCGATGACCCAGCCGGCCGTCATCGCGATCAACAGGCCGGTGCCCAAATACAGAGCCGCGACCTTCCAGCCGAAGAGGCCGAGGAGAAGCACCAGCGCGACCTCGTTCACCATCGGCGCCGAGATCAGGAACGAGAAGGTCACTCCGAGCGGGACACCCGTCGTAACGAAGCCGATGAAGAGCGGCACCGCCGAGCAGGAACAGAAGGGGGTGACCACGCCGAGCAGCGCGCCTAGCACGTTGCCGACCGTCTCGCGCCTGCCGGCGAGGAGGCGGCGCGTCCGCTCGGGCGTGAAGCACGAACGCACGATGCCAACGCCAAAGACCACGACGGTCAGCAGCATCAGCACCTTGGGCGCCTCATAGATGAAGAACTCGACCGCCGACCCGACGTGGCTTCCCGCGGCGATCGAGAACAGGTCGTAGGTGACCCACTGCGCCAGCGACTCGAGGTTCCGGTAGACCGCCCACCATCCGGCGGCGGCGATGACGACGAGGAGCACTGGAACGAGGCGCGCTCGACGAACGCGTGGCGTCGTCTTCGTCGACCAGCCCCTCGAGGCGCTTGGGTGCTCGTCTGCGATCATCTCTGCCCCAGGCGCTCGGTGACTGCGCGCGGCCTGCTCCATCACCGGCTTGATCGGCTTGCCCTGCTCGCAGACGCCCGGCCCCACGAGCCACGGGTGTCTGCCGGAACCCTTCATCGTCGCGGCTTCGTCGCCTCGATCATCGCCGAGGCGGCGTACTTCTCGGCTCCCGAGCCCGGGAGCCACTCGGCAATGGCGGCGCGGCTCTCCTCCTGCACCTCGATTCGGATCTGCCTGAAGCCTGCTTCCTTCAGCCAGGCGTGGAGCGCATCGACGGTCGCCGCCCCCGCGATGCAGCCCGTGAGCGCCGCCGCGTCGCGCGCGAGCTTGCGGGGCAGCTTCGCCGTCGCGACGACGTCGGAGATGGCCAACCGTCCGCCACGCTTGAGCACGCGAAACGCCTCGCGGAAGACGGCGGGCTTGTCGGGCGAGAGGTTGATCACGCAGTTGGAGAGGATCACGTCGACCTCGCCATCTGCGACCGGGAGGTGCTCGATCTCGCCGAGCCGGAACTCGACGTTCTTGGTCTTCGCGCGGCGGGCGTTCTCGCGCGCCTTGCCCACCATCTCCGCGGTCATGTCGACGCCGATCACGCGGCCCGCCTTGCCGACCCGCTTCGCGGCGAGGAAGCAGTCCAGGCCGCCCCCGGCGCCGAGGTCGAGGACCGTCTCCCCAGGCCGGAGCGCGGCGAGCGCGTGCGGGTTGCCACATCCGAGACCCAGGTTGGCGCCCTCCGGAGCCGCAACGAGGTCCTTCGCGGAATAGCCCACCTTCAGGCTGGCGCTAGCGTCCGGCGAGCAGCAGCCCGAGCCCGACGAGCAGCAGCCGCTCGACGTTCCGGTAGCGACCTTGCCGTACTGCTTTCGTACCGCCGCGCGGACCAGCTCGTGCTTCTCGGCCTGGTTGTTAGCTCGGGTCATCGTCCTGCTCCTTCATCGTGCGGGCCTGGGCCGGTTTCAGTGCGCAGCCACTCGATCCGGGCGCGAAGGGCTTCCCTTGCGCTGCGAAACCTCGCGAGGAGGTCCTGGGGTCTGAGCGCGGGGTCGGTCGAGGCGGGGTCCGGCATCTCCCAGTTAAGACGTTGCGCCTGGCCGAGAAAGAGCGGGCACTCTTCTTCGGCGCACAGGGTGATGACGGTGTCGACGTCGGCGGCTGGGATCTCGCCGACGGCCTTCGACCGATGGTGGGAGATGTCGATGCCGATCTCCTTGAGCACCGCGATCGCCTCGGGGCGAACGCGCGTGGGCCGGGAACCGGCGGACCAGACCTTGACCTCAGTGGGCAGATAGGCGCGCGCGATCCCCTCGGCCAGCTGGCTGCGGGCGGAGTTGGCCACGCACAGGAAGAGGAGGCCCTTCATCGCGTCACCGCTTGCGTGGGGAAGTATCTGCGCCCGAGCCAGAGCGCGACGTTGACCAGGCCGATCATCACGGGCACCTCGACCAGCGGCCCGATCACCGCGGCGAAGGCCGCGCCGTGGCTGATGCTGAAGGTCGCGACCGTCACCGCGATGGCGAGCTCGAAGTTGTTCGACGCGGCGGTGAAGGACAGCGTCGTGGCCTGCCCGTAGCTCGCACCGACCTTCTTCGACATGAAGAAGGAGACGACGAACATCACCACGAAGTAGATCAGCAGCGGGATGGCGATGCGGACCACGTCGAAGGGCAGCTCCACGATCTTCTCGCCCTTGAGCGAGAACATCACGACGATGGTGAAGAGCAGCGCGACGAGGGTGATCGGACTGAGCTTCGGGATGAACTTGGCGTGGTACCAGTCCTTGCTCTTGAGCTTGATCAGCGAGAAGCGGGTGATGAGCCCCGCCAGGAACGGGATGCCGAGGTAGATCGAGACGCTCTTGGCGATCTCACCGATGGTGATCTTGACAGCCACGCCCTGCAGACCGAAAGAGGGCGGCAGCACCGTGATGAAGACGTAGGCGTAGACCGAGAAGAAGAGCACCTGGAAGATCGCGTTGAAGGCGACCAGCCCGGCGCAATACTCGGTGTCGCCCTGGGCCAGGTCGTTCCAGACGATGACCATCGCGATGCAGCGGGCGAGACCGATCATGATCAGCCCGACCATGTACTCGGGCTGGTCGTGCAGGAAGAGCACGGCCAGGCCGAACATCAGGATCGGGCCGAGGACCCAGTTCTGGAAGAGCGACAGGCCGAGGACCTTGGTGTTGCGGAAGACCGGGGCCATCTCCTCGTAGCGGACCTTGGCCAGCGGCGGGTACATCATCAGGATCAGCCCGATGGCGATGGGGATGTTCGTCGTGCCGACGTTGAACTGATTGATGAAGGGCACCACGCCAGGCACCAGGTAGCCGGCGCCGACCCCGATCGCCATGGCGATGAAGATCCACAGCGTCAAGTAGCGGTCGAGAAAGGACAGGCGCTTCGTGACGCTCTCGTCCGCGGCAGCGCCGGACGGACTCACGCTGGGATGGTGGCTCATCGTGGGCTGCCTACTCGCCGGGTCTTCTTAGCGCGCTCGGTGGGTCGCTGCTTGGTCGCAGCCGCGCAGGCGCTGTCTTTCGCGCACTGACCGCCGCGGTTCTTCGCCTCGAGCCATTGGTGGAGCCGGGCCAGCAGAGCGGCTGCGTCGCTCCTGGTCGCGAGGGTGGCGCGCAGCACCTTCAGGTGCGGCCGGGCGAGCTCGTCCTGGATCGTCCGGAGCGCGTAGTAGGACCAGAGCCCGTCCTTGCGGTCGGTCACCAGCCCCGCGTGGCGCAGGGTGATGAGGTGCCGGGAGGCCTTCGACTGCGTGATCTCGAGCGCCTCCACGATGTCGCAGACGCACAGCTCCCGGTGGTTGAAGAGGAGCCAGAGCATCTTGAGCCGCGCCTCATCGGCGAGCACCTTGAAGAACTGCGCTGCGTCTCTCACGGTGCCCCCGTCGGCGTCATATTCGTATACCCGGATAAACGCATACGCGCAACCCGAGCCTCACCTGAGCTTCGCGGCCTCGGGGGGCCGAGGACCGCACCCGGCAGCGCGCCTTCGTCGAGGCCGGGGGGCTTTCAGGCCACGGCGCCCGCGGCGCGGCGGCGGTCGGCGTCGAGGGCGGCGCGGAGTTCGCGGTCGAGGCGGTCGAGGGCGCCCTCGCGGTCGATCCACCAGTCGGTGGACCAGGCGCGGACGAGCTTCCAGCCGAGGTCCGTCAGGATGCGGGCTCGGACCTTGTCGCGGTCGCGGGCGGTGCTGGCGCTGTGATAGGCCGCCCCGTCGCACTCGACGCCCAGCAGGTAGTCGCTCGGCCGGTCCGGATGGACGATGCCCAGGTCGACGCGGAAGCGCGAGACGCCGATCTGCGGCACGACGGTCCACCCCTTGGCGCGCAGGCCGCGCGCGATGGCCTGCTCCAGCGCCGACTCACCGCCACTGGCCGCGCCGCGCGGGCTCCGCGCCAGCGCGCCGAAGCCGTGCGCGGCGAACTCGAGGTAGGCCTTGAGGTCACGCAGGGCGACGGCGCTGGTGCGCGTCAGATCGATCAGCTGCGGCGGGAAGGAGGCGAAGATCATCAACTCCTCGCGCGCCCGCGTGATCGCGACATTCAGCCGGCGCCAGCCTCCGGCGCGATTCAGCGGTCCGAAGTTCATCGACATCGCCGGTGCGTCCGGCGACTCGGGGCCGTAGCCGATGCCCAGCAGGATCAGGTCCCGCTCATCGCCCTGGACCGTCTCGAGGTTCTTCACCACCACCGGCTCCGGGCTGTCGTCCTTGAAGTGGGGCTCGAGCGCCGGGTGCCGCTGCCGCTCCCGATCGAGCAGGTCCTCCACCAGCTGCTGCTGCTCGGCGTTGAGCGTGACCACCCCCAGGCTGCGCCGCTGCGCCACGCACGCGGGATCGGTCAAGCGGCGCACGATCTCGGCGACCATCGCCTCGGCCTCGGCCTGGTTGGTGCGTCCCTTGCCCTTGGCGTAGGCGCCGCGCACGGCCACCAGCGTCACCGCGCTCTGGCGGGTCACGGCCGCGGGGAAGGTGATCAGCTCGCCGTCGTAGTAGCGGTGGTTCGAGAACGCGATCAGGCTCTCGTGCCGGCTGCGGTAGTGCCAGGTCAGCCGGTGGCTGCGGAGGTCGGCCGACAGACACTCATCGAGGATGCTCTCGAGCTGGTCGTCCTCGTCGTCGTCGGTCGCGCCCGCCGCGCCCGGGCCGCGATCGAAGAAGCTCGTCGGGGGCATTTGCTTCGGGTCCCCCGCCACGATCACCTGCTGCCCGCGGGCGATCGCCCCGATCGCGTCCCAGGGCGTGATCTGTGAGGCCTCGTCGAAGATCACCAGATCGAAGGGCGCTGCGGTCGGCGGCAGGTACTGCGCGATCGAGAGCGGGCTCATCAGCAGGCAGGGCGTGAGGGTGGTCAGCGCCTCGCCCGCGCGCGTGGTGAGCTCGCGCAGCGGGAGGTGACGCGCCCGCTTCTGCAGCTCGTGCCGCAGCACCCCATGGCCGCTCGCCTTGGCGACGTCGTCCTTGACCGGGATGGCGCCACAGATCCGCGCGCGAATGTGCTGCGCGGCGAGGCGCAGCAGCTTCTCATCGAGCGCCCGGAAGGCCTCGATCTTGTCGCGATGGAGCGCGGGCACGAAGTCGCGCAGCACCGGCTCGGCATCGATCCGATGCTGCGCCCACCAGCGGGCGTAGGCGGTCTCGAAGGCCGCGCCGAGGGCGGCAGGGCTGAGGGCGCCCGACTCGAGCGCCGCCACCAGGGGCTGCAGCTCGAGGCTGAGCGCCTCGTTGCGAACCCGCCGCCAGTCGCACCAGGGCTTCAGCGCCCGCTGCTGGTCGAGGAGCTGACGGCCGAGCGTCGCGGCCTGGCCCGGGAGGTCCGGGCCGTCCAGGGGCTGGCTGCCGCCGGTGGCCGCCTGCAACCGGTCCAGCGCCTGGGTGAAGGCCTGATAGCTCGCGCGGTAGGCCTGCGCGGCCTGCGCGATCGGCAGCGCGTCCGCGAGCAGCGCGTTGCCGTCGACGCACAGGCGTCGCAGCGCCGCCCGCACGGCGACCAGGTCCTCGGCGGTGCCGGCCAGCCGCGCGAAAACCGCACGCAGCGCCTCGGCCCGCTCGAGCGCGTGGCCGAGCCGCTCCGTGTCGGAGTCGAGTCCAGCCCACCCCGGCAGGTGGGCGAGCCCTGCGGAGAGGCGCTCGATCGCCGCGCGGTGGGCTTGCAGGTCCTCGAGCACCCGGAGGTCCGCGGCGAGATCGAGCCGCGCCAGGTTAGACCGGCCTCCCAGCCCCAGCTCGGCCAAGAGGCCCCTCCGCACGCCGCGCCGCGCGAACCAGCCGAAGGGCCAGGCCCGGGCGTTCGCCGCCGTCCACCGCTGCCGCAGCCCGTCGAGGTCCAAGGCGCGCAGGGCGGCCGGCGGATAGGGGAGCGAGAGCCGCTGCGCCCCCTGTCGATAAGCGGCGAGATGCTGCAGGCCCGCGCGTGCCGCCTCAGCCACCCTCGAGAGGTCGGGCTCGAAGGCATGGGCCACGTCAGCGCCCGCTAGCTGCGGCAAGAGCGTGGCGAGGTCGTGCAGCGCGTGCAACGCCCGGCGGTGGCCCCCGCAGGGCTGCAGCCCGAGCGCGGCGGCGAAGGTCTGCCAAGCCGCGCGCATGCGCTCACCGAGGGCGATCAGGCTGGACGCGGCCGCCACGGTCTCCGCCTGCCAGGCGTTCGACCAGCTGGGCGTCTCGATCACCGCGAGCACGCTGCGGTCGAGGCCCTCCAGGCCCTCGAGGCCCTGCGCGAGCAGGGCCAGTCGATGGACCACGTCGCGGAGCCGCTCCAGGCCCTCACGGTCATGCACCCGCTCGGGCGGCCAGCCGAGCGCCGGCGTGTCTGGCGTCGCGTCCCGCACCGTGCGACCGATCGCCTCGTGCAGCGTCCAGCCGTTCGGGTGCCGCGCGTGCAGGCGGCGAACGACGGCGTTCAGCGCGTCGCGCAGGCCCTTGAGGCGCGCCGCTTCGCGCTGCCACTCCTCGGGCGAGAAGCTCTCGCGGGCCTCCCAGGCGCGGCCGAGCTGCTTGAGGACCGTCGCCTTGTGCGCCTTGTTGGAGTGGAGCTCGAGGCAGAACACACCGAGCCCCTGCTCCTCCAGCCGACGGTGCACGACGTTCAGCGCCGCCATCTTCTCGGCCACGAAGAGGACCCTGCGCCCGAGCGCCAGGTTATGGGCGATGATGTTGGCGATGGTCTGCGACTTGCCCGTGCCGGGCGGGCCATCCAGGACGAAGTTGCAGCCCTGCGCGGAGGCCAGCACGGCCCGCAGCTGAGAGGAATCCGCCGGCAGGGGCGCGAAGACCTCGGCGGGGTCGAGCACCTCGTCGAGGTCGACCGCGGCGGGGAAGACGGTCCCGTCGCGGAAGGGCTCGCGGGGGCTGTCGAGCAGCTGTCTGGCGACGGGGTTGTTCCTAAGCGCGTCGGCGCGATCGACCAGGTCCCTCCACATCAGGTGCTTGGCGAAGGAGAAGGTGCCGAGCAGCGTCTCCTCGACGACCTCGAGGCCCGGCAGGTCCTTGACGGCCTTGCGCATCAGGGTCCAGATGCCCTTGATGTCCAGGCCGCACTCGTCCTGCGGCAGCTCGCCCTCCAGCTCCGGTATCGTCAGCCCGAAGTCCTGGCGCAGCAGCTCGAGCAGCGTGAGGTTGAAGCGCGGCTCATCGTCGTGCAGCACGAGCTGCACGCCCGAGCGCACGCTCTTGCGCTCGAGCGCCACGGGCAGCAGCACCAGCGGGGCGCGATAGGCGCGCGCGTCGGCCGGCTGCTTCTTCCAGCAGAGCAAGCCCACGGCGAGAAAGAGCGTGTTGGCGCCGCCCTCCTGCAGGTCGAGCCGCGCCTTGCGATAGAGGTCGATCAGCCGCGCAGCGAGCGTCCCGGCGTCGAGCGGCGAGAGCACCTCGTCGCGGCTCAGCGCCTCGGCCGCATACGCCTCCAGCAAGCGTTCGCCGGTGCGAGCGAAGTGCAGCGCCTCGCTGCGGCCCGCCGTCCCTTCGAGGTCTGGTTGGGCCACGATGCGGATCTTCGCGCCGACGGCCAGGCGATCCTCGAGCTTGGCGGCGTCGGGGCAGACGAGCTGCAAGGTCGTGGCGTTGACGGAGACGTTGAGCAGTCGATTGCGCGTCGTGAGGTCGAGCAGCCGGCGCTGCCAGCGGCGCAGTCGGTCGGCCGGCGTGGCCGCGGTGGGCGCCGGGGGCTCGACCCGATCCACGTCGAAGCCGGGGAGCGGTGGAGCGCTCTCCAGGCCTGCGGCGACGCCGGTCGGCGGCGCGCTGGTGCCGGCCACGGGTGACGCTTCGCTGCCGATCGCCAGCGGGCGCAGCCGCTGCATGCGCGCCCGGCGCAGATCGAGCGCGAAGGCGAAGTCCGCCGAGCGCTCGGGCGCGAGTTGGCGCTGCGCCTCCTTCAGCGCGACGCTGAACGCCGGCGTGGGCCGCTGGGTGCTGAGCGTGCTCTCGAAGACCAGCAGCTCGTCGAGCGCGAGGTGCTTGCGCAGCGTCGCGTCGTCGTCGGTGATGACCTGCTGCAGCTGTTGCGGCTGGAGCCAGACGCCGGCGAAGGCGTGTCCGCGCGTCAGCACGACGATCGGGTTCAGTCCCGCCTGCTCCAGCGCCGCCGCGAAGAGCAGCGCCGCGTCGAGGCAGGTGGCCAGGCCGCCCTCGAGCACGGCCGAGGGCACTCGCACCTTCTGGCCGCTCGTCTCGAAGCTGGCGGGCGGCAGCGCATAGGACAGACCGAGGCTCGAGACGGCCGACCAGATCGCGGAGGCGAGCTCCCAGACGCGGGAGCGCGACTGGCCACGGTAGCCGTCGAGCGCCTCGTGCTTGCCGGCGCGCGCCAGCGCGCCCGCGGCGCCCTTGAGCACGCGATCGATCGCGGGGTCGTTCGGCATCACGAAGGCGGCCAGCAGCTCCGCCATGCTGCCACCGCCCCACTCGTGCCGCGCGAGCAGCTCCACCGGGTGCTCGGCCTCGGCGAGGGTCTCCGAGCCCTGGGTCAACCGCAGCACGGCCCGGCCCCGCAGGCTCTCGGTCAAGCCGAGCAAGAGAGCCGCGTTGAGCGCGACGTCAGGCGCCGCGACCTCAACGGCGCTCCGGGCCTCGATGCGGTCGATCGGCCACGACGCCGGCTGCAGGAAGGGTGGATCCGCGCTAATCGCGAGGCACAGCTCGGAGGCCGCCTCCCCCGCGTTCGTCACGCGCAGGGCGCGGATCACCGGCACCGCGTGCTGCTGCGAGGCGAAGGTGACCTTGGGGGCAAGGGTGGCCGAGATGCCGAAGCGCGCGTCCATTCAAGCCCTCTCGTCTCGCCGAGCCGCCTCGGAGGGTTGACGCGAGGAGAGCGGACGCACAGGCGAAACGCGCGCGGGGTCGTCGGACCCTCGGGCAGGCAATGCGGACTACTGACCGAGGGTCTGGTTGAGCTGCTCGACGAGCTTGGGGACGACGGTGTCGCAGAGCTTGGCCGAGGCGCTGAGGAAGGCCTGTTGCAGGGTCGGGCGGCCAACCTTGAGCCGCTCGGCCACGGCCAGCAGCGTGCGGTTGTCGGCGGTCTGTTGCGCCCGCAGGTCGAGCACGGCGCGCACCATCTCCACGCCGCCGACCTGGCCGAGCGCGTCGTAGCGCAGCTCGACGGTGATCGCGACCTCGGCGTCGGAGCTGTCCTCGATCAGCTCGTGGCCGCTGGCGAGCAGCCGGCTGGCGAAGCAGGTCTGGATCGTCTTGGCGTCGCGGCCGCTGACCCGCAGGCCCACGCGGGCCCGGGCGCCGGCCGGACGGGGCGCCGTGGTGGGTTGCGTGCTGGGCGCCACCTCGGCGGCCGGCGCCGCTGGCGCTGCACCCTCGGCCGCGCTCGCCGGCGCCTCGGCCACAGGCGGCGCCTCCGTCGGCGTCGCGCCACCGGCCGCCGCCGACCGCTGCTGCAGCTCTTGCGCGAGCTCGCCGAAGGCGCGATCGGCGTTGGCCCGCACGTGCGCCACGGTCGCCGGGCTGAGCCCCTGGGCGGCGCCGACCGCCTGCGGTACCTGCGCCAGGTCGAGCCGAGCCAGCGCGTAGCGCGCACCGTTCGCCGGGTCGAGCCAGTGATCGACGATCTCCACGCCGCGCAGCGTGGCCTTGGTGATCGTCTGCTGCACCGCGACCACGTCCTGCTCCTCGGCGCTGGCCCCCGGCGCCGCGCTGCTGCTGGTCGAGCGCTGGTAGTCGCGCATCATCGCCGTGACGTAGAGGTCGAAGATCCGCGCGAGCTCGCCGCGGGCGCGATTGTCGGCGGTCTGGCGCGAGAGCGACTCGCTGGCGATGCCCTGCACCAGGCCCACGCCGAAGAAGGCCTTGCCCGTGCCCTCTTGCCACACACCACTGCCGCGATGGACCCAGCGCGGCGAGCCATCCGGGTTGACGCCGGTCACGGGATCCGGCCCGACGGCCACATAGCCACTGCAAGCGGCCGCGCCGCTCAGCAGCGCCACGATCGCGATCGTCTTGCACGCGCGGTAGGACCGCCCGCACACCCGATTGAGTAGACGCTCACGGGGAGAGCCCCCCCCCACCCTCCTCTGCGCTCAGCCATCGAAGGACCTCTTCTCTATTTTGGGGAATGGGTTTGAGGGACGGGGCTTGGGGCTTGGGGCCAGCCGCCAGCGCCGCAGGGCGCGCCCGCGCTACGCGCCCTTGGCCGCGAGGCCGCGAAAGGCGCTGGAGCCGGGGAAGCTCGCCGTCTCGCCCAGCGCGTCGCTGATGCGCAGCAGCTGGTTGTACTTGGCGATGCGATCGGAGCGGCTGGCCGAGCCGGTCTTGATCTGGCCCGAGCCGGTGGCGACCGCCAGGTCGGCGATGAAGGTATCCTCGGTCTCGCCGCTGCGGTGCGAGATGATCGTCGTCCAGCCCGCCCGGTGGGCCATCTCGACCGCGTCGAGCGTCTCGGTCAGCGTGCCGATCTGGTTGACCTTGACCAGCACCGAGTTGGCCGCCTTGCGCTCGATCCCGCGCCGGATGAAGTCCGTGTTGGTGACGAAGAGGTCGTCACCCACCAGCTGTACGCGGCCGCCGATCCGCTCGCAGAGCGCCGTGAAGCCGTCCCAATCACCCTCTTGCATGCCGTCCTCGAGGCTGACGATCGGGTACTTCTCGCAGAGCCGCGCCCAGTGGTCCACGAGCTGCGCCGAGCTCAGCTCGAGCTTGTCGCCGGCCAGCACGTACTTGCCCTTGGCCTTGTCGTAGAACTCGCTGGCCGCCGCGTCGATCGCGATCGAGACCTGCTGACCGGGCTTGTAGCCGGCCTTGGCGATGGCCTCCATCAGCGCCACCAGCGCGGCCTCGTTGCTCTCGAGGTTCGGGGCGAAGCCACCCTCGTCGCCGACGGCGGTGTTGAGGCCGCGGGCCTTCAGTACCTGCTTCAGGCTGTGGAAGATCTCGGCGCCGGCTCGCAGCGCGTCGGCGAAGTTGCCGAAGCCGTGCGGCACGACCATGAACTCCTGCACGTCGACGTTGTTGTCGGCGTGGGCGCCGCCGTTGAGGATGTTCATCAGCGGCACGGGCAGCCGGCGGGCGTTGGGGCCCCCCAGGTAGCGGTAGAGCGGCAGGCCGACCGAGTCGGCGGCGGCGCGAGCGACGGCGAGGGAGACGCCGAGCATCGCGTTGGCGCCGAGCTTGGCCTTGTTGGGCGTGCCGTCGAGGCGCAGCATCGTCTGGTCGACGAGCGCTTGATCGAGCGCGTCGAGCCCGACCACCGCCGGGGCGATCTGCTCGGCGACGTGCTCCACGGCCTTGAGCACGCCCTTGCCGAGATAGCGCTGCTTGTCGCCGTCGCGCAGCTCGAGCGCCTCGTGCTCGCCGGTCGAGGCGCCGGAGGGCACGGCCGCGCGGCCGGTGGCGCCGCCGACGGTATGGGCCTCGACCTCGATGGTCGGATTGCCGCGGGAGTCGAGAATTTCACGGGCAGAGATTTCGATGATCTCGGTCATGGGAAGCTCCTTGGCTGTGGCGGGCTGGGCCTAGCAGACGTGCGCGGGCCGGTCAAGCCGCGGGCCGGCTCGCTGCTCGAAGATCGCGCTGCTGCGCGGGCGGTGGCTCGACGATCCGGGAGGGCCTGTGTTACGCACGCGGCGACACTGGGCCGCTCGAAGCGCCTGCTGCGGGGTCTGATGCTCGTCGCGCTGCGCATCACCGACTACGCGATCATCGAGCACGTCGAGCTCCAGCTCCACGCCGGGCTCAACGTGGTCACGGGCGAGACCGGCGCGGGGAAGTCGATCATCGTCGGCGCGACGGCGCTCTTGCGCGGCGACCGGGCGAGCGCCGAGCTCGTGCGGCACGGCTGCAAGGAGGCGGTGATCGAGGCGCTCTTCGACCTCCGGCAGCGTCCCGAGATCGTGCAGCGACTGAGCGAGCTGGGCCTGCCCGCCGACGGCGACGAGCTGGTGATCCGGCGGGTCATCGGCGGCGGCGGTCGCGGCCGCGTCCACGTCAACGGCGCGCTGTGCACGACCAGCGTGCTGACCCGGCTGACCGAGCGCCTGCTGGACATCGCCGGCCAGCACGAGCACCAATCGCTGGCCGACCGCTCGGTCCAGCGCGGCATCCTCGACGCGCTCGGCGTGTCCGCGACCGACGTGGCGGCGATGGCGCAGGCCTTCGCACGCCTGCAGCGGGCCAGTCTGGCGCTGCGCCCGACGGCGCTCGACGAACGCGCCCGCGCCGAGCGGCTCGACTTTCTGCGCTACCAGCTGCGCGAGCTCGACGCGGCCCAGCTCCAGCCCGGTGAGGAGGCCACCCTCGACGCGCTGCAGCGCAAGCTGCGCAGCGCCGCCGATCTGCGACAGGCCGCCGAGGAGGGCGAGGAGCTGCTCTACGGCGCGGACGAGGCCGTGACGGCCCGGCTGGCCCCGATCGCGCGGCGTTTGGGCGAGCTCTGCGCCGCCGACCCGGAGCTGGCTCCGCTGGTGCGACAGCTCGACGAGGCGCGCGTGCTGATCGAGGACGCGGCCCGCGAGCTCGGTCGTTATGCAGAGCGCGTCGAGGTCAACGACGAGCAGCTGCGGCAGCTCGACGACCGGCTCGACCTGCTGCACCGCCTCAAGCGCAAGCATGGCGCGTCGGTCGAAGAGCTGCTCGATCGCCTCGACACGCTGCGTCGCGAGGCCGACGAGCTGGCCGCGGTCGACGAGCAGCGCGAGACGCTGGAGGCCGAGCTGAGCGCCGCGCGCGAGCAGGCGCGGCAGGCGGCGACCACGCTCAGCGCCGCCCGGGCCGTGGCGGCGCGCCGGCTCGGGGAGCAGGTGTCGGCGCACCTGGAGGCCTTGCACATGCCCGGCGCGCGCCTCAGCGCGTTGATCGAGGGCCGCGCCGTGCGCGAGGGCGACGATCCCGCCCTGCTCTTCGAGGAGGGCGGAGCGCGCCGACGGGTCGGAGTCGAGGGCTGGGACCGCGTCGATTTCCAGGTGGCGATCAACCCGGGGGAGGCGCTGCTGCCGCTCGGGCGCGCGGCCTCGGGCGGCGAGCTCTCGCGCTTGACGCTCGCCCTGCGCCAGGTGCTGGGCCGCGTCGATCCGGTGGCCACCTCGATCTTCGACGAGGTCGACGCCGGCATCGGCGGGGCCGTGGCCGACGTGGTCGGGCGCGCGCTGGCGGCGGTGGCGCGCCACCGGCAGGTGCTGGTGGTCACGCATCTGCCGCAGGTCGCGGCCTATGCCGATTTGCACCTGCACGTGGGCAAGACGCAGGAGGGCGGGCGCACGCGCACCGCCGTACAGAGCCTCACGACCGAGGCGCGCGTCGAGGAGCTGGCCCGGATGCTGGCCGGCAGCGAGCTGACGGAGGAGGCGCGCGCGCAGGCGCGCCGGCTGCTCGCGGGGCCCGCGACCAGCGCCGAGGCTCCGCCGCGCCCCAAGCGCAAGGGCCGCGAGGCCGGGCGCGCCCCCTGAATCGACGGGGCTGTAAATTGACAGGGCTGTTTTTCGAGTGCTAGCTCGTCCTCGGGGAGCGTCTACGCTTGGCACGCATCGCCTTTTACGATCCACGACAGCGCGGCTCGCGGCACTCGGTGCTGACGGCCGCACCTGCCGCGCGCCGGCGTCAGACCCGACGCTGGCGCGCCGGCGGAGGCTGGCAGCTCGCGCTGGTCTTCCTCGTCTTGCTGGGCGTCAACGCCTACGTCTTCCTGTTCCGCAAGGGCACCTCCGTGCACGAGCTGATGCGCGCCAGCTCGCTGGCGAGCGCGTCGGGGCTCGGGGTGCCCGGGGCCGCTGCTACCGGCCCGGGGCGCGGCGGTGCTGCGGACGCGGACGCGGCAGCGGCAGCGTCGGACGAGGACGCCTTCGTCGTGCGTGGCACGATGAAGGGGTATATCGGCCTCTCGGCGGCCCTGGCCGCGGCGGGCCTGACGGTGGGTCAGGCGGACGAGCTGGTCACGGCGCTCGGCGCTGAGCTCGACCTACGCGCGCTGCAACCCCAACACCGCTTCGAGCTGCGCCTCGACCCGCGGACCCGCGCCGTCGAGCAGCTGATCTATCAGCTCTCGGCGGTGCGCAAGATCGTGGTCGCGCGGGGTGCCGACGACACCTTCAAGGCCCGTCGTGAGGAGGCTCCGCTCGAGCTGCAGGTGGCCGAGGTCGGCGGGCGCATCGCTTCCTCGCTGCACGGCGCGCTCTCGGCGGCCGGCGAGACCGCCGCGCTGGCGGCCGCCTTCGTCGACCTCTTCTCGTGGGACATCAACTGGTACACCGATCCCCGTGAGGGTGACGAGTTCCGCGTCGTCGTCGAGAAGCGCCAGCACGCGGGGAAGTTCTACCGCTATGGGCGCATCCTGGCGGCCGAGTACCGGGGCGCGGCCGGGCGCTTTCGCGCCTACTACTACCAGCGCGCCGATGGCACGGGAGCGTACTACGATGCCGACGGGCGCGCGGTGCGTCGCGCCTATCTCAAGACGCCGCTGGAGTTCCGTCGCATCAGCTCGCAGTTCAACCGCAAGCGCTTCCATCCGATCCTGCACCGCACCAAGGGCCACCTCGGCATCGACTACGCCGCGCCGCAGGGCACGCCGGTGTGGGCCGCGGCCGACGGAATCGTGGGCGCCGCCCATGCAGCCGGCGGCGCGGGTAACATGGTGGTGCTGCGGCACGCCGGCGGGGTGCGGACGATCTACATGCACCTGCTCCGCTTCGCCACCGGCCTCCGACCTGGTCAGCGCGTGCGGCAGCGCGAGCTGATCGGCTTCGTGGGCTCGACGGGCCTCTCCACCGGTCCGCACCTGCACTACGGTATGGTGGTCAACGGCCACCCGATCGACCCGCAGCAGTTCAAGATCGGGGCCGGGCCGCTGCTGCCCACCGAAGAGCGCGCGCGCTTCCTCGCCGCGATCGGCGCCAGCGCGACCAAGCTAGGCGCGATCGCGCTGGCGAAGAACTAGGACTAGCGCGCCGCCTCGACGGCCGGGAGCATCGAGCCGTGCTCGATCAGGCTGCGGTGCAGATCGAAGCAGTGCGCCAGATCGTGCCGCACGTGCCCCAGCGGTGAAGCCTCGATGTAGTGATGCAGGTAGTCGCGGTAGCTCGGGTGCGCGCACTTTTCGATCATGCGCCTCGCCCGCTCGAGCGGCCCGAGGCCCCGCAAATCGGCCAGGCCCTGCTCGGTGACGACCACCTGTACCGAGTGCTCGTTGTGGTCGACGTGGGTCACCATCGGCACGATCGTCGAGATCGCCCCCCCGCGCGAGACGCTCGGGCAAACCAAGAGCGACAGATAGGCGTTGCGCACGAAGTCGCCCGAGCCGCCCACCCCGTTGAGTAGGCGCGTCCCGGCGACGTGGGTCGAGTTGACGCAGCCGTAGATGTCGGCCTCGACGGCGGTGTTGATCGAGATCACGCCGAGGCGGCGAATCACGCCCGGGTTGTTCGACAGCTCCTGCGGCCGCAGCACCACGCGCGGGCCGAAGAAGCTCATGTCGGCGTAGACCTGCTGCAGACGCTCCTCGGAGAGGGTCAGGCTGGTCGAGGACGCGCCGAGCAGCTTGCCCTGCTGCATCAGGCCAACCAACGCGTCCTGAAACACCTCCGTATACATCACGAAGGGCGGGATCTCGTCGGCCTTCCCGAGGCTGGCCATCACGGCGTTGGCGACGTTGCCGACCCCCGCCTGCAGCGGCAGGAAGTCGGCCGGGATGCGACCGGCGTGCAGCTCGTCGAGCAAGAAGCGCACGACGTGGCCGGCGATGCGCTCGCTGGCCGCATCGGGCGGCGTGAAGGGCGCCACGCCGTCGGGCTCGTCGGTGTGGACGATGCCGACGATCTTGCTCGGGTCGGTCAGCGCGAAGGGCACGCCCATCTTGGCCAGCGGCCGACTGATCGGGATCGGATCGCGCAGCGGCGGACGCGGCAGGATCGCGATGTCGTGCATCTCGTGCAGCCGCTGGCTGTGGTGCGCGTTGACCTCGACGATCACCCGCTTGGCGTGACGCAGAAAGCTGGGCGAGGCGCCGACCGAGGCGCTGAGGTAGACGCGGCCGTCATCCGTCACATCGACCGCCTCGACCACCGCGAAGTCGAGCGGGCCAAAGAAGCCGAACTCGACCATCTGCGGCACATGGGAGAGATGCATGTCGATGAATTCGACGCGCTGGTCGTTGATCCGCTCGCGCAGCGCCTTGGACGATTGGTAGGGCGCGCGCCAGCTGATCGCGTCCGCGTTGGCCAGCGCCTCGTCGATGCCGGGGCCGGTCGAGGCCCCTGTCAGCACGCGCAGACGGTAGGACTCGCCGGAGGCATGCAGCGCGCGGGCCCGCGCGGCCAGCGCGCGCGGCACGGCCTTCGCGGCGCCGGCCGGTGTGAAGCCGGAGAAGCCGACCGTAGCGCCATCGGGGATCAGCGCCGCGGCCTCCTCGGCCGAGAGCACGGGGAATCGAGATCGGGTCATGGTGGGCTCCAGGTTCGGGTCCAGGCAGCGCCGCCGGAGCGGAGGCTTCGCTGACGGCGGCTGGTGTGTAGCCACGGCCCACGAGCAAGTCAAGCGGCGAACGCCAGGGCGCCAGGGCGTCGCCGCGCGGCTCTCCGCTCCGCGCGCGCGATCAGGCTGGACCCCCGGGGGGGCCCCCCCCCCCCCGCCCGGGGGGGGGGGGGGGGGGGGGGAACGGGGGCCGGGGGGGGGGGAGGCAGGGCCCCCCGGGCCCGGGCAAAAGGGGGGGCGGGCCCCCCCCCCCCCCCCCCCCCGGCCACCCCCAAAGGGGGCCCCGCGGGCCCCCCCCCCCCCCCCGCGCCGCCGGACCCCCAGCCAGCGGAAAAAACCACACCCCCCCCCCCCCCCCCCCCCCCCCCCCCCCCCCCCCCCCCCCCCCCCCGGGCCGGCGGGCCCCCCCCCCCCCCCCCCCCGCGCCCCGGGGCCGGGGGGGGGGGCGCCCCCCCCCCCCCCCCCCCCCCCCCCCCCCCCCCGGCCGGCCCGGCCCCCGGGGGGGGCAGGGGCGCCCCCCCCCCCCCCCCCCCCCCCCCCCCCCCCCCCCGCGCGGGGGGAAACGCCCCAGGGGCGCCGGGCCCCCGCCCGCGCCGGGGGGGGGGGGGGGGGCCCGGGCGGCCTCCGGCCGCCCCGGGGGGGCCGGGGGGGGGGGGGCCCGGCCCCCCCCCCCCCACTCCTCCGGCGCCCCCCCCCCCCCCGCCCCCCCCCCGCCCGGCGCGCCCCCCCCCCCCCCCGCCCGGACAAACCCCGGCCCCCGGGGGGGGCCGCCGCCCCCCCCCCCCCCCCCCGCGCCGCCCCCCGGCCCCCCCCCCGGGGCGGCGCCCCCCCACCCCCCCCCCCCCCCCGCCCCCCCCGGGGTGGGCCCTGCTGGCGATTGACAACGCCTTGCGCCTGTGAGACTGACTCACCGCCCATGCGCGCTTTTGACGCAACCCTGATGCTCGAGGATGGGCGCAGCTTCCGCGGCCGGGCGATAGGTGCTTCTGGGGTCGTCCTCGGCGAGGTGGTGTTCAACACCAGCATGACCGGGTACCAGGAGATCGCCACCGACCCGTCCTACACCGGCCAGATCGTCGTCTTCACCGCGCCGCAGATCGGCAACTACGGCATCTGCGACGCCGACGCGCAGACACCGCGCCGCAACCGTGCGCAGCTCAGCGGTATCGTGATCCGCGAGCTGTCGCCGGTCGCCAGTAACTGGCGCTCCCGCACCTCGCTCCCCGATTGGCTGCTGGAGCAACAGGTCATCGGCATCGCCGATATCGACACCCGGGCGCTGACGCGGCACCTGCGCGACAGCGGGGCGATGCGTGGCGGGATCTTCCCCGCCGGGATCGGCCCCGCCGCGGGGGCGTCGATGGCGGCCCAGCTCGAGCAGGTGCGAGCCTGGCCCTCGATGGAGGGCCTCAACCTGGCGAACAAGGTGACCACCGCCGAGCCCTACACGCTTCCAAACGCGGCGCCGGCGCCGTCGGGCAGCGCCGGGGCCGAGGACGAGCGCGCGCGGCCACGCGTGGTGGTGATCGACTTCGGCGTGAAGCAGGGCATCCTGCGCTGTCTGCCGCAGCGTGGTCTGGCGGTGCAGGTGGTGCCGGCGGGGATCAGCGCCGACGAAGTGTTGGCGCTGCGCCCGGCGGGCGTCGTGCTCTCCAACGGCCCCGGCGATCCGGCGCCGGTCGCCTCCGGGGTCGAGGCTGCCCAGCGCCTGCTCGGTCGCGTGCCGCTGCTGGGCATCTGCCTCGGACACCAGATCCTCGGCCTCGCGCTCGGCGCGCAGACCTACAAGCTGCCCTTCGGCCATCACGGCGGCAACCACCCGGTCTCGGACCTCGAGAGCGGCGGGGTCTGGATCACCGCGCAGAACCACGGTTTCGCCGTCGACCCCGACACGCTGCCCGGCAGCGACACCGAGGTCACGCATATCAGTCTCTACGATCGCACGCTGGAGGGCTTCGCCTTGCGCGAGCGGCGGGCGATCGCCGTGCAGTTTCACCCCGAAGGCAGCCCCGGACCCTCCGATGCCGAGGCCGTCTTCGATCGTTTCGTCGCGATGTTCGAGCCCGCCACGCTCGGACGGACCACCCTCGGACCCAAGAGCTGAGCGCACCGATCGTCCATGCCGAAGCGCACCGACATCCGTAAGATCCTCCTGCTGGGCTCCGGCCCGATCGTGATCGGGCAGGCCTGCGAGTTCGACTACTCGGGCACGCAAGCCGCGCGTTCGCTGCGCGATGAGGGCTACGAGGTCGTGCTCGTCAACTCGAATCCCGCGACGATCATGACGGACCCCGACGTCGCGGATCGGACCTACATCGAGCCGCTGACGGTCAGCGCGCTGGCGAAGATCATCGAGCGCGAGCGCCCCGATGCGCTGCTGCCCACGGTGGGCGGCCAGACCGCGCTCAACCTGGCGGTCAAGCTGGCCGAGACGGGCATCCTGCGCGAGAGCGGCACGCGGCTGATCGGCGCGCGGCTGGAGACGATTCGCGTCGCCGAGGACCGGCGGCTGTTCCGCGCGGCGATGGTGGCCGAGGGGCTCGACGTGCCGCGCTCGATCGTCGTCTCCTCGGTCGAGGGGGCCGTCGCGCAGGTCGCCGAGCTGGGCTACCCGGTGGTCATTCGCCCGAGCTTCACGCTCGGCGGCGAGGGCGGCGGCCTGGCCTACAACCTCGAGGAGCTGCGCGAGGTCGTCGGGCGCGGCATCGAGGCCTCGCCCGTCGGCGAGGTGCTGGTCGAAGAGGGCATCGTCGGCTGGAAAGAGTTCGAGCTCGAGGTGATGCGCGACTGCCGCGATCGCTTCGTCGTGGTCTGCACGATCGAGAACATCGATCCGATGGGTGTGCACACCGGCGACTCGATCACCGTCGCGCCGGCGATGACGCTCTCGGATGTCGAGCTGCAGACGATGCGCGACATGGCCAAGCGCGTGATTCGCCGCGTCGGTGTCGAGACCGGCGGCTCCAACATCCAGTTCGGCGTGCATCCCGAGACCGGCCGCATCGTCGTGATCGAGATGAATCCGCGCGTCTCGCGCTCGAGCGCGCTGGCGAGCAAGGCGACCGGCTTCCCGATCGCCAAGATCGCCGCCAAGCTCGCCGTCGGCATGACGCTGGACGAGATTCGTAACGACATCACCCGCGAGACGCCCGCCAGCTTCGAGCCCTCGCTCGACTATGTGGTGGTGAAGATCCCGCGCTTCGCCTTCAAGAAGTTCCCCGGCACCTCGGACACGCTGGACACGCAGATGCGCTCGGTCGGCGAGGTGATGTCGATCGGGCGAACCTTCAACCAGGCGCTGCAGAAGGCGGTGCGCTCGCTCGAGGTCGGTCGTGCCGGCCTGGGCGCCGACGGCAAGGACAGCGCTGACATCGAGCGCCTGCGCGAGCACCTGGTTCGACCCCACCCGGCGCGCTTGTTCTGGGTGCGCGCGGCCCTCGCCAACGGCATTCCGCTGGAAGAGGTCCATGAGACCACGCGGATCGACCGCTGGTTCCTGCACCAGATCGCCGACCTGATCGCCGTCGAGCGCGAGCTGCGGACGGCCGCCGCCGAGCCCGCCGGGCTGGCTGGCTGGGGCGTCGATCTCGTGCTCGAGGCCAAGCGGCAGGGCTTCTCCGACCGGCAGCTCGCCTACCTCGCCAACCTCGACGAGCCGGCCGTGCGCGCGCATCGCCGCTCGCTGGGGGTCGAGGTCGCCTTCAAGTCGATCGACACCTGCGCGGCCGAGTTCCGCGCCGCCACGCCCTACTTCTACAGCAGCTACGACGAAGAGGACGAGGCCACGACGCAGGGCGACGAACAACCCAAGGTGGTGATTCTCGGCGGCGGCCCCAACCGCATCGGCCAGGGCATCGAGTTCGACTGCTGCTGCGTGCACGCCGTGATGGCGCTGCGCGAGGTCGGTTATCAGACGGTGATGGTCAACTGCAATCCCGAGACGGTCTCGACCGACTACGACATCTCGGATCGGCTCTACTTCGAGCCCTTGACCGCCGAGGACGTGCTGGCGATCGTCGAGCGCGAGCGCCCTATCGGGGTGATCGCGCAGTTCGGCGGGGCCACGCCGCTGGGGCTGGCCGGGCCGCTCTCGGCCGCCGGCGTTCGCATCCTCGGCACGTCCTACGACACGATCGACATGGCCGAGGACCGCGGCCGCTTCGGCCAGCTGCTCGACCGGCTCGGCATTCGGCGGCCCGACTACGGCACCGCGAGCAGCCTCGAGGAGGCCCGCGCGGTGGCGGAGTCGCTGGGCTACCCCGTGCTCGTGCGCCCGTCGTACGTGCTGGGCGGCCAGGCCATGGCCGTTTGCTACGACAACAGCCGCCTGGCGGAGTTCATCGACGTAGCGACGCGCGTCGGCGAGGGCCGGCCGGTGCTGATCGACCGCTTCCTCGAGGACGCCTTCGAGGTCGACGTCGATGCCATCTGCGACGGCGAGCAGACGGTCATCTGCGGCATCATGGAGCACCTCGAGGAGGCCGGCATCCACTCGGGCGACTCGACCGCCGTGCTGCCGACCCTGATGATCGGGCAAGCCCACCTCGACGAGATCCGCGAGTGCACCAAGCGACTGGCGCTGGAGCTGGGCGTCAAGGGCCTGCTCAACGTGCAATACGCGATCGCCGACGGCGAGCTCTACGTGCTGGAGGCCAACCCGCGCGCCAGCCGCACGATTCCCTTCCTCTCCAAGGCGCTCGGCGTCCCCTTCGCCAAGATCGCCGCGAAGGTGATGGTCGGCCACAAGCTGAAGGACCTCGGCCTGACGGAGGAGCCGCGCCCCGAGCGCTTCTCGGTCAAGGTGCCGGTCTTCCCCTTCGACCGCTTCCCCGGCTTCGACCCGGTGCTCGGCCCCGAGATGCGCTCGACCGGTGAGGCCTACGGCTGCGACGACGACTTCGGCCTGGCCTTCGCCAAGGGCATGATCGCCGCCGGTCAGGCGCTACCCGTGCACGGCAACGTCTTCATCTCGGTCAACGACCGCGACAAAGAGAAGGTGGTGCCGATCGCGCGCGACCTGGCGGAGCTCGGCTTCACGCTGGTGGCGACGCGCGGCAACGCCAAGCAGCTCCAGCTCGAGGGCCTGACCGTCAAGACGGTGTTCAAGGTCAACGAAGGGCGGCCGAACATCGTCGATCGCATCCGCAACCGCGAGATCGACCTGGTGATCAACACGCCGCTCGGCGGACCGTCCTACTACGACGAGCACGCGCTGCGGCGGGCGGCGCTGAGCTGCCGCATTCCGCTGGTCTCCACGCTCTCGGCCGCGCGCGCGGCCGTGCAGGGCATTCGCCGGCTGCGCGACAACGTGCTGACCGTCCGCGCCCTGCAGGGCGGCCCCGCCGGCACCACCGGCACTTATCCTTCAGTGGGCTGAGGGCCCCGGGGCCCCGTCCCAGGGCCCCGCCCCAGGACCCTGTTCCCAGGACCCCGTCCCAGGGCCCCGCCCCAGGACCCTGTTCCCAGGACCCTGTTCCCAGGACCCTGTTCCCAGGGCCCTGTTCCCGGGACCCTGTCGCCGCGACCCTGCGGCCGCTAGGCGACGACCCGATCGCCGAGGCCTTCGGCGAAGTGCCCGCCCTGCTCCGCGCCCAGCGGGCGATCCGTTTCGCATCCATGCCTGCGACGAGGGCGCCCGCGCGCTGCGGCCCCGCTGGACGCCCTCGGCCAAGCTGGCCACCACGCGGGGACCGTTCGGGCCGCAGCGGCTTTCGCCAGCGATCTTGCGCTCAGACCGGCGCCTGCGACGACAGCACGCCGTCGAGTTCGCTGAGCGCTTGCATGACGTCATAGCCTCGTCGATGCGGATGCGGTGCAGCGATGACGCGGACGGGTTGGCCATCGAGCCTGGCGTGCGCCTCGGTCAAGAGCCTGCCCGAAGGCTTCCACGAGGTCACCTCGCTGTCGAAGCAGAGTGCTCCAAGGTGGTCGCGATTCTCGGTGCCGAGCACGAGAATCTGCCGCGGCCGAAGCACCCGTAGCTCGCGGCGCAGAACCATCTGCCCGCAATGACGCCACATGCCTTCCGTAGGTTTGCTAAGCTCGCGCTGCGGCGAGCACTTGACCTGATTGGTCATAGCGATGAGGTCGAAGCTCCGTGCGACCAACTTCGCGATCGGAAACCCATCCGGCCTGAGTTCGAGCGGCGCCAGCTCTGCTCGAGCGGCGAAATACGCGGCGTACGCGCCGACCCGATGAAAGAGCAGGGTCCCGGCATAGTCCCCCTTCTGGCGCTTCTTGGAGGGAGGTTCTTGGAAGCGCAGCCGCCGCGTGCCTGTCTCGAGATCCTTCTGGGCCCGTTCCACCATGCCCACCATGGCGTCATAGCCACCGTGCTCGTTCATGTTGATCCCAAGGACGAGCAGACCGAGTTCCTCATACCTGGGACCGACCCATGGGCGTGCGATTCGCGCCAGCTCACTGTCGTCAGAAGGCCGCCGAGCTGCGGCATCCGCCCAGCACTTGTCCCGGGAGCCGCAGACTCGCGGGAGCGGTGCCCAATGGCCCGGCTCGCCCAGTCTCAGCTCGCCGTAAAGCTCATTCCACGTCTGGTCAGCATGCGCTTGATGCCCCAATTTGTCCTCCTGCGGCTGTCGACCCCGGATGGTCGGCCTGCGACGGCTGTTGCCCCACTGGCGTAGCCATCCATCGACGGGCCCGGGGCCGCGTTGAGCTCCGCTTCGGAGGCCACCCCAACGGCGCCCGTCGGGGATGGGGCGGCCCCTTTCCGCGGGGGCGCGGATGCCACGCTTCGGTCGCCGGAGTGACGGCGGCGAGGAACCCGACAAGAGCGGGGCCCGGCGGGTCGCGTGTGCGGCGACCAGCGCCTGTCCGTGACTTCCTTAGCTCCGTGCCCCATCAACCCAGCCGAAGACCTGGCGCACTGCGGCGACGGCGACGAGCGGTCGTGGCTCTCAAGGGGGGCAGTGGGCTGGCCGCTGCCCCCTTGGTCGCTAACGTGGTCGCCGCGCCGCAGAGGGGCTGATGAGCTTGATGTCTTGACATCAAATCCGGGTGGCAGCACGATGCCATGATGCGCACCACGCTGACCCTCGATCCCGATGTGGCGCGAAAGGTCGCGGAGCTGCGGCAGCAGGGCCGGCGTAGCCTGAAGGAGGTGATCAACCAGGCGCTGCGGGCGGGGTTGGCGCTGAAGGGCAAGCCTGGCCGGCGTAAGGTCCGCTTTCGGGTACGCGCGCACCACTGTGGCTTTCGGCCCGGCGTTGATCCCGAGCGCCTGAACCAACTCGTCGATCAGCTTGCCGCCGACGACTTCACGCGCGAGGTCGAGAGCGCGAGCGGCGACGGCTCCGCGCGATGATCGTTCCGGACGTCAATCTGCTCGTCTACGCCTACAACGCTGACGCGCCACTGCATCAGCGCGCCAAACACTGGTGGGAGGACGCGCTCTCCCGCACAGAACGGCCCGTGGGACTCGACTGGGTGGTGATGCTGGGCTTCGTGCGCCTGATGACGCACCCCGCGGTCCTCGAAAACCCGCTGCGGCCCGAGCAGGCGACGGCCCCGCTCGCCGAGTGGCTGGCGCAGCCCCACGTCGAGGTCCTCCAGCCGGGGCCCCGGCACCTGCAGATCTTCGAGTCGCTGCTCGTCGGCACCGGGGTTGCCGGCAACCTGAGCACGGACGCACATCTGGCAGCGCTCGCGATCGAGCACAAGGCCGAGCTGCACTCGAACGATCGCGACTTCGGCCGCTTCCCCGGCCTGCGCTGGCACAATCCGCTTTTGCGCTAAGGGCTCGTGACAAAACAAATCGGTCGACTGTGGCTGTCGAGGCGCCCGGCCGGTGACCTTGAAAGGGATGGCCCTAAGGAGGCTGGCCCGCGCCCGGCGCGGCCTAGCTGGGCCGGCGGGCGTTGACGACGATCGCGCGGACGACGAAGGCCAACAGCAAGAAGGCGCCGCCGGCGAAGATCAGGTCGGGCCCGACCCGCGCCCAGGAGAGCAGACGCAGCACCGGTCCGGAGGTGATCTCGGGGCTGCGTGCGTACCACAGCCCGTCACGGACAGCGTAATAGAACTGATAGAAGCCCGAGGGCAGCAGGCTGACCACGGTCATCAGCAGCAGCCCGCCATTGAGCCCCCAGAAGCTGGCCTTGAGCAGCCCGTCAGACCAGGCGGCCTTGCTGACGATGTGCCGCATCGAAAAGAGCATCAGCGAGATCGCCAGCAGGCCGTAGACGCCGAAGAGCGCGGTGTGCGCGTGCAGCGGCGTCGTGTTGATGCCCTGGATGTAATAGAGCACGATCGGTGGGTTGATCAGGAAGCCGAAGACCCCCGCGCCGAGCATGTTCCAGAAGGCCACCGAGACGAAGAAGTAGATCGGCCAGCGATAGGGATTGTCGTGGCCCGTCTTAGCAGCACGCAGGTTCTGCACCGCCTCGAAGCCGAGCAGGGTCAGCGGCACGACCTCGAGCGCGGAGAAGACCGCCCCCAGCGCGATGACCACGGTCGGCGTCCCGCTGAAGTAGAGGTGATGGAAGGTGCCGATCACCCCGCTGCCGAGGTAGAGGAAGATGCTGAAGTAGACCGTACGCAGCGCCAAGAGTGACCCGACCACGCCGATGCGCGCCAGCAGGAAGGCCATGAAGACGGTGGCGAAGACCTCGAAGAAGCCCTCGACCCAGAGATGCACCACCCACCAGCGCCAATACTCGGCGTTGGTCAGATGGCTGCCCTTCCCGTAGAGCAGACCGACCATGTAGAAGGCGGGGATCGCGATCGCGCTGTAGAGCAGCAGGTGCGTGATGCCGCCCGCGTCGGGCTCGCGGCTGAGCGCCGGGCGGATCGCCCGCAGCACGAGCACCAGCCAGATCAACATGCCGGCGATCAGCAGGAGCTGCCAGAACCGACCGAGCTCGATGTACTCGTAGCCCTGGTGGCCGAACATGAAGCCGTCGCCGCCGAAGATGCCGCGGATCGAGGCATAGGTGCCGGCGAGCGCGCCGAGGACCACCAGCACCACCGCGACGAGCAGCGTCCAGACCAGCTTGCCCTGATGCGCAGGCTCCCGGCCGACGAAGGGCCCGATGAAGAGCCCGGCCGCGAGGAAACAGGTCGCGATGAAGAAGACCGCGAGCTGGACGTGCCAGGTGCGCACGGCGGCGTAGGGCAAGATCTCCCCCAGGGGAATGCCGAAAAAGTGGGTGCCCTCGACGGTGAAGTGCCCCGTGACCGACCCCAGCGCGACCTGCAGCACGAAGAGCGTGATGGCGATCAAGAAGTAGGCGAGCGTGGCCTTCTGACTGTTCGTCGGCCGCGGCTCGTCGAGGGTCGTCACGGGCGCGGCCTGGTAGTCCTCCTCATGGACGAAGCGCCGGTAGAGGAAGATCGCCGCGGCGACGCCGAGGATCAGCAGCACAACGCTGACGATCGACCAGATCAGCAGGCCCGGCTGTGGCAGATTGCCCACCAGCGGGTCATAGGGCCAGTTGCTGGTGTAGGTGTGCCCCTGCCCGGGTCGCAGGGTCCCGGCGGCCCAGGCCAGCCAGGCGAAGAAGCTCGTCACGCGGCGGCCGTCGTCGGCGTTGCCGACGAGATTGGCCTGCAGGCCCATGCGCTCGTTGCCCTGCTGAAAGAGGGTGGTGTAGTAGCGCACCAGGCTGGCGTGGGCCTCCGCCTGGAAGGGGCTGAAGGTCAGCCGGTCGGCGGCGGCGTCGTAGCGATTGGCCTTGATCTCCGCGGCCACCAGGGCGCTGACGCGACCGCGCGTGCCCGGGTCGAGGCCCTCTAGCTCCGCCTGCGTGAAGCTCGCGGCCTCGGCCGGCGTGCGGCCCAGGTGCCGGGCGGCGAGGAAGAGGCCCATGCGGTGCAGGTAGTCGGCGGACCAGTCCGGCGCCAGGTACGCGCCGTGGCCCCAGATGCTGCCGAGGTGCTGACCACCGCGGCTGTAGAAGTAGCTCTGCCCCTGGCGCACATCGTCCCCGGTGAAGACGGCCGCGCCGCCAGCCGCGACCGTGCTGCCCGGAATCGGCGGCTTGTGCTGGTTCATCAGGTGGCCGCCGAAGAGCAGCACCCCGAAGGTCAGTGCCAGCAAGAACAGCAGGATCGCCTTCGTCGTTCCGCTATGCATCGTTCACTCCTTGACGTGAGCGCCGCCGCGAGACGCGACCCGACGCCGCGCCGGCGACGGCCGGGCTACGCGCGCGGGTCCGCCCCGCAGCGTGGTTTCGAGGGTGGACCAGACGCGCGCCGCCAGCCCCAGGAGGCCCGCGGGATCGTCGGTGCGCAGGGCAGCGGTGTGGCCGATGGCATGCACCGCGCCGAGCACGAGCACCGTCCCGGTCTCGAGGTCGGCCGCAGGGCCGAGTAGGCCGCGCTGGTCAGCCTCGCGCAGCGCCTGCGTGATGAAGTCGATCGAGCGCCGCTTGAAGGCCGCCACCTGCGTGGCGCCCGCCCCGCTGCCAACGTGCGCGAGCTCGCCGCTCTGGAGCAGGCGGACCAGCAGCGGGTGCTCGACCAGCGTCCGCACGCGCTGCTGGAAGAAGACCCCGAGCCGCTCGATCGGATCGGCGGGCGGCGGCGGGAGATCAGCGAAGAGCAGCGCCTCGAGGCGGGCACCCATCGCCACAACCAAGGCATCCATCGTGGGGAAGTGGCGGAAGATCGCGCCCGAGCTCAGGCCGACCGCGGCGGCCAGGCGCGCCGTGGTCAGCCCCCGAGCGCCCTGCAGCGCGACGAGGCGAAGGGCCGTATCGACGAGCTCGGATTGCCGCAGCTCGGTCGGCTTCCGCCGCTGGCGCGGCGCTTCAGCGGCGCGAGGCATGGCGCGGAGTGTAAGTGAGTCGGCGCTTACTTCCAAGCGGAAGCGACGAAGCGTCCTCCTGGGTGCCCAGGTCAGCCGCGATCAGCGGCGAAACTTCTGAGCACGCTCTTCCTCGAGCAACTGCTGCAGCGTCAGCAGGAAGCCCTGGTGCTGATCGGCGGTATCGGAGAGCGGGTAGGCGACGTCGCCTTCGCGGGTCTTGATCGCCAGCACGGTGGTCTGCATGCCGGCGAGACCGAGCAGCGCCAGCAGCGCCAGCACGATGGCCACGCTCCACGCCAACACCGGCCCGGGAATCAGCCACTTCGCCAGCGACGCGCCGCCCGCGCTGAGCAGGGCAAAGATCAGGGCGCCCGAATCGCGCTGCGAGCGAACCTCCACGTGGTTGATGGTCTCGAGCTTGTGGCGCGCGACGACCTGACCCCCCTGGCGTTTGACCAGCATCCCCTGCTCCAGCGACAGCCCACTGCCCGCGAGCGCGGCCCAGGCCCCCTCCACCGCCGCCGGCGCCGGCGCCGCGGTGTCTTGCTTGATGGGCGTGGTCATCCTTCCTCCGCTGCGCCAGCTACGGTGCTGGTGGGCGCCGACCGCAAGGGTTGCGTGCTAGGCGTGAACTATAACAGGGCGCCGGCGCCGCGTGCGTCAACGGCCCTGCGCGCTGCGCCCTCGTGCAGCAAGTAAGAGGCGCTGAGGGTGCCGTCGGCGAAGAGGTTGAGGCTGCGCAGCGCGCGGGTGCGGTCGAAGCGCCAGAGGGTGACCTGCAGGCCCTCGTAGTCGCAGACCGGGTTGCCCTTGAAGTGGCCCACGGGGCGCAGACCGGCGATGGGGGCGAAGGGGCGCTGGTCGCCGAGCAAGCGGCGCAGGACGACGCGGCGCACGCCGATCGCGCGACAGCGGGCGAGAAAGGGGCCGAGGTCGTCCTCGTTGTGCTCGTTGACCACGGCCGAGACCTTCACCGGGATGGTGGCGGCCGCGAGGATCGCGGCCAGGTCCGGAACCTGCGGCGAGCCCATCAAGCGCCGGTAGCGCTGGGGGTCGAAGGAGGGGAAGGAGATGCAGGCGCGATCGTAGCGGTTGAAGGTCTCGAGGCGCCGCAGCACCCGCGCGCCATTGGTGTGCAGGCCGAGGCGGGCGCCCTCGTGCAGGCGGCAGCGCAGCAACGCCAGCAGGCGACGCTCGTGGCGATAGAGCTGCGGGTCGGAGTTCGTCCCGGTCAGGATCACGTCGCGGATGCGCTGGGCGTTGACGGCCTCGATCAGCGCATCGAGGTTGCGAGGGGGATAGTGCGTGAGGTTCTCTTGATTGAGCGGCGCGGCCAGCGCCCGGCCCACGCACCACGGGCAGGCGCGATTGCAGGGTCCGGCAAAGAGGATGTTGGCGAAGTCGTAGCTCAAGCGCGGGTCTCCGCGCCGCCGTCCTTGGCGAACGCGAGCGACCGCGGCCGCGAGCCCGCTGCGCCCTGCCGCGCGCCGTGACCACCGTCGGCCGCGAGCCGCAAGAGGTGAGCCTGCACCGCAGGCGCATAGAACAGGGCGATCACGCCGTTGAGCTGCGCGACCCCCGCGGGGGTCAGGGCCAAGGCCCGCGGCGTGAGCTGCATCAGGCCGCGATCGACGACGAAGGCCACCTCCTCGGCGAAGACGCGCTCGAGCGGCTGGCCGAACTTGGCGGCAAAGGCCGCGCGGTCGATCGCCCCGAAGTAGAAGCTGACCGCGCACATCTTGGCCATCAGCTGGCGCGCCGGCAGGTGATAGAGGTCCTGGATTGGCAGCCGGCCAGCGGCCAACGCGCGCTGATAGGGTGCGAGGCGCTTGCTCGCCGCACCGGCGTTGTAGGCCAGCGTGCTCGGCGAGAGCGACTGCGCGCCGAGCCCGAGCCCGAGGTAGGGCATCCCCGCCACCACCCGCTGCGTGAGATACGCGCTGGTGCCGGTCTCGCCGGCCACGCGGCAGTAGGTCGTCTTGCCAGGCGGTGCGGCGTAACCGGCGGCCCCGAGCACTTGCTGCGCCAGCGTCGTCTGCTGGTGGATCTGCTCGAGCGTCACGCGCCCCGCCTGCGACGCCAGCCGCGTCTGCTTGTAGCGCATGCGGTAGAGCGTGATCGCCTCGGGGCCCAGCGCGATGGCGTGTGCGACGGTGGCCTGCCAGCTCAAAAGCGATTGGCCGGCGAAGCCGTACATCAGATCGACGTTGAGGCGCTTGAACCCGGCGCGGCGAATGTGCTCGACCGCGCGGCGTTGCTCGCCGATCCCGCCGGCCTCGCGCCGCAGCGTGCGCAGCAGCGCCGGCTGCACCACCTGAATGCCCATGCTGATGCGGTCGATGCCGAGCGCGCGCAGGGCGACGAGGCGGTCGGGCGCCCGCGCCGCGATGCGCGGCGTGGTCTCGATGCTGATGTCGGCCCCGGGGGCCCAGCGGAAGTGGCGGTGGACCGCGCTCAGGATCTGGCCGATCGCGGCCGGCTCGAGCACGGTCGGCGTGCCGCCGCCCAGATCGAGGCCGTGCAAGCGCCGGCGGGCGGTATCGAGCGCTGCAGCGTAGAGCGTCAGCTCCTGCACCACCTGCTGGGCGTAGAGGTCAGCGCCCGCGGCCTCCTCGCGCTCGACGACGGTGTAGGCGCAGAAGGCGCAACGCGTGGCGCAGAAGGGCACGTGGACGTAGAGGCAAAGCGCGTCCACGGGGGCGAAGGCCCGGCGCGTCGTCGCCTCCACCGCGGCGCGCGGCACGCGGTAAGGGCGCCAGGTCTCGGCATGAGCGATCGGGTAGGCGGTGTTGGCGAGGTGGTGCTGGTGCAGCCCCGCGGCGAAGATCTCGGCCGGGGGGAAGCGCGCGGTGTCGGCGGCCGTCGGCTCGGCCCAACCGAGCGCCGGTGGCCCGAGGGCCTGGGGCGCCGGCATCACGCTCACGCACGGGCCTTCGTCAACGGGTAGCCGATCGCGCACCAGGAGCGCAGCCCACCGGCCAAGAAAACGGCGGTGGCTCGCCCGCGGTGCCGCGCCAGGCGCGCGGCGAGGTAGGCGGCGCGACCGTCGTCGTCGATGAAGACCAGCGTGCCTGCCGGCACCTCGGCCCAGCGTTCGCGCAGGACCGTGAGCGGCAGGTGCCGGGCTCCGGCGATGGTCCCGCCACTGAGCGTGTCGCGCACATCTACCAGGGTGGCCTTGCCACGGCGCCGCTCGAGCAGCTCGGGCGACCACGGCGTCGCCAGCTCGGCGCGACAGGCGCTCGCGACGCTGGCGGCGACGTTGAGCGGATCGCGCGCCGCGGCGTAGGGCGCCGCGTACGCCAGGTCGAGCCCCGCCAGCGCCTCGACCGTCAGGCCACCCGCGAGCGCGGTGCAGATCACGTCCAGGCGCTTGTCGACCCCGTGTCGGCCGGCCAGCTCGGCGCCCAGCAGCTTACCGCTCTGCCCGTCGTAGAGCAGCTCGACCGTCAGCGGGCTGGCCCCCGGATAGAAGGCCTCCTGAGCCGGTGCATGGACGACCAGACTCGCCCAGGCCGAGCCCGCCTGGCGCTTGGCCTCGCGGCGCGTCAACCCGGCGCGACCGAGCATCAGCGCTGCGGCGCGCACCAGCGCGCTGCCGGCCGGGCGAGCCAGGCGCGCGCGGCCGCCACCAGCATTCGTGCCCGCGACCTGCGCCGTCTTGTCGGCCAGGGCCGCCTGCGGGTTCCAGTAGGGCGTGTCGCCCAGGGCCGGCGGGACGGCGACGCAGGTGCCACAGGCGAAGACGTGCGGCAGGCTGGTGCGGCAGCGCGCATCGACGACCACCGCGCCCTCACGGGTGACCGCCGCCCCCGCCCGCGCGAGCAGGCCGCTGCGCGGACGCACCCCCGTCGCCAACACCAACAGGTCGGTGTCGAGCCGCGTGCCGTCGGCGAGCCGCAGCGCCCGCAGGCTTTCGCCGCCGCGCGCGCCGCGCTGACCCCGCTCGGCGCGCTCGGCGCGCTCGACCGAGGCGTCGAGGCGCACTGTCACCCCGGCGTCGCTCAAGGCCTGCGCCGCCATCGCGGCCAACTCGCGCCCGAAGCTCGGCAGGAGCTGCGCACCCCGCTCGACCAGCGTCACGGCCAACCCGCGCCGACAGAGCGCATCGGCCGCCTCGATGCCGAAATAGCCGCCGCCCAAGACCACGGCGCGCCGCGCGCCGGCGGCGATCAGCGCCTGCAGGCCGGCCAGATCGCGCGGCGTGCGCAGCGCGAACACGTTGTCGGCCGGCAGCAGCCCGACGATCTCGGGGGCGGGCGACTGCACCCCGAGCGCATAGATCAGCGTGTCGTAGCGCAACACCCCATCCACCAAGTGGACCAGGCGCTGCGTGGCGTCGATGGATTGCACGTGGGCGCCCGTGCGCAGCTCGATGCGATAGCTATCCTGCAGCAGAGCGGCCGGGTCGCGCGTGGCGTCGTCCGGTGGCTGGATCTCGCCCGAGAGCTGGCAGGCCAGCCCACCGACCGCGTAGCTGACGTGCGGGGCGCGCTCGACCAGCACGATGCGCGCGGCCTCATCGAACTCCCGGGCGCGGGCGGCGGCGGTCGGTCCGGCCAGCGCACCGCCAACGACGACGATCGTTCGACCCGAGGTCTTGGCTCGCATGCTTCTTCCTTAGGACCCGCTCGAAAATAACTCATCCATCTGGCCGCCGATCCATCCCGCCGGGCTGCGTTGCAGCTCCTCGCAATACCAACAGTATTCCTTCGTCGCTGCGCCTTGCCCGGCGGGCGCCTCAACGCCCAGTTGATCGAGTTATCTTCGAGCGGGTCCTTGGTGCTCAGCAACGGGCGATCGCGGCGGCACACTCAGGCCTCAGCAGCGGGCCTCCACGCCGGCGCCGGGGCCGGCGTCGGCGACGAAGCCCTCGCGCTCGACCTCGAAACCCGCGTCGTGGATCAGCCGGATCGTTCGATCCGCGCCGTGACCGGGTGTGTTGAGGTATCCCTCGGCGAAGACCGAATTGGCCGGGTAGAGCGCGAGCGCCTCGAGCGCACGCAGGTTGACCTCGCGGCCGCCAGCGGCGCGGATCTCGGCGTCGGGGTTGGCCAGCCGGAACAGGCAGAGCACGCGCAGGCCATACTCCGGCGTGAGCTGGTCGACGGGGCCCAACGCCGCACCGGGAACGTGCACGTAGAAGTTGATCGGGATCGAGCGCGCCCCCAGGCGGCGCAGGGTCTGCGCCAGCTCGACCACCTCGGCGGGTTGCTCGCCCATGCCGATGATCAGCCCGCTACAGACGTCGATTCCGGCGCCACGCGCCGCCTGCAAGGTCGCCACCCGGTCGCCGTAGCCGTGCGTCGTGCAGATCTGCGCATAGCGTTCGGCGCTGGTGTTGAGATTGTGGTTGTAGCGATCGAGGCCCGCGTCCTTGAGCGCGCGCGCGCCGGCCTCGTCGAGCAACCCGGCCGAAATGCAGACCTCGAGCGGAGGATAGGTGGTCTTGATCCGGCGGACGAGCTGCGCCAGCCACTCGACGCGGCGGACCGAGGGTCCCCGCCCGGAGAGCACGACGCAATAGCGGTAGGCGCCGGCGGCGTGGGCGCGTCCGGCCTCGGCCAGAATTTGCTCATCGTCCTTGAGCCGATACTTCTCGATCGGAGCCTGGCTGTTCTTGGCCTGGGCGCAGTAGCTGCAGTCCTCGGGGCAGTTGCCGTTCTGCACGTTGTTCAGCACGTGGATGCGCACGCGGCGACCGTAGTGGCGCTCGCGCACGACGAAGGCGGCCTGCAGCAGGGCGAGCAGCGGCAGCTCGGCGGGGTTCAGCAAGCGCAGCGCATCGGCGTCGGCAAGCGGCCGCTGGGCCAGCGCGTCGGCGGTCACGCGCTCCAGCAGCACGGTGGCCTCGGGGAAGCGCCTTGCGGGCGCGCGCTCGTCGGAGATCGTCGCCAAAGTCATGGGGTCCTCGCGAGGCCCCTGGGATAGCACATGCGACGCGGGCGCGTCAGGGGCCTCTGCAACAAGGGCCTCTGCACGCGGGGGGTCGCGGGCGCGCGGGGCCGCGGCGCGTGCCGCTCAGCGCCGGGTGCCCCCGGGCGACGGCCGTGGCCCGGGCGCCTGCCATCGCGCGTAGAGCACATGGTAGGTCACGCGCACCTCGCCGTGCCCTTCGAGCGCGTGCAACACCCTGCGCATCTGCGACGGAGCCAGCGGAACGTGGCCGGCGGCGGGGACGTGCGCACCGGCGGCGCGCAGGGCCTCGAGGAAGGCGCGGCCGCTCGAGTAGTGCAGCGCGTGCCAGGCCTCGTCGACCTCGCCGAGGGCCTGCGCGGGCAGCGCGGCTCGGAGCGCGTCGGCACTCGGCAGCGGCGGCACCCCATGCCGCAGGCCGAGCGCCTCGTGCGTGGCGCGCCACTCGCGGAAGGTGTCGGCGCCGAGCGTGGCAAAGAGCAGCGTGCCGCCGGGAGCAAGGCACCGCGCCAGGCGGGTCAGCGCCGGCCCCAGCGCGGCGAACCACTGAAAGGCCAGGCTGGCGACCACCAGATCGTGGCTGGCGTGGCGCAGGGCCGGCCACTCGCCATCCATCACGACGGGCCGTACCCACACGGCGGGGGAGCCGACGACGACGGCGCCGAGCTTGGCGCGACAGCGTGCGACCATCGGCTCGGCCAGGTCGGTCGCGACGAGCTGCGCCGCGCGCCAGCGCTCCCGCAGCAGCGCGGTGAGAAACCCCGTCCCGCAGCCGATCTCGAGCACCTGGGGCTGGGGCGGCAAGGTCAGCCCCGCCGCCCGCCGCGCCAGCTCGGCGGCCACGCTGCGCTGCACCCGCGCGTGCTCATCATAGGTGCTGGCCGCCGCCCCGAAGGTGCGCGCGACCAGCCGCTTGCGGGCAGCCAGTGCCAGGTCGGGCAGCTCAGCTCGGGCGTCGGCGCGGCTCACGCGCGGTCTTTGCCACAGCCGAGCAGCGCGGTAAAGGCGCCCTACGCTCCCCGTCGCGGCTCGAGCCTCTCGACGACGGCCGTGGGGGTGGGGCTGAGCACAGCATCACGGAGGAGTGGGATCAGCCCGTCAAGAGCCGGGCGCCGAGGGCCAGGCGCGCCGAGGCCGAGCTACTCGGGGTTCGTGCAGGAGCCGCAGGGCCGCCCCTCGGCATCGAACACGAGCGCGGGACGCGCTTGTTTCGGGGCTAGCCGGGTTCCGGGAATCCGCCAGATGCCAGGCTTGCCACGGCCCTGCAGTAACCCTCCAGGGCAGCGAGGCCCGCGGGAACCTCGGACCAAAGGCGCGCGGGGTCGACGGAGGCGTCGCCGTGCGCGATGCGGTTGCGCAGGCCGGCCATGGCCGAGAGCGCCTGTGCCAGCGTCTCGCTCAGCACGCCGTGCGCCGCGAGCAGGTGAAACGCTTCGCCATAGGATCCCGGCACACCCCACCCTTCGTCGGACGCCAGGTGCAGGGCGATATCGACGGCTTCCTGGATGGCGACGAAGAGGCTCATGGCCGTGGCGTCCTGGCAGTCGACGTCGTGCTCGAACGCGGCTCGCTGCGTGGGCAACCGGCGCTGGACGCGCGCGGCATGCTCGCGCAGCACGGTGAGCTTGCGTAGGACGAGCAGCCGGTCGGTCACGGCGTGGTCCCGGGACCCTTGGGTCGCGAGGAAGCGTCGGGCCGCGCCAGGCGCCGGGCGAAGCGCCGGCTAGCCTGCTCGAGAGCCGGGGCGAAGTCGCCGTAGTCGCTCGCAGCCTGCGCCAGGAAGCGGACGCGCTCGGTGGCGGGCTCGGCCAGCAAGACGCGCCCCTTGCTGGCGACCTGCCACCGCAGCAGCGTCGATGCATGATCGAGACGCACCAGGTCCACCGTCCGCCCGACGATCTGCTCGAGTCGGGCCTGGAGGGCCAGCTCATCCTTCAAGGGCAGGTCTGGGTCCACAGGGACGATGGCCAGGTCGACGTCGCTGCTCGCGCGCAGCGTCCCGGCGGCCGCCGAGCCAAAGAGGATGGCGAGACGCAGGCTCGGGCCCCCGACGAGCGCCTCGCGCAACCGGTGCTCGAGTTGGGTACCAAGCTCACTCACGCGGCCATTATCGCCGACCCGGTATGCGGCCACAAACCGAGACGGGCCCAGAGGTCGGGCGAGGGGGAGGACCTGCCGGTCGAGGAGGGGCTGGCCGGCGTCGAGACCTCTGACATCACCCGGTTGGTCCGCTCGGTCCAGGCGGCGATCGCCTGGCCTTCGCGCCGCCGGTCCCTGGGCCTGGGCCTGCTGGGCTGGGCACCGGTGCCCAGCGGTGACACCGTTGCGTGCTGCCCGCCGGGCCCGCGGTCGCGCGCGCCGTCGCACCGCGCGCTCCGTGCGCGGTGGCGCTCCAAACCGCCGCGCGCTACCGTCGGCAGGCCTTGGACTTGTTTGGAAGCCGAGTTGGAGCCACCGGAGTCGAGCCACCGGGGTCGAGGAGACCTCGCGAGGGAGAACGACCATGAGAAACATTCGAGAGCAGGCTGAACGACGGTCGAGCCGGCGGTGGATGAGGTCGATAGCATGGCCTCAGGCCACGCTGGCGGCGGCGCTGCTGGCGGTCGGTGCGGGTGGGGCGGCGTGCGGCGACGACGATGCGGGCGGCAGCGCGGCCCGCGATGCGCGCGTCGAGGGCGATGGGTCGCGGCGCGACGCGGGCGCGAGCACGCGTGACGGGGCGCTGGCCTGCGCGGCCTGCGATGTGCCGGTGGCGCCGGCCGCGCTTCAGACCTGGCTAGCGACGCGCCAATACGAGGGCTTCGCGCACGAAGGGGCGGTGAAGAACTCGGAGGGGCCGCACGGCAAGGTGCGCGTCTTCGTCAACCCGCTGCTGGCCGAGTCGCTGGCGGCGGGGGCTTCGAGCCACCCGCTGGGCGCCGCCGCGATCAAGGAGCTCTACGCGCAGGACGGCACGACGCTGAGCGGCTGGGCGGTCGAGGTGAAGGTCGCGGCGAGCAGCGATAGCGGGGGCAGAGGCAAGGGCTGGTACTGGTACGAGGCCTTCGGCACCAGCGCCTCCGCCACACCCGAGGTCAGCGCCCTGGGCGCTGCGGGCTGCACCGGCTGCCACGCCGAGGGCCGCGACTACGTGACGACGACCTGGCCGCTGCGCTGAGCCGCGGGGCCGGCCGAGGCTCGGCGCGCGGCCAACGGCCTCAGAACGAGCGGAAGAGAGCGCGCAGGCCGCCGGCGATCGGGGCGGGCAGGCCGATGTCCGCTGCGATCGCGGGCAGCTTCTCGACGGCCTCGCACACGGGGTCGAGGAAGTGGGCCAGGGGCCGCTTGAGGTCGGCGGCGCGCGCGGCCTGCACGAGGTCGTCGCGGGTGAAACCGTCGCGCTTGCCGTTGCAGCAGAGCTGGTGCTGGTCGATCCAGCGCGAGCCGGGCTTGTAGCTGAAGCAGAGGTCGTAGGCCGGGGCGAGGCGCCAGCGGCCGTGGCCGTCCATCAGGAAGGCGTGGTTCTTGGTGTGGTCGTCCTGGTTGCGCGTCACCAGGTTGAAGACCATGCGCAAGAAGAGCTGGTCGAGCGCCTCCTGGCCCAGGCCGAGCGCGCGGGCCGTGGCGAAGAGGCCCTCGTAGTGCGCGGCGCCGGGGGGGTTGCGGTCGGCGTGGGCCAGCGCGCAGTAGGTCTGCACGTGGAGCTTCTCGCCCTGCGCCCCGCGGTCGAAGCGCCGCGTCATGAAATGCGCGCGCGGGCCCTCGGCGAAGAGCCGGCACTCGGTCATTTCGATACCGGCGAGCACGGCCATCACGTGATAGGCGTACTCGACGCGGCCGATGTGCCGCGCCGAGGCGTGCTCCTCGTCGTCGACCTCGTCGAACTTGATCAGCCAATGCGTGAAGCCGCTCGGGCACTCCGCCTGCCCCGACATCACCTGATTGGTCTGCTCGTTCCAGGCCACGATCGCCTTGGCCTTGGCGCCGCCGGCCGAGGTCCCGACCTGAATCAGCTTGTGCAGGGCATCGTCGCCCGGCGGCAGCGCCACCGGCTGCTCACGCTGCTGCAGGATCTGCTCGGCGATGCGCACCAGCTCGTCGACCTCGACCTCGATCACCGTGTTGGCGTCGGGATCGCTGTCGGGCTCGTACTCCAGCGCGCCGAGGCCGCGGCGGCCCAGATAGGCCAACCGTTCGATCGGCGACAGGTCGGCCAAGCGCCGGCCCTGCCGCGCCAGCCAGCGCTCGAGCAGGCGATTGCCGAAGCGCTCGGGCAACGAGTCGGCGACCATCCCCGGCAGCCCGCTGAAGGTCGGCCGCTCGGCCAGCTCGGGAAAGGCATAGCTCTGCGCCCGCACCGGCATCAGCAGCGGGCTCGGCTCGAGGCCACTCTCACGCAGCTCGGGCGCGTACTGTAGCTCGGCGTAGCCCTCGCGCGCGTGCCAGCTCAGCGCCCCGACCGTGCGGCCCCAGAGCTTGACCCGGAGGGTGTCGCGCGCGCTCATGGGGCGCCTCCGTGGCCGTCGTCGGCGGAGCCGTCACCGTCCGGGCCGGGCGTGGGCCTCGGCGCGGGGGCATAGCGCGCCCGCAGGGCCGCCGCGTCGGCCAGCGGTAGCTCGGTCTGCGAGAAATCGGGCGGCACCGCCGGCGTGGTGGCGCGCCGGCGCCGACGCGGACGGCCCACCCCTTCGAGGCGCTCGAGCGGCGTCGGTGCCGCCTCGGCCAGCAGCGGCGCGAGCAGCTCGAGGCGGTTGAGGGCGCGCAGCACCCGCACCAGGGTGTCTGTGCCGACGGGGTGGCCCTGCCAGAGGCGCGTGATCGTCGCCCGTGCAACCCCCGCCGCCCGCGCGAGCTCGGCGTCCGTCAGCCGGCGGCGGCCCTGCTCCCAGCGCCGCTTCTCGGCCTTCAGGCGCTGCCCCAGCGCCCGCAGCACGGCCTCGACCGAGGCGCTGGCGGTATCGACAGATTGACTCATATGAGGAGCATCCTACAGCAAAGAGGCCCATCGTGATTCATATATTAGGCGATCATGACGCCTTCCAAGGGACCCGGTTTCGCCACCAGCGCCACCCAGGCCCGCGCTCGCGGGCGGCCGCGCGACGCCGGCGCTAGCCGCCCTCCGCTGCCCGCGAGACGCCCAGCGTCGCGCCAACGACCTGGAGAATCTCCGCCGGGGTGAGGCGACCGCCGACGAAGTTGTAGACCTTGTCGCCCGCCGAGCCCCGGCCGAAGATGAAGCTCGTCGCGGGGTCCCCCAGCCGCTCCAGATCGCCGCGGAGGATCGTCGCATGCGGCGGCGGCGTGTCAGGATCGGCGATGATGCGCGCCAGCTTCTCCCGCTCCGCGACGGTCAGGGCCTGCAAGACGCCGTCGAGCGCGGGCGCGGGCACGCCAAAGAAGTTGCTCAGGATGTAACCATGGCGAGGCCCGAGCGCATCGCCCTGCGCCGTGAAGATGCCGAGCTCTCGTGTGTACGGGGGTGGTGCCGTTGACTCGAGGCCGGGAGCTGAGCGCGCGCGACGCGCGACCGCGGAGGGCGCAAGCCAGCGCGCGAAGGGCCCCGTGCTGTCGGTGGGCAACCGGTCGGCGTCGAAGGCCAGGGTGTCGTCGAGGCCGAAGCCGGCGTATCTCGCCTCTTCGACCACCTTCGCCGCGGCCGCGACGGCCGCACGGAACTCCTCCGCGAGCGCGTCGCGCAAGGCGGACGCGCCCGAGCCTTGATCGAGCAGCACGGCCTGAACCTGCTTTTGGAGCAGCAGCGCGAGCCTGGCCTGCCCCAGGCGGGAGCGACCGTCGATGCGATCGTTCGGGGCGCCGCGGAGCGCGCGATCGTAGGCGCCGAAGAGGCTGGCCATCCGCTCGTGCGCGCCTCCAGGTCGAAGCTCGAGGTCGGGGCCGAAGGCGAGGAAATCCTCGGCGAAGGCCAGCCCCCGCAGCAGCTCGCGCAGGCGCGCGTCGCGTCCGATTCGCCGCAAATGGGAGACCGCGAAGAGCGCCGTCCCCAGGGCATCGGCCACGTTGTCTGTGCTGACGAACCTGAGCTGCGCTGAGAGCCGCGCCCGCGCCGCCGCGTCGGGCGCGCCCTCGATGCGCTCGAGCACCTGCGTCAGGGTGTTCGTGCCCGGCGGCTGGGAGGCGCCAAAGACTCCGTGATGGTCGATGGTGAGCGCGCGCGCGAGCCGCTCGGGAAGCTCTGGAAGGGCCTTGAGCAGCGCGGGCGTGTCCAGGAAGACCAGCGAGGGCGGGGGAAGCGGGGGTTGTCGCCGGGCCTGGCGAAGCCTGCCTGCGCCGCCGCGTGCGGCCCTCGCGAGGCGCTGCAGCAGCAACGACAGGTGGGCATGGAAGGCGGCGTCGCGGGTCGCCTCGTCACCGCCCTGCCTTGCCGCCTCGTGCCAAGCCCGCCTGACCAGGTCCACGGCATCGGAGAGCGGGATGAAGTAGTGCTCGCCGAGGTCGGTCAGGACCAGGTCGGACCGGCCGCGGACCCCAGTCCTAGCGCGGGGAAGCGCCGGGGAGGGGCGGCGGTGGCGAGGCGTCCGTGCCGCTTTCCTGCCGGTCGGCTTGGCCGCGAGAGGGCGGAAGACGAGCCCGCCCCTTCGCGTGACGATCGTCAGCGTGCTGGGAAGCTGCGCCCCGAGGCGCGGGCGCCCGGAGGCGGTTCTGCCAGTGGCGGTTGGCTCCGCCGCGCGAGCCTCAGGTGCCCGCCCGGTCCACGCTACCAGTACGGTGAGCCCCAGCACGAGCGCGCCATTGCGAGCGAGGCGGACCGGCGGGTGGGCGCGGCTCACGACGCTCGCTACCGCATCGCGGCCGGGGCCGAGCAGTGGGCGGGACAAATAGCGCTCGTGTCGCAGGCATCGCCGCGGCCATTGCGGTTCGAGTCCTTCTGGTCGGCATTGGCGACGAAGGGGCAATTGTCCCGATCGTCGTACCCGCGCTCGTCGTGGTCCAAGGTCGTCCCTCGATTAGGTAGATGTATTCGTGGCCGTTGTCGAAGAGGAAGTCCTGGATTCCGCACTTGTCCTTGTCTGCCTGTTCTGGATTGAAGCGAAAGAAGCAGTTGTCGGCTCTGTCAACCACGCCATCGCAGTCGTCGTCGTCGACAAACCCGCTGAGGTCCTTGCCAGCGCACGATGTCAGTTTGCAGGTAGACCCTTTGCACGAGTCGCCCGCCCCAATCTCGTCGTCGCACTCCTCGCCAGCATCCGCGTCGACGATGCCATCGCCGCAGACGCGGGGTTTCTCGAGCTCGAGGAGGCAGCGAGCACCACAAATGAACGGCCCGGGCGCCCTCCAGTTGAAGTCCGGGTTGTAGCGCTGGGACCGCTCCGTGACGGTGTTGCCGTCGTCGCACTGCTCGCCGCACTCGACGATGCCGTTGCCGCAGACCGGGCAGCCGGCGGGGACGGGGGTCGCTCGCGGGGTGGCGTCCGTGGCTGCACCGGCGTCGGCTCCGCGGTGCGCGTCGCTGCTCGAGATCACGCCCGGGCCCGCGTCCGGGGACGCCCGCTTGACCTCGGGCGGGTCGGCCTCGCCCATCGTCAGCTCGGCCTTGTCGCAGCCGTACGCGCCGATGGCCGCCGCCGCCGCAAGACCGAACACCAGGCTGGATCTGACCGTGGGCATGCCTTCCCCCCTCGTTCGCGGTGCAGGCTGGGGCAAGCAGCAACCGTGCCGCCTGGAGGCGCCCACCCCACGGCGCCAAGCCCGCGAGATCCCGTCCCCGACGCGCGCACAGCATCAAGCCCCCGTGGGGCACCCTCTACGGCGGTGTGGGCTTGTGTCTACGTTCGTGGAGGGGCCCGGCGGATGGCGCCTCGCTCGGCGCGGTCGCTCGAGTTGGGGGCACCGAATTCCGTCAGTCGCGCGACCCCACCCGTCGCACCGCGTAGCCGCGGGCGCTGAGGAGCGCGAGGAGTCCCTCGGGGCCGAGGACATGCGAGATGCCGACGGCGACGAAGGCCACCTCGCTGCCCTGCAGCAGGGCCTCGAGCTGGGGCAGCCAGGCGAGGTTGCGTTGGTGCAGCAAGATTTCGTAGCTCTCCGTGCCGGGCGCGAAGTCGAGCTCGGACAGCGCCTGCGCGTCGCCGCGACGATAGGCCGCGATGCGCGCCTCGAGCTCGCGGCGGAGCTGCTCCGTGTCGGCGAGCTGCTGCTCGAGCGCCGGAAGGGCCTCGTCGAGCGGTAGCCGATTGAGCATCGCGACCTGCTCCTCGGGCGTCTCGAAGCTACGCAGCTGCTTGCCCGCGCGCTCCGCGGCGGTGAGCAGGCTGAGGTCGATGGCCTCCTGCGGCGCGATCAGCCGGGCCGTGAGCAGCGACCCGATCAGCCAGGGCCGCAGCGTGGCGAGCTGGCTGGCGGGGAAGGGCTCGAGCAGGCGCAGGAGCTCGCCGAACGCCGCCGGCGACAACAGCTCGTCCAGTCGCTGGCCCGCGGGTAGAGCGGCCTGCGGCAAGAGGAGCCGAGCATCGACGAAGCGCGTGTCCGCCTCGTTCAGAAAGAGCGCGGCGCGTTCGAGGTGGCGCCACACGGCGGGCGGGAGGTCGGCGCGGGCCGAGAGGCCAAAGTGGTAGGTCCCGAGCAAGGACACCGGCGCACCGGCGTCGGACTGGACCTCCCAGAGCAAGGGCGGGGCGTCGCCGCCGCACGCCGCGAACGCGAGCAGCAGGGCCAGCCCGGCTGCGCGAAGACCGCTGCGTCGCGGCGCCAACGCGCCCAGGCCCCTAGCGACGTACCCGGCGGCGGCGCACCAGCGCGAGCAGGCCGAGCAGGCCGAGGGCCGTCCACGGCGCCGGCGTCTTGCTCGCCGCGAGCCCGCAGCCGCCCGAAGCGCTGAAGGTGACATCTCCCTCGACGGTGATGTCGAGGTTCTGCAGCGCGGTTATGCACTGCTTCAGGTTGTCGCCGGCGTCGACGAACTGGTTATCGCAGAAGAGCGCGCCGTCGCGGCTGCGGCAGTCGGTCTGGCAACCGCCGACCAACTCGCTCTCGCAGACCTCGAACTTCTGCTCCTGGCAGGCGATCTGACACTGCAGGCGCACCTCGGCCTGCACCTCGGCGTGGCAGCTCGGCGGTGCCCTGGCTGCGGTGCCAAGCACCGTCCTGGACTGGAGTGGACTGGCATCGCATGCCGGAGCGGGCCCGCTGGAGGTCGAGGGGAGCCCAAGGGTGGCGCTGGAACCCTCACCGTCGCGCACGCCTCGCGTCAGCGCCATCGCCGCACCGGGCACCACCGTCATCGTTCCGGCGCCGGCACCGAAGGTTCGCTGATGTCCCCCTAGAAGTCATCCTTCCCGCGGCTTCGACCCAGGTCTTCCTTGAGCGGGAGTTGACCTGCTCCGCTGCATCGGTATGCTGAGCCTCACTCGCCGACCCGCGAGCGGAAAGGAGGCCGACCGTGCAGCTCATTGTGCTCCCACGTTCGCAGTCGCGCCTCGCTCGCGTCCGCGCCGCGTAGCTTCATTCGCTTTCGACAACCGCGAAGAAGGCCAGCCGGTAGCCCGAGGTGCGTCCCCGATGATTTGACCCCTGCAGCGGGCCAACGCCGCGAGGTGCGGCAGCTGTGCCCGTGGGAGCACCATGAGAGACCCTAAGAGGCAACTATCGGACCCGCCCTGCGAGGAGCTGTGTCCGGATGATGGAGTCGATCCGAGGATTCTGTTTCGTCGAGAGACGCGAGCCGCTCAGCACAGCCGCAAGGATGGGCAGCTCTGCAAGCAGGCCTTTCAGGCCTTGAGCCTGGTCCTGGATCAGTTGGGAGCGGAGGCCTGGGCGCGCGGAATGTACCTAGTCGCCGTGCGCCCGGCGCCGGATGCGTCGCGCCTGAGCGTCAGCGTAGCGTTCACCGAGGCGCGTACCTTCGAGGACGCTGAACAAGCGCTGCAGCGGCTGCGCGCGCTCAAGGGACGGCTGCGCTGGGAGCTGGCCGCCACGCTGTCGCGCAAACGAGTACCCGAGCTGGCAATCGCCTTGGCGGTCGAGGAGGGCGACGATGACCAGCGCTGACGCGACAGCATGCATTGGCCGATGGTTGGTATCGCCCGTCGAGGCGGCGGTCGAGCAGAGCCTTCAGGCCCTGGCCCGTTCGGCTGGAGTGCGGCATGTGGCCGTGATGCCCGACGTACACCTGGCCGAGGAGGTCTGCGTCGGCGTCGTGGTGGCCACGGACAACACGCTCTACCCGAGCGCGGTTGGCGGCGATATCGGCTGCGGCATGGCCGCGATCGCGTTCCACGGCGAGGCCGCTGCGCTGCGGGACGAGGCGAGAGCCGCTCGGCTACTGTCGGGCTTGGGCCGGCGCATTCCGGCGCTCAAGCACGGCCCGGCGACGGCACCCCTTCAGCTCCCTGAGCCGCTCGAGCGCGAGTTGCTCAGCGAGGACCACCTGGAGCGGCTCAAGCGACGGGAGGGTCGGCTCCAGTTTGCGACGCTGGGGCGAGGCAACCACTTCATCGAATTCCAGGAGGACCCAGAGGGGCGCCTGTGGCTGATGGTGCACAGCGGCTCGCGGGCCATGGGCCAGGCGATCCGCGAGCACCACGAGCGTCGCGCCGGCCCGGCGCCCGGACTGCGCCCGCTCGCGGCAGAGAGCGCGGCCGGGCGCGCGTACCTTAGCGACCACGGCTGGGCCCTGCGCTACGCCGAGCTGAGCCGCTCCACGATGACGGCGCAGGCCTGCGAGCTCGTCGAGCAGGTGCTCGCGGTGGACGCCGACTGGACGACCTTCTTTCAGTGCCACCACAACCACGTCCAGCACGAGATGCACTTCGGCGCCCGGCTCTGGGTTCATCGCAAAGGCGCTCTCGCCGCCGACGAGGGCACCCGCGCCGTCATTCCGGGCTCGATGGGCAGCCCGAGCTATCACGTCACCGGCAGGGGTCATGTGCCCGCGTTGCGCTCCAGCTCACACGGTGCAGGCCGGTGCATGAGCCGGAGCGAGGCTCGGCGGCGGGTCTCACCCCGCAGGCTCGAGCGCGAGATGAAGGGCGTCCTCTTCGATCATCGCAAGGCCCGCGAGCTCTGCGATGAGGCCCCTTCCGCCTACCGCGACATCGAGAAGGTGATGCGAGCCCAGCGCGATCTGGTGCGGGTCGAGCGCCGGCTTTGGCCCATCCTGTCCTACAAGGGCGCGTAGCCCACCGCGCCAACGCCCGCCCCCCCCTTCCCGAGCCCGCGGCTGCGGTGCCGGGCACCTTCCTGCGCCGGGGCACCGGATTCCGTCAGTCGTGCGACCCCACCCGTCGCACCGCGTAGCCGCGGGCGCTGAGCAGCGCGAGGAGTCCCTCGGGGCCGAGCACATGCGAGATGCCGACGGCCACGAAGGCCACCTCGCTGCCCTGCAGCAGGGCCTCGAGCAGGGGCAGCCAGGCGAGGTTGCGCTGGTGCAGCAAGATTTCGTAGCTCTCCGTGCCGGGCGCGAAGTCGAGCTCCGACAGCGCCTGCGCATCGCCGCGGCGATAGGCCGCGATGCGCGCCTCGAGCTCGCGGCGGACCTGCTCCGTGTCCGCGAGCTGCTGCTCGAGCATCGGAACGGCCTCGTCGAGCGGCAGCCGATTGAGCATCGCGACCTGCTCCTCGGGGGTCTCGAAGCTGCGCAGCTGCTTGCCCGCGCGCTCGGCGGCGGTGAGCAGGCTGAGGTCGATGGCCTCCTGCGGCGCGATCAGCCGGGCCGTGAGCAGCGACCCGATCAGCCAGGGCCGCAGCGTGGCGAGCTGGCTGGCGGGGAAGGGCTCGAGCAGGCGCACGAGCTCGCCGAACGCCGCCGGCGACAACAGCTCGTCCAGTCGCTGGCCCGCGGGTAGAGCGGCCTGCTGCAAGAGGAGCCGAGCATCGACGAAGCGCGTGTCCGCCTCGTTCAGAAAGATCGCGGCGCCTTCGAGATGGCGCCAAACGGCCGGAGGAAGGTCGGCGCGCGCCGAGAGGCCAAAGTGGTAGGTCCCGAGCAAGGACAAGGGCGCACCGGCCCCGGCCTGGACCTCCCACAGCAGCGGCGGGGCGTCGCCGCCGCAGGCCGCGAGCGCGAGCAGACCCGCCAGCCCGGCCGCGACGAACCCGCTGCGTCGCGGCGCCAACGCGCCCAGGCCCCTAGCGACGTACCCGGCGGCGGCGCACCAGCGCGAGCAGGCCGAGCAGGCCGAGGGCCGTCCACGGCGCGGGCGTCTTGCTCGCCGCGAGCCCGCAGCCGCCCGAGGTGCTGAAGGAGACATCCCCCTCGACGGTGATGTCGAGGTTCTGCAGCGCGTCGATGCACTGCTTCAGGTTGTCGCCGGCGTCGACGAACTGGCCATCGCAGAAGAGGGCGCCCTCGCGGCTGCGGCAGTCGGTTTGGCAACCGCCGACCAACTCGCTCTCGCAGACCTCGAACTTCTGCTCCTGGCAGGCGATCTGGCACTGCAGGCGCACCTCGGCTTGAACCTCGGCGTGGCAGCTCGGCTGGCACTTGTTCTCGCAGGTCGCGCTCGGCAGCACCACGCGGCACTCGCCGCCGCAGGAGGCGGAGCAGGTGGCGCGGCAAGACGATTCGCAGCGCGTGCGATCGGCGCTGGCCGCGCAGCGCGTGGCGCAGCCGCCGCCGCAGCGCGTATCGCAGGAGGCCTGGCACTGGAAGCTAGCGGGGTTGACCTGGCACTCGGTGATGCAGTTCTGCCGGCAGACCTGGACCTCGGTCTCGATCACCTGTTCGGTGCACTGGGGCGCGCAGACGGTCTGCAGCCGGTCGGCGCAGGTCTGGCGCACCGTCACGGGCGTGCACTTCGTCTCGCAGTCGAGGCCCGGCGGCTGGACCGCGCAGTCGGCCTGCAGGCCCAGGCTGATGTTGCCGCAGGCCTCGAGCCCGCTCTGCGCGGAGGCGCGACCCGGCAACCACCCCGCCGCTAGCAGAGCCAGCACACCCGCGCACCGCACACCGATCATTCGCTGACGCATCGCAACCTCCGCTGTGGATCGCACTGTGGACTACCGCGCTGGCTCAGGCGTTGGCATCGGCGCTGTGACCGCTGCGAATGGGCGCTGGGCGGCGGCTACGCTACCACAGGGCGGGTCCGCGCGGCACGGGCCAACAGCGCGGTGCGGTGCAGGGGGGGGGGGGACGCTGGCACCGGCCGCGAGTAAAGCGTCGCCGATGGGCCAGGCCTTGCGCTATAGCAACGCGATGAAGGCATTCTACTGTCAGTCCTACGGCGGCGCGGACGTGATGCGCCACGGCGAGCTGCCCGCGCCGACCGCCGGTCGCGGGCAGGTGCTGGTGCGCGTACAGGCCGCGTCGATCAACCCGCTCGATTGGAAGATTCGCCAGGGCGACTTCCGCCTGCTGACGGGGCGCCGCTTCCCGAAGGTGCTCGGTGCGGACGTGGCGGGCGTGGTCGAGGCGCTGGGTCCGGGGGCGAGCGGGCTGGTCGTGGGGCAGCGGGTCTACGGTGTCATGCCGATCTTCCTCGGGCGACAGGGTGCCCACGCCGAGCTGGTCACGCTGGCCGCCAAGCGCCTGCGCCCGCTGCCCGAGGGTTGGTCCTTCGAGCAGGCCGCGGCGTTGCCGGTGGCGGCGCTGACGGCGCTCAACGGGCTGCGCCGCTGCGGCGCGCTGAAAGATCGCGCGGTGCTGGTCAACGGCGCCACCGGGGGCGTGGGGCACTTGGCCGTGCAGCTGGCGAAGGCGCGTGGGGCGCGCGTCACGGGGGTGTGCAGCGCACGGAACGCCGAGCGCGCGCGAGCGCTCGGCTGCGAGCAGGTGGTCGACTATCGCCAGCAGTCGCTGGCTGAGCTGGGCCGGGCCTTCGACGTGATCTTCGACGCCTACGGCCTGCTGGGCTTCACGCGCGCGGCGACGGCCCTGACGGCTAGCGGGCACTACGCGACGACGCTACCGACCCCCGGCGTGATGCTGCACGCCTTGTGGCGTCGCGTGCTCGGTGGCCAGCAGATCGTCGGCGCCAACATGCGGGCGCGCGGCGAGGACTACGACGAGCTCCAGCAGCTGGTCACCAGCGGCGCGCTGCGGCCGATCGTCGAGCAGGTCTTTCCGCTGGCCGAGGCGGCCCAGGCCTTCGCCCTCGCCGAGCGCGGCGGGGCGGTCGGCAAGATCGTGCTGCGCCTCGGGGGGTAGCGCCGACCCGGGCCGGCGCGGCGAGGTCCCCGCGCGGCCCGGGCTTAGTATCAGTAGAGATCGGCGACGCAGCTATAGGTGACGTCGAAGTCGCGCAGCGCGGGGCTGTTGCCGGTCTCGTCGGCGCGCAGCACGAACTCGAGCTCCAGCGCGCCCGAGGGCGCCGCGAAGAGCGGGCCGCTGTCGGCCGTGAACTCGAGCGGCGAGCTCGCCGCGGTCAGCCAGGCGCCCGCGACGCCAGCCTTGTCGAGGGCACGGACGCGCAGGCGCAGCGAGGTCGCGCCGGGGGTGACCGCCGTCCAGCTCACGCGGCCCCAACGCACGCCCCGGCTGGTGCCCTCGGGACAGGGCTCGAGGCGATAGGCCAGAGTGCCTTGGGGCTGCGTGATGCGCTGCAGACCGAAGCCGGTGAAGTCGCTGTAGGTGTAGGGGCTCTGGCCGACCTTGACCTGTCGCGCGGCAGCGGTCATCGGTGGGGCGCCGGCGACCGCGTCGCCCTTGTCGTCGACATCGAGCCGGCACGCAGCGCTGGCGCCGCCGCTGATGCCCCAAACGTGCCCTCGGCGATCGACCCCGACGCCGCCCAGCCCAGCGCCCACGGTCGGCCAGTAGCTCGTGCTCTGGCTCAGGTCGATCACCGGGAGGTCCGGTAGGCTTGCGGCGTCGAGGCGCCAGATGAAGCCCGGGTTGACCGCGACCCAGACCTTGCCGCGGTGGTCGGGGGCGACACCGCGCGTGATCAACTCGGTCGTGACAGCGTGGCCGGCGGCATCGACGAAGCGCTGCGGGTGGCGAATCAGCGTCCAGCCGCCCGAGGCGAGCGTGTCGAAGCTCTCGCGGTCGGGACGATAGCGATAGACGCGCCCGCTGCGGGACCCGCCCAACCAAACCTGCTGCTGCGGGTCGAGCGCGATGCCATAGAAGGCGCTCGCGGTGCTCGGTTGGTCAGGATCGATCGGCGGCAGCAGGCGGTAGCCCCGCTCGGAGGGCGCGCCCGTGTCGAGGTAGGCCAGGCTGACGTCGCTGCCCACCGACCAGAGGATGCCAAAGCGGTCGATGGCGCAGCCGTAGGGCGCGTGGCCCGCAGGCAGGTCATAGGGCCCCGCCAGCGCGCCGGTCTCGCCATCGACGCGGTAGAAGCGATTGCTCAGCGCCAGGCCACCGGGGGCCTTGTGTTGGTTCGTACCGACCCAGGCGTTGCTCGGCGCGCCACCGTCGAGGCAAACGGAGCGGCCGACGTCGCGCTCCTCACCGAAGTTGACCGTGACGAGCACGCAGTCGTCGTCGTAGCCGTAAAACTCCGGGGCGCCGCCCTCGAGCAACCCGTCCTTGCCGGTGCGCGTGCAGACGGTGCGCGCATCGTCGGGCTGGCCGTTAGCGTCGCAGTCGACGGTGATGGCCCCGTCGCCGTCGCGGTCGCGCGAGGTCTGCAGGCCGGCAAAGCCGTTGCGGTCGCGGCAATCGGCGAGGCTGTTGGCGATCTTCGTGACCGAGGGCTGGCCCCAATCGTCGCTGCCCTCGCAGCTGCCGGTCGCGCCACAGGTCCCGCTACGACAGTCGCTATTCCGCTGACAGGGCTTGGCGTGGGCCCGGTTGGCGACCCAGACGTCCGAGAGGTTATCCACGGCGGTGCGCGAGGGCCGATGATACATGTCCTGGACGATCGGTCGCCCGTGCAGGTCGCGACAGGGCGCGCCGGCGACCACCGGGCCGCGCGAGGCGCAGGTGACGGTGAAGTAGCGCGCGACCTCCTTGAGGTTGATCGTGTCGACCTTCGAGACCGTGCCGCGGCGCCAGTCGAGGTCGTTGGCGATCCACAGGTGGCTCGTCTCGCGCTCGCTGCTCTGCAGCACGACGTCGCCGTTGGGGTCGAGGCCCAGGCCCTCCACGCGCGACAGCGCCGGGTCCTCCGCCGGATTGAGTTGGAAGGGGTTGGTGCCCCAGACCTTGCAGGTCGCGTCGCAGGTACCACAGCCGTTGCGCAGGCCCTCGTCCACGGTGCCATCGCAGTTGTTGTCGCGCCCGTCACAGCGCTCGAGGGCGCCCACGAAGGCGCTGGGGTCGGCGTCGTCGCAATCCGGGCCGGCGGCGCAACCCTCGCCGTGACCGTCGCCGTCGCGATCGGTGCCACCGCTGCAGACCGCAGCGGTGACGTCGGGCCGCGGGATGCCGCCGTCGCCCACGGCGGCGACCAGGCTCGAGTTGCAGCCGGGGCCAAGCAACAGCGGCGCCACGCACAGCGCTGGTGCCCCATCGATCACGACGCGTGGGCGGCGGCTTCTTGATGACACGGTCGTTCCCTCCATCTGGCGCCACATCCCCGGGAACTTTAGCGCGCGCGGGGTCGGAGCACGCGGATCCGGTTGTTGAGGCGATCGAGGATGATCAACTGCCCGCTGGCATCGACCGCGAGCGACGCGGGGCCCCACAGCGTCGCCGCGGGCAGGGCGCCGTCCTGGGCGTGGTTCTCGTAGGTCCAGTTGTTCGAGCCCACATAGTCCACGCCGGCCCCAGTCGCCGGGTTCAAGGCCCAGAGGGCATCGCCCTTCGTCGCCAGCACCGTCTGCGCGCCATAGAGGCCTGGCCCCACCGCGATCCCGGTCCCCGCGACGTTGCGCTGCAGCGTGGTGATCGTGCCGTCCTTCGCCACCCGCCGCACGCCGCAGCCCGCGTCGGCGACGAGGATCGTGCCGTCCGCGGCGAGGGCGAGGCCGTAGGGGTAGAGGCCGAACTGGCCGGTGCCGGGCGCCCCGTCCACGCAGCGCCCGTGGCGGGCATTGCTGCCCTTCGGCTCGGTCTCATTGACCGTCGGGTTGTTCGGCGTGCCGGCGAAGAAGGAGGGCGTGCCCGTACCGAGGGCCGGAATCTTCACCAGCATCGGCATGCCATCCCAGCCGCTCGTGGCGTACTTGGTGCTCGCGCCAGCGCCCGACTCCAGATAGGTCGAGACATAGAGCGCGCCCTCGGCGTCGGCGACCATGCCGCCGCTGAGGCTGGGCCGCGGGCAGCCAGGCTCATCCGGCACGCAGACCGAGCCGACCAACGAGACATTCCCCGCGGCGTCGATCTTCGAGATCTTGCTGCCGCAGGCCGCATTGGCCACATAGACGTTCTCGCCCACCACCGTCAGCGCCACGGGCGCACAGAACGCGGCCGAGCTGGCGCTGCCCGCGGTCTCGGCCACCAGGCCGCTGCCGAAGGAGCTGACGCTGCCGTCACGCGCGATACGCCGCACGCGATGGGCGCAGCGGTCGGCGACCCACACATTGCCATCACCGCCGACGGCGAGGCTGGCCTGGCAACTGCCGAAGGCGAAGCTCGCCTCACCGGAGGGCCCGTCAGCGACCCCGATCTGGCCGGGCGTGCCGAAGAGCTCGATCTTTGCCCCGGTGAGGTCGTAGCGGCCGAGGGTGTTGGCGAGCAGGCCGGTGGCGGGAGCGGCGAAGTGCCAGCCGCCGAACCAGTGGAAGCCGCCCGACGGATCGGCGAGCACGCTGATCACCCCGGCCGTGGTCAGGCGCGTGGCAGCGAAGGGCGCCGTCGTCGGCAGGCGGTAGACGCCCTTGCTCCAGAAGGCGGTGTAGAGGCTGCCATCGGCGCCGGCCGAGAGCATCACGTGGCCGGGCGAGCCCTGGGCGCTGGTCAGCGTCAGCGCGGTCGCCACCGTGGCATTGGACTCGCCCGCGTGGCTCACGGAGCGGATCCTCTTGCCACTGTACTCGGCCACGAAGACCGTGCCGTCGCTGCCCACGGCCACGCCGGCCGGGCCGTCGAGCAGCGAAACAGCCGCCGCCCCATCGGTGGCGCCCGCCGTGCCGTTCTTGCCGGCGAGGGTCTTGACCTGCGGGGTCCCGTCGAGGCTGACCTCCCGCAGCAGGTTGGCGTCCATATCGGTGAAGTAGAGCTTGCGGGCGTGATAGACGAGCCCGCGCGGGCGGCCCGGGCGAGCGACGTCGGCCGCCCCATCGCGGATCGCCGCATCGCCGGGTTGGCCGACGAGGATGCTGACCCGGCGGTCCTGCGCCCTGATCTTCCAGATCACTCGGCAGTCGACGTCGCCGGCGTAGAGGTTCCCGTCGGCGTCGCGGGCCAACCCGATCGGCATCCGCATCTCGGCCTCTTCGATCGGGCCCGGCCGGCAACCGATGCGCGCGCTACCGAGCCGGCCGACGGTGCCCGGAGCGACGCGCCCGATCGCGGTGCTTCCGCGGTTGACGACGCGAATCCCCGCCGAAACCGCCTCGGTGAAGAACAGGTTGCCCTGGCCATCGGCGACCATCCCCTGCACGCCGCCGAAGGAGGCCTGAGCCAGCGGCGCGTCGGGCGCCCCGCCGCGACCGCTGCTCAGCGTATCGACGCAGGCCGCGGCGAAACAGCGCTGCGCGCAGCAATTGGGACGGAGCGAGGGACAGGGTGTGCTGAGGCTGCAGGGCGTGACCCCGTCACCGGGCTCGGGCGGCAAAGTGTCGCGCGTCTCGCTCAGATCCAGATCGCGGACTGCCACACGTGCATCGCCGAAGCTCAGGCCGGCATCCGAGCCCACCGCACCATCGGGGGCGACGACCTCGTTCGCGCTGGTGCAAGCCACCGATCCCGTCAGCAGTAGGCTGGCGCTGAGTAGGTGGAGGCGCCGAAGCAGAACCACGGGCATGAGGCGCGCTCCGGGCATCGCGCGCGCTTCGGCTTTTCGCTGGCTGCTGCTGGAGCGGGGCGAGGACGTCATGCGAGACTCCGAGGTCCTGGGAAAGCCTGGTGGCGTCACGGGCCATGCCGGCGCGCTGGCTCTTGTCGAGCTGCGCGTATATGCACCTGTCGTGCCGAGGCCGCGCGGGAGTCGGCCCGCTTGCCATAGGGCTGACATCTCAGCCGGTTGTGCCGACGGATGACCGCTGCGGCCTGGAGGATCCACACCGCAGTCCAAAGCCGACCGGGCCAGCCTATGGGCACCCGCTCGGCGACTGCCCCTCCAACGGGGATCGAGCGGGATGCCAAGGGCGTGCGGCCGGTTGGAGTCCAGGCGACGACAAGCCATGTGAGGCCTGGGGCCTGCGGTCCCACCCTGGAGCCTGTACTCATCACCTCAGCGAGGGCTTGTTGTCGCCCTAGCCTTGCGGGCGGAGCGGCGGGTACATTCCACACCAAGGCGCTTGAGCCGCGGGTGGCAGCACGGCAAGCGAGTTCGCGTGGGCTCTGGGCCCGCTGTAACCTCGGCGCTGGAGCTCGACCTTGATCGCGACGCGGGGACTCGCCGGCACCGCACTCCTGGCGCTATTGGTGGCTGGCGCCGGCGGCGGCCGAGCCTGCGCGGGGGATGTCAGCCGCCACCGGTGCCGCAGACGCACCCGACCGCGCGAGCTACGAGACGGTGGTCACGGCGACGCGCTTCGCCGAGGTCGCCTTCGACAGCCCACGGGCGATCGACGTGGTCTCGCAGCGGCGCCTGCGCGAGCAATCGGCGTCGACCACGCCCGAGGCGCTCGATGAGACGCCGGGCGTCACCATGCAGCGCACCAACTCCGCGGGCGGCGCGCCGATCGTCAGGGGCCTGATCGGCCAGCAGGTGCTGCTGCTGATCGACGGTGTGCGGCTCAACAACGCGCTCACGCGCTTCGGGCCCAACCAGCTGCTCAACACCGTCGATCCGTTCCAGCTCGCGCGGATCGAGGTGCTGCGCGGCGGTGGCTCGATGCAGCACGGCTCGGACGCGCTCGGCGGGGTGATCAACCTGGTGACGCGCCAACCGCTGCTGGACCCCCAGCGGGGCTGGGACGCGCGCGGCGCCGCGCTGCTGCGCTTCGAGAGCGCGAGTCGCGCGGTGGTGACGCACGCCGAGGCCGAGGGCCAGCTCGGCGGCGTGGGGCTACGCCTCGGCGGCTCGTGGCGGCGCTTTGGCGAGCTGGAGGGCGGTCGCGACACGGGGCGCCAGCGCTTCACGGCCTACGGTGAGGGCGCCGTCGAGGCCGCCGCCGCCTGGTCACTCGGCCGCGCGGGCCTGCTACGCGCGAGCTACGCCGGGGTGCGGCAGCACGATGCCCCGCGCACCGATCGCGCCACGCCGCGCGACTTTCAGCTATTCGAGGACCAGCTCCGCGACCTGGTCGCGCTGCGCTACGAGGGTCACTTCGCCACCCCGCTGCTGGCGGAGGCCCAGGCCTCGCTCTCCTATCAATCGCACCGTGAGCACCGCGCGCGCTTTCGCCTCGACCGCGACCGCATCGAACGCGAGCACGACCGCGTCGGCTCGCTCGGTGGCGTGCTCGCGCTGCGCAGCGAGGCGCCGCGCGGCAGCTTGCACTACGGTGGCGAGCTCTACTACGACCGGGTCGCCTCCTCCGCCGCGTACGAGGGCATCGCCAGCGGCACGTTGACGCCGCAGGCGCGCGGCCGCTATCCGGACGGGGCGGGTTACACGCAGGGTGGGCTCTACTTCTTCCATCGCCTGCCGCTCGGCAGTCGCCTGCAGCTCGACGTCGGCGCGCGCGCGGGCGCCTGGGCGGTCGACATCGCTCGCGACGCCGCGCTCGGCCAACCGCTCGCGGTGTCGCGGCTGACGGCGGTGGGCAGCGGTCAGGCCCGCTACCGCCTCTTCGAGGGGCTCAACCTGGTGGCCAGCCTGAGCCAGGGCTACCGCGCGCCCAATATCGACGACTACGCCGCCGAGGGTTGCAGCGGCCAGGGCTTCGACACGCCCAACGCCGAGCTCGTCCCCGAGCGCAGCCTGACCGCCGAGGGCGGGCTCAAGCTCGACCTCTACGGCCGGCTGCTGGGCAACGCGTTCTATGCCTACACCTATCTCGATGACGTGATCGTGCGCCGCACGGTCGATGATGCGGCACCGCAGGGCTGCGGCACGGCGGCCGACGGCAGCCCGCTGCTGGTGGCGGTGACGCGGCGCGAGAACGCGCAGCGCGGGCGGGTCCATGCGCTCGAGGCGCAGCTGCAGCTGGCCGTGATCAGGGGCTGGTGGCTCGAGAGCTGGGTGGCGTGGACGCACGGCAGCGTCGACCTGCCCGGCGCGGCGTCCGAGCCGATGAGCCGCATCCCCCCCCTCAACGGCCGGGTGGCGCTGCGCCACCAGCGCGGCGGAGCGCGGAGCTTCGCCGAGCTGGCGCTGCGTTGGGCGGGAGCCCAGCGGCGTATCAACGGCGCCGATCGCGCCGATCTGCGCATCTGCCCGAATGGCGCGGCGGGTTGCAGCGGCACGGCCGGCTACGCGGTGGTCGATCTGCGCGGCGGCTATGCGCTGACGCCCGAGCTGCGGCTCTCGCTGGCGCTGGAGAACCTCAGCGACCAAAGCTACCGCGTCCACGGCTCGGGCCTCGACGGCCCGGGCTTCAACGCGGTCGCGACGCTGGAGGGGGCGCTGCCATGAGGGGGCGCGCGCAACACGCGAAGCGGTGCTGGGTCGACCGACGCGCCAGGTGGACGGCGAGCTGCGCTGCGCTGCTCGCGCTGCTCAGCTTCGTCGCGGGCTGCGGCGCCGCGCTCGGCGACTTCTGCCACGGCGACGACGATTGCATGGGCGCCCTGCGCTGCAGTGCGGTCGGCGGCCCGCGCGGTGTGTGCGTCTACGCGGAGGCGCTGGCACCACGCGACGCAGGCAGCGGCGGCGCAGACAGCGGCGCCACCGGGCGCGATGGCCGCTAGGGCGCCCACCCGGCGCGCGAAGACCCGGAGAGACCCGGTAGCGAGCCCCCTCGGGGGCAATCGCGACCCTCAATCAGCGATTGCGAGGCACCTTGACGCGCACGGGCACGACGCCGATGCTCGCGCGATGCGGCGGCAAGCGAAGCGGCAGCTGCGAGCCCTGGCCCTTGCTGTGGCGGGGTCCGGCGCGCACCGCGTGGCTGCTCGTCGGCCTGGCCGGCTGCGTCAGCGTCAAGCCCGCGGTGCTCGATCGCCACACGCAGCTCGAGCAGCAGCTGATCGGGCGGCTCTGGCCGTTGGAGCAGCAGTTGATCCTCGCCTCGTCCGTCCGCGGGACCAGCGCGAGCGGGCGCGACGCCAGCGCCGCACTGCCGCCCGCAGCGGAACGCGAGGCGCGCGAGGCCGCGCTGCGGCGGGCCTTCAACGCCGACGACCTCGAGCCGCTCAAGCAGCAGCAGGTGCTCGGCGAGGGTCGCGACGGCGAGCTCAAGCTGCTGCTGCCGCCCAGCGAAACGGCCGAAGCGCAGCGGGTGCGCGCGCTGATCGCCGAGGAGAACGCCGACCGCCTGGTGTTGCTGCGACGCGCGTTGCAGCTCAGCCCCGCGTTCGGTAGCGATGGGCTGCTGGCGGCGCGCGCGATCTTTCACCGACTGGTGCTAAAGGTGGCGCGTCCCGGCGAGCGCGTTCAGCGCGCGGACGGCAGCTGGGAGACCGTGGGGGTGCGGCATGCCACGAGCGCACGCGACGCAGGACGCTGAAGCGCGATGACCCGTTGGCGCTGGCCCGCGTGGCTGCTGATCGCTGGCGCGGCGGGTGGCAGCGCGTGGCTGGCCGACCCTCACCCGCTCGCCACGCCCACCGGGCGGCTGGCCTGCGCCTCGTCGGTGCGCCGCACAGCCTTACGCGCCGACGCGACGGGCCCGACGGGCCAGCCGGATCGCGGCGACGCGGCGACCTGGCGGCTCGCGGCCAGCGGCGCCGAGCTGCGTTGGCTCGCGCTCGGCGGCGGTGCCACACCGGAAATGAACTCGGTGTCGATCGAGCAGGATATCGGCCTGGCGGCGCAGGCCTTGCGGGGAAAGGGCCTGATCCTCTTCGCCGGGGGACCGGGAGCACGCGACGTGCAGGTGCTCGACCAAGCTCGCGACGCCAGCCCGCGCGGTGATCCGCTGTTAGGCGAGCTGGCCGCCTTGCTCGACCCGCGCGGCGGTCGCGACAGCTCCTATCGACGCAGCACGCTGGCGGTGGCCGCCGCCTCGTCGCTCGAGCACGCGCGCCAGGCGGTAACCCAGCTCGCGAGCGCCGCCGGCCCACCGTTGACGATCTACCTGGCGGGGCACGGCGAACAGGGGGAGCACGCGAGAGACAACTGGATGGCCCTTTGGGGCGCCTCCGAGCTGCACGTCAGCGACCTCGCCGGCTGGCTCGACGGCGCGCGGCGCACGGTGCGCGTGGTCGTCACGACCTGCTTCGGCGGCGGCTTCGCCGAGCTGGCCTTCGCCGCGGCCCGGGTCGAGCGCGGCGCCCCGCCGGTGACTCGGTGCGGCTTCTTCGCCACGCCGGCCGACCTGCCGGCGACGGGCTGCGACCCGAACCCCGACCGCGCGGCGCAAGATGGCTACGCGCTCCACTTCTTCAACGCGCTGCTGGGCCGCGATCGCGACGGTGGCGCCCTGCCGCTGGCTGCGCTCGATCTCGACGGGGATGGGCGCATCTCCCTGCTGGAGGCTCACACCCGCGTCAACCTGGCCTCGCACACCGCCGATGTGCCGACCACGACCTCCGAGCGCTGGCTCGGCGAGATGGCGCCGCGGCGCGGACCGCGCCGGCCCACCCAAATGCCGGAGCAGGAGGCGGTGGTCAACGCGCTGAGCCCGCGCACAGGGGTACCGCCACAGGCGCGGACCGCGCACGCCGCACTGGAGGCACTCGAGCGCCAGATCGATGCGACGCGCGACCGGCGCGATCAGACCAGCGCGGACGAGGAGCGGGCCGCCGCCGCCGTGGTGGCGCGCCTGCTCGCCCGCTGGCCCGTGCTCGACGATCCCTGGCACCCGGACTTCGCGGCGCTGCTCAAGCAGGAGCGAACGGCCATCGCTGCCTACCTCGGGCGCTCCGCGGAATACCGGCACTACCAAGAGGCGCGCCAACGGGTCGACGAGGCGCAGGACGCCTACTGGCAGCTTCGCGAGCAGGCGGCGCCGATCGAGCGCCTGACGCGCGCACTGGATTACCTCGAACGGGCGGCGCGCCTGCGAGCCGCGGGCGGCCGAGCCTGGCGCGCGTTCGAGCGGCTGCGCGCCTGCGAGCGCGGTGAGCCGTGAGTGCAGGGCGGGCAACGCGAGCCGCACCGACCGGAGGAGCGCCACGCTGGCTGCTGCTGGCGGCACTCACCGCGGGCTGCGCTTGCGGGGGACACACAGCACCCCTGCCGCTGCTGCGCAGCTATCGGCTGCAGCTGCCGCGGCACCAGCTCGGGCGCGTCACCTGGTTGGCCCAGCTCGCCAGCGACGAGCTGGCGGGCATGCTCTCACCCGACGGGCAGCTGCTGGCCTACGCCAGCGACCAGAAGGGACAGCTCGATATCTGGGTCAAGAGCCTGGTGACGGGTCTGCCGCGCCGCATCACCGACGACCCGGCCGAGGACACGCAACCGGCGTGGTCGCCCGACGGACGCACGCTGGCCTTCGTCTCGATGCGTGCCGACGCCAAGGGCGACCTCTACCTCTGGCGCGACGGTCGCCTGCAGCGGCTCACCGACGCGCGCACGGCGGACGCCTTCCCCACCTTCGCCCCGGATGGACGCAGTCTCTACTACAGCGCGGGTGAGCCGGGCCGGGAGCGCGTCCAGCGGCTGGTGCTCGCGACCGGCCGCATCGAAGCGCTGACGGCCTCCGGGGCCACCCATCCGGCGCTGAGCGCGGACGGTCGCTGGCTGGCCTACACCCGCAGCACGGCGGGCGGCGTCGCCCGCGTCGAGGTGCTGCGCCTCGGCAGCGCGCGTGGCCGATCGTGGGTCGTCACCTCGGCCGAGGAGCCGGCCGGCTTCCCGGCCTTCACGGCGGACGGTCGTTGGTTGGTCTTCTGTCGCTTTCGCCGGGGCGCAGCGCCTCGCGCGCGCACGGCCGACACGCCGGCCTCGCTGTGGCGCGTCCCGCTCGACCGCGTGGTGGAAGGTCGCGGCCCCGAGGCTGCGATGGCGAGGGCGGAGCAGCTGACCAGCGACGGCGCCGACGCGCTGCTGCCCCGGGCCCACGCGCTCGGGCTGGTCATCACCGCCCGCCGCGCGGGCAGCCTCGACGTCGGCCTGCTGCCGACGAGCGGCTTGGTGCCGACCGCGCTGCCGCCGGCGGCCCTGCGGACGCTAGCGCGCAGCGAGCGCGAGCCGTGGACACGCCTGCTGCTCTGGCAGCACCTCGCGCGCGATGCCACCCACGGCAGCGAGGCGCAGTACGCCAGCGCCCAGCTCTGGCTGCAACTCGGCGAGGATGACAAGGCGCGGCGGGCCCTGCGCGCGCTGGCAGGGGCGCAGGTCAGCCCACAGAGCGAGGGGGCCGTCTTCGTCGCGCGGGCCCAGATCGACCTCGCTCTGCTGCCGCGCCTTCCCCTCGCCCCGGCGACCGGAGCCACGTCCGCCACCGCACCCGCGGCGGCGCCGCCCGACGCGGGCGCCCGCAGGCAGCAGGACGCGCGCGCCGCGCTGGGGCGAATCGAGCAACTTCGCCCGCGCCTGTTCTCGACCGCCGCGGCGGTGCGCGGCTACTTGCTGTTGCGCGAGGCGGAGCTCGAGCAGCGCGCGCTGCGCCTGCCGGTCGCGCTGGCGCGCTATCAGGCTGTCATCGACCAATACCCCGAGCAACGCGAGCTGGTGACGGAGGCGCAGCTGCAGCTCGGGGCGATCTACGCGCGGCTGCAGGCGCCGGAGCTGGTCGCCCGCTACTACCTTGGCTTGCTCGAGGGCGGCGACAGGCTCCTGGCGGAGGCGGTTGCCAAGGCGCTGATCGCGCTGCAGGCGACCGAGCCCACGGCGGCTCAGCGCGAGGGCCTGCGCGCGCTACTCGATCGGCCCGGTCTACCCTCGGCCGTCGCCGTGCGCTTGCTCGGGCGGCTGGCCCAGCTGCACGAAGAGCAAGGCGAGCTAGACCCGGCGATCGAGGCGTTGGCCGCAGCCCTGCGGCAGCGCGATCTCGGGCCGGAGCTCGCCGCCGAGCTCGGCTTCGATCTCGGGCGCCTGGCCCTGCGCCGCTCGCGCCAGCTGCGGCAAGCCGGGCAGCCCGCTGCCGCACTGGCACACTACGAGCGGGCGCTCCAGGCCTACGCGCGCATCCTGCGCGAGAGTGACCCGGCCAGTGAGACGCACGCAGCAGCCGAGCGCGCCCATCTTCGTCTGGCGCTGCTCGATGCGGCGCAGCTCGAGCACCAGGGCGAGCACGCGCGAGCGGCGCAGCGCTACCGCCAGCTGCTCACCGTCGACGACGGCATATTGCAGGCGCATCGCGGCCTGTTGGCGCTCGGTGCCGCCGCGGCGCAAGGAGCGCCCGATCGCCGCGCCGCCTGGGCAGCGCTGGCGGCCCCCTATCGCCAGCGGGCCCAGCGCGATGGCAGCGATGCCGTCGCGCTCTACGCGCTCGGCTACCTGGCGACGCTGCGCGCGCCGCTGCGCCCAAGCGACCTCGACGAGGCCGAGCGCTGGCTCAAACGCGCGCTCACGCTGCGACCCCAGAGCCCCTTTGGGCACATGACGCTCGGGTGGGTCTACGAGATGCGCGAGCGCTATTTCGGCGCGCGCCAGGGCGGTTGGCTCGAGGAGGCGGCACTGGCCTATGAGCAGGCCCACGCCCTGAACGACGCCGTGCTGGACCCCCAGACCGAGGCCGACCTGCTGGTCAACCTCGCCAATGTCTTCGCTGCGCTCGGCAACGGCTGGCGCGAGGTGGTCGGCTACTGCGCCCAGCGCCGAACGCTGGCCCAGCCCTTCGGCACAGCCGAGCAGGAGGCGTTTCACCGCCTGAGCTGCGGGCGCGCGGCGGCAGCCACGGGGGCCTACGCGTTGGCGGCGCGAGAGCTGGAAGGGGCGCTGCGCTTGGCGCAAGGGCTGGGCCTCGACGGGCTCGAGGTGCAGGTGCTCGCGCAGCTCGGGGTCAGCGAGCAGCTGCGGGGCGAGCTGGCGAGCTCGAGCCGCTGGCTGCTCCAGGCTGTGGAGCGCGTGCAGCGCAAGGGGCACGGGCAGGCGCTGGCGCCACTGCAGCGCACCCTGGCCTACAACGCGGTGCTGCGGCGCGACGGTCGGCGCGCGGCCGAGCAGCTGCGTGCCGCCGAGCAGTCGCTGAGACGCTGGGGCACCGCTGCACCGCCCAGCTTCCTACCGGTGGCGCCGCGACCCGAGCCCAGCACGATGCCCCTCGGTCTCGACCTCGTCGCGGAGCGCCAGGTTCAGGCCGCGCTGCGCGAGATCATGGCGCAGCAGCAGCTCGATGGCCCGCGCGCAGGGCGGCTGCAGGGTCAGCTGGTCGGCGCTCAACAACAGCGCATCGTCGCGCAAGACGTCGTCGAGCTGCGCCGCGAGCTCCTGCTGCTGCGTAATCGTGCGGCGCTGCTGGGCGGCAGGCAGGGCGACCGCGCGGCCTACGCCGCGGCGCTCGACCGGGCGTTGCGCGAAGCCCGCGCGCTGCGCGAGCCGGAGGGTGAACTCGACCTGCCGAGCTTCGCCTTCGAGGTCGGTCTCGCGCTCAACCGCGCCGACGCGCTGCTCGACACGCTCGCGGCCGGAGCGCCGGTGGCGCCGAGCGAGCTTCAGGCCTGCCACGCGCTGCTGCGCGAGCTCGAGCAGCGTCGCGCGGCCGGTCGCGCGCCGACGGGTGCTGCGGCGCCGGCGACCACTGGGGGGCCCGAGCTCACCGAGAAGCCCCTGCTCAGCCAGCGGTTGCGCCTGGCGCTATGGACCGACCTGGCGCTGCTCACGCTACAGCTGACGCCGGAGCTCGCCAGCGCGGCGCCGAGAGACCCGGCAGGACCGGCTGGCGAGCCTTCGACAGGCGTCATCACGCGGCTGCAAGACGGGTGGGGGGCCGGACCGCCGCGCAGTGTGGCGGAACGCGCCGTTCACCGGCTGCTGACCCGGCTGCAGCCGCTGGCGCAGGCCGTCAGGCTGCTGCAAGCGGTGCTGGCAGAGACCGACCCCGCGGTCACCCCGCTGACCGAGCTCGCCGCGGATGCCCCCGCGCCCGGGGGGATCAGTGACGCACTCTGGCGGCCCCTGAGCGCCGACGAACGCCGCCACTGGCACCTCGCCGTGGCCCTCGCCCTGGCCCGCGCAGGCGGCGCGGCGGTGGCCCCAGCAGCCCTCGAGGCCCATCCCAGCACCGACGTGCTACGCGCGGTAGCAGCGGCCAACGTCACCGAGGACCTCGGGGCGCAGCGCTATGCGCTCAGCGCCGAGCTGGCCTACCGTCGCCGCGACGCGCGGGCGGCCGCGGCAGCGGTCGACGGCCTGCTCGAGCGCCATCCGTTGCTCCTGGCCCCGGCGGATCTGGCCGAGGCCGCGGCGCTGCGCCGTAGCGTCTTCGGCCCTGCGATCGCCCTGGCCTTCGATCAGGGCGACGCCGCGGCCGCGCTGCGCTACGCGGAGCTGGCGGAGCGGCGCGCGTTCGTCGATGAGCTGATCACCCTCGGCCCGGGCGGTAGCGGACCGGTCGGGGGCGCCCTGCGGCGGCTGCTCGAGCGGGCCGCCGAGCATCGACGGCACGCCAGCCAGCCGCCCCCCAGCACGCCGACCGCGGCGGCCGCGACCTGGCGTGACGAGCTGCAACGGCGACAACGCGCCGTCGAGGAGGCCCTGCGGGCGCTCGCCAGGGTCAGCCCCGCGGTGGCCGGCCTGCTGACCGTCGGCGACTTCGAGCTGTCAGCGCTGCAGCGTGCGCTGGAGCCCGAGACCGTGGCGCTGCGGCTGGTCGACGACGGCGCGCGCGTGGCGCTGCTGATCGTGCGGCCGCGCGGCGCACCGAGCCTGCAGCTGCTGCCGCAGCGCCTCCCCGTGTTGCGGGCCCTGAGCGCGGCGGCGCGGGCCCGGCTGCTCAGCGCTCCGCTCTTGGCCGCCGCTCGCGGCGCGGGGCGCCTGCTGCTCGATCTCGGCCCGCTCGACGATGCGCCGCTGACCGCTGCCGCGCTCGGGCTCGATGCGCAGCGCGTCGTGCGCCTGGCCACGCTCTGGGAGCTGCTCGACGCGCAAGCGGTGCGGCGCCTGCCCCTTCCCACGATCGTGCACGTCGCTCGCGCCGCGCCGGAGGGCGGAGCGCCTGCAGCGGAAACGCTCACCAGGGGCGGGTGGAGGCCCCTGCGCGCCGCGGGTCTCAGCGGCGCCGCGCTGGAACAAGCGACGACGCGCAGCGGCCTGCTGTGGCTCGACCTGCCCCAGCGCTGGCTCGGCAGCTCGGCGGCCAACCTGGCGCTCGATCGCGGCCCGGGCCAGACCCCGTGGCGCTGGGCCCATCAGCTCGGCCTGTTGCTCGACAGCACGCTAGCCGTGCTGCCCGAGACCGGCTTCACGGGGCCCGGGCGCCGCGCGCAGCTCGTGGCGCTGTTGCGCCTGCTGCACGCCGCGGGCGTGGCGACGGTGGCCCTCGGTGCCGGAGAGCCGCAGACCCCGGTGCCCCCTGCGCTGGCCTGGCCTCGCGCCGTTCCGGCGGCCTGGGCCCGAGCCGCCGATCTTCCGCTGACCGCCGGGCTGGCCCCGCTCGGACTGACGATCTTTGGCGACCCCGGCGTCGATCCCGCCGCGCGCCAGCGCTTCGCCCAGACGCAGCTCCGGACGCTGGTGCTCGCCGGAGCCAAGGCCTTCAACGCCCAGCCGCGACAGCTCGCAGCGGCGATTGCGGCGCTGCAACCGGCGCTGCACTACATGACCTTCTTGAGCGACGCGCGCCTGCAGCCCGGCGCCTTGCTCTACCTGGCCAATGCCCACGGTCTGCGGGAGGACTACCCGCGAGCCCTGGCACCGATGGCCGAGCTGGTGGCGCTGCGCCGAGCCGCCCTCGCGGCGGCGGAAGGCGGCAAGAAGCCCATCGGTGCCGCGTCGCTGCGGGCCAAGGCCGAGCTGGTCACGGCCCTGCGACAGATGGCCTGGCTGCGGCTGCGCAACGAGCAATTCGACGCGGCGCTGGCGGCGAATGCCGAGACGATCGCGATCTACGAGCAGGTGCGCCGGCCCCAGCTGCTGCGCGAGGCCCTCGAGCAGCGCAGCACGATCGCGGAGCGTAAGGGCGCCCATCACGAGGCGCTGCGCGCGGCCCGGCGTAGTCTCGGCCTGGCGGCCAGCGGCACCGCGCCACCCTCCGTCGCGGGCGACTGGCGCGCTTCGGCCAGGGGGCTCGCCACCGCGCAGGACGCGCTGCGCGTGGCGCAGCTGCTGCGTGTGCGCTTCGCCCGTTTCCGGGAGGCGACAGCCACCGTGGAGAGGGCGCTGCGCGCCCTACCCGAGCTCGGACCGGAGCACCTGCCGCGCGCCTCCGCGGCGTGGACGCCGCTGCGACCCACGGTCACGCTGGTGGCCGCAGCCTGGCTCGAGCTGGCGCGAATCGCCTCCGCTCGCGGGGTCTTCAGCGACGGGGTGCGCCTCGCGCGCCGCGCGCTCGCGTTGCTCGACGCGGCTGGCCTGCCGACTGACGCCGCCCTGCTGGAGCTGGTCAACGGCCTCTACTATTCCGGCGCGCTGGCCGAGGCGCTCGAGGCAGCCGAGCGCGGGTTGTCCGGCAGCGCGAAGGATCCCCCGCGCCGGCTGCAGCTTCTCAATGCGCGCGGCACCACGCTGGCGGCGCTGGGTCGCAGCACAGAGGCGCTGACGACCCTGCAGCACGCACTGGCCGAGGCACGCCAGCAGGGCCTCGACAGCGAGATCGCGGCGGCGCTCAACAACCTCGGCTTCGCCCAGCGCCTGGCCGGTCAGGCCGGCGAGGCCGCGCGCAGCTTTGGCGCGGCGCTGGAGCTCGACCGCGCGCGCGGCGATGCCCTCGGCACGTCCTTCGCCCTCGCCAACCGCGGCCTGGCGCTGCTCCAGCTCGACCGCCAGGCCGAGGCGCGGGAGGACCTGCAGCAGGCCTTGACGCTGGCCCAGCGGATCCACGCGGCGCTCAACGAACTCAAGGCGCACCATGGACTGGGCTCGATCGAGCTGGCCGCGGGCCGCCCGGCGCTGGCCCTGGCGCACGCCCAGGCGGGGCTCCAGCGGGCGCGTCAGGTCGGGCAGCGCGCGTGGGTCTGGCGCTTTGGCCTGCAACGCGGCAGGGCGCTGCGGACGCTGGGTCGCACGCAGGAGGCGCGACAAGCGCTCGAGGAGAGCGCAGCGCTGGTCGATAGCCTGCCGGCCCAGCTCGGACAGGCCACGAGCGCCGGCGGCGGCGACGAGCCGCAGGGGGCCGTCTACGACGAGCTGGTCGATCTGCTCGCGACCCTGGGCCAGGCGGAGGCGGCGCTGGCGGTCGCCGAGCGAGCCCGAGCGCGCGCGGGCAGGGATGGGGGCGGGGCCGCGCTGGCGGAGCTGCGGGCGCCTCCCGTGGGCGAGCCGCTGCAGCGACTGCTCGAGCTCCAACGCCACCTGGAGGCGCTGCGCTGCGCCCAGCTGCAGGCCAGCGGCGATCGGGACGAGCGCGCCTGCTCAGGAGCGAAGCGGCAGAGGTGACCCAGCACCTGGCCCAGGCACGAGCCGCGCTGGGCGCGCTGCAACCGCGCCTGCTGCGCCTGCTCTCGCCAGCGCCGTGGGACCCAGCGGCCGTAGCGAGCGGCCTGCGTCGGGAGGGTCAAGGGGTCGCCGTGGTCTACTACGCCACGGCGCAACGGCTGGTCAGCTGGGTCGTACGCCCCACCGAGAGCCAGCGCCTCGCCGTCGCCATGTCGGTCGTGACGCTGCCGCGCGCCCGCCTCACGGCCGCGGTAGCGGCGCTGCGCGCCGGGCTCCAGCGCTGGGACGACGTCGCGCCGTGGTTGCGGCAGCTCTCCACCTGGCTGATCCGCCCGCTCGCTGGCGCTGCGGGCGCCGAGGCCCGGCAGTGGCTGGTGGTCGCCCCCGAGCCCTTGGCCGACGTACCCTTCGCCGCGCTGGCCAGCGAGGGCGCGGCGCTCGCCGAGCGGGTGACGCTGACCCACCTACCGGCGCTCGCGTGGCTGGGCGAACCGGTCGCCTCCTCGCCGGCGCCTCAGCGCGGCGCCTGGGTTTCCGTGGCCTGGGAGGGCGAGACCGGTCGGCCGCTGCCGCTCGCGGCCCGCGAGAGCGAGGCGCTCGGTCGCACGGCGATGGAGGTCACGGCCTACACCGGCAGCCACGCGACGCGCCAGGCGCTGCAGGAGGCCCTGATCAGCGGGCGTCAGGTCCACCTGGCCACGCATGTCGACAGCGGCGCCGCTCCGCTGGGCCGCATGATCGCCCTGGCGGATGGCGGGCTGTCACCGCTCGAGCTGCTGGCGACCCGCGTCAACGCTCCGCTGATCGTGCTCTCGGCCTGCGAAGCCGCGCGTAGCCTGGCTGGCGGGCGCTTGGCCCTCGATCGCCTGCTGCTGCTCGCCGGTGCTGGCCAGGTGTTGGCGACGACGGAGCGCGTCAGCGATCTCGGCGCAGCGCTGCTGATGAAGCACTTCTTCCGCGAGCGCTCGCGCGGCCTGGCGCCGGCTGCCGCGCTGCAGCAGGCCCAGCTCCGCCTGCGCGCGCGCTGGCCCTATCCTGCGGCGTGGGCCACCTTCCGCGTCAGCGAGCTCGGTACATCCTTGGCGCCGGCGCCGGCGCCAAGCGAGACTCCCGGTGCGAAGCGCGCGCCGAACGATCCGCCCACGCGCGCCCGAGGGCCAGCGACATGATCCTAACCGTCGGTCTGACGCCCGCCTGGCAGCGGGTCATGCGCTTTTCCGCGGTCCAGCTCGGCGAGATCAACCGCACGGCCGAGGTCGTCTGCTGCGCCGCCGGCAAGGCCGTCAATGCGGCCCGCGCGCTGGGCCTGCTCGGAGCGCCGCACCACGCGCTCTCCTTTGCCGGTGGCCCCACGGGCGAGGCGTTGCAGCGCGATCTCGCGGCGCGCCTGGTCGTGCACACCCTCGTCCCCACGACCGAGGCCACGCGCACCTGCACCACGCTGCTCGACAACGCGACCGGCAGCGTGACCGAGCTGGTCGAGGAGGCCGGGCCGCTCAGTAGTCACGAGCTCGAGCAGTTCTGCGCCGCCTATCGCGCGCTGGCGCCACGGGCGAGCATCATCGTGCTCAGCGGCTCGCTGCCACCCGACTGCTCGACGGAGCTCTATCGTGAGCTGCTGACCCACGCGGGCTCGACGCCCACGGTGGTCGACGCCCACGGGCCCGCGCTGCTCGCCGCGCTCGCGCAGCGGCCGACCTTCGTCAAGCCGAACCGCCAGGAGCTCGGACGGACCCTCGGACGCGAGCTCGCCGACGACGCCGCGCTGCGCCGCGCGATGCACGAGCTGAATCAGCGGGGCGCACGGTGGGTCGTCGTCAGCGACGGCCCGCGCACCGTCTGGATCAGCGGCAAGAGCGGGAGCTACCGCTGCGCCGTGCCGCCCGTCCCGGTGGTCAACACCATCGGCAGCGGTGACAGCCTGGCGGCGGGGATCGCCTGTGGCCTGCAGCGCGGGCTGCGTTCCCTGGAGGCCATCCGTTTCGGCGTGGCCGCCGCCGTGGCCAACGTCGGCACGCTGCTGCCCGCTGAGATCGATCCGGCCCGCGTCGAGGCGCTGGTGGCAACGCTGCGGTTGGACTGAAACGGGGCGGGCGCGCTGGCCCTACGCGCCAACACGTCACGCCAACACGTCGCGCCAACACGTCGCGGCATTACGTCGCGCCTTGACCGGCCCCACCCACCGACCCATGCTGACCGCACCGTGAGCACGTCGTCGCCGTCGAGCCTGTTTCGCCTGGTCAGCCCCTTCGCCCCGACCGGAGACCAACCGCGCGCCATCGCCGAGCTGGTGGGCGGCCTGGAGCGTGGTGATCGCCATCAGGTGCTGCTGGGCATCACCGGCAGCGGCAAGACCTACACGGTGGCCAACGTCATCGCCCAGCTGGGGCGCCCGACGCTGGTGATCGCCCACAACAAGACCTTGGCCGCGCAGCTCTATGGCGAATTCCGCCAGCTCTTTCCCGAGCACGCGGTGCATTACTTCGTCAGCTACTACGATTACTACCAGCCCGAGGCCTACGTTCCCGCGAGCGACACCTATATCGAGAAGGACGCGATCATCAACGAGGAGATCGACCGCCTGCGTCATGCGGCCACCCAGGCCGTGCTGTCGCGGCGCGACGTGGTGATCGTCGCCTCGGTCTCCTGCATCTTCGGCATCGGCAGCCAGGAGTTCTACCGGGGCATGGCCGTCGACGTGCACCAGGGCCAGCACCTCGAGCGTGACGACCTGCTGCGGGCGCTGGTCGAAATTCATTACGAGCGCAACGACTACGACTTCCACCGGGGGACCTTTCGCGTGCGCGGCGACGTGGTCGAGGTCTTTCCGCCGCACGAGGAGGAGCGCGCCTGGCGCATCGCGTTCTTCGGCGACGAGGTCGAGGGCATCTGGGACGTCGACCCGCTGCGCGGGCGCGTGCTCGATGCCCGGCAGCGGGTGGCGATCTTCCCCGCGAGTCACTACGTCACGCCCGCGCATCAGCTGCGACGCGCCATCGGCACGGTGCGCGACGAGCTGCAGTTGCGGCTGGCCGAGCTGCGCGCTGAGCTGCGCTTGGTCGAGGCGCAGCGGCTGGAGCAGCGGACCCTTTTCGACCTCGAGATGCTGGAGCAGATGGGCTACTGCAACGGCATCGAGAACTACTCGCGCCACCTCTCGGGCCGGCAACCCGGCGAGCCGGCGCCGACCCTGCTGGACTACTTCCCGCGCGACTTCCTGCTGATCGTCGATGAGAGCCACCAGACCGTGCCGCAGCTCCAGGCGATGTATCGCGGCGACCGCAGCCGCAAGCAGACGCTGGTGGAACACGGCTTTCGACTGCCCTCCGCGCTGGACAACCGCCCACTCAAGTTCGAGGAGCTGGCGGAGCGCATCAATCAGGTGATCTTCGTCTCCGCCACGCCCGGAAGCTGGGAGGTCGAGCAAACGCAGGGCGTCGTCGTCGAGCAGATCATCCGCCCGACCGGCTTGCTCGACCCACAGGTGATCGTGCGACCCGTGACGCACCAGGTCGACGATCTGCTGCAGGAGATCCACGGGCGCATCGCGCGCAGCGAGCGCGTGCTGGCCGCCGTGCTGACCAAGCGCATGGCCGAGGACCTGACCGAGTACCTGCAAGACGCCGGCGTCCCCGCGCGCTATCTGCACTCCGACATCGACACGCTCGAGCGCGTGGCAATTCTGCGCGACCTGCGCGCCGGCGCCTTCAGCGTGCTGGTCGGCATCAACCTGCTGCGCGAGGGGCTGGACCTGCCGGAGGTCTCGCTGGTGGCGATCCTGGATGCCGACAAGGAGGGCTTCCTGCGGGCGGACCGCGCGCTGATTCAAACGATGGGGCGCGCCGCGCGCAACGTCCATGGCACGGTGATCATGTACGCCGACCGCATCACCCCCTCGATGCGCCGGGCGATCGACGAGACCGATCGCCGACGCCTGGTACAGCAAGCGCACAACACCGCGCACGGCATTATTCCGCGCACGATCTCGCGCCCGATCTTCGAGCTGCAGTTCTCGAGCGTCGGCCTCGGGGACGACGCAGGGCCGGAGACTGCCGCCACCGAGGACGCCCGGCTGGCGCTGGCGGCGATCCCCGCACGCATCCTCGAGCTGCGCCGCGAGATGGCGGCGGCGGCTCGCGCGCTGGAGTTCGAGCAGGCGGCCGCCCTACGAGACCGCATCCACACGCTGACCAACCGCGAGCTGCTGCTACGCGACCCCAGCTCGAAGACCGCCGGCCCCTCGCCGCGCGGCGCGGCCTCCACCGCCGGCTCCGCGCTCGGCGCCTCGGAGCGCGGTGGCCGTCGGGGCTCGCAGCGCCGGCAAGGTGGCCCGCGGGGCGCCCAGCGGCGCGGCTGAGCCTGCGCGGGTCGTGGCGCGCGCCGCGTCGCCCCGCGCGCTCACGCAATCCCGCTTTGAATGCGCTGGGCAATCCGCTATACGTCGACGGTGATGGATCCTCTGCCCCGCCTGCTGGTTGGCTACGCGGCACAGCGCGCGAGCGTGCGGGCGAACCGCGCCTCGGCGGGGCCGCTGCTCATCGAGCTCCAGGATACGTTCTGGAGTTCGCCGCGGCCGGCTGCCCTCGGGCGGTGGCGAGAAGGGCTGCGGCCGAACGTCACGCTGAGCTGCCGCGCGTCCCGGCTGATCACCCACGACCTGGACAGCGGGGTCTATCGCGCGCTGCCCGCCGCTGAGCGTGCGGCTCTGAGGGAGGCCGGCGGGCTCCGCCCCACCGCTCTCGTCGAGCAAGCGTGGCGCGCGACCTTCGCGGCGTGCGCGGCGCTTTCGGCGCGTGCGGTCATCTTCGATACGCCCCCCAGCTTCAGCCCGACGGCCGAGCACCGTCGGCGGCTGAGCGCGTTCTTCTCCAACATCGAGCGGCCGCCCGGCCGCCTCTACGTCTGGGAGCCGCATGGCGTCTGGAGCGCCGGCGAGGTCGAGGCGATCTGCCGCGAGCTCGCGCTCGTGCCCTGCGTCGATCCGCTGGCCGAGGACCCGCTGCGCCCGGTCGCGCTCGAGACCGTCTATTGTCGCCTCAGAGCGCCCGACTACCACGAGGGGCAAATCGACCGCCTCGTCGAGTGGGCGTTGGCTCAGCCACAGGTCTTGATGGTCTTTGCCGGACCGCAAGGGGAGCGGCAAGCGCGGCGCTTCTCCAGCGCGGCGCTCAGTCTCGGCTGGGAGCGCGACGATCTACCGCAGGACGCTGGGGAGCCGGTCGCTCCCTGAGCTGGTCGTTCCCTGAGCCACTCGCTCTGAGCCACTCGATGCTCTGAGCCACTCGATATTGTGGAGGCCGGCCTGAACGCGCGCTGCCCAGCGCCGGCGTAGGGTGCGCCAGCCCAAGCTATCGAGCACTGCTGCCAAGAGCAGCGCCAGCGGCATGGCTAGCAGCGGAAGCCAGCTCCACGCCAGCGTGACGAACGCCCACGCCCCAGCGGCAACCACTATGGCACGAAGCAGGACGCGGCGGCGCTGAGCGCCACACCACAGCCTGCAGCTCAGGCGCAGGCCTGACCCCACCGGGGCGGGCACCCAGCGCAGCTCCCCGCGATCGGGCACGCAGCCGCGGAGGCCGGTGGACCCAACGAAGGTCAGGTGATCAGGGCCACAGTCGCCCAGCAGCAAGCCCGCGCCGAGCAGCGAGCCGCTGGCGAGCGCCTGGGCAAGAGTCTGGCAGGCCTCCTCGGGAGGCCCATGGAGCACAGCCTCGAACTCGATGACTGGCGCAGCCAGCCCGTTCGGGCGCATGTGCCCTCCGGTCGCAGATGCAGCTCGCGGCCCCCAGTAGCGGACGCTTGTCGCGGACGCTTGTCGCGCGACGCTTGCCGCGCGACGCTTGCCGCGAACGCCGCCGCGTGCCCGGGCGCCGAGCCCCGGGACGTGGAGCCAACCAGAGCCGCCGCTGGTGAGCTCGCGCCGTGGGACGTGCTCGCCAAGCCTACGCCTGGCAACACGCCGGCCGAGCCTCAGGCCAAGCGGCGGGCCGACCCTCTGGTCGAGGGCTGATCCCCGCGAGCCGCCTCGGGTCGGCGGCGATACTCGCGCCCGCTCCGAACGAGACGGTCAGAACGAGAAGGGAGTCGATGGCGCCGAGGGCATCGCCACCGGGGCGGCCTTCTTGGCCACCTTCTTCTTGGCGACCTTCTTGGCCACCTTCTTGACGACCTTCTTGGCCACCTTCTTGGCGACCTTCTTGGCGACCTTCTTGGCGACCTTCTTCTTGGCGACCTTCTTGACCGCCTTCTTCTTGGCGACCTTCTTGGCCACCTTCTTGACGACCTTCTTGGCCACCTTCTTGGCGACCTTCTTCTTGGCGACCTTCGCGACGTTCTTCTTCACAGCCATGGTGCGTTACCCTCCCAAAATGGGTAAATTTGAACTGATATTAATGGTGATTGTAGTGATCGTCAAGTTAATTTAGCATAATTTTGCATAATTTATGCACTGTATCATGTATCTGATAACTAGCCGATTATGTTGCGAAACCCAGCCGACTTCTCAGGTTCCACAGGAGATTTGATCTAGGTACGAGGGTTTACAAAGAGAGGTCTGTGGACTCCTCGAGGTGCGTTTTCCCACAGGCTCCGAGTCCCTGTGGGAACCGCGGGGTCAAGTGTCTACAAACACGAGGTAAAGTCGGCTCCCCGGGCTGTTGACAGGACTCGGGCTCGGCCTGACCCGATTAACGTATGCAGTTACAAGTCGTTGCGCAACTGCTTTGACAAGGACTCGAGCGGGCGCATAGGCTGCCCCCCGTTGACAGGGCGAGCGAGGAACGGATGAAGTCCACATTCTTCTGGGATGACCCGGACAAGCTTGAGGCGGACCTGTTCGCGATACCGGTCTTCGAGGGCAAGGTATCAGATTCAAAAGACGTTCAACGAATCGATAAGCAGCTCGATGGACTCCTCAGTCGGGTCGTAGAGCAAGAGGAGTTCGTCGGCAAGGCGGGCGAGACGGTCCTGCTCCACACCCACGGGCGGCTGCCGGTCGGGCGCGTGCTGCTGGTAGGGCTCGGGAAACGGGACGAGTTCGACGTATCGGACACGCGGCGCTACGGGGCCGCGGTAGTGGACTGCGCCCGCAGGACTCACGTCAAGCGGGTCGCCACTGCACTGCCTCCGCTGGACAGCTCGGCGACCGAACGCGTCAGTCAGTTCCTCGTAGAAGGGGTCCTGCTGGCTGCCTACCGCTACGATCGGCATTTGTCGCCGGAGCGACGTCAGCCGCTGCGGTTGGAGCAGCTTCAGCTCGTCTTGGCGGCGGACTTTCGCGGGAATCCAGCCCAGCTGGCGCTCTCGCGGGCGGAGATCGTGGGCGAAGCAGTGTGCTTCGCCCGAGACCTCGCCAACGATCCGCCCGGCGAGCTGACGCCGTCGAAGCTGGCCGAGGTGGCGAGCGCGCTGGCGCGCGACGAGCGCCTCGAGTGCAAAGTCCTTGGCCCCAAGGAGTGCGAGCGGCAGAAGATGCGGCTCTTCCTGGCCGTGGCCCAGGGGAGCGTGGAGGAACCGCGCTTTCTGCACCTGACCTATCATCCCCGCGGCAAGGAGAAGCCGGCGCAGCGCTTCGTCCTCGTGGGCAAGGGCGTCACCTTCGACTCCGGGGGCCTCTCGCTCAAGCCGACCGCCAGCATGGTCGGGATGAAGGCCGACATGGCGGGCGCCGCCGCCGTGCTCGCCGTCATGAACGCGCTGCCGAAGCTCGGCCTGCGGTGTGAGGTCCATGCGCTGGTGGCGGCGACGGAGAACATGATTTCCGGCTCCGCATACAAAATCGGCGACATCGTGACCGGTCTCGCCGGCAAATCCGTCGAGGTGGTGAACACCGACGCCGAGGGGCGCCTGACGCTGGCGGATGCGCTCGCCTACGGGGTGCGCCTCAAGCCGGACGAGATCATCGACATCGCCACCCTGACGGGCGCCGTCGTCGTGGCGCTCGGACCGCACATGGCGGGCGTGATGGGCAGCGACGTCTCGGTCGTCGAGCGCTTCCTGGCGGCGGGACGTCGCGCGGGCGAGGAGGTCTGGCCACTTCCCCTGCCGCGCCGGCTACACGAGCAGATCGAATCGCCGGTGGCGGACCTGAAGAACGCGGGCGAGCGTTGGGGTGGCGCCTCGACCGCCGGACTCTTCCTCAAGGCCTTCGTCGAGGACGTGCCCTGGATTCACTTCGACATCGCCGGACCCGCGTTCGCCGAGAAGGACTGGAGCTTCATCCCGCAAGGCGGCACCGGCTTCGGCGTGGCCACGCTGATCGAGTACCTGGTGAGCCGCGACTCCCTGCGGAGCTGAACAGACACCCCCGGACCAAGACCCGCGCGCGCGACCAAGCAAGAGCGAAGGGCGCGCAGCGCCCCAGCGCCACCCTGTCTCGTCCAGCATCCGCCCGAGGCCATAACCCCGGCAAGACCCGCGAGCGCGACCAAGCGGGCCCACCCCCGAGAGCGAAGGGCGCGCAGCGCCCCAGCGGCACCCTGTCGCGTCCAGCATCCGCCGTCGAGGCGCACAACCCCCGCAGCAAGATCCGCGAGCGCGACCAAGCGCTCGCGCGGCGCGCCATTTATCGCGCGCCCCCAGTGGGCCCCGAACTAGGCCTGCACGGCAAGAGCGAAGGGCGCGCAGCGCCCCAGCGGCACCCTGTTGCGTCCCGAATCCACCGCCCAGGACCGAAGCCCCCGCAGCAAGATCCGCGAGCGCGACCAAGCGCTCGCGCGGCGCGCCATTTATCGCGCGCCGACTCGGGGGTGAGGGGGTGAGGACCGCGTCCTCACCCCCGAGGGGGGCTTGAAAAGCCCCCCTAATCAGACGTCGAGGTGCTTGGCGTTGAGGGCGTTGGTGGCGATGAACTCGCGACGGGGCTCGACCTGATCGCCCATCAAGACGGTGAAGATGCCGTCGGCCTCGACCGTGTCATCGATACGCACGCGCAGCAGCGTACGTGTCTCCGGGTTCATCGTCGTCTCCCAGAGCTGCTCCGGGTTCATCTCGCCCAGGCCCTTGTAGCGCTGGATCTGCAGCCCCTTGCGACCCTGTTGCTCGATCGCCTCGGCGAGCTGGCGCAGGCCCGCCAGCGGCGGGCAGAGCGGTTCACCATCCGCGCCGCAGAGCCGGAAGGGCGGTCGCCCCGCCACATCGAGCTCCCGACGCAGCGCTCGCAGCTCGCCGAAGTCCGCCGAGCGCAGCAGGGTCAGCGGCAAACGAGTGCGCTGGCGCATGCCGTCGCGCAGCGTGTCGAGCACGAGTAGGCGCCCACCCTCGCCAATCGTCAGCGCCGTGAGCGGGCCCACGTCGGGATGGTGCTGGTGCAGGTGGGCGTCGGCCGCCACCCGCAGCGCGTCGGCCTGCTCGCTCGATAGCCCGCTCTCCTCGCCGCTCAGAGCGCCACCGGCCACCGCCGCGATCACGGACTCGATTACGCGGAGGTCTCCATGGTTCTGCAGGCGCGCCAGCAACTTCTGGTAGCGCAGCGCGCGCCCCGCCAGGGCGACCAGCGCCGCGCCCTCCAGCACCGCGCCACTGGCGTCGAGCAAGCGATTGCCGCCGGCGCCGCTGCGCACGACAAAGTCGTCCAGGTCGGCCTCGTTCTTCAGGTACAGCTCGGTCTTGCCGCGCCGCACCTTGAAGAGCGGCGGTTGCGCGATGTAGAGGAAGCCGCTCTCGACGACCTGCGGCATCTGCCGATAGAAGAGCGTCAGCAGCAGCGTGCGAATATGCGAGCCGTCGACATCGGCGTCGGTCATCACCACCACGCGGTGATAACGCAGCTTGTCGATGGCGAAGTACTCCTCGCCGACGCCGCAGCCCAGCGCCGTGATCAACGTGGCGATCTCCTGCGAGGAGATCACCTTGTCGAAGCGCGCCTTCTCGACGTTGAGAATCTTGCCGCGTAGCGGCAGCACCGCCTGGAAGCGTCGATTGCGGCCCTGCTTGGCGGAGCCACCTGCCGAATCGCCCTCGACGATGAAGATCTCCGCCTGCGCCGGGTCGCGCTCCTGGCAGTCGGCGAGCTTGCCAGGCAACGAGCTGATATCGAGCGCCCCCTTGCGCTGCACGAGCTCGCGGGCGCGCCGGGCCGCATCGCGGGCCCGCGCGGCCAGCAGCGCGCGATCGACGACCATCCGTGCGCTCTTCGGGTTCTCCTCGAGGAAGCGCGCCAGCTTCTCGTTGACGATCGTCTCGACGGCGCCTTTGACCTCGCTCGAGACCAGCTTCTCCTTGACCTGACTGTTGAACTTGGGGTCGGGGTGCTTGACCGACACCACCGCGGTCAGCCCTTCGCGGAGATCGTCACCGGTGAGGCTGTTCTTGTAGTCCTTGAACTTGCCCGCCGCGGCATAGGCGTTGACCGTGCGCGTCAGCGCGGCCTTGAAGCCCGTCAGGTGCGTGCCGCCGTCGCGATTGCGGATGTTGTTGGTGAAGCAGGCGACGACCTCCTGGAACGAATCGTTCCACTGCAGCGCGATGTCGATCTGGGTCGCGTCCTTGGTGCCGGTAATGTGAATCACGTCGGGGTGAATCACGGTCTTGTTGCGGTTGAGGTGCTCGACGAAGGAGGCGACCCCGCCGCTCGACGAGAAGTCGAAGCGCTTGTCGCTGCGCTCGTCGATCAGCGCGATTTCGAGCCCCGGATTGAGAAACGACAGGTCGCGCAGCCGATGCGCCAGGATGTCGCAGGAGAACTCGGTCGTGGTGAAGACCTGGTGGTCCGGCTTGAAGCGCACGTTGGTGCCCGTGCGCTCGGTTGGACCGACGACGCGAAGGTCGGCGCGCGGCTTGCCTTGGTCGTACTCTTGGAGATGACGGTGCCCGTCGCGATGGATCTCGACGGCGAGCCACTCCGACAGCGCATTGACCACGGAGACACCCACGCCGTGCAGGCCGCCGGAGACCTTGTACTGCTTGCTGTCGAACTTCCCGCCCGAGTGCAGCGTGGTCATGATGACCTCGGCCGCCGACTTGCCCTCCTCGGGGTGAATGCCTACGGGGATCCCGCGACCGTTGTCATCGATGGTCGCCGAGCCGTCGGCGTGCAGGGTCACGACGACGCGATTGCAGTAGCCGGCGAGGGATTCGTCGACGGCGTTGTCGACGACCTCGAAGACCATCTGGTGCAGGCCGGTCCCGTCGTCGGTGTCGCCGATGTACATGCCCGGGCGCTTGCGCACGGCATCGAGACCGCGCAGCACCTGGATCGAGTTGGCATCGTAGTCGCTGGCCGGCGCCAGCGTCGCGGGCAGCGTCGCGGGCGCGGCTTCCGCGTCGCGGGCCGTACCGGAGGCCACGCTGGGGGAGGTGGCGGAAAATTCGTTCGGGTCAGTCGTCATAGGTTACCGAAAGGATTGTGTTTTTAGGACGGCGGAGTGTAGCATATGCGTCACCGCCGGTAAAGCGAGAAGCGGCGTGGAGGGCCACGGCCGGGGGAGGCTCTTCAAGCGGCCTTCAAGCGGCCTTCGAGCGGCCTTCAAGCGGCCTTCAAGCGGCTCCCGGGTCCGCTTCGCGCTGGGTGACTGTCCCACGAACGACCTCGAAGCTGGCGCCGCGGCCGCGCCAGGGCACGAGCTCGGGGCGGGCGGTGGTGAGCAGCAGTTGGCAGCGGACCTCGCCGAGGAAATCGTGCAGAAAGCGGTTGCGCAGCGCGTCGAGCTCGCTCGAGACGTCGTCGAGCAGGAGCGCCGGGTATTCGCCGGAGCGGCTGTGGAGGTCGAGGATCTGCGCCACCTTGAAGGCCAGCACCAGCGCCCGCACCTGCCCCTGTGACGCATGCTGGCGCAAGGGACGGCCGTCGAGGCGCAGCTCGAGATCATCGCTATGCGGTCCATGCGTGGTCAGCCCACGCGCGAGGTCACGGGCGCGATCGCGACGCCAGCCGGCGGCCAGCCGCTCGGCCAACCGCTCGGCCTCTGCCGCCCCGGGTCCGTCCTCGGAGGGCAGCGCGGCCGGGGTGTCGGGCGCCGACCCCTCGAGGTAGCGCAGCTCGACCTGCTGCGGCGCGTCGGCGCCGATGATCCGCGCGAAGGCGGCTTGGACCCGGGGCAAGAGCTGCGCGAGCAGGCGCTGACGAGCGACCACGATCTTGGCGCCGAGGCTGGCCAGCGGAGGCTCGTGGGCATCGAGCAGCGCCGCCACTCCGGGCGGTCGTTCGCGCAGCAGCCGATTGCGGGCGCGGAGGGCGCGACCGTAGCGGCGGAGCAGCTCGGCGTAGGCGGCCCAGACCGCGGCGACAGCCTGGTCGAGCAAGCGGCGGCGGTCGGCCGGGCTGCCGCGCGGCGCCGTCAGGTCGTCGGTGGTGAAGAGCACCGCGGTGAAGCCGGGGGGCCAGTGGCTCAGCGAGCGGCTCGCCTTGCCGTCGAGCTCGGTGTGGCGCCCGCGCGCGTCGAGTACGACCTGGATCTGGTGCTCGACGCCCGCGCTCTGCAGCGCCCCACGAACCACCCCGCGGTCGCTGCCGAAGCGAACCAGCTCACCGAGTCTCGCGGCGCGAAACGAGCGTTGGCAGAGCAGCAGATAGGCCGCCTCGAGCAGGTTGGTCTTGCCCTGACCGTTGTCACCGTAGATCAGGTTGAACGCCGGATCGAAGGCGAGCCGCGTCGGCTGCAGATTGCGGAAATCTTGCAGCTCCAGGCCATGGAGAATCACGGGCGACAGCCTAACACTACTGTGTCGGATCTCTCCCGTCGCCTGGGCTCGTTCTCGAAAGCTGGGTCCACTGCGCGCGAGCGTGAGCAGGCTTGGGCGCCGCTGGTGGACCGAGGGGCGCGGCTGGCCTCAGATACGCATCGGCATGACCACGCCGAGGTAGTCGTGGTTGTCGCGGGGTCGCACCAGGCCGGGGTCGAGCTCACCGCTCAACTCGAGGCAGACCTCGTCGTCGCGCATCTCGTTGAGCACGTCGATGAAGTAGCGCGCATTGAAGCCGATCGTCAGCTTGGCGCCGGCGTAGTCGACCTCGAGCTCCTCGCGCGCTTCGCCGAGGTCCGGGTTCTCGCTGGTGATGCGAAGCACGTTGCCTTCGAGCTCCATGCGAATGCCCCACGAACGCTCCGACGACATGATCGACGCGCGCTTGAGGGCCTCGAGAAAGGTCACGCGGTCGAGCACCAGCCGCTTGTCGTTGTCGTGGGGCACCACGCGGTCATAGGGCGGAAACTGGGCCTCGACCAGGGCCACGCTGACGACGACATCGGCCACGCGCACGAAGACGTAGCCGCGGCCGAAGGCGATGTCGCAGGTGCCGTCAACGCCCTCGACCAGGCGCCTGAGCTCGAGCAGCCCCTTGCGGGGAATCACCACGCCCGTGCGCAGCACGGGTCCACCGGCCCACTCGCGCTGCACCAGCGTGAGGCGATGGCCGTCGGTCGAGATGGCCTTGGCGACCTCTCCGTTGGATTCGAAGAGGATGCCCGCCAGATGCGGTCGCGTGTCGTCGCTCGAGACCGAAAAAATAGTCTTGCTGATCAGGTCGCTGAGGGTTGCCGCCGGCACCTCCTTGAACTCCGCCTCCTGGTGGTCGGGGATCATCGGGAAGTCCCGGTCGGAGAGCCCAACCAAGCGATAGCGGGCCTTGGCGGCCGAGATTTCGACCCAGTTGTTTTCCGAGCGTGAGAGCGTCAGCTCGTTGTCGGAGAGGCTGCGGACAATCTCGTAGAGGTGTTTCGCGCCGACGCTGACACCACCCTCGCGGCGTACCTCGGCCGGGATTTCGGCCACCATGCCGATGCGCAAATCGGTTGCGGCGCAGACGATCGTATCCGGACCATGGCTGCGTAGCAGGACGTTGGCCACGGCTGGCGTCGTGCTGCGACGATCGGCAATGCTCTGCGCGAAGTACAGCCCTTTGAGCAAGGCGGTGCGGTTGATGCGCAGTTCCATCAGCTCTAGCTCCGTGTGGCGATGCGAGGTGGTTCTGTTCTTAGATGAAATAGAGATCTATTGATCGTGATCGTCATAGGGCCTGTGAAGATCGTGAACAAGCGAGCAACTGTGAGAAAGCTCTGGTGAAGCCGGGCGGCCGAGGTGTGTGCGGCGGTGGGGATAACGTCACGTCTGCCCACAGCCGGCGGCGATGGCGGCGAAGCGAGGGGAGATCCGCACAGTCTGCCCGCAGCGCCGCGCACAATCAAACCACAGGGCCAGGGGCCGGGCGGCAGGCGCGGGTGCGGGCTTGCGGCAGCGCGGCCCAGGCCCAGCGAGGGTGGCAAGAGTGATACTGGAAAATGCATTATCGCTCACGGACTTAGCATGGTGCCGAGGCGCTTGGCAATACGTTGCGTCGGGGGCGCGGACGACGTCGGCCACGAGCGTCGTGGGAGGCCGTCAGTGCAGCCCGAGTTGGCGCTCGAGAGCCTCGATGGTGGTCCGTACGCTGAGGTCGTTATCGACCAGCTGCGTGACCTTGCGGCAGGCGGCGATGACGGTGGAGTGGTCCTTGCCACCGAAGCGCTGACCGAGCTCCGGGTAGCTGCAGCCGGTCAGCTTGCGGGCGAGATACATGGCGACCTGGCGCGGCCAGGCGATGGCCCGGTGGCGCCGGGGGCTCTTGAGGTCGACGAGCTTGAGGCTGAAGTAGGTCGCAACCTCGCGCTGGATGGTCTCTACGGTGAGGGTGGTGGCGCGGGCGCCGAGCAGCTGACGGAGCGTTTGCTCGGCGAAGGGAATGCTGATCTCGATCTGCTGGAGCGAGGCCACGGCGGCCAGGCGAATCAGCGAGCCCTCGAGCTCACGGACGTTCGACTTGATGTGCTGCGCCAGGTAGAGCGCGACCTCATCCGAAAGCACGATCTGCTCCGAGTCGGCCATCTTCTTCAGAATCGCCACCCGCGTTTCGAGCTCGGGCTGTTGAATGTCGGCGATCAGGCCCCACTGGAAGCGCGTGCGGAGGCGCTCCTCGAGATCCGGGATCTCGTGCGGGTACTTGTCGGAGGTGACGACAATCTGGCGGTTGAGGTCGTAGAGCGCGTTGAAGGTGTGGAAGAACTCATCCTGCGTCCGATCCTTGCCGGCGATGAACTGGATGTCGTCCATCAGCAGGACATCGCAGCGATCGCGATAGCGCGAGCGGAAGTCCTCCATTCGGTTGGAGCGCAGGTGGTTGATGTAATCGTTCATGAAGCGCTCGGACGACAGATAGGCCACGCGCGCCGCGGGTTGGCGGGCCAGCACGGCGTTGCCGATCGCGCAGAGCAGGTACGTCTTGCCGAGACCGACGCCGCCATAAATGAACAGTGGGTTGTACTTGGCCGCCGGTAGCTCGGCCACGGCGCGGGCTGCGGCATAGGCCAGCTGATTCGAGGGGCCGACGACGAAGGAGTCGAAGTCGTACCGAGCATTGAGGTCGTTGTCGGCGGCCGTGGCGAAGGGCGCCACGGCGTGGGCGAGGCTCGGCGCGGGTGCGGCGCCGACGGAGGCCGCGGGTCTCGGCGTCGCGGGCACGACGACATGGGCCGAGTCGTCGCAAGCGAGCTTGATATCGTGGTGGCTCGCGAAGCGGGTGCTCAGCTCCTGCCGCACGATCGGGAGGTAGTTATCCTCGAACCACTCCTTGATGTAGCGGTTCGGCGCGCGCAGGTGAATCGTGCCCTCAGCCACGGAGTCGCAGACGATCGGGCGGAGCCACATCTCGAAGTTGTGCGGCTTGATGAGCTTTTCGAGCGCCTGGAGGGTCTGTTCCCAGAGGTCGATCGGGGGCCCGACTTCGGCCGCAGAGGATGAGTTAGGCACAGCTCACCTGCCCCTGTGGGAAAGACACAAAAGTGTTGGATTACGGACGCATGGGTGGAATGTGTCGCCACCTTCTCAACAGCCTAGCGACCCGCCATCCCGCGGGCCGCAGCACCACTGACGAGCAGGCGACCCGACCCGCCCCGCAGCCATGCCGCTCCGTAGCGGCGACGAACGACCCGACTGGGGTCACGCATACCCGGTCACGCACATGCGGTCACGCACACCCGAGTTGTTGCGCGCAGCCGATCGAGTTGCGTCCTCTCGATCGGGCCAACCCGATCGCACGCCGCCGGCGAGCGCGTCGCACCAGCCGTCCTTGCGAGGTGTGCTGAGCTAGCAGAGCGCTCGGCGCGGTGGCAAGGGCAAAATGCGAGGGCTGGTGATCTCGCGCGAATCGCACGGAAAAGGCGGCGGCGCGAATTCGGGATCCGCCGGTGGATCCGCGCGGCCGGCGCGTGAAGCGACAAGAGGGTGGCAGAATCGTTGGCGAAGCGCCTGCAACGCGCGCACACTGGGCGGGACTGGATCACAGACGAGTGCGTTCTAATCACGTCTGGGCAGGCTTTTGCGCGATCGCGTCGTTTGGGCGCGCTGGCTTGACAGGGCGGTGGATCGTTGGTAACGAGGGCGCCTTGCTCGGCCTGGGAGTGACGTCGTGAAGAGAACCTATCAGCCGCACAACACGCGCAGGCTGCGCACGCATGGCTTTCGGCAGCGGATGAAGACCAAGGGCGGACGTCGGGTGATCAACGCCCGTCGTCGGCGCGGGCGCGCTCGACTCGCCCCCGTGGCGCCGAGCAAGTAGCAGCAGCTTGGCGCGTTCGTGAGCGGTCGGGGCGTGAGCGATCCGGACGTGAGTGTTTCGGACGTGAACGTTTCGGGCGTGAACGTTTCGGGCGTGAACGTTTCGGGCGTGAACGTTTCGGGCGTGAACGTTTCGGGCGTGAACGTTCCGAGGCGGGTGCGGTCAGGGTCGCGTGCGACAGGCCGGTGGGTCGGGCGGGCCAGCTCGGTGCTGGGGTCCGGCGCTCCGGCTGCCGCTCCGTGATGGCCGGTCTACCGGATGGCCGATCAACGCTTGAGCCCCGATCAACGCTTCAGCAGGGGCGAGCGCCTGCGGCGCCGCGGGGAGTTCCTCGCCGCGCAGCAGGGGGGCGAGCGTGCCCAACTCCAGCACCTCGTCGTCTTGACCACGGTGCGTCCGGGATCCAGGCGGCTGGGTCTGACGGTCAGCAAGAAGGTCGGCAAGGCCATATGTCGCAACCGCATCAAGCGCTGGCTGCGCGAGGCCTGGCGGCGCCGCAAACACACCTTCCCGCTGGGCATCGATGTCGTGTTGATCGCCCGGAGCAGCGCCGCGACGGCGGGGTTCGCGGCGCTCGATGCGCAGCTGGAGCTGCTGGCGGAGCGCTTGCGGCGGCGGAGCGCGCCACGTCGCGGGGCGGGCGCGTGACCGGCGGCGCGCTGCGCCTTGCGGCCGTGCGTGCGGTGCGGCTGGCGCGGGCGCTGATCTTGTGGGTGCTCGGCGCCCTGATCAGGGGCTACCAGATGGTCGTCTCACCGTGGCTTCCGCCGAGCTGTCGTTTCACGCCGAGCTGCTCAGCCTATGCGCTCGAGGCGCTCGAGCGGCACGGCGTGCTGCTGGGCGTGGCGCGGACGCTGGGGCGTCTGGCGCGCTGCCACCCTGGGTGCCGCGGAGGCTACGACCCGCCCTGAGCCTTGGCGTGAGGGTGGAAGACGCGACGATCGGATCGGCGGCGGGAGACGGTGATGGATAACAGTTCGAAACGGGTGCTGCTCGCGGTCGTGCTTTCGATCGGCTTGTTCCTGCTGTGGGACGTGCTGGTGATGCGGCGCCAGCAGCCGGCCGCGCCGCCACCGACGAGCGCGCAGCCGGCGGCGGAGCGGCCCAGCGCAGCGAAGGCGCCGATCGCCGCCGGGAGCGGGGGCGACGTCCGGGCCGCGAGCCCGGCGACGGCCGACCGGGGCGCCGTGGCCCGCGACGCGCTCGGCCGTGCGACCACGCTGCAGTGGCGCTACGACGAGGGCAGCGCGAAGGTCACGCTGACGGACCATGGCGCCGCGCTGCAGAGCCTCGTCTTCGGCGATCCGCGCTTCCGTGAGCTTCAGGAGGGGCGGCTGCAGGCGATCGACCTGGTGCAGACGCTGCCCAGCCGCGGGCCCTGGCCGCTGACGACGACCTTCCCCGATTCGGACTTCAGCGTGCCCGACGATGCCGAGTTCTCGCTGGTCGAGCGCGGGCCACGGCGCGTGCGCTACGCCTGGAGCTCGGCGCGCGTGCGGGTGGTCAAGGACTTCGTGCTCGACCGTGCGCGGCCGGTGATCTGGATGAGCGTGACGGTGCACAACCTGAGCGCGGGACCGCTGCGCCAGCGGATGAAGCTGCAGCTCTTTGCCCGCCAGCGGCCGGGGCAGAGCGAGGGTGGGATGACGGACCCCTACCCCCGCATTCCGACCGGCATGTGTCACATCAACGGCGAGCTGCAGCGGCGCAGCGTCAACGGGGCGCTCGGTCAGCCTGGCGGCGGCTGCAGCGAAGCGGGCTGTGGGGCCGGCAGTGGGCCGGTCGGCGAGGTCGGTCCGCTGCGCTGGATCGCGTCGGACGACCGCTACTTCATGGTCGCCGTGGTGCCCCAGGGCAAGGTCGCCGAGGGTGGCCGCTGCGAGATCGGGCCATGGCGTGACCGCCGCGACGTGGTCGAGGTCAGCCTGCTGCTGCCCGAGCAGCAGATCGAGGCCGGTCGGGCCCGCACGCGGCGCTTCGCGGTCTTTGTGGGGCCGAAGGAGCTGCGCGTGCTCGACGGCGTCGCGGGCGCCGGCGGGGAAGAGGCTCGGCTCGGCGACGCGATCGAGTTCGGCTGGCTGGCGCTGCTGTGCCGGCCGATGCTGGCGGTGCTGAAGGTCTTCCAGCGCCTCACCGGCAACTGGGGTGTGGCGATTATCCTGCTGACGCTCTTGGTCAAGCTGGCGACGGCGTACTGGTCGACGCGCTCGATGAAGTCGATGCGCGAGATGCAGCGGCTGAAGCCGAAGGTCGACCTGCTGCGCGAGAAGTACAAGGACGACAAGCAGCGCCTCAACCAGGAGCTGATGGGTCTCTACCGCGTGCACAAGGTCAACCCGCTCGGGGGCTGCCTGCCGATGCTGATCCAGATGCCGATCTGGTTCGCGCTCTATCGTACGTTGGGCAACGCGCAGGAGCTCTATCGCTCGGGCTTCTTCGGGTGGATCGACGACCTGACCGCCCCCGACCGCTTCTATGTGCTGCCCTTGGCGCTGGGCGTGGCGATGTTCGGGCAGCAGGCGATCACGCCGCAGCCGATGGAGGCCGCCCAGGCCAAGGCGATGAAGTACATCATGCCGGTGATGTTCACCGCGATGATGCTCTGGCTGCCTTCGGGGCTCAACCTCTACATCTTCGTCAACACCGTTTTGACAATGTTACATCAGTGGTTTATGAACCGTGGCGGCTCGCCGCCGACGGTCGGATCGGCCCCCAGCGGGGGTACCGGAGAGCGGGCCCCGGGTCATGCTGCGGGCCGTCCCAAAAGCGATGGCGTGGCCGCTCGCGGGCGCAAGCACACGGGCAAGCGCCGCTGAGGAGGCTGGCCGAAGGCCTCCTTTAGAAGCAAAGAAGCAGCGAAGAAGAGGTTCCTGATGGCGGACGCCGAAACGGGGTCGACGGGTGGTTCGACGGGCGGGTCGACGGGCGGGTCGGCCGGTGGGTGGATTGGCGGGTCGGCCGGCGGGTCGGCCGGCGAGCGGGCGTGCGAGCTGCTGGAGACGGTGCTCCGCCTGATGGGCTTCGAGGGGACGGTGGCGGCGTTCGAGCGCGAGGACCACATCGAGCTGGTGATCGAAGGCGAGGATGCGGCGCTCGTCGTCGGGCAGAAGGGCCAGACCCTCGATGCGCTGCAGTATGTGGTGAATCGGGCCCTCACGCGCGAGCTTGGTGAGCACGAGCTGATGGTCGTCAACTCCGACGGCTACCGCGAGCGGCGCGAGGCCTCGTTGCTGGAGCTGGCCAAGCGACTGAGCGAGAAGGCGCTGAGCGCCGGGAAGATCGTGGCGCTCGATCCGATGAGCGCGCGCGACCGGCGCATCATTCACATGGCGTTGCGCGACGTGGCCGGGCTCGAAACGCGCAGCGAAGGCGAGGGCGAAGAGCGCCGTCTGCTGATCGTGCCCGACACCGGCGCGATGTAGCGCGCTCGCGGATCGGCCCGCCGTCGGAGCGCGGCGCACCGCCGCCCCTCCTCCGGGTCGATGCAACAACAAGACACCATCTGCGCGCTGGCCACCCCGTCGGGCGACGGGGCTGTGGGCATCGTGCGGCTCAGCGGCTCGCGGGCGGCGGAGTTGCTCGAGCGTGCCGCCCGAGGCGTGACGCTGCGGCCGCGGCGCATGGTGCGTGTGGACCTCTTCGACCCGGAGAGCGACGCAGCGCTCGACCAAGTGCTGGTCTGTCTGATGCGAGCGCCCCGTTCCTATACGGGAGAGGACGTGGTCGAGGTCTACGGCCACGGCGGTCGGTTGAACATGGAGGCGCTGCTGGGGCTCTTCGTTCGCCTCGGGGCGCGGCCTGCGGGTCCGGGCGAGTTCACGCGGCGGGCCTTTCTCAATGGCCGACTCGATTTGACGCAGGCGGAGGCGGTGGCCGAGGTGATTGCGGCGCGCGGGGCGCGGGCGCTGCGGAATGCCCACGCCGTGCTGGGGGGTGCGTTGGGACGCGAGGTGCGGGCGGTGCGGGCGCAGGCGGTCGCGCTGGCGGCCGAGCTCGAGGCCTGCATCGACTTCGCGGAGGAGCTGGGCGATGGGGCCGTCGGCGAGGGGCTGGCCGAGCGGCACCGTGCGCTGCTGGCGCAACTGGGTCGCCTGGTGGCGAGCTACCGGCGCGGCCGGCGCCTCAACGGGGTGTCTGCGGTGCTGGTGGGTGCCGTCAACGCGGGCAAGTCGAGCCTCTTCAATCGGCTGTTGGGCAGCCGGCGGGCGTTGGTCTCGGCGGAGCCCGGCACGACGCGCGACTACCTCGAGGCGGAGGTGGAGTGGGATGGCTTGCGGGTCACGCTGATCGACACGGCGGGCGATCGGCAGCACGAGCGCATGTCGGTGCTGGAGCGCGAAGGGCTGGCCCTGGCACGGGAGCGTGCGCGCACGGCTGACGTGGTGGTGCAGGTGATCGATGTCAGCGTGGCCGGTGGAGCCGGCGCGGGCGAATCGGCTGGGGGCGAATCGGCTGGGGGCGGGGTCGGACGCGTCGTGGTGGCGCACAAGGTCGATCTGCTGGCGGGGGAGCTGCGGCGGCAGCGTTGCCGCGCGCTGGCGGCCGGCGCGGGGGGCGTGGGCGTGGTCGAGGCCTCGGCGGCGACTGGGGAAGGTCTCGAGGCGCTGCGGGCTGCGGTGGTGGCGGCGGCGCTGGGTGACGCTGCGGAAGCCGGGGGCGAGGGCCTGGGCGAGTCGCGCGAGACCGTGCAGGTGACGCAGGAGCGCCAATGGGAGGCGCTCAGGCGTGCGGAGCTGGCTTTGGGTGCGGGGCTCACGGCGCTGAGCGAGGGCACGGCGCCGGAGCTGGTCGTGGAACACACGCGCGAAGCGCTGGTGGCGTTAGGTGAGATCACCGGTGAGACCTTCACCGAGGACGTGCTGGACGCGGTCTTCGCGCGCTTTTGCGTCGGGAAGTAGAGGCGCCAGAAGTAGAGGGGCCAGTCGGGTGCCTTCAGCGCGAGCCGCGGCCGGCCGCAGCGTCGATCACCTCGAGGATGGCGTCGAGATCGACGTGGGCGGCGCAGCGGCGGGCGAGGAAGTCGGCGTCGGAGCGCTGCTCCGTTGAGAAGTAGGGCATCACGCCGCGGACCAGCGGGCCGGCAAAGCGCTCGAGCTGGTGCGGGTTGGCGGCCTCGTCGGGGCTGGGCCGTTCGGTCGTGCGGTTGAGCACGATGCCGGCGATCGGAATGCCGCGCGTCTTCAACGCCTCCAGCGTTAGCAGACAGTGGTTGATGGTGCCGAGCGCGGAGCGGCCGACGATCAGCGCAGGCAGACCGCTGCGCGCGACGAAGTCGATCAGCAGGTGTTCGGCGGTCAGGGGGACCAAGAGGCCGCCTGCGCCCTCGACGAGGGTGAGGTCGGCGTCGGCGTCCAGCGCCGTGAGACAAGCGTAGAGGTGGTCGAGGGCGATGGGGCGCCCAGCCAGCTCGGCGGCGACCGCGGGGGCGACCCCGGGGGCGTAGCGGTAGGGGTTCACGCGGTCGAGCGGGGCGTGACAGTCGGCGAGGTGCATCAGGTGCAGGGCGTCGACGGGGGCGAGAGCCTCGGGAGGGGTGCGCGTGGCGATGGTGATCGGGGGGGGGCCGAGCAGCTCGTGGAGCCTGGCCAGCGCCTGTCGCGCCTGGGGCGTGACACTGCCGGGGAGGCCATCCAGCGGGGCCGTGGCCTCGGGCGCGGGCGGGCAGCCGGTCTCGACGGGTTTCATCACGGCGACCCGTTGACCGCTGACGCGCAGGGCCGCAGCGAGCGCCCCGGTGACGATGGTCTTGCCGACGTTGGTGTCGGTGCCGACGACGAAGAGGCCGCGCATTGTGTGGCTCCTGCCAAAGTAATGGCGAATACGAAGAGAGAAGAAAGTGTTAGACCGTCGTGCGGATGCTGTGGGCGACTGCGTCAACGATCGCCGCCAGCTCGTCGTCGGTGATCGACAGCGGGGGCATGAGCACCACGACGTCGCCGAGGGGACGCAGGATGACGCCGCGAGCCCGCGCGGCGCGACAGACGGCGGCGCCCAGGCGGCGTTCGGGCGGGAAGGGTCTCCGGGTTTGGCGGTCGGCCACGAGCTCGACGCCGATCATTAGCCCGCATTGGCGGATATCACCGACGGCCTCCAGCGGGGCGAGGTGCTGGGCGAGCAGCTCCTGGGCGCGACGCGCGCGGGCGCGCACCTGCGCCAAGAGGTCGCGCTCGCCGAAGAGGCGTAGGGACGCCAGGCCGGCGGCGCAGGCGAGCGGATTTCCGGTGTAGCTGTGCCCATGGAAGAAGGTCCGTTCGGGACCGTCCAGGAAGGCCTCGAAGATCGCCTCGGTGGTGAGGGTGGCCGCGAGCGGCAGGTAGCCCCCGGAGAGCCCCTTGGCGAGCGTCATCAGGTCGGGCGAGACGCCCTCGGACTGGCAGGCGAAGAGCTCGCCGGTGCGGCCGAAGCCGGTGGCGACCTCGTCGCAGATTAACAGCACGTCGTAGCGGCGGCAGAGGGCGGCGACGCCTGCCAGGTAGCCGGGCGGGTGGACGATGATGCCGGCCGCGCCCTGGACGCGGGGCTCGACGATCACGGCGGCGACCTCGTCGCGGTGGTCGGCCAGCAGGCGGTCGAGCGCGCCGAGGCAGGCTTCGCGGCAAGCCTCGGCGCTGAGCGCCCCGTCGGCGTAACGGTAGGGGTGCGGGGAGGGGGCGCGGAGGGTCTGGAAGAGCAGGGGGTGGAAGAGCTGGTGAAAGAGGTCGATGCCGCCGAGGCTGACCGCTCCGATGGTGTCGCCGTGGTAGGCGTCCGCGAGCGCGACGAAGCGGGTTCGGCGCGGCAGCCCGCGGTGTTGCCAATACTGGAAGGCCAGCTTCAGCGCGACCTCGACGGCGGTGGAGCCCGAGTCGGAGTAGAAGACGCGGCTCAGGCTGGGGGCGCGACGGCGATCAGCGCCGCGGCGAGCTCGGCTGAGGGGACATTCCCGAGTCCGAGGAGGGTGGAGTGCGCGATGCGGCCGAGCTGCTCGCGGACGGCGTCGTCGAGCGCGGCGCAGCGGTGGCCGTGGAGGTTGACCCAGAGTGACGAGACGCCGTCGAGGTAGCGGCGGCCGGCGGTGTCGATCAGGTAGTTGCCCTCGCCGGCCGCGATCATGAGCGGCTCCTCTTCGGCCCAGAGGCGCATTGGCGTGAAAGGGTGCCAGAGATGGCGGCGATCGAGGGCGACGGGGTCGGCGGTCATCGTGGGGGCTCCGCGAAAGGCTGGTTGGACCGGCGGAGTAGTAAGCGCGGCTGCCGCCCGGCGTCAACGAGCGCGGCAGCGGTCGGTCGAGGGGGCGGAGTGCAGGCCGGGGTCAGCGTGGGGAGAGCGTCGGTAGGAGGTCAGCGCGAACGAGGTGCGCGAGGGCGGCGAGGAGGGTGTCGAGCTGTTCGGGGGTGTGGGCCGCGGAGGCCGTGAGGCGGAGGCGGCTGGTGCCCTGGGGGACGGTGGGAGGGCGGATCGCCTGGACGAAGCAACCGCGGTCCAGCAGGGCGTGGGTGGCGGTGAGGGAGCGCTCGGGGGTACCGGCCAGCAGCGGCAGAATCGGGCTGGGTGGCGTGGCGGGGGAGCGGAGGCCGAGGGCGACGAGGCCGCGATGGAGCTGGGCGGCGTTGACGAAGAGCTGGAGACGGAGCTGGTCGCCGAGCGTTCCGGCCGCCAGCCGGAGGGCGGCAAGGGCGTTGGTGCAGACCACGGGGGGCAAGGCGGTGGTGAAGATGAAGGTGCGCGCGCGATTGATCAGCAGGTCGATCAGCGCGCGGCGGCCCAGGACGGCGCCACCGAAGCCGCCGAGGGCCTTGCCGAGGGTCACGAGCTGGACCTCGGCGCAGACCCCCGTGGCGCGAAGCAGACCGGCGCCGGAGGGACCGTAGAGCCCGCTGGCGTGGGCCTCGTCGACCATCAGGGCGGCGTCGTGGACGCGCGCGAGCTGGGCGATGGCGACGAGGGGCGCCTGGTCGCCGTCCATGCTGAAGACGGACTCGGTGATGACGAGGCGGCGACGGTAGCCGGCGCCGGCGGAGAGGAGCTCGGCGAGATGTTGGGGGTCGGCGTGGCGGTAGACGTGGATGGCGGCGCCGCTGAGGCGGCAGCCATCGATGATGCTCGCGTGGTTCAGGGCGTCCGAGTAGACGGCGTCGTCGGGGCCGACGAGGGCGGAGATGGCGCCGACGTTGGCCTGATAGCCAGAGCCGAAGAGCAGTGCGGCCTCGGTGCCCTTGAAGTGGGCGAGCGCCGCTTCGAGGGCGTGGTGCTCGGCGCGATCGCCGCCGACGAGGCGAGCGGCCCCGGCCCCGGTGGCCTGTTGCAGCGCGTGCTGGGCGGCCGTGAGCAGCGCGGGGTGGGTGGAGAGCCCGAGGTAGTCATTGCTGGAGTAGTTGACGACGTGGGCAGGCAGCGGCCCGCCAAGCTGTCGTCGGAGCCCGCAGGAGGCGGTGTGGGCGAGCTCTCGCTCAAGTAACGCGTTGAAATCCATGTTGATACTTCAGTGCGCCCGGTCGCGAAGGAGCGGCCGCGGCGTGTTTCACGTGGAACGAATATAGAAAGAAAGTAATATCAAATACACAACCAGAACTTGCTCAAGCGGCCAGTCTCGGTCGCACGCGCGCCGAGAGCGATCGTGGCGATCGTATCGTCGCAGGGGGCCGCGGGCGCAAGGCCTGGCGAAGCTCTCGAGTGTTCAGCGCGGGAGCGAGGGCACGCCGAGGGGACCGGCGCTCGACGGGCGGCGGGGTGTGTCGGCCGCGCCGGAGCGGTTGCCGTCGCGCACCTGACGCGGCGGGGTTCGCAGGTCGCGCACGAGCCCGACCCACGAGAGCAGCTTGAGCACATAGTAGGTCAGGTCCACCTCCCACCAGAACCAACCCTGGTTGGCGGTCGACATGTAGTGGTGATGGTTGTTGTGCCAGCCCTCGCCCAGCGTCAACAGCGCGAGCAGAAAGTTATTGCGGCTGTCGTCCTTGGTTGGGTAGCGCCGCGAGCCGAAGACGTGGGACAGCGAGTTGATGGTGAAGGTGCCGTGCCAGGTCAGGACCGTCGAGAGGAAGAAGCCCCAGACCAGCAGGGGTAGGCCTCCCACGACGAAGAGCGCCACGGCCAGCGTGACCGGTGGCACGAGATGCCAGCGGTTGAGCCAGCGCAGCTCGGGGAAGCGCGCGAAGTCGCGAATGCGCTCGAATTTGGTCTCGTCGTAGCGCTTGGAGAGAATCCAGCCGACGTGAGCCCACCACAGCCCACGCTGTCGCGGCGAGTGGATGTCCTCGGGCTCGTCCGAGTGCTTGTGATGGTCCCGATGGTGCGCGGCCCACCACAGCACGCCCTTCTGCGCCGACATCGAGCCGAGCCAGGCCAGCACGAACTGAAAGATGCGCCCCGTCTTGTAGGCCCGATGGGAGAAGTAGCGATGAAAGCCGGCCGTGATGCCGAAGATCCGGACGACGTAGAGCGCTAGCGCCACCACCGGGTAGGACCAGCGGAAGTCGACGAAGAAGACCAGCAGCGCGGCCGCGTGCACCGCGAAGAAGGGGAGCGACTTGAAGACATCCGCGCCGTCGCGGGCGCTCGCGCTGGCCGGCGTGCCCGCTGAGCCCGTAGCAGCGGAGCCCGTAGGAGTGTACAGCATGGCCCCAAGCGTGCCAGGGCCCTGTCACCGCTCTGTCATGGCCGCGGCCGCTGCGCCCTGTGCGCCAGCCCTTGGCCGCCGGGCCGCCTTGCGTGGGCGCGCCGATCGTGGCAAGGCCGGTTGGCGATTCGCAGGGGCGCCGACGCGCTCGAAGCGACCGGGGCTCGAGGAGGTGGCATGCCGAAGCGACGAGGGTGGGTGCTGATGGCGGTTGCGACCCTGTCGCTGGCGGGTGCTGGCGCCTGGTACTGGCGCTCGCGGGGCGACGGGGACGGGCTGCCTTCGCCCTTTCGCACGGTCACGGTCGATCGCGGGCCCATCGTGGCGCGGGTGACCGCGACCGGGACGCTGTCGGCGATCGTCACCGTGCAGGTCGGCAGCCAGGTCTCCGGTCGCATTGCGCGGCTCTTCGTCGACTTCAACGCGGCAGTGACCAAGGGGCAGGTGATCGCCACCATCGACCCACAGCTCTTCGAGGCGGCGGTCGAGCAGGCGCGGGCCAATCTCATGGCCGCCGACGGCAATCTGGCCCGTGCGCGGGCTCAGGCCGCCGACGCGGCCCGCCAGGCCGCGCGCGCGCAGCAGCTCGCTACGCGGCAGCTCGTCGCCGCGGCCGATCGCGACACCGCGGAGGCCACCGCCGAGGCCGCCAGCGCCGGGGTGCGCGCCGCGGAGGGCACGCAGGCGCAGGCGCGCGCCGCGCTCAATCAGGCGCGGATCAACCTGGCCTATACGACCATCGTCTCGCCCACCGACGGCGTCGTCATCTCGCGCAACGTCGACGTCGGCCAGACGGTCGCCGCCTCGCTGCAGGCGCCGACGCTCTTCGTGATCGCCGAGGACCTCCGCAAGATGCAGGTCGACACCAACGTGGCCGAGGCCGACGTGGGTCGACTACAGGCCGGCATGCCGGCGGTCTTCACCGTCGATGCCTACCCCAGCGACCGTTTTCGCGGGACCGTGCGGCAGATCCGCAACGCGCCGCAGACGGTGCAGAACGTCGTCACCTACGATGCCGTGATCGACGTCGCCAACCCGGCCTTGAAGCTCAAGCCGGGCATGACGGCCAACGTCACCTTCGTCTACGCCGATCGCGCGCAGGCCTTGCGCGTGCCGAACGCCGCGCTGCGCTTTCGCCCGCCCGCGGACGCGCTCCCGCTAGCGGGCGCCGGCGCCGGGCGGCCGCGGGGCGACGCCGAGTTGCTGGCGCCGATCGCGCGCCGCGAGCTCTGGGTACTGCGCGGCGGCCAGCCCCGCCGCGTGGCGGTGGAGACGGGCGTCACCGACGGGCGCACCACGGAGGTGCTCAGTGGCGAGCTGGCGGTGGGTGACGAGGTCATCGTCGAGGCCGTCGCGGGTGGGCTGCCCCGGACGATGGTCGCGCCCGGCATGGGCGGTGGGCCGCCACAGCGCGGCATGCGCTCGATGTTCTGACGACCAGAGGCGCTGCCCATGTCTGCACCCGCCGCCACCGAAACACTCGTTCGCCTCACCGGTGTGACCAAGGTCTACCGTATGGGCGATGTCGAGGTGCAGGCCCTGCGCGGCGTCTCACTGGCGATCGCGCAGGGTGGGCTGACCGCGATCATGGGAGCCTCGGGCTCCGGCAAATCCACGCTGATGAACATCGTGGGCTGTCTCGACCGGCCGAGCGCGGGGCGCTACGAGCTGGCCGGCCGCGACATCTCTGGCCTCAGCCGCGCGGCGCTGGCCGAGCTGCGCAATCGCACCCTGGGCTTCGTCTTCCAGAGCTTCAACCTGCTGGCGCGGACCAGCGCAATCGAGAACGTCGAGCTGCCGTTGCTCTACGCGGGGGTCCCCGGGCGCGAGCGCCGTCGCCGCGCTGTCGCCGCGCTCGGGCGCGTCGGCCTGGCCGACCGCCTGCGCCACCACCCGGCGCAGCTCTCGGGTGGGCAGCAGCAGCGCGTGGCGCTGGCGCGCGCGCTGGTGATGGAGCCGCGGCTGATCCTCGCCGATGAGCCGACCGGCAACCTCGACTCGACGACCAGCGCCGAGGTGATGGCGCTCCTTCAGCAGCTCGGCGACGGCGGCATCACCGTCGTGTTGGTGACGCACGAGTCCGATATCGCCGCCTACGCCGAGCGCGTGATCGTGATGCGCGACGGCTGCGTGCAGTCCGACCACGCCCAGCAGCCGCTCCGGGCGCCCGAGCCCGCCGCGGCTGCGCCGGCCATGCTCGCGCCGACCACCGCCGTGGAGCGCCCGGCCCTTGCGGCGCCGACAGGAGCCGCTCGATGAGCCTGTTTCAGGTCTTTCGCGTCGCGCTGCGGGCGTTGGTGCGCAACAAGCTGCGCTCGTTTCTCACCACGCTGGGCATCATCATCGGCGTCGGGGCGGTGATCGCGATGGTAGCGATCGGCGAGGGGGCCAAGGCCCGCGTGCAGGAGGCCTTCGCCTCGGTGGGCTCGAACATGCTGATCGTGCTGCCCGGCGCCACCACGCAGGGCGGCGCGATGGGCGGCTTCGGTTCGCTGCCGACGGTGACCTGGGAGGACCTGGAGGCGATTCAGAGCGAGCTGCCGAGCGTGCGCTGGGCCGCGCCCTCGCTGCGCAGCGCCGGCCAGCTGCAGAGCGACGAGCAGAACTGGAGCACCCAGATCAACGGCACCACGCCCGAGTACTTTGAGCTGCGGGGCTGGAAGATCGCGCGCGGCAGTGGCCTCTCGAGCTCCGACGTCGAGGCCGGCACCAAGGTCGTGGTGCTCGGTCAGACCGTGGTGGAGAAGCTCTACGGTAACAACGCCGACCCTCTCGGGCAGCTGGTACGCATCAAGAGCATGCTCTTTCAGGTGATCGGTGTGCTGGAGAAGAAGGGCCAATCGCCGGTCGGCCAGGACTTCGACGACGCGGTCTTCATCCCCGTCAGCACCTATCGCTCGAAGATCCAGGGCGGGCTCGGTAACTACATCGCCGGCGTGGTCTTCGTCGGGGCGGCCTCGGCTGCCGACGTGACCCGGGCGCAGAGCGAGGTCACCGCGCTGCTGCGCGAGCGGCATCGCATCCAACCGGGCGCCGACGACGACTTCTCGATTCGCAACCTGACCGAGATGGCGGGCGCGATGCAGCAAGGCACCAACACGCTGACGGCGTTGCTGGCCAGCATCGCCGCCGTCTCGCTGCTCGTCGGTGGCATCGGCATCATGAACATCATGCTGGTCAGCGTCACCGAGCGGACGCGCGAGATCGGCGTGCGGATGGCGGTCGGCGCGCGTCCGGGACATATCCTGGCGCAGTTTCTGGTCGAGGCGCTGACGCTGGCGCTGCTGGGCGGCCTGATCGGCGTCGGGCTCGGCCTCTTGACCGCCGCGCGGCTGGCCTCCGCCTTCGGCTGGCCGATGCTGGTGCGCCCCGAGATCATCGCGCTGGCGGTCGGCTTCAGCGCGCTGGTGGGCGTGGGCTTCGGGCTCTATCCGGCGCACAAGGCCTCCCGTCTCGATCCGATTACCGCGCTGCGCTACGAGTGAGGAGACACCTCTTGAGGGCAAGGCGATGACCAGTCTGGTGCTGCTGACCGCGGCGGCGACGTTTCGCATGCTGACGCTGCAACAGGCATTGCAGCTGGCGCTCGAGCGCCACCCCGACCTGGCCCAGGCGCAGGCCCAGGCGCAGGCCGCCGCCGCCCGTGCCGACCAGGCGCGCGCGCCGCTGCTGCCGCAGCTCAGCGGCAACGCGAGCTACCAGCGCACCACCGGCAACTTTGCCCTGCGTCCGGGCGTCGTCCCCGGCGACCTGCGCGGGGCTGGGGGCAATTCCCTCGCCACCTTCAACTTCTTCAACTTCGGTCTGAGCGCCTCGCAGCTCGTCTGGGACTTCCGCCAGACGAGCGACCGCTGGCAAGCCGCGCGGGCCAACGCCCAGGCTGCGGCGCTGGCTACGCGCACGACGCGCCAGCAGCTCAGCCTCGCGCTGCGCGCCGCGTTCTTCGCCGCGCGCGCGCAGCGGGCCCTGGTGCAGGTCGCGCGCGAGCAGCTCACCAATCAGCAGCGTCATCTGCGCCAGGTCGAGGGTTTCGTCGAGGTCGGCACGCGCCCGCCGATCGATCGGGCGCAGGCGCGCAGCGAGGTGGCGCAGGCGCGGCTGCAGCTGATCGAGGCGGAGAACGCCTACGCCGTGGCCAAGGCCCAGCTCAAGCAGGCGATGGGCCTCGAGGACGAGCGCGACTTCGAGGTCGCCGACGAGACGCTGCCGCCGGTGGGCGGCGAGGAGCGCGCGTTGGCCGAGCTGCTCGACGAGGCGCTGGGCCGGCGCCCCGAGCTCGCGGGCCTCGAGCAAGAGCGTCGCAGCGCCGAGCTGAGCGGGCGGGCGGCCCGCGGGCGTTACTGGCCGGCGCTGACGGTCTCCACGAGCCTGACCGACGCCGGCACCCAGCTCGACGCGCTGGCCTGGAACTGGAACGCCCAGGCCGGCGTGAGCTGGCCGCTCTATGAGGGCGGTCTGGTGCCGGCGCAGAGGCGGGAGGCGCAGGCCAGCGTCGCGGCCTTGTCGGCGCAGCGCACGGCGCTTCGCCAGCAGGTGCGGGTCGCGCTCGAGCAGGCGCGCCTGGGTGTGCGGGCCGCCAAGGCCAGCCTGGAGGCGGCGCGCGAGGCGCTCGAGTTTGCCCAGCAGCGGCTGGGCCTGGCCGAAGGGCGCTACGAGACTGGCGCCGGCAGCATCCTCGAGCTCGGCGACGCCCAGGTCGCCCTGACCCAGGCCGCGTCCCAGGTCGTCCAAGCCGACCACGCGCTGGCCCTCGCCCGCGCCCAGCTGCTGCAGGCCCTCGGTCGAGAATAGGCAGGGCACGCGTGGGAGGCTGCCCGCGGCGCCAACCGCCGATCGGTGTCTGAAAGTCGGTGTCTGAAAGGCGGAGGCGGTGGTGAGGGCAGGCGCGGGCCGAGCGCCCCGTTCGGGCCAATCCTGCTGGGGTTAGAGCCCTGTGGGGCGCACCACGAAGCCGGCCGACTTCTTGCCTGCCTTAGCCGTGGCCCCAGCCCTTTCGGCACGGGGCGCGACGCCTCATGCCCAGTAGTCATGCCCAGTAGTCATGCCCAGTAGTCATGCCCAGTAGCCTTCGATCCCGCGCGCTGCCGTGGCTCGGACTCGCGGTGGCCTTGGCCCTGCCGGGCGCCCGCGTTGCGCGGGCGGAGCCACGCCTTCAGATCTCCGACCGTGCCATGGAGCACATTTGGAGCGGGGACACGCGCCAAGAGATGCAAGCGGTGCCCACCCGCGTCGTGGTGCCGGGCGCAGCGGGGCGGTCGTACTGGCGGCTCGAACGGCGTGAGGTTCCCGTGATCGGCGGGGGCCTGCATTCGTCGGCGGGAGCGCTCGGCTTCCTGGGCGATCGCAGGAAGCACGGGGCACCGCTCGTCGGCGCGGCGGCGGCGCTGGCGATGTCGGTCCGGGAGCTGGTCTTCGTCACCCAGACGGCCGCCGGAGAACGCGCGGCGACGCTGCCCATCTTCGAGTGGTCGGTCGATCCGCGCACGGGCGTCGGCGTCCTGACGCTGCCCCGTGCGGCGCTCTCTGCGGACGCCCTCAGGTTGGCTCGGTCGCGCGCACCCCAGGGCAGCCCTCTTCAGTTCGCGCGGAGGGCGCTCTTTCCCGAGTGGATGACGCCAGACCCTGACACGCTCGCTCGGATGCTGACTGCTCTCTATCCGAGGAGCCGACAGCTCCGGTCGGGGCAGCATGACGTTGTGCTGAAGGAGGTGCGCGTCGAGCCCCCCAGGGGCGACGCATCAAGGGAGCGGATGCCCTTCATCGCGCGCATCGCAACCGACCTTCAGGGCGGCTTGCTCTCAGCCTATCCGCTCATCGACCACAGGGGCCTCTTCTATCCCCTTCCCGACCCCACTTGGGCCAGCATTCTTTCGGCGTTGCACATGGTCAAGGTGCTGCAAACGGTCAAGGCGCCGCAGACGGTCAAGGCGCCGCAGACGGGCAGAGTGCAGGCCGCCCAGGCCATCAGCGGCCTGCCCGCCGAGCTGCGGAAGCTGCCCGAGGACTTGAACCTGCGGATACGTCAAGCGATGGCGGTGCTGGTGGGCGAGCTGGTGCGCGCCAGTCAGGCCCTCGGGCCCGCGCTTGCGGTAGACACGGCGACACCCTATTGGCCTAAAGACCGGCATGCACGCCAGGCCGCGCGCGACGTGCTCCCGCCGCTCCTGGCGATGGCTACCAACTCGAGCGCCGCCGCTGCTGAGGCGTGGTGCGAGGAGGTGGAGCGCTGCGCGCGGGCTCTGCTGCTGCCCATCGACGCGAGGGCTGCTACCCCCGTGCTCCAACGCGCGATCACCTTGGCGGACCTGTCCGTCAGTGAGAGCTGGGGGCCCTTGGCCAGGATCTCGGCGGCCGGCGACCGCCCCCCAACAAAGGGCTCTCGACCCGCCGCGCCTGGCCGACGCTGATCCCGCCGCCTCGGTCTGTTAGCGCGCTTAGCCACTGCTGCCGCGGTCTTGCCTGCCGCGCGCGCTGCGACATAGGATGCGCGCCACTCTGCGCTGGTTGAGGTCGTCGCATGGATCAGCTCGCTCCTGCTGTGGCTCCGCCGATTCGGCAGCTCGAGGCCGATGTGGCGATTATTGGCGCCGGCCCCGCGGGCACGGCCACGGCCCTGCGCTTGGGGCAGCTCGGCGTGCGCAAGGTGCTGCTGGTCGACCGGCACGATTTCCCGCGCGACAAGACCTGTGGCAGCGGCATCTCGCCCAAGGGCATCGCGGTGCTGCGCGAGCTCGGTGTCTGGCCTGAGGTCGAGCGCCACGCGCTCTGGATCCGCGGCCTGCGGCTCGTGACGCCGGGCGACCGCGAGGTCTACCTCTCGGCGGGGCGCGAGCTCGATGCCGTGATCTGTCCGCGCCGCGTCCTCGACCACCTGCTGCTCCAGCGCGCGCAGTCGCTGGGCGTGACCTTCATCCCCGACTGCACCGCCGTGCGCCTGGTCGAAGACCAGGGGCGTGTGGTCGGCTTCGAGGCCCGCGACGGTACGCGCGTCAAGGCGCGCTATACGGTGGTTGCCGGCGGGGCGCACTGCACGCTGACCACCAAAGAAGCAGCGCGCCCCAAGCGCATGATTCAGGCGATCATGGGTTGGTGGGAGAACGTGCCGCATCGTGGTGACCACGTCGAGATGATCTTCGACAAGATGCTGACGCCGCTCTATGGCTGGCTCTTCCCCGAGTCGCCGACGCGCGTCAACATCGGCATCACCTACGAGGACCCGGCGCGCGAGCAGCGAGCCCGCCAGCTCTTTCAGCGTTTTCTCGACAAGCACTTCGCCGAGCGCCTGGCCGGCGCGCGCCAGCTCGGCAAGTGGCAGGGCCACCCGATCGTCTACGACTACAACGTCGGTCAGCTCAGCTCGCCCGGCCGCATCGTCGTCGGCGAGGCCGGCCGCCTGACGCACCCGGCTACGGCCGAGGGCATCGCCCAGGGCATGCGCTCCGGCTTGCTCGCGGCGTCGGCGCTGCAGCAGGTGCTGACGGGTCACCACGAACGCCTCGCCTTCGCGGGCTACGAATGGCGCTGCAAGCAGGCCTTCGCCGCGTCGTTTGCGGGGGCGGCGGCGTTTCGTCGCCTGGTGCGCACGCCGGCGTTGGATTGGCTAGTGGCGGCTGGCGAGCGACCCGCCCTCAAGCAGCTCGCGGCGCGGGTGCTGGCCTGGATCTGAGGCGCCCGTGGGGCGAAGGAAGCGACCAGACCGCGCGCCCTTCGCTTCCCGTCGGGGAGCTTTGCCTAGTCCGGGAGGTGCGAGGTGCCGTCGTGGCTGGCGTCGTTGATCACGGCGCCGGCGTCCTTGATCACGGCGGCGTCGCGCGTCACGCCCGCGTCGAACGAGGACGGGCATTCGGTCGTCGACGGAATCCCCGAGCAGGTCGTGAAGCCCTTGACGCAGTTGACCTTGCCCGGGTTGTTGCCGCAGCCGCAGTTGGCGCAGGCGGCCGAGGTCGGTGCCGCCGCGCAGACCTGGGCGCAGTTCGCGATCGTGCAGAGCAAGCGGACGCTGAAGCAGCCCGTGCAGCCGGCGCTGATGCCGTTCTTGGTGGCGTTGTTGATACAGGTATCGACGCAGGACTGGGTTGGTGCCGCGATGCACGCGAGGCCGCAGGCCGTGCTGATCTCCGCGATCGAGCGGCCCCCGCCATCGCCGTACGTGGCGTTCAGCGCCGCCTGATCGGCCGTGTTGGTGCAGGCCGAAGTGACCGTACCGAGGTCGCCCTTCACCTTGGCGTCGGTGCGCGCGCGCGCATCGGTGCGGCCGGCGTCCTGCTTAGGCTTGTCGCCGTCGCTGCACCCCAGCGAGCACGCCGCGGCCAGGGCCACGGACACCACAGTCAGTCGGAAAAAGTTTCGCATCGTCGGAATCCTCCCTTCCCGTCATCGCGGGGCCGCGACTATATCCGACTTCGCGCTGCGCGTGCATGACGAAGTTCCTCGCGCCAGCCGCCGGCGTAGCGGGCCGCCGTCAGCACCGCCTCGATCATGCTGATGGCGCTGGCCCTGCCCTGCCCCGCCAAATCGAAGGCCGTGCCGTGATCGACCGAGGTACGTAGAAAGGGCAGGCCCAGCGTCAGCGCCACGGTGTGCTCGAAGTCGAGCGTCTTGGCCGCGATGTGCCCCTGGTCGTGATACAGGGCCAAGACTGCGCGAAAGCGCCCCTGGCGCGCCTGGTGGAACACGGCGTCGGCGGGGATCGGCCCCTCCACGGCGCAGCCGCGCGCCCGGGCCTCGGCGATCGCCGGCAGCAGCTGGTCGCGCTCCTCGCTGCCGAGCAGCCCGTCGTCCCCGCCGTGCGGATTGAGCGCAGCGACCGCCAGCGGACCGGGTGGGACCTGCAGGCGGTCGAGCGCCCCTGCGGCCCGCAGCAGCACGTCCAGCACGCGCCCGCGCTCGACCAGCTCGCAGGCGCGGCGCAGCGAGACGTGGCGTGTCAGGAAAAAGATTCGCAGCGCGCCGGCCTCGAACATCGTCAGGGGCTCGTGCGCGCCCGTCAGCCCCGCCAGCAGCTCCGTGTGCCCGAGATAGGGCACGCCCGCCTGGCGCAGGGCGACCTTGTGCAGCGGCGCGGTCGCCAGCGCGTCGATCGTCCCCGCGAACGCCAGCTGAACGGCGCGTTCGACGTAGGCGAAGGCGGCCTGGCCGGCCGCGGCCTGGATGGCGCCCCAGCGCAGCGTGCCCGGCGGCAGCTCGCCCGCCGCGACCACCTCGATGACGTCCTCGGCCGCCGGCGTTGGCGCGTCCGCCGGCTCCGGGCGGTCCACCAGCTGGAGGCGGCCAGCGCCACCGCAGAGCTGCAGAGCGAGCGTGAGCACCTGCGGGTCCCCGATCACCAGTGGGCGACAGGCCGCCCGCACGCGCGGATCGCGAACCGCACGCACCACGATCTCGGGACCAATTCCCGCTGGATCGCCGCAGGTGATGCCGATCGTCGGTCGTCGTCGCTGCATCGGAAAGCTCCCTCCACTCGAGCCGCGGATAGTCACCCAAAAGTGCCCGGACGTGCACCTGCCACGGCGCGCGCACCCGTGCGCGCCGACCCCCCCCCGCCACGCGCCCCTTGCCACGAGGCGGGGGCTGAAGTAGCTCTAGGTGCAGCTCCCTGCACCCGCGGGGACCATCTCGCTCGTGCTGGACGTCGAGGGCCGCGTTGGAACGCCTGGAAAGACTCCCCGCTATGCCCGCGGCGTTCCGTCTGGCCCTCGCCGCCGGGCCCTTGCTGCTAGGGCCCCTTTCATCCACGTCGCTGGACCTAGGGGCGACGCTTGGCTCCGGGTCGGCAGCCGCGAGCCTTGCATGACCCGAGCCTCTCTGCCCTGCCAGGTCGCCGAGGCGACGACCGCCGGTTTTGACCCCGCCGCCTCCGCCGCGGCCTGGGCCTTTTGCCATGGCGTGCTGCCCGGGGTCTCGCGCACCTTCGCGCTCACCATTCCGGTGCTCGAGCGCACCCTCGGCGATGCCGTCTGTGTGGCGTATCTGCTCTGCCGCATCGCCGACACGATCGAGGACCGCAACGACCTCGAGCTTGGCCACCGGCGCGACCTCTACCGCCGCTTCAGCGCGATGGTCGCCGCCCCCGAGCGCGCGCTCGCCGAGCGCCAGGTCGCCGCGTTTCTCGCGCGTTGGCCCGCCGATGCCACGCCGGCCTATCAGGAGCTGGTCGAGGGGCTGGGCTCCGTGCTGGCGGCGTACGGTAGCCTGCCCGCGCCGCAGCGCGCCGCGATCGACGGCTGTGTGCAGGAGATGGTCAGCGGCATGAGCGCGATGACGCACCCCGAGCCCGAGGACGGGACGGTCTGGGTCTGCGCGGACCTGGCCCAGCTCGAGCGCTATTGCCACTATGTGGCCGGCACCGTGGGGCTGATGCTGACGCGGCTCTTCGACGACGCGTTGGGTGGCGGCTTCGCTTCGCCCGCACGGCTCGAGGATGGGCGGCGCTTCGGCCTCGGGCTGCAGCTCACCAACATCGTCAAGGACCAGGTGGCCGACGGCGAGCGCGGGACCAGCTTCGTGCCGCGCGAGTGGGTCGGCCGGCGCGGGGGCATGCTGCCCGCGCCCTTGGCGGCGCTGCTGCGGCGCACGCTCGAACACCTCGACGTGGCGCAGGCCTACACGCTGGCCGTGCCGCCGCAGCGCAGCGATCTGCGACTCTTCTGTCTCTGGGCGCTGTGGATGGCGGTCGGTACCGTGCGCGAGGTGGCACGGCGCACCAGCGCGGCGCCCAAGATCTCGCGCGTGGAGGTCACGGAGATCATCGCCTTCACGCGCGCCCACGCCACCGACGATGAAGCACTCAACCGCCGCTACGCCGGCTTGCGCGACCAGGCCTGGGGCGCGGTCGAAGCGTTGGCGGCTGCCACGAGCGTGGCCTGACCCTCTGCCCGAGCGCGGAGCGGTGTGGCCCGAGGAGCATAGTGTCTTGCCATGAAAGTCATTCTGGCCCGCCCACGCGGGGTCTGTGCCGGTGTCGAGCGGGCGGTGAAGATCGTCGAGCTGGCGCTCGAGCGCTTCGGCGCCCCGATCTACGTGCGGAAGGAGATCGTCCACAACCGCTTCATCGTCGACCACCTGCGCCAGCAAGGGGCGCGCTTCGTCGATGAGCTGGACGAGGTGCCAGCCGGTGCGCTGGTGATCTTCTCCGCGCACGGCATCTCGCCGGCGGTGCGCGAGGACGCCGACCGTCGCGGGCTACGCACGGTCGACGCCACCTGCCCGCTGGTCTCCAAGGTGCATCTCGAGGTGCTGCGCTACGTCAAGCGCGACTACAACCTGGTGCTGATTGGCCACGAGGGCCACGATGAGGTCGTCGGCACCCTGGGTCACGCTCCAGCGTCGATCACGCTGGTCACCGACGTGGCGCATGCGGAGCGGGTCGAGCTGCCGCTGGACAAACCGCTGATCGTGCTGACGCAGACGACGCTCTCGGTGGATGACACCAAGCAGATCATGGCGGTCTTGATGCGGCGCTTTCCGCAGCTCGAGACGCCCGGCGCCGACGATATCTGCTACGCGACGCAGAACCGCCAGAACGCGGTCAAGGCGCTGGCCGATAGTCGGATCGATCTGCTGCTGGTCGTGGGCTCGAATAACTCCTCCAACGCCAAGCGCCTGGTCGAGGTCGGCGAGTCGCGCGGGGTGCCCGGCTACTTGATCGACCGCGGCGCCGAGATCCAGCCGCAATGGCTGCAGGGCGTCTCCGCGGTGGGCGTGACCTCGGGGGCTTCCACGCCCGAGGAGCTGGTGCAGGACGTCGTCGCGCGCCTGCGCGAGCTCGGCGCCACCGAAGTTGAAGTCTCGACCACGGTAGAGGAACATGTGGTCTTCACGCTGCCGCCCGAGCTGCGCCAGCTCGGCGCCGCCGCACCCTGAGGAGCGGCGCGGCCGCCGCGGCGAGGCCTCGCTCGTGCGGTGCGGGGGCGCCGGCGCCGAGAGGGATTCGCATGCAGCGCAGCGCTTGGTGGTCTTCGATCGCTCTGGAACCCGCCTTGCTGGCCGCCCTGGTCGCTGGCGCGACGGGGCTGTTACCGCTCCCGACGCGGGCGGCGCCTGGGCCTCGTGCCGCGCCGGCGGCGACTGAGGTCGGTGCCGCGGCCACCCGCTCGGACCACCCGACCGCGTCGCTCCCGGCGCCAGATTCGGCGCCCGCGGCCGACGACCCGCTCCAGGACGTCGTGCTCTCGGCGATGAAGACGCCGACCACGGTCCAGCAGGCGCCGGCGACGATCACGGTGCTGACCGGCGAGAAGATCGAGCGCCAGGGCCACCAGACGCTCGGCGACGCGGTGGCGACGGTGCCTGGGTTCCTGCCGTTCCGCTACGCCTACGGCGGCGCTTCGGCGCCGATCGCCCGCGGCATCCTCTTCGGCACGCTCTACCTGCTCGATGGCCTCGACATGTACGACCCCGCGGGCTTTCCGCTGCTCACCGAGTGGCTGCCCGTCGAGCTCGTCCAGCGCGCGGAGATCACCAGTGGTCCGGGCGGCGTGCTGTGGGGCTCGAACTCCTTCGTCGGCGTGGGCAACGTGATCACCAAGTCGGCTGACGACGTGAACGGGCTGCGGGCGCACGCTAGCGTCGGCACCGCGACCGCCGGCCAGCGCGACCAGCTCCGCACCTATCTGATGGGTGGCACGAAGCTGCTCGGCGGCTGGCTCAAGCTCTTCGCCCACGCCTACTACCGCACCTGGATCGATCGCGGCATCGAGATGCCGGTGCGCGTGATCGCCACCGAGGGCGGCGTCGTGACCACGGAGCGCCCCTTCGTCACGGGCGGCCCGCGCAGCCGCGACTTCGGTGGCTCGATCAACCTCGGCGCGGGTCCCTGGTCGCTGATCGTCCACCTGCCGCGCGTCCAGCGGGCCTCGCCGATCGGCATCAATGCCGTCGCGCCGCAGGTCAACCTAGAGGAGGACCGCCTCGACTGCAGCGATCCGACCCGTGGGGCGCTGTGCGGGGCGCGCGTCGATGCCGATCGAATTTCGCGCAGCCTGCGCTACGACATCGGGGTGCGCGCGGGCATCCTGCGCTTTCGGCGGCGCTTGCTGAGGGAGCGGCTCGGCCTCGATGCACGCGCCTTCTTCGCCGACTATTGGATCGGTTACAAGCCGATCATCGGGCTGGTGCCCTTCGGCCTCGCGCCCGGGGGTCTGGCGGCCAACGAACTCTATCGCAGCCACCGCGTTGGCGCCTCGGTCGACGTCGACCTCGCTCTGCCGTACCGCACTCAAGTCCTCTTCGGCGGCGAGTTGTTCTATGACTGGCTCAATTCGTACCGCGCCACGCTGCGCCTCGAGCCGGCGACGCTTGGCCAGCTCGGCTTCGCCTGCGACCCCGCTGCTGACGGACGCAGCTGCACGGTGCCGCTGACCGCCGCGTCGAATCGCTTGGCCGGGGGCTTGTTCGCCAACGCGCAGCACCGGCTGTTGCCCGCGCTGACGCTGACCGCCGGTTCGCGGCTGCAGCTCTACGCGGGCCGTCGGGCGCTCGATCCGGTGGTGCTCTTCTCCGGTGCGGCCGTTTGGTCGCCTTCGCCGGCGTGGAACCTCAAGGCCAGCTACGCCGAGGGCTTTCGGCCGCCCTCGCTGGTCAAGACCGACAACGCTCGGGTCGGCTTTCTGATTCCCGGCAATCCCGAGCTGCGAGTCGAGCGTAGCCGCGCGCTGCAGGGCCAGGTCAACACCCGCCTCGTGCAGCGCCGCGAAGGCGTCCGGGAGCTGACCCTGCGCGCCGACTATTCCTATACCTGGATCACGGACTTCATCGCCGAGGTCGGGAACCAGTTCAACAACGTGCCGGGTATCGGTACTCACGCTGTCGAGCTGCTGGCCCAGCTCGCGCTCACCGCCGGCCACAGCCTTTCGCTGGGCTACAGCTTCAACGACAGCGCCATCAAGGACCTCGGCAAGCTGCGCTCGCTGCCGAACCAATGGTTCGTGCTGCAGGCCGTGTTCAACCTCTGGCGCGAGCGCCTGCTGCTGAACACCAACCTGACCGTCACCGGTTCGCTCGAGGATCCGAACCTCATTGGGCGCACGCCCTTCGGTACCTCGCGGCTGGGCCGGATCGAAAACGGGCAGCCGGTCGAGGAGCCGCTGCGCATCTCGGGCTTCACCGACCGTTACTTCGAGCGGGTCGGGCCGCAGGCGCAGTGGAATCTCGGTCTACGCTATCTGCTCGTGGGCCGGCGACTGGCGCTCTTCGGCAACGCCTTCAATGTGCTGGATGCGCGCGGCTTCGAGGGTCAGGGCTTCATGGACCCGATCGCCAATCCGGACATCGTGCCGGCCCCCCTGCGCGGCTTCTCCTTCCTCGCCGGGGCGGAGACCTCGCTCTGACGCGCTGCTGGCGTTGGAGCCCCGGGTCCGCCCTACTCGACGGGCCGCGTGGCGAGGACCTCGAGCTCGAACCGGACGACCAGCGCCCCGGCCGCGTTCGAGCCCTCGAGCTGGGCGATGCCACCGAGAATTCGGCCAGCAACGGGCGGCCGTCGGTGAAGCAGTCCCGGCCCGACGCGTCGCTGTAGGCGAGGCTCTCATCGCCGCCGGCCTTGGGCAGCGGCTTCACGGCTTGTGCTGTGATCGATTCGGAGTGCGTGCTGAACGAGTCGAACGAGCTCAACAACAGCCTCTCGCGTAGCTACCAGGTCGCGCTGCCCTTGACCCCCGATGCCGGCGTGGGGCATGGCGACGCGGGGCTTCGAGCCGACGCGGGCGCAGCCCGGCGCTTCGCCCCGCCCACTCCAGGGCCGCCCCCGGCGAAAAAAGCTTCGTTCAACGATTGAACCCGCGGCGCGCTGCCGTCATGATGGCCGCACTGGGCAGCGAGACTGGGGAGCGGGCGTCGGTCGGCGAGTGCCGGGCGAGGCGCACGAGCGCCGCCTTTCCCTCTCCCCCTACGCGATCGTCAGGAGGACGCAGATGGGACTCTTCGACAAGCTGAAGAAGGGCGTGAGCAGTCTGGCTGGCGCGGCGATGGCTCCGGCGCCCCGCGAGGAGGAGCCAGCCGCGGTGGAAGACGAGCCCGAGGCCGCCGCCCAGGAAGACGACAGGGCCGCCGCCCGCGCCGAGTGGAGCGTCAACAACTCGATGGGCTGGGCGCGCTACTTGGACGCGGCCGAGCGCGACGACGACGACAAGGAGCGCGCCCGCCTGGACCACGAGAGCATGTGCGTGGCCTGCTCGCCGTCCTTCGGGAGCCTCGATCCCGACGACCTCGAGACCTTCTGTCTCATCGGCTTCGAGCTCGAGGAGGCCGAAGCCGAGGACTCCACGGCCTTGGAGGCCAAGCTGCGCGAGCATGGGCTCTCCGGAAAGGAGGAGTGGTGGCGGATCGTGGCCTCGTTCATCGTGCATCACTATCGCGACCTGCCGCGCGAGGAGGCGGCGGATCGGCATGTGCAGGCAATGGCCAACGCGCGGTTCCGCCAGCAGGCAAATGCCACGCAACGCGCGGCCGCGGCCGATCCGACGCTGCTCGCGCCCTTCGAGGGCGTGACGGTGGAAGGCTGGGCCAAGGCCGCGGCGGCGCTCGGCAGCGAGACCGACGCTGGGCGGCAGGCCCAACTGCTGCTGCGGCTCGGTATGGACGCCGCCAAGTGGCAGCGCGTGAATGACGAGTTCCAGGCGCGCATGCAGCGCGATACCAGCTTCGTGATCGCGCAGGCCTTCGGCGCCGCCTTCACGCAGGCCCAAACGGGCGCGGTCGGCGCCGGTGGTGGCGCGGGACAGTCCGGAGACGAGCCGGTCAGCTTCGAGCGCTATGCCGAGATCATGGGCGCGATGGGGGCGTGGGGTCAGAGCGGGGCGGACGTCAACGCCAACCTCAAGCAGCACTTCGGCATCACGGCGATGGATATCTCCAAGATCGCCGCCTTCTGGAACACGCGCTTCCAGGCCGACGTGAAGCTGATGATCAAGCACGGCGAGCTGATGACCAAGTACCAAGAGCAGTACGCGGGTGCCGGCGGCCACGACGACGACCTTGCGGTCTAGGTCCACCGCGATGAGCACGGCGGCGGAGCTCGAGGGCCTCGAGCACTGGCTCGGCGCGGCGGTGGGTGAGGCGCTGCAGGCGGCGCTGGCTGTCGAGCTGCCCAACGGCACGACGCCCGCGTGGCAGGCGATACTGAAGCGCTGGGGCGTTTCGCCCACCGCCGATGAGGCCCGGGAACGCCTGGCGCGCACCACCGGCATGCGCTTCGGGGCGCCGGTCGGCGAGCTCCACGACGTGCTGACGATCGTCGCCCAGCAGGCCGAGCCCCGGCTGCGGGCCATCGACTGGCCGCTCGACGACGCGCCGCAGCACCGGCGGGCCGAGCGGCTGCAGCGCGTGATCGGCGAGCTGCGCGAGAGCACGCTGGCGCTCTATCGGCAGCGCGTCTTGCCCAAGCGCGGGATGTTCGCCCAGGCCTTCGCCGCGGCCGGGAAGGGGCCCGCGGGCAAGGGGCCGGCGCGCGAGGCCTTCGTGCTGCGCTGCACCGCCTGCGGGGCGCCGCGCGTGCGCGAGGATCACCTGCGCTGCGACTACTGCGACAGCCCCTTCGGGGGGAAGGTCGAGACGCCATGATGGAGTCGCTGACGACGCCGGCGCGCGCGCGGCTGCAGCCGCTGCACGAGCGCTGGCGCGCCTTCTGGGGCAAGGTTCAGGCGCGGGTGGCCGAGGTCGAGGCCGAGGCCGAGGCGGGGCTCGACGAGCTCGTGCGGCTCAACCCGCTCGACACCGGCCCGATCGGCGGGGGCCTCGCGGCGGTCGAGGCGCGCTTCCGCGGCCTGCGCGAGAAGGTCGAGCAGGCCGTGAGCAAGCTCGAGCAGGAGTGGGACGAGGCCACCGATGGGCTCGATCTCGTCGGGGCGGAGCGCCGCCAGGTCACGCTGGCCTGGCGCGCGCTACAGCGTGAGCGCGACGGGGCGCTGCGCGAGGTCGAGCTGCGCTGCCAACGGCTGCTGGTGCGCAAGCAGGCCGATTGGGCGCGCCTGCTCCAGCCGCAGGCCGAGCGTGAGTGCGCCCAGCCGCGCGTCTGCCCGCAGTGCGGGGCCTCGTTTCAACCGAAGCTCGTGCACGGCACCAGCAACGTCGTCTGCGCCTACTGCGGCGCCGTCAACGAGGCCTTCGTCGGCAGCGCCACCGCGCTCTACTATGGCGGTGCCGGGGTTGATCACCTGGCGCGCGAGCGGTCCTTCGAGCCGTGGGTGGCGATGACCGAGGCTGAGCGTGCCTTCAAGCGGCGCCGCTGGCCGACCGAGGAGGACTGGCAGGAGAGCCTGGCGCAGGCGCGCGCCTACTGGACCGCCTTCTACCAGGCGCTCGTCGCGCTGCACCCCGGCTTCAACCGCACGGTGGCCGAGGCGGCCGAGGCCAAGCTGGCGCAACCGATCGCCTACGACCGTGGGACCGACCGGGCGGCCAGGGCGCTGCGCAGCGAGATCGTGCGGCTGGCCCGGGCCGGCGAGACGCGCGCGCTGCAGACCGCGCTCGCGCGCGACCCCAAGGCCGACCTGGCCGACCTCGCGGGCGCTGTGCTCGAGCACGGCGATCGCGCGGGCGCCGTGACGCTGCTCGAGCTGCGCCACGCCCGCGAGCGTCGCGGCGAGCCCAAGGCGGCCTGGGTCGGCGAGCAGCTCGAGGACCTCGAAGACCACCTCGCCGCCCGCTGAAGGTCCCTCGCCCTATGGGCCCATACAGAGCAGGGCGCGGCCGGTCGTACACGGGGTCGAGCCGCAGTTGAAGACGGAGGGCCCGAGGGACCCGCGGGGGCAGGTGTAGTAGTCCGTGGCACTCGCTTGGCCCTGCCGGCCCAGATCCGAGGCGGCGTCCGAGGTCCAGTTGCGGCAGGTGTCGGCGCTCCTGACGCCCCCGGGTTGGGTGCCGGTCCAGATGAAATCCGTGCTGCTGGGGCCGATCGAGGCGGCACCACCGTTCTCGGGGTTCTGCGACCAGAAGTTGGCGCTGGCGATGACCTTGCCATTCGTCGTGACCACGGGGTAGCGAATCGAGAAGCGGTCGACCGCGTGGGTCGTCGCATCCGAGAGCACGGCCTTGAACACACCGGGCAGGCCCGCGCTGGCGGCTGCCGTGGAACAAATCCCGTCCGCGCCGGCCAGGCCGCCGAGGTTGCCGCCCAGGGTCGTGGCCGTGCGGAAGACCAGGGTGCCGGCCACCAGGCTCAAGTCGGCCTGCGCCGGGCCGGGGGCGTTGGCGTCGAGGGTGCCCGCGAAGGTGCCCGCGTTCCATGCCCGGGGCCGGACGACGACCGTGCAGGTCATGCCCGAGGCCAGTCTTTTGCCCGCACAGTTGTCGGTGGTCAGCTCGAAGTTCGTGCTGTTGCTCAGGCTGAGCGCGAGCGGCACGGTATTGCTGTCGCCGACGTTCTCGACGGTGAAGGTGACCGGCCGCCCGTAGCCCGGGCTGGCGTTCTCGCCCACCACCATCGCGGCGCTGCGGGGCGTGAGGGTCAGCACCGGACCGAGCGCCCGCGGCTGTTCGACGCAGTAGAGGTATTTGCCCTCGCTGCATGAGGCCCGGTGGTCGTATGGGGTGTAGTGCAGCCAGTACGCGTCCGTGTACTGCGCCAGGCCCACGCGGCCCTGGCCGCTGGTCGTGCGCCAGTCGCCGCAGGTATCCTCCGGGCCGGCTGCCGGGTCGTTGCCGAGCCCGCCGGTCCAGGTCCAGGCATTGATGCCACCGGTCGTCGGTCGAACAGGGTTCGTCAGGGCGCCGTCCCACAGGTACACGCCATCGACGACGACGCTATCGCTGGCCCGCACCACCGGATAGGTAATCGTCAGCAAATCCTTGGCCGCGATCCCCCGCGTCGAGAGCAGCGCGCGGAAGATGCCGCTGTAGCCCAGCCGGCTGGCCTCGAACTGGCAGGTCGCGTGCGCATTGCCGAGGCCGCCCAGGTTGCCGGTAAGGGGTCCCGCTGTCGTAAAGATGCGGGTGCTGCCGGCCTTGGTCGTGACGGACCAGGTGACCTGCACCGTGCCGACGTTGACCACGGCGACACTGGTGGTGGTCACCTCGGGGCTCGAGGTCAGTTGGAGCTGCAGGGTCTGACCGGGGCGCAGCAGCGCGGTCGGGCCCCAGGCGCCCCCTTCGACCCGGAGCGCGGGCGAGCCGCCGCCCGTTACGGAGGCGAGCACCGTGCCACTGAACCCCGTGATCGCCGGCGCGTTGCTGAGGATGATCGAGCCCAGCGGCTGATCCGTCAGGTCGGTGAAGGCGAAGGCGTCGGGGGTCTGGTCGGCGGGCGCGCTGTCGGCCGCCGTGGCGTCGGGCAGCGCGGCGTCACGCTCAGGCGGCGGCGCGTCGCCAGCATGGGCATCGCGCACCGGTGGGCCGCCGTCGCGCTGGGCCACGGCGCCGTCCTGGGCGGCCCCGTCGCGGAGGCCGCTGTCCCGCACCGGCAGCACGCCGCTGTCGCGCCGGCGCGCATCCACCCGCGCCGCGTCGCGCTTCGCGCGCGCATCCGGGTCGAGCTGGAAGCCATCCCGCGAGCAGCCCCCGAGCACGCCCACGACCACGCAGCAGCCCCCAACCCACGCAAGACCTTGCCAGCGCATCGCTCAAGCTCCTTGGTGATGACGGTCCGTCAGGAGAGACGGCAACGAGAGCCTGGCCAGTGTATCAGAAGCGGGGCGAGGCCGGCGAGCGGTGAAGCACCCGGACGCAGCTAAGGCCAGCGCTTCAGGCGGGCCCCAACGTCAACCGCCGAAGCGGTCTGGGTAGAGACGCGGTGGGGCTGGCGCCCCGGGGGACTCGGCGCTGTTAGACTTCGTGGCATGAAGGATGTGAGCCCTCGATCGGGTCCGCGCGATCGTCTCGCGCTCTTGCGCGGGCATCCGGCAGAGATCTACCTCTCGGCTCGTACGCACGCAGACTGCCGTCGCAGGACATCGATGTCGGCATCGCTGCGCTCGCCCCGGTCGGGCTGCCCTCGCGCTGAAAGCCCAGCCGTCGCGACCACACAACCACTTCCGCCCGTAAAGGGCAGGGTATCAAGTGGCATTGAAGCTCGCGCTGGCCGTCGCGCACCAGGCCCTGGCGACGCCAGGAGGCGCAAGGCGCCGCTGCCCGCCCGTGAGCGGCCGGCTGACTTGCGTTTCGTCTACACCTCGAGGCGGTGTGGAAGGCCGGCCAGCGCTTCGCTCGGCGTGCACGGGCTCGACCACCCCTCCCCCAAGAGCTGCATCCGAACCTTCGCCGCCCTTGGCTTGCTCGATCAGGCGCAGGCCGAGCAGGCGTTGGCGATGGCGGATGACCGCAACCTCGTGGTGCATCTCTACCACGAGGCCCTCGCGGTGGCGCTCGAGCGCAGGCTGGCCGGGCACGTCACGCTGCTCGCCTCGTGGCTCGACGCCATGAAGCAGCAGCTATAGGTGGTACCGGACTCTGGACCGTTGCCCATTTGAACCCGGGGCGGGACCCCTGGGTCGTGGCGTCATCGCGCTAAGGCGTGAAGGGCACGGGCGAAAAGGCAGCCTCGTCAGCGTCAATGCGTTGCGCGACCGCTACCTTTTGGCGCGCGTGGCTTATGGACCAGCACGGAGGATACCTCGGCGAACACCGTTAGCCGATCGGTAACAGACGCGCTGTCCAAGACGGCCTCCACCGCAGGCGCCACGGCTTCTCCACGCCTGGCCAGCGCGACAATGAGTTGACGTTCGGCAAGTCGGGGCAGCCAATTGTCGACGGCTCTTTCCAGTGCCCAAGCCGGGGTTCTTGCATTCCCGGCATCGCGCCAGGATCCTCTGTTTCAGCACGCCTCTCGTTGCTTGGCGTATCCCGGCGGCCGTCTCATAAGAAACACCAACTCGTTCCGCAAACGCCCTGAGCGTGTCGACCCGCGCAGTGACGATCTGTGAGTGAGCCACCCGATGCGCCGGCGGCGGTGCTTTCAGCCCCTGCTGCCGCGCTACGTCGCCCGCGTGCGACGCCCGGGGCGCAGCCAGCGCGAGCGTAGCCAACACGAGGAACTTCGCACCATTTTTCATCCGTCTCATGTCTCGATCCCCTTCTCTGTGACGCGTCAGTGACGCTTAAGTGACGCGCGAGTAGCGCGTCCGTGATGTCTGCGCTCGTCCGCTCCCCGAAGGCGGGGCAGTTTGGGACGAGCGCCGAGTAGCACAGCAAGATGCGATCCGGCAAGCCCGGGCCCCTACGGATCGGTCAGGCGGCTGGCGGCCGGCACCGGCGATCCAGACTTACGCAAGCAGTTACGTGAATTTGCGAGTGCGGTTGCCCAGGCTTTGCCGCGCAGCGCTTCGCCCGTCGGTTCCGGTCGCCTCGTCGAATCCACGCTAGGGTCTCCGACTGTCGGAGTACAGCCAGGTCTCTTGTGGACAGATGTAAGGCGACGGGGGCAGCGAAGCGGGGAGCGGGGCCGGGGCTCAGCCGCGGCGGCGGCGGCGCCAGAGCAGGGCGGTGGTGAGGAGGAGGGCGCTGGCGCCAGCGGCGAGGAGGAGCAGGCGCGCGTGGGCGCTGGGCGGCGGGGGCGGTAGGGGGCGGGGCAAGGGGGCAGGGGCTGTGGCGCAGGCGATCGCCGCGTCGGGCTTGTGCAGGGTGTGGCGGTCGAGGATGCGGCCGTCGGCGGCGACGGCCTCGAGGGTCAGCCGGGTCGCGCTGACGTCGACGCGCAGGTAGTGGTGCTCGGTCGAGGCCGCGGGGCGGGTGGCGTCGGTGCTGCCGGCGAAGGGTAGGGCCTGGGCGCCGCCGCCGCCCGTCGTGACGTAGACGGTGCCGGGCGCGCCCGCCGCCACGGGACAGGGCTCGGCGCTGCCCGGGTCGGCGCAGCGCGAGGGGGCGAAGCGCTCGTAGAAATGGTTGTGGCCGGCGACGACGAGGTCGACCGCGCGGGCGTTGAAGACGGCGACGAAGGCGGCGTTTTGGCCCTGCTCGTTGGGCGGGTGGCCGAAGAAGCCGGCGCGCGTGTAGCTCGGATAGTGCGTGTAGACGACCTTCCAGCGCGCGCGGCTGGCGGCGAGCACGCCGTCGAGCCAGCGCGCCTGATTGCCGAAGGGCATGTCGCCCTGGGCCGAGCTGGTCAGCGTGCTGACGGCGGCGAAGAGCACGGGGCCCACCTCGAAGGCATGGCACTCCTCGAGCGGCTGGCCCGGCGCGGCGCAGGCGGCTGCGGGTTGCTGCAAGAGCTTGCTGAAGTACATGCCGGGGCCGACGCCCGGGCCATCGTCGTGGTTGCCCAGCGCGTACATCACGGGCAGTGAGGCGCTGAAGCGCTCGGTCGCGGCGAAGAAGGCGGCCCACTGCGCCGGCACCTTGCCGTCCGTGACGAAGTCGCCGGTATGGACGACGAACCGCGCCCCGTCGCCGCGGATGCGCTCGAGCACCCCGAGCCAGCGCTGGCTGGTGCCGCGGGCGGCCTCCCAGCGATCGGCGCGGCCGTCGCCGCCGATCGCGAAGCGAAAGGGGGTGCAGAGGTCGCCCGCGGCCGGCCGGCTGCGCAGGCGCTGCTCCGCGCTCCAGCCGCCCTGGGCGTCGCCGACGCGATAGTAATAGGTCGTGTCGGGCCGCAGGCGCCGCAGTGCCACCTCGCTCTGCACGCCGAAGGGGCCGCCCAGCGTGCGCAGGCTGCCCTGGGCGCGGCGCTCGTAGCGGCCCGGCGCCAGGCCGTAGAGCACCTGCGCCGCCGCGGGCCGGCGGGGACCCAGCGTGTTCCAGGTCAGGCCGAGGCCGGTGGCGTCGTCGCCGAGATAGGAGAGGCGCAGCCAGCGCGGCTGCGCGGCGGCCGGCGCGGCGGCCGCGAGCAAGGCGAGCACGAACAGAGCGCTGGCGAGACGAGCGGGGCGCATGCGGTGCGCAGCATAGCCCCCCGCGGGCGCGTGGGCACGCCCGCTTGCGCTATGCTGCGCGTCTGCAAAGGAGGGGCAAGCGATGCGACGAGGCGTCCTGCTGACCGCGCTGATGCTCGCGTTGTTGGCGAGCGGCGCCTGTGCTCCGCTGCGCCGCGACGCAACGGTGTGCGCGCGCTACCGCAAGCTGCGCTGCGTCGCCGGCGCGAGCTGCGCCTGGGATCGGCAGCGCCGCTGCCGGGTCTGCCAGTGCGACCCGCTCGACACCCAGGCCTCCCGGTCGCCGGACTACCCCGTGCCGGCACCGAACGCGCCCGACCCTCGCCCGCACCGCTGAGGCCCGGCATCGCGCGCCGCAGCGTGCCCTTCCCGGCGGCGGGCGACTGCGCTAGGGTCCGCCTGCCCATCGTGGGGCGGAGGAGCCCGATGCTGATTCTCTTGGCCGATGCCTTCGATCCCTCGCTGCCCGAGCGCCTCAAGGCCTTCGGCGAGGTCACCGACGACGTGGCTCGGCTGGCCGAGGCCGAGGTGCTGCTGATTCGCAGCAAGACCAAGGCGACGGGCGAGTACCTCGCGCGCGCGCCGCAGCTCAAGCTGATCATCCGCGGCGGCGTGGGCCTCGACAACGTCGACCGCGCCTACGCCAAGGAGCGCGGCATCCGCGTCGACAACACGCCCGACGCCTCGACCGTGGCGGTGGCGGAGTTCGCGCTGACCCTGATGCTGGCGGCGATCAACCACGTGATCGAGGGCCACAATGGCATGCTGCAGGGCAAGTTCCTCAAGAAGGAGCTCAAGCGCAGCGAGCTCTTCGGCAAGACCCTCGGCCTGATCGGCGTCGGGCGCATCGGCACGGCGGTGGCCCAGCGCGCCAAGGCCTTCGGCATGCGGGTCGTCGGCTACGACCCCTTCGTTCAGCACAACGCGCAGGTCGAGCTGCTCGAGCTCGACGCGGTGCTGAGCGGCGCCGACCTGCTTTCGCTGCACGCCCCGCTGACGCCGGAGACCCGCGGCCTGCTCAACGGCGAGCGCCTCGGGCGGACGAAGCGCGGCGTGGTGATCGTCAACACCGGCCGCGGCGGCTGCGTGGACGAGCCGGCGCTGGCTGCCGCGCTGCAGAGCGGCCAGGTGCGCTGCTACGCCACGGACGTCTGGAGCAGCGACCCACCACCGACCGACTGCCCCCTCGTCGGCCTGCCGGGCGTGTTGATGGCGCCGCATATCGGGGCTTCCAGCAAAGAGAACCTGTTGCGCATCGGTGACGAGGTGGTGCAGAAGATCGCCGCCTACAGCCGGGAGCGCGGCTAGCCCGCGCCGCGCGCTCGACCCCGACCGCCGCGGCGCCGCTGGCGCTGGCGCTGATGGTTCGAAGCTTGATGGTTCGAAGCTTGACCGTTCGAAGCTTGTTTGAAGAAGGAGCAGTCCGATGAAACGCGCGTTCAATTTCGGTCCCGGGCCCTCGGCGCTGCCGCTGAGCGTGCTGCAAGAGACCGCCGCCGAGTGGCTCGACTTCGCGGGCACGGGGATGTCGGTGCTGGAGGTCAGCCACCGCGGGGCCGAGTACGAGGCCGTGCACAAGGACGCCCAGGCGCGGTTCAAGCGGCTGCTCGGGCTCGGCGACGACTACACGGTGCTGATGGTCGGCGGCGGCGCGAGCACGCAGTTCGCGGCGGTGCCGCTCAACCTGCTGCGCCCGGGCCAGACCGCCGATTATCTGGTGACCGGCTACTGGGCGAAGAAGGCCTACAAGGAGGCGCAGCTCTTCGGCACGGTCAACCTGGCGGCCGACACCGCCGTCGAAGGGGCCTACTGCCGAGTGCCGCGCGCGGAGGAGTGCCTCTTCACGCCCGGCGCGGCCTATGTGCACCTGACCTCCAACAACACGATCTTCGGCTCGCAGTACCCGAGCTTCCCTAAGCCCGCGGCGCCGCTCGTGGCCGACATGTCCTCGGACCTGCTCAGCCGCCCGATCGACGCGCGCGCCTTCGCGCTGATCTACGCGGGCGCGCAGAAGAACCTCGGCCCCGCCGGCGTGACGGTGGTGATCATTCGCAACGACCTGCTCGAGCGCTGCCGCGACGGCATGCCGACGATGCTGCACTACCCGACGCTGGCCAAGGCCGACTCGCTGCACAACACGCCGCCGTGCTTTGCGATCTACCTGATGGGCAAGGTCTTGAAGTGGGTCGAGGAGCAGGGTGGCCTGGAGGGCATGGGGCGCCGCAGCAAGCAGAAGGCCGAGGCGCTCTATGGCGCGATCGATCGGCACGCGGGCTTCTATCGCGCGCCGGTGGACAAGGACAGCCGCTCGGCGATGAACGTCGTCTTCCGGCTGCCGAGCGAGGAGCTGGAGAAGCGCTTCATCAGCGAGGCCAAGGCGCAGGGGATGGTGGGCCTCAAGGGTCATCGCTCGGTCGGTGGCGTGCGCGCCTCGATCTACAACGGCGTCGAGCCGGCCTGGGTCGAGGCGCTGGCCTCGTTCATGGAGCAGTTCGTGCGCCAGCACGGTTAGATGTCTCGTTCAGGGGGAAACCCCCTCCCCACCCCCTTCGCTGCCCCGCGCTTTCGACTATAATCGCCGCATGCTCAAGCGTTACGCCCCCCTGTTGGTGGCTCTGGCTCTCGCCCTCCTGGCCGTCGTGTTGGTGCTCTTCCAGGTCACCGCCTACAAGCGCGAGGCGACCGCCGGCTGGGAGCTGGAGAAGGTGCTGGTCGCTGCCACCGACCTGCAGCCTGGTGCCCCGCTCAATCCCAACGTCGTGCGCGTCGACGAGATGCCGCGCAAGTTCGTCTACGACAGCGTGCTCGGCCCCGCCGACAGTGAGTTCGCCTATGGGCGCGAGGTGGTGGTGCCGCTCAAGGCGGGCGAGCCGATTCACTGGTATCAGCTCCGCGGCGTGCGCGCGCTCGAGCAGCTCGCCAAGGCCGTGCCGCGGCGGCAGCGCGCGATCAGCATCAGCGTCACCGAGCGCTCGGCCGTGGGCCACTGGATTCGTCCCAACGACACGATCGACGTGCTGGGGAGCTTCCGCGACCCTGGCTCGAGCGAGATGGTCGTCGTCACCCTGCTGCAGAACATCATCGTGCTGGCCACCGGGCAGACCACCGGCTCGACCCAGGGCATCGAGTCCGACACGCAGTACTCGACGGTGACGCTGCTCGTCGACCCCGAGGAGGCCGAGGTGCTGGTGCTGGCCCAGGAGCTGGGCTCCCTCTACTTCTCGCTGCGCAACGTCGAGGACATGGATGTGCTGGACGAGGAGAAGCGCGGTCGCACCACGCTCAGCTCGCTGCTGGCGGGCGAGCGGCTGAAGCAGGCGCGCGAGCGCCGCTACCGCCAGAACGTCATTATCCAGCGTGGGCTGCCAGGTGACCGGCGTGGTGGGCGTTAGCAGCCCTTCGGCAGCCGACCGGGCCGGCCGAACGTTCGCGCAGGTGACGCGGGGCGTGATGCGACCATGGTCGGCCTGATCGTCCTCGCCGTCTTCGGCGCGGTGGCGCTGCTGACGCTGACGTTGTTCAGCGTCGCGGCGCACGGCCTGCGCGTCTACGAGCAGCGCTATCTGGCGCGCGGCACCAGCTCGCTCGGCGAGATGTTCATCTTCATCGAGCCGCGGCAGCTCCTGCTGCTGACGCTGAGCGTGGCAGCGGTGGGCGCGCTGCTCGGCTGGTTGCTGATCCACTGGTTCATCGGCCTCGTGTTGCTGCTGGCGGGGCTGACGGCGCCGCGCGCGGCGATCAAGCACCTGCGCCACAAGCGCGTGCGCGCCTTCGACCGCCAGCTCGGCGATACCCTGGTGCGAATGGCCGCCGCCTTTCGCGCGGGGCTGACGCTGGCGCAGGCGATGGACACGATCTCGCAGGAGACCCCGCCGCCCTTGGGTGAGGAGTTCAAGCTGGCCGTGCGCGAGCTGACGCTCGGGGTGGCGCAGGATCAGGCGCTGGTGAACCTCGGCGAGCGGGTCGGCTCCGACAGCCTCAGGCTGGTGGTGACGGCGACGAACATCGCCCGCCAACTCGGCGCCAACCTGGCCGAGATGTACGACATCATCTCGGACGCGATTCGCGAGCGCTTTCAGATCGAGAGCAAGGTCGACGCGCTGACGGCGATGGGTCGGATGCAGAGCTGGATCATCGGCTTGATGCCGGGCGCCGTCGGCGTGGCGTTCTACTTCATGCGACCCGACCTGATGGAGCCGATGCTGGGCTCCGCCTTCGGCGTGGCGCTGGTGGTGGTCGTATTGGTGATGGAGCTGGTCGGCCTGTGGCTGATTCGCCGCATGGTCGAGATCGAGTTCTAGGCCGAAAACAGGCGCTTGCGCGCAAACCGTTTGTTCTCGGCCTAGACGAGCCGACAGGCGAGCGTTATGGGGTGAAGTCGCGGGGATTCACTCCCCGCGGCGAGGGGGCTTTGCGAAAGCCCCCTGAGTCATATCTGGACCCAAAACGAGCGCGGGACGCGCTTGCTTTTGGGTCTAAGGAACGCCCATGGTCAGTGGAATAGTCTTAGTCCTGATCATGCTGGCGGTCGGCGGGGCGGCCTTCTGCGTCGCGCTCTTCGTCGCGCGCACGGTCGAGCATTCGACGCTGCTGGTCGTGGCGCGCCAGCGCGTGCAGGCGCAGCGCGAGCTCGAGGCCGGGCCGAAGGTCGCAGCGCCGCGCGGGCTGCGTGCGTCTTGGGTCGCGCGTTGGGCGCAGGCGCTGCGCGACGTCACGCTGCAGCGGCTCGGCGACACCGTGCGGCCCTTGGTGACGCCGCGCCTGGCGCGTTGGCTGGGCAAGCGCTTCCTCACGCTCGGACGGCCCGACTACCGCCCGGAGGACTTCGCCGCAGCGATGCTGTGCTCGGCGGCGTTCTTCGGCCTGCTGGCGCTCCTCGCCCTGGCGATGCTGCGGCGCCCGCTGCTGCCGGCGCTGGCCGTCGCCGTGCTCGGCCTCGGCTTCCCCCTCGTCTGGTTGCGCGACCAGACGGTGCGCCGGCACCGCGCGATCCGCCGCGCTCTGCCCTATCACCTCGACCTGCTGACGCTCTCGGTCGAGGCGGGGCTCGACTTCGGTCAGGCCTTGGGCACGGTGGTCGAGCGGGGTCAGCCCGGACCGCTCAACGAGGAGATCGCGCTCACGCTCAACGAGATGCGACTGGGCAAGCCACGCGAGGAGGCGCTGCGCGCGCTGGGCGAGCGCGTCCAGCTGGCCGAGCTGACGAACTTCCTCTCCAACCTGATCCAGGTCGATAAGCTCGGCACGTCACTCGGGCGCGTGTTGCGTATCCAGAGCACGCAGCTACGGGTGGCGCGGATGCACCGGGCCGAGAAAGAGGCCAATCAGGCCCCGGTGCGCTTGCTCTTGCCGCTGGTGCTGTGCTTCTTTCCGACGCTGTTCATGATCCTCTTTGGTCCGATCGTCTATCGCTTCATGTACGGTGGTTGACAGTCAGGGTGGTGGAATTGGCGCCTGGCGGACGAAGGGCAGCGCAGGCGGGGAGCGCGCGGGCGACGGGTGTGACGCCGCGCCGGCGGCCCGGCTCGGCCGAGCGGCAGGGCTTCGTGCTGCGCCTGGTGGAGGGCGCCCAGGTCGGCCTCGAGCACGCCTTCGAGCAGCAGGCGACGATCGGGCGCACGGAAGAAAATGACATCGTGCTGGTCGAGCCGGGCCTCTCGCGCCGGCACCTCCGCATCTACGACTCGCACGGCGCCTATGTGCTCGAGGACCTCGGCAGCGCCAACGGCACGCGGCTCAACGGTGAGCGCATCGTCGACCCCGAGGTGCTGCGTGAGGGCGACCACATCACGGTCGGCCAGAGCACGTTCCGCTTCTCCTTGATCACGCCGCCGGTCGGCGACCCGACCCAGCAGGTGCGCTTCACGGGGTCGCAGCTGCGGCGCCTCGACGTCTCGAGCGTGCGCAAGGCCGGCGCACCGACGGGCTGGTGGCGCCGGCCGCGCGCGCGCTTGGTGCTGTTGGCGCTGGGTCTGATCGCGTTGGGGCTGGGCGGCCGGGCGCTCCTGCGGCGCGGCGGTGTGCTGCAAAGCTCCGACCTCTCCGACGTGCCGGTGACTTACTCGGACGACGAGGCGTTCTTCCGCAGCGTCTTCGGGCACGGCGAGACCGACCAGGCGCACCGCTCGCGCCTGATCGTCCATTTTCGCCACCTCGCCGGGCGCGTGACGCTGGAGTACGGCGCCTGGGGCGTCGACAGGCCCGGTGAGCTCGTGATCGAGCTCAACGGCCAGCGCGTCGGCGAGGTGCCGCTGACGCTCACGCGCTGGACCTACGGCCTCAAGCTGGTGCTGCCCGCGGCGCTGCTCAAGCGCGGCGAGACCAACGTGCTGGTCTTTCGCAACACGCGCGCGCCTCTCGGCGACGAGGCGTGGGAGCTCTGTTTCCTCCAGCTCCGCCAAGAGGTCATTCCGCCGGCCGACCCGGCTCAGGCGCGGCGCCTGTTCGAGCTCGGGCGGCAGGCCTGGAACGAGCGCGACATCGAGCCCAGCAACATGTCGACCGCGCTCACGCGCTTTCGCCGGGCGCGCGATCTGCTCGAGAGCCTCCCCGACCGGCCGGCGATCTACCTCGAGGCCCTCGACTACATCGACAAGGTCGATCGCGCGCTGACCGTGCGCTTTCAGGAGGGTCTGTTTTCGGCGCAGCGCGCGATGCGCGTGCAGGGCGACAGCGCCGCGGCTCGCGCGATGATCGCGCACACCCTGCGCCACTTCGCCAAGGACGACTACCGTCATCGCGAGCTGACGCGGCTGCTGGATGCGCTCGGTGAGGAGTAGCTCCAGGAGTTCGCCAAGGATTACGAGCCTATAAAGCCCCGGATGCCTTGCTCCACCCCGATCGATCGGCTACCATCGGCACCGATGTCCGAACGCCCGCGCAAGAACGCCAGCCCCCATGCCCCTGAGGCGGAGGCCGACGGCTCCTGGCCCGAGGGTGCCACCGATCGCAATCGTCTCCTCCCGGAGGCCGCGACGGGCCACCAGGACACCGTGCGGCGTCCGCTCGGCCAGACCTTTCGTCCGTCCACGCGTTTCGCCGACGAGGACGCGCCCGGCCCGCTCGACTCGCACGACGCGACGCAGGCGCAGCCGATGCTGCTCGAGGGCACGCCCGAGCCGATGCCGATCGGCGACGAGGATGGGGAGGGGGACGGTGTGGCGATCGATCCCTTCGCGCGCACGCCGATGTTCGGCCTCCGGGCTCCGAATTGGCCCGCGGGCGAGGTTGGCTCGGCGCCCGACACGGCCGACGTCGACTCGGCGCCCGTGCTACTGCTGGAGGAGCTTTCCAGCAACGGTGAGCACGAGCCGCTGGACGCGGACGGCACGGACACAGAGCTCGCGCCACCCGCCCTCGGCGACGCGCTGGAGACCGAACCGACGCGAATCGACCTCTCCGGCCGCGCGCGCGGCGTGGTGGAGTCCTCGGCGGAGACGGCGCCCTGGCTGGTCGTGGTCGGCGGCAACGACCGCGGAAAGCGCATGGCGATCGGGGTCGGGGAGCTGACGATCGGCCGCGGGCTCGACAACGGGCTGGTCCTGGCCGATATCGCCGTGTCGCGCCGCCACACCGTGATTCATCGCGGCCCCGGCGGCTGCATGGTGCGCGATCTCGGCAGCGGCAACGGCACGCTGCTCAACGGCGACCGCGTGACCGAGCAGTGGCTGCAGGACGGCGATACGATCGACCTGGGCACCACGCAGCTGCGCTTCGAGCAGACGCAACCGCTACACCTCGAGGCGACGGCGGCGGCGAGCCCGTTGCCTGCGCCGACCCCAACCCAGGCCCCCAGCCCGACCCGCGCGCCGCCGGCCCAGCTCGCGCCGGTGCTGACCGTCGCCGAGCCCGTCGACAGCCTGCTCGCGGATGTCGTCGGCACGCCCGTGTTGGCCACTGCCGCCGTGGTGCCGCCGCCGCGCGCGCACCAGCGCGCGGCCCGCCGCGGCGGTTCACGGCGCCTGCTGCTGATCGGCGGTGGGAGCGTGGTGGGGCTGCTCGCGCTGATGCTGCTGCTCAAGCTGGCGCTGCTGCCTCGCGCGCCGAGCGAGAGCGAGCGGCGCGCGGCGGCCAGCGCCAAGGCGACACAGTCCTTCGCCGAGGCTCGTCGGTTGTTCAAGGACCGGCGCTGGGAGGAGGCGCGCCAGCAGTACTACGAGGTCGTGACGCTGGCGCCCGGCTTCGACGAGGCGCGGCGCTACGCGCGCCAGGCCAGCGCCGAGATCGCGGCGCGCGAGGCGTTGCGGCAGGCCAAGGACGCGCTGATCGCCGGGCACTACACCGTAGCGCGCGGGGCGCTCGCGCGGATTCCGGTCAGCTCGATCTACTTCTCCGAGCTGGACCCGCTCAAGCGGCGGATCGATCGCGAGGAGGTCGACAAGCTGGTCACGGCGGCGCGCGAGCGGCTCGCCGCTGCGGACTTCGACGGTGCGCTGAAGCAGGTGCGCGAGGCGCGAAGGATTCAGCCGACGCTCGAGCAGCTGGGCCTGCTGCAGACCGAGATCGAGCAGGCGCGGCCGGTGGCCGCAGCGCCTCGGGGCCGCGATCGAGGCGCCAGGCGTCGGCTGGGCGCGGCCGCGAGCAGCCCCGCCCCGGCACCCCGCACGTCCGACCACGATCCGCGGACCAAGGCCGCGCTCGCCCGCTATCGCGCCCGCGATTGGGCGGGCGCCTATGCGCTGCTCGATCAGCAGGCCCGCAGTCTCGCCGGCGCGCGGGCCCGGGCCGTGCGCGAGCTCGCCGGGACGGTCCGCGGCGTCGGCCAGGCCCTGGAGCAGGCGCAGCGGGTCCAACTCCAGGATGGCGCGGCGGCGCTGAAGCACTACGAGGCGGCCCTGCGCCTCGACGCGCGGCTGCGGCCGCCCGTGCACCAGGAGATGATTCGCGAGCTGATCCACCGCCTCGCGCGTGTGCAGGCCAGCGCGGCCCTCAGCGGTAAGCGCTTCGGCGCCGCCTTCGCCGCGGTGACGATGGCGCAGCGCTACGGCCCGCTCGACCCCTCGCTCAAGCGCGTGCTCGAGCGCCTGGAGGTCGAGGCGATGACGCTCTTCGATCAGGGCTATACGCTGCGCGAGAGCGACCCGGCGCGCGCCCGCGCGATCTGGCAACGTGTGCTGCAGATGGTGCCGCCGAGCAGCCGCGCCTATCAGAAGGCCTACACCTGGATCAACAGCTCGGCACCGCGCTACACGGACGAGGACGAGGACGGATGACGTGGCTGGGGCCCTGCCGGGCATCTAGCCCGAAGACACGCGCCGCCATTGTTCACGGGGGCCTCCCCCCTCCCCCCCCACAAGTGGGTGTTTTTCGGGCCCCCCCAATTCCGCCGCCCAACAAGTAGTGCGCCGCGCGTTTGGTCGCGCTCGCTGTCCGAGGCCGAGCTTCGCCTGCAATGGCGCGCATTGAGGGCCGTGAACGATTACGCGCGCCTTAGCGCAAGCCGTCAGCGGTTGGCCCCGCGCCGAGCCAGCACCTCGCGGACGGTGGCCTCGAGCGCGGCCAGCGTGAAGGGCTTGTCCAGGTAGGCATCCGCGCCGTAGATCGGCGAGGTCAGGGCGTTGATCCCGCGGCCGATCCCCGTCAGCATCAGCACCCGCACGGCCGACAGCGAGTCGTCGCGCCGCAGATCGCGCGCCACCTCCCAGCCGCTCTTGCCGGGCATCATCACGTCCAGCACCACCAGGTCCGGGCGCTGCTCGTAGATCAGCGTCAGCGCCTGCTCGCCGTCGCTGGCCTCGAGCGTGCGGAAGCCGGCCTTCTGCAGCTGGGTGCGCACGATGCCGCGGGTCTCGACGTCGTCGTCGGCGATCAGGATCAGCGGTGCTGGAGCCTTTTCGGTCATGTCGTCTTTGGCGGCGAGCGCTTGGTTAGAGACGCCGGGCGCGCCGGCCGCGGCGCCCGCCGCGTGGCCTCGATCTTCCACGGAGCGGGCGGTCCACGTCAAGCAGCCGCGCGCCGGGCCTTGCCCCCGGGGAGCCAGACCGAAGACAAGCGCCGTGGCGCCAGGCGTCTGCTTTCGGTCCAGACGAGCCGACAGGCGAGCGTTATGGGGTGAAGTCGCGGGGTGAAGTCGCGGGACGCGCCTGTTCTTGGGGGCTGGTACGTGAGCACCGGAGCACAGCCGCAACGCAGCGATCGGGTGGCGCAGCAATTTCCCGACGGGCTTCTAGAAGCTCAGCTCCATTTGTGCCCACCGCAGGTAGTCGCGCTGCGCTGAGCGCTGCAAGCGGGCCAGCACGCGCATGCGCTTCTCGCAGGCGCGGTGCAAGGGTGGCACTTCGACGTCGTCATAATCGTAGACCACCACCTCGCTCTTGTTCGGCGACGGCTGCATCAGCGCGCCGACGATGCGCTCGAGCTTGCGCTCGTAGGAGAAGGGGAAGGCAACGAAGAGCGCGCCGGCTCGCGCCACCGGCAGCGACTCACTGACGATTTGTCCGGTGGCCAGCAGCACGCTCAGCTCGGCGCGATTGAAGCGCGCGACGATCGCGCTGCGCTCGGCCGGGCGCACGTCGCTGGTGATGGTCTCGCTGAGCGCGGCCACCGCGGCCGGCAAGCGTTCGCGCAGCCGTTCGAGATGATCCCGCCGCTCGGAGAGCACGACGCAGGCCCGGCCGGCGCCGACCTCGCCCACCACGTCATCGACGACGAGCGCGGTGCGCGTCTCGTCCAGCGCGAGCGCGGCCAGCAGGTTCTGGTAGTGCTCGCGGCCCTGATAGGCGAAGCCAAAGGCGCTGGCGCGGCGCCGGTAATGCAGCACCACCCCGCGCGGCGCCGACGGTGGAGGCAGCTCGTGGACCCGCTCGCCGACCGCGCCGTAGAGCGGCGCCTCCAGCCCGTCGGGCCGACCGGGCTCGCTCGCCAGGCCCAGCAGGTAGCGTGACCCGGCCTGGCTCAGCACGCGCAGCAGCGCCGGCGCCTCGACGCTCTGCAGCCCGTCACAGACGATCAGCCCGCTCTCGGTGCGCAGGCGCGCCGCGCCCGCCGCGCCGGCCTCGTCATAGCTGCAAACGACGACGTCGTCGGTCGCCGCGCCCTCGAGCCCGAGCGCGCGACCGAGCTGCGCGCGGAGCGCCGGGAGCACGGAGGCGGTCGTGACGACGGTGGTGCGCTGCTGGCGGCGTGCGATCAGCGCCGCGGCCAGCCCGACGCGGTCGGCGGCGTCCGGCACGACGATCACGGCGCTGTCGCGCAGCAGCAACGTCCGCAGCGCGGTCTCCTGGCCGGGCGTGAGCGGCAGGCGCGAGCGCAGCGGCGCACAGGGGACCACCGTGCGCTGATCGACCACCTCGCAGGCGAGGCCGTGTCGGCGGCAGACCTCGACCACGCGCGGGAGCAGCGCCTGGGGCAGCAGGTAGAAGCCGCGCTCGGCGCGCAGCAGCCCCGCGCGCCCGCGCGCCGCGCTGCCGTCGAGCGCGGGCAAGCGCTCGGCGCCGTGCTGGCGCAGCTCCCGCCGCAACGCCTCGATCACCCCGCGCGGTGCCGCCGTCACCGGCAGGCGCACCTCGGTGTCGACCACCAACCGCAGCTTCTGCATCGGCTCTGCCACTGCACGCCCTGCCGCCTAGAGCGCCGGCGGGACCTCGACCGCGCGCCTCGGCGGAGGTCGCATCCATTCGCCGCTGCGCGGCGTGATCGCCGTGACGAAGGGTGGCGCTGGCCGGGCGAGGTAGAAGCCCTGCGCGAAGTGGCAGCCGAGCTCGCGCAACACGGCCAGCTCCTCCGGGGTCTCGATGCCCTCGGCGACCACCTCGACCTTGGCCTCGACCGCGAAGGCCACCATGTTCCTGATCAGGTTCTGCCGGATCGGGCTCTTGTCGATGTCGCGCACCAGCGTCATGTCGAACTTGATGAAGTCGGGGTTCAGCTCGGCCGCGGAGCTGAGCGCCGCATAGCCGCTGCCGAGGTCATCGATTGCGATGCGCAGCCCCGTCGCCCGCAGCGCATCGACACGGCTGCGGAAGGCGACGAAGTCGCCGATCGCGGCCCGCTCGGTCACCTCGAAGACGATGCGCTCGGCGTGGGCCTTGATGTAGGGCTCCGGGCCCATGATCTGCGGGTCGTCGAAGTCGTGCGGATGGATGTTGATGAAGAGCAGCGCGTCGCCGGGCAGCTCTTTGATGTGCTCGACGGCCTTGCGCCGCAGCAGCCGCGACAGCGGCCAGATCCGATCGCTCTGCTCCGCGACGTTGAACAAGACGTGCGGGTTGCGCAGGCCCTCGGCGCTGCAGCGCACCAGCGCCTCGTAGGCGAAGATCGAATGATCCTCCATGCGCACCAGCGGCTGGTAGAGCATCGAGAACGTGTCGGGATGCTGGATGCAGCGGTCGAGCAGCCGCGTCTGCGCGGCCAGGCGATGGCGCCCGACGTCGGTGGCCTCGGCCTGCGCGCGCTGGATGCCGCGATAGAGCATGCGCTCGGGGTGGATGCGGGGCAGCAGCTTGATCCGCGACGAGCCGAGATAGACCTCGTGCATCGAGGCCAGCTCCTCGTCGACCACCTGCACGTGGCGATTCATCTCGTCGGCAATGCGGCTACCGATCTCCTCGTCGCCCTCGGCGTAGGGCATCACCAGTACGTAGTCGTCGGCGAAGGCGCGAGCGATCACGCAGCGGCTGCGCTCGCGCTGCGTGTCCTTGGCCAGCCGCAAGAGGAAGTTGTTGACCACCGCCAGGTAGGCCTCGAGCGCCTCCCAGCCGAAGTGCTCCTCGACCAGCGCGTTGGCGGGAAGGTGCACATAGAGCGCGAACGCGCCGGCAGGGTCCTCGACCACCGGTCGCAGATCGGCGAAGAGCGTGGTCAGAGAGGGCAGCCCCGTCGAGAGGTCGATCACGCGGCACGGCGCGTCGAGCGTCGAGGTCGATTTGGCCATCGTCTCGGCGGCGATGGCCACCGCGCTCGCGTGGCTCGCCGGATTTTCACCCGGGCGTCGGCGCTCGGCTGGTGCTTTGGCGCGCGGCGTCTGCGTCACCTGAACAGGTCCTGCTGCAAACGGACGCGCTGCCGCGTCCGCGTGTGGCACTATAACACCGAGTCACGCCCAGCGGAGCAGGCGCGTGTCGGCGTGGACGATTCGTCGCCGGCGACCTGCGCTGTGGCCCGCCGCGGCCCGCGCTTGCATTTCGCGGTGAACGGGCCAATCTTCGCTCCGGTGCCGTGGCAGCTCGCCGCGGCCGCTGTGCGAAGGGGTTGCCGTGTCCCACTATGAACGGCTTTCGGCGCTCGATGCGGCCTTTCTCGAGATCGAGACGCCGAGCTGCCACATGCATTTCGCCGCGGTGCTGGTGTTCGAGGCGCGCTCGCTGACGCTGCCGCACGGGGGCATCGACTTCGAGCGGATCCGCCGCCATCTCGAGGCCGGCGTGCACTACGTGCCGCGCTACCGCCAGCGCATCGAGTACATCCCGCTGCAGCACCATCCGGTGTGGGTCGACGACGACGCCTTCCACATCAACTACCATGTGCGCCACGCGGCCGTGCCGCGCCCCGGCACCCCCGAGCAGCTCAACCGGCTCGTCGGACGCATCCTGGCGCAGAAGCTCGATCGCAGCCGCCCACTGTGGGAGCTGTACGTGATCGAGGGCCTGGCCGACGACCGCTTCGCCATCGTCGCCAAGGTCCACCACTGCATGGTCGACGGCTTGGCGGGCGTCAACGTGATGTCGGTCTGGCTGCGCAGCGAGCCGGAGGCCACGCACGTCGAGGCGCCGCACGTCGCGCCAGCCGGGAGCTGGAGTCCGCGACCGGCGCCCAGTCGCACGGAGCTCCTCACCGACGAGCTGAGGCGCCGCAAGGTGCGCGTCAGCCAGATCCTCGAGCGCCTCGGGCAGATCAAGGACGATCCCCAGCGCGCGCTCGACCAGCTCAAGGACAAGGCCTCGAGCGTGCTCTCGACGGTGGGCGCCGGCATCGTGCCGGTCTCGCGCACGCCGCTCAATCCGGCGCAGATCGGTGCCTACCGGCGCTTCGACAGCTTTCGCGTCGAGCTGGCCGCGACCAAGCGCGTCGCGCGCACGCTGGGAGCGACCATCAACGACGTCGTGCTGGCGACCGTCGCCGGCGCCGTGCGGAGCTTCCTGCAGCAGCAGCGCGTCGAGCCCGAGCAGCTCGACTTTCGCGTGCTGAGCCCCGTCAGCCGCCGCAGTGCGGACGACCGGGACAAGCTCGGCAACCGCATCTCGCTGCTGTTGGTCCGGTTGCCGATCGAACAGCCGACGCCCATCGCTCGGCTGCGGGCCGTGGCCGCCATCACCCAAGCGGCCAAGCGCTCGCGTCAGGTGGCCGGTGGCGAGGTGTTGGAGTCGCTGGGCGAGGGCGCGACGGCCGGCATGCTCAGCCAGGCGATTCGGCTGGGCGGGCGCCTCCGCGCCTACAACCTGGTGGTGACCAACGTGCCGGGGCCGCAGCTTCCGCTCTACCTGCTCGGCGCGCGCCTGCTCGATGTTCATCCCGTCGTCCCGCTCTATCTCGGGCAGGCGCTGGGCCTCGCGATCTTCAGCTACGACGGGATGCTGTTCTGGGGCCTCCACGCCGACTGGAACGCGCTGCCGCAGCTCGGCGAGCTGACGGCGCTGCTGCAGCAGGAGTTCGCGGCGCTGGTTGCGGCGGCGGACGCTCGCGAGGCCGAAGGCGCGGCCGGCGCGGGTGTGGCAGCGGTGCCGACGGGTGGCCCGGGGGTTAGCGTCGCGACCGACGCTGCAGGCGGCGCCTGAGGCGCGCCAGCAGCTCGCGATCGGCGGGCTCGAGCGCGAACGCTGCCAACAGCGCGACGTAGACACCGACGATCAGCAGCGCGCCCAGGATCACCCGCAGCAGCGGCGCGCCGGGTAGGTGCGGCAGCCCGAGCAGCGCCGCACCCACGGTCAGCGTCCCGACGATGACCACGCGCAGCAGGCCTGCGCCGAAGGGGTGGACGTCGTAGAGGACCTTGACCTGCACCAGCAGCAGCAGCTGGATCAGCACCAGCGCGCAGGCCGTGGCCGCCGCTGCGCCGACGATGCCGAAGCGCGGCGCGAGCAGGAAGCAGAGCCCGACGTTGGCGCTGGCGGCGATCAGATTGTTGAACAGCACCAGTCGCGAGTGGCCCGCCATCGAGAGCACCCAGCCGACCAGGCCGAGCACGCCATTGGCGAAGTAACCGAGGTTCAGCACGATGAAGGCCGTGCTGCCGACGACGAAGGTCGGGCCGAAGAGGCTCAGCAGCTCGTGACGCAGGCCGAGGAAGAGCGCGACCAGCGGAAAGGTCAGCAAGGCGACCCAGCGGGTCATCAGGTGCAGGTTGTAGCGCATGCGCCCGTGGTCCTGCTGGCGCAGCGCCTCGGCCAGCACCGGCGAAACCACGGGATCGAAGGCGTTGCGCGCGCTGGCGATCGCGCGGCTCAGCATCTCGACGGCGGCGTAGACGCCGAGCTGCGTGTCACTGACGTAGAGTCCGACGATGACCAGCGCCGCCCGGTGCAGCACCGCGTTGAGAAACTCGGAGAGGCCGATCGGGAACGAGAAGCGCGTCAGCTCCCAGTGCACGGGCCCCACGGTCAAGAGCTCGCGCAGCCGGAAGTGGCGGAAGACGCGCGTGACGGCGAGCCCCGCCAGCCCCGCCACCAGGATCATCGCCAGCAGATGCGACAGGCAGAGCGCGCGTAGGCTCGGCGCCAGCAGGCCCACGGGCAGGGCGATGGCGATCAGCAGCAGCGGCTGCGCGATGCCGCGCACGAGCAGGTTGTAGCGCAGGATCTTGGCCCCCATCGTCGCCGCGATCAGCGTCAAGACCAGCGCGGTGAAGGGCGTGCTGGGCGCGAGTAAGCGGATCGCGAGCGCCGCAGTGGGCTTGTGCTGCAGCGTGGCCAGCGGACCGGCGATGCCGTAGACCACCAGCGCCAGCACCGTGCCGCTGAGCAGCGTCAGCCAGAAGGCGGTGCTGAGACTGCGGCGCTCGAGCTCCGTCTCGTCGGCGATCCGATGCGAGGCGATGTGACGCAGCAGCCCCTTGTCCGTGCCCACCGCGCCCAGCCGGCTGAAGATCTCGGTCAGGCCGACGGCGACCGAGTAGAGCCCGTAGTTGGCCGCTCCGTAGAGTCGCGCGACCAGCGTGTGGAACACCGGCAGCGCCAGGGCCCCGACGACATTGAGCAGGTTCGTTGCGCCGCCGATCGCGGCGTGCCGAGCATCGCCGGCGCGGGAGGGCGATGCGGCGCTGGGCTGCGGGTCGTCGCACGCCACGCTGGCAGGTGCTACGGGCTCGGACGGCGCGGGGGGCCAGTGATTCATCGCGGCCTGAAGCTGGCGCGGGTCGTCCCCGCCGTCAACCGCGCCGCGCGATGACGTGGCGGAAGGGCGGGCCACGGGGCACCACCGCGGCGCTCGGTTCACGGTCCCGCTCGAGCGGGTAGTGTGCTACGCCTCGTCGGGCCGGCGCGAAGAGCGCCCGCAGGAGGAGTGGACGATGAGTGATACCAAGATCGGCGTGCTCGGCTCCGGGGTCGTGGGACAGGTGCTGAGCGATGGCTTCCTCAAACACGGCTACCAGGTGATGCGCGGCTCGCGCGAGCCGAACAAGCTGGCGGAGTGGCGCAGCGCGGCCGGCCCCGCGGCCTCCGTGGGGACCTTCGAGCAGGCCGCCGCCTTCAGCGACACCCTGGTGCTGGCGGTCAAGGGTAGCGCCGCCGAGGCGGCCCTTGGGCTCTGCGGCCCGTCGACGCTGGCCGGCAAGACGATCCTCGATGCGACCAACCCGATCGCGGACGAACCGCCCGTCAACGGTCTGCTGCGCTTCTTCACCGGCCCCCATGAGTCGCTGTTGGAGCGGCTCCAGGCGCAAGCGCCGCAGGCACGCTTCGTCAAGGCCTTCTCCTGCGTGGGCAGCGCGCGGATGGTCAACCCGGACTTCGGCGGGAGCCTGCCGACGATGTTCATCTGCGGCAACGACGCTGCCGCCAAGGAGCGTGTACGCGGCATCCTGACGCGCTTTGGCTGGGAGACGGAGGACCTGGGCGTGGCGGAGGCGGCGCGGGCGATCGAGCCGCTTTGCATTCTCTGGTGCCTACCGGGGTTCCTCCGCAATCAGTGGACCCATGCCTTCAAGCTGCTGAAGTAGCCCGCGCGCCCGACCCCGCCCCATCCGCTGACCGTGGCTGCCGACACGCCGCTGTCGCGGGCCAGGTCGTCGAAGTTGACCAGGCAGCCGGTGCAGGCCGTCGCCCCCCCCCAAGTTGAGCCCGCGGCAGCCGGTGCTGCAAGGGGCGCAGAGGGCCGTGAACGATTACAGCGCTCGAACTCGCGTCGCTTGTCCACCTGCATCAGTTCGCGCACGTCGCGCTCGATGTACGTCTACATGTAGCTCGAGAGGTAGAGGTCGCGCGCGTCAGGGTCATTGACCGGCCACAGCTTGGGAAAGCCCGTCCGGAACATCGCGCTGGCGCTCGGGCCCACAATGCGTCAGCAGCGAACTCTCGCCAACCTGCCGTGGCCCCAACAGCAACCACACCGGAAAGAGCCGCAGTGCCGCTGGCGGAGTGAAGAGAAACGTCTAAGAAGTTCTCTCAATCCATGCGCTTGGCATATCCGAAGCCTTCTTCGCTTCTGCCGAGAAGGCCAGCCGAGGTTGATGATTCACGTCCGACGCCCGGCGCTCTTGGCGCCCGGGCCGGCGAGCCAGGCGTTCCTGGCACGCGCGCCAGATCGGGCACGCGCGCCAGATCGGTTCCATGCGGCGTGAGAAACACCGGTGAGGTATGTCCGCTGCGGAGGGCTACATTCGCGTAGCTTGATCCGGTGGTGGGTGGTAACAATTCCTCTGTCTTGGGTGGCGGGACAGGGGCGGCGCGCCCTTGGACGGTCAGCCGGGACGGCACGTGGGAGGACCTGCACGGCGTGCTGCACGATCCCTCGTGCGATGCGGTTGGCGCCTGCGAGGGGCTAGTTCGCGCGGCTCGGCCGGCCTGGTATTGCGGCATCGTGTCGAGGGCGCCAGACAGGGCGTAGCGTCCGCTCGAGGCGAGCGCTCCTCAAGCGGCGCGCGTCTTGCTTACAGAACCCGAACCCGAACCCGAACCCGAACCCGAACCCGGGCCGCATCGTGGTCGGGCGGAAGCCTCATCGAAGGACGTGAGCCCTACATGAGACAGTTGCTTATGGTGCTTCTGGTCGAGCTACTCGCTGTGGCGCCGGGCGCGGGTTCGGCGTCGGCGCTCGAGTTCGAGAAGGTGGGACGCTATCGCACCCCGCCTTTGCCGTCTCTTCGGCGGCGGAACGAAGACCTCGTCGCGGCCCGCGCCTCGGTCGTGCTGTTGCATCGGATGGGTGACCCGAGTGGCGACTCGTCGCCGGGGAACGCAACGGGGTTCATCGTCCAGCGTCCCGATTCAACCGGCACGGACGACCCGCAGCACCCCACTGGGTCGAATATCATCCTCACCAACGCGCATCCTTTTCGTCAGGGCGACAAGGTGCTGGTGGGCTTCTCGGATGGAGTGACGCGGTTCGTGACGTCGGAGGTCAGGCTGCCCTCCGACTCGAATCTGGTCGATCTCGCTGTCATCGAGCTCCCTCCTGATCTCAAGGCGTTCCCACCGCTCCGCCTCGATCCTGCGCCGAGACTGACGGTCGGGCAGCGCCTGTTCACCATTGGGCATCCCTTCGGGGGCCTTGGGGTTGCTGTGCGTACCGGGTTGGACCCCGTCGTGTTCGAGGGCCCCGTGATGCACATGGGGGGCGAGTTCGTCTTTGTTCAGGCGGCGTCGATGCCCGGCGAGTCGGGGGCACCGGTGCTCGACCGCGGCGGTCGCGTGGTTGGCATGCACAACATCGGGGTCGGCCCGATGGATCAGACACCGGTCTATTCCGGCTTCGTCCCCGTCTCCGAGTGGCTTCACCTCTTACCGGCGCTTGTGCAGGGCAACTTGCGCACCGTCGCCACGGGTATCGAGAGCTTCAGCGCCACACCGCTGGAACGCGCCTACGCGCTCAGCAATAGGGTGTTGACGGTGCCCACCTCCGCCGTGACGGTGACGGGCATCGCACCGAACAGCCCAGCCGCGCGGGCTGGCTTGGCGCCAAACGACGTGATCCTCACGCTCGGTCCTCAACCAGGCCGTCCTGACGGCTGGGTCGAGGCCACCTACGCCGAACTCAAGCATGCCCTGCTGCACCTGCAGCACGAGGACGAGTCGCTCCTGCTCCGCGTGCTGCGCGAGGGCTGGAAAGAGCCCAGAACGCTGGAATTGAACTTCGGACGTACCCCCGCGCTGGAGACCACCGCCAGTCCGCCTCCCGAGCGCGACGAGCCGCCCCCGCCCCAGCAGGAGCAGGTCGTCACGCCTGCGAGCATGGACATGCCGGAAGCTGCGGCCGGGCCGGCCGCCGCCCCGTCGCTCTGAGCGTTCCGAGCGACGTGCAGGGTCTTCAGAGTCGACGTTGCCTCGTGACGGCGCTGCCGGAACCTGCTGCAACTCATCGCGCTGATCGCGGAGGCCGCAGCGCTCACCCGCATCCTCGACAACCTCGGTCGAGCCGCCCCACAATACTCCCCTCAACGGTGCAGATCGGCTTTGGAGTTGCTAGGCATAGAGGCGGAGGCGATAGAGGTCGATCCCGCGCATGCCCGAAGACCCGCCTCTAGAAGACCTGGGCGCTGGCGGCGCGCCCACGAGGGAGCCGCGCGAGGCGCCGCGCGAGGCGGTCGAGCTGGCCTTCGTCAAGGTGCGGCGCGATCTCGACTACCTGTTACAGCGCTTCGCCGTCGTGATCGAGGAGACGGGCGATGCCGACCTCGCCCGACAGATCCAGCAGTTCGGCCAGCAGGCGAGCCCCGCCCCGGCATCGTCGGCCGTGGGGCTGGTGCAGGCGCTCTCGATCGCGTTCGCGCTACTCAACGCCGTCGAGGAGAACGCGGCGGTGCAGGCCCGTCGGACACGCGAGGATCTGGCACGCCAGCGATCCGAAGCAAAGCGCCCCACCGTGCTCGAGCTGCACCGAGAACTCTACAGCCTCCTCGTCCAGCGGGAGAACCCGATCTGGACGCGATGCGAGCGTGAGGCGATCGACGCGCTCCAACCCCGAGGAGCCTTGGCGTCAGTTCTTGGGGCTGATGATGGCGCGCCTGCCGGAGCCCGTGCCGTCGGCCCGTGACGTGGGGGCGGCGCACGTCTACCGCGACGCGGACGAGCTGCTCGCCGACCTGCGCTTCCTCCGCGAGTCGCTCGTCGAGGCTCGCGCCGAGCGCCTGGCTGCCGCCGAGGTGGACCCGCCGCTGCGGCGAATCGCCGCGTTCGGCTTTCACCTGGCCGCACTCGACGTCCGTCAGAACAGCGCCGCGCACGACCGCGCGCTGACACAACTGCTCTGCGCGGCCGGCATCGATGCGGCCGATTTCGCCGACTGGAGCGAGCCGCGGCGAATGGCGCTGCTCGAGCAGGAGCTGGCGTTGCCGCGCCCCTTCGTCGGCGCGGTCGACTGCGGCGGCGAGGCCGGCGAGACGCTGGCGACCTACCGGCTGCTGCGCCGCCAGCTCGACACGTACGGGTCAGCGGGGATCGGCGCCCTCATCGTCAGCATGACCCGCCAGCTCTCTGACCTCCTCGTTCCCTACCTCTTCGCCCGCGAGGTTGGCCTCGCGCAGCACGGCACGGATGGGCTCGTCTGCCGGGTCCCCGTCGTACCGCTCTTCGAGACGGCTGCCGACCTAAGTCGCAGCCCCGGCATCGTGAGCGCCTTCTTGGACCATCCTGTCACCCGGCGCAGCCTCGAGCTCCAGCGCGCCACGTCGAACGCGCGGCGCTGGGTGGCCCAGGTGATGGTCGGCTACAGCGACAGCAACAAGGACGCGGGGATCCTCGCCAGTAGCTGGTACCTGTATCGCGCGCAGCGCGAGATCGCCGACGTCGGGCGCGAGCGAGGCGTCAAGGTGCGCTTCTTTCACGGCCGTGGCGGCACGAACAGCCGCGGTGCTGGACCGACGCACCGCTTCCTCAGCGCCCTCCCCGCGGGGGCCTTGGATGGCGACCTGCGGATCACGGAGCAGGGTGAGACGATCGCGCAGAAGTACGCGAACCGCCTCACCGCCGTCTACAACCTCGAGTTGCTGCTCGCCGGCACCGTGCGGGAGACGCTGCTCGCGACGCAAGCAGCGCCCTCGTCGCTGTCCGCGCTCGAGCCGGCGATGGAGCGGTTGGCGGCGTCGAGCCGGCGTGCCTACCGCTCGCTGGTCGAGACGCCGAGGTTCATCGACTTCTTTCGCCAGGCGACGCCGATCGACGCGATCGAGGCCGCCCGCATCGGATCGCGCCCTCCCCGGCGCAGCGGCCGGCCGCAGCTCTCGGACCTGCGGGCCATCCCGTGGGTGTTCAGCTGGAGCCAGGCGCGCTTCTTCCTTTCGGGCTGGTATGGCGTCGGCAGCGCCCTCGAGGAGCTGCGCCACGTCGATCCGAAGGGGTTCGCGAGCGTCTGCGAGCAGGCGCTGAGCTGGCCGCCGTTGCGCTACCTGATCACGAACGTGAGCACGAGCTTGGCCTCGGCCAGCCTCGACGCGATGCGCGCCTACGCGCAGCTGGTCGTTGATGTGGCGCTGCGCGATCGCATCATGGGCCAGATCGCCGCGGAGTTCGAGCGCACCCGGGCGCTCGTGGACTGCCTCTTCCGCGGCACCTTCGAGCAGCGCCGCCCCAACTTGTTCCAGACGCTCGCCCTGCGGCGGCCCGCGCTCGAGACGCTCCATGCGCTGCAGATCGATCAGTTCCGCGTCTGGCGCGCGCTGCGCGAGGTCGACCTGCGCCAAGCGGACGCGTCCCGCCAGTTGGATGATCTGCTCCTGACGGTCAATGCCATCGCGAGCGGCCTTCGAACGACGGGATAGCGTCGGAGGACTCGGAGCGCGACCGCGTCCGCATGCCGGGTGGCAGCCGGGATCCCGACCCCCCTCGGTTGTGCCCGCCAGCACGCTGGCGTGTACAGCGACGGCTAGCGCAGACGCTTCTCGGCCTCGCGCGCGAGACTCGACCGCTCGACCTCCTGCAGGGTGACCACGGCGGCGAGGTCCGAGTCTTTGAAGCGATCCGCTGCCGTCAGCAAGCCCCCGCCACCGTTGCCGTGCTTGCTCGCGCCGAAGCGGCCATCGTGCTGGGAGGGATCTGGATCGCCGATCAACACCACCTTGGTGCCGTGGCCCGCTCGCGTGACCACCGTGTGTAGCTGCGCCAACGACAGATGCTGCGCCTCGTCGAGCACCAGAAAGCGCCCTTGAAGGGTCCTGCCACGGATGTTGTTCAAGGTCAGATAGCGCAGCCGGTCGTGGGCTGGGGACTTCGGTTTGGCCTTCCTCAGGACGGCCCGGTTGTCCTCGAAGTTCTGGGTCCAGGGCTCCGTCTTCTGGGCCAGGGTTCCTGGCACCGCCCCGAGGTCATTGCCAAAGGGCACGTTCGGCCGGGCCAGCTCAAGGTATTCGTAGCGCGACCGCTCCACTTGCTCTAACCCCGCAGCCATCGCCAGCAGCGTCTTGCCGGTCCCCGCCCCGCCGATGCCGAAGACGAGCTTGATCTGCGGGTTGGTCAGCGCATCGAGGAAGAAGTGCTGCTGCGCATCGCGAGGCGTCAGGCCAAAGACGGCCTGCGCCTTGAGCGGATAGAGCCTCCCCGCCAGGTGGCGCGCGAGCACGGGTTCGTCGCTGAGATCCGGAAGCTGCGCGATCACGTACTCATGCGGCTGCAAGCGCAATTCGGTCGCCACGACCTCACCTTGGGCGAGTTTGCGATAGGTCTGGCGGTCGGTGCGGAGCTGCCGCCAGCCCGCGTAGGGCGGCTCGGCCGGCTCGTCGTAGGCAAGCACGGAGATCCCGTGCTCGCCGGCCAGGATCTGCATACCCTTGTCGGCGCTGACCAGCGTGGCACCGAGCTGCCGCGCCTGCTCCACCACGAGCAGGTCGGTCAGGCCGAAGCGCTCCCGATGCAGCGGAAACGCCGGGTGCTGCAGCAGTTGCGTCACCTGCCCGTCCGGTTCGAGTTCGGCGACGCGCAGCCGGGCGCCAGCGACCTCCACCCCAGAGCGACCGAAGAGTAGCCCCGGTGCTCCGGGCAGCCTCAAGAGCTCGCGCAACGCGCGCGTGGCCGCTCGACGCCTGTGACTGTCGGCATCGCGCTGCTGGCTGGTCAGCTCGCTGACGACGCCCTTGGGCAACACGACCTCGCCGAAGCCCTGCTTCTCGGCCCATGCGACCAAGCGTTGCATGTCGCCTCCCGCCCCGATCACGGCGTTGGTATCCAGAACGGCCACCCGCGGCTCGTCTTTGACCGAGAGCCCCTGATGCCGGGCCGCGTGGAGGTCCGTCGAGTCTCGCACCAAGGCAAGGCGCTGCGCCGTATCATCTCGGCGTGTCTTCTGTCGCCCGCTCTGCGATGACGCGCGCGCCGCGCCAGCCGTGCCCAGCACGAGCGCCGCCGCCAAGAGCGCGCAACCCGCGGGCGCCGCGCTCGCGGAGCGGGCGCTCGCCCAACCACGCCGGGGATCGTGCCGCCGCGGCGCGCGCGTCTCACCTCTCGTCGAAGTCTCAACCCTGCTGGCCATCATCCTTCTCCTTCCCCCGGGCGCTCGAATCCTCGCCACGCCAGGCCTCAACATCTCGTGCGCATGTACCAGAGCCGGGGGCCTCGGTGCCATCCGGCCGTAGGCATCAGCCAGTTGTAGCGGCGACTCAGCCTCCAGCCGTCGGCGCGTGCCAGCGGCCGCGCGAGTGCCCTTATCGGCGCCTTCGCGCCGCAACGGCCCGCGCGAGTTCGCGCCCCTCTTGGTCATGCTTCCAGTAGAGGGCCGCGATCTGCAGGAAACCGCAGGTGCGCCCCACCAGGGCGTGCACGCCCTCGCGCCACCGAGCGGCGTGGGCCAGCAGCGCTGCGTCCTCCTGGTCCACCGGCCGTGTCTCGGTGGAGCGCGCCAACCAGCGCATCCAGCGCGCCGCGCCAGGCCGAAGGGTCGCCGGACTGAGCATGCGCCCCTCGTCAGTCGCGCCGAGGCGCAGCTCGAACCGCTCCCGGAGAGCCTTGGCGAGCGGAGCCGGCTGCTCCTCGGTGACCGGGGCCGCCTGCGACCTGACGCTCGAGCTGGTAGCGATCGCCCGCACGATGCGCCCGACACGTAGGCGAGCCCGTTGCCCCGCTGCGCGACTCTGCAGCGTGTGCACCAGGCCGCGCCCCAGCTCAGCGGCCCGCTCCAGGTGCGCGTCCGATCTCGGAGACGGGGTCTCGAGGTCGCCACGACAGCTCTTCCGTCGGCCCACGCAGCTGCAGAGCCTCCTCGGGACGATGGTGGTGCGCCTTGAGCGCTCGATGGTCCGCGTCCTCCGGCAGTGCCTCGGGCGCCGATCCGGCAGCTGTCAGAACGGATCGCGCGCGCAGGGCGGCAAGATCGAGCGCGGCGACCAGACGACGCGCGGGATGCGCGGGACCGAACCTCTGCCTGGGTCGCGCCACCGACGCGCCGACGCTCAGCACCATAAACTCGGCAACGCACGATTCCACGACCCTCGTTGCCGATCGCGGCTCCCGCCCCGTTCCCCGACAAGCCCAGGCAGCACACACCGCGCTTCCTCCCGTCCGTATTCGATGCACCCTAGACTGAGTGCGTGGCAGCGAGATGACGTGCGCGTGAAACCTTGTGTCACGAGCTGGCGACGCCGCAGCTTCAGGCCGGGCGCTCTCCGCAGGCGCATTGCCTCGGCTGAAATGCTGCCCAGCCGGGCCTGTTGCCTCACGTAGGCTGATACCGCCGCGCATGACGGCAGTAGCGCCACATGAGGAAGCAGATCAGTTCCGTGGGTCGGGGGGGAGTTGCTTCGCGCCGTAGCTGAGCGCTTGGCGCAGGCCAGTCGAGGGGAGAGGACGACCATCCGCGATGAGCTCGTCGCAATCACGGGTACCATCTCTTGCCCATATCCAGTCCACAGCAGTCCACGGTCGGTCGCCCTCCTGTGCCTCGAGCACGCTGCGTCAACGAACCTGCGGCTATCAGCGCTGATGGCCCGTCGAAAGGGGCCGGCCGCCTTACCCCATCAGGCACCGCGGGCGGGCCAGGCCCTTCGCGGCCCGGCTGTAGCAGCGCTACGACGGCATCCGTCCGCTCGCGCTCGCGGACTGGGCGGCCGAGGCCGGTATGGACGAGGTGGCCTTCGCCAAGGCGATGGCTGCCCCGAGGACCCGTTACGTCTACGAGCTTCAGTGAGACGTGGTCGTCGAGGTCCTGCTGGAGGCCTACGAGAGCGCAACGGCGGCGAGGCAGTGAGGGTCGGCCGTCGCACCAGGAGGGACCGATGAAAGGCATGTGCTGGGTCGCAGCAGCGACGCTCGCAGTCTGTGTGCTCGTCGCGGGATGCCGACGATCGTCCGATCGCCCCGGCGTGCAAGCGAGCGCCCGCCGCGTCACGATGGAGGACCGCGCGGTCGATGCCGCGGCGGCCGCGTCGCCGGGCGCGACGCTGCCGACTCGCACGACACCGCGGCAGCAGGCCGGCACGGCCGTGAAGCGACTGAAGATGGCGCTCAAGCACGCCCTCGAGCAGGCCCTCCCTGCCGGCCTACCGGAGGCGATCGCCGTCTGTCAGCTCAAGGCACCCGAGGTGGCGCAGGCGATCGCCTCGGCCAGCGGGGTCGAGTTGGGGCGAACGAGCTCGCGCCTGCGCAATCCGCGAAACGCTCCCAGTTCGTGGGCGAAGCCGCTGCTGGCGGCGTTCGAGGCCGACCCGCGCGGTGCGTGGCCGGCGCAACGCTCGGTCGAGCTTCCCGGGGGCCGCCGGGGCTACGCGGAGCCGATCATCGTGCAGGGCCCCTGTCTGATGTGTCACGGCGAAAGCCTGGACTCCACGGTCGCCGCCACGCTGGCACAGCGTTACCCGCGCGACCAGGCGCGCGGCTATCGGCTCGGGGATCTGCGCGGCATCTTCTGGGCGACCGTCTCGCCGGTGCCCGACCGCACCAAGTCCGCGCCAAGTCCCGCGCCAAGTCCCTGAGCGGCGTTCGTGGGATAACCCGCGGTCGAGGGCCATGAACGCCCTCGCCGCCGAGGGGCTCTGCGCGCACCTCGAGGAGCACCTGGCGGCTCCACGGGTCCCGAAGGGTGAGCGCGCGCGGCGACGGAGCTCGCGCGGCATCCGCCAGTTCGTGGGGGTAGACCAGCATGCGCGACGAAGTCACGGCACCAGAGGAATGCGCCGCTCGAAGGGTCCTCGCTCCGGCGGGGAGGCGAACGCGGCGTTCGGCGGGTGGTCCTCCTCACGGCGGCGATGATGGCGATCGAGATCGCCGTCGGGTACGCAACGAACTCGATGGCGCTCCTCGCGGACGGTTGGCACATGGCTACGCACGTCGGAGCGCTGGGGCTCGCGAGCGCCGCCTACTGGGTGTCTCGACGATTCGCGGGGCATCGCGCCTTCGCGTTCGGCACCGGCAAGGTCCGCGCGCTGGCCGGGTACACCAGCGCCGTGGCGCTGGGGTTGGTGGCCGTCGCCATGGTGGTGGAGTCGGCGGAGCGACTCGCACGTCCCCACGTCATCGACTTCGTGACCTCGCTCCCAGTGGCGGTGCTGGGTTTCTTCGTCAACCTCGTCAGCGTCTTCCTGCTGCACGGCCACGAGAACCACGACGACGAGCACGAGCACGACCACAATCATCGCGCTGCCCTCCTGCATGTCGTCGCCGACACCTTCACGAGCGCCCTCGCGATCGCGGCGCTGCTGGCGGGGAGAGTTCTGGGCTGGAGCTGGCTCGACGGGGTCTCGGGGATCGTCGGTGGACTCGTGATCCTCAAGTGGGGGGCAGGACTCTCGCGAAGCGCCGCGTTCGAGCTCCTTGATCTGTCCCCGTCGTCAGCGATCGAAGACGAGATCCGCGAGGTCCTCGAGGCGCTCGACGACGTCAGGGTCCGCGACCTCCACGTCTGGTCGCTTGGAGGTGGCGCCAAGAGCTGCATCGTGACGCTCGTGACGGCCGCGCCGCGCGACGCTCGCAGCTACCGCGAGGCGCTCACCCGCTTTGCGCTCGCGCATCTCACGATCGAGGTGCAGCGGGGCGAGGAGGGTCATGAGGGCGCCGCCCTCGCGTAGCCGCCGCTGCGATGCGCCCCGTCGCTGGCGCGGGACGCGCTGCGCATCGGAGCAGTCAGACCTCCAACAGGCGCGACCTCTTCGCCGACCGTCCTTGCCATCTTCGCGCCCGCCACCATGGGAGGGCTATCGTCGAGCACCATGCTCGCCGGCGACGGCGTCGGCATCTTCGCTGGCGAGCTCTCGCTCGAGCGGGGCGGCGGCTTCGCATCGGTGCGCCGCCGCGACGAGGCGATCGATCTATCGACCTGCGATCCCGCCGCCCCCTCGGCGCCCAGACGCCGAGGGATACGCCAAGACCTCGAGCACTCCGCAAGACCTGGAGCACTCGCGGACGTTTGGGTCAATCGTACAATTGTTGTCTGATTTCTCTTGACGTAGTGTTCTTCATCGTCTAGCTCTTGTGTATGGTTTGTAGAAGCTCTGTGCGCCTATGGTCCGCAAAGAGAGGGACCAGACAACACGGGGAGCCACGCGCTGGCGGGTTCCCCAGCGGGTGGCCTGTTCGACCCATACGTGGGGGCGCACAGGCACCAGAGGGAGAAGCATCATGAAGACTGGAAGGGCTTTCGCGACGACCTGCATGCTCGCGCTGCCGCTCTGCGGCCTGCTGAGCGTGGCGGCCTGCGGCGATGACGACGAGACCGTGTCTGGCGTCGGCCAGGCCAAGGTACGGGTGATCCACGCCAGCTACGACGCTCCGCCGGTCGACGTGTCGATCGACGGGGCCAAGGCCATCAGCGCGCTCGCCTACGGCAAGAGCTCGGGATACGCGGGGGTTGCGGCCGGCAAGCGCGCCGTGACCGTAGCGCCGAGCGCCGGCGGAGCGTCGGTGATCACCGCAGAGCTGACGCTCGAAAAGGACACCGACTACACCGTCTTCGCGGTCAACGCGCTCAGCGCCATCGGCCCGGTTGTCGCGACTGACGCGCGGGCGCCGAGCGTGGGCAAGGCCAAGGTGCGCTTCGTGCACGCCGCGCCCGACGCACCCGCGGTAGACATCAAGGTCGGAACACCGACCGCGAGCCCCGTCTTTGGCAACGCCGCCTTCAAGAGCGTCGCCCCCTACGCTGCCGTCGATGCCGGTCCCTACGCCTTCGTCGTCACTGCGGCCGGGCAGTCAACGGCCGTGATCAGCTTCAAGGCGGTGACCCTCGAGGCGGGCAAGGTCTACACCGTGGTCGCCCTCGGCACGCTGGCAGCCAGCGACGCGACGCCCTTCGTGGTGCGGGCCTTCGTCGACAACGACCCGGGCAGTGCCTCGGTGGACCTGCAGCCGGCTGACGCTGTCAGCCCGCAGAAGGCGAAGGTAATGGTCATCCATGCCTCGCCGGACGCGCCGGCGGTGGATCTGCTCGTCGACGGCACGAAGGTCAACAGCGCCGCGCTGGCCTTCCCGAAGAACACGGGCTATCTCGAGCTGGAGGCTGGTACGCGCCGCCTCCAGGTCAACGCCGCCGGAGCGAGCACCAGCGTGATCGACGCCTCACCGGCCTTCGAGGCGAACAAGGCCTACTCGGTCTTTGCCGCCAACAAGCTGGCGAGCATCGAGCCGGTGGTGCTGACCGACGACCTGACTGCGCCCGCGGCGGGCAAGGCGCATGTGCGCTTCGTGCATCTCGCACCGGACGCACCGGCGGTGGACGTGGCGGTCGCCGGCAGCACCACGCCGGTCTTCGCCAACACGGCCTTCAAGCAATCGAGCGCCTTCATTCCGGTAGACGCCGGCACCTTGACCGTCGAGGTCAAGCTCAACCCGATGGGCACCACGGTGTTGACCGTGCCCAACGTCACGCTGGAGGCAGGCAAGATCTACACGGTCTTCGCCAAGGGACTGGTGGCGAACAGCACGCTCGGCGCAGAGATCATCGTCAACAAGTGAGCCATGCCATGACGCGCGCAGCAGACATCGAGATCTTCTTCGACGGCGCCTGCCCCCTCTGCCGCAGGGAGGTGGCAGCGCTGAGAGGACGCGACACGCGGCAGCGTGTGCGCTTCACGGACATCGCCGCGGCGGACTTCGACGCCGCGGCCTTCGGTAAGACGCAGACCGAGTTGATGGCCAAGATCCACGGGCGGCTGGGCGACGGCACCTGGATTTCGGGCATGGAGGTCTTCCGCCGGGTCTACGCCGCGGTGGGATTGCGCTGGCTGGCGGCAGTAACCCGCGCACCCGGGCTGTCGCAGCTGCTCGACGGCGCCTATGCGATCTTCGCTCGCAACCGCCTGCGCATCACGGGGCGGTGCAGCGACCAGTCCTGCCGCACCGCCTGAGGCTCTGCACCGAGACCGAGCGTCGCCGAGCGCTTCCCAGCGCATGCGAGAGCCGCCCGCGAGAGCCCGAGAGCCTGCGGAGGGCCCCCGGGTTGATGCTTGCCCACAGTCAAACGGTGCCTGGCAAGGGGAGCCAGGCGTTCTTGGCACGCTGCCCGATCGGTCCAGGCCTCAGAGCGGGGGTGCCGTGGTAGTCCGTGATCGTGGCGGCTGGGTCGACTTCCCGTCTGAAGGCGTTTTCCCAAACCATGGCTTCGCCCTCGCCGAAGTTCTTCCACCTCGCAGCGTACTCGTGGTCGGGCTTCCGATAGTCACGACGGCCATCCAGAAACTGCAGGCAATGAACCAACTCGTGCACGACCACGGGAGCTACCCAATCCCAGTCAGCGGGTTTGATCAGCAGGTTTGGCGCGACAGGAACGTCCAATCGGGCCTGGGCGTAGCGTTCGCGGTCCGGAAACTCCGAGGCGGGTCCCTCAACGCGGTCGGCGTAGGCCTTGATGCCATGGCAAACGCCTCCTTCCAAGGGTTGAAGTCTATCGCACCGCGGCACAACGTCCCTGTAAATGGCGAAGTTGTACAGGCCAGCGTCAACGACAGCCTGCCCAACGACCATCGCAAACTTTGTGTCATGGCTCTCACCCATGCGGCGCTTGAGTTCAGGCGTGAATTCCCGAAGCACCACGCGTTCCGCTCTGGCACTGGCGGCGATTAGTCCGAATAAGTGGCGACCTGTCACACGCTTTTGAATCTCTGCGAGGGACGAATTGATGCCGTCGAGAAATGGGTCCGGTCCAGACAGCCAAAACAACCCCGGCATGACGGCGGCCGGTACCAATCCTTGGTGCATTGAGGTCCCCTCCGCGACCGAAGGGTAGCATCCACGAGTTGCTCCGACAGCTCAAGGCCGCGTTGGTGTCAACGCTCAAGGCTGCGTTGGCCAGGGCCACGGACAGAGCCCCATGGCCCCCCCATGGGGACCCACCGGTGTGACACCATGGGCCCCACCCTCACCATGACCATGGGCCCCACCCGGGTTGATGTTTCAGAAGGGTCTCCGACCCGTGCCCTGCCCTGCCACCTCAACCCGGGAGCGGTGCTTGGGGAGCGGTGCTTGGCTGGACCTCGCCCTGCAAACGTTTCCGAAGTCGTCGTCGGCAAGCCGATCGATTGGCTGCGTTCGCGCAGGGTTTGGCTGGCTCGCAGCGCGACGCACTCGACCCGTGGCGGACCGACTACGGCGCTCTCGCTGGCCTGCGGTGGCAGGGGTAGCGAGCGGGTGGTCTTGCCTCTTGTTAAAGCCGCGTTGAATATGGACGCAGATCGGGGTCCTTGTTAAAACCTCGCGGTCCCGACCGAGACGACATGCGAAACGTTGGCACATACGTCCAGGTCAGCACGACAGGCGAGCCGTTCAAGGCCTTCGTGCCGGCGCCCTTGCCTCCTGAGCCGCCGCTCGCCCTGACTGCCGCGGATCGCGACCTCGTCGAGCGCGCCAACCGCGCGCTTGGCCGGCTCGACGGCCTGCCAGCGCTACTCCCCAACATCTCGCTGTTCCTGTACGCCTACGTCCGCAAGGAGGCGGTGCTCTCCTCGCAGATCGAGGGCACCCAGTCGTCGCTCGCCGACCTTCTGCTCTACGAGAGTGACCAGGTGCCAGGGGTCCCGGTCGAGGACGCGCGCGAGGTCTCCGACTACATCGCTGCCCTCGACCACGGGCTCGAGCGGCTCCGGGGCGGCTTCCCGATGTCGCTGCGCCTCTTGCGCGAGATACACGGCATCCTGCTGCGCTCCGGCAGAGGCAGCACGAAGGCCCCCGGTGATTTCAGGCGGAGCCAGGTCTGGATCGGCGGCTCCCGCCCCGGCAACGCGCGCTTCGTTCCGCCCCCGGCGGAAAGCGTCGTCGAATGCATGGGCGCCCTCGAGAAGTTCCTGCATGGGGACCCGGTACAGACCCCGGCGCTGATCAAGGCGGCCTTGGCTCACGTGCAGTTCGAGACCATCCACCCGTTTCTCGACGGCAACGGCAGGGTCGGTCGACTGCTCATCGCCCTCCTGCTCACGGCCGACGGCGCGCTCTCGGAGCCCATCCTCTACCTGAGCCTCTACTTCAAGATGCACCGGCAGGAGTACTACGAGCACCTTCAGCGGGTCCGCACGCACGGGGATTGGGAGGGCTGGCTCCGATTCTTCCTCCAGGGCGTGGTCGAAACCGCCGAGGAGGCCCTCGACACGACCAGGCGGATCCTCGCGCTCTTCGATAAGGATCGGCGCCGCCTCGAGAGCCTCGGCCGGGCAGCTGTCTCGGCGTCCCGCGTCCTCGAGCAGCTCCAGAGGAAGCCGATCGCCGGCGTGCAGGAGCTAGCGAAGGAACTCAAGCTCACGTACCCGACCGTCGCATCTGCGCTCGACCGGATGAAGAAGCTCCACATCGTGAAAGAGCTCACGGGCTATCAGCGCAACCGCGTGTTCGCCTACGCCCCCTACGTGGAGATCCTGAGCGAGGGCACTGAGCCGCTGGGGTAGCTGCTACCTTCGCCTTCGCGCCTCCGCGCGTGCCAGCGTCTCGAACTCGCTCGCGGCCTCGCGCAGCCGGCGCTGGTACTTCGGCGGCAAGTGTCGCCGCTGCCATGGGGACCCACCCGTGCCACGGGGACCCACCCGGGTTGATGTTTCAGATGTTTCAGAAGGGTCTTCAACCCGGGTGTGCATGGCGGCGGTCACCCGCTACCGCGACGCTTGGCGCCGTTGGCGCACGGGCGAACGTGGGGCGGTCTTCCCCTTCGGCACCTACGGTCTGCGGCTCTACGCCGGCGTTTGCTGCGCCCAGGCGCCGTGAGGTCCGTCCCGCCCGGTCCCCTGACCCCGCCGCCTGCCCTTGCTCATCGCGCTTCGTCGCGCTGAGGGCGGACCGCTGCGTCCCGCACCCGAAAAGCCACTCGCCCCGACCGCCCTCGCCCCCTCCGCTCCAACCGGCCAGGGCTAATTGGGCCTCCCCGCCAAGGCCCCGCCCGACGTGCTCGTCCCTCCACAGGCCTCGCCCCGTAACCTTGAACCATCATCCCCGGCCGGGTCCCCGGCCGCCCGTCATAGACGGTCCGGGTCTCGCCTTGGCGGTGCTAGCGGAGGTTGACGCCCATTCGGTCGCAGACGCGGCGCAGGAGCTGCCGGCGCTGGGTGTCCAGCATGGCATAGGCCGACTGCGCCTGCTTGTCCTGCTTGAGGTAGCATGCCGACGCACCGACGATCGACCACGCCTGCGGATCCTCCGGCGCGAGCCGTAGCACCTGAGCCGCCTGCGTCGCAGCCTCGCTGTAGAAGCCCTTGCGATAAGCGCTCCACGCGCGATCGAGAAGGCCGCTCAACGTCGCCGGGTCGACCGCCGGAGGCGCACCCGCGGTCGGCGAAGGTGCCGGCGCGGGGCTCGGCTCGTCACCGCCATGCGGGCCCCCCTGAGGAGTATGCTGACCGGTTTGCTGCTGCCTGTCGGCTAGCCAGCCGACCAAGCCTATTATGATGAGCGCTCCGATTCCCCAGCCCGCAATGTTCGCGAGGGCAGGAAGTGCGGTAAGGAAGTAGGCGATGAGGACCGGGCCCAGAACGCAAACGAGAATGCCAACCGAAGGTCCCCATATCAGCCCGGAGATGATTCCCAGGATCACGCTCGCGACAATGAATCTGCGCTGGGAGCGACCCTTCGGCGCATCACTCCAAGCCCGCTCCGGCCGGGGTTCGCTCGCTGGCGGCTCCTGGGCCGATCCTCCGCTCGGGGGCGTAGGCCAGGGATGCTGATTCGCGCGCCGCGCCGTCGTGGCTTCGTCAGCGAGATGGCGGTCGTATTCCGCCCGGCGGCTTGGCTCGTAGAGAGTCTCATAGGCTTCCTTGATGCGCCGGAACAGTTCATTGGCGATTGGCGATGGATGCTGATCGGGGTGGTACTTCAGCGCCAATAGTCGGAATGCCTCCTTGATCTCCCGCGGCGTCGCGGTCTCGCTAACACCCAAAACTTCGTAGTGGGTCTGCATTCCGCCCGTCCGGGAAGTGTGCCCAGAGACCTTCGACTCGGATGATGCCGCACTCTATCGCTTCTGAAAGGGGAACCCAAGACATCCAGCTGCTGCACCGCGACAACGTATCCGTCTGCCCTCAGTGCAACGGTGCTCCAGCCAGTCAGTCAGTAAAACGGTGCCGGTGCAGTCAGGCGCCGGCGAATTCAGGCATTCCAACGGTGATCGCCGGTGGAACGGTGGCTAGCACCGGCGCGAGGCCTGGCAGCTCGAACGGTGCCTGCACTCGCGCGGCAGTCTCGTCATAGGGCTTCCGAGGGCCTGTCACACCACCAAGAGCCGAAAGAACCGCGAGCCCTCGCCCAGTTCGAGCATCAGTTCGAAAACACGGTCGCCCATGGTGTTCGCCTGCGCGAAGTATTCACGAGCCTGCTGGGGCTTGAGAAATAGCTCGATCAGCTCGGCCTCGGCCCGGTCCGATTCCCTAAGAAACGTGCAGTAGCTCTCAAGCACGTCATCGACGCGTGTCCGGGCGGATGCCGTTCCGAGCTTCGCATCATTGACTAGCGCAGTCAGCCGTTCCAGCGGACGCAGCCCGACCATCTGAGTAGCGTCGTCCAGATTGACCGTGCCTCGCGCCTTATGTACGGCCAGGAGATATGCGAGAGCCGAGTAGCAGGTCAGCAGCCGACTGTGCTTCAACTTGTAGTTCTTGAGCTTCCGCTTAGCCTTCTTTTCCGGCGGATCGGTCGTGGTCCGCGCCTCATAGTTGACGCAGAAGGTTCGCCACAGCCGTGCGATGTCGTTGGCCAAAAGGTTGGCATGAAGTCCTTGGGGTGATCGTCGTAATCACGCCAATACGCCTTCAAGACCTCGTGGACGGCTTCGTCATACACCTCCTTCCCGATCAGCGGGCGGCTTTCGAGCAAGAGCAGAAGCCGGGCCGTGAAGGTGTTGCTGGCGTCGTCGTTCGGGCATCCCAGTGTCCTTACTAGCTTGTCCACGGTGTAGAGCGCCAGGTATTCCCCGTCCCCCGAGAACTCGGGCAGGCCAATGGCCCTCGTTTGCTCGATCAGGTCCGCCTTCAGGCAAATCTCCTCAAGCCGTGACGGCCGGCGAGGACTCTCGTCAGAACGCGAGAGGATAAACAGGTCGAGATCACTGTGCGAGCTGGCCTCACCCCGACCGAACGACCCTGTGAGGTAGACGCACGCACTCGCGCCAGCGTGCTTCTGCGCCTTTGCGAGCTGCGAGAGCAGCCGGTCGACGCGTTTGTCGCTTTCAGCGCGGCGGGATTCGAGGAACTCGGTCATCTCCACCTTCCCACTCGAACACATTGCCAAAGATCTGCGCCTGCTCAACTGCATCGGACAGCGCGTGGTGCTGGTGCGGCTGCTGGGGCCGTAAGGCGTCGTAGAGATTGCTGCGGCCAGCCTGCGCCATCGGCAGCCTCCCCTTCACGGCAAAGGCCGTCTTGATATCGAAGCAGCTGGAATGGCTGAAGGGCGACCCATCGCGCGAGTAGCGAACGAAGTACCAGTACAGCCAGCTCCAGTCGAAGCTGAGCGGGTAGGCCACCAGCACGGGATGCCCTGCGCCAGCAGTGCGCTTGACCCACGCGCAGGCTTCGGTCATCGCCGCCTCGGGTACCTGACCCTCACGCAACAAGCGCTCCCGATCGAGGCCATTAACGCGGAGGGCCTCCGCCTCGAAGTTCTCCGAGATCGGCCGCAACTCGGAATAGATGGCTCTGTCGAAGCTGGTGGGTCGGGTGAAGCGGTGGCCGTCGAAGGTCCCCGCGTAGACCAAGGCGAAGGACAGCAAGGAGTAGGGCCCCGGAATCGGCCCGTCCGTCTCCACATCGGCCGAGAAGTAAACGTCCGAGCGCCGCCGGGACGCCTTGCTATGCTCCGTCCGGCCGTCGAAACGAGCACTGCCGGGGCTCACCATGCGGCTCATCCGCGGATACTAGCCGCGGCACCGCTCTCCCGCAACGCTTCCGGAGAACGGTCCCGGACCCGGCTCCCACACCCGCCATGACGTTTGCGGTACGCGAGCGCCCGCCCGGTGAAAAAGGTGCCTGACACCGGCGCGATGGGCACCGGCGCGATGCCGGGCCGTGAATCGGGTGCAAGTTGGCCCGGACCCGTCCGGACCGCTCAAGCGCGCCGTCGCCGGGTGTCTGCCTATCCGAGCTGTCAGACGGAGACAGGCGTCCAAGCCACGTCAGGTGGGCTGATGGTCGCGCGGATGCGGTCCTCGAGGCGCTGGCGCAGCTTGTCCTCCTCTCCCGTCTTCCAAGTGATGTGGTTGTACTGCCGGGTGTCGAAGTGCGCGCGGCTCAGGCCGTCCTCGTCGTCCGAACCGTTGTCACGGCAGGTCCAGATCAGGGGGATGCCGAGACCCTTGGCCAGGCCCGCCTCGAAGTAGACGCCGCCGCGGTGACCCGTGAAGTCGGCGATGACGAGCGCGCTTTCCCTGATCTCCGCGACGATGCGGTCACAAATCTTGTCGTTGTGCTCGACATTGTCCACGCGGCAAGGGCGAAAGCCGCGATTCTCGAGCGCTGGCTTGATGCCCTTGTCGAAAGCGGCACCTGTTGCCTCCTCGTTGAACCACATCGCTACGAAGGCCTTTGTCCCGTCCCGGCGGTGTCGGGTCAGCTCGCGGAGACGCTCCCAGCCCTTCAGCGTTGGCCGATAGCCCTTCGGGGGCACTGGTCCCGCGCCTTTCCGGCCGTTCAGGGTCTTGCCTTCGACGAGGCCCTGCCCGGCGAGTTGGTCCAAACAGAAGCTCAGCTCCTCCCTGCTACGCGCGCCGACGACCGACTGACCAACCTCCGGGTCGAGGACGCAGAGCCCACCGGCGCCTTCGCCCTGCAGGCGCTGGTGAATGTGCAGCAGGAGAAGTTCGAGCTGCTCAATCACGTCGCGCGGCCCCGGATAGTTACTCACGAGGTCACGCAAGTCCTCGACGGCCATGAGTCGCGTCGAGACTCCGCGATCGGTGGCTGCCCGCAATGCAGCGGAGACCCGGTGCCGGCCGGGAGCGTCCGTCGGCCACGCAGCTGCCTCGCTGCTCCCGTAGCTAAGGAACTGCTCCTCCAGCACGAACGACCCACAGCGCTGGCACTGGAAGGAAGTGGCGTCAGCATCGGCGCGGGAAGAACTGTCGACGTTCGCCAGCTCGCAGATTGGGCACGCGGTCATCGACTCCTCCGGTTACCCGCAGGGCGCAGGCCTTTCGTTCGGGCGCTCGGCACAACGGCCACTGGGTGAATGCTGTATGCTCGAAACTGCGAATTTGAAGCGCCAATGTCAATGATCCGGACGTCTTTCCGGCTCGCGCGGCAGGAATACGCAGTTCGCGCGCAAAGACCCCAGCTTATGCTCGCGCCCCCTGGCAGGCTTTCTGCGCCGATGTTGTGCGGGCTTTCGTCCGCCGCGGGCTGGTGCTAAAAGGCGCGCATGATCAAGCCACTCGTTCTTGGGGTGCTGGGGCCGTGCTCGGGGTGGGCTGCCAGCGGGGTACACAGTCGGCCGCGGGGGCCGGCGGCGCTTCGGCTACCAGTAGCGCGACCGCTGGGGCGAGCGCGGGGCAGGCCGCGGCGGCAGCGCAGGCGGCAGCGCCCGCGGTGAAGGCGCCGGCGGCGCCCGTGGGCTTGCCTGCGCCTAGTGATGTGGCCGCGGCGCCGGCCGAGGCGGTGCGCACGCCGAGCGGGCTGGCCTCGCGCGTGCTCCAGGCGGGCAAGGGCGCCGACAAGCCGGGGCCACGCGATCAGGTCGAGGTGCACTACACCGGCTGGACGACCGACGGGCGGATGTTCGACAGCTCGGTGGTGCGCGGCGCGCCGGCGCGCTTTCCGCTCGACCGCGTGATCAAGGGCTGGACCGAGGGGCTGCAGCTGATGACGGTCGGCGAGAGGCGCCGCTTGTGGATCCCAGCGGCGCTGGCTTACGGCGACCGACCGATGCGGCCGGGGGCGCCGGCCGGACTGTTGGTCTTCGATGTCGAGCTGCTCTCGTTTCAGCGCGCGCCCGAGCCCCCCAAGGTGCCCGAGGACGTCGCCGCGGTGCCCAAGCGGGCCAAGCGCACGGCCAGCGGGCTGGCCTACCGGGTGCTGCAGCGCGGCAGCGGCAAGGTGCATCCGAGCGCCACGAGCACCGTCGAGGTGCACTACAGCGGCTGGACGCTGGACGGCAAGCTGTTCGACAGCTCGGTGGTGCGCGGCGCGCCGGCGACCTTTCCGCTCAACGGCGTGATCAAGGGCTGGACCGAGGGCGTGCAGCTGATGGTGGTCGGCGAGAAGACCCGCTTCTGGATCCCCGGCGCGCTGGCCTACGGCGATCAGCCGAGCGGCTCGGGTGCGCCGAGCGGTACGCTGGTCTTCGACGTCGAGCTGCTCGCGATCAAGTAGCTCGACACCCAAACAGAGTCGCCTTGAGCGCGGATCAAACAGGGTCGCGTGGAGTGCGAGGCGCCCGCCGGGCAAGGCGCGGCGCTGCCAGCCTGGCGACAGCCAGGCGCCGCCCGCCGAGCCGCAGGCGAGGGGTTCACCGGAGCGGAGCGTACGGGCTGGTACGTGAGCACCGGAGCGCAGCCGCACTTCGGCCCCTGGAGGTGCCGAAGAACGAGCCCGCAGGGCGAGCCTCAGCGCCGCCGCGGTAACGCGGCCCGGCGGGATGGATCGTGCTCCACGCGACCCTGTTTAGCTCGGCGGGCGCTTTACAAGCCAGGGTCGGTCGAGTAGATCACCCGCACCTGCCGCGGGTGTCCTGCGGCGCGACGCGCGGTGCGCGAGGAACGCAAGGAGTCAGTCATGGCACGGATCGATTTCGGTGGCGTCGTCGAGGATGTGGTCACGCGCGAGGAGTTCCCCGTGGCGAAGGCCCGCGAGGTGCTCAAGAACGAGGTCATCGCGGTGATCGGCTACGGCGTGCAGGGCCCGGCCCAGGCGCTCAACATGCGCGACAACGGGCTCAACGTCATCATTGGCCAGGCCAAGCGCTTCGAGCGTGACTGGCAGCGCGCGATCGATGATGGCTGGGTGCCCGGCGAGACCCTCTTCGAGATCGAGGAGGCCGCGCGGCGCGGCACCGTGATCCAGATGCTCGTCGCCGATGCGGCGCAGAAGCAGATCTGGCCGGCGATCAAGCAGTGCTTGAACAAGGGCGACGCGCTCTACTTCTCCCACGGCTTTTCGATCGTCTACAAGGACCAGACCGGCGTCGTGCCGCCACCCGAGGTGGACGTGATTCTCGTGGCGCCCAAGGGCTCGGGGCTCAATGTGCGCCGCAACTTCCTCTCCGGTGCCGGGATCAACTCGAGCTTCGGCGTGGCGCAGGATGCCACCGGCCGCGCCCGCGAGCGGGCGATCGCGTTCGGCATCGGCGTGGGCAGCGGCTACCTGTTCCCGACCACCTTCGAGCAGGAGGTCTACAGCGACCTGACCGGCGAGCGTGGCGTGCTGATGGGTTGCCTGGCCGGCGTGATGGAGGCGCAATACCAGGTGCTGCGCGAGAACGGTCACAGCCCCAGCGAGGCCTTCAACGAGACGGTCGAGGAGCTGACGCAGAGTCTGATCCGGCTGGTCGACGAGAACGGCATGGACTGGATGTACGCCAACTGCTCGGCCACCGCGCAGCGCGGCGCGCTCGACTGGCGGCCGCGCTTCAAGGAGGCGACGCTGCCGGTGTTCCAGGAGCTCTACCGCCGCGTGCGTGACGGCAGCGAGACCCGGCGCGTGATCGAGGCCTGTGGGTCGGAGGGCTACCAGGAGCGCCTCGGCGCCGAGCTGGCCGAGCTGGGCGGCAGCGAGATGTGGCGCGCTGGCAAGGCGACGCGCGGCCTGCGCCCCAAGGAGTCGGCCAAGGTGGTCACGGCGGGCACCAAGGGCATCGGCGGCCGTAGCAACAACTGAGTGAGCGCGCTCGGCGCGTGATCGCAGCGATCGGCGCCTGCGGCGCGGAGAAGAGCCTTCGCATGCGCAGCGGCATTGTGCTGGCGGGCGGCAGCGGTACGCGCCTGCATCCCCTGACGCTGGCGGTCAGCAAGCAGCTGCTGCCGGTCTACGACAAGCCGCTGATCTACTACCCGCTGACGGTGCTGATGCTGGCGGGGATCCGTCGCATCCTGATCATCACGACACCCCACGAGCAGCAGCTCTTTCGGCAGCTGCTCGGCGATGGCGCGCAGTGGGGCCTCGAGCTGAGCTACGCGGTGCAGCCGCAGCCGGGCGGGCTGGCCCAGGCCTTCCTCATCGGCGCCGACTTCGTCGGTGACCAGCCGACCACGCTGGTGCTCGGCGACAACCTCTTCTACGGCCACGGGCTGGCCAAGCGACTGCAGGCGACGGCGGCGCGCACGACGGGCGCGACGGTCTTCGGCTACTACGTCAGCGATCCGACGCGCTACGGGGTGGTGTCCTTCGATCAAGCGGGTCGGGCGGTGACGATCGAGGAGAAGCCGCGCCAGCCCAAGTCGCACTACGCCGTGACCGGGCTCTACTTCTACGACGCCGAGGTCGTCGCGATCGCGCGCCAGCTCAAGCCCTCGGCGCGCGGTGAGCTCGAGATCACGGACGTCAACCGGGTGTATCTCGAACGCGGCGCGCTCGAGGTCGAGCTCCTGGGTCGCGGCATCGCCTGGCTCGACACGGGGACCCACGACGCCCTGGCGGAGGCCAGCGAGCTGGTGCGCATCATCGAACGCCGCCAGGCGCTCAAGATCGGCTGCCCGGAGGAGGTCGCCTACCGCATGCGCTTCATCGACCGCGAGCAGCTCGGCCGCCTGGCCGAGCGGATGGCCAAGTCGAGCTACGGCGCCTACCTGCGCGAGCTGCTGGCGGAGCCGACGCGCGAGCCATGAGCCCCCTACGATGAAGCTCCAGCCCACCGCCCTGGCCGAGGTGATCGTCGCCGAGCCCGACGTCTACGCCGACGAGCGTGGGTTCTTCAGCGAGACCTGGAACGCCGCGACCTTCGGCGGCGCGGGGCTCGAGCTGCGCTTCGTGCAGTGCAATCACAGCCACTCGACGCGCGGCGTGCTGCGGGGCCTGCACTACCAGCAGCCCGCGCCGCAGGGGAAGCTCGTGCGGGCGATCACCGGGGAGATCTTCGACGTCGCCGTCGACCTGCGGCGCAGCTCGCCGACCTTCGCGCGCTGGGTCGGCGTGACGCTCTCTGCCGCGAACAAGCACGCGCTCTGGGTCCCTCCCGGCTTCGCCCATGGCTTCTGCGTGCTGAGCGCGGCGGCCGACGTGGTCTACCTGTGCACGGGGCCGCGCGTCGCCGAGAGCGAGCAGACGCTGCGCTGGGACGATCCCGAGCTGGCGATCGCCTGGCCGCTGGTCGGCGCGCCGATCGTTTCGGCCAAGGACGCGCGCGGCGTCAGCCTGCGCGACGCCGTCGTCTATCCCGACGATCCCGCCGCGCGGCTGGGTTGAGGAGCGAGGCGAACGATGCGCGTGCTGCTGCTCGGGCCGACCGGCCAGCTGGGCGGGGAGCTGCAACGGGCGGCGCCCCCACGACACGAGCTAATGGTCGTGCCCGAGGCCGAGCTCGACCTGCGTGACGCCGCGGCCGTCCAGCGGCTGCTGCAGGGTGTGCGCCCGGCGCTGGTGCTCAACGCCGCCGCCTACACCGACGTCGATGGGGCCGAGGCGCAGCCGGAGCTGGCGCACGCGATCAACGCCACGGCGGTGCGCACGCTCGCCGGCGCGGTGGCCGCGGTGGCCGGCCGCTTGATCCACGTCTCGACCGACTACGTCTTCGATGGGCAACAGGGCAGCCCCTACGCCCCCGACGCACCCACCGCGCCGATCAACGTCTACGGCGCGAGCAAGCGCGACGGCGAGCGGCATGCGCTCGAGCTGCTCGGCGAGCGCGCCGTGGTCGTGCGTACGGCCTGGCTCTACGCCGCTGGCGGACGCAACTTCGTCCAGACGATGCTGCGGCTGCTGCGCGAGCGGCCGCGCGTCGAGGTGGTCGACGATCAGCTCGGCACGCCGACGTGGGCCCGCTCGTTGGCCCAGGCGCTCTGGCAGCTCGCCGAGCGACCCGACCTGCAGGGCGTGCAGCACTTCACGGATGCCGGCACGGCGAGCTGGTATGACCTGGCCGTCGCCGTGCGCGAGGAGGGGCAGGCGCTCGGCCTGCTCGCGCAACCGGGAGCGGTGCTGCCGATTCCCAGCAGCGCGATGCCGCGGCCGGCGCGCCGGCCGGCCTGCAGCGTGCTGGACAAGCACGCGACCTGGTCCGCGTTGGGCGCCGCACCCCCGCACTGGCGCGAGGCGTTGCGACAGATGCTGTGCGAGGTGAGAGATGGCGGGTAGCTGGCTAGTCACGGGCGGCGCGGGCTTCATCGGCGCCAACTTCGTCCACACGCTGCGGAGCGCGCGGCCGGGCGATCGCGTGGTCGTGCTCGATGCGCTGACCTACGCCGGTCATCGCGGCAGTCTGCCGCCCGACGACGCGGCGGGGCTGCTGCGCTTCGTCCACGGTGACATCTGCAACGCCGAGCTGGTCGCGACGCTGCTGCGCGAGCACGCGATCGACACGATCGTGCATTTCGCCGCCGAGAGCCACGTCGATCGCTCGGTGAAAGAGCCCGGGGCCTTCGTGCAGACCAACGTGGTGGGGACCTACACGCTGCTCGAGGCCGCGCGACGGCAGTGGCTCGGCGGCGCGGAGGCGGCGGCCGGCGGCGCGCCGCGGCGCTTCCACCATGTCTCGACCGACGAGGTCTACGGCTCGCTCGGCGCCGAGGACCCGCCCTTCCACGAGGCGACCGCCTACGCCCCCAACTCGCCCTACGCCGCGAGCAAGGCGGCGGCCGACCACCTCGTACGCGCCTACCACCGCACCTACGGCCTGCCGCTGACGATCTCCAACTGCTCGAACAACTACGGTCCCTATCAGTTCCCCGAGAAGCTGCTGCCGCTGGTGATCGTCCACGCGCTGCAGGGCAAGCCGATCCCGCTCTATGGCGATGGGCGCAACGTCCGCGATTGGATGCACGTCGAGGACCACGTGCAGGGCATTCTGGCCGTGATCGCGCGCGGCCGCGTCGGGGAGTCCTACAACCTCGGCGGTAACAGCGAGCGGACCAACGTCGAGCTGGTGACCGCGCTCTGCGCGCTGATCGACGCGCGCTTCGCCGCCGACCCGGCGCTGGCCGCGCGCTTTCCCCAGGCGCCACCGGCGCGCGGCGCGAGCTGCGCCTCGTTGATCGTCCGCGTGCAAGATCGTCCCGGCCACGATCGCCGCTATGCGATCGACGCCAGCAAGGCGGCGCGCGAGCTCGGCGTCGAGCCGCAGTGGAGCCTGGAGCGCGGGCTCGCGGCCACGCTCGACTGGTACCTCGACCACGAGCCCTGGTGGCGCTCCGTGATGGACGCCAGCTATCGCGACTGGATCCAGCAGCAGTATCGGCTCTAGGCCCGCCGCGATGCGTTATCCGCGCCGCCAGCAGCCTGCCTGGGTCGCCGCCCTCAACGACTCGGACCCCTGGCGCTCGCCGGTGACGATGGTCGTCTCCGCGCTGCTGCTGCTGAGCTGGGCCGCCACGGTGATCTGGGTCGCCCTGCACCACGAGCCCTGGCGTGACGAGGTCCGCGCTCTCTCCCTGGCGATCGCGCCCACGCACCTCTGGCAGCTACCTGCCGGGCTGAAGAACGAGGGCCACCCGCTGACGTGGTTCTTGCTGCTGCGGGGTGCCTACGCGCTGACCGGCTCGTACCGGGTGCTGCTCGTGGTCAGCACGCTGATCGGCGCGCTGGCGGTCGGGCTGTTCTACTGGCGCGCGCCGCTGCCCTTGTGGCTCAAGGGCCTGTTCTGCTTCGGCGTGCTGCCGCTCTACGACTACGCCGTGATGGCGCGCAACTACGGCATCAGCATGCTGCTGCTCTTCGTCTTCGCCGCGCTCTATCGCTACCGCCAGCGCCGTTGGTTGGCGGCCGCGCTGACCCTCGCCGCCCTGGCGCACACCAACGTGCACTCGATGATCTTGACCTGCGCCCTGCTCGGCCTGTGGCTGCTCGACGATCTGCCGGGCCGGCCGCCCTGGGCCCAGTCTTGGCGCTGGCTGTGGCCGCGGCTGGTGGTGGTCGGCATCGTCGGCTTGGCGCTGCTGACGGCGTACCTGACGGTGCGGCCCGACGATCAGACCGTGGTCACGCGGTCGACCTTGCCCTCGACGCGCCAGCTGTGGCGAGCGATCGCGAACGCTTGCCTGCGGCCGGGCGCGGCCTTCGGCGCGATTCTGCCGGCGTGGAAGCTGCCGGCGTGGCTGCCCGTGCTGCCGAACCTGCTGCTCGGACTGCTGTGGATCGGCCTGCTGATTCGCCCGCGCGCGGCCCTGGCGCTGGTGGGCGGCACGGTGCTGCTCGGCACCTTCTTCGCCACCATCTTCTACGGGGCGATTCGGCACCAGGGCCTACTCTTCGCCTTCATCCTCGCGGTCTACTGGATCGTGCGCGATGCCGGCCCGCTGCCGCACGGCCTACCGCTGCGCCGTACGCTGCACACGCTGGCGGTCTACGGCGTGCTGCCGCTGCTCTTTGCCCATCATCTGCGGATGGGCTACGACGCCGTGGAGCGCGACCTCGGTGGTGAGCTGAGCGCCAACGCCAGCCTCGGCGCGTTCCTTCGCGCCCGCCCCCGCCTGCAGCAGGCGATCGTGCTCGGGGAGCCCGACTTCCGCCTCGAGTCGCTGCCCTACTGGGTACCCAACGCGATCTACGTGCCGCGCGAGGACCGCTTCGCTCGCACCGTCTCCTTCACGCGGCGCGCGCGCACCGCGCTCAGCCTCGGCGAGCTGCTGGCTACGGCTCAGCGCCTCTGCCGCACGCACCACCGGCCCGTGCTGATCGCGCTCGGGCACTATCCGCTGGAGGCCCAGAGCCCGATCGCCCTGAGCTACTCCTACAACAAGCTGTGGACCTCGACGCCGGCGGAGGTGGCCGCCTTCCGGCGCGCGACGCGGCTGCTCGCCGAGTTCCTGGCGGCCCTCTCGGACGAAACCTACCAGCTCTACGAGCTGCCCTGCTGACCGCCGCGCGCGCGGCACGTCCGCTCGGCGCCAGCCAGGGCGCCAGCGGCGAGGAGTGACGAATGATCAACGACAAGCGCTTGACGGTGGTGCTGCCGGCCTACAACGCCGAGGCGACGCTGCGCCGCACCTACGACGAGGTGCCGAAGGACCTGGTCGACGACCTGATCCTGGTCGACGATCACAGCCGCGATGCCACGCTCGACCTGGCGCGCGAGCTCGGCATCTTCGCGCTGCGCCACCCGCAGAACCGCGGCTACGGCGGCAACCAGAAGACCTGCTACCAGGCGGCGCTGGCGCGCGGGGCGGACATCGTCGTGATGCTGCACCCCGACTACCAGTACACGCCGAAGCTGATCCGGGCGATGGCCTCGATGATCGCCGAGGACGAGTTCGACGTGGTGCTGGGCTCGCGCATCCTCGGCGTCGGCGCGCTCGCCGGCGGCATGCCGACCTACAAGTACCTCGCCAATCGCGCGCTGACCGCCACCCAGAACCTGCTGGTGGGCCACAAGCTCTCCGAGTACCACACCGGCTACCGCGCCTGGAGCCGCAAGGTGCTCGAGACGCTGCCCTTGCTGCACAACTCGGACGACTTCGTCTTCGACAACCAGATGCTGGCGCAGGCGATCTACCACGGCTTCCGCATCGGCGAGGTCTCCTGCCCGACGCGCTACTTCGCCGAGGCCTCGTCGATCAACTTCCGCCGCAGCCTGGTCTACGGGCTGGGCGTGCTGGCGACCTCCGCGCGCTTTCGTCTGCAGCGCCTCGGGGTCACGCGCTCGCCGATCTTCACCCCCGACGGCAGCGGGCGCATCCCCGCGGGCATCACGCTGGACGAGGTGCTGGCCCAGCTCGGCACCGAGTAGGCGTTCACGGCGCGCGCGCCTCCCCTCGGACGCGCTCGATCACGCTCGCCGGGCGCGCGGGCGACGCAGCGCGCCGCCAGAGCGGGCTCCGTCGCTCGTTCCCTCGCTGCGCCAGGTCCGCTAGACTGCCCCTCATCGCCAGGCAGCGAGGAGGAGCGGGCCGTCGCGGGCGAATCGGCAGGGCGCGGAGAGACTGCGCCTAACGGATGGGCAGGCGCATGGTCGAAGACCCGAACACCGCCTTCGCGCAGCTCGTGCGCTGCTCGCCGATGGGCATCTTCTTCTACGAGCTCGATGCGGCTGGGCGCCTGATCTTCGTCGGAGCGAACCCGGCGGCCGATCGGCTGCTGGGCGTGGATAGCGCGCAGTTCATCGGCAAGACGATCGAGCAGGCCTTTCCGCCGCTCGCCGCGACCGAGGTTCCGGCGCGTTACCGGGCCGCCGCCGCGGAGGGCGTCCCTTGGAGCACGGAGCAGATCGACTACGACCACGAGCGGATCCGCGGGGCCTTCGAGGTCCACGCCTTCCAGACCGGGCCGGGACGGATGGCGGTGCTCTTCTCCGATATCACGGCACGGCTTCGCGATCAGCGCGCGCTGGTGGAGAGCGAGCGCCGTTATCGCGATCTGTTCGAGAACGCCAACGACATGATTCAGATCGACGATCTGAGCGGTCGCGTGGTCTACGTCAACGAGGCCTGGAGACGGCGGCTGGGATACGTCGATGCGGAGCTCGGGCGGCTCACGGTCGCCGAGCTGCTGCATCCGGAAGCGGTCGCCGCTTGGGAGTCGGCGCGCCTCCGAGCGCTGGCCGGGGAGACCGTCGAGCGCTTCGAGGTGGTGCTGCAGACCAAGCACGGCGAGTCGGTCTTCGTCGAGGGCAGCGTCAACGCGCGGGTCGAGAGCGGCGCGCCCCTCTGGGTGCGCTACATCCTGCGCGACGTGACCGAGCGCCGGGAGCTCGACCGCGCCAAGGATGAGTTCATCTCGCTGGTCAGCCATGAGCTGCGGACGCCGCTGACGTCGATTCGCGGGGCGCTGGGGCTGATGGCGGGGGGCGTGCTCGAGCCGCTGCCCGAGCGGACGCTGGCGATGGTCGATCTCGCCCGCCGGAACACCGATCGGCTGATTCGGCTGATCAACTCGATCCTCGACCTCGAGAAGCTGGAGGCGGGCAAGATCGTGCTGCGCACCGAGCTTCTACGGCCGCTGGAGCTGATCCAGCCGGTGGTCGAGATGCTCGCGGTGACGGCGGCCGAGGCCCGGGTGGCGCTGGTCGTGGAGGAGGTCGATCCGGCGCTCGGCGTGCAGGGGGACCGCGACCGCCTGTTCCAGGTGCTGACGAACCTGATCGGCAACGCGATCAAGTTCTCCAGCGCGGGCGAGACCGTGCGGATCCGCTGCCGCGCCGTGGAGGACGAGGCGGTGTTCGAGGTCGAAGATCATGGACCGGGGATTCCCGCGGGTGCGCAGCTCAAGCTCTTCAGCCGGTTCCAGCAGCTCGATAGCTCCGACGCGCGTCCGCGGGGCGGCAGTGGGTTGGGGCTCGCCATCTCGCGCGCCATCGTCGAGCAGCACGGGGGTACCATCGGCGTCGAGAGCGCACTGCAGCAGGGCTCGAGGTTCTTCTTCCGGCTCCGACGCGACATCTGAACGCCGGACTGCGGGAGAGTCCGACCTACCGCTCACTCTGACGGCTACCACCGCTTGCCCCGGCCGATCGGTCGAAGGGTCGGGGTCAGGGGCGCGCGAGGCTGGCGAGGTCGATCACGAAGCGGTAGCGCACGTCGCCGCGGAGCATGCGCTCGTAGGCCTCGTTGATCTGCTGGATCGGGATCACCTCGACCTCCGAGACGATGCGGTGCTCGGCGCAGAAGTCGAGCATCCGCTGGGTCTCGGCAATCCCGCCGATCAGCGAGCCCACTAGGCGCCGATTGCCGCCGATCAGCGAGAAGGCGTGGACGGGAGCCGGCTCGGTCGGCACGCCGACGAGGACCATCGTCCCCTGCGGGCGCAGCAGGCCGAGATGGGCGTTCAGGTCGTGCGGCGCGGAGACCGTGTCGATCAGCAGGTCGAGCGTGCCGGCCAGCCGCCGGAAGGTGGTGGCGTCCTGCGTCGACTCGAAGGCGTGGGCTCCCAGGCGGCGCGCGTCGGCCGCCTTGCCGCGCGAGGTGCTCAGCACGGTGACCTCCGCCCCCATCGCCACCGCCAGCTTGAGCGCCATGTGGCCCAGGCCGCCGAGACCGACCACGCCGACGCGGTCGCCGCTCTTGCAGTTCCATTGCCGCAGCGGCGAGTAGGTGGTGATGCCCGCGCAGAGCAGCGGCGCGGCGCCGGCCGGGTCGAGGCAAGCGGGGATCTTCAGCACGAAGCGCTCGTCGACGACGACCGCGCTCGAATAGCCGCCGTAGGTGGGCGTGCGCCGATCCATCTCCGTGCTGTTGTAGGTGAAGGCGCAGCCCTTCTCGCAGAACTGCTCGACCTCGTGCCGGCACGGCTGGCACTCCCGGCACGCATCCACCATGCAGCCCACGCCCGCCAGGTCGCCGACGGCGAAGGCCCTGACCGCCGCGCCGACCTGCCGCACGCGGCCGATGATCTCGTGCCCCGGCACCATCGGGAAGCTCGCGCCGCCCCACTCGTCGCGGGCCTGGTGGATGTCGGAGTGGCAGACGCCGCAGTAGAGCACGTCGAGCAGCACATCGTGCGCGCGCGGCTCGCGCCGCTCCACGCTCCAGGGCTCGAGCGGACTACGGGCCAGGCGGGCGGCATAGGCGGGTGTCTTGAGCATGATCTCTCCTATCTCATCTCCCCGATCTGGGACCGTCCATAGCGCAGCGCAGCGGCGCTGTCGATCCGGCACCCCAACGGATGCACGTCTAGCCCCTTGGCTTCCGGTAGCGCCCAGCGGCATACTCGCGCGGATGGACGAGGCGGTTGCGCTCACTCAGGCGCTGATCAAGCGGGCGCGGGAGCGACGCGAGGACTGGCAGCGACGCGCGGACGCGCTGCGGGTCGAGCTGGGGCAATCGGTCGCGCTGCTGCGCGGGCAGGGGGCCCTGCGCCGCTGCTGGCTGATCGGGTCGCTGGCCTGGGGCGGCTACGGCCCGCGTTCCGACGTCGATCTCGTGATCGAGGGCTGTAGGCGCGAGCGCTGGGCCGCCGTCTGGCAGTCGCTCTCGACCGAGCTCGGTACGAGACTCGACCTGCTGCGCCTCGAGGACCTGCCCGCGGCGTTCGCCGAGCGTGTCCGTCACGAAGGGATCGAGCTGAGCTGAGATGTCGCCCGAGCAAGCCGCCAGCGCCTCGCTGATCTCGCGCCTGCTGCGCGAGCTTCGCGCCGATCGCCGGGCGATGCTGCGTCACGAGCAGGATGCCGTCGAGCTGAGCGCTGTGCTCGCCTCGCCTGGCCACCCGGAGCGCGCCCAGCTCGCGTGGGCGGCGACCGTGCTGCACGCTTGGTATACGGCCTTGGAGTCGAGCCTCGAGCGGGTCGCGCGCCACCTGGACGAATGTGTGCCGAGCGGCGAGCGCTGGCACCAGGAGCTGCTCTCGCAGGCGATGGCGGCGATACCGGGGCTGCGCGAGCCTCTGCTGCCCGAAGCGGCAGAAGGGGATCTGATCGAGCTGCTGGGCTTTCGCCACTTCTTCCGTCACGCCTACGCCGTCGAGCTGCGGGCCGACCGACTCGCGCCGCTGCTGACCACCCTGTTACGCGTCGCGCCGCAGGTGGCGACGGGGCTCGACCGCTTCGAGGCCACGCTCGACCGTGGACAGGTCCTGCTCACGGGCGAGTGACGCGGCTGCCCTTCGGCGGCCAACCGCCAGGCCGGCGCTGGCGAGCGCTGGCGCTACGGTACGACGTAGAAGAGCACCGCCAAGAAGTGGCAGGCGCTGCCCGCGAGCACCCAGGCGTGCCAGACGGCGTGCATGTAGCGCACGCTCTTCCAGACGTAGAACACCGTGCCGAGCGTGTAGGCCAGGCCCCCGGCGAAGAGCAAGGCCAGGCCCGGGCCGGGGAGGTTGGCCATCAGCGGTCGCATCGCGATCACGATGATCCACCCCATCGCGACGTAGACCAGCGCCGAGCTCCACTTCGGCCGAAAGAGCCAGAACGCCTCCAGCGCCACGCCCAGCAGCGCCAGGCCCCAGATCACGCCGAAGATCGACCAACCCCAGGCGCCGCGCAGCGTGACCAGCGTGAAGGGGGTGTAGGTCCCCGCGATCAGCAGGTAGATGCCGACGTGATCGAGAATCTTCAGCACCCGCTTCGCGCGCGGCTGCTGGACGGCGTGATAGAGCGTCGAGGCCAGGTAGAGGAAGACGAGCGTGCTGCCGTAGATCGCCGTGCTCAGGACGTGCCGCGCGCTGCCGCTGCGCGCCGCGCCCGACACCACCAGCGCCAAGCCGGCGAGGGCCAGCGCCGTGCCGATGCCGTGCGTGACGGCGGCGGCGATCTCCTCGCCGCGCGTGTAAAGGTGAGGCGAATGCGGGCTGGCGGTCATCGCGGACGTGCTCGCTTCTTGGTCGCTCGCGGAGCCCCGCTGGCGTGCTGACCAGCGCTCGGTGGAAGGAAATCGTCGAGCTGGAGCATCGCCAGGCCGGCGACGGGTGGCAGTCGGCGGTCGTTGGTGAGGAAGGCCTTGGCTCCCGTGCGCAGCGCCGCCGCGAGCTGAAGGGCGTCAGGCGTCTTGAGCCCGAGGGCAGCCCGAAGCTGTGCGGCGGCGCGCAAGAGCGGTCGATCGAAGTCGATCAGGGTCAGGCCGCGCGAACGCGTGAGCAGCGCCTCGTAGCGCTCGGCGAGCGCCAGGTCGCCGTCCCGGTAGGGCACCACGAGGCACTCGAGCAGCGTCACGGCCGAGGTGACGGCGCCGAGCTGGCCCTGATCGATGCGCTGTAACAACGACGCGATCAGGGGCGCACGTCGCTCGTCGTCCTCGATGAAGTAGATGAAGATCGCCGAATCGAGCGCGACCGGGCCGCCACCCACGCGCTCGATCAGCTCCATTCGTCACGCTCGGCTTCGACATGGCGGGCGGGGTCGACCCCGTGCCAGTGCTCCTTGCCGAGGCCCCGGAGCGCCAAGATCGACAAGGGCTCGGGCTCTTCGGTCGCGCGCTCCAGCAGGTGGATCACCTCCTGCGTCACCGAGCGGTGGGCGCGCCGAGCGCGGATTCGCAGGCGACGCGCCAGCGATAGCGGTAGGTTCTTGATATTGAGCGTCGGCATCGAATGACTCCGAAGTGCCTCCATTCTGGAGGACGTCGCGCCGCAGCGCAACCCAGCACCCCCCGGCCCCGCCCGGCCCGCGGTGTTGCTGAGCTGTCACAACGACGATGCTGCCGTGAATCAGCTCGGCTCGGACCCGCCCGGGGAGGGCGAGCAGGTCCTCGTAGCTGGCGCGTCCGGGAGCGGCTTGCATCGGGGTTGCAGTATAGCGCGAGAGTGCGCTGGTTGTACGCCACCGAGCCGCACCGCGCCGGGCTTCACCTGCCCCCCACCGGCGCTCTTTGACAGCTGCTCTATCATCTGTCAGACCATGTGTCATGAAGAGCGTCAACGCGGTGGAGTTGCGTCAGTCCCTGGGACGCGTCTGTGCCAGTCTGCAACGCGGTGGGCCGCCGGTTCTGCTCGCCAAGGGGCGGCAACCCGGTGGCCGTGCTGATCTCGCTGCGGGACTTCCACGAGCGCTTCGCCGAGCGCGCGGCAGCCGAAGCGCGCCAAGCGCTGCTGCAGGAGATCGACGCGCTCGCCCGGCCGTCCGCGGACCGCACGCCCGCCGGCGAGATCCTGCGGCAGGGGCGAACGCATGACGGCTGAGCGCCGCCATGACGGGCCGTGGGTGGTCGATGCCTCCGTGATCGTCGCCTGGTTCTTCACGGACGAGCCCGAACGGCAGGCGGCGCTGAGGGTGCGCGAGGCGATCTGCGAGCAACCGGAGCGGTGGGTCATCCCGCCGCTGTTGCTGACGGAGGCGGTACACGTGCTCGCGCGGAAGTCGGCGCGTGACGAGCGCTTCGTGGCGCAGGCCGTCGGGGTGCTGCTACGCCTCGGTCTGCGTACGATCGCCCTCTCCGAGCCAGCGCTCGCGCGGGCGGTCCATTGGAGCTGCCGGGGGCTTTCAGGCTACGACGCGACCTACCTCGCGCTCGCCGAGGACCTGGGCGGTTGTTGGGTGACGTCGGACGCCCGGGCCGCGCGCCGCGTGCGCAGCTCACACCTCATCACCCTGCGGCACTGGGCGCGTCTCCACCGCGGCTGACGCGCGCTGGAGCGACCGCATCCCGGGTGCGGGTCCCACGGGGGCGGGTCCCACGGACTCTATAGGATGTTGCGCGGCCGGACCTGGACGCTGAGCACCTCGCGCTGGAAGCTGCCGCTGTGGCTCTCGGCTCGGTCGGCGGCGGCGGTGCCCTCCGGCTGGTCCTCATGGGCGGGCCGGCGGCCGACGCGGTCGCGGGGATCGCCGCTGGCGCCGCGACCGATCAGCGTCAGGCGCACGGCGCGGATCGGCCGGACGCTGCAGTTGGGGCGGTAGGTCTCGCCGGCGACGTTGAAGGCCCACTCGTCGACGCGGCGCTCGGCCACGGTCGAGCCCTCGGCGAGCTGCCCGTCGCCGGCCCCGACGCCGCCGCTGTCGCCGACGTCGCAGGCGTAGGCCACCTGGAGGCTCTCGACGCCCTCGGCGAGCACCTCGCGATTGGCGCGGTCGGTGCTGGGGTTGGCCGCCGTCGTCGACCAGGTGACGAGCTGCGGCGGGCTGGTGGTGGTGTCGATCGCGAAGTGCCGCGGCCGGGTCGTGGCGGCCACGGGGAAGAGCAGCGAGCCCACCGGGAAGGCCTGGTTCGTGCCGCCGCCGCCGTTGAGCGCCGCGCTGGCGCCATGGGCGATCTGAAACTCGGCACCCGCTGCCACGGGGTTCGCGGTGAGCTGGCGTAGGATGCAGGGTGTGGTCGTGCCCGGCTCCCAGAGCATGAAGCGGCCGTTCGCCACCATGCCGCCGCTCGCGCCGGTCCAGACCACTTGATCGGTGGCGCCGAGCGCGCGCGTCAGCCGGATGCCGCCGAAGAGCGCCGGGTTGTTGACGTCACCGGCGTAGGTGACGGAGAGCGAGTCGACCGCGGTGGTGCTCATCGTCGCGCTGCAAGCGCCGAGATTGGCGCTCGAGCAGCAGGCGGTCGGGTTCTGGGTCAGCAGATTGCAGGCGTTGTAGAGCGTCACGGAGGGCAGGGTGGCCGCGCCGGTGGCGGTGCCGCTGAGCAGCACGCTGCCCGGACAAGGCCCGCCCAGGCCGAAGCCCGCCAGGCGCACCTGCCGCTCGAGGTATTCCACCGCGCCGCCGAGATTCTGCTGGATCCCGGTGCCCTCCATCTGCTGGCTGTAGGTGCGCTGTTGCCCCGTCAGCAGCGCGAACAACCCGGCCGCCAGCATCGCCGCCAGCACCATCGCGACCATCAGCTCGACGATGGTGACGCCGCTCTCGCCGCCGCCTCGACTGCGCCTCGCCCTCATGGAAACCTCACCGTCGTCAACGTGACGCGCTGCGTGCGAAAGCGCGCGTCGGAGGTCGTGTTGCCGCCGTGCGCATCGGCGCTACGCCAGCTCGCTTGCACGGTCAGCATCATGCCTCCCTGGAAGGGCTCGACCAGATACTGGACCCGGAAGGGGCCCACGCTTCGGCCATCGACGCCGACGCCGATCATCAGGTCGTCGGTGCTGGGGGTCGCCACGTTCTCATGGCCGCGCTTGGGCTGGGTCATCCAGTTGGGCGCGTTCGGCGGCGGAATGCGCGCGTAGTCGATCAGGGTGTAGCCCTCGATCACGGCCTTCACCAGGCGCAGCGCCTCGCCCGCGCGGCGGGTGTCGGTGACCTGGCGAATGCTCTGGAGCTGCAGCGCGGTCAGGCCGACCAACGAGATGGTCAGCACCAACATCGTCATCAGCACTTCCATGATCGTGAAGCCCGCCTGCCGGCACGGGCTGGGCTTGACGCGCGACATCGGCTGTCTCCTTGGCGGCCTCAGGGCCCCGCGATGGTGGTCTGGCCGCTGTTGCTGCCGCCGGAGTTGAGGCCGGCCTGCGAGTAGTCGGGCACCGAGCCGGGTCCGCCGCCGCCGCCGACCAGCAGCATCGCCTCGATCGTCACGACGCTGACGCCGTCGGCGCCGCGCCCCTCCGAGCGCACGATCACGCGCCGATCGGTGTCGTGGTAGCGGCCGCCGGCCTGGGCGGCCTCGGAGGGATCATTGCGGATGAAGAGCGTGTAGCGCGCGCTGGTGACCACCGGGGCCAAGGCCGCGGTTTGGGTCGCCGCGGGCATCGCGTGCTCCATCGGCGTGGCACCGTCGCAGAGCACGTTGCCCTTGCCCGCCGGCTCGTCGAGCGTGGCGCCGCAGCGGCCGCCGGTGGCCGTGCCGAGCAGCGTGTCCCACGCCGTGCTGACCTCCAGCACGGCCCGTGCGCGCTCGATACCGGCTTCGGCGGCGTAGATCGCCTCCTGGCGGCGCGCCAGGCTGCCGGTCACGTGGGCGCTCTGCGAGCCGAGCCACATCGCCGACAGGCCCAGGCCCACCAGCAGCAGGGTGATCAGCACGGCGATCACCAGCGCCGAGCCCGACTGGCTGCCTTCGTCTCTTCGGTCGCCCGGTCGCATCACGGCACCTCTCTCCAGCTCCCGACCATCACGTCGGCCGGGCCGGGCACGTTGCCGGTGCCCAGCGGCCGGCCCCCGAGGCTGACCACGGTGGCGCGCTGCGCCCCCTTGCCCGAGATCCCCAGCGCCACGTCGATGCCGCCGCCGACGATCGTCAACCCGGCCGCGCGCCCGTCGTACTTGTTGACCGAGAGCAGCCGGTTCGGCGGGTTGACGCCGGTGTCGATGTGGAAGCGGAACACATACGACACGCCGCTCGCGCAGGGCTCATTGTCCGGCGGCGGATCGTAGACCGCAAAGAACATCTCCATCCGCGGGGTGGCGTTGCCGGGGTCGTTCTTCACCAGCAGCGGGGCCGCGACGGGACGCGCGCGCGTGCTGGGGCAATTCGGCGCCGCCGCGCCGAACTGCGTGCAGATGTCCGCCAGCGCAAAGGAGAGGAAGGCGGCGTCGTTCTTCAGCACGTAGACCTTGCCCTCGACGCCAGGCTGCTCGACCAGCTCCGCGGCCGAACCCGAGACGGCCACCAGGTAGCGGCCCGCGGGGTCATCGTAGACCGCCGGGCTGTAATAGAAGGGATGCTGCGCGCCGGCGGTGATCACATCCGTGCTCCCTGTCGCCGCGCCGAGCGGGTACTTGGTCACGCGGCCCAGCAGGTCGGCCTGGTAGGTCGCGATGCCGACGTGCTGGGTGTCGGTCAGCCCCGCGGTGTCGGCGATCACCGCATAGTCCACGAGCGGACTGCCCGGCGCGTGCAGCGTCGGCGGGTCGAAGGTGGTGTAGGCGCTGCCGGAGGTCGGCCGCAGCGGCGCGAAGTGGAAGTAGTAGTTGCCCTGGTTGGCGGGTCCCGAGCTCATCGGTGGGTAGCCGCTGCCCATGCTCATGTGGGCCACCTTGCTGCCCGACGACATGCCGAAGAACATCGTCGGCACCGACCAGGTCTCGCCCAGCTTGTCTTCGAGCGTGGCGCCGCTCTGGTGCGAGTGGCCGACGATGCGGAAGAAGGAGGTGCTCGGCGAACAGGCCGAGGAGGTGCAGACCACCGGGTTGGTGACGTCGAGCACGACGAAGGCGTTGTCCGAGGCGCCCATCGTCAGCACGAGGTTGGTCTGCCAGGTGCAAGTGGCGCCCGTACAGCTCGGCACGTCCTGCACGCGCGCGCTGCTGCCGAGGATCCAGCGGAAGTTCTCCGGGTCCTCGCTCTGGCGTTGCTGTGCGTTGCTCGAGGCCCAGAGCTCGAAGACACGCGGCAGCAGGTTCGGCGGCACGTAGGCGAAGACCTCGGCGCCGTCACGCCCGCGGAAGGCGTGTAGCAGCCCGTCGTGCGAGGTGACGTAGATCAGCGGCTCGCGGGCGGTCACGGTCAGGCCGGAGTAGCTCGGCACCTCGGCGCCGATCGTCGCCGGCACCGAGTTGAAGATCGGCGAGAGCCGCCAGTTGCGCCCCTTGCCGGCGATCCAGCGCAGCATGTCCTGCTGCTGCGTCGAGGTGCCGGGCAGCGTCTTGCCCGTGGCCGCGACGGCGGCCAGCACGGCGGTCAGATTGGCCGTGCCGTCCGAGTTGAGAATCGCGACCGGGTTGCCGCCGTTGACCGTGGGGTAGCCGGTGTAGATGCGGCGCGAGGCGAAGCCCACGTCGGCGTTCGCGCTGTAGAGCTGGCTGCCGGCATCCCAGGCCAGCGCCGGCCCGCCGGAGGCCGTCAGGTCGAAGGCGCGCAGCTGCCCTTCCCACTCCGGAAACTTGGTCGAGGCGATGATCGCCATCGTGCCGACTGAGGTGGTCGTGTTGGCGACGCCGAGGCTGGTCGTGACGTAGTCGCCGCTGACCGCCTTGGTGATCGCCGCCCGCACGTCGCGCGCCAGCTCGACCTCGTTGGTCGGGGCGTAGGCCGTGGCCGGCGTGGCGTTGTCCAGACCGTCGGCCCCCTGGTCGGCGATGTCGTTGAGCTCGGTGTAGCTGTCGAGGCCCGGCATGCCCACGGCGAGCGTCTGGATCGGATTGTCCGGGTACCCGGCATAGACGCCGAGCTCGTTCCAGCCGCTGTAGTTCGAGCTCGCGCGCCCGCCCTGGTAGAGCTTTCGGGCCACCACCTGGGGGCTATCCGAGATGCCGTCGGAGGCGTTGGACTGGCCGTCCGTCAGCACGATCGCGAAGCGCCGGCGGCAGGCCGCAGCGTAGTCTTGCTGGTCGGCGGTGAAGGGCGCGGTGCCCTTCTGCCGCGCCAGGAAGTGATCGCCGGCAGCCTTGATCCCCGCCGCGGTCGGCGTGCCACCCAGCGGGTAGATGCCGCCGTCCTTGGCCGTGTTGAGCCGGCGCATGATCTGGTAGAGGACCTCGTCCTGGTATTGTTGCTCCTGGCTGGCGTCGATCGGCACCGCGACCTGAGCGGTGCGGGCGTAGTCGATCTCCTTGCGCTGCGCTGGACGAGGTGTCGGCCGTGCCGGCAGAGAAGCGGCGGTAGACCCAGTTCGTGCCCGTGCTGTCAACCCACTGCGGTCCGCGGTACTCGGAGGTCTGCTGGCAGTTGGGTGAGCTGCAGTAATAGTCGGGAGCGTCGAGCACCGTCTGGGCGTAGGTGTAGTAGCTGCCGACGTACTCCCACGACGAGCAGCCGTAGGCGTTGGTGCTGTGGGCGCGGCCGACGGCCGACCACTGCCAGCGTCCCTCCTTGGTCCCGTCGCTGGTGCAGCGGTAGAGGCTGTCCTTCAGCTTGTTGGTGGCGGAGATGTTGCTGCTGGTCGCGACCCCCGAGAGCAGGGTCAGCGTCGCGCCGGTCCAGCTCGGCGTGGCCGCCGCGCGGTCACGCCAGCCGCAGTCGTCGGTCGCGGGGTTGCAGCTCGACTTGGGCGCCCCGTTGAGCCACAGCTTGAGCGCGCTGAGCTCGGTTTCGGTGAGGAAGACCGTCACCGGCTTGGAGGCGGCCGCCGTGCAGGTCGCCATCGTCGGCGCCGGGATGCTATTGCAGGCCGAGTCGCAGGTCGGGGCGGCGGCGGGCGGCGGGCAGTTGCAGGTCGCGTCCTTCCACTTGTAGCCCGAGAGCCAATGCCAGCCCTTCTGCTTCTTGCAGCGGCACTCATCGCGGTCGGCTCCGGACTGATAGCACTTATTGCCCAGCGAGTACCCGGCGCCGGCCGCCGAGCAGTCGCAGCAGTCGGCGTAGACGTAGCTGGTGCGCTTGCAGGTGCAGGTTCCGCAGTTGTTGTCGTTGGTGCAGCTCAGCGTCTGCCCCGCGGGACAGCTACAGCAGGGTGGTGCGCCCACCTTCGCGCAGGTGCGCGTGGCGGCCGGGCAGGTGCAGTTGGTCGAGCCGCCGGTGCAGAAGGGCACGGTCGGGCAGGTCGGCGCCACCGTGGTGCTGCAGGCGGCAGGCAGGTAGGCACCGCCCTTCTTGCAGCGGCACCCGTTCGTGCCGCTCCAGGACTGGAGGGAGTAGGTCGCCGGACAGGTCGCGTTGGTGGAGTTGCAGGTACCCGAGGTGCAGACCGCGGGGAGGCTGCACTGGTTGCAGTTACAGGACTGGTCGGCCTTGTAGTACTGGTAGTAGCCGGTGTTGGTGAAGGTCACCAGACTGAAGTTCGCGGCCGAGCGCAGCCCCGGCAACAGGCCGCGCAGCACGCGCTTGATGCTGTAGATGCGGCTGGCGCCGCTCGTGGGCGGGCTGTTGATGCGGTCAGCAGGCCGGCGCCGAGCCGGCGCTGGCCGAGCTGTTGCTAGTGATATTGCAGTCGGGCGAGGCTATCTCGGTGCCGCTGCAAACCCCGTCCTGCGGCAGGTCCACGATGTTGAACAGATCCTGGTTGCAGTCGGCCCCGAGGTTCTTGTCCGACCCAGACGGGTGCCAGTGCATCGAGCCGGAGGTGTCGAGCACGAGCGCGATCTCCGGCTTGCGCATGCCGCTGGAAATGACCTGCAGGGGCGTCGTCTCGGCGTGGAGGGTCAGTGGCGCCAGCAGCACCACTACCAAGAGCAGGCGCGGAACACGGTGCACGCCCTGAGCGGTGGAACGCTTCGTCATGACGACATCCTCCCTCGGCGCGACGCCGGCGCCTAATATCGGCCACGGTGCGGGCGCGACGCTTCGCTTTTGCGGCAGTAGTTCAGCATCCTAACATACAACCTTTGTGCCGAGTCAACATTCGCCTGCGCCGAGGCCCGCGGCGGGGCGCTGCGGGCGCCGGATTCGGCAACAAGGGCGGCCACAAAGCGGCTGAGGTCGACCCCGGGGCAAGGCCTGGAGGACGGGGCGCGCTGCGGGCCCAGCGCGGAAATCTTTGCGCAGCAAGCCGCAACTTTTTTCCTTCCGCTGCCGGTATTCGCGCTAATCTTCGCCCCCGCTGGCGCGGTCGGGCAGGCCTCTCGGGCTCTGCCGGCCGCCCGCGCTACACCGATGGCCCAGCACACCACTCCCTCCGCGACTGATTCCTTTGCGATTGGGGCTTTCGCGCGCCGCGTGCCGGGTGGGCTGGCGCGGCGCGCGGCGCTGGGCGCCTGCGCTGCGGCCCTGCTGGCGGGCGGCTGTGACGCGGCGCCGCGCCCGACGGAGCGACCCGTGGAGCGGCCGGCACGCGCCGGTAGCGAGGCCCCGCCGGGGGCCCACGGCCCCGTGCTCGCCACGGTCGGGGCCCGCCGCATCACGGCCGCCGAGCTGGCCGACACGCTGGCGGAGCAGGAGCCCTACGTGCAGCTCCGCTTCAGCTCCCCCGAGCGCAAGCGACGCTTCCTCGACGAGCTGATCAAGGTCGAGCTGCTGGCGAATGAGGCGCGGGGGCAGGGCCTCGATCGCGACCCCGCCGTGGTGCGGCAGGTGCGCCGGGCGCTGGCGACGCGGCTGGCGCGCGAGCTGCAAACCGAGCTGGTGCCGGTCGCGTCGCTGACGGAGGCCGAGGTGGCCACCTACTACGAGCAGCATCGGGCCCAGTATCAGCCGCGGGCGCTGGCCGAGGTCGAGCAGCAGGTGCGCAACGAGCTGCTGGCGGAGAAGCGGCGTGCGGCGCTGCGAGCCCATCTCGCTGCGCTGCGGGCACGCGCCAAGCTCGAGATCCACCCCGAGCGACTGGCCGGCCTGCAGCCGGCGAAGGCCAAGCCATGAGCGTTGTGACGAGGCAGCGGCGGTGGGGAGGGCCGAGCATCGCCCTGGCGCTTCTCGCTTGGGCGCTGGCAGGCGCCGCGCCGGCGCGGGCGCGCGTGATCGAGCGCGTGGTCGCCGTGGTCAACGACGAGATCATCCTGCTGAGCGAGGTGGAGCAGCGCGCGGCGCCCTTCGCGGGCCAGCTCGCCTCGGTGGCCGACGCGGAGCAGCGCAAGCTGCGGCGGGCGCAGCTCCGGCGCCAGGTGCTCGAGCAGATGGTGGACGACAAGCTGATCGAGCAGCAGGCCCGCACGCACAAGCTGACCGTCGAGGAGGCGGACCTCGACCGCGCCGTGCAGGAGGTGATGCGGCGCAACAACCTGACGCGCGAGCAGCTCGGGCAGGCCCTGGCGCAGGAAGGCCAGACCGTCGAGTCCTACAAGCAGCAGATGCTGCGCCCGCAGCTCTTGCGGCTCAAGGTGCTCAACGTCCAGGTGCGCGCGCGCGTCTCCGTCGGCGACGACGAGCTGCGCGCGCTCTACCAGCAGAACCTGCGGACCCTCGACGCCGAGGCCAAGGTGCAGGCGCGGCAGCTCCTGCTCGCGGTGCCCGCCGCGGCCCTGCCGCAGCAGGTGGCCAGCCGGCGGGCGCTGGCCGAGCAGCTCGCCAAGCGGCTGGCGGGTGGGGCCGACTTCGCCCAGCTCGCGCGGCAGTACTCCGACGATGCGGCGACCCGCGCCAAGGGTGGCGACCTGGGGACGCTGACCCGCGGCACGCTGCCGGGCAAGGTCGAGGACGCCCTCTTCGGCGCCAAGGCTGGCCAGTGGCTCGGGCCCCTCGCCACCCCGCAGGGCTTCTATCTGGTGCAGGTCACCCAGCGCGAGGAATCGGCCGCGCGCCCCTTCGAGGAGGTGCGCGAGCAGCTCCGCGACCAGCTCTACTCCCAGAAGATGGAGCAGGCGACCAAGAGCTGGCTGCGCGAGGTGCGCAAGAAGGCCTTCGTCGAGCTCAAGCCCTGACGATCGTTCGCGGGGGCAATGCTCCAGCTCCCCGCGCCGACCGCCTCGCCGTGCTCTCAGCCCCATCCGCTCGCTTCACGCCTTGGAGGTGCGCCATGCCCCCGCTCGCCGCTGCTCGTTCCCGCACGCCGCAGTTTGTCCGAAGACCAAGCGCTCGTGCCCGAACGATGCCAGTGCTGCTCGCCTGGGTCGCAGTCGCCCTTGGCGGCTGCGCCACCAAGGGGCGGCCGGCCGGGTCGGGTGGGGCGCTACAGGTGGCCGTGGCGGTGGGCGAGACCGCGGCCGCGGCGCCGCTGCGCGTCGTGCCCTGGACGGGCAAAGGCGCCGGCCGCCTGGAGCGAGATCGATCGCCTGCAGGACCAGCAGCAGCTCGAACAGGCCTCACGGCGGATCGAGGCGCGGCTGACGCAGGCCCGCGCACGCGGCGACGGCGAGGACCAGACGCGCGCGCTGATCCGCTGGACGCAGCTCCGCGTCGCGCTGCACGGCTACGAGACCGCCGTGCGCTGGCTGCGCGAGCAGCGCTGGCCCGACGAGCTGCTCGGCCAGACGGCGCTCAACCTCTACTACGCTGGCGCGCTGCGCAGCTACGCGCAGAGCTACGCCTGGGAGATCGGTCAGCGCGAGCGCGTGGACACGCGAGGCCGGGTCGATCTCAAGGCCTGGACGATGGAGCAGCTCTACGCCGAGGCCCATCGGGCCTGCGCCGTGGCCTTCGGCCAACGCGAGGCGCTGGGCCGGGTGCCGACGGCGCAGCTCGCCGAGCTGATCACGCCGAACACCTACCCGGTGGGCGTGCGGCCGACGCTGCGCGACGCGCTGACCTACCTCTGGGTCGAGCTGCTGGCCGACACCCAGGGCTGGCGTCCCGAACAGCAGCATGCGCTCTTCCAGCTCGACCTGGGGGCGCTGCTGGGGACGCCCCCGCTGGCCGCCGGGGCGCTCGCCGATCCGGCGGTGCATCCGCTGCTGCGGGTCGCGGCGCTGCTCGACGAGCTCGAGCGCTGGCACCATCAGCGCCACGAGGCGGCGGCGTCGCTCGAGGCGCGGCTCGAGCGGCTGCGCCGGCTGCACGCCGCCTTCACCGAGCCGAGCGATCGAGCGCGGCTGCGCCAGGACCTGACGCAGCGCCTGGTGGCGTTGCGCGGCAACGCCTGGTGGGCGATGGGCATGGCGGAGCTGGCGGAGCTGACCCGCGAGGAGGACGCGCCCGACAGCCTGCTGCGCGCGCGGCGCCTGGCGGAGGAGGGGCAGCGCGCCGATCCGCAGGGTCCGGGGGGACGCCGCTGCCTGGCGATCGCCAAGGCGATCACGGCGCCGGCCTTCGAGCTGGCGGCGATGTCGCACGACCTGCCGGGTCGGCGCTCGATCGGCGTGCAGCACCGCAACCTCGCCGCGCTGCACTTCCGCGCCTACGCGCTCGAGCTGCGGCAGCAGCTCGCCGCGAGCCGCGACTACAGCCTCTTCCCCGAGGGGGCGGCGTTGCGGGCGTTGCTCGAGCAGCGCCCCACGCTGAGCTGGACGGCGAAGCTCCCGGCGACACCGGACCATCGCTCACACTGGACGCACCTGACCCCGCCGCTGACGCGCCGCGGCTACTACGTGGTCACCGCCTCGGCGCGCGCCGACTACGCGCCGGCGAACAACGTGATCCTCGCCACGAACGTGATCCTCTCGGGGTTGGCCCTGGTCAGTCAGCAGGATCGCGACGGGCTCGAGCTGACCGCCGTCAGCGGTGACGACAGTCGCCCGCTGCCCGGCGTGCGGGTCTCGCTCTTTCGCCGCGACTGGCAAGCGGGGCATCGCGTCGCGCTCGAGCGCCGCACGGATGCCCAGGGGCGCGTGCGGCTGCCGCTGAGCGAGGGGGCGAGCTACTTCGTGCTGGCGCAGCACGGCGACGACCTGGCGCTCGACCCCTCCAGCGTGAGCGGCTGGAGCCGCACGCGCCAGCGGGAGGCCAGCGCCGCGCTGATCTTCACCGACCGCAGCATCTATCGGCCGCAGCAGCAGCTCCAGTGGAAGGTCGTGGCCTACCGCGGCCGGGCCGAGCTGGGGCGCCTGAGCGTCGCGCCCAAGAGCAGGGTGACGGTCACGCTGAGCGATGCCAACGGCGAGCAGGTCGAGCAGCGGCAGGTCACGACCAACGCCTACGGCACCGCGGCGGGGGCCTTCACCTTGCCGGCCAGCAAGCTGCTCGGCACCTGGACCCTCACCAGCTCGCCGGCGGGCGCCGCCCAGATCCGCGTCGAGGCCTACAAGCGGCCGACCTTCGAGGTCGCGCTCGACGCGCCCGCGCGGGCGCTGCGCCTCAACCAGCCGGCCACGCTCGCCGGCCGGGCGCGCTACTACTTCGGCCTGCCCGTGACCCAGGGAGCCGTGCGCTGGCGCGTCCGGCGCGTCCCTGTGTACCCGTGGTGGTGGGGCTTCGGCTGGCGCGCGGTGGCGCCCGCGCCCGAGCAGGTCATCGCCACGGGTACCAGTACCCTGGACGCGGCGGGCCGCTTCGCGCTGCGCTTCGTGCCGCGCGCCGATGAGCGGCTGCGCGAGCAACGCGCGCTGAGCTACCGCTACAGCGTCACGGCGGAGGTCACCAACGAGGGGGGCGAGACCGGCACGGCCGAGCGCGCCTTCCGCCTCGGCTTCGTCGCGCTCGAGGCGGCGTTGCGCGACGAGCCGGGCTTCTTGCGCGCGGGGCAGCCCGCCGCGCTGACCATCGCCCGCCACGATCTCGACGGCACCGCCGCGCCCGGGCCGGGCCGCTACCGCTTGCTCGCGCTGCAGCAGCCCAAGCAGACCTTGGCGCCGGCGGAGTGGCCCATGGACCCCACGACCCGCGGGCGCTCGCCCGGACGCCTTCGCCACCGCCGGGGACCGGCTGCGGCCGCGCTGGGCGCCCGGCTACGCGCCCGAGGCGGCGCTACGGGCCCTCGCCGATGGGCCGGAGCAGGCGCGTGGCGAGCTGCGGCACGACGCTCGGGGCGAGGCCCGGCTGGCGCTACCGGCCCTCGCGGCGGGGGCCTACCGGCTGCGCTACGAGACGACGGACGCCTTCGGTGGGCGTTTCGAGCTGGTGCGCGAGCTGGTCGTGGGATCGGACGCCACGCGGCTGGCGCTGCCGGCGCTGCTCTTGGTCGAGCAGGGCAGCGTGCAGGTCGGCGCACGCGCGCGCGTGCTGGCGCTCTCGGGTCGAGCGGGCCAGACGCTGGTGCTCGACCGCTTCCGCGCGGGCAAGCGCCTTGAGCGGCGCCTGCTGGTGGGCGGCACGAGCCCGACCCTGATCGAGCTGCCCGTCACCGAGCAGGATCGCGGTGGCTTCGCGCTGACGCTGTGGACCGTGATCGACCAGCAATACGTCGAGCTGGCGCGCAGCGTGCTCGTGCCTTGGGACAACAAGGAGCTGGCGGTCTCGTTCGCGACCTTCCGCGATCGCCTGCGGCCCGGCAGCCAGGAGCGCTTTACCGTGCAGGTCAAGGGGCCGCGGGGCAAGGACGCCGCGGTCGGCGCGGCCGAGTTGCTGGCGTACATGTACGATCGCAGCCTCGACGCCTTTGCGCCGCATCGGCCGCCCGCGATCGCCGCGCTCTACCCGAGCCGGGCCTGGCCGGGGACGACGCGGGCGACGCTCGGAGCCGCAACGAGTAGCTGGGTGCCGCACGAGGGCTTCGCCCCGCTGCCCGACGCCCCGCTGCTCCAGGGCGACGCGCTGAAGCTGCTCTCGGGCTACGGCGTCGGGGGTCCGGGTGTGCGGCGGGGCGGCCGCGGCATGATGCGGCTCCGGATGATGGACGGCGCCGGTGCGCCGCAGGCCGGATAGGGCAACAAAGAGACACGCTCGCTCGAGCGCCCCGAGTCGCCCGCGCGGCCCCAGCGCCGGGTCCGCGGTCGCCAGTGCGGTCGACAAGGCCAGGCGGCGCCAAGCGCCAGGCGACGTCCGGCGCGTCCCAGGCCGGCGGGGCCGCCCCGCCCCGGCGCCGGTGGCGCTGCGCAGCGACTTCTCCGAGACCGCGTTCTTCCTGCCGCAGCTGCTGACCGACGCCCAGGGCCAGGCGACGATCGCCTTCACCGTGCCCGACTCGGTCACCTCGTGGCAGGTCTGGGTGCATGCGTTGACGCGCGAGCTGAGCGGCGGGAGCCTCAACCGCACGACGCAGTCGATCAAGGACCTGATGGTGCGCCCCTATCTGCCGCGCTTCCTGCGCGAGGCCGATCGCGCCGAGCTCGAGGTGGTGATCAACAGCGCGGCCGAGCGCACGCTCGACGGCACGGCCGAGCTCGACATCGTCGATCCCGCGACGGGGCGCAGCCTGCGGGCCGACTTCGGTCTGGCGCAGGCGCAGGCGCGGCAGCCCTTCAGCGTCGCGCCACGCGCCAGCAGCCGCTTGCGCTTCGCCCTCACCGCCCCGGCACGCCTGGATCAGGTGGCCTTCAAGGTCGTCGCCAGCGCCGGCAGCTTCTCCGACGGCGAGCTGCGTCCCTTGCCGATTCTGCCCGGGCGCATGCACCTGGCGCAGTCGCGCTTCGCCACGCTGCGCGAGCGCGGCCGCCGCGAGCTGTACTTCGCCGACCTCGCGCGCGCCGACGATCCGACCCGCCTCAACGAGCAGCTCGTGGTCACGCTCGACGCGCAGCTCTTCTACGGCGTGCTGGCGGCGCTGCCCTATCTCGTGCGCTACCCCTACGAGTGCACCGAGCAGACGGTCAACCGCTTCGTCTCCACCGGCATCCTCGCCTCGCTCTATGGCCACTTCCCGGCGGTGGGTCGCATGGCGCAGCAGCTCGCGGCGCGACCGACGCAGCTCGAGCGCTGGGATGCACCCGATCCCAACCGCAAGCTGGCGCTCGAGGAGACCCCCTGGCTGCAGCTCGCGCGCGGCGGCGCCTTGCCGCAGGACGAGCTGCTCAACGTGCTCGACCCGCGCATCGCCGAGGCGCAACGCCAGCTCGCGCTGGCGCAGCTGAGCCGGAGCCAGACCGCCAGTGGCGGCTTCCCGTGGTTCCCCGGGGGCCCGCCCTCGCCCTGGATGACGCTCTACCTCGTCTCCAGCTTCGCCAAGGCGCGCGAGTTCGGCGTCGCGCTGCCCGCCGCGCTGCTGCAGCGCGCCTGGGCCTACCTGCACCAGCACTACCTCGAACGAGTGGGTGACCGCGTGCATGGGCCGCGACGCCTGCTGGGAGTCGGTGACCTTCCTCAACTACACGCTCTCGAGCTACCGCGACGCCACGCTCGGCGCCGAGGTCTTCGGCGCCGAGGAGCGGCAGCGCATGCTCGACTTCAGCTACCGGCACTGGCGCGAGCATTCGCCCTACCTCAAGGGCTATCTGGCGCTGACGCTGCATCGCGCCGGACGCGGCGCCGAGGCGCAGCAGGTCTGGGCCAGCGTGATGGATGCGGCCAAGAGCGCGCCCGATCAGGGCACCTTCTGGGCGCCCGAGGACCGCGGCTGGCTCTGGTACAACGACACGATCGAGACCCACGCCTTCGCCATCCGCGCCTTGCTCGAGCTGGCGCCCAAGGATCCGCAGCTCGAGGGGCTGGTGCTGTGGTTGCTGCTCAACAAGCAGCTCAATCACTGGAAGTCGACGCGGGCCACCGCCGAGGCGATCTACGCGCTGGCGCACTACTTCAAGCAGCGCGGGCAGCTCGGCCAGGCGGAGGCGGCGCAGGTGACGATCGGCGCCCGCACGCAGCGCTTCGACTTCCCGGCCGAGCGCTACACGGGCGGCGGCAACCAGCTCGTGGTGCCGGGCGCGCAGCTCGACGGCAAGACGATGGCGCGGGTAAAGGTGACGCAGGAGAGCCGGGGCTTGATGCTGGCGACCGCGACCTGGCACTTCTCGACCGAGCGGCTGCCGCAGCAGGAGCGCGGCGATCTGCTCGCGGTCTCGCGCCGCTATTTCCGGCGCGACAGCCAGGGCCGTGAGGCCACGCTGAAGCCGCTCGGGCCCGGCGCGCAGCTCAGCGTCGGCGACGAGGTCGAGGTGCAGCTCTCGCTGCGCGCCAAACATCCGCTCGAATACGTGCACCTGCGCGACCCGCGGGCGGCGGGCCTCGAGCCCGTCAGCAGCGTCTCGCAGCACCGCTGGGATCTGGGCCTCTGCTGGTACGAGGAGATCCGCGACAGCGGGACCAACTTCTTCTTCGAGGCGCTGCCGCAGGGCGAGTACACCTTCAAGTACCGCCTGCGCGTCGCCACCGCCGGCACCTTCCGCGTCGGACCCGCCACGGTGCAGCCGCTCTATGCGCCCGAGCACGCGGCCTACTCGAGCGGCGTCGTGCTCGGCGTCGCCGCTCGCTGAGCACGGACGGCGCTGAGGACTGACCGGGCGCAACCTGGCTCGACCCGCAGGGCTGGGCTAAGCTCGACGATCGAGGCACCGATGTCCTTAGCTGCTCGCCCTCGCGCTACCTACGACGATTTGTGCCGGGTGCCCGATCACCTGGTCGCCGAGCTGCTGGACGGGGAGCTCGTCACCAGCCCGCGCCCGGCGCCGCGGCACGCCAACGCCGCCTCGGGCATCGGTGGCGATCTGCACCCACCCTTTCAGCGCGGCCGCGGGGGGCCCGGCGGCTGGTGGATTCTCGACGAGCCCGAGCTGCACCTCGGGGGCGACGTCGTCGTGCCGGATGTGGCCGGGTGGCGCGTCGAGCGCCTGGGCGAGCTACCGACGACGGCCTACTTCGAGCTGTCGCCGGACTGGATCTGCGAGGTGCTCTCGCCGGCGACCGCCGCGCTCGATCGCGCGACGAAGCTGCCACTCTACGCCCGCGAGCAGGTCGATCACGCCTGGCTCGTCGATCCCGCGGCGCGCACGCTCGAGGTCTTCGAACGCCACCGCAACCAATGGGTCCTGCTCGCCGTGCATCGCGACCAACAGGTCGTCCGCGCGCCGCCCTTCGCCGCGATCGAGCTCGAGCTGGCCGGCTGGTGGGGGCCCTGAGCGACCCGCGCGTCAGACGCGCCGGCGCGGTGGGGGGGCGAGGGTGTGCGCGCGCGCGCCGCTACTCGGCGGCGCAGCCCTCGAGCAGGGCGGCGAAGAGCTGCTCGCCGAGGCGCTGGTAGCCGGGCAGGGTCAGGTGCAGGTAGTCGCGCATCGCCAGCGGGGGGTCGGCCTTGGCCCAGCGGAAGACGGCGCCGGGTCCACCCATCGCCGCGCGCTGATCCCAGAAGGCGCAGCCGGCGGCGGCGGCCGTGCGGCGCTGCTCCTCGATCAGCGCGGGCAGCAGCTCGGGCTCGTGCCAGTGGCGATCGGGCCCGCGTCGGGCCTGGTCGGTGATCCCCAGCACCAAGCAGGAGCTGCGGGCCGCGCCGCCCGCCAGCGTGCGCAGGCGCGCAAGCGCCGTGGAGAAGCCCTGCGCGAAGCCTTCGCGGGTCAGGTTGCGCGCGTCGAGCTCGTTGCTGCCGTAGGCGAAGATCAGCAAGGCCGGCGCGAGCTGCGCCAGCTGCGCGCCGAGCTGCGCCTCATCCCACTGCAGCAGCCCATCTGCGCGCGCGCCGTTGATGCCGAGACCATCGTAGACCAGGCCGCCGGCCGCCCGCGTCAGGTCGACGCCGAAGAGCCGCACCTCGCCGCCCTGCGTGCGCAGCTCGAGCTGGCGCGCGGGCCGCGGCAGCGCGAGCGTGACCTCGGCCGAGACCTTCGCGGCAGCCTCCGTCGGCCAGCGACCCAGGCGCCGCCCCTCGCTCCAAAGCTCGAGCACCCCGCCGCCCGGCTGCAGCAGGTAGGCGAGTGTGACGCGATCGACCGCCTCGCCCGTGATCTCGACGCCCGCGCGCGCCACGTCGGGCGCGTGGACGCTAAGGCCGGCCACGCCGAAGAAGGCATCGCGTGGCCGCAGGCGCCCGCGCCCGTAGCGGCTCCACGGCCGCTCCGCGCGCCAGGCCCCCTGCGCGCTCAGCCGCACGCCGCCGTGCTTGTAGCTGCGCCAGGGCTCGCCGACCAGCACCAGGCCCGGCCCGCCGTCGCCGAAGCGCCGCTGCCACAGGCGCCGTAACCCGTCGGGGAGCCAGGCCGCCGCGACGTGCGAGTCGCCCCAGTGGACGATGCGCACCGTGTCGCGTGCGCCCTGCTTCAGCGCCGCCAGCCGCGCGCAGAAGGGGCCGAGCCGCGCCGCGCCCTCGAGCGCGACCCCGCCGCCGGGCGCCGCACCGACCGCACCGGCCGCCACCGTCGCCAGGCTCGCGACGCCGACGATCACGCCGCAAAGTTGCCCTCGCCGCGAGCGCGCTGCTATCTGTCTCATCACGATCTCATCACGCATATCGCTCCGCTCGGCGTTGCCAAGGACCCCGCGGTGACCAGCCTACCGGCCAGCCCACAGGCTAACTCACTGGGGGTCGACAGCCACGTTTCCCGCGTGCTGCTGCGCGGGCCGGCCGTGCTGCGCTGCAAGAGCGCGCGCGCCCTCTACGGCTGCTGGGCCCTGCTGGCGCTCGTCGCCACGCTGCCCACGCCCCTGCGCCCGCTGCTGCGCCAGACCGAAGGCCCCGCGAGCGCCGCCGGCCCCGCGCCACTGACGGCTCCCGCCGGCCGCGCGCCGAGCTTGCCCTTCGGCGGGCCGCCCAGTGGCCCCGCGGAGAGCGCCCTCGCCGCGGCCCCCACGCCCGCGCTCGCGCCCGAGCGCGTCCAGCCGATCGAGGACCCACAGGGCTCGCTGGCACCCTATTTCGCCGCGCTGACCGCGCTGCAGCGGCGCGAGCGCGGCCTCGTCCGCGTGCTGCACTTCGGTGACTCCCAGATCGACCTCGACCACCTGACCGGCCCGCTGCGTACGATCGCGCGCCAGCGCCACGGCGATGCCGGATTGGGCTACGTGCCCGCCGCGCGCCCCTGGCCGTGGTTCTACCTCAATGGCCTCGCGCTCGACGAGCAGGGGAGCTGGGAGCGGCTGCGCCTGGTTGGAGGCCGGCGGGCGGACGGTCGGCTGGGCCTCGGTGGTCTGGCGGTCGAGACCGTGGCGGCCGGCGCGTCGCTGCAGCTCGCCCTGGCCGCCACCGAGCGCGCCAGCACGATCACGCTCGCCTACCTCGCGCAGCCCGGCGGCGGCACGATCGAGCTGCGCGTCGATGGTCGCCCGAGGGTGCGTCTCAGCAGCGCGGCCGCCCCAGCGCGTGCGGCCTGGCACACGCTCAGCGTCGACGACGCGCGGCACAGCGTCACGCTGCGCGCGAGCGGGCGCGTGCGCCTCTACGGCCTCGTCTTCGAGCGACCCGGTCCCGGCATCACCTGGGAGAACCTGCCGCTGGTCGGCACGCGCTTCCACCAGCTGAGCGGGATCGCGGCGGAGCACTGGATCGCGCAGCTCCAGCAGCGGCGGCCCGACCTGGTGCTGTTCCAGTTCGGCGCCAACGACACCATCAGCTGGGGCGGCAGCCTGGCTCAGTACGCGGCGCGCGTCGGCGAGGTCCTCGAGCGCCTACACAGGGGCGCCCCGCAGGCCGGTTGCCTGGTCGTCGGGCCGCTCGATCGCGTGGTGCGCGACGGCAGCGGGCGCCTCGCGGCGCCACCGGCCGTCGCGCGCATCGTGGCCACCCAGCGCGCCGTGGCCCTGAGCCACCGCTGCGCCTTCTGGGACACGCGCGAGGCGATGGGCGGCCCCGGGTCGCTCGTGCGTTGGATCGCGCGCGGGATGGTGCGCAAGGATCTGCTGCACCTCAACGAGCTCGGCAGCCGCGCCCTAGCCCAGCAGCTCGATCGCGCGCTGCAGCAGGCGCAGGCCCAGGGGGGCGCGCGGCGATGAGCTTCGCCACGCTCGAATACGCCGTGCTGCTGAGCAGCGTCTTCGTGCTCTATTGGGCGCTCGGCCGCCGACCGGGCGCGCGCCTGGTGCTGCTCTTCGTCGCCAGCTACGTTTTCTACGGCTGGTGGCGCTGGTCGTTCTTGCTGTTGATTGCCGGCTCGACGCTGATGGACTGGGGTCTCGGCCTGGTGTTGGCGCGCCAGCGCCCGCAGGCCGAGCGCCGCCGCTGGTTGTGGGTCAGCGTGGCCGGCAATCTCGGTCTGCTGGGCCTCTATAAGTATTTCGACTTCCTCAGCGGCAGCCTGACCGCGCTACTGCGGGCGCTGGGTTGGCGCGGCGCGCCCGCGCTGCGCCTCGGCCTGGCGCTGCCGCCCGGCGTCTCGTTCTTCACCTTCCAGTCGATGAGCTACACGATCGACATCTACCGCGGCGAGCTGCAGCCGACGGCCAATCCGCTGCTCTTCGCCGTCTTCGTCGCCTTCTTCCCCCAGCTCGTCGCCGGCCCGATCGTGCGCGCGCGCTACTTCCTGCCGCAGCTCGAGGTCGACCCCTCGCTCGACGAGCAGACGGCGACGCAGGGCCTGCTGCTGCTGGCGATCGGTCTGTTCAAGAAGCTGGTGATCGCCGATCTGCTGGCGCTCAATCTGGTCGACCGCGTGTTCGAGAGCCCCGCGCTCTACACCTCGGCCGAGCTGCTGCTCGCCGTCTACGGCTACGCGCTCCAGATCTACTGCGACTTCTCGGCCTACAGCGACCTGGCGATCGGCTCCGCGCTGCTGCTCGGCCTGCAACTCCCGCCGAACTTCAACCAGCCCTACCGCGCCTGCGACCTGCGCGACTTCTGGCGCCGCTGGCACATCTCCCTCTCGACCTGGCTGCGCGATTATCTCTACGTGCCGCTGGGCGGGTCGCGCGGTGGCCCGCTGGCCACCTACCGCAACCTGCTGCTGACGATGACGCTCGGCGGGCTGTGGCACGGTGCCGCCTGGACCTTCGTGCTCTGGGGCGCGCTGCACGGCCTCGGGCTAGCCCTCACGCGCGCCTGGCAGCGCTGGCGTGGTGAGCGGCGCCCCGCCACCCCGCTGCGCTGCCTGCTGAGCACCGTGGGCACCTTCCACTTCGTCTGCCTGGGCTGGGTGCTCTTTCGCGCCAGCGACCTGGACCAGGTCGCGGCGTTGCTGCGAGGGCTGGCGCGCGCCACGCCGGGCACGGCCAACGTGACGCCGCTGGTCTGGGCTTGTCTCGGCGCTGGCCTGGCCACGCAGCTCGTACCCGTGCGCGCCCTCGAACCGACCGCCCGCCGCCTCGCCGCGCTGCCGGCCTACGCCCAGGCGGCGCTGCTCGCCGCCGTGATCCTCGGCTGCCGCGCCCTCGGCACGACCGAGGTCGCGCCCTTCATCTACTTCCAGTTCTGACGACACCGCGCCTCACGTGAGCAGGTCACATCGGCGCCTTGCCGGCGCTGCCACAGCAGTGCGGGGACGCCTCGGCGCCTGGGGCGGCGGCCGCGGGTCCGCCCTTCGGTCCGCCGGCCTTTCCCACCTGTGCCATGCCTCCCCCGGCAGTGCGGGCAGCCGCCCATCGCCGGTCCACCGGGGCCTCTTGCCGCCCATGCACTGCGAGCAGGCGCAGTCAGCGCCGCAGCCGGGTCCCTTGGCACCCTTGCACTGCGGGCAGCCGCAGCCGGCGCCGCAGCCGGGGCCACCACCGGCCTCCTCGTCCATCTCGCCGCAGAAGGGACAGCCGTGGCCGCCCATCCCCACGCCCGCGCCCGGGCACTCGGCCCGCAGCTTGGCGCGCTGCGGCGCCGAGAGCACCGCAAGCACCTGCAGCATGGCCTTGACGCGCTCTTCTTGCAGCTGGCCGCGCACGCCGCGCAGCTTGCGCAGCGCTTCGAGCACCGCCGCCTCCTGCGGCAGGTCCTGCTCCAGCAGCTTCTTCAGCGCGAGCTGCTGCTTCTGCGCCTGGGCCCGCAGGTCGATGCCCTTGCCCATCAGGGCGTCACGCAGGCCCTGCACCTTCTTGATTTGAGCCTCGTCGAGGCCGAGCTTGGCCTTGAGCATCGGCGGCGGCGCATGCAGCAGCAGCGCCATGCAGGGGTGGCCGGGACCCCCCCGGCGGCCTGCCCCCATGACCTCGCCAGCCATGCTCGGCCGCAGCGACCCCGCCGAGCAGCAGCAGCGCGCTGGCGGTCAGCAGTACCTTGCTCGTGAGAATACGCTTCATTGCTGTCTCCCTTCGCGGATGCCGCGAGCGGTGCGACACCCAAACAAACGCTGCGCTCGGCTGCCCACCGCCCGGGCCGCCCCAAGAGATGCCACACCCGAGCCCTGACGCAAGTGCGGGCCCGAGTGATCGAGTGCTGCGCGGCCCACCAGGCCCGCGTCGATCAGAGCCTCAGCCCGGCCCGCGCTCGGGGAGCTCCACGGTGGCCGCGGCGCCGCCCTCGGGCCGGTCGCTCAGCTCGATCCTTCCGCCGTGCTCGACGACGATGCGTCGCGCGAGGCTGAGCCCCAGGCCCGCGCCCGAGGGCTTGGTGCTGAAGAAGGGCCGCGCGAGCGCGTCCAGACCGGCGCCGCCCAGGCCCGTGCCCTGATCGAGCACAGTCAAGCGCACCCGTCCCGCGCGCCGCTGCACGCGGAGCACGACGAGCTGCCGCCCGGCGGCCAGCGGCTGCGGTAGGGCCGCCACGGCGTCGACCGCGTTGTGCAGCAGGTGCACCAGGACCTGCGTCAGCTGCGCGCCGTCGGCGAGCAGGCAGCGCCCGCAGGCGGCAGGATCGATCACCAGGGTGACCCCCGCGTGAGCCGCTTCGGCGATCACCTGCTCCACGGCGCGCGCCGCCACCAGATCGGGATCGACCAGCGCGTAGCGCGGCTGACAGGGCGCGGCCAGCTCCTTCAGCCGCTCCACCAGCCGCCGCAGTCGCTGTCCGTCGCGCAACATCGTCGCCAGGTGCGGATCGCCGGGCTGCGCGTCGGCGAGCGCGCGCGCCTGGTGCTCGAGGCTGGCCGCGGGCACACCGACCTCCTGCGCCAACACCGCGGCCGTGTCGGCGAGCGCCACCAGGGTTTCGTCCCGCAGCAGCTCGCGCTGTCGCCCGCGTGCTCGACGAGCCCTGCGGTGGAGTAGCAGCGCCAGCGCGCTCCCCAGCGCGGCCAGCGCCAAGGCCAGGGCCAACGCCCAGCGCGCGGGCGCCAGCAGCGCCGCCGCTAGCGCCAGCGGCACCGTGATCCGCAACAGCCGCACCTGCGCCAGTCGCTCGCGCCAGAGCTCGCCGGGCGACGGCGTCAGCCCTAGTGGTACCGCGCCGCGCGCTGCCGGCGGCCTGGCCGGGCGCTGCCACCAAGGCCCCGCGGGCCCCGCCGCGGGCAGCCTCAGCCAGTACTCGAGCAGGGGGCCCTGCGCGCCCGTGCTCAGGCGCAGCGCGTCGTCGTGCGCCCGCAGCGCGTCGAGCATCGGCGCCGAGGGTGGTGTCAGCGGACCGTGAATCCCCGGCGGCGCGGCCAGCAGCCGCCCGCGTAGATCGGTGAGCACGATGCTCGCCGCACCGCCGCTCTGTTCGCGCACCAGCCGCGCCAGCGCGGCCTCGTCGCCGAGCGCACCGCTATGCCGTGCCACCGTCAGCAGGCCGGCCGCGGCCGCGGCCGCATGCGCGCGCAAGACCGAGCGCTGAGCGCGCTGCGCCGCGCGGTAGCCCAGCGCACCGACGGCTACCGTCGCGGCCGCCAGCAGGCCACAAACCGCCAGCAGGCCGGCGCCCGCTCGCCGCTCGTCGAGGACGTGCCGCCGCTCGGGCTGCCGCGGCGGTCCTGGCGTTTCCGTCATGGCGAACCAGCCCTCGGGTGCCAGCATACCGCAACCGTCGGCCGCCTCGCCCTGCCCTCCTGCCCTGCCGCGCGAGCGCGGGGTCGCGGCGCTGTGATGGTGAGGGCGTGGCATTCGGCGTAAGCTCGGCGGATCGATGGCGACAGCGATGGCATTGCGATGGCGCTGAGCTGCGAAGTGCTGCGTGACGAGCACGCGCTGTCGGCGTTGGCCGACGCGTGGTGGGCGTTGATGCGGCGCAGCGCCAGCGATGAGCCGATGCTCAGTCCGCTGTGGCTGCAGAGCTGGTGGGGTGTCTTTGGCGGCAGCGACGGGCGGGAGCTGGCGGTCTTGGCCTGGCGCGCCGACCAGCAGCTCGTCGGCCTGCTACCGCTGCTGCGCCGGCGCCACTGGTATCGCGGGCTGCTCCCCTTTCGGCGGCTCGAGCTGTTGGCCTCCGGGGAGCCGGAGCGCGACGAGATCGCCTCCGAGTATCTCGGGCCGATCTTCGCCCGCGACTACGCGCAGGAGCTGGGGGCCGACCTCGCCACGCGGCTGCACGACGGCACCCTGGGCGCCTGGGATGAGCTGGTGCTGCCGGCGCTGCGCGACGACCTGCCGTGGGTCGCGCCGCTCTGCGAGGCGCTGCGGGCGCGCGGGCTAAGCTGCGAGCTGACCCCGCACGACGAGGTCCACTACGTCCCGCTGCCCGCGAGCTGGGACGACTACCTCGCCGCGCTCAGCTCGAAGTCGCGCTACCTCGTGCGGCGCTCGCTGCGCGACACGGCGACCTGGGCGGGCGGCGAGCTGCGCTTCGAGGAGGTGACCCAGCCCTCACAGCTCGCACGTGGCCGGGAGGTGCTGGCCGCGCTGCACGGCGCGCGCTGGGCGACGGGCGGGCCCGCCGCAAGCACCGCGCCCGGCGGTGTGTTCGCGTCGCAGCGCTTTCGCGCCTTCCACGAGGCCGTGCTACCGCAGCTGCTCGAGCGCGGGGCCCTCGAGCTGCGCTGGTTGGAGGCGCGCGGCGAGCCGATCGCCGTGCTCTACAACATCGTCTGGAACGACAAGGTCTACGCCTATCAGAGCGGGCGTCTGCCCGGGCTGCCGGCGACGGTGCGCGTGGGCGTGGCGATGCACGCCGACGCCATTCGGCGGGCGATCGAGCGCGGCCTGGGCGAGTACGATCTGCTCGGTGGTCCAGCGCGCTACAAGCGCCAGCTCGGGCTGGCGACCCGTCGGCTCGTGCGCCTGCGGATCGTGCAGCCGCACCTGCGCGAAGCGCTACGGCGGGGGGCGGCGTGGGCCAGCGCGGAGACTCGTCGTTGGCGCGAGCGGCTCGGTGCCGGCGCCAGCGTGGGGGCGGCGCTCGGCGCCCGCAGCGACTGCGACGGTGGCCGACGAGGAGGGCGAGGGATGAGCATGCCCGTCCCGGCCGTCGTCTTTGGCGACATGGCGCTCGTACGACCGCTGGCGATGGCGGGCATTCCAGCGATCCTGGCCTCGACGGATCGCCAGGATCTCGCCCGCTACTCGCGACACGTGATCGACTTCTGGCCCTTGCCCGGTCTCGAGGGCCCGGCAGCCGCGGTCTCGGCCCGCCTGCTCGTCGAGCGCGCGGCGCCCTACCTTGAGCGGCACGGCACGCGCTTACCCGTGCTGTACGGCAGCGACGAGAGCCAGAGCTTCGTCTATGCCCAACGTCAGCCGCTGGCCGCAGCCTTCGCCCTGCTGCTGCAAGACGACGTGCTCGGTGAGGCGCTGCTCGACAAGTGGCGCTTCGCCGCGTTGGCGCGCCAGCGCGGGTTGCTGACGCCGCGTACGCTGGCGACCGACGAGGAGATAGCGCGCGACCTCGACGACCTGCAGCCACCGCTGCTGATCAAGCCCAAGCGCAAGGTCGACTGGGCGACGATGCAACGCGAGCTCTTCGCCGGCACCGGTAAGGCGCGCACCTTCCGGGACGCGGCCGAGCTGCGCGCCGATCCGATCTTCCAGCGCCATCACGGAGCCGTCGTCGTGCAGGAGTACATTCCCGGCGGCGAGGAGCGGCTCTTCTCCTTCCACGGCTTCGCCAGCGCCACGAGCGAGCTCTTGGCCTGGTTCTGCGGTCGCAAGCTGCGGACCTACCCGCGCACCATCGGCGAGAGCGCGCTGATCGAGCTGGTCGAGCGCCCCGAGCTGGCCGAGCTGGGCCGGTCCCTCGTCGCGCGGTTGGGGCTCTGCGGCCCCTTCAAGATCGATCTGATCCAGGACCCGCGCAGCGACGCCTACTACACGCTCGAGGTCAACGCGCGCTATAGCCTCTGGCACTACCTCGGCGCGGTCCACGGCGTGAATCTCCCGGCCCTCGCCCATCGCTACCTGACCGGTGACGAGCGACCTGCCGGGGCCACGGCCGTCGTGCCGCGCCAGCGCTGGGTCAGCGCCTATCGTGACTACAAGGCGTTCCGTGAGCTGCACGCGCAGGGCGAGCTCTCGGCGGTCGCGTGGCTGCGCTCGCTCGCAGCGCGACCGCTGATCTTCGAGGCCTTCGCCTGGGACGACCCGCTGCCCGCGCTGGCGTGGGCGGCCGACTTCGCCCGGGGTCGCTTGCGCCGGAGCTGGAGCCGATGGCGCACTACGGCGTGATCGCCGACCTGCACGGCAACCTGGAGGCGCTGCAGGCGGCGCTGGCGTTCCTCGATCGCCGCGGCGTCGAGCGCGTGCTCTGCCTCGGCGACGTGGTCGGCTACAACGCTGATCCGAATGCCTGTGTGTCGCTGCTGCGGCAGCGCGGCATCGCGACGATCGCCGGCAACCACGATCGCATCGCCGTCGGCGCGCTGGGCCTCGAGCGCTGCTCGTCGATCGCCGCGCACGCGCTGCGCCGCACCCGGCGCGCCCTCGACGCCGCCAGCCGCGCCTGGCTCAGAGACCTGCCCGCCCACCAGGCCGTCGAGCAGCGCCTGCTGCTCACGCATGGCAGCGTCGACGACGTGCAGCGCTACCTGTGGACCTACGACGACCTGCGCGACAACCACCGCCTGCTGGAGCGCGAGCACCCCGGCACGACGATCTGCTTCTTCGGCCACACCCACCGCGCGGCGCTCTATCGCAGCGTCGGTGGCCAGGTGGTCGAGCTGGCGGCCTTGGGCGAGGTGATGCTGCCGGCGGCGCCGAACGCGGTCTACTTCATCAACCCCGGGGCGCTCGATGCTGCGCGCAAGGTGGTTGGCGAGCGCTGGGCCGAGCTGGCGCTCTTCGACTCGGCGCGCGGGGTGTTGACCTTCTGCCGGTTGCGCTACGACCACGCGGCGAGCGAGCGCAAGGCCCTGCGCGGCGGCTATCGCCTCGGGCCGCTGGCGCGCGGCTCACGCTGGTTGAGCGCCCTGCCGCGACGCGCGCTGGCCGGCACCGCCCGGCGCCTGCGCGCGGTGTGGCGCGACCGGTAGGCGGCGCGTCAGCGGTAGGTGGCCTCGATCCGGCGCAACGCCGCCGGCGCGGCGGCGACGAAGGCCGGCACCGAGAAGGTCTTGCACAGCTCCGCCCCCGCGCCGCGACAGAGCTCCGGTAGCGCCTTGCGGACGCGCCCCTCGAGCGCTTGCCCCGCGTCCTTGCCGCTGAGCAGCAAGGTCAGTCCAGGCAACGCCGGCGAGGCGTGGAGCGACTCGAGCGTGGCGTCGAGCTGGAGCTGACCGAGGTACCGATACGTCGCTTCGTCCACCAAGGCCGCGGCGGCCTGGCCGCGGGCCACGGCGCGCAGCCCCTGCAAGGGCCGCGTGATCGGGCGCAACGCGAGCTCCCGCTCGCGGAGCTTGCCGCCGAGCACGACGCGCGCGACGAATCGGGCATCGGTCAGGACGGAGACGATCGGCTGCCCGGCCAGCGCCGCCACCGTACGCGGCCCACCGGCGCGGACCAGCAGGTAGTAGCGCTGGGCGTTCGCCGCACCGAGATGCGCCAGCGGGCGCAGGGCCCAGGCGCGCCGCTGCGCCAGGTAGGTCGGCAGGTCGGCCACGATCAGCTTGGGCGCGTCGCGCCGATAGCTGGCCGCGCAGGCCGCGGCCTCGGTCTCGTAGACCCCGCGCAGCGTCTCGGCCGACCAGCCGCCCGATTGCTCGAAGTGCCGCAGAAACTTGGCGACGATCGGCGCGGCCTGGTCCGCGGTGCCAGGCCCGGCGAGATTGCAGATCAGCAGTACGAGCGCTTGAGCGATCACGTGTCTCTCCCCCGACGATGGAGCCGCGCGGGTCGAGGCCCGTACGGCCGACCGAGCTGCCGCGCAATCTACGGCAGGAAGTCCTCCTCGAGAAGGTCGATATCGATCACCAGCGTGCGCCCGTTGTCGACCAGCGGCGTGCGCAGGTCGGTGTCAACCACCGCGCGATCGAAGCGATCGACCCCGGTCACGGCCACCTCGTAGGTGCCCTCGGGGAGACCGAAGAAGTCGTTGGCGCTGGTCCAGTCGTCGCCCACGCAGCTCAGCTCGACCTCGCGCTCCTCGGGCCCGCTGGCCAGGATGATCCAGCGGTCGATGCCGTAGTCGGCACAGCGTGAAGGTGAGTCGGAGCCGAGCAGGGTCCAGTTGACCTCGAGATCGGCAAGGTAGGGGGCGTCGCGTCCGCCGTCGAAGGGTCCATCTCCCTCGACGATGCAGCCCGTTGCCCCCAGAGCCAACAGAGCGGCGAGAGCTGCCACCGGCAAGAGGCCCGAGCGCGAGACAATACGACCTTTCATGATCCACCTCCCATGTAGCCGCGACGCAGCGCGGCAAGACGAGCGCACGAGCACGCATCGTGCCAGCGCCATCAGAGCCCCAGGCGCGGCGTTCGCGACGCTCGGGTCGCGCCCTCCGACCCTCAAGGATTCAAAGCCTTGTCCGCCGCCAGCGCCACTGCACGTCGGCGGCCCCAGGGCGACCACCGTGACCGCCGCTTCACGCCACCGGCGTCTCCTTGCTGCCACGGCGGCGACTGCACCAACCTAGCCTAAGGTGGTGCTAGAGTACCGCCCATTCGCTGCGCCGAGGAGCGCGACTGATGCTGATCGCCCGCGAAACGGAGTCTTCGCCCCAGCCGCCCGCCCCGACGCTGGGCGAGCGTGCGGTCGCGGCGCTGCACCGGGGTGTGGCGCCGCTCGCCGCGCGGCAGGCGGCCGATGGGCACTGGCCGGGCGACTACGGCGGACCGCTGTTCCTGCTGCCGGGGCTGCTGATCGCGCTCTACGTCACGGGCACGCCGCTCTCCGAGCACCGGCGTCGGCGTATCACCGCTTACCTGTGGCACACGCAAACGGACGAGGGCGGCTGGGGCCTGCACATCGCCTCGCCGGCGACGGTCTTCGGCACGGCCCTCAATTACGTCGCGCTGCGCCTGCTCGGCGTGCCGCGGACCGAGGAGCGCCTGCGGCGGGCGCGGGCGTGGTTGCTCGCGCACGGCGGTGCGGAGGGCGTGCCCTCCTGGGGCAAGTTCTGGCTGGCCGTGCTCGGCGTCTATCGCTGGGAGGGCGTGCAGCCGGTGCCTCCCGAGCTGTGGCTGCTGCCGCGGCAGTTGCCCTTGCACCCGAGCCGCCTGTGGTGCCACACCCGCGCGGTCTACCTGCCGATGAGCTACCTCTACGGCCGACGCTTCGTCGCTCCGCCGACGCAGCTCGTCGCCGAGCTGCGCGACGAGCTTTTCACCCGCCCGTGGGACGCGCTCGATTGGTCGGCGCTGCGCGAGCAGGTCGCCAGCGGCGACCTCTACCGCGCGCCGAGCTCGGCTTTGCGCGGGCTGCAGCGCGTGCTGGCCCTGCACGAGCGTCGCCCCTCGTCGCTGCTGCGCCAGCGCGCGCTGGCCTTCGTGCTCGACCAGGTCCGGCGCGAGGACGAATCGACCGGCTACCTGACGATTGGTCCGGTGAGCAAGGCGCTGCACCTCGTCGTGGTCTGGCTGGCCGATCCGGCCTCGGCCGCCTTCCAGCGCCATCTCGAGCGGCTCGACGACTACCTCTGGGACGGCGCCGACGGCATGAAGATGCAAGGCTACAACGGCTCCCAGCTCTGGGACACGGCCTTCGCGATGCAGGCGCTGCTGGAGAGCGGGCTCGCGGCGCAGCCGGGGCCCCTGCGCGAGGTCTTGCAGCGCGCCTATCGCTTCCTCGACGCCAACCAGGTGCGACAGGACGTGCCCGAGCGCGAGCGGCACTTCCGTGACGCGACGGCCGGGATGTGGCCCTTCTCCACCGCGGAGCAGGGCTGGACGGTCAGCGACTGCACCGGCGAGGGACTCAAGGTGGCGCTGCGCTGCGCCAGCTGGGTCGAGCGGCCGATCGGCGACGACCGCCTGCGACTGGCGGTCGATCGCCTGCTCGAGCAGCAGAACGCCGACGGTGGTTGGTCGGAATACGAACGCGCCCGCGGCCCGGCCTGGCTCGAGCGCCTCAACCCGGCCGAGGTCTTCGGCGACATCATGGTCGGCCACTCCTACGTCGAGTGCACCAGCGCGTGCGTGCAGGGGCTGGTGCTGCATCGACGCGAGCGGCCCGGCTATCGCGCGGCCGAGCTGACGCGCGCCGTGGCACGCGGCGCCGAGTGGATCGGGCGGCGCCAGCGTGCCGACGGAAGCTGGTACGGCGGCTGGGGCATCTGCTTCACCTACGGCACCTGGTTCGGCGTGGAGGGCCTGCTGGCGGCAGGCGAGTCGCCGGCCAGCCCCGCGATCACGCGCGCCTGCGACTTCCTGCTCGGCAAGCAGCGCGCCGATGGTGGTTGGGGCGAGAGCTACCGCTCTTGCGTCGAAGCGCGCTGGGTCGAGGAGCAGCGCACGCAGGCGGTGCAGACGGCGTGGGCGGTGCTCGCGCTGCTCGCGGCCGCCGAGCACGGATCGCCGCGGTCGGCGAGCTACCGCGCGGCCGCCGAGCGCGGCGTCGCCCTGCTGCTGGCCCGCCAGGGCGAGGACGGCGCTTGGCCCCAGGAGGCCATCTCCGGGGTCTTCAACCGGACCTGCATGATCCACTACGACAACTACCGTGACATCATGCCGCTCTGGGCGCTGAGCCGCTACGCGCGGCTGGCGGCCGGTACGACCAGCGGCGTGGGGGGCGAACCGTGCTCGAGAACCTGAGGACGCTGACGCAGCGGCTCGTGGGGCAGGTGCTGCCGCCCCCGCGGGCCCGCACGCCGCCCCAAGTCAGCGGCGGTCTGCCCGGCGTGGGCCACGTCGTCGAGTTTGGCCGCAAGCCGATCGAGCTGCTGACGCGGGGCTTCCGCGAGCACGGCGAGATCTTCAACCTCTCGCTGGCGGGCCGCACGGCGACCGTGCTGATTGGCCCGGAGGCCAACGGGGTCTTCTTCGGCGCGCCCGACAGCCAGCTCAGCCCGCGCGAGGTCTACCGCCTGACCGTGCCGATCTTTGGTCGCGGCATCGCCTACGACGCCGAGCCCGAGGTGATGCGCGAGCAGCTCGGCTTCCTGATGCCGGCGCTGCGCGAGGAGCAGCTGCGAGGCTATGCCGCACAAATGGCGGCCGAGACGCACCAGCAGCTCGCGACCTGGGGCGAGGAGGGCGTCGTCGATCTGGTCGAGGCCTGTGCCGAGTTGACCACCTTCATCTCGAGCCACTGCCTGCTCGGACGCGAGTTCCGCGAGCACCTCAGCGCGGAGGTCGGCGCGCTCTATCGCGAGCTGGAGGCCGCGCTCTCGCCGCTGGCGTTCTTCTCGCCCTACCTGCCGATCCCGCTCTTCCGCCGTCGCGATCAGGCGCGGGCACGGATGGTCGAGCTGATCGATCAGGTGATCGCCGAGCGCCGCGCCCGCGGGGTCGAGGAGGAGGACTTCCTGCAAGCGCTGATGATCGCGCGCTACCAGGACGGGCGCGCGCTCACGACGGACGAGATCAGCGGCCTGCTGTTGACGATCCTCTTCGCCGGCCACCGCACCAGCGCGGCGCTGGCCGCCTGGACCGGTGTGCTGCTGCTGCAGCATGCGCACCACCTGCCGGCCCTGCTCGAGGAGCAGCTCGCCGTGCACGGGGACGACGGCGCGATCAGCTTCGACTCGCTGCAGCGCTTGCCCCTGCTCGAGCGGGTGGTGCTCGAGGCCGGTCGACTGCGGCCGCCGCTGGTGCTGTTGATGCGCAACGTGCTGCAGGACGTCACCTACAAGCAGTACGTCGTGCCGGCGGGACAGCTGCTGATGGTTTCGCCCGCGGTCTCGCACCACGATCCGATCACCTTCGTCGATCCCGAGCGCTTCGATCCGGAGCGCTTCGCGCCGCCGCGCCACGAGGATCAACGGCCCTTCAGCCTGATCACCTGGGGCGGTGGCCGTCATGCGTGCCTCGGCAAGCACTTCGCGCTGATGCAGGTCAAGGCCGTGTGGAGTATCTGGCTGCGCGAGCTCGAGCTCGAGCTGCTCGATCAGCAGCCCGCGCCCGACGGGCCGGGCCTGGTGGTGGGGCCCCGCCCGCCCGCGCGCGTGCACTACCGACGCCGGCGGCGGCGGCTCAGTGAGGTGGTCAGCGGGGGATAGTCGCGCGGGGGCGCTGGGGGACGGGGTAGGAGGCGATGCTGCGATCTCAGGGGCGCCTGCGGTGGTGGTGCGGCGGCGGCGCGCGGACCCGGTCGCCCTGGGCGCTGGTGCTGCTGGGGTGGCTCGCGCTCGGCTCGCTGGCCTGGGCCCGACCGGTCGAGTTCGAGCGTCGTACGGTCAACGTGACGGGCCAACGCGGCGCCTACGAAATGCGCTATTGGGTGGTCGGCCCGCGGGGGCGGACGGCGCATCGGGTCTACGTCGCGGCCTCCGGCGTGATGACGCAGGCCGACCTGCTGCGGCCCTTGGCCCGCGAGCTGGCGCACGAAGGTGTGTACGTCGTCGCCTTCGACAAGCTCGGCTTCGGGTCGTCGCACGACGCATCACGCGACGCGCCGCGACCGCTCCGGTACGACGACGTGGTCGATGCGGCGCACGCCATGGTCGGCTACGTGGCCCACAACCTGGAAACGGAGCTGGGCGTGCCTGCCGACACGCCCGTCCACTTCGCCGGCCTTTCGCTCGGGGCCAGCCTGGTGCATGCGGTCGGCGCGGAGCGCGACCCCTTCCTTGCCGGCGCCACGGCGCTGGTACCTCCCTTCAATGGCAGCCATCCGCACGTCGATGCATGGCTGCGTTGGGGCATGCGCGCCGACCCGGCGCTCAGCGCGCGCTGGCTCAATGCTGGCGTGGGCGCCATCGCCTCGCTCAGTCAGACCTGGGCGCATCTAGGGCGCGCCGCGTGGCCGCTGCGGTGGATGCAGCAGACCAGCACCGCGGTCGTCGGCGCCAGCTACGACTGGCTGCTGCGACCGCTGCATCTCACCTTGCCGGGTACCGACGCATTCAGCGCCGCCGAATTGCTCGAGCTGGCGCAGGCCCTGCACCCGATCCCCGACGGTCTCCTCGGGGATCTCGCTGACCGCGTGCGCGGAGACCGCTGGCCGAAGGCGCCGATCCCGGTGCCCACGCTCACGGTGCTATGCGAAGACGATGGCCTCTGCCCACCGCGCCACGCCCTGGCGGCGTTCGACAGGGGTGGGCTCTACGACCCTCACCGGGCCGCGCGTGCGGTGGTGCTGCTGCGCGGCGCAGGGCACCTCGATCCCCTCGGTGAGCGTTGGCGCCGCCTGATGGCGGAGCTGATGGTCGCGCACCTCGACCACGCCGCCGACCCCGCCGCCATGCGCGAGGCACTCAGCGCCGCAGTCGGCCGCGCGGCCAAGGACGGGCACACCCTCGTCGGCGCCGTCACCGACCCCAACGCCGACTCCGAAACGAACCAGGCCGCCCTCGCGCCCCTGCGACGGATCTTGGGCCAGCGCTAGCGGTGGTGCCGTGACTCCCGGGCTGCTCCAGGAAGGCTACCCGTCCCCGTAGCCGCCCGTGTCGACGCGGTCGAGCCTGCCGTCCTCGAAGAGCAGGATACGTATCAATGAGCTGGGCCCCAGGTCGTAGGTCCATTCGTCGATGGTGACCTGCGTCCGCGACACTCGCCCGGAGGGCGCGACCTCCCGGCGCTCCTCGACGCGTCGGTCGCGATGGGTGGGAGGTCCGCACTTTCTCAGCACCTGCGCCAGTCGATCGCCCTCGGCAACCAGCCCCCGCCGGCACGAGAACGTGGTCCCTGAGGCGCCCCTCGCCCCCAGGGTCGAAGAGAGGCCGATCGCGCACAGTAGACACATCACTCGCTTCGTCATGGGTTCCTCCTCGGCGCTTGCCAGTTGTCGGTCGCGAGCCCGCGCCCGTTCAGGCGAGCAGCCGGCCCGGACCCAGGGCGCCATGCACACGCCGTGCCCTGCCTGCCTGCGCTGCATGAGGGCTGCTGGTCGCCCCCTGTTTGCGCTGGTATGGTCGAGGGCAGTGGGGGATTCGATGCGACGCGAGGCGGAGCTAGTCGCGCAGACCGACGCGTGGTTGTCGACGCGGCTGCCGGACCTACAAGCCCTCTACCTCTTCGGCTCGACCGCTGCGGGCCACGACCAGCGCGACAGCGATCTCGATCTGGCGGTCTTGCTCCCCCGGCCGCTGACAGCACTGGCGCGCTGGGAGCTGGAGCAGGGCCTCGCCCACGCGCTGGGCCGCGACGTCGACCTGGTCGACCTCCGTGGCGCGTCGACGGTGATGCGTGTGCAGGTCGTGGCCTACGGGCGACTCCTGATCGACCGCGACCCGCCGATCAGAGCACTCTTCGAGGCCCTTGCACTGAGTGACTATGCACGCCTCAACGAGGAGCGCCGCGCGATCCTGCGCGACGTGCAGCTGCGGGGCAGCGTCTATGGATGATGTGGTGATCAACAAGGCGGCAGCGATCGAACGCGCCGTCCGACGGGTGCGCGAGGAGCACGGCGGCGACGACGCTGTTCTGTCGCGCGATCAGACCAAGCAGGATTCGGTGGTGCTCAACCTCCAGCGTGCCTGCGAGAGCGCGATCGACCTCGCGATGCACCTGGTCCGCTGTCACCGGCTGGGCGTACCCCAGGAGAGCCGCGAGGCCTTCAGACTGCTGGTCGATGCGGGTCTCCTCGACGCGAGTCTGGGCGAGACGCTGCAGCGCATGGTCGGCTTTCGCAACGTGGCGGTCCATGACTACGAGGTCCTGGATCTGGCGATCGTGCGCGCCATCGTCGCCAGGCACCTCGACGACCTGCTGCGCTTCGCCCGCGAGAGTCTCCAGCGCAGTCCAAGCGAAGGCTGACGGCTCGTCATCGTTCACGAGGTGCCAACACCGACGCCAGTGCTGGTGCTCGGTAACAAGGTCCAGGTCCGAGGGGCTGGTCAGCGCGGAGACCACCTGGCGAGTTGGGCCTATGCATCGACCAGGCGCACGCCTGAGGGGCGCTTGCTCCGAGCTTCTCCCCGCGTCCCCAAGGCACCTTGAGGCACCTGCCCTCAGCGCGGGCCGCCAGCCCGGCCTGCAGTGGCTGGCACGATCCTCGGCGGGGCCGGCCCGGCCTGCAGTGGCTGGCACCGCTTCGGCTGGCGGGCTCTCGGTGAGGTCTGCGGGCACCTCGCGGCCTAGGTCGATGGATCAGCCTCGGTGCCCGTGGGTCGGTTCCAGTGCACCATGCCCCCGTGCGGCTCGAAGCCCTGGCGGGCAACGATCTGGGCCGAGGTATCGACTCGAGCATACAGGCCGACGAGACGCACTCCGGCCCGCCGGGCGAACTCCACCCGGCTGGCCACGATGGCCGAGTACGCGCCGCGTCCGCGCGCCGCGGGGACGGTGCAGCCAGCCCAGAACAGGCCGAAGCGCAGGGCGGAATAGATGGTGACGCAGCCGGATGACACGGGCTCGCTGCTGGCTGCGTCGTAGGCCACGAAGCGGGCGACTCGCGCGGCCGGCCCAACGCAGATCTCAAGGTCACGCTCCAGGGCTGCTTCCGGTTCCTCCGGGGCATCATGCTCGCCGAAGGCCTCGCGGCGTACGCCCTCGCAATCGCGCAGACGCTGGATGGTGTCCACTCGCTCCACGGTGATGCCTGCGGCGGGCGGCCTCGCCCGGTAGTGCGCGGGCCCGACGGCGTAGACGTAGTGCTCGTGTCCAGGCTCGTACCCGGCACGAGCGAGGTGCAGCTCCCGGCGCAGTTTCTCCCTGCCGGAAAGCACCGGCCAGCGCGATCGCCGGCCCCGGTGAGCCTGCATCACCTCATCCAGCAGCGCGGGGAACCGCTCCGAGGTGCAGTGCACGCGGGTCACGGTATTGAGATGCGGTACGTCGCGCGGGCAGTGGACGTAGAGCACCTCGGGGCGGTCAACGACGACCGCGTCCGATGGCGCCCAGAAGAAGTCCCACTGCGACTGCTCCAGCATCTCGTCGGGGGTCAGGGTCATCGGCGCAACGTGCCGCCGCGAGGCGGCTGAGGTCAAGTCCGGGCTGCCTGCGGTGCCCGGGCTGCCTGCGGTGCCTGGCACCTCTACGGCCGGGCTGGCACCTCTAGCGGCGGGGCAGCACCATCTTCGGCTGGCGTTCAATGAAACGAGGCAGCGGGACTGGTGGCTCCCCCTGTTCTCGGTCAACCTCGCGAGCTAGGAGGCAACACATGGTGAGAGCCGTTGTCTGGTGGCTGGCGGCGTGTTTGGTCGTCGCACTGACCGGCTGTCGCCACGGTGGGCCCCAGGGTGTCGGTCGCGGGCCCGCGATGGTGCCGGAGCGACGCAGCGGTCTTCCCGAGGGCAAGCCCAACGCGGCGGCGACGAGGGGGCACACCCGCGACGCGTCCGCCAAGCTGCGGAGCCCTGCGGCGGTCCCGACGCCCTCCCCTTCGACGCCCTCCACTCCGGGGGTCGAGGCAGCACCCGGGTCCGAGCCCCACGCTTATCTACTCGTCGACGGCGTCGCCATGGGGGGCGCGATCTTCGCGGCACGACGTCTCAACCCCGAGCACCAGTCGCTTTACGAGGGACTCGATGAGCGCGTATTCGGCGAGATGTCACCGCACGTCTTCGCTTACGAAAAGGACTCTCGCTTCGCTCGGCTCTGGCTCTTGCTCGGGCGCCCTCGACACTGGGGAGTGCAACTTGTGAGCAAGGCATCGCGCGCCGAGGTTGTGGCCCACCTCAGCCGGTTCCTCTTGGTTGACTATGAAGACGACAAAGGACATCGCGACCAGGTCTATCTGCGCTTCGGCGATCCGCGCGTCATGCACACGCTGCTGCGGGCGCTACACCCGTCCCAGCGTTCGATGTTCTTCGGGCCCATCGAGCAGTGGATCGTGGCCGACGACGAGGACCCGAACCGCGACGTAACCTACAGCCTCGGGGAGGACGGCGGGCTGGTCGCACAATCTGGCGATGCGCCCATCCCGCGGATCGCGCCCTACGATGCTGTGAAGGAGGCGAAGAGCCCAGAGCTTGGCAAGGACGATGCGTTGGCGCGAAGCATCATCGGGCGCTTTGGCCAGCTCCAGGCGCTATCGAGCGCCCATGAAGGCGTGGTGCCGTTCTCCAGCGTTTGTCCCTGCAACGAATTCGAGGTTGGACGACGCAGCGAGCTGCTCATCGACCGGGCGCAGGGGAAGCTGTTCTCGGTGCATTCGCTTCGTTGGTACAAGCACCGCCTCTGGGCTTGGCTGAGCGGCACCGCCGGTAAGCACCTCGCGCCGGAGGCCCTACGACAGCTGATCGACGACGGTGTCAGCGTTGCTGCGCAGTACGGCATCGTGAGCCAGTCAGACGTTAGCGACTTCGTCCAGCTCATGCTTCGCCTTGGTCCCCACTTCCACCGGGCGCGCTCGGCGCGCGTGATTCTCAACGACAGCTCGCTGTCCCCGGGCGAAAAGCTGCGGCGGCTCAAGAACCGAGATCGCGGAGCAAGGGGGCCGTCGAGCGAAGAAGGCCCGAAGCCAAGTCGCCCGGAATGAGGCCTCCCACCACCACGCTGGCCGAGCTCTAAGGCAAGCGTGAGGCTGCGCCTCAGGCCCGCGCCGATCGCCGGGCCGCCGCCGCCCGTCCCCCCGCGGAACGTCCCCCCGGGTTCCCGGCTCGCGGCGTCTGATGGGGTAAAGCCGCCGGCCCGGCCGTGGTGCGTCGGAACCGTGAAGCTCTTGAGGGCGGGGTTTGGCTGTTGACGCAACGTTCTTGATCGGCCAGCGGTCGGCGGCGCACTACTATCCAAGAGGTCTTCGAGGATCTCCGGCTCGCGTCAGGGCTTCGCTTTCGCGTCCCCCTTCGCGGCGTTCTTCAGCTTGGCGAGGGCGGCGCGGTCATAGACGAAGGGCGGGAACAGTTTGCCCACCTCCCTGCCGGTCACCTTGGCCGTCACCCTGGCGTTCTCGAAGCGCATCTTCTCGAAGCTGAAGCTGAGGTTCTCCGTGAAGCGGTCCTCGCCGCCCGAACCCCCCATCGAGACACTCGAAATCATGACGTTCTCGAAGGTGATGCGCATCAGGGGCTTGTCCTTCGCTTTGGGCTTGACCACAGTGAGGACCACCTTCTTGATGACCTTGCCTTGGACCAAAGCGCCAAGTAACTGCGCCGTCGTAGCGTCCTGAAACTTGGTCATGGAGATGTCCTGCATCGTCACGCCAGCCGCGCGCGCCTCCTCGCCCTCCGTGGACGGAGAAGAACAATCCCTGCGTCCAGCGCCCGAGTTGGAGGCGCCCCAGCTCCACGCCAACACCTGCGTCTGACCCTTGTGCTCGGGGGTTTCATTGTCCGAAGGGATGCTGTCGATGGCCAGGTACATCTCGACGCCCCGGTCCTCGTCCGGATCGCCTCCCGGCCTCCCGGCGCGAGCAAGATCGGGGATCAGAGCAAAGAGCGAGACCAGCGCCACAGCGGAGAGAGTCGCAGTTGCATTGGTGGGCGCGCGCGTCTTCATCGAAGGCTCCTGCTTGGTTGGCAAATAGTGCAGCGTGCTTCGAAGATGGCACCGAGCGCTGCTGTTGGGAACGACGAACTCGCCCGGGCATTCTCCGGACCCGCTTGAGCTGAGGCCCAAGGTTCGGCGCCCGGGAGGAGCCTCGCCTGTGGCCGTGGCGACGGGCCATCGATCTGGACCAGCGCTCCCCGTCGGAGTTAGGGCCCGCTCAGAAATAGCTCGCTCGTCTGGCAGTTGAGGCGCCCGCCGGGCAAGGCGCGGCGACGAAGGAATACTTTCGGTATTTCGAGGAGCCGCAACACGGCCCCGGCGGGATGGATCAGCGGCCAGATGAATGAGTGATTTCTGAGCGGGCCCTTAGGCGCCGCGCCAGGCGGCGGTGGCGAGGAGCAGCCAGCCGACGAGCAAGGCGAGGCCGCCGAGCGGGGTGAGGGCGCCGAGCCAGCGCTGGCCGCTGAGGGCAAGCGCGTAGAGGCTGCCGCTGAAAACCAAGGTACCGCCGAGAAAGCACCAGCCGCTGGCTGTGGCCCACGCGCCCGGCCAACGGCTGCAGGCCCAGGCGACCGCCAGCAGCGCGAGGGCGTGCGCGAGCTGGTAGCGCACGCCGACCTCGAAGATCGCCAACAGGTCGGCCGCCAGGCGCCGCTTGAGGGCGTGTGCCCCGAAGGCGCCGGCGGCGACGGCGGTCCCCGCGCTCAGCGCGCCGACGATGAAGAAGAGACGCTCCATCGTCGGTCTCGCTCAGTCGCCTTCGTTCACGGGCGGCATGGCGTCAGCCGGCCCGATGGCATCCGTCGGCCCGCTCGCCGCCTCGCCCTCGCCGCGGCGCCGTGATGGCCGGCGGCGGCTCCGTCGGCGGGAGCGCCCAGGCCCCTCGCCGGCGGGCCCTGCCGCGGCACCCGTCGGGCTGGCCTCGGCGGAGCCCTCGGCGCCGCCCTCGGCGTTGCTCTCGGCACCGCTGGGAGCCGAGGCTGCCTCTGCTCTCGCGCCGGCCCCGGCTGCGGTGGCGTCCGGCGCCGTGCCCTCGGGCGCCGTGCCCTCCGCGTCCGGCCGCCGCTCTCGCCGCCGCCGTTCGCGGCGTGGCGCACGCTCGGCTGCAGCACCCTCGACGGCCGAACTCCCGGTTGCACGACCCTCGAATGCAGCACCCTCGGCTGCAAGACCCTCGGTCGGGGCACCCTTGGCTGCGGCACGCTCCCTCGCGGCGGGCGCCGCCTGCTGCGGCGTGGCCGTCTCGTCGCGGTCGTCCGAACCGCCGTCGTCGTCACCCGCGTCCAGCGCTTGCTCCTGGGAGGGCGTGGCGGCCAAGCCCCCGCCCTCACCGTTCACCCCCGTGCCGGCCCCGCGTCGCCGCCGGCCCCCGCGCCGCCGTCGCCGCCGGCGCCGCGCGGCGCCGTTCTCGTCGCCCTCGCTGGCGGGCCCCGCCTCGGAGGGCGGCGCTGCACCGGGCGCCGCGTTACCCGGCGCGCGCGCCGGGGTGGCCGCGCGTGCCGCTTCGGGCCGCTCGCGTGCGGGCGTCGCCGGGCGCTCGTGGGCCGGGCGCTCGTGGGCCGGGCGCTCGTGGGCCGGGCGCTCGTGGGCCGGGCGCTCGTGGGCCGGACGTTCCGTCCGAGCCGGAGCCTTGGAGGGCTGCGGTGGACGGGCGGGCGTGGTGCTCGCGGGGCGTGCGCTCCCCTCTGCCGCCGCCTCGCCACCCTCGCCCGCGCCGCTCCAGGCCGGGCCCTCGCGCTGCGTCCACTCCAGCTCCTCGTCGGCGCGGTGCAGGTGACCCGCCGCCACGACCTCGATCTCGAGCCCGAACTTGAGCTCGAGCGCGGCGAGCTGGCGCCGGCGGCGATTCTGGATCGCGTCGGCGATCTCGGGGTGCAGCCCGACGCGGACGCGCCGCAGCCGCCCCGTGGCGGCGCGTGCCTCGATCCGGCGCAGCAGCCGCAGGCCGATCAGCTCCGGGCTGGGCAGCATGCCCGAGCCCTGGCAGGTCGGGCAGGGCCGGTGCATGCGCTGGCCGAGCGCCTGCTTGAGCCGCTGGCGATTGATCTCGATCAATCCGTTGTCGCTGATGCGACCGACGTGCGAGCGGGCCTTGTCGGCCTTGAGCGCGTCGCGCAGCTCCTTCTCCACGGTCTGGACGTGCTTGCGCGCGCGCATGTCGATCAGGTCGACCACCACCAGCCCGCCGATGTCGCGCAGCCGCAGCTGCCGCGCCACCTCCTTGACCGCCGCCTGGTTGGTGGTGAACGCGGTCTCGCCCTGCGTCGAGCCGCGCGTGTTCTTGCCCGAGTTGACGTCGATCGCCGTCAGCGCCTCGGTGTGGTCGATGACGATCGAGCCGCCGCCGGGCAGCGGCACGCTGCGCTTGTAGATCGACTCGATCTGTCCCTCGAGGTTGTAGCGCGAGAAGAGCGGCACCACGCCGTGGTAGGCGGTGACCTTCAGCTTGCTGCGCGGCAGCGTCTCGGCGACGTAGTCGCGGGCCTTCTCGAACAGGCCGGTCTCGTCGACGACGAGCTCCTCGATCCCCGTGTCGAGGTAGTCGCGCAGCGCCTGCACCACGAGATCTTGATCATCGTAGAGCAGGCTGGGACCGGTGCCGCGCTCGGCCTCGGCAAAGATGCGCTTGGCCTGGCGCACCAGCAGCGCCAGATCCGCCTTCAGCGCGGTCTTGGTCTCGTCGGCGGCGTTGGTGCGCACGATGCACCCGTAGCCCTCGGGCAGCGCCAGGCTCTTGGCCTTGTCCTTGAGCTGGGCGCGCTGCTCCTCGTCCTCGACCTTGCGCGAGACGCCGCAGGAGGGATCGAAGGGCAGCAGCACCAGACAGCGTCCGGGCAGCGAGAGGTTGGTGGTGAGGGTGGCGCCCTTGGTCCCGACCGCGTCGCGCGTCACCTGCACGATCACCGAGCGGCCCTTCTGCAGCACCTGATCGACGCTCGGCGCCTTCCCGCCCTCCGGCGGCGCGCGGTGGTAGGCGCTCGGCACGATGTCGTGGGCCGTGAGGAAGCCGTGCTTCTCGTCGCCGAAGTCGACGAAGGCGGCGGCCAGGCTCGGCTCCACGCGCGCGACGACGCCGCGATAGATGTTGCCGCGCTTGAGACCGGCCTCGGCGATCTCGATCTGGTAGCTCTCCAGCGTGCCGTCGGCCACGACGGCGACCCGCAGCTCCTCCTGCTGCTGGCCGTTGATCAGCATCACCCGACTCAATGTCTCTCCTTCAGCGCGGCCAGTCGGCGGGGCCGACACTGACCAGCATTCCTTCGCCGTTGATTGGATGGCTCGCTAGCAGCGCGCGCAGGTCGGCGGCGGTCACCGCCTCGATGCGGGCCAGCTGCTGCTCCAGCGTGCGTGGCTCGCCCAGCACGTCGATGTCGTTCGCCAGCTGCATCAGGCGCCGCATCGGCGCGTCGCCGTCACGTGCGGCGTTGGTCCGCATCGTGTTGGCCACGCGTTGTACTTCATCGGACTGCGCGCCCAGGCGCTGCATCTGCGCGGCCTCGGCGCGGAGGGCTTGCAGCGCGGCGGGGGCGCGCTCCGGCTCGCAGACGGCATAGAGCACGAAGACGCCGATGTCGCTGTAGCTCATGTAGAACGCGCCGGCGTTGGCGCAGACGCCGTGCTGGATCACGTTCCAGTAGATGCGGCTGTTCTCCCCGCCGAGGATACGCGCCAACACGGGCACGCGGGCGTCGTCGTCGACGGCCGGTGGGGCGGGGAAGCAGAGCATCAGCGCCTGCTGCTTGAACTTCTCGTGCCGTTGCTTGGCCACGCCGTTGCGGAGCTGGGGCGTGCCCTGCACGCGCCCACCCGCCGCGCGCGGCCAGTCACCGCAGCAGGCCTCGACGCGGTCGCGCAGCGCCTCGGGCTCGAAGCGCCCGCTGGCGACGAAGAGCAGGTTCTCCGGGCCATAGCGGCGCGCGTGGTAGTCGGCCATCTGCGCGCGCGTCAGCGGCCCGATCGTCTCCGGGCTACCGAGCACGCTGTGGGCCAGCGGCGTGCCGCCGAAGAGCTCCTGGCTCGCCAGCTCGAACATGCAGCTCTGCAGGCTGTCGCGGTACATCGCGATCTCTTCGAGGATCACCTGCTTCTCGGTCTCGAACTCGGCCTGTGGCAGCGTACTGCGCATCATCTCGGCCAAGAGCTCGAGCTGCGGCACCAGATTCTCGGCGGGCACCCAGCCGTAGTACATCGTCTTCTCTTGGCTGGTGAAGGCGTTGTGCTTGCTGCCCAGCCGGTCGAAGCGCTGATTGATCGCGACGCAGTCGGTCTGCGCCGTGCCCTTGAAGCACATGTGCTCGAGGAAGTGGCTCACGCCCTGCTCGGCCGGCTGCTCGTCGCGGGAGCCGGTGCGAACGAGGAAGCCGCAGGCCGCCGACGGGACATGATCGAGCGGCTCGAGGCAGAGCCGCAGGCCGTTACTGAGGGTGTAGGTGACGAAGGTGGACACGCGTTTCCTCACAAGGACCCGGTCATCGCGACGCGCTGCGAGCAAGGATCAGCGCGGGCCGCGCCCGTCGTTCCAGCGCCGCCATCGCGCTCAGCCGTCGAGGCGAATCGGCTCGCGGCCGACGGTGACGATCGAAAGCGCATCGCGCGGGTGCTGGCGCAGGTAGCCCTGCACGTCGGCGAGCGTCACGCGCCGCACCGCCGCGAGCCGCTGCTCGGCCGGCTGCGCGCGACCGAGATGGAAATGATCGACGAGCAGATCGCCGACGCGCCGCTGCACCGAGGCGCCGCTGGTGACGTTGTCGGCGAGCAGCCCGGTCTTGGCGCGCTCGAGCTCCTCTTCGGTCAGGTCGTGCTCGAGCCGCGCCACCTCGCGCAGCAGCGTCTCGTAGGTCTCGCGGCAGCGCTGGGGCGTGGTCGCGGCGCCGACGTGGACCATCCCCGAGTGCCGCGGCTGCTCGTGCCAGGCGCTGACCCAGTAGACCAGCCCGCGCTTCTCGCGCACCTCGCTGAAGAGGCGGGCGCTCATGCCGCCCGAGAGCACGGCGAGCAGCACCTGCTCCACCGGATACTCGGGGTCGTCGTAGGCCACGCCGGGGAAGCTGATGCCGATCTGCGTCTGTTCCAGATCCTTGGGTAGGTGGCTGACGGCCGGTGTGAAGCGCGCCGCCGTGTCCAGCACCTCACAGGGCAGCGCCGACAAGCCCGCCAGGGCCTGCTCCAGCGCGGCGCACACAGCGCCGTCGTCGTAGCACCCGGCCAGCGCGGCGGTGACGCCCCCGCGCCGACAGACCCGCTGCCAGAGCGCGCGCGCGGCCGCACCATCCAGGCGCTCCAGGCTTTCGGCGGTGCCGAGCACATGGCGCCCGAGCACGGGCCCGAAGGCCTGGATCCCCATCTGCCGGCGCAGCAGCGCGCGGGGCGAGTCCTCGAGGCTGCTCAGCTGCTGGCGCGTCAGCGAGACGGCCGTCGAGACCGCCTGCTCGGGAAAGACCGGCTCGACCACCAGCTCGCCCATCAGCCGCGTCGCCGCCGGCAGCAGCTCCGGCAGGGCCGAGACGATGAAGACCCAGCTCTGTCGCCCGGTGTAGACCGCGTGGCGGGCCCCTAGCGCATCGAAGGCATCGGCCAGCTCGCGCGCACCGCGCTTGGCGGTCCCCTTGTCGATCGCTTGCTCCAGCACATAGGCCAGGCCGAGCTGGTCGGCCGGCTCGGCCGCAGTGCCCCCGTTGACGCGCACGATCAACGTCGCGGTGTGGTAGCCGGGCATCTTTTCGCTGAGCAGATCGACACCGCAGGCCAGCGTCCGCTGCTCGATCGCGGCGCTGGCCGCCGTCGAGGCGCTGTGCATAATGGCGGCACTCTAGCACAAGGCGATCGGCCGCCGGGGGTACGAGGTGCAATGAAAAGCCGAATTCGTGTCTGGCCCCGCGGGCGCTGGGTGTCGCTGGCGCTGGCGGTGCTCGTGGGCTGCCTGGAGCCCTTTCCCGCCCAGCCGACGCTCCCGCAGGGCGCAGGCTCCACGGGGGCGGCCGCCGGAGCGGGCGCCGGCCACGCGCGGCGCGCGCCGGTCGCGGCGGCGGCCAAGGATCAGGCGGCCGCGCCACCGGCGCAGAGCGAGGCCGAGGCCTGGCGGCTGATCTGCGAGGCCGAGCGGCGCGCGGGTGTGGCGCCCGGCAGCAGTCGGGGCGAGCGCGCCGGGCAGGTGGCCGAGTGGATCGTCGCGCACGTCAGCAACCAGCGCGCGCGGCTGTGGTGGGTCGAGCTGGGCAAGATCGAGCGGCAGCAACAACCGCAGGCCCTCGCCGCCGCCGCGGCGCGCGCCGGGGTCCACGACTGCCACCTCGCCGCACTGCTCTTCGGCGAGCTCGAGCCCGCCGCTGCGGCACCTGCTGCCGACGGCGGGACGGCGTCGCGACGCCCGCCGCCACGACCCCCCGGGGACGCGCGTTGAGCGACCCGACGGTGAAGCTCCCCCATCGGCCGCGGCGCGGCGACGAGCTCGAGACGACGATCGTCGGCCTCAACGCCGAAGGCTTCGGTCAGGCGCTGATCGACGCCGAGGTCGGCCCCGACCGCGTGCCACGACGCTACGAGCTGTGGGTGCGCCGCGCGCTGCCAGGCGAGCGCGTGCGCCTGCGGATCGAGGGGCAGCGCCGCGCCGGTCTGGTGGCCAACGTCATCGCCTTGCTGCAGCCGGCCCCGCAGCGCATCGCACCGCGCTGTCCGCACTTCGGCGCGCCGGCCGACCCGGGCCTCCCCTGCGGCGGCTGCTCGCTGCAGTCCTGGCCCTACGAGGCGCAGCTCGACTTCAAGCGGCGGCGCGTGCAGGAGCTGCTGGCCCCCGCCGGCGTGCTGCCCGCGCAGGTGGCCGCCGTCCTCGGTCAGGCCGAGCCCTGGTACTACCGCAACAAGATGGAGTACTCGTTTCGCCGTGACGCCGCGGGCGCGCTCGCGCTCGGCCTGCATCCACCGGGGCACGCCGGCGTGGTGCTGCCGCTGACCCGCTGCGAGCTGCTCTCGCCCTTCGCCTCGGCGCTCGTGCCGCGGGTCGCCGCCTGGGCCGAGGCCCAGGCGCTGCCCGCCTACGAGCCGCAGCGCGACGTCGGGTTCTTGCGCTCGCTGACGATCCGCGAGGGCAAGCACAGCGGCGAGCGGATGGTGGTGCTGTTGACGAGCGACGATCCGGAGGTGCGCAGCGCCGCGGGCGTGCAGCCCGCCGCCGCCCTCGCCGCCGACTTCGCCAGCACCCTGCGCCGGCTCGCGCTCGAGCTCGACGGCGCGTTGACCTCCGTCTACTGGACGCAGCAGGTCGCCGTCAGCGGCCAGCCGACGCGCTGCGTCGATCACCTGCTCTACGGCGATCCCGTGTTGCACGAGGAGCTGCAGCTGCCGGGCTGCGCCCCGCTGCGCTTCGAGATTCACCCGCGCGCCTTCTTCCAGCCCAATACGCTGCAGGCCGAGCTGCTCTACGCCGAGGTGCTGCGGGCCGCGCTGGCGGGGCGCAGCGCGCCGGTCGCGCGCGCGGTGGATCTCTACTGCGGCACGGGGACGATCGCCCTCTGCCTGGCCCAGCGCTGCCAGCAGGTCGTGGGCGTCGAGTTGGTGGCCGAGGCGGTGGCCAATGCGCAGCGCAACGCCGCCTTCAACGACCTCGACAACGTCCGCTTCTACGCCGGCGATGCGCTGCAGGTCGCCGCACGCGAGCTGGCCGCTGGGCCGCCGACCGAGCTGCTGGTCGTCGACCCGCCCCGCTCCGGCCTGGGCCCGGTGGCGGCCGAGGCCGTGCATCGCCTCGGCGCGCCCCGCGTGGTCTACGTGTCGTGCAGCCCCGAGGCCCTGGCGCGCGACCTGCAAGCCCTGGCCTACTACGGCTATCGCGCCGAGCAGGTCCAGCCCGTCGACCTCTTTCCGCAGACGGCGCACGTCGAGTGCGTGGTGACGCTCGAGCGCAGCCCGGCCCCGGTGAGCCCATGAAGGATTGGCCGCAGCTCAAGGGCGATCTGCTCGGCGGCGCGATCGCGACGGTCGTGGCCCTCCCGCCGAGCATGGCCTTCGGCGCGATCGCCTTCGCCCCGCTGGGGGCGGCCTATGTGCCGCTCGGCGTGCTGGGTGGGCTGCTGGCCACCACCCTCTCCAACCTCGGTGCGGCGGGCTTCCGGGGCGTGCCGATCCTGGTCAACGCGCCCTCGTCGTTGGCCGCGCTGATGCTCGCCTCCTGCTTGAACACGCTGCTGCACCCGGTCGCGGCGTCGACGGCCCCCGCACCCGCGGAGGCCCTCGCGCTCTTGATGTTCGTCGTGCTGATGGCGGGGGCGTTTCAGGCCGCGCTGGGCGCCGCCAAGCTCGGCGACCTGATCAAGTACATCCCGCACCCGGTGATCGCGGGGCTGGTCAACGGGACCGCTCTGCTGATTGTCCTCGGCCAGCTGCGGCCGATGTTCGGCATGAGCTCGACCGACGGCTGGTCGCTCTCACGCCTCTTGACCCAGGCGCCACCCGTCGCGCTGTGGATCGGGCTCTTCACGCTGGTGGCCGTGCTGCTCAGTCGCCGCCTGACGCAGCGCGTGCCCGCGCCCCTGGTCGGCCTCTCGCTGGGCACCCTGCTGCACCATGCGCTCCGGCTCACGCCGCTGAGCGGGCGCCTCGGCCCGGTGATCGGGCGCCTGCCGGGCGGGGTGCCGTGGCCACGCTACCTGCTGCCGATCGGCCGCGCGCTGCTGAGCCCCGGCTTCCCGGTGCTGGCCCCGCAGCTCCTGGGGCGGGCGCTGGGCATCGCCGTCGCCGTTTCCTTGCAGTCGCTGATCGGGCTGGTGGCGGCCGATCAGCAGCTCCCGCAGCGATCGAGCACCCGGCGCGAGCTGATCGGGCAGGGCACGGGAAACATGCTGGCTGCTCTCTTCGGCGGCGTGGCCTGCGATGGCAACGCGCTGCGAGCGCTGACCAACTACCGCTACGGGGGCCGCACCTGGCTCTCACGCTGGGTTGCGGGGCTGTGTGCGCTCGGGCTGCTGCTGCTCGGCCCGGTGATGGCGTGGGTGCCGCGCGTGGTGCTGGCGGGGATGCTGGCGGGCATCGCCCTCGGCTCCTTCGACGCCTGGAGCCTCGGCGTGGGTCGCCATCTGCTGTCGCGCGACCGCCGCCCACGAGAGGTCATCGCCGACCTCGGCATCGTTGGCATCGTGATGGCGGTGTTCGTGGCCCTGGGCGTGTTCCAGGCGGTGGTGGCCGGCGTGCTGATCGCCGTGGTGCTCTTCGTCTATCGCATGGGCCGCGATGTGGTGCGCCGCGAGTACAGCGCCGAGCGCATCCGCTCGCACATCGAGCGCCGCCTGGGCGAGATCGCGGTGCTCGAGCGCGAAGGGCGGCGCATCCGGGTCTTCGAGCTGCAGGGCGCGCTCTTCTTCGGCACGGCGGACAAGCTGGCCGCGCGCATCGAGGGGATGGTCGATCGCGACCTGCGCTTCATCATCGTCAACCTCAAGCGCGTCAGCGAGCTCGACAGCACGGGAGGTCACCTGCTGCTGCAGATCCGGCGCCGTTGCCGCCAGCGCGGGATCGCGCTGTTGCTCTGCTCGACCTCCGGCGCGGCCGGCCAGCAGCTCGTGGCCTCCGAGCTCGGCTCGCGCGAGGTCGCCGGGGACGGCGAGCTGTTCGCGAGCATCGACGACGCGCTGGGCTGGGCCGAGGACCGCCTGCTCGATCAACAGCTCGGCGCCGACCGCTACGCGCAGGAGCTGCCCCTGCGCGAGGTCGATTGCCTCGATCACCTCTCAGCCGAGGAGTTGGCGCTGCTCGGCCAGCACCTAGTGCGTCGTAGCTTCGCCCCGGGCGAGCGCATCCTGACGCAGGGCGAGGCGGGCGACGCGCTGCACGCGCTGGTGCAGGGGCGCGCCGAGGTGCGGGTGCAGCTGGCGGCCACGGAGCCCGAGCGCAGCCTGCGCCTGCTCTGCCCCGGCACGCTCTTCGGCGAGATGGCGCTCTTGGACCAAGCGCTCCGCTCCGCCAGTGTGGTCGCCCTCGATCCGGTGGTGGCCCTCAGCCTGACACACGCCGCCCTCGCCGCGCTGCGCCAGGACCATCCCGAGCTGGCCTACAAGCTGATGCTCGGCATCGGCCGCGAGCTGGCCAAGCGCGTACGCATCGCCAACCGCATCGCCACCGAGCTGCGCGGCTGAGCGACTGAATCCAACGCCGGTCGGCTCCGGGTGGTCGGTCGGCCCCGGGTGGTCCGCGCGGCGGGCCCTACCACCGGCCGGCGCTCACCGCTCACCGCCTGTCGGCCGTGGCACCGAGCCTCCACGCACCGTCATCTCGAGCCCGGGACCCCCACGATCCCTGCGGGCCCTGCCATAGCTGGTCAGAAGAGCTTGTTGGAGTGGTCAGAAAAGCTTGTTGAAGCAGCTCTGCAACTTGCTGGCGTCGCAGCTCCAAGGCGGGGGCGACATGCAGGCGTAGAACTTCTGAGCGTTGGCCGCCGTCCCGCAGGTCGCGAGGCATTCGCTGCCGGTGACAGTCTTGCTGCTTGGGTCGACGATCGAGACTTTGCAGGTGTCGAATATCTGCAGGCAGACGTCACAGCAGTCCAGGCCCGCATCCCTATTCGCTGGGTGCTTGCACAAACCGCCATCTTGCGGGCCGCGGTCCCGGACGCGAGTGTCTCGGATGGTCGCATCGCCGACCCGCTTAGCTCCGTCGTCACCACAGCCCAAGAACCCGCCCAGAACCCAAATGGAAAGCACCCCTCCGGCAATGAATCGGTTCACGACGTCCTCCGCTTTGCCGCTGCGACCTTCGAGCCGACCGCGGAGCGTCTTGCTGCCATGGCACTAGGAGTAGAGTCAACCGCCATTGAGCGTCGCGCCAAAGGGAGGGGCGTGCTCGGCCGCCGCGGCTTCAGGCCATCGAGGGCTTCAGGACCGAAAAGGAAGCGCCTTGGGGGTCGGCCAGCACGGCGAAGCGCCCGACCTCGGGGATGTCCATCGCTGGCGCAACCAGCCTGCCGCCGTCCGCGGTCCCCACCCGGGTTGATGTGGCAGCAACGTTCATGCGCCACCATAGCTGCGCGGGCGGTGGTGGACGGATGATATGTGAACCGGACGGGAGAGCCCGAAAGCCAGCGCAGGCCGACGAGGGAGGCGCCGCGCGAGCCCGCTAGCGGTTCTCGGCCGGACCGGAACGGATTCCGGGTGGGGCGCCGCGCCTCGACCGGCTGTACCAGGTCCGCTAGACTGGGCTCGGGAGGCGCGATGGGCGAGGCAGCACGGAAGCACAGACCGGCATCCTACGCCGACATCGAGGCCTTGCCGGCGCACCTCGTTGGTGAGTTGGTGGCCGGCGAGCTCCTTGTTTCGCCGCGGCCGGCGCTCCGCCACACCCGCGCCGCCTCACGGCTGGGCGCCAAGCTGGGCGGCCCCTTCGATCTCGGCGAGGGGGGGCCCGGAGGCTGGCAAATTCTCGACGAGCCGGAGCTGCATCTGGCGCAAGATATTGTGGTTCCCGATCTCGCGGGGTGGCGTGTTGGGCGCCTTCCCGAGATCCCCGATCGCCCGTGGCTCGACCTCGCCCCCGATTGGGCCTGCGAGGTGCTCTCCCCCTCGACCGTGGCCAACGACCGCGGCATCAAGAGACAGGTCTTTGCGCGCGAGGGAGTGCCGTATCTGTGGTGGATCGACCCGCTGGCGCGCACCCTGGAAGTGCTGCGCCTCGGCCCGCAGCGCGAGTACGTGCTCGAAGCGGTCCACATCAACAACGCTGTTGTGCGTGCGGCTCCCTTCGCCGAGCTCGAGCTCGACCTGGCGCTCCTGTGGGGGTGACGCGCCAGCCCTCGAGCTGAGTGGGGCGACCTGGACCTCCCCGGCTTTCCGCGGGCCATCCTCAACCCGGGTGAGGCAACCGACCCGCATCTACGCGCTGCTGCGCTAGCCCCAAAACAAGCGCGTCCCGCGCTCGTTTTGGGCCCAGCAATGACTCAGGGGGCTTTCGCAAAGCCCCCTCGTCGCGGGGAGTGAATCCCCGCGACTTCACCCCATAACGCTCGCCTTTCGGCTCGTCTAGCCCGAAAACAAACGGCTCGCGCCAAAGCGCGCTTGTTTTCGGGCTAGCCTCGCAGCTAGGCCAACCAGCGCGCCAGCTGGTCGATTGCGGCCTCGATTCCCGCGCCGACGGCCCGCGGTCCTGGACCGAGCATGTAGGCCGGCGTCGAGATGATCCGCAGTGTCTGGTCCACCACGATCTGCTCGACCGCGCAGGTCTCGTGGGTGGCGCCGAGCCGCCGAATCACGGCCGCTGTGGCCGCGTCGTCGCCGATCGTCAGCCGCGCGTGCCGGTCCATCGGCCGCAAGGCCGCGGCAACCACGGCGGGGCTGATGCAGATCGCGACGATCGGCTTGCGGGCCTCCACGGCCTCGCCGACCAGCCGCGCCAGATCGCCGTCAACGGTCGCCTGCGCCCCGCTGTCGGCCAGATCCGAGAGCGTCTGCGCCACACCGTAACCTCCGGGCAGCACCAGCGCATCGAGCGCGCGCATCGTTGCGCTGGCCAGTGGCGCGATCTGTCCGCGGGCGATACGCGCGGCCTCGACCAACACATTCCGCTCTTCCTGCATCGCCTGACCCGTCAGGTGGTTGATCACCCGGGTCTGCGACCGATCGGGGGCGAAGCAGCGCGCGACGAGTCCCTGTCGCTCAAGGAAATAGAGCGTCAGCACCGCTTCCTGCACCTCCGCACCGTCGCGAAACCCGCACCCGGCCAGCACCACCCCGACCTGACGTTGCGTCCCCATCGCTCCTCTCCTTTCCTCTGCCGCCAACCCAATCGGCCAACCCAACCGGCGAACCCAACCCAGTCTTGCATACCGGGCTCGGCCATCGCCGACAAGCCACAGTGGCCAATGGGCTGCACCCGGGTTGATGTGCCTTCGGGCCGCGGACGGGGAGGGCGGTCGCCCGGGTAGGCCGCCGAGGCGAGCGCCGCGCGCGCCCCGGGCCCAGCGCGTCTACAGGGGTCCGCCCCTCCGGCTCGAGCGACCGATTCCAAGGCCGCGTGCCCCTGCGTGGTCCCCGCGCCGGCTCCGTCACCGGCCCGCGCTCACCGCGGGCCATCCGTCGGCCGTGGCACCGAGCGTTCGCGCGCCATCGACCCCGGGTCCGGGACCGCTGGGTTCGGGACCGCTCCGCGGGACCCCTGAACGGGTGGTTGGCACCTTCGCCCGGGCAGGCACCTTCGCCCGGGCAGGCTAGCGCGATGCTCCGGCGGCTGCCTTCGTCGCACGCGCTGCACGGTCTGGACGGCCTTTCGCGCTCTGCGAGGCGCGCGCGGGAGGCGATGGCTCGGCCACCAGCACGTCGAGTGGTATGCCCAGGCCGCGGTGCAGCGCTCGGATGGCGGCTAGCGTCAACCGGCGCTTGCGGGACAGCACCTCGGAGACCCGCGCGCGCGTGCGGAAATAGGGCAGCAGATCGCGGCGCGTCAGCCCCTGCTGCTCCATGCGAAAGAGCAGCGCCTCGATCGCGTCGGCAGGCTCGATCGGGGCGTGCTCCTGCTCGTACACGTCGACCAGCGTTGCCAGCACCTCCAACTGATCGCGCTCGGCCGTGCCGGGCCGTGCATTCCAGCAGCGCTCAATGGCTAGCAGCGCCTCACGGTGATCGGCCTTGCTGCGAATGGGCTTGATCTTCATGGCTCTGCTCCGCCTGTTCCTAAAACCGCGGCTGCATCGATGCGGTCGTATTCGGCATGCGTTCCGAGGAAGCGGATGAACACCATCCCTCCTAGCGGCGGTTGCCTCCGGGCAACGGCATACCTGACCCTCACAATCAACCGATACTTGTTGCCTCCGATGTTGAAGACGATGCGGTCCGACCCGACGAAGTCGGCCGAGCGATACCGCTGCCGCACATCCGTCGGACCCGTCCACGCGGCCTTCTTGACCTCGGCGAACCAAGCGCGAGCCGGTTGCTCAGCGTCGGCATGACCGGCCTTCCAATCATCGGACAACGTGGCGCGGTTGAAGACGCGCATCAGGGGTTCCGGGTGGCATGTTCCCGTTTTGGGAGCAAGCGACGCATTGACCTGGGGGCAAGCGTGGGACGCGGACAAGCCGAAGTCCCCGACCCCGCCGCCTGCCCGTACTCATCGCGCTTCGTCGCGCTAAGGGCGGACCGCTGCGTCCCGCACCCGCAAGGCCACTCGCCCCGACAGCTCTCGCCCCCCTCTGCTTCCACCGGCCAGGCCCGCATGGGCCCCACGCCGAGCCCAGGCCCCCCAACGTGCTCGCCCTTTACCGGGTTGCATGGGGGTGCCATCCTGACGGAATGGACGTCAGCCGGGCTATCGTGCTCTTGCGCCAGCGCTCCGCTCTAAGGCGAGACGAGCGCGAGCGCCGCGCGGCCGAGGTTCAGCGCGTGGTGGCCCAGGCGGTGCGCCGCGTCGTTCCTCCACAGTCACGCGTGTGGCTGATCGGCAGCCTCGCCTGGGGCGGGTTTGGCGAGCACAGCGACGTCGACCTCGTCGTGGAGAACCTGCCTTCAGAGCTGATGCTGGCTCTGGAAAGGGCCATTGTCGCAGCTGCTGATGCGCGCGTCGATCTTCTCGAGCTCGGTGCGCTGCCGGAGGGCTTTCGGCAGCGCGTCGAAACCGAGGGAGTGCTCCTCTGTGGTACGTGAGGCCTCCACGCTTACTCGCTTGGCGCGGCTCAGACGCGAGGTGGCACGCGATCTCTCCGCCCTCGACGCTCGGTCTGGCGAATGCGCGTCGCTGCTTCAGAGTTGGAATGACGCTTCATTCATCTCGCGGGCCGAGCTGACCCTGGTGGCCGTAAACCTTCATGCCTACTACACCGCGCTGGAAACGTTGCTCGAGCGTGTGGCGGTGCTGCTCGACGAAGAGACACCCAAGGGCGCCGCATGGCATCTCGAGCTTCTTGATCAGATGACGGTCGAGGTGCCGGGCTTGCGTCCAGCACCTGTACCCGAGGCCATCGTCGCCGACCTGCAGGAGCTGCGGCGATTTCGACACTTCTTCCGCAACGCGTATGTCCTGGATCTCGACCCGCTCCGGGTCCGTGAACACGCTCGGCGTCTGGCGCAAGTGCACCGTCCGCTGCGCGACAGCCTGATGCGCTTTCAGACCCATTTGGACGACCTGATCGGTGGGCTTCAAACCTGACCAGGACCCCCCAGGGCCCCTGCGCGAGGTGATTGCCGCGACCGCGCCCAGGACGAAGCCAAAGACAAGCGACAGCCGCGTCGCAGCGCGGTCCCATCCGGTGCCTCAACGTGCAATAGGGCCGCTGCGAGGTGCCGGACCCGGGTTGATGCTTGAGGTTCTGAGGTTCCGGACCCGGGTTGATGCTTGGCCCGGGTGATGGTGCGTGGACCCGATGGTGCGCGGACGGGGTGCTTGGGCCGCCCCGGGCCCGCCCGATGGTGCGCGCCCGGGGGCCGCACCCGGGTTGAGGGCTCGCGCCGAGCCTGCAGGAGCGAACGTGTCCTTTCCTCTGCGCTACGTCTTGGTGGATGTCTTCGGTGAGAAGCCCTTCACCGGCAACCAGCTCGCGGTTGTGCTCGACGGCGCCGCGCTCTCCGCGCGGGAGATGCAAGACATTGCACGCGAGTTCAACCTCTCGGAGACGACCTTCGTGCTTGGCGCGCATGAGGGTGAGCGCGGGTATCCGGTCCGTATCTTCACGCCGGAGCGAGAGCTGCCCTTCGCCGGTCACCCCACGCTCGGGACGGCCTGGGTGATCGATAATCTCTTGCGCACTCGACCTAGCGGCCGCGTCACGCTCGACCTGGCGGTCGGCTCGATCCCGGTGGCGCGCGACGAGGCGACCGGTCTGCTTTGGATGACGCAGCGCCGACCGACCTTTCACGAGCGCGTTGCCGCGACCGAGGCCGCAGCGTTGGTCTCGCTGGCGCCACAAGACCTCGACGAGCGTTTCCCCGCGCAGGTCGTCTCGACCGGTCTGCCCTTCCTGCTCATTCCGCTGTGTTCGCTGGACGCCGTCCGGCGCGCACGCGTCGATGCCGGCGCTCACCAGCGCTGGCGAGCGCACAGCGCAGCCGCGTTCCAGCTGGTCTTCGCCCACGAGGCGTATGATCCGCGGCATCATCTCAACGCGCGAGTCTTCGCGCACGAGGTCGGCATGCCCGAGGACCCGGCGACCGGCAGTGCCAACGGGTGTCTCGCGGCCTACCTGGTCCAGCACCGCTACTTCGGCAGCGAAGCCGTGGATGTGGTGGTCGAGCAAGGCTTCGAGATCGGTCGTCCCTCGTTGCTCTACCTGCGCGCCAGCAGGCTGGACAGCGCCGGCACGGGCGAGGGCGACCCGATTCAGGTGCAGGTCGGTGGCCGGGTCTGGCAGATCGGCGAGGGGCAGCTCCTCCGCCCCACCTGAGCGCTGCCTCTCGCGTGCGAGGCACCGATCAGAGCTTACGCCGTGACGCGGGGCGTGCCGTGACGCGGGGCGTGCCAGGCACGCGGTGCGTGACGGCTCCGTGGGGCGTGACGGGCGTCGGCGTCGCGTCGGCGTTGCCGGTGGCCCGGTGCGTCGCGGAGTGTGCTAAAAGCCGGGGCCGGCAGCGCTCCCCGGCCCCGAGCGGAAGCTCGGTGGCACGATCGGCCTGCGCGTGCGAGGGCGTCGATGGAACAGATTGCCAGTCTCAGCGAGCGCATCACCACGCTGAAGGACATCGCGCTGTCCCTGCAGGAGGGCGCGATCCACACCCGGCTGCTGCCCGAGGTCGACAAGATCCTGGCGCTGCCGGACGACCTCGGCCCGACCACCGTCGGTGAGCGCGAGGCGATCGCGCGCCAGGTGCGCGAGTACGAGCAGACCTTCGACGGCATGGGCTACCGGCTGCTCGAGCAGATCATGCCCAGCATCGGCGTGTCGCAGATCTTTCAGGTCGTGCGCGCCGCCGACGGCTTCAAGGACCAGCTCCGGCGCCGGGTCGGCACCAGCTTCAAGGCCCATGACGGGACCGAGGTCGCGATCAATCAGCACGTCTACGACGTGCTGACGCGCTACAGCCTGTCGATCGGCACGCCGCCGGTGACCGATGCGATGCGTGAGCTGGTGGCGCGGGTGCTGCTCGGCAAGCCGACCGACGAGCTCTTCACCTTCAGCGAGACGCTGGTCCAGAACCCCGCCGACTTCGAGTCGCTGCTGCGCTTGCTGCAGCAGCTCGTCGACTCCAGCCTGCACTACAACACGGCCGCGGAGGAGGCGACCTTCCTGCGCGAGGCCTGCGACTACCTCAACTTCGAGGGCGGCCGGCTCTTCAACCGCGTCGTGATCACCGAGAGCCCCAATCGCGTGGTCGAGCTGATCGGGCGCCACCTCTTCGACAAGTTCAGTCCGGGCGAGGCGCCGCCGGTGCGGCTGGTCGAGGGCGTCGACCGCCTCGACGAGCAGCTGATCGAGCGCATGCACGCCGAGCCCAACGCGGTGTTCGTGGCGCGCGTGACGCGGATCCCCCACCGCCTGTTGCAGAGCGAGCGCGTCAACCAGCGCTGGCGCAGCGTGATCGGCCGGCTGCTCTTGATCGACGACTCGCCGCGCGCGCGGCAGTCGAACACGACGATCGTCTACACGCTCTTTCCGCATGTCGCGCGCACGCTGCGCAACATCCAGACCAGCCTGGCCGGGCGGCCGGCGAACACGCAGCTCCAGCTGCGGCGCTTGCTCGAGCGCTTCACGCCGCAGGCGCTGGGGGCGATGCGCGAGGCGATCGAGCGGCGCCTGCAGGCGCTGGTCGAGGAGGGGGCCCTGGCGGCGACGGTCGAGCAGGTGCGCGCCGAGGACTGGCGACGCGACGCCCTCTTCGACTACCTGGCGCTGGTCAAGCTGCAGCGGTTGGTGGCCTTCGTCGAGCGCGTCGCGTCGAGCGACGACGCGTCGCGCGCCGAGCTGGGCCGCGAGCTGCGCGAGCAGGTGGCCCACGACTGGATGCGCTACTTCTACAAGGGCCTGCCGCCGGCGGAGTATGGCGCGACGGTGGTCCCCGGCGGTGGCCGCGGGGCGTTGACGCTGATCGGCGAGTTCCACCGCGAGCAGGTGCGGCAGCACGTGACGCACTTCTGCCGCGAGCAGCTCGCCGGCTGTCGGCGACGGCTCGACGAGCTGAAGCAGCAGCTCGCCATCCCCAGCTCCAGCACCGACGAGATCGAGGCCGCCGTGCGCCAGTCGCAGCTGCGCGCGCTCTCGCCCAGTCAGTGGCAGCCGGGCACGCAGGAGACCACGCTGCCCGACCATCTGGCGCAGACGATGGCCTATCGCCTGGCGGACGCCGCCGGGCGGCTGGCCCGCCGCGCGCGCGACGGCGTCGAGCGGGCCGCCTTCGGCAACGTCACCGGCTCGGCGGCCGCGCTGCTCAAGCGCACCCTCTCCGAGGCCGGCTTCGGCGCGCTGCACGGGCATCTCGAGCAGCGCTGGGGCGACCAGGTCGGCCGCGCCGACCGTCGCCTGCGCCACGTGCTGGCGCCGGTGCAGGAGGTGGTGCGCTCGGTGCAGCGCTCGATGGACGAGCTCAAGGGCGAGCTCGATCCGGTGGCGGTGAGCGAGATCGAGGCCGTGCTCAACGTCGTCGAGCAGGGCTACTTCTATCCGACGCTGGTGCTGCCGGAGATGGCCTGGAGCTACGGCGATGTCTTTCCGGCCAAGGACTACCCGTCGGCCAGCACGATCCGCGTGCCGCTCAACGCGCAGTACGAGCTCGACGCCGATGCGCTGCTGACGCGCCTCGAGGAGCTGCGTTACCTGTTTCGCCGCTTCCCGGAGCTCTTCGAGCTGCTCTGCCGCAGCATGCTGCTGGTGATCAACTCGCCGCACAACCCGACGGGCGTGGTCTACCGCCGCGAGACGATCCTCAAGCTGCTGCAGATCGCCGCCGAGTACGGCCTGACGGTGGTGGACGACAACTCGTACCACAAGATCGTCACGCGCGAGGTCAAGGCCCGCGAGGGCGACGCCTGCGTCGCGCAGCTCTACGAGCGGCACCGCGCGCAGTTCTCGCGGCCGGTGCGGATGATCACCGTCGGGGCGACGACCAAGGGGCTCCAGGGCTCGGGCGATCGCACCGGCTTGATTCACGCCAACCTGCCCGGGGCGGTGGCCTATGCCACCGAGCACGCCTCCGAGCCGCATCTGATGTCGCTCTACCTGACCCAGCTCAAGCTGGAGGCCGGGCTGGCGGCCAAGCGCTACACGCGGCAGCTCGAGCAGCTCGCGGCGCAGATCCTCGACCCGACCGCGTCGCCCTGGGAGCCCTTGCAGCGGCTGCTCGAGGGCGAGCTCGAGCAGGCCACCGACGCGCGCTTCCCCACCGTCGCCTTCGATCGCCTGCTAGCGGGCTACGAGCAGCTGCTGCGGCTGAAGGGCCGGGACGCGACGCGCACCCACCTCTCGGCCAGCCTCAGCGAGCTGGTGGGGTCGATCAAGGGGCTGCGCCTCGAACGAGCCCTGCGCCAGGATGTCGAGCAGCGACTGCAACAGGCGCGGATGGCCTGTCTGCGCGTCTTCGCCGAGGGGCCGGCCCCGGAGCTGATTCCGCCGCAGGGGGCGTTCTACTGCTGCTTGCGGCTCTGCGCGCCGGGCGATGATCGGGGCGTGCGCGAGTTTCTGCGCGCGCTGGCGCGGCACCGCAAGGTCGACCTGACCTACGCCGGCTGCGGCTTCGTGCGGCTCTCGCTCGGCGGCATGTTGAAGGGCGACGCGCGCAGCTATGACCGCCTCGGCCAGGTGGTCGAGGTCTACCTACGGGCCCTGATCAAGTACTGGGGGCGCTTCTGCGCGGCCGAGCGCGACCTGACCCAGCTCGACGCGATCTTCCAGCGCGCGGACGACGCTGCGGCCGGCGACGCGGCGGGCAGCACCGGGGCGGCGACGGCGGGCGCCAACGGCGGCTGCAGCGATGCCACGCTGGCGCTGATCTGGGACGATCTGGGTCCGCTGGTCGCGGCGCACCCGGCGCCCAGTGGTGGCTCCCAGGTGCAGCGCGGCCAGCGCATCGAGCTCAGCGAGCGCGGGATCGTCTACTGCATCGAGGAGGGACGCTCCGCCGCCGAGAAGATCTTCGTCGAGCTGGGCGGGCCGCAGGCCGGTCGCGCACCCGCGGCGGCGACCGCGGCGTATGGCGGCTGCGAGACCGTGCCTGAGCTGCTCAGCAGCCACGCCTTCCGCGTGATCTACCGGCGCCTGCTCAAGCAGGTCTACCGCCCGCTCCCGGCGTTGGCCGATCTCTCGTTCGAGCAGGTCGAGAACCAGTACGGCCCCTTGGCCTGTCAGAGCGCCTATTACGACCGCCAGCTGATCGACGACGTCTTCCGCACCGTGCTGGACGCGATGTACCGCGCCTGGCACGGCAGCAGCACGATCAAGGTGCTGGTCGCGCGCCTGGCCGCCGGTCGCTACGCCGAGAAGCTCGCCGCTCTGCACGGCATCAACGAGAAGCTCAACCAGCTGCTCAACGAGCTGATGTTCGCCTTCGAGCTGCCCGAGGCCGTGGTCCGCGCGACGGGGACCTTCGAGATCGGCTACGAGGCGCTGGAAGGGATCGAGCCGCACCCCGATCTGCCGCCCTACCTGCGGCGCATCATCGGCGGCTGCGCCTTCGCCGGCGCCACTGCGGCGCTCAATCCCGCGCCGAGCTACGTCACCGGCGCGGTCAAGCGCGTCGCCGATCACCGCTATCAGTTCACGCGGCGGGAGGTCGAGCGCGGCGGCCGGGTCACGCCGATCGGGTACTTCCACCGGCGCCTCGCGCTCTTTGCCGAGCTCAGCAACCTGGCGCACTACGTCTGCAAGGCGGTGCAGGTCGGCCCCTTCAAGATGCTGCTGGTGATCCACCGCTCCGACTTCCACCTGATCTGCGACGAGCTGCGGCTCTTCCCGCAGATCGAGGATGTGCAGCTCGCACCGGCGCTGCACCGGCTGCGCTGGGACGGCGTGCTGCTGCTCGGTATTCCCGCCAAGACGCTGGGCGACAGCTTCAAGACCGGCTACGTGCTCGATCGCCAGGCCGATGGCTCGCTGCTGGCGACCGCCTGGGTCGCGCGCGAGGACGCTACCGACTACGTCGGCTTCCTGAAGAAGTCGCTGCTGACGCTGCACAACGAGCAGGTCAAGGCGCTGGGCGGTATGCCGGTGCACGGCGCGATGATCACCATCACCTTCAAGAACGGCCTGCGCAAGACGCTGGCGTTCTCCGCCGACAGCGGCACCGGCAAGTCGGAGGTGATCACGGCGATGATGGAGCAGCTCGCCAGCGGCGTCGGCGAGGCCGCCGAGCTCTCCCGCATCGACATCCTTGCCGGTGACATGCTCTCGCTCTGGCGGGGCGAGGACGACCAGATCTACGCCTTCGGCACCGAGACCGGCGATTTCTTGCGGCTGACGGACATCACCGAGAGCTGGAAGGCGCGCTTCGGCGACCTGATCAGGCGCGGCAGCTTCTCCAACCTACATTTCCTCAAGAACCCGCGCGTGACGATTCCGGGGATCTGCGACGCGCGCAAGGTGTTGGCCCCGACGCGCGTCAACGGCTTCTTCTACATCAACAACTATGAGCCGGTGCGTGGGCGCGCGGTCGAGCTGAGCGACGATCCGCACCACGTGCTCAAGCACACGCTGGTGCGCGGGCTGCGCAAGAACAAGGGCACCAGTGGCGATCAACCGACGCTGCGCGCCGGGCTCGAGTTTGCGGGCCAGGCGGCGCTGGTGACGCGCTTCCGCCACACGATGGACGAGCTGTTGGAGTGGCAGGAGCGCGAGGTCGAGGGCCGACCGCTGACGTGTCTGGCCTACCGCGACGGCGCCGACGACATCTACAAGGCACGCGATTTGGTCACGCAGGCCTTCCGCGGGCGCGAGTTCGTCCACGGCGGCAAGACGCGGCGGATCGCCGCCGTCAGCTACGACGTGTTGCACAACCTCTTCTGGCTGCACGGGCCCGACCGAGTCCGCCTGCCGCTCGACCGCACGGTCTACGATCAGATCTACGAGCCGCTGGTCGGCACCTTCTGCGGCAATCCCTTCGTCGACGCCGAGGGGATGGACCGTACGCTCAGTGTCTTCGCGGAGGCGATGCGGGTGGCCCGCGTCCACACTGGCTCGATCAAGACGCAGCTCGCGCGTGACGGCTACGAGTTCTCGGGACCGGCCGAGGCGGCGCGTGACGTGGTCGTGTTCCTGCTGGAGGACGAAGAGGTCAACGCGCGCTTCCAGCGCAACAAGGCCAAGGTGCACCAGGCGATGCAGGCGACCTATCGCGGGGTGCTCGAGGCCGGCACCAACCTGCCGGTCGAGCTGGAGGGCTACAACCTGCTGCTGCTCGAGGCCCACGAGAGCACGCACGTGGCCTTCCAGGGGATGGACGGCGCGCTCTTCACGCTCTCGACGCCGCACTATCGCTACCAGAAGCCCGGGCGGGCGGCGGCGGCGCGGGCCCAGGCGCGGGGGACGAGCGCGGTGGGCGGCGCCGGCGGCGGTGGCGCGGCGCGCTTCATGCCCGCGTTGGCCCTGCCCGAGATGACGGGGGCGATCGCCGATATCTGCCAGAACCCGAACCTCGACATCGGCCTGAGCACGCTCGAGGTCGATCTGGCCGACTACGAGCGGATCCGCTACTGGAACTCGCTCGACGAGCTGACCTATCAGGCGCTGCTGGTCAACGGGGTGATCAGCATCGGCGCGACGGGCGCCGAGCTGGCGCGTTTCCCCTACGAGGTGCGCAAGGCGCGTTACGTGGCCCAGCTGATCGTGGCGCAACGCCAACCGGAGATCGCCGCGGAGGTGGTCGCGGCGACGGCCGACGCGCGCGGCGTCCTTGAGGCGCGGCCGGTGGGTGCGGCGCCGAGCGGGAGGGACGACTGATGCTGGTGATGAAGTTCGGCGGCAGCTCGTTGGCCGACGGCGCGGCCCTCGAGCGCACGGCGCGGCTGATCGCGGCCGAGCGCGAGCCGGTGGTCGTCGTCTCGGCGATGCATGACACGACCGACTGGCTGCTCGAGGCGGGCCGCGCGGCCGAGCATGGGGAGCAGGCGGCCTGCGCCGCGGAGCTCGAGCGCCTGCGCGCGCTGCACCTGCCCGCGGCCGGCGATGACCACGCGCTCGTCGCCCAGGTCGAGGGCCTGATCAGCGAGCTGGCGTCGATCCTCGAGGGCGTGCGCCTGCTGCGCGAGCTGACGCCCCGCTCCCGCGCGCTGATCGTCTCGTTCGGCGAGCGCCTCTCCGCGTTGCTGATGGCGGGCAAGCTGCGGGCCTGTGGTCGGCCGGCCGAGGCGGTCGACGCGCGGCAGCTGATCGTCACCGACGAGCGCTACGACGGGGCCACCGTGCAGCGCGAGGCGACCGGCGAGCGGGTGCGCGCCCGCTTGCAGCCCCTACTCGGCGGGGGCACCGTGCCCGTGGTCACGGGCTACATCGCGGCGACCCCTGCCGGCGTGACGACGACGTTGGGCCGCAGCGGCTCGGACTACACGGCGACGCTGATCGGCGCGGCGCTCGGCGCCGAGCAGATCGACATCTACACCGACGTCGACGGCATCCTCAGCGCCGACCCGCGGCTGGTGAAGGAGGCGCGGACCCTGGCCCAGGTCTCCTACCGCGAGGCGGCGGAGATGGCCTACTTCGGCGCCCGGGTGCTGCACCCGCGCACGATCACGCCCGCGGCCGAGGCCGGGATTCCGGTGCGGGTGCGCTGCACCTTCTTGCCCGAGCGGCTCGGCACGCTGATCGCGCCGACGGCGCCGACGCTGCCCCTCGGCGTCAAGACGGTGACCTCGATACACGGCCAAGCGCTGGTGACGATCGAGGGGCGCGGCATGGCTGGCATCCCCGGCGTGGCTCGGCGCATCTTCGAGGCGGCCGAGCTGGCGAGCGTCAACGTCGTGATGATCGCGCAGTCCTCGTCCGAGCAGGCGGTGTCGCTGGTCGTGGCCGAGGTGGACACGGCGCGGCTGATCGCCTCGTTGCACGAGCGCTTCGGCCCCGAGCTGGCACGCGGCGCGGTGGAGCGCGTGGTGGCCCAGCACGAGATCGCCGTGGTCTCGGTGATCGGCCAGGGGATGGCGGGGACCCCCGGGGTCTCGGGCCGCTTCTTCGGCGCGCTGGGGCAAGCGCACGTCAATGTGCTGGCGATCGCGCAGGGCGGCTCGGAGCTGAGCATCTCCGCGGCGGTGCGCGAGCCCGAGGGACGCCGCGCCGTGCGGGCGAGCCACACGGCCTTCGGCCTGACGCGGGTGGTCAATATCGCGCTGATCGGCTGTGGACGGGTCGGGCGCACGCTGTTGCGGCAGCTCGAGCAGACGCGCCCGCGGTTGCAGCGCGAGCTCGACCTGGAGCTCCGGCTGGTGGCGGTGGCGACGCACGATCGGCTGCTCTTCGACAACGATGGCCTACCGCCCGCGGGCGTCGTGGCCGCGCTGGAGCGCGCGGCGCCGCGGCCGAGCGACGAGGCCTTGATTGCGCGCCTGCTCGAGCAGCGCTTCAGCGACGGGGTGGTCGTCGATGTGACGGCCGCCGAGATGACGCCTCTGCACCTCGCCGCGCTCGAGGCGCGCCTGCATGTGGTGACCGCCAACAAGCTGCCGCTCAGCGGCTCGCTTGGCAGCTACCGCCGGCTGCAGGCGGCGAGCCGCGCCGCCGGCGTGCGCTACAACTACGAGACCACCTTCGGCGCCGGCCTGCCGCTGCTGCACACGCTGCAGGAGCTGATCCACACGGGAGACCGTCCGCTGCGCATCAGTGGCTGTCTGTCGGGGACGATCGGCTTCCTCTGTAGCTGCCTCGACGAGGGCATGCCCCTGGCCGCGGCCGTCGCCGAGGCCGAGCGCCTCGGCTTCACCGAGCCCGATCCGCGCGAGGATCTGAGCGGCCGCGACGTGGCGCGCAAGGCGCTGATCATCGCCCGGGCCTGTGGCATGGCGCTCGAGCCCGAGGACGTGCAGCTCGAGGCTGTGGTGCCCGCGCTCGAGCGGGGCCTGCAGCCCGCGCTCGCCGCCTTCGCGCCACTGCTGGCCGAGCGTGTGGCCACGGCGCGGGGGCGGGGCCAGGTGCTGCGCTACGTCGCCGAGGTGGCAGAGGGCGCCGCGCGCGTCGGGCTACAGGAGGTGCCGGCGCACGGACCGATCGGCTCGCTGCGAGGTCCCGACAACATCGTGGTGTTCCAGACCGAGCGCTATCGCGAGCACCCGTTGGTGATCCGCGGCCCGGGAGCCGGAGCCGACGTCACCGCCGCCGGCGTGCTCGGGGATGTGCTGAAGACCGCCGGCGTGGCGGGCCGCGCGCTGGGGCGACGGGGGGCGAGACCCACCCGCTGCGTCGATTCACCCCCACCAGCCCGACCTGCTCCGCCGCTCCTCGCCCTCGCCTGGCGGCGTCTCAGAAGTCTTGGGCTCGGAGGGTTTAACTGGTCAGATGAACAGCCAGACGATGTAGAGCACGCCCATCACGATCGCGAACAGGCCGAGCGGTGCTTGAATCCCCACCAGCTTGGCGCGGAGCTGCTCGCCCTTGGCCAACGCCGCCTTGTTCTTGCCCAGGGCGTACTGGCTGATCAGGCTGAAGCCGAGCAGGAAGCCGACGCCGAGGTCGGCGAGGCCGACGCAGAGCCAGAAGATCCAGCGCAGCGGGAACTCGCTGAGCATGCCGATGCTGCGGATGACGCCGAACGTCTCCCAGACACCCCAGCCGAACATCACCATGCCGATCCAGCCAGTGTAGGGCACGACCTTGTCGATCAGCTCCTTGGCGTTGGGTTTGCGGCTAATGATGAAGCCCGAAGCCGCGATGATTCCGCCGACGATCGTGATCAATCCCCCGAGCATCTGACTACCTCCTCTGTTATGGGGTCGCTGCGCGACCCGTCTTGCTTCCTCGGCGGTCGATCGATAGACCATCGATCGATAGACCACCGCCATCTGACGGCGAGGCGACTGAGCCCGGCCAACCCTGGCCGCGCCGCGCCCCGCCGCTCTACCTGCCGTCCCCCGGCTGTTCCTGCGCGAGTTGGAGATCAGCGTAGCTGTGCGACATTGGCGCAGCCAGTCCCCCGCACGCAAAAATCTTCGCGCTCCTGCCCCCCTCGACAGCCGCCACCGCGTGTGCGAAGGAGGGCCCGTGGTGCAGTTGCTCAGCGATCCCGCGACGTGGGTCAGTCTGCTGACGCTCTCCGCGTTGGAGATCGTGCTCGGCATCGACAACCTCGTCTTTCTCGCGATCCTCGCTGGGCGCCTGCCGCCGGCCCAGCAGCCGCGGGCGCGGCGCCTTGGCCTGTTGCTGGCGCTGGCGACGCGGCTGCTGCTGCTCTTCGCCATCAGCTGGCTGATGGGGCTGACCCAGGAGCTCTTCCGCGTGCTCGGTCAGCCCTTCAGCGGGCGCGACCTGATCCTCGGCGCCGGCGGGCTGTTCCTGCTGGGCAAGGCCACGCATGAGATTCATGCGGCGCTCGAGGTCAAGCAGGTGGCGGAGACCGCTTCGGCGGTCAATCGGCCGGCGCGCTTTGGCTTGGTGCTGCTGCAGATCGCGCTGCTCGACCTGGTCTTCTCGCTCGATTCGGTGATCACGGCGGTGGGCATGGCGCGGCATGTCGCGATCATGGTGGCCGCGATGGTGATCGCCGTCGGGGTGATGCTGCTCTTCGCCGGCGCCGTCTCGGGCTTCGTCGAGCGCCACCCGACGATGAAGATGCTGGCGCTGGCCTTCTTGCTGCTGATCGGCGTGATGCTGCTGGCGGAGGCGACGGGACGCCACGTCGAGCGCGGCTACCTCTACTTCGCGATGGCCTTCTCCTTCGTCGTCGAGCTGCTCAACCTGCGCGTGCGCCGCGCCCAGCAGAGCGCGGTGGTGCTGCACGGGCCCGCGGAGCAGCGAGCCCCCACCGCGCGTTCCAACCCCACCGGAGTAAGCGATGCGCAACGCTAAGGGCCTCGCCCCTTCTCCACGCGGCAGCGCTCGCCGAGCGACCAGCCGCTCCCCGCGCCTGGTCTTGCTCGTGTTGAGCGGGCTCGCCCTCGCGGCCCCGATCGACGAAGCCAAGGGCGAGCCGTTGCCCTACTGCGAGAACGGGGCGGTGATCGCCCGCCTGCGCCTCGATCAGCGTGGTTCCTTCTCGCCCACTCTGGCCAGCCTCGTGCAGCACGATGCAGGCCTCTTCCTGGTCACGACGGCCGAGGTCGATCGGCCTGTGGGGCTCGCGATCGCGCGGTGGCCTGCGGGTGGGGCGCCATCCGACGCCGCTGCCCAGGCGGCTGACCCGACCCTTCTCCTAGCACCCCAGATCTTCACCTCGCCGCTTGTGCGCGACTGCCGCTACAACCTCGGGATCCATCGGGTCGACGTGCCAAGTGAGGCCGGCTCGCCAGAGGCTTGGCCGAGGGCGCTCGATCTTGCGCCAATTCGGTCCGCCCCCGCCGCGGGGTTTGGGTTGCTGGCGGTCGACCACGAATTGCCACCGCCGCTCTTCAGCCCGGTCGGAGCGACGAGGGGCCGTTGGTCGAGCTGGTATCAACAAACCCTGGAGGTCGACGTCCGCGCGGGAGCGCACCTGGGCCCCGGGGCTCCCCTCCTGCGGGGCCCGGAGCCCGGCGCGCTGGCCGGCAGCGTGGCCGGCTTCGCGGATTGGGAAGAGCCACCCTTCGCGCGGCTGCCCGCGTGGGCAGGGGTGACCGATCTCGGCCATGCTGCGGACCGAGCTGCGCCAACCTACGACTCCGACGGAGGGCATCGCCGCAAGGTCGTGGTGACGAGGCTTTCAGCGGCGATGCTGGAGCACATGCTCCGCTGGGCGAGCGCCGCGCGCGCGGCGCGCACGGATGGCGCGATGGCCCCGGTCGAGCTGCCCGAGCCCGGCCTGACGCTCGATCAGGAGCTGTACGTCACGGGGATCCACACGGTAGGCGCGGAGGGATCGGCCGGCGTCACCCTGCGCGACCAGCTGCAGCGCGTGAATGGCGAGGTCCTTCGTACGCCGCAGGAGCTGCTCGAGGCCTATCTAAGGGCGGATGGCCAGGAGTTGGAGCTGAGGCTGTGGAATAGCCTGCTCGGCGAGGAGCGAAGCGTGCGCGTGAGGCCGAAGTCCGCCGAGGCCCGCGATCGTGCCCGCTTGGCGGCGGTGGGTCTCGCTGTCGGGCGCGACCCGAGCGAGGGCGAGCTGCTGGTTACCGACGTCATCGCACCACGCGGCAGCGGCTCGGCCCCCTTCCACGTGGGCGATTATCTGCTAGGGGGGGTGGTCGAGGTCCCCTTCGTGGTCCGCCAGAGATTCAGCGGGCCCTTGGCTGGCCTCGCGCTTCACCACCTGCAGTCAGGCCAGCGCGAAACGCGGTTCTTGGGCTCGCGAAATCACCTGCTCGACTGGCTGACCGAGACGGCGACTCATGCTCTTCCAGCGTGGCTCTTCGTGCGTCGCGACGATGGTCGGGTCGTCGGGTTACCGCGGCCGAAGTGGCAGGGGCTGGCCGCGGTCGTGCGGGCCAACGTGGCGGGTCGATAGCCTAGGGCCCACAGCCCAGGGCCCACAGGCTAGGGCCCACAGCCTACCCGAGCGGCTTGATGAAGACGGCCGAGTTGCGCTGGTAGTTGTACATCGCCTGCTTGGCCAGCGGCAGGTCGGCGACCTTGGCCGGCTCGAAGCCGTGCTCGCGAAACCAGTGCGCGGCGTGGGTGGTGAGCACGAAGAGGCGCTCGATGCCCGCCGCGCGGGCGCGCTGCTCCAGGTACTCGAGCAGCGCGGCACCCCGTCCCTCGCCGCGGTAGGCCGGGTGCGTGGCCACGCACGCCAGCTCGCCGACGGCCTCGCTGACGAAGGGATAGAGCGCGGCGCAGGCGAGGATGCCGCCGTCGCGCTCGATCACGACGAAGCGCTCGATCTCGTTCTCCAGCCGCTCGCGCGAGCGGCGCACCAGGATGCCCTGCTCTTCGAGTGGCACGATCAACGCGAGGATGCCGCCCGCATCGTCGATCGTCGCCGGGCGCATGCCCTCGTAGGAATCGCTGACCAGCGTGCCCACGCCGTCGCGCGTGAACAGCTCCTGCAACAAGGCCCCGTCGAGCTGCCGCTCCAGCAGATGCACCCGGCGCACGCCGGCGCGGCAGGCGCGCAGCGCCAGGCGCAACACCGCCTGGGTCGTCTCACCCAGCGCCCTGCCGTCGTCGGCCTTGAGCCGCTGCTCGACCTCGGCGCTGCTGAGCTGGCGCAGCGGTTGGTCGCGCGGATCGCGCGGGCCGGGCTGCTCGGCCAGATAGAGCAGCTTATCGGCGCGCAGCGCCACGGCCGCGCTCATCGCCACCTCCGGTGTGTCGAGGTAGAAGATCTCGCCCGTCGGCGAGTAGGCGATCGGTCCGAGCAGCACCACGGCGCCGACGCCCAGGGCCGCCGTCATCGCGTCGGCGTCGATCCGGCGCACCTCGCCGCTCAAGGCGAGATCGACGCCGTTGCGCACGCCGAGCGGTCGCGCCGCGACGAAGTTGCCGGAGACGACGCGCAGGCGGGGACCCGCCTGGGGCGCGTTGGCCAGCCCCCGCGCCAGCTGGGCCTCGAGCTGTAAGCGCACGGCGCTGGCGGCCTCGCTGGCGAGGGCCAGCAGCGGCTCGTCGATCACCGGCAGACGGTCGCCCTCGCCCAGGGCCAGCCCTGCCGCGCGGGCCCGCGCGCGCAGCTGCGGCTCGGCGCCGAAGACGACGACCAGCCGCACGCCCAGGGTGCAGAGCAGCGTCAGGTCGTGGGCCAGCTTGTGAAAGGCGGGGTCCTGCACCGCCTCGCCGCCGAAATGCACGACGAAGGTGCGCCCGCGATGGGCGTTGATGTAGGGCGTGGAGTCGCGGAACCAGCGCACGAAGCTGGCCGAATCGATCACCCGGTTCATGGTTGCGCTCGCTGCTCTTCGGGCTGCACGCAGAACCTGTCGATCAGGCCGCGTAGCAGCTCGATGGTCGGTTGTAGGGCCGCCAGCTCGAGGTATTCGTCGGGCTGGTGGGCCAGCTCGGTGCGCCCGGGACCGATCACACACGGCTCGAGGCCGAGCTGGTGCAGGAAGGGCGCCTCGGTGGCGAACGAGGCTGCGGTGGCCGAGGCACCGGTGAGCTGCTCGATGGCCTGCACGAGCGCCGAGCCGAGCGGGGCTTCGAACGCGGGCACGCCGGCCGAGATCGGCTCGCAGCGCGCGCGCAGCCGGGGGTCCGCCGCGGCGGTCGCCTGCCGCACGCGCTGTAGCAGCGTCTGCCGCAGCGCCACCAGGTCCATCGCCGGGGTCGTGCGTAGATCAATCTGCAGCTCGCAGGCCGCGCAGATGCGGTTGGGACTGCTGCCGCCGTGAAGGCAGCCGAGGTTGAGCGTGGGCACGGGCACGCCGAAGCGCTCATCGCGGTGTCGGCGCTGCAGCTCGCCGCGCCAGGCCAGCAGTTCGCCGATCACGCCGTGCATGCCCTCCAGCGCGCTGGCGCCGTAGCCTGGATCGCTGGAGTGGCCCGCGTGGCCCTCCAGCACGATGCGCTCCATCAGCACGCCCTTGTGCAGCCGCACCGGGCGCAGGCCGGTGGGCTCGCCGATCACGGCGTAGCGCGCGCAGCGCAGGTAGTCGGTGCCGAGCAGCGCGCGCGCGCCGGCCATGCTCGTTTCTTCGTCGGCGGTGGCCAGCAGCAGCAGCGGCTGGGCCAGGCGAGCCGGGTCGAGCCCGCGCGTGGCCTCCAGCACCAGCGCGAAGAAGGCCTTCATGTCGGCGGTGCCCAGGCCGTAGATCCGGTCGCCGACCACCTGGCCCCCGAAGGGATCGTGCTGCCAGCGCGCGCCGTCGACCGTGACGGTGTCGGTGTGCCCGGCCAACAGCAAGCCGCGGCTGCCACGCCCGAGGGTCGCGATCAGGTTGACCTTGGCCGGCTGCGCCGCCACGACCTGCAGCGCGACCTTCCAGCCCGCGTCGCTCAGCCACTCGGCCAAGCGGTCGATGACCGCACGATTGCCGAGATCGAGCGCCGGGTCGGGGCTGCTGATCGACGGCGTGGCGATCAGCGCGCGGATGCTTGGCAGCAAATCGAGCATGGCAACGACCGGCGGCCAGTCTGACAGCAGCGTCGGCGAAAGCAAAGCGCGCTGCGTGCGCGGCGCTCAGGGTGGTGGTAGCTCAGCCGCCGCCCGTCCCCCGCCCGCCCCGACAGGCGCTGCGCCGGCCTCGGTGGCGCGCGGCGCCGACGACGCCCCCTGCTCTGGGGCCGGTGTGACCTCGTCCAGCGCCTCCATCTGCTCGAGCAGCTGGATCGTCTCGTCGAGCTCGCCGCGCCGCAGCTGCCGGAGCAGCTCCTTGTGCTGCTCCTGGGCCTGCTCGCGCAGGCGCTCGCGCGACACCGGGCGCCCGGCGTTGGCGGCGACGGTGCTGACGCGGCTGGTCAGGAGCGTCCGCCGCTGAAACAGCTCCGAGGTGATACGCACGCCCTCCTCTTCGACGAAGCCCAGCGTGCGCACCGTGTACGCGCGTGGTCCGTACTGGAACTGATGCTCGTAGCGCTCGACGGCGACGTTGGGGGGCCGCGACAGCAGCGTCGAGGTATCGGGCTCGACCGGGCTCAGCGCACCGAGCAAGCGGCGGATCGTGTCGTCGCAGGCGCCGTCGCGCAGCGCCTTGATCGCGCGCTTGTGCTGCTGCTGCGCCAGGCCCTGCACGACCTCGCCGCCGGGCGTGGCGCGGCCGCGACAGTCCGTCGTCTCGGACGCGATCAGGATCGTCTCGTGATAGACGTCGGTGCGCACCCCGGCGTAGTAGTCGGTCTGGATCGCGTAGAGACGGCCCGCGTGGCGGATCGCGTGCCGGTAGGAGCGAACCCGGACGGAGAACTCACGGGCCGGGCCGCTCTCTTCGTCGGGGCGCGGCACGAGGGAGCCGAGCACCGCCGTGATCTTGTCGTCGAGCTCGCCGCGGTGCAGGCGCTTGAGCAAGGCCTTGTGCTGCTGGCGCATCAGCTCGGCGACGCGCGGCTCATGGGCGGGCTGGCTCGCCAGCTCGGTGTAGTCGAGTTTGGCGCTGCAGATGATCGTGCCCTTGAAGAAGACGTGGCTGTAGACGTGCGGGTTGCGCAGGCCCGAGTCCTCCGTCTGCACGTGGTAGACGCGGTCCTTGTGCCGCAGATTGTGGTTGAAGCCCATCAGCGGCGAGCGGGGACCGGGCTGCGCTGTGGCGGTCTGGGTTTGCATGCGCGCGCTCTGAAACGGGGGCAGCCCCCTTGCGCTGGATCCATCGTCGGATCGCGCGCAGTTTGTAAGGCCGAGCGCGGGGGAGGGTGGCGCCGCTGAACCCGAGTGCGTCGAGGTGGGTGAAGGCGGGGAGGCTGGCGGCGCTCTGGACCGCTGTGGCAGCTTCGATACGGAGCAGGGGATGACCCGCGGGCGACCGGTCAAGGTGCGGCTCAACGCTGTGATTCTCGCGGTCCGCGACGAGCGGCCGCTGCTGCTGACCGTGGCAGCCGGCGACGGCGCGGTCGATGCGCTGCCGGCCGGTGTGCTCGACGCCGACGGTGATCGCACCTTGGAGCTGGCGCTGCGGCGGCTGGTGCGCGAGCAGGCGGGGCTCGAGCTGGGCTACGTCGAGCAGCTCTACACCTTCGGCGATCGCGGGCGCGATCCGCGTGAGCGGGTGCTGTCGGTGGCCTACCTGGCCCTGGTCGGCGAGGGCTGCGCTGCGCCCGCGGCGGCGGGGGCGCGGGGTGCGGCGTGGCGCGACGGCTATGCGCTCTTTCCCTGGGAGGACTGGCGTGAGGCGCGACCGGCCGCGCTCGACCGCGTGATCGGCCCCGCGCTGCGCGATTGGGCGAGCAGCGTCGCCGAGCGCCAGGAGCGGGTCGCGATCAACTTCGGCCTGGGGGGCTCGCGCTGGGATCCCACGCGCGTGCTCGAGCGCTACGAGCTGCTCTACGAGCTCGGGTTGGTGGCCGAGCGGGCGCGCGATCGCCAGGAGCGCTCCGGGACCGCGTTGGGTCAGGCGATGGCGCTCGACCACCGGCGGATGGTGGCGACGGCCCTCGGCCGCATCCGCGGCAAGCTGAGCTATCGCCCCGTCGTCTTCGAGCTGCTGCCGGAGGCCTTCACGCTCTCGCGGCTGCAGCGCGTGGTCGAGGCGCTGGCGGGGATGCGGCTGCACACGCCGAACTTTCGCCGCCTGATCGAGCGTGGCGGGCTGGTCGAGCGCACCGGCGCGATGGCGACGCACACCGGAGGTCGTCCGGCGGAGCTCTATGGCTTCCGCCGCGAGGTCCTGCGCGAGCGACCGGCCCCGGGCGTCGGTCTGCCCCGCAGCGCGCCTTGACGTGCCGAGCGCTCACGACTATAGTTGATTTACTCAACCTGAGTAAAACACCCTCAGGTGGGGCGCCCAGGTGGGGCGCCCAGGTGGGGCGCCCAAGGGTGAAGGGGGACGCGCGGTGGCGACAGAGGCAAGCGTGATGGAGTCGGCTCGGGAGCAGGGGACGCGCGCCGCGGTGGCGGCGGCGGCGGCCGCGCTGCACCAGCGGCTGGCGCCCGGGATGACGCGCGCCGAGTGCGAGGCGCATGCGCCCTGGGTGGTGCGGATCCAAGAGCTCAAGCGGGAACGTCGGGCCGTCGTGCTGGCGCACAACTACATGGCGCCGGAGATCTTCCACGGCGTGGCCGACCTGAAGGGTGATTCGCTGGCGCTGGCCTATCAGGCCGCGGAGACCGACGCCGAGGTCGTCGTCGTCGCGGGCGTTCATTTCATGGCCGAGACGGCCAAGCTGGTCAGCCCCGAGAAGACCGTGCTCTGTCCCGACCTGCGGGCCGGTTGCTCGCTGGCGGCGTCGATCACCGCGGCGGACGTGCGCGCCTTGCGCCAGCAGCACCCAGGCGTGCCCGTCGTCACCTACGTCAACACCTCGGCGGCGGTGAAGGCCGAGTCGGATATCTGCTGCACCTCGGGCAACGCGGTGCAGGTGGTCCGTTCGCTCGGGGTGCCGCGCGTGATCTTCCTGCCCGACGCCTACCTCGGCCAGTGGGTCGCCGCGCAGAGCGGCGTCGAGCTCATTCTCTGGCAGGGCCATTGTGAGGTGCACGAGCGCTTCAGCGGCGAGCAGCTGCGGACCTTTCGCGCGGCGCACCCGGGCGTGCGCGTGCTGGCGCACCCGGAGTGTCCGCCGGACGCGCTAGCCGAGGCGGACTACGTCGGCTCGACGGCGGAGATGATCCGCTACGTCGGCGCAGAGCGGCCGCCGCGGGTGGCGCTGATCACCGAGTGCTCGATGAGCGACAACGTGGCCGCAGGCTTTCCCGAGCTCGAGTTCGTGCGGCCCTGCACGCTCTGTCCACACATGAAGCGGCTGACGCTGCCCAACATCGCCAGCGCGCTCGAGCGGCTGGAGCAGCGGGTCGAGATCGAGCCGGCCTTGGCCGAGCGCGCGCGGGCGGCGGTCGAGCGGATGCTGGCCATCACCTCGTCGGCCGTGTCGTCGGCAGGGGCGCCACGCGCCGAGCCTCGCCGCGCGGCGGCGAGTTAGGAGCAGTCGGTGAGAGAGGGGGCGCCCATGCAGCAGCCACGCGATAGCCAGCGCTTCGACGAGGTCTCGACCACGGGGGTCGCTGTGGTCGGCAGCGGCCTGGCGGGCCTGACGGCCGCGCTCGGCCTCGCCGACTACGGGGTGACGCTGGTGACCAAGACGCAGCTCGGCGCCGGCAGCGCCAGTGCCTGGGCCCAGGGTGGCCTGGCCGCCGCCGTCGGCGCCGATGACTCGCCCGAGCGCCATGCGGCGGACACGCTGGCGGTGGCCGACGGGCTGGCCGACCCGGCGGTGGTCGAGCTGCTGACCCGCCAGGCCCCCGAGCGCGTGCGCTTTCTGCTCGGGCTCGGCGCGGAGCTCGATCGCGATGCCGACCGGGCCTTGGCGCTGGGGCGCGAGGCCGGCCATTCCCGGCGACGCATCCTCCATGCGCACGGCGACGGCACGGGCGCCGAGCTGGTGCGCGTGCTGGCGGCGGCGGTGCGGCGTCGCGGCGACATCGCGCTCGCCGAGCGCAGCTTCGCCCTCGACCTGGTGACCGCGGCTGGCCGGGTCGCGGGCCTGGTGCTGCGGCGCGCCGATGGCGCCCGCGTGCTGCTGCGCTGCGGGGCCGTCGTGCTCGCCACCGGCGGCTGTGGTCGGCTCTACGCGCGCACCACCAACCCGCCCGAGCTGACGGGTGATGGCCTGGCGCTGGCGGCCCGCGCCGGGGTGCGTTTGGCCGATCTCGAGTTCGTGCAATTCCACCCCACGGCGCTCGACAGCGGCTGCGACCCCTTGGCGCTGCTGACCGAGGCGCTGCGGGGCGAGGGCGCGCTGGTGATCGACGAGCGCGGGCGGCGCTTCCTGGTGGACGCGCACCCCGCGGCCGAGCTGGCCCCACGCGACGTGGTGGCGCGGGCGATCTGGCGCGTGCAGCAGCGCGGGGGGCGGGCCTTCCTCGATGCCACGGGCGCCCTCGGCGAGCGGCTGGCCGCGCGCTTCCCCACCGTCTTCGAGCTCTGTCGGCGCGAGGGGCTCGATCCGCGCCGGGAGCCGCTGCCGATCTCGCCGGCCGCGCACTATCACATCGGCGGGATCGCGGTCGACGCACGTGGTCGCAGCTCGCTGCCGGGGCTGTGGGCGGCAGGCGAGAACGCCTGCACCGGAGCGCACGGCGCCAACCGCCTGGCCAGCAACTCGCTGCTCGAGGCGGTGGTGATCGCCGGCCGCGTGGCCGAGGACGTCGCCTCGCAGCTGCCGCTAGGGCGCGCCGCGCCGCCGACCTTGAGCGAGAGCTCGCGCCTCGGCGCCGCGCCGCCCAGCGCCGCCGAGGCGGAGACGGTGGCGGCGCTGCGCGACCTGATGTGGCAGCACGTCGGTCTGCTGCGCGACGAGGCGGGGCTGACGCGCGCGCTGCACGGGATCGCCGCGTTGGCCCGGGGCCTGGGCCCTGGCGAGGGCGAGGCGCACAACCTGCTCGTGGTGGCGCAGCTCGTCACGGCCGCGGCGCTCGCGCGGCGCGAGAGCCGCGGCGTTCACTTCCGCGCCGACTTCCCGGCGCACGTCGAGGGGGCGGCCTTCCACTCGACGATGATCGGGCGCACGGTCGAGGCCGCGCGCCAGCGGGTGGCCTGATGACCGACGCTGATCACGACCCCGGCGCGCTTGGCCACGAGGCGCTCGTCGCGCCCCACCCCTTGCTCTGGGAGCCGCTCGTCCGCGCCGCGTTGCTCGAGGACCTCGGGCGCGCCGGCGACCTGACCAGTGATGCGATCGTGCCGACGGCGCTCTTGGCGCGCGGTCGCGTCGTGGCGCGGCAGGGCGGCTGCGTGGCCGGCCTCGGGCCGGCGACGCGCGCGCTGACGCTCTTCGACCCGCGGGTGGAGGTCGAGGCCCAGGTGCAGGACGGCGCGACGGTTGGCGCCGGCACCACGCTGGCGCTCGTGCGCGGGCCGGCGCGGGCGCTGCTCGGCGCCGAGCGCACGCTGCTCAACCTGCTCGGTCGGCTGTGCGGGATCGCCAGCGCGACGCGCAGTGTGGTCGAGGCCCTGCGCGGCACCCAAGCCCAAGTGGTCTGCACGCGCAAGACGACGCCGGGCCTGCGGGTGCTCGAGAAGTACGCCGTGCGGGCCGGCGGAGGCGCCAATCACCGCTTCGGGCTCGACGATGCCGTGCTGATCAAGGACAACCACCTGGCGTTGGCCGGCAGCGTCGGCGAGGCCGTCTCGCGCGTGCGGCGCCACGTCGGGCATATGGTCAAGGTCGAGGTCGAGGTCGAGAGCCTGGCGCAGCTCGAGGCGGCGCTGGCGGCCGGCGTCGATGCGGTGCTGCTCGACAACATGAATCTGGAGCAGCTGCGGCGCGCCACGAGCGTGGTCGCCGGGCGTGTGCTAACAGAGGCCTCGGGCGGCATTCGCCCGGACAACGCGGCGGCGATCGCCGCGACCGGCGTCGACCTGCTGTCGATCGGCTGGCTGACGCACAGCGCGCCGAGTCTCGATGTGGCGCTGGATCTCGAGCTGGGCTGAGGTGGCCTGGGGGCCCTGGGGAGGCAAGTGCGATGCACACAAGTGCGATGAAACAGGGATCGAAGCTGCGGGTGAGAGAGCTGCGGGGGGCGGTGGTTTCGGCTTGGGCCTGCTCGCTGTTGCTCGGCTGCGGCTACAACGCCGTGGTCGAGCGCGACGAAGAGGTCAAGGCGGCCTGGGCCGAGGTGCAGAACCAGTACAAGCGGCGCGCCGACCTGGTGCCGAACCTGGTCAAGGTGGTCAAGGGGGCGGCCAACTTCGAGCAGCAGACCCTGCAGCGGGTGGTCGAGGCGCGCTCGCAGGTGGCGGGGCTCAAGACCGACGCCTCCACCGCGCAGGACCCCGCCAAGCTGCGGGCCTTCGAGCAGGCGCAGGGGCAGCTCTCGGGCGCGCTCTCGCGCTTGCTGGTGGTCGTCGAACGCTATCCGCAGCTCAAGGCGACGGAGGCCTTCCGTGACCTGCAGGCACAGCTCGAGGGCACCGAGAACCGCGTGACCGTGGCGCGCGGGCGCTTCATCGCGGCGGTGGCGGAATACAACAAGGTCGTGCTGCGCTTCCCCAGCAGCCTGGGCGCCAAGCTGCGTGGCAAGAGCCTGCGACCCACCTTCGAGGGTACGCCGGCTGAGGCGCAGCCGCCCGATGTCAATCTCTAGAAGCCACCTCATGAATGGCTGCGCCACCCGACGGCGTTGTCGCGGCTGCGCGGCGGCCCCTCGTGCTGGGCGTCGCGCTGCTGGCCGTGAGCCCACGCGCCGAGGCGGCGCTGCCGGCGGTCCCGGCACTGACCGGGCACATCAACGACCGCGCCGGGGTGCTGCCGGCCGAGACGCGCACGCGGCTCGAGGGCCAGCTCAGCGCCTTCGAGCAGCAGACCTCGCACCAGCTTGCCGTGCTGATCGTCGACAGCCTGCAGGGCGAAGACGTCGCGAGCTATGCGCTGCGCGTGGTCGAGGCCTGGAAGCTCGGGCAGGCGCGCCACGACAACGGGCTGCTGCTGCTGATCGCGCTCGGCGACCGGCGGATGCGGATCGAGGTCGGCTACGGCCTCGAGGGCTCGATCCCCGATCTGCTGGCGTCGCGCATCATCCGCAACGTGTTGACCCCGGCCTTTCGCGCGCGCGACTATGGTGGCGGGGTCGAGCGCGCGCTCGCGCTGCTGATGGACGCCGCGCGCGGGCTGAAGGTGCAGGTGCCCGAGCGTGCGCGGGGCCGTGGACGCGGCGTGCCGGGCACGAGTCTGATCTGGCTGTTGCTCGCCCTCGGCTGGGGACTCGGCAGCCTGGCGCTCGGCGCGCGGCGCCAGCGCCTGTTGGGCGGTGGCCAGGGGCGCCGGCGCGGCGTCGGCGGCTTCGATGGTCTGGCCGGGCTGGCCCTCGGGCTGGGCGGGCCGTGGAGCGGCCCACGGGGCCGCGACAGTGACAGCGGCGGCCTCTGGGGCGGCGGCGGTGGGGGCGGCTTCGGCGGCGGCGGGGGCGGCTTCGGCGGCGGTGGCGCCTCGGGAGGGTGGTAGCGATGGGCCTGCTCGCGGTCGAGGAGGCGCGGCGCGTCGAAGAGGCCGTCGCGGCAGCCGAGGCGCGCACCGCCGGCGAGATCGTCGTCGTCGTGCGGCCGCGCAGCGAGGGCTACGAGGGTGCCCGCGCGCTGCTGGCGGGGCTCTGGACGCTGATGGCGGCGGCGGCCGCGGCGGCCTATCTGCCGTGGCACGTGGACCCCGTGTGGCTGGTGCTGGCGCAGCTTCCCGCGCTGGCGCTCGCCTGGTCGCTGGCCGGCTGGGCGCCGCTCTTGCGCACGGCGCTGCCGCCGGGGCGCGCCGCGCGGGCGGTGCACGCGCGCGCGCTGGCCGCCTTCGCCGAGCACGGCGTGCACCGGACGCGCGATCGCTGCGGCCTGCTGATCTTCGTCTCGGAGCTGGAACGGCGGGTCGAGATCCTCGCCGACGAGGCGATTCACCAGCGTGTCGGCGCGAGCGGCTGGGCCCAGCAGGTCGAGCAGCTCGTCGCGGCGGTCCGGGCGGGGCGCCCCGGTGACGGGCTGGTCGCCGTGATCGAGCAGATCGGCACCATCTTGGCAGAGCACTTCCCGCGCCGCGCCGACGACACCAACGAGCTCCCCGACGCGCCTCGGCAGTAGGGCGCGGCGGGCGGCGGGCAGGGCCCGGCGGGCACGGCCCGGGCTCGCGCGGCCGCCGGCCCCTTGCCACCGACCGCGACGCGTGGCAAGAGCGGATCACATCCGGCTCGGGGGCACAGCCCAGGCGCGGTCGCAGGTGGACCGTGCGGGGTGGTTGTGGGGAGGGCGATGGGTGCCGGCCGCGCCGCCCCCCGCCCCCCCCCCCCCCCCCCCCGCCCGCCGCCCCGCCCACCGGCCCCCCCCCCCCCCCCCCCCCCCCCGGGCGAAAGGCGATGCGTCGGGGGGGGTTGGGTCGTGGCTTGGTGGTCGGTTGTCGGGGTTGCCGTTGTCGGGCTGTTCGGCACCGCTCTTAAGGCGGAGGTCATCGTCGCCAACGCGGCGGCAACCCCGCAAAGCGGTCGTCCTGGTGAGGGCCCCCAAGATTGGACGCGCCGGCGTTTTCTTGGCCGCGCAGCCGGGCTCCTCGGCGCCGCTGCTCTCCCCGGTGTGGCACCGCTAGCCTCGCATGCAGGGCATGGAACTTCGCGTGCCGGGCTTGTCGCGGAGCCAGTGCTTGCCCTGAGGTGCTACGTCGGCGAACCGTTCAGAGGCAAGCCGGCGGAAAGGGTCTGGCTGAAGATCCTCGGTCGCGCGCTCGAACTCGTTCGTTCGACGGCGCCGAATTCAGGGAGCATCTACCATCGGGTCCAGGACAAGGACCTGCTGATTGCGCCGAGCGGCCTGCTGGACGTTATGGTAACGCCGAGCGGCGATGCCGAGCTGCGGGGAGGGGTCTTCCCCCAACTCCTATGGCCCGGGGGCCTGCGGTCCGAGATGTTGGGGCTCGCCTATGGCTTCGCGGGCCCGACGCCGCTCAGTCAGAGCATCGCACCCGGCGCCCCCGCGATGAACGCTGAGACCCAGGTGCGTAGTTGGCAGCGGACGGGACGGTTGGTGGCTGAGTTAAGAGAGCGAGGCATCACCAGCAAGCCGCCGCTGGCCCTGCGCGAGATCGGCGGGAAGCTGGTCGTCCTGGCCGACCACGTCACCGTTCCTGGCCCGCTCGGCGAGAGGGAGATAGCCGAAACCGTGGCCCGGGTGACGGCCGCGATCGGGGCCTTCAGCTTCGGCCTGGTCGGGCACCTGGCCTTCGACCCCATGCGAGTGGACACCGCGTGCGACGGTCGGGTAACGCCGACCCCGCGCGCAGCGGAGGCCGCTAGGGGCGAGGCCCTGCGCGTCTTGCGTGCGCTGAGGGGGCAGGATCGGCTGGATTTGGCCCTCAGCGAGGTCGAGCGTGGCGCCCTGGGCCCGCTCATCGAGGCCCTGGAGCGGGTGCCCGCGACCTCCATGGGCCCCGTTCCGAGCTGGGTCTTCCCGGCCCCCTGCGACCAAGATGACACCGCGGAAGAGGCCCCCGAGGCGTTCGGCTGGCCGCCCAGGGACGGCAGAGGGGGTTCGGGGAGTATCGGAGGCGTCGAGATCTGAGCTCCGCCAGCTTCCCCCTCGGTGGCGCGGGCTCGCTCTGTTTCCGCACTGCGGCTATCATCCACGCCGCGCTGTCACGGGAATGGTCGGCGGCGCGGGAGTGGTGGGGAAGATGTCGGGTTCAGATACGCGGGGTGCGGCGCGCAGTGCGGTGGGGCGCGTCGAGATTGTCACGGTCTATCGTGATCGGCGGCACCTGCCGGCGGCGGAGCTGCTGCGGCAGGTCGACGAGCGCGCCGAGGTCTACACCATCTTCAGCGTCGTCGCGGTCGTGCGCGATGTCTCGCAGCACGGGCTCGGCATCTCGTTCGAGGGCCAGCACCTGATGGGGAGCAACATCCTGCGCGACGGCGAGCAGTATGTGCTCAAGCTGGCGATGCTGCTCTCGGAGGTGCCGCCCGAGGTGCGGCCCTTCGTCAGCGTCGAGGGCTCCTACACCTTCGTCGCGCTGCGCGCCCAGTGCGCCTGGCACCAGACCGCGGGCGAGGTCTCGCGGGCCGGCTTCGAGCTGCTCGACAGCAACCCGCCCGAGGTGCTGGCCTTCGTGCGCGACGAGACCGCCTGAGGGCTCGTCTCAGGCCTAGTTACAGCTTCCGCCCGGCTCGCCGACACAGCGTCCCGTCTCGCAGTGGTCGTTGGTCGTGCAGGGGTCGCCGTCGTCGCAGAGGCTGGCGGTGAGCTTGGTCCACGCACTCTTGTCGTTGCGCGGGCGGCAGCGCTCGCAGGCGTTGTCGGGGTTGGCCTCGTTCTCCTGCATGCAGCGCAGCCGGCGTAGCGCGCCCTCGCGCACCAGCACCAGGCAGGTGTCACCCTCCACAGTGAAGGCGCAGCGCCCCTGTCCCAAGCAGCGGTCGCTGGTGCAGGCCAGGCCATCGTCGCAGCGCTGACCGAGCGTGACATGGCAGCGCCCGTCCTCGCCGCAGGCCGCGGTGATGGCGCAGAGGTCGCTGGTGGCGCAGACGCTGCCCGGCTCGCCCTCGCAGCGCGGCAGCGCGCGGGCGTCGGGCCCGAGACTGACGGCGGCGTCGCGGCGCAGGCGAGCGTCCCGCGCGGCGCCAGCGTCAAGGGTGCCGACTGCCGCGTCGCGGGACCCGCTGGCGCCCCCTTTGCCGCAGGCGGCCGCCAAACCAAGGCCCACCACGACCCACGCCGCCGACACGCAGCGCCCGCGCCCTGCCGCGCTCCCTCGCTGCGGGCCCTTGATCATCACTCCCCCCAGTGTGCGTAGGAGATCGTGACCACGCTGTCGGCCTCGAGCCGCCCAAGGCCTAGCAGCACGATCGCATTCGCCGCGGCGTGATAGACGAAGCCGCCAGCGCGGCTGCGCGGCAGCACGCGGCCGTCGAGCGTGACGCGCAGGCTGGCGCTGATCGGCACGTGCGGCAGCTTGAGCGGTGAGCCCTTGGCCAGCACCTCCTCGAGGATCACCTGCAGGCTGGGTCCGAGGTCCGACTGACAGATGTCGAACGCCTGCCCGCCCAGCGCGTGACTGAGATCGAGGTAGCCGTGGGCGATTTGTGGTTGACCGCGAGTCGCACACTCCCCACACAACCCGCCGATCACGTGCACGACGGCCTCGCCCCCGGGATGGCTCGAGCTCCGGCCCTCGAGGAGTTCCACGTAGGGCGCCAAGTCGGTTCGTACCCGTGCGGCCGTGGCACTCTCCAGCACGCATTGCGTGCTACTGCCGTTGAGGTAGTCGAGGCCGTCGTCCTGCGGCACCTCATCGGTGACGATCACGACGAGCAGCTCGGCGCCCTGGCGGATCCGCCGCGGCAGCGCCGGGTCGCCGGGGCCCACGCGCGGCAGGTGCTGCTCGACGGCTCGCCGCGCGTTGGTCATGCCCCACTCGTCCCCGCCCTCGTAGCCCGGAGGATTGTGCACACAGTAGGCGAAGATCGCACCCTCGCTCGGCAGCAAGAAGCGGTCCTCACCACCCGCATCATCGTTCTTGTCGCCGACGGCGACGCGTGAGCAGAAGCGTCCCACCGTGCGCTGGATCGAGCCCTCGTCGCCCCACTGGCTGCTGTCCGGGGGAATGACGTTGGTCACGCCCATGCGGAAGTCGAGCCCGGCGGCCAGCGCCTGGCCAAAAAAAGCAGCGGCGTTGGCGGCGATGTCGTCGCGGTTGTCGCTCATCGAGCCCGACTCGTCGATGACCCAGATCATGTCCACCGGTGGCGCGCTCTGCTGCGGGATGCGGGTCTCGCACTCGCGCCGCCAGCCGCGGCCGGCGCGGCTGAGCAGGGTGCCGCTCGCCACGTCCTCTGCCACCCAGGGCAGCTCGCCCTCGGCTGCGTCCTCGCCCTCGCGCGTGGTCAGCGCCACGAGGAACACCACCCTGCCGTCCGCGCGCACCACGACGGAGGCCCGCAGCACCAGATGCGCGGCGTCGATGCGCGGCGATGCGGGCCAGCCTTGAATCACCGCGGGCGCCCCGATCAGCGCCTCGAGCAGAGCCTTGCGCACGTCCGCGAGCCGCCATGTCGCCGTGGGGGCGAGATCGATCACGAGCTTGCTCACCAGCTCGAAGCCGTCGTGCGAGCGGCCCGGCGTGCCGCTGGCCCGCAGGCTCACCGCGCCGTTCTGGCCGATGGTGCTGTTGCGCACCGCGTCGATCAATCGAGTGGCCTCCGCCGGGGCGTCCGCACCCTGCCTGGGCAGCGTGGCGATGAAGCCTAGCGTCGCCTGCGAGCGCTCGACGAAGTCGAAGGCCGCCGCGGCGCTGCCCGCGGGCGCGCTGCTGGCCGAGAGCGGCGTGTAGCTGGCGCGCGCGTCGAGCACCAGCGCCCAGTCCCCCAGCAGGGCGGGGCTGGTGTGGGTCGTCAGCTCGCGCCGCCCCGTCGGGTTGAGCGGCGTGCTCGGCACGCAGACCCCCGAGCCGACCAGGGCGTCCAACCCCAGCCCGAAGGTGTCCGTGAGCCGTGGATCGCTCTCGCCCTGGGCGCAGGCGAACGCGGCCGGCGGCCCGCAGCTTCCGCCCGCGCCGCCGGTGCACTGCTGTCCACTACCGCAGGCGTCGGCGGCGACCGCCGCGCAGCCGGCCACGACCTCGCCGCAGCTACGGCGGCAGCAGCCGACGTGCGCGTTGCCGTCGTGATCCTCGAGCGCATCGAGCACGCCGTCGTTGTCGCTGTCGAGGTCGATCGCATCGGCGACGTTGTCGTGGTCGGTGTCCGAGGCCGGTGTTTGCGGGTCAGCGTCGCCGGCCTCGATCGCGTCGGTGATGCCGTCGCCGTCGCTGTCGTCATCGAGGTAGTCGGGAACTTGGTCGCCATCACTGTCACGACCGCGCGCGCAGGCCTCGTCGCGATCGAGCAGCGCGTCGTGATCGCTGTCCTGCGCCTCGTCGCAGGCGCCCGGCGGCCCATCGCGCAGCACGCTCGCGTCACGCGGGCCGCCGTCGCCCCGCCGCGCGTCGCGCGCGGGCGCCCGCCGCGGTCACGGACGAGGGCCGCATCGGCCGGTAGAGCCGCGTCCACACCCGTCGCGGCGTCGCGGCGGGTCTCGCGGCTCTCGAAGCCGAAGTCGAGCGCGTACGAGCACGACGTGGTCAGGGCGGCGGCCAGCGCCAGCGCCAGGCGGCGGCCGAGGATGCCAGGAGCTACCACCAACATCGCCTCCTTGCCGGCGGGCGCCGTCGCTGCAATGCGGCGGTCTACGGTCAAAACGCCCAGCTCGCGCCGACGCTGCGCACCGTGATATCGAGCCGTGGTGCGAGGCGCTGGTGTGGCTCCGCGCGACCCACGGCAGTGGCTCCCGCGGCAGCGGCTCGCGCGGGCGCGCGGGCCTCGGCCCCCGGCCCGACCCACCAGAGGACCAATCCGGTGACCGCCGCCGTCAGGCCGACGCCAAAGGCGAGGTCGGCCCCCAGCGCCAGGTGCTTGCCGCCATCGATCTCCGCGCGCGAGCAATCGGGGCAGCGATCGGCGAGGTCGGCGCGCCGCTGCGTCGCCAGCCCGGCGAGGATGCCGCCCGCGACCAGCGCCGCGGCGCCGGTGCCGAAGGCCACCCAGCTGGCGGTCCGCGACGGCGCTGCCGTCGCCCGACGTCGCAACGTCTCCGCGGGGGCAGGCGGCGACCCCGCGCCGCTCGCCACCGCCGCGCTCGTGTCGTCGTCGCCCTCGGTGGCGTCCCAATCGTGAGAGACGGCGTGGGAGACGGCCGGGTCGCTCGCTTGCGGGGCGGGCGCGACGCCCGGGGTCCGCGAGGCCTCCGCCAGCGGTGCCGCGGCGACGGGCGCGCCCTCGCAGCCGCCTGGGTCGCCCTTGAGCAGCGCCTGGCCGCAGAAGATCGCGCTGCTGTAATCGCCGTGTTCAGCCAGCCAGCGGTATTGGCCGTAGCGTCGCGCCCCGACCCGCGACCGAATGGCCTCGACATCGACGCTCAGCACCAGCAGACCGCTGCGCTGCTCAGCCTCGGCGCTGCAGGCGCTGCTCAGCGTGCGAGCCCGCTCCAGCGCCGCGTCGCTCTGGCCCGCAGCCAGCAGTTGATCGAGTTCGGCGAGCTTCGCGTCGACCGGCGTCTGCACCGGCCGAGAGAGCGCCGTCTCACGCAAGCGCGCGCACTCCTGCCGCGCCCGCTCGATCACCGAGCCCACGGGCAGGGGCCCTGCGCCGGTGGCGCAGGCGCCGAGGCCCAGCAGGGCCGCCAGCGCCAGCGCACCGCGGCCGCGAGCCAGGGGCCTGGTCTGTCGCGAGCCGAGCATCAGGTTGCGCACGCCGCGCCTCCGTCTCCCGTACGCACGGCCCACCACGCGGAAGAGCCCCCGTCCGAAGAGGGACCCCTCCGCGTCACACCGTGTTTCACCACCGGGAGGCTCCATGCTAACCGAAGTGCGCGGGCGGGACCAAACTCGGCGCGCGTCGGGTGCGCCGCGACGCGCGCCCGCCCCGGGAACGCCGGCCACGAGAGGACGCCGGCCGCGGACTGGACGGCGCCGCCCTTTGCCCGCATCATCAACCCCATCCAAGCCTGCTCGATGGGTGTTGCGCATGCGCGAGCCTCCCGATTCAGCCACGCCGGCCGAGATCGCAGTGGCGGGTGACGACCCGGCACCGCCGCCCGCCGCCACCCGCGATTACGACCTCGCGCGGCGCAAGCTGCTCAAGCTCGCCGTCTACGTCGTGCCCGCCATTACCGCGACCTTCGCCGTCCGCAACGCTGGCGCGCAGACCTTCTCCTGCGCGCCCAGGGTCTGCGCACCCAACGTTTGCCAGCCCAACCGCTGTGCGCCGACCTGTCAACCCAACGGTGGTTGCGCCCCGGGCTCCTGTGGGCCGGTCGGCTGCGTGCCCGGTCGCTGCAAACCGGACAAGTAGGGCGCGCGGGTGGAGGGCGATCGCGTCGAGGCGGCGGTAGCTGAGGCCACGCGCGCGCGCTTCCTCGCGCCGAGCTGGGTGCTGCTCGACGATGCGCGGGGCGTGACGGCGCGCGATCTCGCGAGCGGCGCGGAGCTGCGGCTCGAAGTGGGTTCGGCGCTGGGCTCGGCGCCGGGCTCGGCGCCGACTTCGGCGCCGGGCTCGCGCGCGAGCTGGTGGGCCGCCTTGCCCGGTCGGCTGCGGGCGCTGTCGGCGTTCGAGCCGGAGCTGGCGCCGCTCGCGGGCGCGTGGGAGCAGCACGCTCCGGTGCCCCTCGATCGGGCCGCGCTGCTGGCCGGCGAGGGCTTCGAGCTGCTCTTCGTCGAGCTGACCGCGCGCTGCAACGAGGCCTGCCTGCACTGCTACGCCGAGGCGAGCCCGAGCGCCAGCGCCGCGCTCGACGGCGCGACGCTGCGCGCGGTGCTCGAGGACGCGCGGGTGCTGGGCTTCCGCAGGGTGCAGCTCACCGGCGGCGATCCGCTGCTCAGCCCGTGGCTGGTGCCGGCGGCGCGCTGGGCCGCCGCGCTGGGCTTCGAGCAGGTGGAGATCTTCACCAACGGGCTGGCGCTGACGGCCGACCTGCTGCGTCGCCTGCGCGGCCTGCCCGTGGCCTTCGCTTGCTCCTGCTACAGCTTCGATCCCGCGGTGCACGACCGCATCACGCAGCGTCCGGGCAGCCAGCGACGCACCGTGCGGGCGCTCCGCCGGGTGCTGGCGGCCGGTTTTCCGCTGCGGGTCGGGATCATCGCGCTCGACGAGAATCGTGCGCAGGTCGAGGCCACGCGCGAGTGGCTGGAGCGTCTCGGGGTGCCGGCGCACGCCATCGGCGTCAGCGCGCAGCGCCAGGTTGGGCGCGGCACGGTGACGGCGCTCGACCCCGCCTCGGCGACGGTCTCCAGCCTGCCCTCCGGGGGCGACGCGGCGTGCGAGCGTGTCCCCTTCACCGGCAAGGCGGCGGTCGCCGCTGACGGTACGGTCTATCCTTGCATCTTCAGCCGCACGCTGCCCCTCGGCAGCGTCCATCGCCAGTCGCTGCGAGCGATTCTGACCGCGCCGGTGGCTCTCCCTGGCGAGCTGGCCGCGCTCGGCGAGCGGGCGGCGGCGTGGGCCGATCGCCTCGCCTGCGGGGAGTGCCGCGTGCGCGCCGCGCTCTTGGCCGAGGCGCGGCCGTCGACCACGCCGGGGCCGCTCGAATCGACGGTGGGACCCACAGCATGACGACCCCGTCGGTCAGGCCGCGCCGCACGCAGGGCGTCGTGCACGAGCTGGAGGCCACCGGCGAGACGGTGATCTTCGACGAGGCCGGCCGTCGCCTGCTGGTGCTCAACGAGGTCGGCGCGATCGTCTGGTACCTGATCGACGGTCGCCGCACGCTCGACGAGATCGTCGGTATCCTCGCCGAGGGCGTCGCGCTGCCGCGCGCGCAGCTCGCCGCCGACGCCACGCGCTTCTTGGGCGAGCTCGAGCAGCAGGGACTGCTCGAGTTCGCGCCCCTCAACCCTTGAGCCTGCGTTGCTGACGCTCTACGCCTCGCGGCTGCGCCTTGACCTCGACATCCCGTGGCGTCGCACGCGCGCGGCGCTGCGGGCGGCCTTCGCCCCCTGCTGGCGCCCGCTGCTGCCCCCGACCGAGCGCGTCGAGATCGCCGTCGACGAGCGGCTGCAGGTGCGCTGCGACGGCGCGGCGGTGACCGAGGCCGCGGGTCCCGGTGACCTGCTGCCGGTGGTCGAGCACCTGCTGTATCAGGTGATCCTGGCGCATTGCCGCCCGGCGTTGGCGCTGCACGCCGCGGCGTTGGTGGCGCCCGCGGGCGCGCCGCTGCTGCTGCTCGGCGCGTCCGGCGCCGGCAAGAGCACGCTGGCGCGGGCGCTGGTGCGGGCCGGCTGGAGTTACCTGGGCGACGACCTCGCCTTCTTCGACGGCACCCGGCTCTGGGGCCTGCCGCGCACGATCCAGTTCAACCCGATCGCGCTCGATGAGACGCCCGCGCCGCTGCTCGCCGGCTGCGACCTGAGCTCGTGCCTCTACCACGCCGCCGATGGGCGGACCGTAGCGTTGCCGCTGGCGCCGGTGGCGGAAGAACGCGTCGCCCGCGGGCCGGCGCCCGCCGCTGCCGCCCGACTGATCCTGCTTACGTCACCGGACGCGACGGTACACGCCCCGACAGCCGAGGGGGCCGTGCTGGAGACCTGCGCCCCCCTCGCGGCGCTGGCGGCGCTGCACGAGGCGACCCTGGCGCCGCTCGCGAATTGGCCGGCGGAGCTCGGAGCGCTGATCCACCCTGCACGCTGCCACCGCCTCGCTTGGCGGGATCCGGCGCACGCCGCGGCCCTGCTCTCGGGATTGGATCCAGCCGCGCCCTGAGCGAGGGCCCGCCAAAACAACTGATCGGCCGCCGATCCCCCCCAGCCCCCCGCCCCTTTACCCCAGACCCCCGCCCTTGCCGCCCGCGCCTCGACAGCCACAGTCGACCGATTCGTTTTGCCACGAGCCCTACAGCAGCGGTCGGCGACCACGTTGGCCCCTTGATGGCCCGTAATGTGTCAGCTACAAAATGGACTCGTTCTGCCGATAGAGTCAGAGTTAGTGGCTCTGCGCCGCGGAGGCTTGGTGTGTCCGACGCGGGCCGGGATCCAGATCTCCGCCGCCTCGGGACGAAGGGCATGAATCGGTCGACCGTGACGAATACACCACGACAGGATCTGCTGCCGCTCGAAGACGGCCAGGGGCTGCCGCTGCGGGGCTACCTCGACCTGATCTGGGGCCGCAAGCTGCTGATCGTCGCGGTGACGGCGCTGAGTATCGCGGCCACAGCGCTGTGGACCTTCCGCCAGCAGCGCGTCTACAGCGCCAGCGCGGCGCTGCTGATCGATCCGCAGATGCCGCAGGTGCTCGCGCGCGTGACCGAGGTCGTGGATATCTCTCCCAACGCCTATCGCGACGTCGATGACTACATGCACACGCAGGAGACAGTCGCCTGTAGCTCCCAGGTCGCCGAGCGTGCGGCGCGCCTGCTCAACCTGCATCAGGTCGCCGCCTTCTGGGGTCCCAGGGCGACGCTCCCCGTCGCGGCGCGCACGCCGGCGCTGGCCGCCCGCCTGGTCGCGGGCTCGGTGCGCTGCGCCGTGCGCCGCGGAGCGAGCATCCTCGACGTCGTCGCCGAGCACACCGATCCGACCATGGCCGCGCAGATCGCGAACGCGATGGCCCAGGCCTTCATGGATCACAACCTGGAGTACAAGTCGGCCTCGACCAGCGGCGCCATCGCGTGGCTCGCCAAGCAGCTCGATCAGCTCAAGCACCAGGTCAACGCCAGCGAGTCGGAGCTCTACGACTTCCGCAAGGCCAACGACCTGATCTCGATGACGCTGCACGATCGGCAGAGTCTGACCTCGGAGCAGCTGGCAACGTTGACCGCTCAGTGGAACAAGGTGCGCGGCGAGCGCATGGCGCTGGCTGCCGAGGTGGCGCAGCTCCGCGCGATCAGCACGTCGGATCCGCTCAGCGCACCCGAGCTGCCGGCGTTTCGCAGCGAGGCGATCGACGCACTCAAGCTCCAGGCCCTGCGCGAACGCGCCCTGGCCACGGACCTGCGCGCCCGCTATCTGGCCCAGCACCCCAAGGTCGTGGCTCAGGAGGCCCGCGTGGCCCAGGCGGTGGCCGACCTGCGCCGCCAACTGGATGCCGTCGTCGCGGGGACGGTGCGCCGCTTGGGGGCGGTCGAGGCGACCGAGGGCGCGCTGCAGCGGGCCATCGGCCAGACGAAGACCTCCGCCTACGAGGTCAACAAGCGCGAGATCGCCTATCGACGGCTGGAGCGTGAGGCCACCAGCGCTCAGAACGCCTACACGATGCTGATGACGCGCATGACCGAGAGCGAGCTCGCGGGCAGGCTACGCTCGAACAACGTGCGCATGCTCGAGCCGGCGGAGGCGAGCGGGATCCCCGTGCGCCCGCGCGCGCGCGCCAACCTGATGATCGGGCTGCTGCTCGGGCTGCTCTTGTCCCTGGGCTTGGTCTTTCTGCTCGAGGCGCTCGACAACTCGGTGCTGGCGCAGGCCGACGTCGAGGCCGAGGGGGTGGTCTTCCTCGGCGGCTTGCCGGTGGTCTCCGGCGTCTCGGCGCAGGCCCGCGGCGCTGGCGTGCACGAGGCCGAGCTACGCGAGCTGATGGCCGCGCACCATCCGCGTTCCCCGAGCGCCGAGGAGTGCCGCGCGATTCGCACCAACCTGCTCTTCGCGTCGCCGGACAAGCCGCTCAAGCGGCTGCTGATCACCAGCCCCAGCCCCTCCGAGGGCAAGACCATGACCGCCACCAACCTGGCGATCACCGTGGCGCAGCAGGGCCGGCGCGTGCTGCTCGTGGACGTGGACCTCCGGCGGCCGATGCTGCACAAGGTCTTCGGTGTCTCATTGCAAGACGGTCTCACCTCGGCGCTGACCAGCGGCCGCGATCCGCTCAGCTTCGCCAAGGCTACCGGCGTGCCGCACCTCTCGGTGCTGACCGCCGGGCCGCTGCCGCCGAACCCGGCCGAGCTCTGCCACAGTGACCGGCTGCGGGCCGTGCTCGACCAGCTGGCGGAGCACTTCGACCTGGTGATCCTCGACTCGCCACCGGTGCTGGTCGTCACCGATGCGGTGGTGCTGGGCTCGCTCTGCGACGGCACGGTGTTGGTGGCCCGCTCGGGACGCACGACCAAGCAGGCGCTGCGCCAAACCGTGCGCCGGCTGGCAGACCTCGGCGTGGTGCTGTTCGGCTGCGTGGTCAACGGCATCGACGTGGGCGGCTACCGCTACAAATACCGCTACAAGCTCGGTCGCGGCGGCGCCTACGCCTATGGGCACAGTGGATCGGGGGAGGGTGACGGCCCCGCCCGCGGCTAGGCCTGTCGGGAAATTGCTGCGCCACCCGATCGCTGCGTTGCGGCTGTGCTCCGGTGCTCACGTACCAGCCCGTACGTTCCGCTCCGGTGCTCGCCGCGCCTTGCGCTCGGGCGGCTCGCGACATTTCCCGACAGGCTCCTAGGGCGCGAGGGCGCCGAAGGTCGGGGTCCCGTCGATGGCGTCGAGTTGCGTCAGGCGCGTGGGGGTGCTCCCGCTGGCGGGTGGCCCGCCGGCCGGCAGCGCCAACAGCGCCATTTCCGGATTTTCGAAGCGCAGGGTGGTGAAGGCCAGCCAGCGCCCGTCGGCCGAGATCGCGGGCTCGCTGTCGCCTGGTCCGGAGATCACGCTGACCGCCCCGCCGGCGAGCTCGAGCCAGACCAGCTCGGTCTGATCGGCGGCGGCGGCCAGGCGCCGCGCGAAGACCAGCGCCTTGCCATCAGGCGTCACGGCCGGCCTGCCGACCACGCGCCCTTGCTGCGTCACGACCGTGGCCGCCCCGCCGCCGGCGGGCATGCGCCAGATCTCGAAGGCACCGGAACGGTTGGAGACGAAGAAGATCTCGCGGCCGTCGGCGCTGAAGACCGGCCCGGCGTCGGTGTGCGAATCCGTGGTGCGTTGTTGGGGCGTGCCCCCGCCGACGGCGACCACGTAGAGGTCGGTCGCCGAGGTGTCATTGATCCGGCCCTCGAAGACCACCGTTTGGCCGTCCGGCGCAAACGACGGCACCGAGGCCGCGCGCAGGCTCGTGACCAGCGGGCGGAGGGCACCCGTGCCGAGCGCCAGCAGCCAGAGCCCGCTGTTCCCGCCGCGCGTCGAGGTGAAGACCACGCTTTCGCCGTCGGGTGCCACGGCCGGCTGCAGATCCGCCGCCGCGTGGGTCGCCAGCGCGCGCACTTCGCTGCCATCGAGCGCAACCGAGAACAGGTCGTAGCTGCCGTCGCGGTTCGAGCTGAAGACGACGCGCGTCACGCGTTGGTGTGTGGTGCCGTCCACGCCCGCCTGATCGGCCGCGCTGCCACCGTCGGGGCGTGGCGCGTGACCGCCGTCCGGCGTCAGCGCTGCACCGCGATCGCTTCGCGGTCCGCCCTCGCGCTGCGCCTGCGCGTCGCGGTTGCCCGTCGCGCTGCCGCAGCCGGCGAGCACCAGCGCTAGCACGCTGCAACGCAGGGCCCGCACCATCGGGCCCCAGCGCAGTGTGCGCCGCAGGAGCTCCAGTGGTCCCTGTCGGGTCGCTTCCTGGGTCGCAGGGCCCCTTGGGGTACAATGACCGACACTCATGGCAGCTACTCCTGCACGCGCCCGCGACCGACCAGCGCCGCGCCGCACGTTGGAAAGCGCGGATTCTAGCGCGAGCGTCGGCCTTCGGCGCAAGCCGCGTCGGCCGGCGGAGCGGTGGCGCTAAACAATGCGGCGGACCCGCCGATGATCCTGCCCAGCGGAGGTTCTCGCGCGCTGCCCGGCGCGAACCCCGCGCCCAATGAGGTCGAAGATGCCCACGCCTTCCCGTTCCACAGCTCCCTTGCAGCGCCGGCCGTGGCTGGCGCTCCTTAGCGCCGCGCTGCTGCCCGCCCTCGTCGGCAGCGCCTGTGGCGGCGACTCGGAGGGGCTGAGTCCCGGCTCCGAGCCCGACCCCGCGATGCGGGTGGTGGCGACCTTCTACGGCCGCTTCAACGCCGCTGCCGGGACGCTGCAGCTCGGTGTGGCACTTTTCCATGATCGCGGGCGGCGAGGACGGCATCGTGTTGTAGGTGTAGGGCCTGACCGAGGTGCCGGTCGTGCAGGACGGCCATTCGGGCACCAATCCACCCAACACCGTGGAGATGGTGACGCTCTGGACCGGCACGCACGGGACCTGCGGGCGCGCGGACGCCTTCTGCGGCGAGGTCGAGGTGCGGTCCTTCTTCGCCGGTCACGAGCTGCGCGCGACGTACGTGCAGATCGAGACGATGTCGCCCCCCTCCGGGCACACGGCCTTCGGCGACTCGCCCGCGGCCTATGGGCTGAGCGACACCTTCGGGCTCTGGAGCTACGGCACCCTCGCCCCGCTGGCGGCGGCCCGCCGCGTCTGGAAGTTCGACAACTTCACCGGCTCCGACTTCGTCTTTCGCGGGCGTGTCTGGGCGGACGTGGTCGCGGTGGGTGCCCCGCGCGAGGCGCTCTGCGCGGATGGGCTGGATAACGATGGTGATGGCAGCGTCGACTGCGCCGACAGCGACTGCGCGAGCGCGACGAACTGTGCGCGCGAGGCCTGCGGCAACGGCATCAACGACGATGGCGACGGCGCGACGGACTGCGCCGACAGCGATTGTCGCAGCGACCCGGCCTGCATCAATCCCTGCACCTCGGTGCTCGATGACTTCTTCAACTGCGGCGCGTGCGGCGTCGCCTGCGGTGCCGGGCAGCAGTGCGTGGCAGGCGTCTGCGTCGGCAACCCCTTCGACCTCGGGCAGGCCGGCACCGTCGCTTCCGTGGCGGCGGGGGTGAGCCAGAGCTGCGCGACGGCGCCCGACGGCCGGGTCGCCTGCTGGGGCTACGACAACTCCGGCCAGTCCACCCCGCCCGCCGGCTTGAACTTGAGCGCCATCACCACCGGCGGCACGCATAGCTGCGGTCTGCTGGCGTCCGGCGCGGTCGTGTGCTGGGGCAGCAACACCAACGGGCGGGCCACGCCGCCCGCAGGCACCTTCAGCCAGATCAGCGCGGGCACCAACCACAGCTGTGGCCGCAAGACCGACGGTAGCGTCGTCTGCTGGGGCCTCAACACCAACGGCCAGACCACCGTGCCGGCGGGCACCTACACGGCGGTGAGCGCCGGGGGCAGCCACAGCTGCGGGCGCAAGACGGATGGCAGTGTGGTGTGCTGGGGCCTCAACACGTCGCGACAGACCACCGTCCCGGCGGGAACCTACAGCGCCGTCAGCGCCGGCATCATCCACAGCTGCGCGATCAAGAGCGACGGGGCACTGGCCTGCTGGGGCAGCAACGGCAGCAACCGCAGCAGGCCGCCGACGGGTACCTTCAGCGCCGTCGCCGCCGGTGGCTCGCATAGCTGCGGTATCCGCACGACGGGCGCGCTGGCCTGCTGGGGCAGCGCGACCTACAAACAGACGACGGCGCCCACCGGCAGCTTCAGCGCGCTGAGCGCCGGGACCAACCACAGCTGCGCGCGCCGCGCCGACGGCGCGTTGGCCTGCTGGGGCTACGACAACTACGGCCAGGTCTCCGCGCCCGGCGGCAGCTACCGCGCGACCAGCACCGGCACGGGGCATGGATGCCGGATCCGCAGCGACGGCACCCTGGCGTGCTGGGGCGACAACACCTACGCCCAGGCCACGCCGCCGGCCGGCAGCTTCAGCGCGGTGGTCAGCGGCCAGCAGCATAGCTGCGCGCTGCGCAGCGACGGCACCCTGGCCTGCTGGGGCCGCAACAACTACCTGCAGACGACCGTCCCCAGTGGGTCGTTCACGGCGCTGAGCGCCGGGCTCAACCACAACTGTGCGCTGCGCGCCGACGGTACGATCGCTTGTTGGGGCCGCAACACCAACAGCCAGCTCAACGCCCCCACCGGCGCCTTCAGCGCCATCGCCGCCGGCGGTTCGCATAGCTGCGGGGTGCGCAGCAGCGGGGCGGTGGCCTGCTGGGGCGCGAATACCTACGCCCAGGCCACGGCACCGACGGGCGTCTTGTACCAGGCGATCAGCGCCGGTCAGGACCACACCTGCGGCCTGCGCGCGGACAACGCGGTCGTCTGCTGGGGCCGCAACAACTACGGTCAACGAGCGGCCCCCGCGGGCAGCTTCAGCGCCGTCACCGGCGGCACGAGTCATAGCTGCGGTGTGCGCAGCGACGGGACCCTGGTCTGCTGGGGTCGCAGCAACCTGCGCCAACTGACGGTGCCCGCCGGCGCCTTCGTCACTGTCAGCGCGGGAGTCGACTTCAGCTGCGCCCTGCGCCGCGCCGACCGCCGCGAGCTGTGCTGGGGCGCCCGCGCGCGTTGAGCGCGCTTCGGCAGGCCCCTGACGCCGGGGACGAGGGAGCGCCGATGAGTCGGTGGGTCACGGAGGTCGCGCCCCCAGCCGTCGCCGACGGCAGCGCCTGGCCGCAGCGGCCACGCGCCGAACGGGTGCTGCGGCGCTGGTGGGCGGCCTGGCGCTTGCTTCGTCGTCACCGGTACCTGGCCTGGAAGATCGTGCGGCTACGCCTGGCGCTGCCCCGGCGCTTTCGCCAACAGCCGCTCGAGCGCCTGCTCGACGATCTCAGCGTCGCGCGGGCGCGGGGCACGCGCGATCTGGCGCTGATCGAGCGCCTCACCGCGCTGCTCCTGGCCGGTCGCTCGCCGCTGGCGACCACCTGTCTCTTTCGCGCCTTGGTGCGCTATGCGTTGATCGCGCCGCTCGCCGGGCCGGTGGTGCTCTGCCTCGGGCTGCGCCGCGACGGCAGCGGCGGGCATGCCTGGCTCGAGCAGGGCGGGCAGGTGCTCTTCGGCGACTCGCGTCAGGGCTACACCGTGACCTACCGCTACCCGCGCCGCCACACGGGCGCCTTCCCTGCGGCGTAGCTACTCGCGCCCCGTCGCCGCCCCGTCGACCGCGCTCAGGGCGCGCTGGACGAGCGCGGCGAGGCAGGAGGGCGCCGCGAGCGCGTCGCGCCCCAGGTACAGCGTCAGGGCGCGCGTCTGTGCCAGCAGGCGCTCGATCACGCGCAGGTGCTCGCGCCTTTGCGGCAGGCCATCGACCAGCACGAGCGCGCTGGCGCGCAGCAGCCGCGCAAAGCCTTCGTCGGCGGCGGCCGGTGCGATCGAGGAGCGGGCCTCGTCGCCGATCATCGGCAAGATCAGCAACCCCGGATCGACGGCCTCCGTCAGCCAGCGCTCGCTGAAGACCGCGGGCGCGTCGAGCGACCACTTGGGCTCCTCGGTGGTGGCCGGCGGCGGTGGCACCAAGGCTCCGTCGAGCTGTGGGAACATCTGTCGCGTCAACGGTCGCAGGTGAAAGGGGCGACGAACGCCGAGCGCGCGGACCCTGCCCTTGGCGGGCTCCAGGCTCAACCAGGCGGCGTCGTCACCGGCGGTCTGCCAGCCCGCGGTCACGAGCGCGAGCGTGGTCGTGGTCTTGCCGGCCCGCGCGTCGCCGACGATCAGCGCGGCCGTTCCGGTCGGCGCCACGACGGTCCCCGCGTGCAGGTGGAAGAGCCCGCGCGTGCGCGCGGTCACGGCCAAGGCGATCAGCACGAAGTTGTGCAGCAGCGCCTCGGGCCGCGCGAGGGCGCCCTCGGTGACCCAGAGCTGAAGCGTGGGGGTGGCGAGCTGCAGGCGGGCCACCGCAGCGCGATCGTGCAGCCACAGCGTCTCGACGGCGGCCGCGGAGGGTGCCGCGAAGCCCTGCAGGCTGCCATGGAAGAAGACCGGCTCCCCGGAGGCCGGCGGCAGCACGCCGACCTGCTCGACGTCGATCAGCAGCGGAGATCGGGCCGACGCGAGCGGGCCCTCGGTGACCCATGGGTCGTTCGTGGCGGTGAAGTAGGCGCGTAGCTCGTTCTGGACCGCCGGTGGCAGCGTCTCACAGCGCAACTCTACCGCCGCGTCGCCCAGCCACAGTCTCGTCATTGCGGCGGCCGACCCGGGCCGAGACCGCTCCAGCGCAGCAGGTGCAAGAGCGCCAAGCGGAGGCCGCGGACGCCCGGACGCCCGTAGCGCCAGGCCATGTAGTCGCGCCGCGGGAGCAGCGCGCGCCAGGCCGGTCGTAAGCCCTGCCCGGCAGGGGCCAGGCCGTGGCGCAGGTGGCTGAGCCACGCCGGCGGGTCGGGGGCCATCAGCCGAGCGACCAGCCCGCGCAGCTCGGTTCGCGCCCCGGCGCGGGTCTCGCTCCGAGCGGCGAGCGCCTCGGCCAGGGCCTCGTGCAGCGCCCAGCTCTGCTCGACGGGCCCGCAGCTACCGCGCAACGCGGCCATGGCGGCCAGCGCCGCCGGGTCGGCGCGGCCGAGCAGCGTGTCGACATCGACCAGGTGTCGCAGCCGATAGCGCGGCTCCCGGCGGTGCTGCCGCAGCACGTGACAGCACAGATTGGCCAGCAGGTCGTCCTCGGCCGGCACGTTGACCGCCTGGCCGAGGCGCGTGGTCACGGTGCGGGCGCGTTGCCAGACGGCCTCGGGCACGCCCTGGGCCTCGTCTCCGGCGCCGAAGTCAGTGTGGCGATGCAGCTCGATGCGCGTGTGGCGCGGGCCGAAGAGCAGCGAGGGATGGCGCGCGTGCGGATCACGCGCCCGCAGCGCATCGTCGTTGCGCGTCAGGGCGCCGTCCGGGCCGAGGACCGGGGGCGCGTACTCGCGGTAGCCCGCCGCGTGCAGCAGCGCGGCCGCGCGCGCCACCGCGTCGGCCGGCAGCAGCAGGTCGATGTCGTCGGTGTGGCGCTCGAGCCCCTCGGCATAGACCGTCGCGAGCAGCGCCGAGCCCTTGAGCGCGAGGGCTGGGATCCCCGCGGCGCGCAGCAGCGCGGTGGTCTCCCCCAGGTCGGCGAGCAGCACGAGGTTCTGCAGGCGGTTCTGCTCGTCCTCGGCCTGCAGCCGGGCCCAGGTCTCGACCCCGAGCTCGTGCTGCCACTGCAGCGCCGCCAGCCGTTGGCACAGCACCGCGGCCACGCCGTAGTCTCGGGCCAGGCGCAGCAGCCGGTCGTGGTCGAGCCCTCTCCGCAGCGCCGGCAGCCACGCCGCGCCTGGCGGACGAGCGAAGAGCGCGGCGACGATCACCCTGCGCTCCGTGTCCCGACCGAAGACGCGACCGATCGATCGGCCCCAGCCGCTCACGCTCACCCCGGGCCTCCGCCCGCGCGCTCACCGCCGCTGAGCTCGATCAACCCGGCCTCGCGCAGCGCGGCGACGAAGGCCTCGAGGTCGGCCGCGGCCTGCTCGGGCGCGACCGCGAAGCGACGACAGAGCATCCCCGTCAGCGTGGCCCACTCCCCGCCGCCTGCCGAGCCCTCGCCGCTGAGACTCTGCCAGATCGCCACGCCGGTGCGGTTGAGCGTGAAGTAGAACTTGGTGTCGAGGTCGAGCAGCGCGCCGGTGCCGTCGCCGAGCTCGGTCAACAGCACGTTGGCGCGCGGTCGCAGCGTGGGCTCATCGAGGCGGGTCATCGCTGGTCTCCACCGCGGCTGGGAGCGCGCGTCCCCGTGGCCGGTCGGCGCGTGGGCCGGCCGCGCCACCCTCGACCCAGTGCGCCTTGCCACAGCGTCGCATGCAATCGTTGCAGGCGAACATATCCCAGCCCTCGTCCAAGGTGCACGCGGCAATCGCCGCGTTGCGCGCGCTCTGCAGCGCATGGATCCGGTCGAGCATCCGCTGGTGGGCCTCCGGCAGCGGCGTGACCGCCAGATCGGCCAGCACCTCCTCGCCGTCCGCACCGGGGCCGCCCGAGAGCTGGCAGCAGAGCGTCAGGCGGCCGTGGGCATCGACGTTGAGGATCTCGCTGCGATAGGGCTCGCAGCACTGGAAGGCCTGCGTGGTGGGGAAGCCGTGCGCGGAGCTGACGGGGATGCGCACGCAGTCCGCCATCCGCGTGATGTCGTCCAGGGCGGAGCGCCAGCGCGCGGGCGAGAGGTACATCTCCCGGTCGAAGTCCGTGCCGGTGGGCTGCGCCATGCCGAACGACACCCGCGAGGCGCCCAGGTGGCTCGCCATCAGCGTGAAGGCCTCGATCTGGTCGACGTTCAACGCCTGCACCGTCAGCTGCAGCACGAAGGGCAGCCCCCGCAGGTGCGCCAGCGTCACGGCCTCCATCGCGGCGTGAAAGGTGCCGGCACCGCGGATGCGATCGTGCACCGCGGCCGTCGCGCCCTCGACGCTGAAGTCGATCGCCGTGAGCGCCTGCCGCAGCGGCGGCCGCGCGTCCAGCAGGTCGAGCAGCCGTGCCTTGAAGCGCTGGCCGTTGGTCACCAGGTGCCAGGTGAAGCCGCGCGCCACGATCGCCTCGAGCACGGCGTCGAGCTGTGGGTGCAACGTCGGCTCGCCGCCCGTCAGCGCGACGTGGCGCGTGCCGTAGTGTCGCTGCGCCTGGTCGAGCACCCGCTCGATCAGCGCCAAGGGCAGATCGACCGCCTGCTTGCCCGGATCGCGTAGGCAGTGCTGACAGCGCAGCTGGCAGCGGTCCGTCAGACTGAGCGCGAGCCATGAGACCGCCATGCGCTTCCAGGCTCCTTCGGCCCCGGCGGCGCGGCACGCTCCCGCCCCACCATCCTCGCCAACGTAGCTGTTCACGGGGGGATGTCCCATCCCCCCGCCCCGGAAAGAGTGAATCTTTCCGGGGCCCCTCCCCCAATGTCGGCGCGCTTTCGCGCGCCGCGCGGGTGCTTGGTCGCACCCGCGGCGATAAGCTTCTCAGTGAAACCAAGCGCTTATGGCGCAACACCCCCTGAACGCTTACTCGCCAGCACCCTCATCGCCGGTTTCACCGCGCTGTTGAGCGGCGAGGCCGGCGGCCGCATCATAGCGCGCGCGCCCACGGTGGGCGCCTTTGGGCGAGGTGTCGGAGTGTCAGCGCCAGACGTTGCAGTAGGCGGCGGGCAGCAGGGGCTGCCCGGGCGCTTCGCCCTCCGCGGGCAAGACTACGCCTGCCGCGTGCTCGGCGCCGGACCCGCCCTCTTGGCGCTCCATGGCTTCACGGGGACCGGCGCGACCTGGCTGCCGCTCGCCGCGGCGCTGGGTTCATCGCGCCGCGTGCTCGCGCCGGATCTGCTGGGGCACGGCGACAGCGGGGCCTCGCGCGATCCGGCGCGCTATCAGCTCGGAGAGCAGACGGCCGACCTGGCCGCGCTGCTCGACGCGCTGAGTGAGGACGCGGTCGACCTGCTGGGCTACTCGAGGGGCGGCCGCCTGGCGCTCGCCTTCGCCTTGGCCTACCCCGCGCGGGTTCGCCGGCTGCTGCTCGAGAGCACCAGCGCGGGCCTCGACGACGAGGCCGAGCGCGCCGCGCGCCGGACCCAGGACGAGGGCTGGGCGGAGCTGCTGGAGACCGCGGGGCTCGCCGCCTTCGTCCGGGAGTGGGAGCGGCTGCCGCTGTGGGCCAGTCAGGCGCGCTTGCCGCCCACGCTCCGCGCGGCGCTGCGCGCCCAGCGCTCGGTGCATGACCCGCGCGCGCTCGCGGCGTGCCTGCGCGGCAGCGGCCAAGGTGTCCAGCCGCACGACTGGTTACGGCTCTCCACGCTCGGTGTGCCCGTCACGGTGATCGTCGGTGCGCTCGACGACAAGTATGTGGCCCTCGCTCGTCGGCTGCAGGCGGGCCTGCGCCAGGCCGAGCTGAACCTGGTTGCCGAGGCCGGCCACGCGGTACACCTCGAGCAGCCGCTAGCCTTCGCCGCGCGGGTCGCCGCGGCGCTGGATCGGCCGCTCGCCGGCGCGCCCACCGCCGCCGGCGAGGGGCGCTGAGCCCTACCATGCCGACGACGACCCACCTCGGGCTCGACCTCTACGGCACGCGCGTGCGGGTCCGCTCGAGCGTCGCCGCCGCCACGCGCGCCCTGCGCGATCGCCTGGCCCCCTTCCTGCGCGAGCCGCTGGAGGGCGCTGAGCTCGCGCTGGACCTCGTTCCGGCCCGCGCCCATCACCGCGCGGCCGCCGCCCGCGTCGCGCCCCAGCTGCGTTGGGAACGCTCGCGCCCGCTGTGGGGGCAGTGCGACGCGACGACGCTGGCTCTCACCGACGGGGCCTCCCTCGCGCGCATCGACTATGGGGCCGGACGCGCGCGCCTGGCGATCGCCGCCAGCACCGCGCGCGAGCCGGCGCTCTTCGCGCGCACCTTCCTGCTCTTGCCCCTGCTCGAGCTGCTGCGCACGCGGGGGCTCTTCTTCGTGCACGGCGCGCTGGTGACGCGCGGCCGTGAGTCGGTCTTGCTGCTGGGCCGCGGGGGCGGCGGGAAGTCCACGCTCGCCGCCGCCCTGCTGCGCTGCGGCTGGCGTCTCGTCGCCGACGACAACCTGCTGCTGCGGCTCGAGCGCGGCCGTCCGCGCCTGTGGCCGCTCGAGCAGGAGCTCTCGCTCGCGCCGACGGTGCTGCGGCAGCTGGGGCTGGCCACCGGCAACGCCGACCCCACGACCAAGCAGCGGTTGCCGCTCGACCGGCTGCCAGCCAGCCTGCGGGCGTCCCACGCCGTGGCGCCGCGGCGGGTGCTGGTGCTCGCGCCAGCGGCCGGGGACGTGGGGCTTCGACCCCTCGCGCGCAGCGCCGTGCTCACACTCTTGTTGGAGGAAAACCCGATGCTCTGGGCGCAGCCCGCCCTGGCGGCCGCTCACCTCGGCGCGTTGCGCGCGCTGCTCCAGCCGGCCCGCTGCTGGCGCTACGCGGCGCCCCGGCTGACGCCGCTCGACCTCGAACAGCTCGGACGGCGCTGCCACGCCGACCTCAGCCTCGAAAAGAACGCTGGCCGGGCGATAGATGTCAAGCTAGGATAGTCTGCTAGCTTTCTCAATTAGCATCCGAAACGGAATTAGCATCCGAAACGCAAGGGCCGCAGCGCGGAGGCCACCATGCATCGCTCGTTCGTCCGCTTGGCTCGTTCGGTCCCCTGCCTGCTCGGCGTGGCCCTGCTCTCGTGCTCGAGCCCGCCGCCGGCGGGGTCGGAGTCCGGGCTGGTCACGCTGGGGCGCTTCGCCGCGATCTACGACGCCGCCACCGCCTCGGTGGAGTACCGCCTCGTCTCCGGCCCACCCGAACTGGCCAGCGCGATCGGCCTCACCTCCCAGGCGCTGACAATCGGCAACGACAGCACCGGCACGCTGCCCTGCGCCATCATCGACCACACGCAGAGCCCGAACACCTCCAACTACTGCCTGGGCCTCGTCGATCCCGACAACTGCGCCACCGAGTACAACGCCGCCACCAAGACGCTCTCCTTCTACAGCAAGCTCACCAACAAGTCGGATCTGCCGAACGACTGGGTCGCGCCCGCGGGGCCCGGCCGCTACCAGTACACGAGCCTCACGACCTACCCGCGCAACACGACCTACTACGGCCCGTTCTACTTCGTGCTCACCGGCGTCGTGCCGCGGAGCGGCGCCCCCGTCGATCTGGTGCAGTCGATCAACACCAACCTGCCGGGCGCGCAGTGCGGCGGCAACGGGCTCAGCCTGCTCGACCCGGCCGACGACGCCAACGCCGACGGCAAATTCGATTGCATCTATCCGGGTAACGGCGCGACCCAGACCTCGAACCCGGCCAAGGCCGACTACCCGGGCTGGGACTTCACCGCAGCCGCGCCCGGGGGTGACCTGATTCCCGGTGAGAGCACGGGCTGCGCCGTCTTCATGCAGTTCAACCTCAAGCAGAACGCCAACTTCACGCTCTACTTCGACGTCGTGGCGGTGAAGGACGACGGCACGCTGCCGCCGACGCCGGTCGTCACCAGCCCGGCCACGGGCGCCTACGTCAACGCCAACCCGATCACCCTCACCGGCACCGGTTGCACGCCGACGACCGGTACGGTCTACGTCAGCGGCGGCGCGGGCAGCGCGGTCTCGACGGCCTGCACGGCCGGCGGCAGCTTCAGCCTCTCGGTCACGCTCAACGCCAACGCCAGCAACACGCTCTCCGTCTATCAGCGCGTCGGCGCCAAGCAGAGCGGCTCGCGCACGGTGGTCGTGACGCACGACAACCTGCGCCCGACCGTGATCGCGTCCAGCCCGGCCGCCGGGCAGACCAGCGTCGACCGCAACACCAACTGCGTGCTGACCTTCAGCGAGCCGCTCGACGTCGCCACGCTGACGACGACCAACCTCAAGCTCACGCGCGTCTCCACCGGCCTCGACCAGGCCGTCACGGTCACGCCCTCGGCCGATCGCTCGCAGGCCGTGCTGACCCCGACCACCAAGCCGCTCGCCGCCGATGCGCAGTACCGCTGCCGCGCGCTCAGCGGTCTGCGCGACCGTGCGGGCAACGCGATCGACCCCAGCCCGGGCACCGAGTTCGCGGCCACCTTCACCACCGCGCCCAACGACGTCTTCTTCGCCGACGTCAATCCGCCGGCCGTGGTGGCGATGCTTCCGGCCGACAACGCCCACGGCGTGCCGCCGAGCGCGCTCTTCAAGATCACCTTCGACGAGCCGATCGCCGCCGCCACGATCGTGGGCAAGGTGATCGATCCCGCCTGCAACACCACCGGCGGGAGCATCCCCAACGTCTTCGTCTTCGAGCTGCAGTCGTGTGCCGGCGCCGGCGCCAAGGCGGTCAGCGGGACCGTCACCCTCAACGCCGCGGGCGACCAGGCCACCTTCACGCCCAAGGCGACGCCCGATGCGGGCGAGACCACGCTCAAGGCGAACATGTGCTACGGCTTCGTGATCACCAACTGCGTCAAGGATCTGGCCGGCAACGCGCTGCCCAACCGCGGGGAGCGCGACATCGGCGCCTACGCCGGCGAGACGGTCACCTACAATAGCTACAACGTCTTCTTTACCAGCGCCCCCAGCGGCAGTGTGCCGACGGTGGTCAGCGTGCGCCCGCCGCTCGACGCGACGGACGTCTCCGGGCGCGTCTACCCGCACCTGGTCTTCAATGAGGCCATCAACCCCTCGACGATCATCGGCGACTACTTCTACCTGACGGAGTTCGGCCAGCCCGCGCACCTGCCCCTGGCCCTGGAGGCGGATCCGACGCTGCAGGTGGTCTCCCTCCGGCCGAGCGCCGCGCTGCGCAACGCGACGCCCGCGGTGACGCACGTGATGACGGCCACGGGGGCCGTGCAGAACTTCGCCGGCACGCCGATGGTCAACCCGCGCACGAGCCAGTTCACCGTCGCCTCGAGCAGCGACAGCACGCTGCCGAGCGTGCTCGAGGTCAACGTCAACGGGCAGGTGCTGACGGCCGGCGCCGCGCGCGTGGCGGTGGCCGACACCTGCCCCACCATCGACCTCCGCTTCAGCGAGCCGATGAACGCGCTCTCGCTCAACGCCTCCAACCTCCGCCTGGTCTATGTGCCCACCGGCTTGCCCAAGCCGCTCTCGCTGATCATCGCCGAGGACGACGCCTACGTCCGCCTGGTCCCTGACTCCAGCCTGACCACCGGAACCGGCAATCAGGGCTACTTCGACCTGGTGATCTCCGCCAGCGTCACCGACCGTGCCGGCAACGCGCTCGGCACCGCACGGACCTACGCCTTGCAGGCCAACACCGAAACCGCGAGACCCAGCGTGGCGGCAACGGTGCCCGCGGCGGGTGGCAGCCTGTATCAGAGCGGAAGCCTGCTGGTGCGCTTCAGCGAGCCCATGGACAAATCGACGCTGACCGCCACGAATCTGAGCTTCACCGCGGGCGGCTGCGGCACGGCGCCGCTGGTTTTCGCCGGCGCCGACGGCCGCTACGCGGTCGCCAACTGCATCAACGCCATGACGACGGGCGCCGCGACCTTCACCATCGCCCGCAACGTTCGCGACTATTACAACGCCACCAGCAACCAGAGTTGCGAGGTCAACGCCGGCAACCGGATGGCCGCCGCCGTCACGCGCGACTTCACCGTGCTGAGCGGCGACGACACCACCGCGCCGACCGTCACCAGCGTCTCGCCCGCCGATCTCGCGACCGGCGTGTCCACGGGTGTCGCCCCGGCGATCACCTTCAGCGAGGCGATCGATCCACGCACGATCATGCCCTCGACGGTCTTCTTGATGGACGAGCGCGGCGCGCTCGTGCAGAGCACGCTCGCCTTCTCCGACGACGCCCGCACCATCACGCTGACGCCGCGCGCGGCCCTCGGCGCCGGGCGCCACTTCCTCGTCGCCACCACCGCGCTGCGGGATCTCGGCGGCGGGGTGGCCTACAACGGCCTCGGGGGCGAGAGCACGGCGTCGCCGCGCGTCGATGACCCCGGCGTGCTGGCGACCTGCTTCTCCACGACGGCCACCGCATGCCCCTAGCACCCCGCCCGGTCGGCAGCCTGGGGCACGACAACCTCGCGTGGACCGTGCGGCCCACGCTGGGCTGTGGCACAGTCGCGGGCCGCCGCTTGCTTGGAGAACCACCGCGATGACAGACCCACGACCCAGCCGCCGACGTCGCGTCGCGCCGCCGCCGAGCCAGCGCAAGCCCTATGTGCGTCCCGTGCTCGAACGGATGAACGAGACGATTCCCGTGACGCACGGCCAGCCCTCCGTCGCCGGGCCGACGGCAGCCGCGCAGGCGTCGCCGGTGGCGCCTGGGGCGACGGTGTTCTAGCCCGAAAACAAGCGCGTTCGAGCGCAATGCGTTTGTTTTCGGGGTAGACGAGCCGACAGGCGAGCGTTATGGGGTGAAGTCGCGGGGATTCACTCCCCGCGACGAGGGGGCTTTGCGAAAGCCCCCTGAGTGATGTCAGCGGTCCCCTTGGAGACCGCAGGGAAATCGCTGCGCGCCTTCGATCAGCCCCGCCCCACCTGAAGGGTCTAAGAAGCGTTGACTAGGTCCCCCTCACAGCAGCAGGCGGCACGCGCGGACGCCGCCGCGGCCTGCGCGCGCCCCGTCGCTCAGGGGCACCGCGACTTCTTCATCGGCGTCGAGGCCACGCGGCACTGCAACCTGCGCTGCGCGCATTGCTTCCGCGCCGATCTCGACCGCGTGAGCGAGATCCCGCTGGAGACCGTGCGCAGCCTGCTGGAGCAAGCGCGGCGCTACCACCGCCCGCACATCGCCCTGACCGGCGGCGAGGCCACGCTGCACTCGCGCTTCCCCGAGCTGCTCGAGCTGATCATCGCGCAGGGCTACTCCTTCCACTACGTCACCAACGGCTACAACTTCCAGCAGACCTTTCGTCGCCTCTTCCACCTCTTGGGCCACCCGCTGTGGATCGGCGTCTCCGTCAGCCTCGACGGCGCGAGCGCCGCCACGCAAGAAGCGGTGCGCGGCCCGGGTACCTATGCGCAGGCGCTGGGCGCGATCGCCGTGGCCCGCACGCACGACCTCGAGGTGGTGGTGCAGATGGTGGTGCATCGCGGCAACCGCGCCGAGCTCGAGGCGATGGCGCTGCTCTGCGGCCGGATGAACGTCTCGCGGCTGCACATCGCGCACCTGCAACCGACGCCGCACGCGGTCAGCCACGGCCTGCTGCCCTCCCCGGCGGAGACGCGCGCGATCGAGCGCGAGGTCGCCGACCTGCAGGGGCGCTTTCGCCTGCCGATCGTGCTTTCGGCCGGCTTCTACGACCAGACGCCGATCGCCCACTGTCGCTTCCTCAAGCTCGGTGCGTTGCACTTCGATTATCAGGGCCGCCTCTTGACCTGCTGCCAGCTCTCGAACCTCGAGGGCAGCAGCGGCGCCGCCGAGGTGGTGGCCGACCTCGCCGAGGTGCCGCTCGAGCAGGCGCACGAGCTGCTGCTCGATAACTACCAGCAGCTCTTCCGCGCGCGGCTGCGGCGCCTGCAGCAGGGGACCCTGCACGACCTCGACAACTTCCATTGCTGGAGCTGCGCCAAGCATTACGGCAAGGTGGATTGGATGAGCGCCTTCCCCGACAACGCGTGGGTGCGGGACGATCCCTACTTCCAGCCGCGGGTGCGCCGATGACCGAGCCGCTGCACATCGATCCGCAGGAGATCGTCTACGCCGACCTCGATCCGAGCGAGGGCATCGTGCTCAACCTGCGCACCAAGCGCTATTACCGCCTCAACGAGAGCGGGCAGCTAATTTGGCGTGAGCTCGCCGCCGGCAAGGCCCCGGCGCAGATCGCCCGCACGCTGGTCCGGGCCTACGAGATCACGCCCGAGGCCGCGCTGAGCGACCTCGAGGCGCTGATCGCCCAGCTACGCGAGGAGCAGCTCGTCGCCGCCGACGCTCCCGCAGTGCCCCCCGCGGACCTCGCCGGCGCGCGCGCCGCCAAGCGCGGGAAGCGCCGCCGTGAGCGAAGCGCAGGCCACGCAGGCCGCGCAGGCCCCCGCGACCGACCCTTGCGGCCCGCGCCTGACCCCCGCCGAGGTCTGCGGCCACAGCATGTCGCCCTGGCTACGCCCCGGCGACCTGCTGCTCGTCGACCGCCAGGTCACGGTCGAGGCGCTGCGTTTCGGCGAGGTGGTGGTGATGCGTCATCGCGAGAGTGGTCACGAGCTCGTCCATCGCGTCGTCGCCCGGGAGCCCCGCGCGGGCGCCCTCGCCCCGCGCACCAAGGGCGACCGCAACCGCGAGCCCGACGGCCCCCCCGAACAATGGACGCTCGCCGGCCGCGTCGTCAGCCGCTACCGCGCCGGCCGCTGGCGCCCCCTGCGCTGGCGCCGCCTCCTCGGCCTGGCCTGCCACCTCGGCCTCTACCCCGGCCAACGCCTCCCCGCCACCCTCGTCCGCACGACCCTCTGGCGCGCCGCGGCGCGCCTGGCCCGACCCGCCCACGCTTCTCGAGTCGGCGGCCGAGCGAGCGCGGAGTGAGATCAGTGGTGTTGGTGGTGAGCCGGGCGGTCTCCATGCACGAAGGTGAGAGTCAGTTCGATTTCGTCGGCGTTGGAAACGGGCACCCCAAAGGATGAAATCGGGGCCGACAAATCTAGGTCTCGGGTGGCTTCGATTCGCGCGTTGTCCATGGCTTCGTACCAAGTGTGGGCCTGTGGCCTCAAATTGCGGACGGCAAAGAGGAGGTAATCCTCTGCGACGATTTCTCCAGGGAAGCCGCGATTACGGCTGCTGATGCTTGTTATTCGAGCATGCGCATCCCAGTTCAAGGCCGATTGCCCGAGTATGCCGGCCGCAGTCGGGCGGGCGGTAGGCGCGCGGGCCGGGCGTCCCGGGACCGCCACGGTCTCGAGGTATTCGAGGATACCGGCGAGAGGCCGATCGGCCGGTCGAAACACCCCGTTGGGATCCAGTGTTGCAATCAGCCTAGACGTGTCTTCACGAGAGTGCGTGTACTGAAAGCCCTCGACGCAGCGGTAGCGGGTCCGAACGCTGGCATCGGCTCGCCAATCGGGAACCGGTCCCTCAGTCGCATGTACGATGCAGGGAAGAACGACGTCCGGACTCGAAGGGCGTGAGCGCCTCGCGGCCTCCAATGCTGAATTCACTCGATGGTTCCCGTCGGCGAACAGCTTCGCTTCATTGAGCACGACGGGGCGAATGGCGTAGTCTGCCCAGGACCCCTCCGCGGCAATTTCGACAAGTGCAGGCGTGGTATTGAAGTGCTCCGGCATCAACTGCGGGCTGGGTGCCCAGCCCCGTATCGCCGCCGGTGGCAGAAATACTACCGCTTCGCTGTAGACTCTCTGGCCTGACCGACTGAAATGTGGGTCCTGCCGGGGAGCCGGGGTGCGCCCATCGCGTCTGCTTGGTTGCTTTGCGAGCACACGAGCGCTCGATGACAGCGCGAGGGCAACACCATCCCCGCACCGAGGGATCGAGCGCAGCTCCCGGCCTTGCGAATCGTGGAACGACCCCTGGGTAGGCGATGACGGGTTGCAAGGGACGATCGGCATCCCGGATTCGGGGAGAAGGCTGACGCAGCAGGCAGCATTCAAGGAACCCCTGGAACCGGGCGACGCGACCGCCTAACGCGGTGCCCGACAGCTGTCGCAGGCAGCACGTCAAGTCTAGCCGGGGCCGGGACTGGCGGAATCATCTTGCGCTGGGCCCCTTTTCTCCGCGCCTCGCGCCTTCGAGCGGGCCGATGCATGATTCGGGCCTGACTGAGCCCGATGCCCCCGCAGCGCCAGGTGATCTGAGGAGCACCGAGCGCGGCACGCTAGGTTACTGGCTCCGCGCTCGTCAAGCGCTCGGCGCGGCCGCGCGGCCGCTGCTGGTGAGCCCCGCCACGATGCGCAGCAGCGTACTGTGAGCGAGAGGATGCTCGAGACGGCGCCAGCGACGGACCGAGCGTCGCCTCGGAGAGGCACAACTGCAAACGGTTTGTCCTCCACAACTGGATGAGCGGCGCTAGCGCGCGTCGCCAGACCTCAAGAACGCATCCGACTTTCGGCTACTGCCCGGCCAGCATCGTAGCCGTCACGGGCCGAGCCCGGCAAATGGTCGCGCGGTCGGGGCGTCGGAGGCATTCTGAACACGAGTAGCTTACGCGCCCCACGCCACGCCACACTGGACCACGCGGTGGGCACAGGCATTGCGCTGCGCTGCGTGCGTGATGGGTTGCGATAGGACCGCCCAGAGCTGTGCAACCGCCGCAATGTGGCCGGTCGCGGAAAGGGTCAATTTCGAATGAGACGGAAATCTGCTCTGTTCTGCTCTGTTCTGCTCTTCTCTGCTCTGGCGTTGGGCACAGCGCATGCGGCCGCCCCCAAGGTCCTCGTGCTCGACATCGGCGGTAGCAGCGTCAAGATGGCGGTCACGGGACAGAGGACACCCCGCAGCGTGCCGTCGGGTAAGGACCTCAGCCCCGCCCAAATGGTGGCCGCGGTCAATAGGGCGGTCGTCGACTGAGACTACGATGTCGTCACGATCGGCTACCCCGGGCCGGTGAAAAGCGGGAGGATCACGCGCGAGCCGGTGAACCTGGGCCGTGGCTGGAAGGGTTTCGACTTCGGGGCGGCCTTCGGCAGGCCGGTCCGCATCGTGAACGACGCGGGGATGCAGGCGCTCGGCAGCCACCGCGGGCCGAGCGAGCTCTTCCTCGGCCTCGGCACCGGCCTCGGCGCCGCCCTCGTCATCGACGGTATCGTCCAATCGCTTGAGATCGCCCACCTTCCCTACCGCCGCGGGAAGACCTATGAGGACCTCCTCGGCATGCGGGGCCGCGCCGAATTGGGCACGAAAGCCTGGCGGAAGGTGGTGCACCGAACCGTCGTCGACCTGCGCCGCGCCTTCCAGGTGGAAGAGGTGGTACTGGGCGGGGGAAACGTGAGGCTCCTCAAGAAGCTGCCCCCGCACACCCGTCGCGGCGACAACGCCAACGCCTTTACCGGCGGCTTCCGGCTTTGGCAGGAGCCCCAGCGGAAGGGACGATGGCGGAACGGCGGATGAGGCGGGGGCTGTCTCCTCCAGGTCCCCGACCGGGATTCGTGAAGAAGCGTCTTCCAGGGCGAAGCAGATGATTCGGCCCAAGAGCCCACGATGCGGGCCTAGCCGTCGCCGCCGCTGCCGCTGCTCGAAGTTGCTCCGAGGCGCAGCGGGCACGGCACGCTAAAGTATCGGATTTGCGCCCGTCAAGCGCGTGGTGTGGTCGCTGCGGCTGGGCACACCCACGACGCGCAGCGAACCCTCGAGCTCGGGGCCGGCCCTGCCGGTCGTGAGAACTCGGAGAGCGCTCTCATTTCCGGTCGCCACGCCGCCGTGGCGGCAGCAGTGGCCGCCTGACACCTCAGCAGTTGGTGGCGCAGCCCCGAAGCCCGGGGCCGACGCGCAGCGGAGGGTTGGCGCGCGGGCGGGTCAGCGCCTGGCGCAGCGGGTCGTCGGCCAAGGCCCCCAAGGTCCGTCGCTCGCGCGCAGCGCGCTGCTCGACCCCTCGAGCCGCGCGTTGTCCAGCGCCCGGGGGCGTAGGTCATGCATCGAGAGGTCGAACGACCGCGCCGCAGCGCCCGAGGTTTCACATGCTAAAAGGGCCGCGCTCCAGCAGGCCCGGCGCCCCGGCCTCAAGTAGGTCGAGACCGACCCTCGAGCTTCATCCCGCTGCGCGGACTCGGGGAAGCAAGAAACTCGGGTGGGGGACTCGGTCGAGCCCGGGTGAGCGACTCTCGAAAACGAACCCGGGTGAGGGACTCTTGGGAAAACGAACCCGGGTGAGGGACTCGGAAGGCGCCCCGGCCTCAAGTAGGTCGAGACCGACCCTCGAGCTTCATCCCGCTGCGCGGACTCGGGGAAGCAATAAACACGGATGCGGGACTCGGTCGAGCCCGGGTGAGCGACTCTCGAAAACGAACCCGGGTGAGGGACTCTTCGGGACTTCCATTTCGAAAACGCGTGAGGGACTCGGAAACCTAACCCCGGAAAACTAACCCGGGTGAGGAACTTGGACGGGTGAGGAACTTGGAACACGGGTGCGGGACTCGGTCGAGCCCGGGTGAGCGACTCTCGAAAACGAACCCGGGTGAGGGACTCTGGGCGGTGAAAGGCACGTGGGGCTCGCGATCGACAGTGCTGGGAGCAGCCTCAGCATGGCTTACGGCCAGCTCGGGCTGACGTGGACGGAGTACGAACCCTGACTCGCCGCCAGGAACTTCCTCGATGTCTCAAAGTGGCGGCATTTCACCGATTTCAGGGTCTTTGACATCAAGTCTCCCCAATTTCGAAGGAACCGGCTCTGGCCTCGGGGTGGCCGACGGCTGGCGTGCCGTCGTGTGCCAAAGGAGCAGTTCCGGCGGCGCCTGGGGCGCGCTCGCCATTTCGACTGCCTGAGATCGAGGGGCCGGATGCGCCTTCCTGCCTCCACGCCCGTGATCGCACCCCACCCTGGGCGGCAAGCGCCGCGTCGACCAGCCGCAGAAAGCCAGCTTGGGCCGGTGCCCGGGGCGCTTCGGGCAGCCGCTGGTTCTCCTGGGTGCCTGGCGTGCATGGCCCCAGAGCCCTCTCGTTCGGCACGTCCGATCTGCGGCCACGCCTCGTCATCGCCCGTGGAGTTGCGTCGCCCTGACCTGTGGGGTGCGTTGCAGCCGAGGGCCTAAGATGCGCCTGTCGCCCAGCCAGGCCACGTAGGACCACCACCCTCGATGCCCTGGCCTGGAACGGCCCCAGGTTGCCTGCGCACCTGCTGCCTGACTCGCTCAAAGGACCGCGAATGGGGCGGTTTGCCGCGCTCTGCCGCGGTTCTCGGCCCTCTTCGCCAGGGCGGCGGCGGGGCCGCGGGTGCCCTTCGAGCGCCGGGCCGCGCGCGCTGCGGCCTCCGATTACCGGAGGTCCTCGTCGAAGGCGCGTCAGGTGGGCCTGGCCGGGGAGGTTTTGCGCCCAGGTCGGTGCTTTGGGTGGACTTCGACTTCGTTCGACTTCGCGTCTATCCTGGCCCGGATGCCGGAGAGCGACCTCGAACGGATCTTCTCCGCGCTGCAGCGGGCGCGGGTGCGCTACCTGGTGGTGGGCGGCGTCGCCGTCGTGCTGCACGGACATCCGCGCTTCACGGCCGATCTCGATCTCGTCGTACAGCTCGAGCCCGACAATGTCCTGGCCGCGCTCGAGGCGCTCGAGACGCTCGGCTATCGTCCGCGTCCTCCGGTGCCGGCGCGCGCCTTCGCGGACGCGAGCCAGCGCGCCGCCTGGGTGCGCGACCAGGGACTGATCGTGTTCTCGCTGTGGAGCCCGCGCTTGCCGACGACCGAGATCGACCTCTTCGCCGAAGAGCCCTTCGCCTTTGACGAGGTCTACGCTCGGGCGCTGCACGTGGATCTCGGCACGACAGCGACGACGATTCCCGCGCTGGCGGACCTGCTGGTGCTCAAGCGCGCGGCGGGCCGCCCACGCGACGCCGAGGACGTACGAGCGCTGGAAGCCATCGCCGCCGAGACGCCGGATGACGCAGCCTGAGCGTCCCAACCCGCGGCGCGAAGCGGCCTGGCGCGAGCACGAGCGACGGCAGCGTCGGGCCTGGCTGGCGCTGAGCTTCCGCGAGCGGCTGCTCTGGCTCGAGCAGGCCAAGCGCTTCAGGCAGCTCGCCCTGTGCGCCCGCAAGCGGCCGGTCCAAGCGCCTGACTGAAGGCGAGCCCATCCGTCGGCTGTGCGCGCCGACCGCTGCGCTACCGCGACCTGCGCTGGGCACCCGCCGCGACGCCAGGCTATCCCGCCAGAGCGGTGGTGGCGCTTCGATGAGCCCGCGGAGGCTGACGCCCAGCGCTGGCCGAGCGCTGAGACGGCCGTCAGCCAGCGCGGCCGTCAGTACACGACGATGTCCTGGCGGCAGGTGGGGCTGCAGCCGTCGCCGGCGAGGGCGTTGCCATCGTCGCACTGCTCGCCCTGCTCGGGCTGGAGCAGGCCGTCGCCGCAGCGTAGGCCCAGGCGGCAGCCGGCGAAGCATTCACCGTAGCCGCCGTTGTTGAGGCCGTCGTCGCACTGCTCGCCGCTGGCCGCCTGGACCTGGCCATCGCCGCAGCGCGCGCCCACGCGGCAGCCGGCGGCGCACTCGCCGTAGCCGCCGTCGTTGAGGCCGTCGTCGCACTGCTCGCCGCTGGCCGTCTGGACCTGGCCGTCGCCGCAGCGCGTGCCGAGGCGGCAGCCGACGGCGCACTCGCCGTAGCCGCCGTCGTTGGTGCCGTCGTCACACTGCTCGCCGCTCGCGGCCTGCAGCAGGCCGTCGCCGCAGCGCGCGCCCCGCAGGCAGCCGGGCGCGCACTGGCCGTAGCCGCCGTCGTTGAGGCCGTCGTCGCATTGCTCACCGTCGCCGGTCTGCGGCAGGCCGTCGCCACAACGGGCGCCCAGCAGACAGTTTGTGGCGCACTGGCCGTAGCCGCCGTCGTTGAGGCCGTCGTCGCACTGCTCGCCGAAGGGCGCGGCGACCGCCGCATCGCCGCAACGCGCCGCGAGCTTGCAGCCGGGCGCGCAGCCGCCGTAGGTGCTGAGGTTGAGGCCGTCGTCGCACTGCTCGCCGCTGGCGGCCTGCAGCAGCCCGTCGCCGCAGTAGGGCGCGCGGCCCTGGCAGCCCGGCAGGCACGAGCCGTAGCTGCCGTCGTTCTTGCCGTCGTCGCAGACCTCGAGCCGCGTGACGACGCCGTCGCCGCAGACCGCGGCGCAGGTCGTGCGCACGCGCGTGAAGTTGCCGAGGGTCAGCTTGTAGTTCGACTCCGTGGTGTGACGCTCAGCCTGGAAAATGGCGATCTCGTAGACCTTGCCCCGCTGGAGGCCGAACTTCGTGGCGTTCGCCGCATCGAGCGTGACCTCGCCCCAGTCTTGGCCATGGACGCCGCCGAGGTCGACGGCGAGGTGGCCGTTGACGAAGACCCAGACGTCATCGTCACCGATGAACTCGAGCACCTCGCTGCCCTTGTACTCGAACCAGTACCGGACCTCGCTGGTGAAGTGGTAGTTGTGCGAGCGGCCCTGGTTGCCGAAGAGGCGACCATCGATCGGGTAGAAGCTCGCGTCGTGGAACATGTAGGACCCGTTGCTCTGGCGGGTCAGCGTCAGGTCCTGCACCTCAGTTCGATTGACGCCAGCCGTATCCCGATACCACTGGTCGAAGAGCGTCTGGTTGGTCGTGCTGTCATCCGTGCGCGGGTTGTTGGTGCCGTGCGCGTAGACCGGCTTGCGCGCTGTCGCGTCGAGGCGATCGCGCACGATGCCGAAGTCGAGCAGGTTGACGTAGGCGTCGTTCTCGAAGTCCTGGTGCCCGCCGCTGCTGCCCCAGGCCTTGAAGTCGCGGATCACGATCGGGAGCACCAACTGACTGCCGTCGCCGTCCGCGGCATCGGTGCAGCGGAAGCCCGCCTCGATCTGGCAGGTCGCCGAGCAGCCGTCGCCCGAGCGCGTGTTGCCGTCGTCACAGGCCTCGGCGTCGCCCGGCAGTTTCAGGCCGTCGCCGCAGGCGGAGACACAGGCCCCCGCGCTGCAGTTCGGCTCGCGCTGGCAGCGCGGCGTGCAGCCGTCGCCGAGGTTGTTGTTGCCGTCGTCGCAGCCCTCGCTGCCCTCCGCGCGGCCGTCCCCGCAGACGGTGGCGACGCAGGCTTGCCCCGCGGTCTTGCAGACGAAGCCCGGCTCCAGCCGGCAGAGCGCGCTGCAGCCGTCGCCGTTGGCGGGCGGCTTGTCGCCGTCCTCGCACTCCTCTGCGCCCACGACCAGCCCGTCGCCGCAGGCGGCCGCCTCGCAGGGCGCCCCGACCACCGTGCAGCGCCAGCCGGTCTCGACGCGGCAGGCCGCCGAGCAGCCGTCCCCGGCGCGCGTGTTGCGATCGTCGCAGGTCTCGCTGCCGCTGACGCGGCCGTCGCCGCAGACGATCGTCGAGACGCAGTCCTGACCCGGCGTGGCGCAGACGAAGTCGGCCTCGACCGCGCGGCAGTCGGCCGTGCAGCCGTCGCCGGCGCGGGTGTTGCCGTCGTCGCAGGCCTCACCCGGCGAGCGGCGGCCGTCGCCGCAGACGGCGATGCGCACGCACTTTTCACCGGGGTTGGGGCAGGCGTAGTCGGGCTCGATCGTCAGGCAATCGCCGGTGCAGCCATCGCCGCCGACGAGGTTGCCGTCGTCGCAGCGCTCGTTGCCGTCGATGCGGCGGTCGCCGCAGAGCACCAGCGGTGTGCAGGCGCCCGCTTGCGGCGGACAGGCCCAGCCGGGCTCGATCGCCGAGCAGTCGGCCGAGCAGCCGTCGCCGCCGCGCGCGTTGCCGTCGTCGCAGACCTCGGCGCCCGCGCGCGTGTTGTCACCGCAGACGATCGCGCTCTGGCAGGGCTGGCCCGGCTTGGGGCAGACCGCGTTCGGCTCCAGTGCGCAGACGCCGGAGCAGCCGTCGCCAGGCAGCGTGTTGCCGTCGTCGCAGACCTCCGTCGGTTGGTTCAGGCGGCCGTCGCCGCAGGAGGGCTCGGCGATGATGATGCCGGCGTCGCTGCAGATCGCCCCATCGGTGCAGGGGCGCCCCAGCGTGGAGTCGGTCAGGTAGCCACGCCCGTCCGCGCGCGGGCCGAGCGCCCCGTCTTGCGGGCTCCAGCCGCTGCCGTCCAGTCGGTCGGCGCCACCGTCCCCGCGCTCGCGATGCACCGGACGCTCGCCGCAAGCGGCGCCCACGATCGTCACCAACGCCAAAGCCAACGCCCCACCACGGCACCGACCGCGCATGTGAGCCCCCAATAGTATGTGAATCTCAATACTATGCAGTAGTGCATAAAGGTGGTCAAGTCGCGCGCCGCCTTTGCCGTCGCGCCGCTCCTCTGCTAAACGCCCGCCCATGACCATGTTCAAGAGCCGCGTGCGGCGCATCCACTTCGTCGGCATCGGTGGCATCGGCATGAGCGGGATCGCCGAGGTGCTGCTCAACCTGGGCTATCAGGTCAGCGGCTCGGATCTGCGCGTCAGCGAGACCACGCAGCGGCTGACCCAGCTCGGCGGGCGGGTGCTGCTCGGGCACGAGGGGCGCCACGTCGAGCAGGCCGATGTCGTGGTCGTCTCGAGCGCCGTGCAGCGCGACAACCCCGAGGTCCAGGCCGCCCTGCGGCTGGCGATCCCGGTGATCCCGCGCGCGGAGATGCTGGCCGAGCTGATGCGCCTCAAGCTCGGGCTGGCGGTCGCGGGCAGCCACGGCAAGACGACCACCACCTCGATGATCGCCGCCGTGCTGGACGAGGCCGGGCTCGATCCGACGGTGGTGATTGGCGGCAAGGTCAACAGCCTGGGCTCGAACGCGCGCCTCGGCCAGGGGGACTACCTGGTGGCCGAGGCCGACGAGAGCGACGGCTCGTTTCTCAAGCTCTCGCCCACGCTCGCCGTCGTCACCAACATCGATCCCGAGCACATGGACCACTACGGCACGATCGAGCGGCTCGAAGAGACCTTCCTCACCTTCGTCAACAAGGTGCCCTTCTACGGCCTGGCGGTGCTCTGCCTGGAGTGCGAGCGAGTGCAGGGCCTGTTGCCGCGGATCGAGAAGCGCCACGTCACCTACGGCTTCCGCTCGCAGGCCGACTACAGCGCCCGCGACGTCGTCGCCGACGGGCCGACGATGCGCTTCACGCCGCTGCGACGCGGCGTGGCGGCGGCGCCGATCACCTTGCAGATGGTCGTGCGCCACAACGTGCTCAACGCGCTCGCCGTGCTGGCCGTGGCCGACGAGCTGGAGGTGCCCCACGAGGTCGCGCGCCGGGCGCTCGAGGGCTTCCGCGGGGTGCAACGCCGCTTCACGATTCGCGGCGAGGTCGACGGCCTCACGGTCGTCGATGACTACGGCCACCACCCGACGGAGATCCGCGCCACGCTCGCCGGCGCCCGCGCCGCCTTCCAACGCCGCATCGTCGCGGTCTTCCAGCCGCACCGCTATTCGCGCGTGCGCGACCAGTGGGAGGGCTTCGCCACCGCCTTCTACGACGCCGATCGCGTGCTGGTCACGCCGATCTACGCGGCCGGTGAGGCCCCGCAGCCGGGGATCAGCGCCGAGGCGCTGGCCGAGGCGATGCGCACCCATGGGCATCGCGACGTGCTGCTCTGCGCCTCGCTCGACGAGGGCGTGGCCCTGCTGGCCCAGAGCGTGGCGCCCGGCGATCTGGTGATCACGCTCGGCGCCGGCGACGTCTGGAAGGTCGGCCAGCGCCTGCTCGACGAGACGGCCGCCAAGCCCCGCTGAGCGCCCGCACCGCACCTGCCGTGGTGCGCCCCGACGCGCCGCCGCTCGCCTGCCGCCCGGCACCCCGCGGGGCGATCCCGCGTGGGCGAAAAAGATCCAGAAAAAAAGGCGCCAAAAATTTGCCTTCGTCGGCGGCCGGTGCCCTACTGGACCCACTCGCCGGCAAAGATCAAGTAATCGGCCACCGTCGAGCCTATCCGCCCGAATTTACATAGCTCTTCAAGGTAGGAGATGTAGTTATCGCCCCCCTTCCCGCCCAGCCGCAGCGCAAGCCAAGGCCGCATACTCGCGTCGCCGTCCTGATGGGCGGCCGCTCGCTCGAGCGCGCGGTGTCGCTCGAATCCGGTGCGGCGGTGCTGGCGGCGCTGCGCGAGCGCGGCTGGGACGCGGTCGGAATCGACCTGGGCGACGACCCGGGTCGCCAGCTCGCCGAGGCCGGTGCGGGGCTGGTGTTCTTGGCGCTCCACGGCCGCTGGGGCGAGGACGGCTGCATTCAGGGGCTGCTCGAATCCCTGCGGCTGCCCTACACGGGCAGCGGCGTGCTCGGCTCGGCGCTGGCGATGGACAAGCTTGTCTCGAAGCGCCTCTTCGAGGGCGCGGGCCTGCCGACGCCGCGCTGGGCCTTTCCGGCCACCCTGGCGAGCGTGCGCACGCTCGGCCTGCCTGCTGTGCTCAAGCCGCGGGCCGAGGGCAGCAGCGTCGGCGTGGTCGTCGTGCGCGACGAGGCGACCTTGCTGGCGCAGCTCGGCGGGCCGCCCGCGGCGTCCGCCGCGCCTGACGCTGGCGCTGGCGCCGCGCTGGGTGGCGCTGCCAACGCCGCGTTGCTGGCGGAGGTCTACGTCGCAGGGCGCGAGCTGTCCGTGGCCGTCTTCGGCAGCGGCGAGGGGGCCCGCGTGCTCGGCACGGTCGAGATTCGCGCGGCCGCCGGCCACTACGACTACGAGGCGAAGTACGCGCGCGAGGACACCGAGTACCTCGTCCCGGCGCCCTTGCCGGCGCCGATCGACGCGCGCGTGCGCGAGCTCGCGCTGCAAGCCCACCGGCTGCTCGAGTGCAGCGGTGCGACGCGCGCCGACCTGCGCTGGAGCGGTCGCGAGGACGACGAGCCGCTGCTGCTCGAGGTCAACACGCTGCCCGGCATGACGAGCCACAGCCTGTTGCCGAAGATCGCCGCGCACGCCGGCTGGTCCTACGGCGAGTTGGTGGAGGCGATCGTCGCTGACGCGAGGCTCAAGGCGTGAGCGGCGTGAACCGACGCAAATCGCGGGCGCTGTGGCGCTGGCGCGCGGGTAACCGGCGCGTGGGTGCGCCGCAGCCGGTGCTGGGCGGCGAGGCCGCGCCGCCCGTGGTGGCGGCGGGAGGGCGCGCGGGTGCAACGCGCGCTCGCCGGCGCTACCGAGCGCTGCCCTGGCGTGAGCTCGGTGGTGCGCTCGCGCGCGCCGCACGGCTGACGCTCTACACCCTCGGCGTCGTGGCTGTGCTCACGGGCGTCGGCGCAGCCGGCTTCTTCGGCTATCGCGCCCTGGCGCGCTCGCGCACCTTCGCCGTGCGCACGATCCTGATCGAGGGGGCGCGCCCCGCGCTGCAGGCCGAGCTGCTGCGGACGCTGGAGCCGCTGCGCGGCAGTGCGATCTTGCGGGTCGCCACGCGCGACACCGCGCGAATGCTCGCGGGGCATCCGTGGGTCGCCGCGGCCGAGGTCTTTCGCGCGCTGCCCGACACGCTGCACGTCGTCGTGCGCGAGCGCGAGGCGCGGGCGGCCGCCCTGCTCGGTGAGCTCTACCTCGTCGACGCGGCGGGCTGGCCCTTCAAGCGCGCGACGCTCGACGAGGTCGCCGGCCTGACCGTGATCACGGGCATCGAGCGCGCGGCGTTTCAAAGCCGCCCGCAGGCGGCGGCGCAGCGCGTCGTCCAAGCGCTCGGTCTGCTCGAGCGCTACGGCAGGGTCGCGCAGCGGCCGGCGCTCGGCGAGCTGCACCTCGACGACGACGGGGAGGTGACGCTGTTTCTGCGCCGCGGGGGCACCGCGCTGCATGTCGGCACGGGTCTCGACGACGCTCGGCTGGCGCGCCTGGACCGCGTCTGGCAGGCGCTGGGGCCCGACGCGCAGCGGGCCCAGACTGTGTTCCTCGACCACCGACAGCGCCCGGGGCGCGTGGTCGTACGCATGAGGCAACTCGATTGACGAAGCACCCGACCCGACGCGCGGCAACGAGCTCGGCAGCGCGACCGTTTGGGCGATGCGACTGAAGTGACCGGGGCGACGCGGCGCGAAGGCGCGGGCCGGAGGCGGCGGCGAGCGCTCTGCAGCAGAAGGCGGCACCATGGCAAAGCGTGAAGAGATCATCGTCGGCTTGGACATCGGCACGACCAAGATCGCGGCCATCGTCGGCGAGCTGACCGACGAGGGCATCGACGTGATCGGTGTCGGCACGGCCGCCTCGCGTGGGCTGCGCCGCGGCGTGATCACGCACATCGACAACACCGTGGCCGCGATCAAGCGCGCGGTCGAGGAAGCCGAGCTGATGGCCGGCTGCGAGATCTCGACGGTCTACGCCGGGATCGCGGGTGGGCACATTCGCGGGCTGAACAGCCACGGCATCGTCGCGGTGAAGGACGGCGAGGTCGCCGCCAGCGACGTCGCGCGCGTGATCGATGCCGCCAAGGCGGTCGCGATCCCGATGGACAACGAGATCGTCCACGTGCTGCCGCAGGACTTCGTCGTCGACGGCCAGGACGGCATCAAGGAGCCGCTGGGGATGAGCGGCGTGCGGCTGGAGACGCGCGTGCACATCGTCACCGCGGCGGTGACCAGCGCGCAGAACGTGGTCAAGTGCTGCCAGCGCTGCGATCTGCAGGTGGCGGAGCTGGTGCTCCAGCCGCTGGCGAGCGCCGAGGCCGTGCTGCACGAGGACGAGCGCGAGCTGGGCGTGGTGCTGATCGACATCGGTGGTGGGACGACCGACCTGACGATCTTCAACGACGGGGCGATCGTCTATACGGCGTGCCTCGGCGTCGGTGGCAACCACATCACCAACGACATCGCGGTCGGGCTGCGCACCCCGTCGGCCGAGGGCGAGGCGGTCAAGCAGCGCTGGGGCTGCGCCAAGAGCGCGATGATCGATCCCGAGGAGGAGATCGAGGTGCCGTCGGTCGGCGGGCGGCCGGCGCGGCGGCTCTCGCGGCGCGTGCTCTGCGAGATCATCGAGCCTCGCGTGGAGGAGATGTTCTTGCTGGTGCGGCGCGAGCTGGCGAAGGCCGGCTACGAGGATCTGCTGGCCTCGGGAGCGGTGCTGACGGGCGGCGCGACGATCATGACCGGGATGCCCGAGCTGGCCGAAGAGGTGCTCGGCTTTCCCGTGCGCCGCGGGGCACCGCACAAGGTCGGCGGGCTGCTCGACGTGGTACGCAGCCCGAAGTTCGCGACCAGCGTGGGTCTGGTCCAGTACGGCGCGCGGCGAGCCGCGGCGCAGCTCTTCCGCCCGCGCACCGAGCGCGTTCGAATTGGCGGCCGCGTCAAGGATTGGTTGGCTCGAGTTTTTTAGCGGTGTGAACGACGAGGAGGACCGACAACATGGCACTGATCGAACTGGACGAGGCAGCGACGCAGGCGCGCATCAAGGTCGTGGGCGTCGGCGGCGGCGGCGGCAACGCGATCAACACGATGATCGCGTCGGCGCTCGACGGCGTGGACTTCATCGCGGCCAACACGGATCTGCAGGCGCTCGAGGCCAACCTCGCACCGACCAAGATTCAGCTCGGCAGCGAGCTGACGCGCGGGCTGGGCGCAGGTGCCAACCCGGACGTCGGTCGCGAGTCGGCGCTGGAGACCAACGAGCGCATCCGCGAGGTGCTGCAGGGCGCCGACATGGTCTTCATCACCGGGGGCATGGGCGGCGGCACCGGCACGGGCGCGGCCCCGATCATCGCCAAGATCGCCAAGGAGCTGGGCGCCCTGACGGTCGGCGTGGTGACCAAGCCCTTCATGTTCGAGGGGCGCAAGCGCCTGCGGCAGGCCGAGGCCGGGATCGAGGCGCTGCAAGAGCAGGTCGACACGCTGATCACCATTCCCAACCAGCGTCTGCTCAGCGTGGCCGGTCAGGCGACGACGATGCTGGATGCCTTCCGCAAGGTCGATGACGTGCTGCTCAACGCGGTGCAGGGCATCTCCGACCTGGTGGTCATCCACGGCTTCATCAACGTCGACTTCGCCGATGTGCGGACGGTGATGAGCGAGAAGGGCCACGCCCTGATGGGCACCGGTCACGCCACCGGGGACCGCAAGGCGATCGAGGCGGCGCAGCAGGCGATCTCGAGCCCGCTGCTCGAGGACATCAGCATCGAGGGTGCCACGGGCATCTTGATCAACATCACGGGCGGACCGGACCTGACCTTGACCGAGATCAACGAGGCCGCTTCGCTGATCCAGGAAGCGGCCCACGAGGACGCGAACATCATCTTCGGGTCGGTGATCGACGCCAACCTCGAGGACCAGGTGCGAATCACCGTGATCGCCACGGGCTTCGAGCGGCCCTCGGTCAGCGCCGAGCGCGGACGCATGGTCGGCGCGGCGCAGGGGCGCGCGTTCAGCCAGGGCGGCTTGGCGGGGCACGCGCAGGGCTATGGGCAGGGCTACGGCCAGGGCCGCGCGCAGGGCCCCGCACAGGGCCCCTTACAGGGCTACGGCCAGGGCTACGGCCAGGGTTATGGTCCCCCGCCGCGCCCGGGCCTCTCGCAGCACTTCGACCAGCCCGCGCTGCACGCGCCGGCCGGCGAGCCCTTCTACGCGCCGAGCGCGCCCTCCGAGCTCAATCTTGCCTATGCGCCGCCTGCGACGCGACCCACGGCGCCGATGGCCAGCGCGGCCTTGCTCTCGCGCGAGCAACCGGAGGAGGAGACGGCCGTCAGCGTGGCGACCGTCTCCGCAGGCTACGGCTATGCCGTGGCGGAGGCCGGACGCGAGCCCGCGCGCACGCCGGCCCGCCCGCTACGCCGCGCTCCGACGGCGGCCCAGGCCGTCCCCGCGCTGCACCCCAGCCTCGGTGGGATGCCCGACGATCACGAGATGGACATCCCGACCTTCCTGCGCCGCCAGCCCCGCGTCAGCGAGTAGGGGCGCGATCGAGACCGGCTCCGGGCCTCATCATCAGCGGCAGCCCTGGACTCGCGAGGTCCGTCCAAGGTGACAGTAGGCCCCCGTCATCCCCATGATGCCGTCGTCCACGCAACCTCGGGAGAACACACCCTCTGCGCCGCAAGCGGGCACGCTGCCCACCCAGACTACTGGCGGGAGTTGCTGGAAGCGGGCAACGCACTCCCAAACTTCGGCGTCGGGGTTATCGGACTGATTCACCCACTCGCAGCTAGCGTTCGTTGACGCTTTGACGCTCGGCGTGGCCAGGCCATCGCAGTCGTAGTCGAAGGACCCATCGCCGCGGTCGCGCTCGAAGAGTTTGGTCTGGCCGGGCTTGGCCTCGAAGTTGCCGTCGTAGCAGTCCTCGCGGTTGGTCGCCGGGACCTCCGCGTTGCCGGCGCAGAGGCACTTGCCGCCGGCGGCGGCGCCGAAGCCGTCATGGTCGGCGTCCGGGTAGAACATCTTGCATTCGATCGGCGGAAGGGGTCCGTCGGCCTCGTCGGTGAGCTGGTCGCAGTCGTCGTCGATGCGGTTGCAGCGCTCGCGCGCGCCCGGCTTGATGTCGGCATCGCCATCGCCGCAGTCGCGATCGTTGATCACCAGGTGTGGCGCCTTGGGTGCACATAGACACTGGCCTTCGCCCGCCGCGCCGAAGGCGTCCCCGTCGCGGTCGGCGTAATAGACAAGGCAGCCCTGGCTGTCCACGCCATCGGCTACGCCGTCGCAGTCATCGTCCAAGCCCTGGTTGCAGGTCTCGGCCTTGCCGTGCGCGACGGCCGCGTTGTCAGGGGCGCAGTCGGTGAGATCGGGATCCCCGTCACGGTCGCGGTCCGCGCGACCTGGGCCGGCCGCGTCACTGCCGGCGTCCGGAGCCGCGTCCCCACCGACGCGGCCCACGCTGCCATCGCTCCCGCCGCGACCAGGCCCGCGGTCGGCGTTCGCGCGAGGCACCGCCACGCAGGTGAGCATGGCGACGTTGCACCGGTAACCCGCGCCGCAGGGCGTCAGATCGTCGCAGTAGTCGGCGGTTTCGCTCGTGCAACCCGTGAGGGCCAGTGGGAAAGCCAGGAGGGAAACCAAGCGCAGGCCCACGGGCGCGAGCCCGGCGCGCGGGCGGCGTGAGAGCGGGACAGGACGACCAGTCATGGCAAGTGCTCCTTCCGGCCGGGAGGGCCCCCGGCATCCAGCGTGGGTCGGGCCAGTCCGGCTCGTCCGCCACGCCGCCCTTGCGACGGCGCGGCCGAACGCCGGGCTCGGGCCCCCGCCGCGAACCCAGTGGTGGGCCCGCCGCGCAGCGGCCGGTCCGCGACGGAAGCCCGTGCGAACCGACGGCTCCCTTTTCGGCTCGTGCCTGCGAGAAGTTGCGTGCTCGAACCGCCGCTCATCGCCATCTCCCGCCCGCCTGTCGTCGACGCCCCCGTGGCCCTCGCCCCGCAGCCCACCGGACCATCGACTCCGCGGCCCGCTGCGACTAGTATCGGCGCCCATCGCAGGTAGGGAGCAGGCATGTCCAGCCAACCGCAAGAGCCATCGCACGAACACGCGCTTCGTTTCCCTTTCGCCGCGCCGCCGCGCCGGTCGCCGCGCCGGTCGCCGCGCCGGTCAGCCTGAGCAACTGGCGTGCCGTCGTCGAGGAAGACCTCAAGGGAGCGCCCTTCGACAAGCGCCTGGTCAGCAGCACCGAGGACGGTCTGCGCATCGAGCCGCTCTATAGCGCAGAAGGGGCGCTCGCGGGCGACGTCGCCGGCCTGCCCGGGCTGCCGCCCTTCACGCGCGGCAGCGCGCCCGTGCCCGCGCCGGGCGGCTGGGACGTGCGCGCGCGGATCGCCGCCCCCGACCCGGCGCTGGCCGCGCGCATCGTCGCCGACGAGCTCGGCCACGGCGCGCGCTCGCTGTGGATCACCTTCGACCGCTCGTTGCGCGGCGGCAGCGATCCAGACCTCGCCGCGCGTTCGGGTCCCGTGACGCCGGTCGACGGCGTGCTGGCCGCGCAGGTCGAGGCCCTCGACGCGCTGCTGGCGCGGGTCGACCTGCAGCAGGTGGCGATCGATCTCGACGCCGGCAGCAGCGCGCTCCCGGCCGCCGCGGCGCTGGTGGCGCTGGCGCGCCGGCGTGGCCTCGCGCCCGCGGTCTTGCGCGGCGCCTGCGGGGCCGATCCCTTGGGCACCCTGGCGGCCGAGGGGCGCCTGCCCTGCGCGCTCGAGCGCTTGCTGCAGCAGCTCGCCGATCTGGCGGGCTGGACCGCGGCGCACGCCCCGCAGCTGCGCGCGGTGACGGTCTCGACGCTCGCCTATCACGACGCCGGCGCCACGGCAGGGCAGGAGCTTGGTCTGGCCCTGGCCACGGGCGCGGCCTACCTGCGCCGGCTGACCGACGCGGGCCTGCCGCTCGACGCCGCTGCCGAGCAGCTCACCTTCCGCCTGGCTGTCGGCCGCGACGTGTTTCTCGAGCTGGCGAAGCTGCGCGCCGCACGTTTGACCTGGGCGCGCCTGGTGGCCGCGGCGGGGGGGACAGCGCCGGCGCAGCGCATGCGCATCCACGCCTGCACCGCCTCGCGCACCAAGACCGCCCGCGACCCATGGGTCAATCTGTTGCGCACGACGGTGGAGGGCTTTGCCGCCGCGGCCGCCGGGGTCGAGGCGCTGACCACCGGTCCCTTCGACGAAGCCCTCGGGCCGAGCGACGAGGGATCGCGGCGCCTCGCCCGCAACACGCAGACGATCCTGCGCGACGAGGCCGAGCTCGGCCGGGTGCTCGATCCCGCCGGCGGGAGCTGGTACGTCGAGGCGGCGACCCGCAGTCTGGCCGAGGCCGGCTGGAAGGTGCTGCAGCAGATCGAGACCGAGGGCGGAATGGCGCGCGCGCTGCTGAGCGGCGCGGTCGGCCGCTGGATCGGCGAGGCCGCGCGCCGGCGCCACGAAGCGACCGCTAAGCGCCGTCAGCCGCTGACTGGCGTGAGCGAGTTCGCCGATATTCACGAGCGGCGTGTCGAGCGTTCGGCGCCCGCGGCCGCGAGCCTGCGCGCCGAGGCGGCTGCGGCTTTGGCAGAGCACCGCAAGGCACACCCGCAGGCCGCCGCCACCGCGGGCCTGGCGGCGCGGCTGAGCACCGACGCTCCCCTCGAGCCCGGCGCGCTGATGGCCGCGGCGATCGACGGCGCCGCGGCCGGGGCCACGCTCGGCCAGCTCGCCGCGTTGCTCCAGGCGGGCGCCGGCGGGCGCCCGGCCTTGCCCGAGCCGCTCGAGCCGCGCCGGGACGCGGCGCCCTTCGAGCGCCTGCGCGACGCCAGTGAGGCCTACGCCGCCATCCACGGCCGACCGCCGCGCGTCTTCCTCGCCAACCTTGGCCCGATCCCGCAGCATCGCGCGCGCGCGGAGTTCGCCACCAACCTGCTGCAAGCGGGCGGTCTCGAGCCGCTCGGCAACGATGGCTTCGCGACGCCCGACGAGGCCGCGGCGGCCTTCGCCACCAGCGGCGCCGAGGGCGCGGCGATCTGCTCGACCGACGAGGCCTACGCCGAGCACGCCGAGCCCTTGGCGCGCGCGCTGCGCGAGCGCGGGGCCCGCTTCGTCGTGCTCGCCGGGCGGCCGGGCGAGCGTGAGCCGGCCTACCGCGCCGCCGGCATCGACCACTTCGTCTCACTCGGCGGCGACGCGGAGCAAGCGCTCGCGGCGCTGCTGCAGCAGCTTGGAGTTCCGCTATGAGCCCTCTTCCCGACTACCGCAACGTGCCCCTGTGGGACGCCGCGTCCGGCGCCCCGACGACCCCGGTCGACCGGGCGGCCTGGGAACGGCTCGCCGTCGCGGAGGCCGGCCGGCCGCTCGCCGCACAGCGGGGGACCACGCCCGAGCAGATCGCCGTGGCGCCGGTCTATGGGGCCGCCGATCTCGAGGGGCTGAGCCATCTGGCGACGATGCCCGGCCTGCCGCCCTTCGTGCGCGGACCCTACGCGACGATGTACGTGCAGCGCCCGTGGACGATTCGGCAATACGCCGGCTTCTCGACCGCCGAGGAGAGCAACGCCTTCTATCGCCGCGGCCTCGCCGCCGGCCAGATGGGGCTCTCGATCGCCTTCGACCTGGCCACGCACCGCGGCTACGACAGCGACCACCCGCGGGTGCTCGGCGACGTCGGCATGGCCGGCGTGGCGATCGACTCGATCTACGACATGCGCATCCTCTTCGCCGGCATCCCGCTCGATCGCATGAGCGTGTCGATGACGATGAACGGCGCCGTGCTGCCCGTGCTGGCGCTCTACATCGTCGCGGCCGAGGAGCAGGGGGTGAAGCCGGCGCAGCTCAGCGGCACGATCCAGAACGACATCCTCAAGGAGTTCATGGTTCGTAATACCTATATCTACCCGCCGGCGCCCTCGATGCGGATCATCGGCGACATCTTCGGCTACACCGCGCGCCAGATGCCGCGCTTCAACAGCATCAGCATCTCCGGCTACCACATGCAGGAGGCCGGGGCGACGGCCGACATCGAGCTGGGCTACACCCTCGCCGATGGCCTGGAGTACGTGCGCACGGGCGTACGGAGCGGCCTCGCCGTCGACGCCTTCGCGCCGCGCCTCTCGTTCTTCTGGGGCGTCGGCATGAACTTCTTCATGGAGGTGGCCAAGCTGCGCGCCGCGCGCCTGCTCTGGGCCAACCTGCTGCAGGCCTTCAGCCCGAAGAGCCCCAAGTCGCTCTGTCTGCGCACGCACTGCCAGACCTCCGGCTGGAGCCTGACGGCGCAGGACCCCTACAACAACGTGATGCGCACCTGCATCGAGGCGATGGCCGCAGTGCACGGCCACACCCAGTCGCTGCACACCAACTCGCTCGACGAGGCGCTGGCGCTGCCGAGCGACTTCAGCGCGCGCATCGCCCGCAACACCCAGCTCTTCCTGCAGCAGGAGAGCGGGAGCTGCCGCGTGATCGACCCCTGGGGCGGCAGCTACTACGTCGAGCGCCTGACGCACGAGCTGGCGCAGCGCGCCTGGGCGCACATCCAGGAGATCGAGCAGCTCGGCGGGATGGCGCGCGCGATCGAGTCGGGGCTGCCGAAGATGCGCATCGAGGAGGCCGCCGCTCGCGCCCAGGCCCGCATCGACAGCGGGCGGCAGGTGATCGTCGGCGTCAACGCCGAGCGCCTCGAGCACGAGCCCGAGCTGTCGATTCTGCAGGTCGACAACACGGCGGTGCGCAAGGCGCAGGTCGCGCGGCTGGAGCGCCTGCGCGCCGATCGCGATGCCGGCGCGGTCGAGACGGCGCTGGGCGCGCTGACGCAGGCGGCGAGCAGCGGCACGGGCAATCTGCTCGAGCTCGCGGTGCAGGCCGCGCGGGCCAAGGCCACCGTCGGCGAGATCAGCGCGGCGCTGGAGCGGGTCTACGGCCGCCACCAGGCGCAGCTCCACGCGATCAGCGGCGTCTACAGCGGCGAGCTCGGCGAGCAGGACGAGGCGCTGACGCGGGTCCGGCGCCTGGCGGCGAACTTCGCCCAGCGCGAGGGGCGGCGGCCGCGCCTGCTGGTGGCCAAGCTGGGCCAGGACGGCCACGACCGCGGCCAGAAGGTGATCGCCACCGCCTTCGCCGACATGGGCTTCGACGTCGACGTCGGGCCCTTGTTCCAGACGCCCGAGGAGGCCGCGCGCCAGGCGGTCGAGAACGACGTGCACGTGGTCGGCGTCAGCTCGCTGGCGGCCGGCCACCTGACGCTGGTGCCCGCGCTGCGCGGCGAGCTGACCCGCCTCGGCCGCGCCGATATCCTGATCGTCGTGGGCGGCGTCGTGCCGCCGCAGGACCACGCGGCGCTGCGCCAGGCCGGCGCGGCCGCCATCTTCGGCCCCGGCACCGTGGCGCACGTCGCCGCGCAGCAGCTCCTGACGCAGCTCGATCCCGAGCTGGTGGGCGCGGCCTAGCGCCGGGCCGCCGCCCCGGCGCGCCGCCACCGCCGCACGCATGCGACTCGGGCGACAACCGACCCTGACCCTCGACGCCTACGCGGCGGGCGTGCGCGCCGGTGACCGGGCCGTGCTCGGGCGCGCGATCACGCTGGTCGAGAGCCAGCGGCCGAGCGACCGCTTGCTGGCGCAGGAGCTGCTGGTGCGGCTGCTGCCCGACTGCGGCCGCGCGCTGCGGGTCGGCATCACCGGCGTGCCCGGCGTCGGCAAGAGCACCTTCATCGACGCGCTCGGCGCCCGCCTGCTCGAGCGTGGGCACCGCCTGGCGGTGTTGGCGATCGACCCGTCGAGCCAGCTCAGCGGCGGCAGCATCATGGGCGACAAGACGCGGATGGAGCGGGTGGGCGTGCACCCGCGGGCCTTCGTCCGCCCCTCGCCGAGCGGCCGCGAGCTCGGGGGCGTGGCGCAGGCGACGCGCGAGGCGCTGCTGGTCTGTGAGGCGGCGGGCTTCGACGTGGTGCTGGTCGAGACGGTCGGCGTCGGCCAGTCCGAGGCGGCGGTCGCCGAGATGGTCGATTTCTTCCTGCTGCTGGCGCTCGCCGGCGCCGGCGACGAGCTCCAGGGTATCAAGCGTGGGGTGCTCGAGCTCGCCGACCTGGTGGCGATCACCAAGGCCGACGGCGACAACGAGTTGGCCGCGCGTCGGGCCCGGCAGCAGACCGAGAGCGCGCTCCACCTGATGCGGCCGCGCTCGCCGCACTGGCAGCCGCCGGTCGTGACCTGCAGCGCCCGCTGCGGCACCGGCCTCGACGAGCTGTGGGCTCACGTCGAGGCGCACCGCCGCGCGCTCGAAGCGCAGGGCGAGCTGGTCGCCCGCCGCCGCCGCCAGCAGCTCGCGTGGATGTGGGGCCTCGTCGAGCGCGGCCTGCACGAGGCCCTCCGCGCCCACCCCGAGGTCCGCGCCACCCTCGGCCCGCTCGAACACGCCGTCCTCGAGGGCACGACCACGCCCCTGCTCGCCGCCCAGCAGCTGTTGCGGGCCTTCGGGGTGGTGACGACAGGCTCCTAGGCCCAAAACAAGCGCGTCCCGCGCTTGCTTTGGGCCCAGATATGACTCAGGGGGCTTTCGCAAAGCCCCCTCGTCGCGGGGAGTGAATCCCCGCGACTTCACCCCGCGTCATCACCCCGGCATGCTCGCCTGCCGGCTCGTCTAGCCCGAAAACAAACGGCTTGCGCTCGAACGCGCTTGTTTTCGGTCTAGGATCATCCCGGAGCCACCACGGGGTCTCTTGACCCCATTCTCAACCCGTCGATATCGCAACGCTTAGCTCGCCGCGCCCCCGCGCTAGCTGGGATCGCTCGGCCCCCCTCCGGCCGCGGGGCGATGTCCTAAGGTTCTGCTTTTATTATCGAACATTGATGGCCCATGGGTTGCATATCGTCGGCACGGGGCGCCCTGCTGGTGGACGAGTGGGATCCACGGCTCGGAGGGTGTTGCTGGGGCCGGCAGATACCGGCTGTTGGAGGAGGACGTCATGAGGATCCACAAGGCGGGAACCAGGCGCGGGCGCTGGGGCGTGCTGGCCACCACGGTGGCGCTGGCCGCGCTCGGGGCCTGCGGCGGCGCGAGCAACACGCTGGAGCCGCTCGGCTTCGCGCAGCTCACCCTGCTCGAGTTCGACACCCGGGACATCACGATGCGCTACACCGACCCCGGTGGTTATGCGATCCAGACGGCGCGGATCCGCTGCGACCTCGTCGGCTTCAGCAACGGCGCGGTGCTCGACAGTCGCGTCGGCGTGACGGACTTCGAGGGCAAGGCTCGCTTCACGCTGCGCGTGCGGAACGCCACCACCTTCAAGGTCGCCTGCACGGCCGCTGACGCAGGCACCAAGGCCAACGTGCCCGTCTTCATCTCGAAGGAGAACGGCGGCCAGCTCAGGGTGCAGATCAGCCGCAACTCGGCCGCAGCATCCCTGGTGGCCACGCTGCGACTGGTCGAGAACTACCCCTGCGCCGGCTTCGACCCGCTGCGCGCACCGGCGGCCAGCGCGCTGGTGCCGAGCTCGACCAAAGAGAACATCGCGCTCAGCAGCTCGGGCGTCGAGGTCAAGTTCGCCGGGCTGCGTCCCGCCACGCAGTACAGCGTCGTCGGCTACGGCCAGAGCGACGGCCAGACCGTCGCCGCGGGCTGCAAGGACAACCTCTCGCTGACCCAGGCGGCGATCGACAACAACGTGATGCTCACCGCGGTGGTGCAGCTCGACGACTGGACGCCCGAGATCAGCGGCAACGCGCTGCAGATTACGACCGAGCTGAGCGCCGCTCCGCCCGTGCTGAAGGCCGTGGCGGGCCTCTACACGCGCCTCTCCGACGGCGAGAACGATCCGGCCGACGAGCTGCTGGGGCGGACGATGGACCAGATGACGGGCATTACCGGATCGCTGGTCAAGATGTACCGCACGCAGATCGCCTCGCTGCTCAGCGCAGCAGGCGACCGGGCCGGGCGTGACCAGCTGCGCAGGATGGCGCTGGCGCTGAGCCAGGTGGCCAACCTCCAGCTCCACTCGCAGATGCAGATCCGCGACGAGTCGGTCAGCTCGGACGGCTTCATCACCGGCGATCTTTCGATCCTGCACACCTTCCTGCGCTTCAGCGCGCAGGTGGGCGGCGTCTCGCGGAGCTACGAGCTGGACGCCGCGCAACGCACGCCGCGGACGGCGACGCTGCAGCACATCCAGGCCGATCGGATCTCGATCGGCGCGCATACGATGAAGCTTCCCGTGGCCAGCACCGTGGTGGGCGGGCTGATGCTCGAGACCCTCGGTAGCCCCAACCTCGAGGAGTCCTTGACCTCGATGGTGCGCTGCGACCGGCTCGCCAACGCGGTGACCGAGATCCTCAACCGGAACTTCTACGTCGGGTTGTTCGGGGCCAGGAGCCTGCTCGACCTCGGTGCGCAGCTGCTGACCAGCTCGACGATTGCCGAGCTTTGCACGGCCCAGGTCAAGCTGATGGTGGCCGAGGTCAAGTACCAACTCGACAAGGGGCTCTATGACGCTCACCTCTTCGAGGACCTGACCTTGCAGGGATCGGCCGGCGTGCTGATGGAGCCGGACGGCAAGACGATCAAGAAGCTGGGCGCCGGCGAGTGGATTGGCGTGGGCACCTTCAGCGGGGAGCGGCTGTGACGCGGGCGGCTCCGGCGCCGGCGGAGTCCCGGTGCCCGACCCGGTGCCCAAGGTGGCGACCGCGCGAGCCTATGCGCGAGCGCCAGCGGCGGCTCGACGCGCCAGGCCACAGGTCGACGGCAGCGGGCAAGTGCATGAAATGGAGCCTCTTCACGGCTGGCAGTTGATTTGCATTGCGCAGCTTGAAGCATGAACCCTGCTCGGAGAAGCTGCCGACGGCCGAGCACGAGCAACGAGAGATCACGCGTAACGAGAGATAGGGACAGCCGAGAGCGATGAGCGCGCGCACCCACAGCCCTGCCTCCCTCACGCACCGGCGACCGTTCTGGGCGTGTGGCTGGATCCCTCCCGTGCTGGCGCGCCTGGTGGCGCAGCGCCATCGGCTGGCGGCTGCGATCGCGCTCTGCAGCGCGCTGCTCGGCGGCGCGGCCTGCGGCCCGGGCGTGATCGCCGAGGGCAGCGCCAGCTCCCGCGGTACCAAGGAGGTCTGCGGCGACCAACGGGACAACGACGGTGACTCGGCGATCGATTGCGCCGACCCCGAGTGCGCGAGCGCGCCGGGCTGCGCCAAGATCGTGGGGGGCCTGGGCACGCCGCTCCAGCCGCCGTGGCAGAGCTGCGGCGAGGTCGGCGGCGATCGCGGTCACACGCCGGTCGACATGATCTGGGCCGTCGACGGCTCGGCCAGCATGGGTGACGAGATCGCCAAGGTCGTCCACAACATCAACAACTTCGCCGGCTACATGCTCGGGCTGCGCGCTGATCTGCACCTCGTGATGCTCGGTGACAAGCAGTCGGGCGGACAGGAGAAGCTCTGCGTGCCGCCGCCGCTCGGCGGCGTCAACTGCCAGGACGGCGAGCGCTACCGCCACATTCAGCGCTATGTCGGCAACGACGCGCTGCGACAGATCGTGGGACTCTATCCGGAGTACAGCACCTTCCTGCGCTCCAACGCCAAGAAGGTGCTGGTCGTCGTCAGCGACTCCAACGCCGAGGGGGTTACGCCCGATTGGTTCGACCAGCAGCTACGGGCGCTCGAAGGTGGTGCGATGTTCAACAACTACCTCGTGCACAGCATCGTCGGCTACGGCGAGCGCAGCTCGCTGGGCCACCCGCGCGGCTGCCCGAGCGCCGCGGCGGAGGGCACCACCTACCTCGCGCTCAGCGACAAGACCGGCGGCACCAAGTTCTCGATCTGCGCCTCGTTCTGGGATCAAGCGGGCGAGGGTCTGCCGAGCGGGATCTTCGGCGAGCTCGGGCGCAGCGTGGCCGGCCTCGTCGACATCCCCTGCCGCTATCCGCTACCGAAGCTCGAGGGCAAGCGCGCCGTGGACACGGCCCAGATTCAGGTCAACGCCGAAGGCGACCGCGGCTGGGTCGTGGTCCCGCGTCACGCCGACGGTGCGTCCTGCAGCGCCAACGCGCCGGGCTGGTACCTCGACGGCGACGCCGTGCGCATCTGCCCCTCGGTCTGCAAGGCGTTGGCGGTCGCGCAGATCAAGCTGCTCTTCGGCTGCACCGCCGTCGTCGAGTAGGCGATCGGTTAACGCTGACCCTCGAAGCACAGGGCCGTCCGCTCGATCGTCGCGTCGGCCGGCTCGTAGCCGAGGGCGCGCAGCACCTCGTCGGGTCGGCCGGTGGTGCCCTCGCCCGCGCTCAAGCGCATCGTCAGTGCCCCCCCGCCCACGCGGGTGAGGCGCTCGATCAGCGGTCGCAGATCGTAGGGGCGGCGGCGTCGCTCTCGAGGTAGCGAGGTCGCGGCGAGCAGCGCGGCGATGCGGCCGTCGAGCTCCGCATCGCCTTGAGCTTCGAGGGTCACCGCGTAGTCGAAGGCGCGCAGCCCGCGACCGAGCGCCGGCGCGTCGGCGTCGACGGCCACGACCTCGTCGATGCGCAGCCCGGGAGCGGCGCATCGGTGCAGCCCGGCGTGCAGCCCCGCAGCGTCGCGCTCTTCCGTCAGCCCGAGCTCGAGCAGCTCGGCCTTTCCGATGAACCCTAGCGGTAGCGAGGCGGCGAAGACCAGCCGCGGACGCGGATGAAAGCCGGTGTTGAAGGCCAGCGGCAGCTCGGCGCGCCGCAGCGTGTGCAGCCAGACGCGCTGCAGGTCGAGATGGCCGACCCAGCGCAGCGGCCCCTCCTTGGCGAAACGCACGCGATAGCGCCACAGCGCTGCGCTCGCGCTTGGGGCGCCACGCTCGCTCATCACTCGCGCTCGCTGCTGTGGCTCAGTCCCCCCCCCCCCCCGGGGCGGGGCCCCCCCCCCCCCCCCCCCCCGCCCCGGGGTGTCCCCCCCCCCCCCTCCCCCCCCCGCGCCCCGGGCGCCCCCCCCCCCGCCCCCCCCCCCCCCCCCGGCCCCCCCCCCCCCCGGCCCGCGGGCCGGGTTCGCCTGGTCCCCCCCGCCCGCCGGGGGGCCCGGCCTCCGCCGGGGGGGGCGGCGCCTTGGGGCCGTGAACGCTTATGTGGCTCACGCGCGCGGCTCCGCCGCGGTCATCGCCGCTGCCGCTGCTGGCGCCGTGGCCGCATTCTTCGTGGTCGCCGTCGCCGGCGGTCCAACCTCGGGGCACTTCCAGCCCGGTCCGGGATGCGCGGCGCGCAGCGCCTTGAAGGTCGGCAGCACCCCGCAGGCGAAGCAGCGCTCGCGGCAGTCGTCACGCAGGCGCCCCTCCGCGCTCCAGGCGCGATCCTCGCGCAGGAAGCGCTGGCTCACGCCGGCATCGATGTGCTCCCAGGGCAGTCGCTCCTCGAGCGCGCGGGGGCGGTGCGTGTAGAACGCCGGGTCCAGTCCGGCCCCGTCGAAGGCCTGTTCCCAGAGCTCGAAGCGAAAGTGTTCGCGCCAGGCGTCGAAGCTCGCGCCGGCCTGCCAGGCCGCCAGGATCACCGCACCCAGCCGACGATCGCCGCGCGCCAGCCAGGCCTCGAGCATCGTCTCGCGCGGATCGGACCAGCTCAGCTTGATCGCCCGTTGACGCAGGCGCTGGCGCAGCAGCTGTTGCTTGGCCGCGATCTGCTCGATCGAATCGCAGGCAACCCACTGAAAGGGCGTGTGCGGCTTGGGCACGAAGGTGCTAATGCCCGCGTGCAGCTTGGCTCGCGCGCCGAGCACCTGTCGCCCCTCGGCGAGCACGGCCTGACACAGCGCCGCGATGGCCTCGACGTCGGCCAGCGTCTCCTCGGGGTGCCCGATCATGAAGTAGAGCTTGATCGTGTGCCAGCCGCGCGAATAGATCTCGCGCGCCGTCTCCAGCAGCTGTGCCGTCGAAACCGGCTTGTTGATGATCGCCCGCATGCGCTCGCTGGCCGCTTCCGGCGCCAGCGTGAAGCCCCCGCGCCGCGAGTTGCCAGCGAGCGCCTGCATCAGCTCGACCGAGAAGGACTCGATGCGCAGCGAGGGCAGCGAGATGTTGACGCCACGCGAGCCGAAGCGCGCTGCGACCGCACGGACCAGCTCGAGGGCGTGACTGTAGTCCGACGACGAGAGCGAGAGCAGCCCGACCTCGCCGAAGCCGGTGGCGCCGAGCGCCGCGTCGATGGCGCCGACGATTTCCTCGACCGTGCGCTCGCGCACCGGCCGCGTCACCATCCCCGCGTGGCAGAAGCGGCAGCCGCGCGTGCAACCGCGCATGATCTCGACCGCCACGCGGTTGTGCACCGTGTCGAGGTTGGGGACCAGCGGCCGCGTCAGCGGCGGCGGTAGCGTGGCCACCACGCGCTTGCAGACCTGCGCCGGGATGCCGGCCGCGCGCGGGCTGACCGCCGCGACCCGCCCGTCGGCGTGGTAGCTGACGTCGTAGAGCGCGGGCACGTAGATGCCGTCCAGCGCGGCCAAGGCGCGCAGCAACGTGGCGCGCGTCGCGCCGGCACGCTTGGCCGTCAGCACGGTGTGTGCGACCTCGATCAACGCCTCCTCGCCGTCACCGATCACGAAGGCATCGATGAAGTCGGCCATCGGCTCGGGATTGAAGGTCGCGTGACCGCCGGCCAGCACCAGCGGATCACCGTCAACGCGCGCGCTGGCGAGCAGCGGAATACCGCCCAGGGCCAAGAGCGTCAGCACATTGGTGTAGATCGACTCGTAGGGCAGGGAGATGCCCACCAGGTCGAAGTCCCGCAGCGCGTGCCGCGTCTCCAGTGAGAAGAGCGGGAGGTCGTGCGCCCGCATCAGCGCCTGCATGTCCGTCCAGGGCACATAGACGCGCTCGGCCAACATCTCGGGCTGCTGGTTGACCAGCTCGTAGAGCGCCGCCAGCCCCAGGTTCGGCATCCCGATCTCGTAGACATCGGGAAACGCCAGGGCGACCCGCAGCGGGATCTGCTCCCACGGCTTGACCACCTGGTTGAGCTCGCCACCGACGTAGCGGGCGGGCTTCTCGACCCGCGGCAGCAGTCGCAGCAGGCGGGCGTCGATCTCGGCCGGGCTGAGCATCCGTCGCGGCTCCAGGTCGTGGCGTTGCGCGGCCGGCGGGCCGCCGCTCGCAGAGGTCAGTGCGTGGCGAGGCGCTGCCGCTCGCTCGCGATCACCCGCACCTCGGCCTCGCCGAGCCCGCGCGCGTGAAAGGGCGTGCGGCGCAGGCGCACGGCCTCGAGCAGCACGCTGCCCGTGTCCATCGGGTCCAACGCGTCCAACAGCCGTCGGGGCACGGCGAAGCGGCCGACGTCGTCGACGTTGCAGCGCAGCACCGGGCCCGCAGGTCGCTCGGTGCCTTGCAGCTCGAGGTACATCGTCTCGGCCGCCGCGCGCGCCACCGTCCACCGCAGCTCCAGCGCTGCGCCGCTCGCCGCGCCGCCTCCGGCGCTCGTTGCAGCGACGGGCGCCGCGACCCCCACCGCAGGAAGCGCGGGGAGCAGCACGCGCAGTCCGAACCCGCCTACCGTCGCGCCCCCGGCGGCGCCGATCTCGATCGGTTGCTCGAAGCCCGCCGCCACGTTGATCTGCGCCTCCTGGTAGACCGTGCCGGAGACGAAGGGCAGCAGCCCCGCGAAAGAGCGCGGGCGGAGCGCCAGGCTGCGCGCGGGGGCGACGATCCGAATGTCGCCGGCCTCGAGCAGGTCGATCTCGCCCTCATCGTCGTGCGCGACGTCCTCTTCGTCAGCGTCGCGCGTCGGGTCGAACCAACCGCACTCGTCCAGCGCGGGCAGCTCGCGCTGCGGGTCGAGCGGGAGGGCCAGGAGCCGCGCGACCTGGTCCGGATCCAAGGCGCGGTAGCGCGCCAGGTGAGCCGTGGCGGAGAGCTCCAGGCTTGTTCCGGCTGCGGGCTCCGCGGGTTCATTGCCGGGCTGGGGCGCGATGCGCAGCGTCAGCAGCCCGAAGCTGTGCGCCGTTGCCGCGGCCTCGTCGCCCGCCGGGCCCGCCGGCTCGCCGCTGCAGCCGGCCGCCAGCAGTGCCACGCCGGCCGCGACGACGAGCGACCGGTGCTGCGCCGCCGTGGCGGCGGTTGCGCCTCGTCGGGGGGAACTGTCGTGGGGATAGCCGAGCCGTAAGCGTTCACGAGGTGCTTGCACCAAAAATGCCCGAACCACGTCGAGCATCGCACGCGAGCGCGACGAAGCGCTCGCGCGGGGCGCAACTCGTTGCGCCCCGGCATTGGGGGTGGGGCCCCGCCAAGACCGCGCTCTTGGCGGGGCGGGGGGATGGGACATCCCCCCGTGAACGATTACGCCGAGCCTTCGCTTCACCGCTTGATCCCTTCCCCAGCGTCGCAGGCCGAACGCGCAGTATACGGCGCCGACGGCGGTCTTGAAAGGGCGACAGGAAATACGACATGTAGGCCTAGGTCGTATAAGGTAACCCTTCTCGTTCGGCTGCCGGCCTTACTGCCGTCCCGAAAGTGAGACGAAGGGGGAGGGCATGTCCATTTCGGATCGTCGTGGTGCGCATCGGGCGCCCGTCGCCGTGGCCGTCAAGCAGCGCCGCGGGAAGGATCTTTTTCTTTGTCAATCCGCAGATATCAGTCCTGGAGGCATGATGTTGGCCCGGGCCTGGGGACGGCAGGACGCCCGGCTTCCGCGCTGTTGGCTCGAGTTCGACCTTCCCGGGGTAGACCGCACGATCGTGGCACGCGCTGCTCTGGTTCGCGAGCAGCGCCGCGCAGCCTACCAGCTGATGGCCTTTCACTTCACTGCGGTCACGCCGTCACATCGCCGACTGATCGCCGACTTCACGGCTCACGCGCCGCGTCTCACCGGGGTGCCCAACTTCCTGCGTTAGGGCTCGTGACAAAACAAATCGGTCGACTGCGGCTGCCGAGGCGCGCGGCCGGCAAGGAGCGACGACGAAGGTCTACCTGGGGTAAACCGAGGAGGAGCGACGCTGGCGGACGCGATGGATCGGCGGCCACAACGATCGAGTTGTTTTGTCACGAGCCCTTAGGGTGCCCGTCCCGGCGCCTACCCTGCTCCGATCCGCAGCACGGCCGCGCCCCGTAGGGTGCCGTCGCGGATCGCCGCCAGGGCGTCGTTGGCGCCCGCCAGCGGAAAGACCTCGACGGTGGTGCGGATCGGCACCCGCGAGGCCAAGGCCAGCAGCTCCTCGCCGTCGCGCCGCGTCAGGTTGGCCACCGAGCGCAGCACCCGTTCGCCCCACAGCAGGTCGTAGGGCATGGCGGGCAGCTCGCTCATGTGGATTCCGGCGCAAACGACCACGCCGCCCTTGCGGACGGCCCGCAAGGCCGTCGCTACCAAGGCGCCGACGGGCGCAAAGATGATCGCAGCGTCGAGCGGGCGTGGCGTCGCGGCGGTCGAGTCACCCGCCCATGTCGCCCCGAGCTCGGTGGCGAAGCGCTGCCCCTCCGCGTCGCCCGGGCGCGTGAAGGCGAAGCTCTCGCGCCCTTCGTGTCGCGCAACCTGCACGAGAATATGGGCCGCGGCGCCGAAGCCGAAGAAGCCCAGGCAGCGCGCCGCCCCGGTCATCCGCAGCGCGCGGTAGCCGATCAGGCCGGCGCAGAGCAGCGGCGCGACCTGCTCGTCCGTGGTCTCTGCAGGCAGCGGAAAGCACCAGCGCTCGTCGGCCACCGCGAGCTCGGCGAAGCCCCCGTGCCGCTGATAGCCGGTGCACTGGGCCTGGTCGCAAAGATTCTCCTGATCGCTGCGGCAGAACGCGCAGCTACCGCAGGTCCAACCGAGCCACGGCACCCCGACGCGATCGCCCTGCCGCAGTCGCGTGGCCGCGTCGCCGAGCTCGATCACCCGACCCACGATCTGGTGCCCCGGAATCAGCGGCAGCGCCACCTCCGGCAGCTCGCCGTCGACTAAGTGCACATCGGTGCGGCACACACCGCAGGCCTGGACGCGCAGCAGCACATCGCGCCCGCTGGGCCGCGGTCGTGGCCAAGGGCGCTCGCGCAGCGGCTCCCCCCTGCGTTCGAGCACCATCGCGCGCATCGGCTCGACGCCGTGGCTCATGGCTCGCGCCCCGGCGGAAGCACTCTTTCGAGAGCGCGGTGAGTCGCCATGCCCCGTTCCAAGCCCTCCAGTGGCGCCATTCGACCAGCTCCTGTCCTCTCCCCCATCGCGCGGCGGTCCCCAGGGCCCCATTCTGAGCCGATCCGATTGCGCATCGCGAATTACTTTGTAAAACGACGTTTCATAACCCACCGGATTGACGCGGGGTGACGTTGTCGGCCTGCCGCTTCCCCTGCCTCGCCGCGGTCGGATCGGGCTGCGGCGCAAGCGAATCGGGTATGAGCCTTGCTGTGCCTGGGGCGCAGGAGGCACAGCGATGCTGACACAAAGCGCGACGCCCCTCTGGGCCCGGCACACGACTGCCGTCCAGCACCACCACGTCGTGCCCGGCCACTGGGCCGCCTCGGAGGAGGCCATTCGTCTGCGAGCCTATTTCATCTCGCTCGAAACCGGAGGCCATGATCCCGCGGCCGACTGGCTGCGGGCCGAGGCCGAGTATCGCGCCGAGGCCGGGGCGGCGCAGGCGCGCGAGCCTGCCGGTCCGTCTCATGGCTGGGCAAATCTGCTCGATTATTACTGAGGCCTGCTCGAGGACTGAGGTCTGCTCGATTGCTGAGGCCTGCTCGAGGACTGTGGCTGGGCCGTCGAGGCGCTTGCGTTCCTCGGCGCAGCCGGAGGCGGGTAGGTTGCTCGACGTGGCCCGAGGCAGGCGCGGCTTCACTTCGCGCTGGCGCTCGCGCGCTGCTCGGGATCGGCCTCGTCGAGGGCCCGTAGGACGAGGTCGAGGAAATCCGCCTCGGTGACGATTCCGACCAGGCGCCCGCCGTCGACGACGGGCACGCAGCCGAACTTGTGGTCGCGCATGATACGCGCCACCTCGACCGCTGGCGTGTCTGGCGACACGCTTCGCACGCCGCTGGTCATGATCTCGGCCACGGGGATCTTCGCTTCGAGCTGGCGCGACTGATCGCGGCTGAGGCCGGCGAGCGCGCTGACCTGCGCCCGCAGAATGTCGCGGTGGGTCACCAGGCCGGCGAGGTGGCCATCCTCCAACACCGGGAGGTGACGCACGCGCGCGAGCCGCATGATTTCGTCGGCCAGGTCGAGCGTCTCGCTCTTGTCGAGCGTGATCAGCTCTGTCGCCATCAGGTCCTTGGCCTTGAGCCGGTACACGATGAACCTCTCCCCCAAAAGCGCGCCGTTCTGAAGTCCTCACCTCGGCCTGCTGGGCCTCTGCTCGCTGCCTTTCACATCACTAGCCCCGCCCCTTCACATCACGAGTCCGGCGTTGTCCGGGCGCGGCCGCGTCAGATAGCCATTCTGCTCACCGAGCCACTGGAGGACGTCCAGCGCCGCAAGCAGGCCGACGACCTCGCTACTCGTGTCGGCGACGATCGGCAGGCGGTGGACACCCTCGAAGGCCATCAACGCCGCCGCTTGGGCGATCGAGGTGCTCGCTCGCAGCGCGTAGGTGACCGGCGTCATGATGTCGCGCACGACGCCCCGTGAGCCCGCCTCCTGCTGGAACCCTGGCCCGAGCGCCGCGTAGGCCTCGCCCTGGTCGTCCCGGCCTTGTGCCGTGACCTCGGGCCCGCTGGTGCTCGGCCGCTCGAAGGCGTCGCGCAGCAGGTCGGTCTTGGAGACCACGCCCACCGGGTTGCCCTGCGGGTCGACGACCGGTACGCCGCTGATGTTGCGTTCGAGCAACAGCCGCGTCAGCTCGCCGATGTCGAGGTCCTCCGTGACGCAGACCACGTCCTTGGTCATCACCTGGGCCACCGGTGTGCGCTCGGCCGCGCTGAGCGTCGAAGACGCCTCTGACCCTGCCGTCCCTGATGCCTGGGCGTGATCGTGTTCCGCTGTGAAGCTGCAGCTCAGGAAGCTGTGCTGGCCGCTGTGGTCGAGCGAGAAGCCCTGACAGCGCTCGCAGCTGCTGCACTGCTGAACCGGCACGCAGCGGTCGCGGCGCCGGCAGAACACCCTCAGCTGCCGGGAGGTGATGCCATCGCCGAAGTGCGTCTCGCGCACCAGCACTCGCAAGCGGCGGGCCGCTACAGCTCCCGAGAGTTCTCCCATCGCTTCCTCCCTCCCTTGGACCGGCACGCGCGCCGCGACTCGGTCCGACCGTGACGCCCCCCAAGCCCCCTCCCGACCCTCATCCCGCTCCAGCGCCGGGCTGCCGGATGGTCAGCACCGGGCACGCCGCCCGGCGCACGACCTTCTCGGCCACGCTGCCCAGAAAGACGTGCGAGAGCCCGGTTCGCCCGTGGGTTCCCATGACCACGAGATCGAAGGCCTCCTTGGCCGCTAGCTCGACCACGGTCTCGGTCGGATCCCCCGACTCGAGCCGCCCGCGAAGCTGCACGTTGCTCGGCACCACCACACCCGCCAGGAGCTGGTCCATCTCCTTGCCAGCTTCCACGCGCGCAAAGTCCGCCAGCGACTGCCGGATCTCTCCCGGGAGTTGTACGGTGACCTCGGGAATCACGTAGCGCGGAGGCTCCCAGACATGCAGCACGTCGATCTGCGAGCCGAAGTGACGGGCGAAGAACACGGCGTAGTCGAGCGCGAGGCGAGAACAAGCCGAGAAATCCATCGGGACGAGGATCTTGGCGGCCCCGAACATGAGAACCCCCCTTGATCATCGCCGCGTACCGCGGCGCGAACACCAGAGTATCGCCGCGTACCGCGGCGCGAACACCAGCTTTGCCCCGGCTGCAAGGCAGACTCGGCCGGCTCAAACCAAAGCATGCGGCGTGCCATCCCATCGAGCGTTACAAATAACACAGATGTCAGATGCTTAGCTTGACGCGATGAAAACCTATCCGACCGCATTACGTCAGGCTGACGCGATCGGGCCGCCGGCCTCGGCTGGTGCGGGTCAAAAAGCCCCAAAGTGCGGCCGGTCCGGACTCGGCCAGGGTCACGGTGCGGCTCGCCCACAGCGGCCGCCGGCTATCGGCGGGATACCAGCCCCCCCATCGCCCCTCGGCCCTTCACCCCATTGCCGACCGACCAGGCCGCGCGTTATAAGCGGTCGGTCGCTAGTCCGGCGGCTGGGCGGCTTGGCGCCCAGCTCTAGCCCGAAAACAAGCGCGTTCGAGCGCATGCCGTGCGTTCCGCTGCTCAGCAGGTGCTACCGATGAAGATCAGTCCCGAGCAGGTACAGAAGGTCGGTGAGCTGGCGCGGCTTCAGCTCTCCGTCGACGAGACGGCGGCCCTCGCGGAGCAGCTCAGTCGCCTCGTCGAGCACTTCGAGCAGCTCGACGAGCTCGATACGGCGGCGGTCGAGCCGACGTCCCATGTGTTGCCGCTGGGCTGTCCCGAGCGTCCCGATGTGACGGTAGCGTCGCTGGCGCGCGAGCTGGTGCTGAGCCAGGCGCCGCTCCATGAGGACGGCTACTTCGTGGTGCCCAAGATCATCGACTGACGGCCCCGGGCTGTCGGCATCGATCGGCGGCCCGTGGGCCGCGGCGTGGAGGACGTGGTGGACATCGTCGAGCTGACAGTCACCGCTCTCGCCGAGCGGGTGCGCGGCCGGCAGCTCAGCGCCGTCGAGGTGGCCCAGGCCTACCTGGCGCGCATCGCCGAGCTGGAGCCGACCCTGCACGCGTTCATCACCGTGGACGCCGAGGGCGCGCTGGCCGCTGCGCGGGCCCTCGACCTTCGTTTGGCGCGCGGCGAGGACGTCGGACCGCTGGCCGGCGTGCCGATCGCGCTGAAGGACATCTTCGTCACGCAGGGTCTGCGCACCACCTGCGGTTCGCGCATCCTGGCCGATTGGGTGCCACCCTACGAGGGCACGCCCTCGGCGCGTCTCCGCGCCGCCGGGGCGGTGGTGTTGGGTAAGGCCAACATGGACGAGTTCGCGATGGGCTCGTCGAACGAGAACTCCGCGTTCGGGGTCTGCCGCAACCCCTGGGACGTCGACCGCGTGCCGGGCGGTTCCTCGGGCGGCTCGGCCGCCGCGGTCGCCGGGCGCCTCTGCCTCGGCGCGCTGGGCACGGACACGGGCGGGTCGATTCGCCAGCCGGCCGCCCTCTGCGGCGTGGTCGGCATCAAGCCGACCTACGGGCGCGTGAGCCGCTACGGCGTGATCGCCTTCGCGTCGAGCCTCGACCAGGTCGGACCGATCGCCCGCACGACCGAGGACGCGGCCGCGCTGCTCGAGGTCATCGCCGGGCATGACCCGCTCGACGCCACCAGCCTGCCGCAGCCGGTCGGGCGCTACCGCGAGGCCTGCCGGCGTGGGGTCCGTGGCCTGCGCATCGGCGTGCCGGCCGAGTACTTCGCCGCGGGCCTCGATCCCGAGATCGAGACGGCTGTACGCGCGGCCATCGACCAGCTGGCCGCGCAGGGCGCGGAGGTGGTCGACATCTCGCTGCCGCACACCAAGTACGCGATCGCGACCTACTACCTGCTTTGCACCGCCGAGGCCTCGTCCAACCTCGCGCGCTACGACGGTGTGCGCTTCGGGCTGCGCGCCGCGCGACCGCGCGACCTGCGCGACCTGTACAGCCGCACGCGGCACGACGGCTTCGGCCCCGAGGTCAGGCGCCGCATCATCCTCGGCACCTTCGCGCTCTCGGCCGGGTACTACGATGCCTACTACGCCAAGGGGCAGCGCGTGCGCACGCTGATTCGCCAGGACTTCAGCCGCGCCTTCGAGCGCTGCGACGTGATCGTTGTGTCGACCTTGCCGATCATGGTCTTCAAGCTCGGCGAGCGCTTGGACGATTCGCTGCAGATGTACCTGGCGGATATCTACACCATCTCGTGCAATCTGGCGGGCCTTCCCGGCCTCTCGCTGCCCTGCGGTTTCAGCCGGCAGGGGCTGCCTATCGGGCTCCAGGTGCTGGGGCCCCCGCTCGGCGAGGAGCAGGTCTTCGCCGTCGCCGGCAGCTACGAGCAGGCCCACGATTGGCACCGGCGTGTGCCAGAGGTGCGGCGATGACAATGGCGATGACAATGGCCAAGACAATGGCCAAGACAATGGCCAAGACAATGGCCAAGACGCCCTGGGAAGTGGTGATCGGTCTCGAGGTCCACGTCCAGCTCGCCACGCAGACCAAGCTGTTTTGCGGTTGCAGTACGCAGTTCGGCGCGCCGCCCAACACCAACGTCTGTGCGGTCTGCAGTGGGCAGCCGGGCGTGCTGCCGGTGCTCAACGCGCAAGCGATCACCTTTGCCTTGAAGCTGGGCCTGGCCACCGGCGGCACGATTCGGCGCCGCAGCCGCTTCGCCCGCAAGAACTACTTCTATCCCGATCTGCCCAAGGGCTATCAGATCTCGCAGTACGACGAGCCGCTGGTGGAAGGTGGCGCGGTGGAGATCTGGTACGAGGGACAGCCGCGCTCGATCGGGCTGACGCGGATTCATCTCGAGGAAGACGCGGGCAAGAACGTGCACCTGGCCACGGGTGCGGCCTCGCTCGTCGACCTCAACCGCGCAGGCGTGCCGCTGATCGAGGTCGTCAGCGAGCCCGCGCTGCGCGCGCCGGAGGAGGCGGCCGAGTACATGCGCACGCTGCGCGGCATCGTGCGGGCGCTGGGCATCTGCGATGGCAACCTCGAGCAGGGCTCGCTGCGCTGCGACGCCAATATCTCGCTGCGGCCGTGGGGTCAGCAGGCGTTGGGGACCAAGGTCGAGGTCAAGAACATCAACTCCTTCCGCTTCGTGCAGAAGGCGCTCGAGTACGAGATCGAACGGCAGGGCGGGCTGCTGACGCGCGGCCAAACGATCCAGCAGGAGACGCGCCAGTGGAATGCCGAGGGCGGGCGTACCGAGTCGATGCGCTCGAAGGAGGAGGCCCACGACTACCGCTACTTCCCCGAGCCCGACCTGCCGCCCGTGATGATCGAGGAAGGGCTGATCGACGCCGTACGCGCCGCGCTGCCTGAGCTGCCTCTCCAACGGCGCCAGCGCCTGATGGAGCAGGACGGCTTGTCCGAGTACGACGCCACCGAGCTGACGCGCGAGAGCGAGCTCACCGACTACTATTCGCGTGCGGTGGCCGCCGGCGCCTTGCCCAAGCGCGTGGCCAACTGGATGCTGACGGAGCTGTTGTCGCGGGTCACGGATGCCCGCGACGTGGCGCAGGCGCCGGTCGCACCCGCCGGCCTGGCCGAGCTGCTCGGTCTGCTCGAGAGCGGCAAGGTCAGCGGCAAGCTGGCCAAGGAAATCTGGGCCAAGATGTGGGACAGCGGGCGTACGGCGCTGCAGATCGCCACGGAGGGCGGCCTCTTCCAGCAGAGCGACAGCGGGGCGATCGAGCAGGCGGTACGCGCCGTGGTCGACGCGCATCCCGATCGCGTGGCCGACTACCGCGCCGGCAAGACCAAGCTGATGGGCTGGTTCGTCGGTCAGGTGATGCAGGCGACCCAGGGCAAGGCCAACCCGCAGCTCGTCAACACGCTGCTCACGCAGCTCCTCGACGGCTGACCGCTGCTCGATCCTGACCGCCCGATCCTGACCGCCTGATCCTGACCGCCTGATCCTGCCCGCTCGATCCTGCTCGCTCGATCCCTGGCACCCTCAGCCCTGGCGCCTTGGTGCCCTGCGGTCTTCAGCCTTGACAGGGGGACGGCCCTGGATACACTCCGCGTCGGCCCAGGCCCCGCGGGCAGGACAAGCACTCGCCGACGTTCGGTGGGTCGCCCGTGGCCGGGATCGCGATAAGGAGCGACCTTCATGTATGCCGTGGTTCGCACCGGCGGTAAACAGTACCGCGTGGCGCCCGGAGACGTGATTCACGTCGAGAAGCTCGAAGGCAGCGTCGGTGATCCGATCCAACTTTCCGAGGTGTTGCTGCTGGCGGGCGGCGAGCAGCTCCAGGTCGGTCGGCCGCATGTGGCCGGCGCGGCGGTGCGCGCGGAGATCGTCGAGCACGGTCGCGAGCGCAAGGTGATGATCTTCAAGTACCGGCGCCGCAAGCGCTACCGTCGGAAGGCCGGGCATCGGCAGCCCTTCACCGCCATCAAGATCACCGAGATCGCTGCCGGCTGAGCCCGCGGAGAAGGAAGAAGATCCATGGCACATAAAAAAGGCCAAGGCAGCTCGCGCAACGGCCGCGACTCCAACCCGCAATACCGTGGCGTCAAGCGCTACGGCGGCGAGCAGGTGCGCGCGGGCAACATCATCGTGCGGCAGGTCGGCACCTGCTTTCATCCAGGATCCAACGTCGGCATGGGCCGGGACTACACGCTCTTCGCGCTGACCGATGGCGTGGTCCTGTTCGAGACCTTTCGCGGTGATCGCAAGCGCGTCTCGATCAAGCCCTCCGCCGCGCCGATCCAGCCGCCGCAGGTGAGCTAGGGTCCGCGCGGACGGCGAGTTCTTTCTCGGCGGGCCGCACCCCTGGCGCCGCCGTGGTAGGAGCCCGCAGCCCTGAAGCGCGGGTCGTGGCTGCAATGCGCTTCATCGACGAGGTCAAGATCGAGGTCTCCGCCGGCGATGGCGGGCGCGGCTGCGTCGCCTTCCGGCGCGAGGCCCTGGTACCCCGTGGGGGCCCATCGGGCGGCGATGGTGGCAACGGTGGCGACGTCGTCTTCGTCGCCGACCCACAGCTCGGCACGCTGCTCGACCTGCGCTACCGCCGGCACTATCGCGCCGACCGCGGTGGTCACGGGCTGGGCAGCGACTGCTACGGGCGTTCGGCGGAGCCGCTGATCGTCCCTGTGCCCTGCGGCACGGTCGTCTACGCCGTCGAGGGCGGCGCGTTATTGGCGGATCTCTGCCAGCCGGGCATGCGCTGGGTGGCCGCGCGCGGCGGACGGGGCGGACGCGGCAACATCCATTTCGCCAGCGCGACCAACCGCGCGCCGCGCCGCGCCGATCCCGGTACCCCGGGCGAGACCCGGCAGCTGCGGCTGGAACTCAAGCTGGTCGCCGAGGTGGGGCTGGTCGGCCTGCCCAACGCCGGCAAGTCCACGCTGCTCGCCGCCCTCTCGGCCGCGCGGCCCAAGATCGCCGATTACCCCTTCACGACGCTGACGCCGGGCCTGGGGCTGGTGCGGCTGAACGAAGACCGCTCGTGCGTGATGGCGGATATCCCCGGCCTGATCGCAGGCGCCTCGGCGGGGGCCGGCCTCGGCCACCGCTTTCTGCGCCACATCGAGCGGACGCGCGTGCTGATCTACCTGCTCGACGACCGTCATGCGCTGCTGGGCGAAGAGGGCGGGCCCGCGGACGACCTGCGCCTGCTTCGGCGCGAGCTCGCCGCGCACGACCCAGCGTTGGTCGAGCGGCCGACGCTCGTGGTGTTGAACAAGGCCGACCTCTTCGACAGCGAGCGCGAGGCGGCAATCCGCGCCGACCTCGCTGAGGCGGGCGTCACGGACCCCTGCGTGATCTCCGCTGCCACCCGCCGGGGTCTCGACCGGCTGCTGGCGGACCTCGACCGCTGTTTGGGCCGGCTCGCCCTCGCAGCGCCGCCGCCCGTCGTCGCGACCGCGCCTTGACCCGCGGCCGGCCCGTTGGTCGGACTCCTCCGCCAAGCGGAGCTCCCCGGCGCTCGCCGTGTGCCACGGTTGAAGCGCGCACCGATCAGGACGTCGCAGCGCGCCGCGCCGACCCCCTCGAGGTCTCGGTGGGCGCAAGCATGCCCGCTCTCGCCCGGGCCGGAGCAAAATGGTGCTCTCGTTGACACCGCTCTGCGGGCTCTGTTATACCAGCGCCCGATTTCGTCGGTCTTTGGCCGGTTTGCCCCGACTGCCGCGCGGTCGCTGGTCTTGTTGACCGCGGCCGTCAGCCGCGGGGCGGCCTGGTCTCCCGGTCTCGGCCGGGTTGCTGAGGTCGGGTCGCCCAGCGGCAAAACGGTCGTTGGCGTTCAAATTCGCGCCTCATCCGGATGCTGCGGTAGTGTGCGACCGCGTCCGAGGTCTTGAGGGGAGTGACAGCCATGCGGAAAAGAGTCCTGATCGGCCTGTCGGGTTTCGCCGGCCTCTCGCTGCTGCTGCTGGTGGGGCGCGCGCAGGGGGCGGGCGCGGCGCCAGCGGCGGCACCCGTAACCGCTACGAGTAGCGAGGGTGCCAATGCAGCGACCAGTGCAGCGAGCAGTGCAGCGAGCAGTGCGGCGGTGGCTCCGGCGCCTGCGGCCCTCGACGCCGCCACCCCCGGCTCGAACACCATCCGGTTGCGGACTCTCGAGCAGCGCGTCAACGAGCTCAAGGAGCGCGTCTTCCGCTCCAAGGCGCGGCTCAACCTGCTGAAGGAGACCGTGCTCCACGGCATGATCGCCGGCTCACGCGCGATCATCACCCACAGCAACGAGATGGGCGGCGCCTTCCGTTTGACCAAGCTGGTCTACGGGCTCGACGGCAAGCAGATCTACTCGCGCGTCGCCGAGGATGGCGAGCTCGATGCCAAGCGCTCGTTCGAAATCTTCAACGGCAGCATCGCGCCGGGCAACCACACGCTCTCGGTGACGATGGTCTATCGCGGGCACGGCTACGGGGTCTTCACCTACCTCGAGGGCTATCGCTACAACGTGCGCGCCAGCCACACCTTCACCACCTCCGAGGGGCGCCAGAACGTGATCACCGTGCGCGGCTTCGAGAAGGGCAACGCGACTACCGAGCTCACGGACCGCCCGGCCATCGCCTTCAAGACAGCGCTCTTCAGCGTCACGGCCAAGGGGGCCGCGCAATGACCCGTGCGCCGTCTGCCGCCACGGCCCGGTTCGTCCTGCTCGCGGTGGCTGCGACCGCAGCCGCCAGCGCGGTGCCCGCCAAGGCGCGCGCGGCGCCTCAGCGCGACCTCAACGCCGAGGTGAACGCGCTGGAAGGCGAGGCCGGTCAGCTCGGTCAGCGCTTTCGGACCACCGACGCGCGCGCGGAGGCTCAGACCGCCGGTCAGCGCCTCGTCGCCGCCGAGGTGCTCTACAAGCTCGGCGACTATACGCAGGCGGCGATCCTCTTTCTGGATTACGTGCAGCGCTTCTCGTCGACGCCGGGCGACGCCGAGGCCCTGTTCTACCTCGGCGACTCCCTCCATCGGCGCCGCGACTTCCTGGGCGCGCGCCGCTACCTCACCAAGCTCGTCGAGCGCGGACCCGGGCCCTATTACCAGCAGGGCCTCGCCGGTCTGATCGCGCTGAGTCTAAGTACGGGCGAGCTTGCCGCCGCGGAGCCCTACGCGCGTGCGCTCGCGAACATCCCTGCCTTCGAGACGCTCCCCGCATCACTCTACATCGGCGGCAAGTACCACTACTTCGCCGGGCACGTCGAGCAGGCGCTAGCGCTCTTCCGCGCGGTCGCGCCCGGTCAGGCGCCCTACCGCCAGGCGCGCTACTTCGTCGGGGTCTGCCTCGTGGCGCAGAAGGCCTACGCGCAGGCTCGAGCGGCCTTCGCGAGCATCCTGGCGGAGTCGCCGCCGCGCGACCCCTCGGGTCGTCCCGGGGCCGCCCCTGGCGCGGCTGAGCAGCAGCTCGTCGACCTGACCCATCTGGCGCTCGGGCGCCTGCTCTACCAGCAGGGCGAGCTCGTGCGCGCCGCCGACCACTACGAGCAGGTCTCGCGGCAGGCCGCCGACTTCGACACGGCGCTCTACGAGACCTCCTGGATCTACATCAAGCAGGGGCGCCTGGACGCCGCTCTGCGCGCCTTGGATCTGCTGGTCTTGGCTCAACCCGACAGCGCGCTCGTGCCCGAGGTGACCATTCTGCGGGGCAACCTGCTGATCCGCCTCGGTCAGTGGGGTCGAGCCTCGGAGCTCTTCACGGCGCTGCGCGAGCGCTTCGACCCGGCCCAGCAGAAGATGGCTGGTCTGCTGGCAGAACGCGGCGACCTGACCGTGTTCTTCAACGCCCTGCTGGCCCGCGACCTGGACCGCGGTGCGGGCGCGTTGGCCGTCGCCGCCGAGGTCCCGCCGCTGGTCACGGAGTGGGTCAAGGAGCTGCCGCAGGTGCAGCGCGGACTGGTCGTGGTCGGCGACGTGGCCGAGATTGGGCAGACGCTCGACCAGACCCATCGCATCATGCAGCGGATCAGCAGCGTCATCGACTCACCGCAGAAGATCCGCGTCTTCCCGGCGTACGCCGCGGCCCGCGAGGGCGCCCTGGAAATCGAGAACCGCTTGGCCCAGGCGCGCCAGCGCATCCTGCGCCGGGAGCGCGACCTGACCTACCCGTTGCTGGGTGCAGCGGAGCGCCAGCAGCTAGCCGCGCTGTCACGCGAGCGGGCCGACCTGGACGGCAAGATCGCCAAGCTGCCGACGGATCCGGAGGCCTTCGGTAAGCGCGCCAGCGGCCGTGGCCTCAGAATCGCCGAGCTCGAGGCGGAGCTCAGTCGTATCGGTGTGACGGTTTCCAGCGTCCGCGCCCAACTCGTCGCGGTGGAGAAGTTCTTCGCCGACTCGGCCTCCGGTCGGGACGCGACGCTACGTGTTGGCTTCGAGCGCGAGGCGGGCGACATCCGTGCGGCGCTCGCTGAGCTGGAGCAGGAATCCGAGGCTCTCGAGCTCGAGCTGGCCAGCGCTCGTGATGCGACCGGCGTCGGCGGGCCCCAGGAGGTCGCCGAGCGCGGCTATAAGGAGCGCTTTCGCACGCTCGTCGAGCAGGAGCATCAGCTGCTCGGGGTCTATCGGGCGCGCCTGTCGAGCGCGAGCCAGCAGGAGCTCGTGGGGAACGATGTGCTGCTCGCGCGCTGCGACGCGGTGGACACGACGCTGCGCTTGTTCAACGCCGAGCTCGAACGTGGCGTGGACGTGCGGCTGACGACCGTGCGCGCGGCTCTCGCCGAAGAGGCGGCGCGGCTCGCGGCCGATCGCGGCGACCTCGCCGCTTTCAACGGCGAGAGCGAGCAGGTGGTCGGCGGCGTCGCCTTCGACGGCTATCGCGAGATTGAGGCGCGCTTCCGCGATCTCGTGCTGCGCTCGGACGTGGGTGTCATCGACGTCACCTGGGCGCTCAAGGAAGCGAAGACGAACGAGGCCTCACGCCTGGTTCGCCAGCAGAAGCTCGATCTTCAGCTGCTCGACGACGAGTTCAAGGAGGTCCTCATCGAGCGTTGACCCGCGGTCCGGGCCCCCGGGGAGGGGTCGCGAGGGAGTATGCAGCCAGTCGCCGTGACTGGCGCGCCGCCGCAGATCAAAGCTCGCGCCCCGCCGCGCGCCCCTGTGGGGGACGTCGGCCGAGCGAACCGAGGGACCGAAGTGAGGGGAGGCTCTAGGATGCGCCATGGCCCAATGCTCGCTGTGGCCGCGCTGCTGCTGCTCAATGGCGCCGCCGCCGGTGGCGACCCTGCGAGCGGTGCGCGCGGGGCGGCCGAGCTCGATCAGCTGCAGGCCGAGGTCGAGCGCTTCAGCGCCGCCGCCGACGACTATCGCACCACGCTCAACCGGGTCGTGCGAGGCAAGTACGAGGCCCGTCGGCAGCAGGTCGTGGGTTCGTTCAGCGCGCAGATCAGCGAGCTGGAGCGGGCGGAGCGGTCGCGCCGCGTGGCGGCGATCACGCTCTTCGAGGATTTTCTGCGGCGCTACCCGTCCTCGCCCCGCTGGACCCCGGACGCGATCTTCCGGCTGGCCGAGCTCTACTTCGAGCAGTCCAACGACGACTACCTGCTGGCGCAGGAGCGCTACGAGGGCGAGCTCGGCAAGCTGGAGCGCAAGGAGATCGCCGTCGCCCCGGCTCCGCCGCGCCAGGACTACGCGCGCACGGTGGCGTTGCACCAGCGGCTGATCGCCGAATGGCCGAGCTACCGCTTCATCGACGGGGCGTACTACCTGCTCGGCTTCTGCTTGGCGGAGATGGGCGAGGTGCAGCTCGGCAATCAGGCGCTGCTAGCGCTCGTCTGCCGCAACAAGTACGAGCCGCCCGTGCGCTATACGCCCTCCGCCGGTGAGCTGGCGCCGACGCTGGCGCTTCCGGCCAAGGTCGAAGGCAAGGACTACACCGATTGCCGGCCGCTCGCACCGACGAGCCGCTTCAACCCCGAGGCTTGGGTGCGGATCGGCGAGTACCACTTCGACGAGAACGAGCTGACCGCGGCGATCACCGCCTACCGCAAGGTCATCGACCTGGGCCCGAAGGGCAACGCGTACTACGATGAGGCGCTCTATAAGCTGGCCTGGACGTACTATCGCGCGGACAAGTTCCCCGAGGCGATCAAGAACTTCGACGAGCTGGTGTTGTTCGCCGATCGCGAGCTCGAGCGTACGGGCAAGGCCGGCTCCGAGATGCGACCGGAGGCGATTCAGTATCTCGGCATCTCCTTCGCCGAGGAGGACTGGAACGGCGACCAACAGGCGGACGCCGAGAACGGCCTCCAACGCATCGATGGCGTCTACCGGGGCCGTGAAGCGCAGAAGCACGTCTACGAGGTCTATCGGCGGCTGGCAGAGATCTACTTCGACACGACGAAGTATGAGGACGCGATCAAGGTCTACAAGGTGTTGCTCGAGCGCTGGCCGAACCAGGCCGAAAACCCCGAGGTGCAGGAGCGGACGATCACCGCACTCGAGCGCCTGCGCCAGTTCGACCAAGCGATTCGCGAGCGCGAAGAGTTCACGCGCCTCTTCGGCAAGGGTTCGGAGTGGGAGAAGATCAACCGCAACAACCCCGAGGCGTTGAAGCGCGCGCGCGAATACGACGAGCAGGCGCTGATCTTTGCCGCCGTATCGCACCACAAGGAGGGGCAGCGGCTCCGTAATCTCGGCATCGCCAGCAAGGACGTCGAGACGCTGCGCAAGGCGGGCGAAGAGTACGCCGTTGCGGCGGCGGCCTACGCCAAGTACCTCGACCGCTTTCCGCACTCGAAGAACTCCTATGAGGTGCGCTTCTCCTATGCGAGCTGCCTGTTCTACGCGCAGCGCTTTCCCGAGGCCGCGGTTCAATACGCCGAGGTGCGCGATTCGAATCTGGACGATCGCTATCAGGAGGACGCGGCCTTCTCGGTGACCAAGGCCTGGGAACAGCAGGTCCAGGCCCTCGCCGACAAGAAGGAGCTCAGCGAGCCAGCGCTGCCCACGGCGCAGACCGTGGAGTTCAAGGCGACGCCGCTCCCGGAGGCCTTCCAGCGTTGGCAGGCCGCGCTCGACGCCTACGTGACGCTGCTGCCCAAGAGTCCGAAGGCGCCGCGCTTGGCGTACAAGGCCGCTGAAATCGCCTACCGCTTTGGGCAGTTCCCCGATGCGCGCAAGCGCTTCGGCGTACTTTATGACCAGTACTGCGGTGACGCGATGGCGCTCAACGCGGGGCAGGCGGTGTTGGTGACCTACCAGCTCGAGAAGAACCTCGACGAGATGCAGAGCTGGGCGACCAAGCTCTCGTCGGGCAAGTGCGGCGGCGAGGCGCGCGCGGGTGACGTGGCCACCGGCGCTCAGAAGCTGCTGGTCGGCATCAAATTCAAGCGCGCGGAGACGCTCTTCAAGCGTGCCGACGAGCTACACAAGGCCGGTCGGACGCAGGAGGCAGCCCCGCTCTTCGATCAGGCCGCCGTGGCCTACCTCGCCTTGGTCGAGTCGAATCCCGAGAGCAGCGACGCCGACAAGGCGTTATTCAATGCGGCCGTTGCCTACGAGAAGTCGATGCGCTTCGAGTCGGCGACGGGCATCTACGAGCAGGTCTGGCAGAAATACCAGGCGAGCGAGCTCGCAGGGGAAGCGCTCTGGCGTTCGGCGGAGAACTACAAGCGCTTCTTCGAGTTCAAGAAGGCCGTGGACAGCTATCTGATCATGGCGGACGCACCGCGCTTCGCGGGCGACCCGCATCGGGTCGATGCGCTCTACAACGCGGCCGCGATCCTGGAGAACGATCAGGATTACGGCCGTGCCGCGCAGCTCTTCCTGCGTTATGCGGCTCAGGTTGGGAAGCCGCAGGAGGCGGCGGAGTCGTACTTCCGGGCCGGGATGATCTACGGCAAGATGGGCAGCTTCGACCAGATGGCGAAGGTGCTGCGGGAATTCCCACGGCTCTACGGCGCGGTGCCCGGACAGCAGATGCGCGCGGTGGAGGCGGTCTACCGCATCGCCAAGAATGCGGAGACGCGGGGCATCGCGGCGACCGCCAGCAAGTACTACAAGCTGACGATTCAGGAGTACAAGCAGCGCGGCCTGCAGCCGGCCTCGGATGGGGCGGAGTACGCGGCTGCCGCGACCTTCCAGCAGCTGGAGGGTCGGCTCGCCGAGTTTCTGACCGCGCAGGTGCGCTCAGAGACCATCCCCACGCTGATCCGGCGCAAGACCGAGCTTCAGCGCCGGGCCGCCGCGCTACGCGATGACTACGACGGTGTGTTGGCCTTCAAGCGTGCGCGTTGGACGCTGGCCGGGATGGAGCGGCGGGGTGTGATCTTCGAGCACGTCGCGCGCGAGGTGGCCAAGGGCTTCCGCGAGCTGCCGGTGCCCGAGAAGGTCAAGCGTCTGGGCCAGGACGCCGTGGATATGTACATGGAGCAGCTCGACCAGGCGCTGGAGCGCGAGGTACGGCCGGTCGAGGAGGAGACGAAGAAGCTCTTCAGCCTCTGCGTGGAGCGCGCGCAAGAGCTTGGCGTTTCCAACCCGTATACTGAGGAGGCGCGGCGTCGGCTCAACGCCCTCGACCCGAGCAGCTATCCGCTGCTGAAGGCGCCGCGCATCGAGACCGTGATCGACTGAAGACCCGGCCGGGGTGCGCGGGTGGAGCGACGGAGACCATGATGCAGCGAGCCAACGAGATCCTGACGCAGGGCGTCCGCGGCATCCTGACGCACGGCGTGGGCGGTAGCCTGATGCACGGCGTCCGTGGCGTCTCGACGCAGGGGGTCCGCGGCATCGTGCTCGCGAGTCTGCTCACGGCGGTGGTTGGTTGCGCCGGCCAGCAGCAGCAGCCTACGACGGGGCGCCGGGTTCAGGCGGAGCAGGCAGCGCGCGTCGGGCCGGGGGACCCGGGCGCGACGGGCGCGCCGGCCGGCTCGGCGACCCGTGCAGCGGGCGCTGAAGCCGCGAGTTCAAGCGAGGCCAACGCGGCGCCGATGCCCGAGGTGCGCGGGGCGAAGCCGGTGGAGCAACTGGAGGCGGCGCGGGCCGCCGAAGCGCGCGGCGCCCATGAGGAGGCGATCGAGCACTGCAAGAACGCGCTGCGCCGTGACGAGAAATTCACGCCCGCGATGGAGGTCATGGCGCGCGCCTATTTCCGTCTTGGCAAGAGGGAGTTCGCGGAGTCGGTCTGCGAGATCGCGCTGGGCCTGGAGCCGCGGTCGGCGCGCTGCCACAACCTGCGGGGCCTGATCGCGCTGCGTGATGACGACCAAGCGCGCGCCCTGGCACAGTTCCAGAAGGCCACCCAAGTCGATGACCGCTACGGGCCCGCCTGGCTCAACCTCGGGGCGCAGTACCTCGAGGTGAAGAACTACAAGGAGGCAGTCTCGGCGCTCGAGCGAGCTGTCGGGCTGCTGCCGCAGCGGGCGGAGGCGCAGCTCAATCTCGGCGCCGCCCATCGCGGGGCGGGCGAGGTGGTCAAGGCGATGCAGGCGCTCACGCGGGCGCTGCAGCTGCGACCGGACTACGCCGCCGCGTACTTCAACCTGGGCGTGCTCTACCTCGACGCGCAGAGCTTTCCGGGGATGCAGCGGACGGAGCAGCTGCAGGCGGCGCTGCTCAACCTGGGGAAGTTCAAGCGACTCGAATCCGTACGTGAGCAGACGGAGCTGGCCGAGGGCTTCATCCAGAGCGCACAGCGCGAACTGGAAAAGGAGCGGCGCCGCATCGAGCGTGCGCAGGCGACCAAGGCCCGTGAGGCCGAGAAGGCGGCGCGGAAAGCCGCCGAGCCCAAGCAGGAGCCCAAGCAGGAGGCCGCCGAGCCCAAGCAGGAGGCCGCCCAGCCCAAGGCTGCTGGGAGCAATGCGGTGGCGCCGGCACCGGGAGCCAAGCCCTAGCGAGAGCCCGGCGGGCGGCCCGGCAGCGGGTGGCCCAATCGGGCGGGAGTTCGTCATGCAGAAGAAGATCCGAAGCACACTCGCTTTGGCGCTTGCGGTGATTCTGTGGGCAGCGGCCGCTTCCCGCGCGCAGGCGCCGCAGGGCGGGGGCGCGGCTCGTGCGGATGCCGCGGCACCGGCAGGGGCTCCGGAGAAGAAGGCAGGGCAGGCGGCGGGGGATGGCAAGGCGCAGGGTCCGCAGGTGACCGTGCAGCGCTCGGCGGGTGGCCGGAAGGTCTTCCGCATCGAGACGGGCTTCGTCATCGAGGGGCGCATTCAGAAGCCGAACGCCTTCTACGTGCTGCAGCGCTCACAGATCAACTACGACTGGTCCCAGCTCAACCAGGACTTCGCGCCGCGGATCCTGGAGAGCGTCAGGCACAGCCCGTTTTGAGCCGGCTGGCGAGTAGGTAGTAGCTCGAAGGCAGATGGGGCGGGCGTTCATGGCAACGACCAACGACGCGAGCAGAAACGCGACCACGAAGCAGGCCGAAGCGACGGCTGAGGCCAAGATCCTCCGCATCGGCGTGATCCAGGCCGGCAAGATCGTCGAAGAGCGGTTGGTTCGGCGGCGTGGCCCCGTCACCATCGGCGTCTCCGCCCGCAACACGATTGTGGTGCCGGCGTCGAGCTTGCCGCGCTCGTATACGCTCTTCGAGCACTCGGGTGACCACTACCAGCTCGTCTATGGTGAGACGATGGACGGGCGCGTCTCCGTGGGGGGGCAGGTCCAGTCTCTGGAGCAGCTACGCCAGGGCGCCGGCGCGCAGGGGAAGGGCCATGGGCTGCACCGCTTGGCGCTCGACGAGAGCTCGCGCGGCAAGGTGGTGCTCGGCGAGGTGACGCTGCTGTTCCAGTTCGTCGCGCCGCCGCCCTTCCAGCCACGACCCCAGCTCCCCCCCTCGGTCAGAGGCAGCATCCTCGGCCAGATGGACTGGTTGCTCGCTTGGAGCTTTCTGGGGACGGCCGCGGTGACGTCGGCCTTCGTGATCTACCTGCATGGCATGGACAACATGCGGCGCGTCAGCGCCGACGTGATTCCCGATGACTTCGCCGAGTATGTGCCCACGCTGGAGCAGCCGCGGATGGCCTCGCTCGACCTGAGCAAGCTCGCCGACGTTGGCGAGCAGAAGGTCGAGAAGGTCGAGGGCGCAAACGGCGGCAACAAGAAGCCGCGCGGCCCGAAGCGCGAGGCGCCGCCCTGCGATGAGGCCTGCCAGGGCGCGCGGGAGGCGGCGCGTCGCGCCCGGCTGGCCGAGCAGGTGGCGCAGATGGGCGCACTGAAGATCCTCGGCGCCAAGGGCGGCAGCGGCAGTGGCATGGCCGATCTGCTGCACGGCGGGGATCCGGGCACGTCGGCCGATCGCGCCTTCCGCAACATCGGCGGCTTGACGGTGGCCGGACGCGGTGGTGGGGGCCTGCGTGGGAAGGGCGACGGCGGCTCCGGTCGCGCCGTCGGGATTGGCGACCTCGGTGGCCGCGTCGGCGGCCCGGGTGAGGTCGAGACCGGCGGGGTCGTGGAGGAGAAGGTCCCCAAGGCCATCGTCAAGCCGGCCGGCGCGATCGAGCGCGACTCGACGCTGGAGGCGGACGCCGTCGCACGCACGATCCGCTTGGGTATGCAGGCCATCAAGGGCTGCTACCAGCGCGCCCTGAAGCGCAATCCCAAACTGACGGGCAAGATCGGCATCCGCATGACGATCAGCGCCACCGGCAGCGTGAGCAACGTCGAGATCGAGACCGATACCCTGGGCGACAGCCAGGTGACCTCGTGCATCGAGGGCTTCGCGCGGCGCTGGCGCTTCCCGCCACCCGACGGCGGTGGGACGGCGGAGGTGGCCGTGCCCTTCGTGTTCCAGGCCTCGGAATGACGGTTCAAGGCTTCGGAATGAAGAGAGGGGGCCGGCGGGGAGGCGTCCGCGTAAGCGCCGCTTGCGCGGGCGAGGTAGTCTAGTCAGAATGCAATGTGTAATAGATACTTCATATTGAGTCGTGGCAACCGTGAAACCATTATTGACACCCCCGCGAGCGGCAATGTACTCTTCGCGCTCCTCAACCCGGACCATCAGGTGAAAGCATGAACGTGCCTACTTCCATGCACGCGGCTCGGCCACTGTCTCGCCGCTTCGCTTCGCTTCGAGGCGCCGGAGGCGCCATGCTGCTGGTCAGCGGCCTGCTGGCGGCCACGCCAGGCGCGGCGCAGAACGCGCCCCGTGGCGCCCTCAACGGCGCGCGGGGCGAGCCCCGCTGGCACTCCGATGCCGGGGGCACGCACGCTCTCTGCCGCGGAACAGCAGGCGCAGGCGGCGCGCTATCTCGCGGAGGTCCAGACGATCGAAAGAACGGTCGAGCGGCTCGCGGCTCAGGCCCGCGCCGAGGGAGACCTGCTCAAGTTGAACTGCATCAACGACAAGCTGCTGCAGATTCGGGCTCACATCCGGCTCGGCGAGCAGACGAGCGTCGAGCTCACGGCGGCCGGCCTGCGCCGCGATGACGCCGAGCGCCATCACCAGTTCTCGAAGCTGACGATTATCTACCAGCGGGTGACCGTGCTGGGCCAAGAGGCGGAGGCCTGCGTCGGCGAAGAGGCGGCGTACGTCGGCCAGACGCAGGTCAGCGTCGACGTGGACGCCGATGTCGAGGGTGCCGGTGACCCCACGAAGGACGAGGGCACGCCCTTGCCGACCGACCGACCGCCGGTGGCGTCGCCCACCACGTAGGGCGGCACGCAGCGACCGAGGCAACGAAGAACACGCTTGAAGCAACTTTGGCCGCGCAGCGGGCAATTCGGCCCGCGAGACCCACGCAGCCACATTCGCTGGGAACCAGGCGCCGCCCGAGCGCGGCGACAGTACAGCAAGCAGAGGCACCGGCCATGCGCATGACCCGTCCCCCCTTCGCCCGTCTCGCTGCCCTCGGTGTGGCGCTCGTCGTCGTAGCCGGCACCATCGGCAGCGCGAGCGCCCAGTTCTACACCCCGATCCGCTTCCGCAACGAGGGCCGGGGCGTGCTCGTGACGGAGAAGCTCGTCGTCCACCCGGGGGTGTCGATCGAGGGCCGCTACGACTCGAACGTGCTGCAGAACGAGACCGACGTACGGGACGCGCCGTATCTGCGGCTGATCGGGCACTTCGACATCGCCACGCGCTCGCCGCAGCGCATGACCTACGGTGACGGCAGGCAGGCGCCGCAGAAAGTGGCCTTCCGGCTGCAGAGCGCCTTCGGCTATCGCGAGTACCTCAGCAACGACGAGGCGATCACCAACCAGCGCGGCCTCGAGATCGACGCGGGCCTGGAGCTGCGGCTCGCGCCCAGCCGTTGGTTCAGCTTCGAAGTCCAAGACAACTACCTGCGCGCGGTGACGACCCGGAACTCCGCGATCGCCTCGGTGGCCGGCGGCGGAGCGCCGGTGTCGCTCAGCTCGGGCACGCTGACCCGTGACAGCAACCGGCTGGACCTGCGGGCGGTCATCACGCCAGGGGGCGGGCGCCTGAGCCTGACCGCGGCCTACGCGCTGTGGATCGACGCCTACGAGGACCAGGCCTTCAAGCTGAACAATCGCCTCTACAACGAGGCGAGCCTGCAGGCGAAGTACCGGCTGCTGCCGAAGACGGCGGTGCTGATCGAGGCGATTCAGCGCTTCTACAACTACCTCGAGACCCAGCCCGCGCTCTTTGGCAACGTGGATTCGATGCCCCTGCGGCTCTACGCGGGCCTGACGGGTCTGGTCACGCCCCGCCTCTCGACGGTGCTGAAGGTCGGCTATGGCAACGCCTTCTACGAGAGCGGGACGTCCTTCAACAGCGTGCTGGCCAAGGCGGAGGTCGCCTACCGGCTAATGCCGATGGCGCGGGTGCAGCTCGGCTACGAGCGTCTCTTCGACGATTCGCCTTACGGCAACTACCTGACGGACCACAAGGTCTACGCCGGCTACGATCATGTGATCGGCCGCCGGGTGGTGTTGCACGCCGACGCCGACTTCAAGCGGCGAGAGTACCAGGGCTTCGAGCGCTTCACGCCGCGGCCGCCCGCCATCAGCGCGAATCTCCTGACGGTGGCCCTCGGGCTCGACTACCAGATGCAGGATTGGGCTTACATCGGCGTGGGCTACGACCTTCAGCTGCAGGATCTGAAGCGCTCCGGCGCGGATAATCCGGGCGGCTTCCTCGGGATCGTCGACTTCGCCCGCCATCAGTTCTATGCACGCGTGGGCGTCTCGTATTAGGCCCGAGCGCCAGTGCCAGACCCCGCGGCGCCAGCCTTGCGCGCCGAAGCGGGTGACGACAGCGAGTGCGATGTCTCTCAGACTCCTAGCCGCGCTGGCCCGCTGCTCCATGCTCGCAGCCTTGGGCTGTGGACACACGGTGGTGGCCACGCCGGCGAAGGTGGGTGCGCACCCGGCCGCGATCGTGGCGGAGAATCTCAGCGTGGCCTCGGGCGACACGCTGATCGTCGAGATCTATGGCGAGAAGGACCTGAGCGGCAAGTTCCAGGTTTCTGCGCAGGGCACCATCGACTATCCGCTGATCGGCCGGCTTAAGGTGGCGGGGTTGGCGCAGCCGCAGGTGGCTTCGATGATCCGCGACCGACTGGCGGCGGGCTATCTGAAGAACCCCTTCGTGCGCGTCTTTGCAGAGGGCTATCAGCAGAAGCTGAAGATCTTCGTCTGGGGTCAGGTGGCGAAGGCCGGGACCTTCCCCTTCCTCAACGCGATGACCGTGATCGAGGCCATCACGCTCGCCGGGGGCCTGACGCCGCTCGCCGACCGCAATGGCATCATCGTGACGCGCGTCGAGCGCGGCCAGCAGGTCCGGCTTCCAGCGCCGATGGGCTCGGGGCAGTCTGCCAACGTAGCGCTTCGGGCGGGCGACGTGGTCTTTGTGCCCGAGAGCGTGTTCTAGACCCAATACACCGGGCTAGCGCTCGGGCTGGCTCCCGCGAAACTCCGGCATCGTCTCGTGTCCGGGCTGGCTGACGCCGTCGCCGCGCAGCACCTTGACGACGGTCAGCAGCAGAATCTTCAGGTCGAGCCCCAGGGACCAATGGTCGACGTACCAGACGTCGTCGGCGAAGCGCTGCTCCCAGGTCGTCGCGTTGCGCCCTTGGACCTGGGCCCAACCGGTGAGCCCCGGGAGCACCTCGTGGCGGCGGGCTTGTGCGGGGCTGTAGCGCTCCAGGTAGCGTTCGAGCAGCGGCCGGGGCCCGACGAGGCTCATCTCGCCGCGCAGCACGTTCCAGAGTTGCGGCAGCTCATCGACACTGGTGCGCCGAAGCCATTGCCCGAGCCCCGTCAAGCGCGCGCCATCAGGGAGCGGGTGACCGTTGGCATCGAGCGCCTCGTGCATCGAGCGGAACTTGTAGGCGGAGAAGCTGCGCCCGCCGCGGCCGGGCCGCCGCTGCCGGAAGAGCACGGGTGGACCCATGGTGACGCGGATCGACGCCGCGGCCAGGGCGAGTACGGGCGAGAGCAGCACCATCGCCGGGCCCGCCAGCGCTACGTCGAGCAGGCGCTTGGCGAGCAGCGGAGCACCGTGCTGTCGAGGACTGGTGGGGCTGGGGTCTTCGTGGCTCTTGGGCGGGGGGGTGGATTGAAGGGACATGGTCGGCTCTCCTTCAGGGCGCGCCGAGCGTGGCGCCTCGCGCCAGCGCGTCGGCCCGCAGCGTTGCGCGGCTGACCTCGAGCAGCTCGTGGAAAGCTACCGGCGGGCTAGCGCCCGGCCGCAGCGCGGCGACGAAGGCGGCAGCCTCGGCGCGGTGGCCCTTGTCCTGGCGCAGTAGGCGCCGCGTGCGCGCCACCGGCCAACCCCAGAGCTCGAGCCGGCGCCAGTTGTCGAGGCGCAGCACGCGGCCGCCGCAGAAGATCTCTGCTCGCTCCTTGGGAAAGGCGCGGTGCCCCTGGCTCAGATAGTGGAGGACGCCGCTCGAACCGTCCGCGAAGGCGAGGGTGACGACGGCGCTGTCCGGCTGTCCGGCGAGGGACTGCGCGTCCACGCGGGCGATCGGCTGGCCGGCAAGAAAGCGCAAGAGGTCGATGAAGTGGCAGGCCTCGCCGATCAGGCGCCCGCCGCCGATGGCGCGGTCGTGGACCCAGTGCTCCGGGGGGACGCTGCCGGCGTTGACCGTGAGCACGACCGTCAGCGGGCGGCGGAGGGTCGCCAGCAGCTCGCGGGCGCGGCGGGCGTGGGGCGCAAAGCGGCGATTGAAGCCCACGAGCAGGAGGGGTGGGGCCTCGCGGGCCAGCGTGGCCTGCTGGTGCGCGTGCTCGACGGCGGCGAGCTGGTCCTCGTCGATCGCGAGCGGCTTGGCGACGTAGACGGCCTTGCCGGCGCGTAGGGCGCGACAGGTCAGCTCGGCGTGGGAGTCGTGCCGCGTGGCGATGACCACGGCCCGCACGGTCGGGTCGCCCAGCACCGCGTCGAGGTCCGTGGTGGCCTGGCCCGCTCCGGCCCGCCGGGCGAGCTGGGCGGCGGCCGCACCGTTGCGGCTCGCAACGACCTGGAGCCGCGCTCCGGCGTGGCGCAGCGCGGGCCACAGGACGGTGTGAGCGAAGGCCCCCGCGCCGATCAGGGCGATCCCCGGCGGGCTCGATCGCGAGGACGCGTCACCACCTGGGGTGAGCGCGAGCGTGCGGGGGAGCAGCCGCGGCGCCGCCTGCTCAGGGCTGAGCGCTGGGCCCGTCGCCGCCCCGTAGCTGAAGAGCACACCGAGCTGCGGCTCGCGGCGCTCGCAGATCAGCTGATAGGCCGTGACGCTTTCGCTGAGGTCAAAGCGGTGGCTGACCAGCGAGGTGGTGTCGAGGCGCCCCTCGGCCATCAGGTTGAGCACGGCCGCGAAGTTGCGCTGCGCTGTCCAGCGCACATAGGGCAGCGGATAGTCCTGCCCCTGCTCCTCGTAGCGGCGATCATAGCGACCGGGACCATAGGAGCAGGCGACGCGAAAGCTCAGCTCCTTGTCGTAGAAGAGCGCCCGATCGAGCTCCAGACCGACGACGCCGGCGAGCACGATGCGACCGCGTCGCCGGCAGAGCTGGGCGGCCTGGGTGAGCGGACCCTTGTCCGGCGCATTCGCCGCGATGATGACTCCATCTACGCCGTCGGCGTGGCCCAGCGCGGCGCCCTCGGCAGGGGGCGGGGGAGGGAGCTCTGCGGCCAGCGTGGTCGCGCCGAAGCGCTCCGCCAGCCCACAACGCGCCGCGTCCGGGTCGATGCCCAGCACGCGCACGCCGTGGGCCCGCAGCAGCTGCACCACCAGCAACCCGAGCAGACCCAGGCCGCTGACGACGAAGGTCTCGCCCAGCGTCGGCTGCGCCAGTCGCACGCTGTGCAGCCCGACGGCCGCCAGCACCGCGAAGCAGGCGCTCTCGTCACTGACGCCCTCGGGCACCGGCGCGCAGAGGTTCGAGGGCACGCAAACGACCTCGGCGTGCGGGCCATTCGACACCACCCGCTGGCCGAGGCGCAGCCCCTCGACGCCGGCACCCAGGGCGACGACGCGCCCCACGTTGCAGTAGCCCAGCGCCAGCGGCTGTTCCAGGCGGGCGCGGATCGCCTCGACGGTCGCCAGCACGCCATCCGTGCGGGCCTTTTCCAGCGCGCGCTGCACGCGCTCAGGTTGTTGACGCATCTTGCCCAGCAGGCCCGCCCGCCCGAAGTCGACCAGGCTGCGCTCGGTGCCGGCGGAGATCAGGGTCGCGCGGGTCTCGATCAGCACATGGCCCGGCCTCACACCGGGTGCTGGAACCTCGGCGACGCTGGTTGTCCCAGACCACAGGTCGTGCAGAACCTGCCGCATCCCTGACCCCTGCCCTGCGTCCAGCAGGGACCCTACCCCCACCGCTCGGTTGAGTCGATCCATCCCGTCAGGTTTCGTGGCTCGCTGCGGTGCGCGCGCAGCGCGCGAGAAGGCTGCGCCGAGCGTGATCGCTGAAGCCTCGCACGCCGCGCGAAGGAGCGCGCGCTTGGACAAGGCGGCCGATCGCCTCTATCCTGCGTCGCCAGGTAATAGGACATGAAACGCCCATGAAGAAGCTCTCCACGCGCTCCCTCGCCGCGGCCTGCTGCCTCTCCCAGCTCTTGGCCCAGGGTTGCAGCAGTAGCGTTAAGTCGGTCGACGGCGGTAGGTTGCTGGACGCGTCGCGCAGGGCAGACGCTGGTCAAGACGCTGGTCAAGTCGTCGAGGCCGGAGCGGTTTGCCGGCTCCTGCCCGCCGAGGCCCACACCGCCGTTGATGCGGGGATGCAACCACAGACCGACGCCGGCGTTCCGGCGCCCTGCCCCGAGGAGACTGGCTGCGTCGTGGTGCCGAGCTACGCGGCGCTGCGGGCCTACAGCGGGGACGCCACCGCGCTCTGCGTGGCGCAGCCGCGCCTCTGCGGTCGCTTCGAGCGGGTCGACGCCTGCGTCGTCGACAACGGGGTTTGCCTGGAGGGTCTGGCGGGTCGCCGGTGGCAGCGGGCGCTGGGGAGCCCTCTTGTGCTCCGGCTCAGCTATTGGGAAACCTCGGATGCGACGATCGCCGTACGTGCGGCGTCGATGGCGGCGCGCGACCTTACAGGCGCCGTGGTCGAGTTCGACCGGATCTACGAGGTCTACCGCTCGATGCCGGTCTACTCCGGGGTGACCTACCGCGGCGGCGGCCTGCGGCGTCGCTGTACGCCGCATGCCAAGGTGACCGCGCCTGCCGCCGCCAGCGACACCTGCCTGCAGGTGGACCAAACGAGCGGCTTCGTGCCCAACACGCAGCTGCTGGTGCTTCGCGGCTCGGGGTACCAGATGATCGCGGGTGAGATCTGGCCCGACCGCAACATCGCAGCCGATCGCCTCTGCGCGTATGAGGCGGCGCCATTGGGCTATGTAGCGGCCGTTGGGCAAGACGTCGTCGAGGTCTTCGACCTGCTGCAGGGCATCAACCCCTCGGGCTCGGCCGGGCATGTGAACAACGTCACGATTCGCGGGATGCTGTTCGATGGTAACCGCGCCTGCAACGGCTATACGGCCGATTGGCGCTACAACACCGTCGGGGCGGTCAAGGGCGACGTGACCTTCGTCGACAACACGATCATCGATACCCCCTCCGAGGCGCTGACCATCTGCGGTGGGACCTGGCTCAACAACCACCTGCGTAACCTCGGTGGCTCGTTCGTGCATAAGAGCTGCGGTATGTCGCCTCCGCCGACCGACCGCCTCGAGGGCAACGTGATCGAGGGCGTCAACCGGCTCGGGGACGCGCTGATGGGCCACAGCGAGGGCGCGATCACGCTGAGCGCCAACGCCGGCGAGCTGGTCGTGCGGGACAACGTCTTCCGCGACGGCTGCGAGGGCGCCTTCGGGCTCGTCAATGGCGACGACACCGACATCTTGGCGCGCGGCAACGTCTTCGAGCGCTTCGCGCGCCGCATCGGCTACAATGCCAGGCTCACCGCCGCCTCCGAGAAGATCGACATCGATACGGGGAATACCTGGACCGACGTGCCCTAGGCTCGGCTCGGCGAGGTTGACGCCGGGTCCCCGCCAACGGTAGACGTGGTCGACGTCGAGGATCGAAGTCCATGCCACCCGGTGGCAGCGGAGCACGCGCGCATGGCCAGCACCTACCTGATCACCGGCGGAGCCGGCTTCATTGGCTCGCACCTGGCCGAGGCGCTGATCGAGCGCGGCCAGCGGGTGCTGGTGATCGACGACCTCTCGACCGGCAGCCTGGCCAACATCGCCGCGCTGCGTACCCATCCCCAGTTCCACTTCGCGCGCGCCTCGATCACCGACCGGCTGGTGCTCGACCGCCTCGCGGGCGAGGCGGAGATCGTGATTCACCTGGCGGCGGCGGTGGGCGTCAACCTGGTGGTCGAGCACCCGGTGCACACGATCGAAACCAACGTGATGGGCACCGAGGCGGTGCTGCAGTCGGCGCTGCGCTACGGCTGCAAGGTGCTGGTGGCCAGCACCTCCGAGGTCTACGGCAAGGGCGCGCGGGTGCCCTTCCACGAGGACGACGACGTGCTGCTCGGGGCCAGCAACAAGAGCCGCTGGGGCTACGCCGCGAGCAAGATGGTCGATGAGTTCCTCAGCCTGGCCTACGTGCGCGAGTTCGGCCTCGAGGTCGCTTGCGTGCGGCTCTTCAACACCGTCGGGCCGCGGCAGACGGGGCGCTATGGCATGGTGATCCCGCAGTTCGTGCGGGCCGCGCTCACGGGCGCACCGATTCGCGTGTTCGGTGACGGCGAGCAGTCGCGCTGCTTCTGCCATGTCCGCGACACGGTGCGGGGGCTGCTGGCCCTGGTCGAGCAGCCGCGCGCGATCGGCAAGGTCGTCAACCTGGGTGGCACCGAGGAGGTGACGATCCAGGCGCTGGCGGAGCGCATTCGCACGCTGACGGCCAGCGCCTCACCGATCGTGCGGGTGCCCTACGACGAGGCCTACGCCCCCGGCTTCGAGGACATGCGGCGCCGCGTGCCCGACATCGGCCGCATCGGCGAGCTGGTCGGCTGGCAGCCGCAGCACGGCCTCGATGAAATCCTGCGCGATGTGGTGGCCTACGAGCGCGTCGAGCTGGGCGGGGGCGCCGGTCCCGGGCCCACCACGCGCTAGCCAGACGCCGCGCCCCTACTCCCTGCCGGAGCGAGAGCCATGCCGCGAGTCGGGCAGAACCCCCTCAAGAAGCTGGATCGCCGGTTCGAGGCCCAGGAGGTCAGCGTCTGCACGCTGGTCTACATCCCCCAGCTGGACGGCTATTGGGAGCAGAGCTTCGACGTGCTCAAGCTCTGCCTGGGCAGCCTGCGGGCCCACACCGCGACGCCCTTCGATCTGGTCGTGCTCGACAACGGGAGCTGCGCCGAGGTGCGCGAGTACCTGCTGGAGCTGCACGCTGAGGGCGTGATCTCGCTCCTGCTGCTCGCGGCCGAGAACCTGGGCAAGACGGGCGCCTGGAACGTGCTCTTTCCGGCCTGCCCGGGGCGCTATCTGGCCTTCATGGACAGCGACGTCTACTTCTCGCCGGGCTGGCTCGAGCGCAGCCTCGAGGTCCTGCGGGCCTTCGAGAACGTTGGCATGGTCACCGGCCGCCCCTCACGGACGGCCTCGATCCACCGCGAGGCCCAGCTCAGCGCGACGCTGCGCTATGCCGAGACGGGGGCCGGCGTGACCGTGGAGCGCGGCGATCTGGTGCCGCGGGCCGTGCTGGACGAGCACGCGCGCAGCCTGGGCACCCATGGCGACCCCGCCTTCCAGGAGCGGGACTACGAGGACGTGCGACTGACGCGCGCGGGCGTCGCGGCCTATGCCTACGCCGGGCACTTCCAGTTCGTCGTGCCGAAGGAGGTGGCGCTGGCCGTGCTGCCGCTGGAGGGCCGTCAGGCGCTGGCTGGCGACGAGCGCGAGTGGGACGCGCGCGTCAACCGCCTGGGCAAGCTGCGCCTTTCGTTGACCGACCCGCTGGTGCGCCACATCGGCAACACGATGAGCGCTGACGATCGCGCCGCGCTGGCCGTGCTGTCTCAGGCGGGTGCCGGTGCCGCGGGCGCCACGGGCTCGGGCTCGGGGCCCAAGCGCGCGGCCCGCCCCAGCGACTTCGTGACGCGACAGCTACGCGTCTTGGCGCGCCACCGCCGGGTGCGCTCGCTCTTGCAGCTCGGCTACGCGCGGCTCTTCGACGTGCTGAACGGTTGAGGACGCGGCGTGTGCGGCATTTGCGGCGTCTACGCGCCCCGGCTCGCCGACCGTCCGCAGCACGTCGCGCGGATGAACCAGGCGCTGGTGCATCGCGGGCCTGATGGCAGCGGGCAGTTCGACGGCGACGGCTTCAGCTGCGCGATGCGTCGGCTGGCGATCATCGACCTCGCCGGCGGCCAGCAGCCGCTGCACAACGAAGATGGCGCGCTGACGATCGTCTTCAACGGCGAGATCTACAACTTCCAGGAGCTGCGCGCGCGCCTGATCCAACGGGGACACCGCTTCGCCACGGCCTCGGACACCGAGGTCATCGTCCATCTCTACGAGGAGCACGGTGCGGAGGCGCTGGGGCTGCTCAAGGGGATGTTCGCCTGCTGTCTGCACGATCGCCGCGACGGCTCGCTCTTCCTCGCGCGCGACCGCTTCGGCGAGAAGCCGCTCTACTACTGGCACGGTCCAGCCGAGGGCTTCGCCTTCAGCTCGGAGGTGCGCAGCCTACTGGAGCTGCCGCTCGTGCCGCGGCGCCTCGACCGCGAGGCCCTCGGCTACTATCTGCGTCTGGGCATGGTGCCGGCGCCGTTGACGATGCTACGCGACGTGCGCATGTTGCCCGCGGGGCACTGGCTGCGCTATCGCGCGGGGCAGCTCACGGTCGCACCCTATTACCAGCCCACGCTGCGGGTCGACCCCGCCTTGGCCGAGCCGGAGGTCGCGGCGGAGGCGGTGCATGCGACGGTGCTCGCCGCGGTGCGGCGCCAGTCGATCAGCGACGTGCCGCTGGGCGCCTTCCTCTCCGGGGGCATCGATTCGAGCACGGTCGTCGCGCTGCTGCGCCAGGCCGTGCCGGGCCGCGTCAAGACCTTCACCGTGCGCTTCGAGGAGGCCGGCTACGACGAGAGCGCGATTGCCCGCACCGTCGCCACGCAGCTCGGCACCGAGCATCACGAGCTGGTGGTGCCGAACCTCGGCTTCGGCGCCGAGGACTTCTGGCGCATCGTCGAGCAGGTCGGGCTGCCCTTCTACGACACCTCGGCCATCCCGACCTACGTGCTGAGCAAGTACGTGCGTCAGCATGTCACCGTCGCGCTCTCGGGTGACGGCGGCGACGAGATGTTCGGCGGCTATCCCTTCTTTCGTTGGGGGCAGCGCGTGGCTGCCGCCCAGCGGGTGCCGCGCTGGCTGCGCCAGGCGGGGGTCGCGCTGGCGACGGCGGCCGGTCCCTGGGTGCCGACCAGCCAGGCCACGCGTTGGCGCCGCCTGCGGCGCGGCCTCGCGGCGACGCTTGAGCCGCTCGAGCTGTTGCCGGTGACCGTCGCTGGGCTCTTCGAGCCGGGCGAGCTCGCTGGCCTGCTGCGCGACCCCCAGGCGCTGGCGACGAGCGGCGGCCGCTTGCCGCTTGGCGACGACGCTGCCCGCGGAGGCCGAGTCGTGGAGCGTGCTGCGCCGGCTGATGTACTACCGGCTGAAGGTCAACCTGCCCGAGGACATGCTGACCAAGGTCGATCGCATGAGCATGGCGGCCTCGCTCGAGGTGCGGGCGCCCTTGCTCGACGCCGAGGTCGCCGAGCTCGCGCTGCGCCTACCGGACGCGCTGTTGATCAGCGGCGGCGTGGGCAAGGCGATCCTGCGCCGCGCGATGCGTCGCGAGCTGCCGCCCGTCGTCTTCGACCACCCCAAGACGGGCTTCAGTATCCCCCTGCATCGCTTCCAGAACGCCGCCTATGCCGCGCTTGCGCGTGAGCTGCTCGCCGACCAGGCACCCGACGGCCTGCACGCGCTGCTCGCGCCGCCGGCGCTGCAGCGGCTGCTGACGCAAGGGCTTGCGCGACAGACGGATGACGTGGAGAGTAGCGTCTTCCGCGCCAGCCATCAGCTCTGGGCGCTGATGCAGCTCGCCGGTTGGCTGCGACGCTTTCGGGTGGCCTGCTGAGCGAGCAGGGTGTGCCTGCGCGAAGCGCGCCCGCGCGGGCGGCGCGGGGCGCGACGACGATCACTGCAGCCGTGGGAGTAGCGACGGATGGCAGCGCAATCACCCACCAGCGCCCCCGGGGCCGATGGGCGCATCCCCTATCTCGATGGCGTGCGCGGCGTGGCGATCCTGTGCGTCTTTCTGGCGCATCTGGCGGGTGGCGTCTACCCGCACGATGTGCCGCTGCTGCCGGGCTTGCCGCTGCCCAGCCTGGGCGGCTTCATCGGCGTACAGCTCTTCTTCGTGCTGTCGGGGTACTTGATCACCTCGATTCTGCTGCGCGAGGCGGCTGCTCACGGGCGGATTCGCCTGTTCGCGTTCTACGGACGGCGCCTGCGGCCGCTCTATCCGCCGCTGCTGCTGGTCTGCGTCGCCTACGCGCTCTTTGTGCTGCTGAGCGGGCGCGAGGCGCCGCATCTACCAGCGTGGGGCGCGATCGCGCGCGCGCTGACCTACTCGACCAACGTTCCGTTGCTCTGGCACGGTGTTCCGGACTCCAAGTGGTTGCACCATTCCTGGAGTCTGGCGGTCGAGGAGCAGTTCTATCTGCTGTGGCCCGTTGCGCTGATCGTGCTGCTGCGCTTCGGCCGCGGCACGGCCGCGGGCCTTGCGCTGGCGGGTGCGGCCGCGGCCGTGGCGCTGCGCGCGGTCCCGCTGCTGCGCCCCTTCAGCTATGAGGTCCTCCGCTGGGACGCGCTGCTGCTCGGCTGTGCGGCCGCGTTGATCCCGCTGCGTGCCTCGCGGCCCGTCACCAGCTTCGGCGTGGTGATCGTGCTCTACTACCTGCTGGTGCCCAGGGCTCAGGAGTTGAGCAATTTCGACTTCCTGGTCGGTGCGCTGGGCAGCGTGCTCTTTCTGCTCCACGCACGTTCGGCCGCCTGGGTCGCCCACCCGCTGCTGCGCTATTTCGGGCGCATCAGCTACAGCCTCTACCTCTGGCATGTGCTGCTGATGCGGCTCGGCTGGCCGGGCTGGTGCAACCTGTTGGTCAGCCTGGCAGCTGCCGAGCTGGCCTATCGCCTGGTCGAGCGACCCTTCCTCTCGCGCCCGCAGGCCGCGCCAGAGCTTGCGTCCGTGGCGCCGCCCGCGTCGGCGATAGCCGAGCCCGTCGAGCCCTCGACGCGCTCGGCCTCGCAAGCGGAGTCATTGGCGGTGCGCGCCCGATGACCACCACGGACGGCGTAGGACCGGATCGGCCCGGCCTCGCCAGGCTGGTCGATCGCTTGGCGCGCCGGCTCTCCGCCCGCGCGGCGGGCAGGGGCGTGGTCTTCGCGCTGCTGCTGCTCGTCCTCGGAGTGCCGCTGGCCCTCGGCGGGGCCCATCGGCCGACGATGGCGGCAGCGGCGCTCGTCGCCGCCGTTGCCGCTGTGCTGCTCGTGATCTACAAGCGCCACAGCGGCGTGGGCATCCAGGTCGGGCGCTTCGGCGCGCTCTTGCTCGCGCTCGGCGGCTACACGGCGCTGCAGCTCGTGCCGCTGCCGCTGCCGCTGCTCGATTGGCTGGCGCCGCCGACCGCCGAGCTGCTGCGGGTTTCGCTGGCCGGTGCGGGGCCGGTGCCGCGCTAGCACGCGATCTCGCTCGCCCCGGCCGACACGCTCTGGGAGCTGCTGCGGCACGGCACCTGCGCCGTCGTCTTCCTGCTCGCGCGGAACCTGCTCCATCGGCCGGAGCGCCAGGAGCGCCTGCTGCAGGGCCTGATGGGTCTCGGCGTCGTGCTGACGGCGCTCGGCTTGATCGGAGCGGTCGTAGCGCCCGGGAGGCCCTTGCTGCTCTATCAGCCCGCTCAGGGCCCTGCGACCGGCTTGATCGCCACCAGCTTCGTCAACCCGAATCACGGCGCTGCGTTTCTGATCCTCGCCACGTTTGCTGCGCTGGGTCTGGCGGCGCAGGCGCGCGCCCTCAACACCCGTGCGCTGCTCTTCGTCGCCGCTACGGTCACCGGCGTGGGCGTCTTCCTCTCGCTCTCTCGCGGCGGCATCCTCTCGCTCGCCGTGGCGCTGGTGGTCTACGGCGGATTGCAGCTCTTGCGCCGCGGGGACCCTCGCGGTGGCGCGCGGCGGTTGGCGTTGGTCGCGCTGCTTGCCGGTGGCGTGCTCGGCGGCGCGAGCTGGCTCGCCGGCGACCAGATCGTGGCCGAGCTCCAGTATCAGCGCGCCGAGCTGCCGCTGGGCAAGCTGGCCCTCTGGCCCTCGGGCTGGGCGCTGGCGCGCGCGCATTGGCTGGTGGGCATCGGCCGCGGGGCCTTGGCCACCGCGCTGCCGCGATATCTCGCGCCCGGTTTGCCTGCGGGCGCCACCTACGCATCGCTGGAGAACCAGTACCTCCAGCTCCCCGCCGATTGGGGCCTTCCTGTGGGTCTGGCCGCGATCGCCCTGACGGGTGCTGCGCTGGTGGTCTGGTGGCGTCGGCGGCGCGACGATGCCGCGCAGCTTGCCGTGGTCGCCGCGGTGGTCGGCGTGGCGGTCCATAACCTCGTCGATTTCAACCTCGAGTTTCTCGGGGTCGCGCTGCCCGTGGCGGCCCTGGCCGGCATGCTCGCCAGCAGGCGTCCATCGCGCGAGCGCCGTCCGCGACCGACGGGACCGCTGCTGATCCCGGTCGCCTTGGTGCTGGTCTTGGGCCTCGCCGTCCTGACGCGGGTAGGCCGGAGCAGTGCTGACGATGTGTCGCAGGCGTTGCGCTCCGGCCTGCCTGCTTCCGCCGTGCGCAGCCGACTGGCGCAGGCCATCCGTTGGCGACCTGCGGACTACCTCCCACATCTGGCCCAGGCGCGCCTAGCGCTCGCCACCGGGCAGCGCCGCGAGACGATGCAGGCGCTGAACCGCGCGCTCTTCCTCTACCCGAACAGCCCCGGCATCCACCTGACGGCCGCTTCGGCGCTGCGGCGCTTCGGCCACCGACGACAGGCCTTGCTCGAGTACCGCTTGGCGTTGCAGGCGGGCGCGCCCTCGGCCGAGCTGCTCGATCGCGCGCTGAGCGCCTGCCGCACGCCCGAAGATCTGGCCGCGCTCCTGCCGCCACACGCGCCCGCCCTGGTGAGCCAGGCGGTCGAGGTGCTGCGCCAGCGTGGGCGTCTCGCCCTGGCGCTGGCTTTGCTTCACCAGACCGACCAAGGGGCGTTGCGCGACCCGATCCTGATGAGCAGCGAGATCAGCGCCCTACTAGCTGCTGGGCAGGTGGAGCCCGCCGTCGAGCGAGCGCGGGCTCTGGTGGTGCGCCATCCCGCGCCGGCGAGCTGGTTGCTGCTGGCGGAGGCGACGAGGCGAGCGTCGCCCGGTGCCGAGCTCACCGTGCTCCATCGCGCGCGCCAGCACCACGCCAGCGATCAGCCCTTGGGGCTCGCGCTGGCCGGCGCACTCACGCGAGCGGGGCGGCACGACGAGGCCGCCACCCTCGCCGAGGGGCTGCTAAGCGCCGGTCGTAGCAGTGGCGAGCTGGCCAACGCGCACTATCTGCTCGCGAGCATCCATCGCGCCGCCGGGCGTTCGCACCGCGCCGCCTACGAGCTCGAGGAGGCGCGCAAGGTGCTGGTGGCCAACCCTCGGCGATAGCCGTATAGTCCCGCCGCCCCGTGGTCGGAAGCACGATGAGCCCCCATCCTTCGCTGGCTAGCTCGTTTCGCATCGGCGCGCGCGCCGTTGGCCCCGGACACCCATGTCTGGTCGTCGCCGAGATCGCTCAGGCGCACGACGGCAGCCTCGGCCAGGCCCATGCCCACCTCGCGGCGGCAATCGCCGCGGGGGCCGACGCAGTCAAGTTCCAGACGCACCTCGCCGCCGAAGAGTCGACGCCGCACGAGCCCTTTCGCGTCAAGTTCAGCCGCCAAGATGCCAGCCGCTATGACTACTGGCGGCGGATGGAATTTACCGAGTCGCAGTGGCGTGGCCTGCGTGACCACGCCCAGGAGCTGGGTGCGCTCTTCCTCTCGTCGCCCTTCTCACTGGCAGCGGTCGAGCTGCTGGTGGGTCTCGACGTGCCCGCCTGGAAGGTTGGCGCCGGCGAGCTGACGAACCTGCCGCTGCTCGAGCTGCTCGGGCGGACCGCCCGGCCGGTGCTGCTGTCCAGCGGGCTCGCCACCTGGGATGAGCTCGACGCCGCCGTCGCTTGCGTCGCCGCTCAGGGCACACCGGTCGGTCTCTATCAGTGCACGACGGCCTATCCCTGTCCACCCGAGCGGCTCGGACTCAACGTGCTGGCCGAGCTGCGCGCGCGCTACGGCTGTCCGGTCGGCCTCTCTGACCATTCCGCGACCATCTTCGCCGGGCTAGCGGCGGTGACCCTCGGTGCCAGCATGCTCGAGGTCCACCTCACGCTGTCGCGGCACTGTTTTGGTCCCGACGTGCCCGCCTCGCTCACGCCCGAGGAGCTGCGCGAGCTGGTGCGCGGGGTGCGCTTCATCGAGGCGGCGCAGGCCCATCCTGTCGACAAGATCGCGGCGGCCGCCGAGCTAGTCGACTTGCGCCAGCTCTTCACCAAGAGCATCGTAGCGCGCCGGGCGCTGCCGATGGGACACCGGCTGGTGGCCGCGGACCTCGTGCTGAAGAAGCCTGGCACCGGGCTGCCGCCGGCCCAGCTCGCGCAGGTCGTGGGGCGCGTGCTACGCCACGCGGTCGCCGAAGATCATCTGCTGCAACTGACGGACCTCGAGTGATCCATGGCTAACCGACGCAAGGTCCTGGTCGTGCTGGTCGACCGGGCGAACTACGGCCGCCTCAAGCCGGTGATGCGCGCGATCGCCGAGCACCCGCAGCTCGAGCTGCAGGTGGTGTGTGCCGGGACGATGGTGCTGCGGCGCTTCGATCGCCCGGTGCAGGTGGTGCGCGACGATGGCTTCCGGGTCGACGGCGAGGTCTATCTCGAGCTCGAGGGCTCGACGCCCACGACGATGGCCAAGTCCGTCGGCTTCGCCACGATCGAGTTCGCCAGCGAGCTGCAGCGGCTGAGTCCGGATCTGCTGCTGCTGATCGGCGACCGCTACGAGGCCCTGGCGGCGGGGTTGGCGGCGGCCTACATGAACGTGCCGATCGTGCACCTCCAGGGCGGCGAGGTCAGCGGCTCGATCGACGAGAGCGCCCGCCACGCCCTGACCAAGCTGGCGCAGTTCCATTGCCCGTCGACCCGGCGCGCGGCCGAGTACGTCGTGCGGATGGGCGAACGCCCCGACACCGTGCTGACGGTCGGCTGCCCGAGCAGCGACATCGCGCGGCAGCTCGATCGCAGCCAGTGGCCGGCGGTGCTCAACGAGCGCGGGGCGGGCTGCCCGATCGATGCCGGTCAGCCCTTCCTGCTGGTGGTCTTTCACCCCACGACGACCGAGTACGGCGGCGAGCGGCGCGCGATGTGGACGCTGCTCGAGGCGCTTGGGGAGCTGGCGACGCCGACCGTGCTGTTGTGGCCGAACATCGACGCCGGCTCGGATGAGATCTCCAAGGCCGTGCGCGTCTTCCGCAGCGACCACGGCGGCGGACGCTGGTTGCGCACGCTGACCAACTTGACCCCCGAGGACTACCTGCGCGTGCTGGGGCGCGCCGCGTGCGCGATCGGCAACTCGAGCAGCTTCGTCCGCGATGCTGGCTTGCTCGGCACGCCGGTGGTGCTGGTCGGTCACCGACAGAATGGCCGCGAGACTGCCGAGCATGTGCGCCGCGTCGAGGTCGATCGCGGGGCGATCGTGGCGGCGACGCGGGCGCAGCTCGCCCACGGGCTCTACGCGCCGAGCACCCTCTATGGGGATGGTCAGGTCGCGCCGCGAATCGCCGAGGCGTTGGCGCGGCTGCAGCCCTACCTGCAGAAGCAGCTCGCCTACAGCGCGACCGATGACCGCGCCCACTGAGCGGCGTCCGCGGCTGCTGATCGCCGAGCCGCGCGACTTCAGCGCCGAGGCGTTGGGGTTGCTGCGTGACGCGGCCGAGGTCGAGCTCGACGCCAGCGTCCCACTGACCCGGGCGCTGGCGGACTACGACGTGCTCTGGCTGCGCCTCGGTCACCGCCTCGACGCCGAGGCGTTGGCCGCGGCGCGCCGCTGCTGGGTCGTCGCCACCCCGGTCACCGGCCTGGACCACATCGATCTCGCGGCCTGCGCCGCACGCGGCGTTCGGGTGCTCAGCCTGCGCGGCGAGAGCGCCTTCCTGCGGCAGGTGCGCGCCACGGCCGAGCACACGCTGGCGCTGGCCTTGGCCTTGCTGCGGCACCTTCCCGCGGCGCACGGCGCCGTGCTGCAGGGGCACTGGGAGCGCGACCGCTGGCGTGGCAGCGAGCTCTTCGAGAAGACCGCGGGACTGGTCGGGATGGGGCGGCTGGGGACCATCACCGCCGGCTACTTGCGTGCGCTCGGCATGCGGGTGCTGGGCTACGACCCGCGCCCGGATTTCCCGCACGAGGCCGCCGAGCGCGTCGAGACGCTGGAGGCCCTGCTGGCTCAGGCCGATCTGATCAGCCTGCACCTGAGCTACAGTCCCGAGACGCACCACCTGCTGGGCGCTGCACAGCTCGCGGCGATGAAGCCAGGTGCGGTCCTGATCAACACCGCCCGCGGTGGGGTGGTCGACGGCGCCGCGCTGCTGGCCGCGCTGCGCAGCGGGCGCCTGGCCGGCGCGGCGCTCGACGTGCTCGAGGGCGAGCCGCAGATTGGCGCCGACCACCCGCTGGTCGCCTACGCGCGCGACCACGACAACCTCGTGCTGACGCCGCATCTCGGCGGCAACACGCGCGAGTCGTTCGTCAAGACCGAGGTGTTCCTGGCGGGAAAGGTCGTCGCGGCGCTGCGGGAGGGAAGGGGCCAATGAGAGTCCTCGGCATCGTTCCGGCGCGCGCGGGGTCAAAGCGCTTGCCACGCAAGAACGTGCGCTTGTTGGGCGGCCGGCCGTTGGTGGTGTGGGCGATCGAGGCGGCGCGCGGCGCGGTCGGCCTCGCTCGGGTCGTTGTCTCGTCGGACGATCCGGAGGTGCTGGCGCTGGCGGCCGCTGTCGATCCTGTACTCGCGCTCGCTCGTCCGGCCGAGTTGGCGGACGACACCTCGCCCGCCATCGACTACGTCCGCCACGCGCTGCGGGCGCTCGAGCGCGCCGACGAGCGCTTCGACGCGATCGCGATCATCCAGCCCAGCTCACCCTTCACGCGCTCGGCGGACATCGACGGCACGGTCGCGCTGCTGCAAGCGAGCGGCGCGGACAGCGCGGTGAGCGTCGTCGAGCTCGACCACGCGATTCACCCGGTCAAGCTCAAGCGCCTCGAAGGCGATCGACTGTGGCCCTACCTCGAGGAGGAGCGCGGGCGGATGGCCGCGCACGAGCTGCCGCGCCTGTTCGTGCGCAACTGCTCGGTCTACGCCAGCCGACGCGCGGTGATCGACGGCGGGGCTATCCTCGGCGACGACTGTCGTGGCTTCGTGATGCCGGCCGAGCGCTCGGTCGACATCAACACGGCGCGCGATCTGCTCTTCGCCGAGTTCCTGCTCCAGCGCGAGGCGGCGGAAGGAGCCTCCGCATGACCGACGTCTGTTACGTGCTGTCGCACGGCTTCGCCGCGCGGATGGTGCTGCACAGCGCGATCGTCCCCGAGCTGCGGGGGCGCGGGGTCGCTGTGACCGTGGTATCACCCAGCGCCGGCGAGGCCTACTTCCAGCAATTCTGCGCCAGTCGCGGCGTGGCGCTCGAGCAGGCCCCGAGGTTCACGGGCTGGGGCTCAAGGCCTATGGGCCGGCGCGCCGTTATCTCTTCGACGACTACGAGCACAACGCGGCGTTGCGAGCCAAACACCTCTATGAGCTGCACAGCGCGGCGGTGCGTCCGCTGCTGAAGCTGCGCCCGCTGGTCGGCAAGGCGGTCAATCGGCTGGCGCTGCGCTGGTCGCTGGTGCCCAGGTTGGCTCAGCGCGCGGAGCAGCGCCTGCTGCGGAGCCGTGCGGTACGGGTGATCCTCGAGCGCCTGCGGCCGCGGTTGCTCGTGTCGAGCTACCCGGTCAACTGGCTCGAAGCCTTGTTCGTGCTGGAGGCTCAGCGGCTCGGCATTCCGACGGTGGGGCAGCTGCTGAGCTGGGACAACATCAGCTGCAAGGGTCGCTTCGCCGCGCTCCCCGATCGCTTCATCTCCTGGGGACCGGTGATGAGCGACGAACTGCAGCGCTACTATGGCGTGACGCCCGACCGCATCAACGAATGCGGGGTCGCCCACTTCGACGCGCACTGCGATCCGGGCAACCGACTGCAGGCCCGTGAGGTGCTGGCCGGTCTGGGGTTGTGCCCGGACGACCCCTACCTGTTCTTCGGCATGAGCGCGCGCTTCTTCTGCCCGCACGAGCTCGACGTGGTGGAGTGGCTGGCGGGCGCGTGCGAGCCGGGTGCCTTTGGACCGCGGATGCAGCTCGTGGTGCGGCCCCATCCGCAGAACATTCGTGGCAGCATGGCCGATGGTGAGACGGTCGAGCGGCTGCGGACGATGGCCGGGCCTCGCGTGGCGATCGATCTCCCGCAGGTGGTCTCCGACCGGCTGCCGTGGGATCTCGAAGAGCGAGATCTGCGCAAGCTAGCGGCGCTGATCGCGGGCTGTGCCGTATCGCTCAACAGCGGCTCGACGCTCTCGATCGACTCCGTGGTGCAGGACCGCCCCGTCGTGCTGCCGATCTTCGACGCCGGGCATGAGCTGCCGTGGTGGCGCTCCGTGCGCCGCGTGGTCGAGTTCCCCCACCTGCAGAAGATGCTGAGCTTCGGTGGCGTCGCGGTCGTGCGCTCGTTCGCCGAGCTCGAGCAGCAGCTCGGCTGCTACTTGGCCGATCCGGAGCGCGATGCGACGGGGCGCCGCCGCCTCCGCGCGGCGGAGTGCGGTCCGTGCGACGGCCAGGCCTCCGCGCGAGTTGCCGAGGTGTTGGCGCGCCGGTTTGCGGGCTGACGAGCTTCCCTTGGTTCGAAAGCGCTGCCGAGCGGCTGCGAGGCCAGCGGCGGATCGGCGCGGCACCGCGAGCGGAGGCCGAGCGCGATCCGAAGCGGCGTGGCGCTAGGCCCAGAACAAGCGCGTCCCGCGCTCGTTCTGGGCCCAGATATTACTCAGGGGGCTTTCGCAAAGCCCCCTCGTCGCGGGGAGTGAATCCCCGCGACTTCACCCCACAACGCTCGCCTGTCGGCTCGTCTAGCCCGAAAACAAGGGGCTTGCGCCAAAGCGCGCTTGTTTTCGGGCTAGGAGCCTGTCGGGAAATTGCTGCGCCACCCGATCGCTGCGTTTCGGCTATGCTCCGGTGCTCACGTACCAGCCCGTACGTTCCGCTCCGGTGCGCGCCGCGCCTTGCGCTCGGGCGGCTCGCGACATTTCCCGACAGGCTCCTAGGCCCAAGACAAGCGCGTCCCGCACTCGTTTTCGGCCTAGCCTACTGCCGCTGCTTGATCACGCGGGCCGGAATCCCGGCGACGACCGACATGGGCGGGACGTCACGTGTCACGATGGCTCCCGCCGCCACCACGCAGCCGTCACCGATTGTGACCCCAGGGAGCACCATGGCTCTCCGACCGAACCAGCAATCGGAACCGATGCGCACGGGCTCGAAGGAGCAGCCTTGCTCCATGATCAGCTGATCAGCCCGCGCGAAGCGGTGGTTGCCGGTGGCAAGGTAGACCTCTCCAGCGATGCGGCAGTAGTCGCCGATGACGATGTCGGCCAGGGTCGCGGTGATATCGCAGTGCGCGCCGATCGCCACGCGCTTGCCGACGATGATGCGAGCCGAGCGCGCGATGAGCCGAGCGCCGTCCTTGAGCTGCAACTCATCCCCAAGCTCGATGGTGGCGGGCGCGGCGCGGGTGTCCATCGCCTCACAGCGCAGCACGACCTCCGGGTAGATTCGGCAGTGATCCCCGCAACGCAGGCTGGAACGCCGGTCGCGCCGCAGGGTCAGTCGACCGTACGCCCATAGATCGCACCCGGCGCGGTCGAAGCGCTGGGCCAGCAGGTAGCCGCGCAGCCGTGGTAGTCCCTCGTCGGCGACGGCCCGCTCCAGCAGGCCGAATACGCCGTGGGCCTCGACGGCTCGGGGTAGGCGCCTGAGCTTTTCGAACATGAAACGCCTCCTTGTCAGCGCCGCCGTAACCGTCCCCCCCTCCGCCGCTCGACCCTGCACGCGAGCGCGCCCGCGCGCGCCTTGTGGCGCCCGCGCCTTTCCGGGCGGGGGATCCCCCGTGAACACTTTGCCGCGCCTCCGGCGACTCTTGCCCACCCGTGCCTCCCTGGCCGGATGGCCGAGGCGGCGCGTCAACTGTGGCGACGACGACCGACGAGGCCGCGAAAGATGCCGCCCAGCATGGTCATCGCTTCGCGCGGCACACCCGGGAAGCACACGCGGAAGCTGGCCGCGAGCAGCAGCGGCAGGGCGCAGATGATGACCACGAGAGCCCAGCGGGTGACGGCCGACCATGTACCGACCGCGAGCAACAACAGCGGGCCGACGGCGAGCGCGAAGCGCGCCAGCAGGCGCAGGCCCTCTCGACTGCGCCCCATCGCAACATACGCGACCAACAGCTCCAGGGCCGCGCCCACGGCCGTCGACAGTAGGCGCGCGCCGGTATAGGCCCAGATCGCATCGGACAGCCAGTAGTGGGCCAGCGCCATGCCGCCCGCCAACACCGCCAGTTGGACCAGCGAGCTGGCGACCAGCAGCGGCGCCCGGTCGGCGAGCATGAGCACGACCCGTGTATAGCGTAGCGGGCTGCCAATGATCGCGGCGGCGAGCAAGCTGCCGAGCAGCGGCAGCGCCGGGGAGAAGCGCGGGAACAGCAGCGGAAGCAGCAGTGCGGCGCCAACGGTCACGGCGGATGAGAGCCAGGCGGAAACCAGGGTGTCGATGGCGAGGTAGCGCTCAGTCGCCTGCGCCACCGCTAGAGCACCGAGTCCCCCGTGTTCGCCGACGGCCACCTGGAGTTGTCTCTGCTGGACGATCGTGACGGCCGTCAGATCGCGCGCCGCAAACTGCGCCACAGTCAGCGCCAGGCCGTAGAAGCCAAGTACTGCGCTCTCCTTGCCGACGAAGTGGCCCAGCAGCAACACGTCTGCGGTGACGGCGAGGTGTGCGGCGCTTTGCCCGAGCCATGTGCGAACGCCGAAGAGTAGGTTCTCGCGCCAATACGCCGCTGATTGGGGGTCATGCTTGGGAGGGAAAAGGTAGCGGCGTCCTAACGCGACGCGCAGGGGCCCGGGCAGCGTGGCGGCGATCAGCAGGCCCGGCAAGCCAAAGGCGAAGGTTAGGCCGATCAGCGCCGCTAACCCGACGACACTGACGATCAGGTCGATGCGCACCAGCGGCTCGAATTCCCCGCGCGCCTGGTAGGAAACGGCAACATAGTCCCCGAGCAAAGGGAAGGCCGAAAGCACAACGATCAACGGGAAGAGCCACGGAGCTATCGACGTGTCCCGCAGCAGCAGGGCAACCACCGGGATGAAGAGCGCGAAGCCGACCAGCGTTTGTCTCCAGGCCGCCCTCTGCATGGCGGCGCAGGCGCCGAGATCGCCCGCCGCTTGCCGTTCGGGGAAGCGGACCCAGAGGGTCGAGAGAAAGCCGACATGGAAGAAGCGCGAGTACTGGCTCAGATTGAGCACATAGCGCAACAACCCGAGTTGCCCGGGCGTGATCAATGGAAGCACCACAAACTGGCGCAGGATCCCGATCACCTGGCCGAGCACTCCTCGCACCAACAACGCGCCGATGGCCCGGTGCGCCCGGCGCTGGTCGTCGATGCCCTTGGAGGAGGTGGCGTTCGTGGCGGCTTCAGCGGCCGCGTTGGCTGGGGGCTCTGTCATGGGCTCACTGCTGGTGCGTCGTGTCGACGGTGTCTCGGCTACCAGCGCGGCGCACTCTAGCACTACTGTGTCGGGTGTCTCCCGTCGCCTGGGCTCGTTCCCGAAATCACAGGCTTTGTCGCTCGTCGGTCGCTTGTCACCAGCAACCTCCCTCCTCGTTTCGCGTCTGTGATGCCGAGCCCTCCACCAGGCTCGGTCTGAAAGGCCGGCATCGTCTACGATGCTTGGCACCTGCTGCGGGCCGAGGACGTGATCCAGGGGGGCGCCCTGCGTCTCTATGGGGCTGGGCTTCCGCCGCGGCGCGCCCGGGTGCAAGCCCCGCTGCGCCCGCGCACCGGCCTGTGCGGCCTTCACGCCCACGCCTGCGCCCCTCCCGCCAGGCCCGCCCCCTCCTGGTCCCGCGTCCTTGTATCAAACCTGCGCCGCTCCGGGTGGGGGTAGCAAGCCCGCACGCGGCGTGCTAGGACGCAGCGTACGCTGGCCATCGACCACCGCCCACTCCCGTCCGAGGTAGCGATTGACCCATCGCCTCAGCCGTATCTGGTTGGGCTTCGCCACGCTGTATGTGGCCCTGCTGTCCTTCGAGCGGCTCTGGGATAAGTGGCTTGGCAGCTCGACGATGTTCAAGCCCTACCGGCTGGTGGGTATGGCGCTGCTGGTGGTGTTCGCACTGCGGAGTCTGGCAGCGCGGGCTCCGCTGGTGCTCGATCGCTACGACCGGGCGCTGATCACTCTCTTCGTGTGGGGCCTGGCGATGACCGGCCTCTGGTACGTGGTCAAAGACGCCGATCCCACGTCGACCTTGAACGAGGGCACGCTGATCCTCTTCGCGCTCTTGACCTACCTGGCGCTGAAGAACACGATCAGCCAGCGCGACCATGTGGCAGCGATTCTCAACGTCTACGTCGCGGCCTTCGTGGTGGCGATCGGCGTCACGCTGGTGCTCGTGCCCGACGCCTTCGCCGCGCGCTTCAGCGGCCTCTACAAGAACCCGAATCAGGCGGGCTTCGCCGCGGCGTTGGGTGTCCTGCTGCTGATCGGGCGCTTCTATTTCGAGGCCGGGGTCAGCTCGCTGCGGCGGCTGGCCTATGCTGCCGGGGCGATCGGTTTCGCGGCGATCCTGGCGCTGAGCGGCTCCCGGGTGCGCTGATCGGTGCCGCCGCGGCCCTCGTTACCTTCTTCGTCGCGATGCGGCGCTCGTCGACCGTCGCGGTAACGCGGCTCCAGCGCCTGCTGATCGTGGGCGTCGCGCTGCTGGCGCTCGGCCTGGCCGGCCCGCGCGCGTGGTCCGCGATGAGTCAGGAGAGCTCGGCCCTCGACCGCTACTCCCCGGAGACGGCGGGCGGCTTCTCCGGCCGCGTCGACATCTGGCGTTCGGCGTTGGCCGTGGCCGTGGACCACTGGCTGCTCGGCGCGGGCATCGCGCAGTACCTGAACTACCATCAGGAGTATACCGCGCGCTTGTCGCACCTCTACGACCCACGCGTCCTGGAGTACCGGCTCAACACGCACAGTGATGTATTCGGCCTGTTGGCCAACTACGGCTTGATCGGGCTGGCCCTCTATCTATCGGTCGTCGGGCGTCTCCTGCGCGAGATCTGGCGCGCTGCGCGCTACGGGGCTAGGGAGCACTACATCTATCCCGTGCTGCTGGCGACCGAGGTGCTCTTGCTCGGCGTCTCGGTGTTTCGCGATTCCTTCGCCAGTCCGGAGTTCTTCGTCGTCTTGGCCTTGGTCATGCTTGCCTCCCGCCGTGCTGCGTTGGGGCCGGCGGTGACGCATCGCGGTGCGGGCGTCCCTGTCCGTCCCGGCCGCCTCGCGGCGTGAAGCAGGAGAGCAGCGCGTTGTCGCTCACGCGAGCCGTGATCCCGCAAGTTGACGACTATTGCGCGCGCCCAGCGCTGCCGGGACGGCTCGTCGGCGGCCGCCGCTGCGCCGGGCTCCTGCGCGAGGACCGGCCCAATCGTCCGCTCGTCAGCGTGGTCACCCCCGTATTCAATGGCGGGGGCTATCTGGCGCAGGCCCTGGCCAGCGTGCGCGACCAGAGCTACGACAACGTCGAGCACATCGTCGTCGATGGGGGGTCCACGGACGGTACGATCGACGTGCTGCGCGCGCACGACGACAGCATCGACTATTGGATCAGCGAGCGCGATCAGGGCATGTACGACGCCTACAACAAGGGCATCGCCCTGGCGCGCGGGCGCTACATCAAGAACCTCAACCACGACGATCTATTGAGCCCAGGATCTGCGGCCGTGGCCGTCGGCTGCTTCGCACGTCACGGAGACGAGGTCTGTCTAAACAGCGAGCTCGAGCTGATCGACGGCAGCGCTCGATCGATCGAGCGGCTCGGTTTCGCTCGCCAGGTGCGCTTCGCCCCGCCCTTTCTGCATCCGAGCTGGTACGTGCCGCGCGCGATCTACGCGCGCCATGGGCTCTACTGCGTGCACTACCGCGTGGCCAGCGATCAGGAGTACTTCCTGCGCTTGCGCGAGGCGGGTGTGCCCTTCGTCCGCGCGCCCGAGGTGTTGGCCTCGTTCCGTGTCGGCGGGATGTCCTCCGGCTACGGCGGGGTGCGCGAGAGCTTCGGTATCTTCGGGCGCTACGTGGGCTGGCCGCAGGCCACCTACGTCACGGCGGTGATGGCCTGGAAGAAGACGCGCAGCAACGCCTTGCACGCGCTGCTGGGTCAGCGGGCGCACCACGTTGTCGCGTGGCTCAAGCGCTGGCGTTTCGGCGAGCGGTAGGGCGCGACACGGTGGACCCGCCGCCCAGCGTGCCGGCAGGGTGGCTGGTTGCTCACCATTGTTCGTGCTAAGGACGCGCCGACGGTGGCCTCTCAGACAGCGGGTGTACAAGATGGCAAGCGATCTCGAACCGACGGTGCTCCGACCTCAGGCCGACCCGGGCCTCGACCTGCGTCACTACGGGCGCGTGCTGCTCAAGCGCAAGGCGCTGGTGCTGTCGGTCTGGGCCCTGGTCCTCGGGGTGGTGGCCGTCTGGGTCTACAGCCGGCCCAAGATCTACAAGGCGAGCGCCACGGTGCTCGTTTTCGACCGCGCCCCGCAGGTGCTCGGCAGCGAGATGAGCGAGGTGGTCGAACTCTCGACCGGTAGCTACTACCGCAACAAGGAATTCATCGAGACGCAAATCAAGGTGGTGACCAGCCTGGCGATGGCGCGCAAGGTTGCCGAGCGGCTGCGTCTCGACCACGACGCCAACTTCTGGAAGGAGGGGCGCGGCGCGCCGTCCCAGGCCGGCGCGCGCCACACCCTCGACCAGGCGGCGATGCGCCTGCTCGGGCTGCTCGAAGCCAAGGCAGAACCGGGCGCCAGCATCCTGCGCATCGCCGCGCAGCATTCGGATCCGCAGGTCGCTGCGCGCTTGGCCAACGCGACCGCCGAGGCCTATCTCGATCAGACGGTCGAGTACAAGGTCTCCTCGGCCACCGGCGCCGCCAAGTGGTTGGCCCTTCAGCTCGACGATCTGAAGCACCAGCTCGACCGTGCTGAGATGGCGCTATGGGAGTTCAACAAGAAGAACAACATCCTCTCCGTCTCGCTCGAGGATCGCCAGAGTCTGCTCTCGGCGCGCATCGCCAAGTACAACGACGCGCTGACCGACCTGCGGCTGAGCCGGCTCGCGCTCGACGCCCAGCGCAAGCAGGTGCTTCAGGCACGGCAGCAGGACCCGCTCGACGTGTCGCTGCCCTTCGTCGCCGAGGCGCCCGAGATCCGTAAGATCAAGGAGTCCTTCTTCGAGGCCGACAAGGGCTACAGCGTGCTGCGTCAGCGCTACCTCGACCAGCATCCGCTCGTGCTCGAGCAGAAGGCCAAGGTCGACGCGGTCAAGGGCGAGCTGGCGCGGGCGGTGCGTTCCGTGCTCGACACCACCGAGTCGCGCTATCACCAGGCGGTCGACACCGAGCAACGGATCGCCGCGGCGCTGCAGGAGGCGAAGGATGAGGCGATGGACGTCAACAAGCGCGAGGTCGACTATCGCCGGCTGAAGCGTAGCGAGGAGAACACCGAGAAGATCTACACGATGGTGTTGACCCGCTTGAAGGAGAGTGACCTCTCCGGCCAGCTGCGCGTCAGCAACATGCGTTCGCTCGACCTGGCACGCCGGCCGGATGCGCCGATCTTTCCGCGGGTCGCGCTCAGCCTACTGGTGGGCGGGCTCCTGGGCCTGCTGCTCGGCGTGGCGCTGGCGTTCGTGATCGAGAGTCTCGACACCAGCGTCAAGACCCACGAGGACGTCGAGCGCATCCCGGGGCTGATTCATCTGGGGATGCTGCCGCACATCGGGGTCGGGGCGCAGGGCGCGCCGCGCGGGGCCAGCAAGACGGAGCTCAATGATTCGGACCTCGTCGTGCATCGCGCGCCGAAGTCGATCTCTGCCGAGGCCTGCCGCGCGATTCGCACGAACCTGATGTTCGCGGCCACCGGACGGCAGATCCGGCGGCTGCTGGTGACGAGTCCGGGCCCGCAGGAGGGCAAGACCACCACGGCGGTGAGCATTGCGATCACGATGGCGCAGGCGGGAAGCCGCGTGCTGATCGTGGACACCGACATGCGCCGGCCCCGCCTGCACCGCACCTTCGGCGTTTCGAGCGCGCGCGGGCTCAGCAGCGTCTTGCTGGGGGACAGCCAGGTCGCCGACGAGATCAAGACCACCGAGGTGCCCAACCTCTTCGTGCTGCCCTGCGGTCCGACGCCGCCCAATCCGGCGGAGCTCTGTCAAAGTGACGGTTTCCGCGCGCTGCTCGATCAGCTGGCGCAGAGCTTCGACCGCGTGGTGCTCGATTCGCCGCCCGTGATGCCTGTGACCGACGCGGCGATTCTCAGCACGATGGTCGATGGCACCCTCGTCGTGGCGCGCGGCGGGGTCACCTCGCGGGTGCTGCTGCGTGCGGTAGCGGCGCAGATCCAGTCGGTGGGCGGGCGCTTGCTCGGTTGTGTGATCAACGATCTCAGCACGCAGAAGCGCGGCCACGGCTACTACTACCGCTACGCCTATCGCGGCTATCGCTACGGCTACGCCGAGAACGAGGACTCGGCCAGCTGAGCGGCGCCGAGACCGATGGTGACAGTTCACGGCCCTCAATGCGCTGCGATGGCTCACGGAGTCTGGATCCACTGCACGCGAGCGCGACCAAGCGCGCGCGCGGCGCGACGTTCGGCGCGCCGGACTGCCCCCCCTTTTGGGGCGGGGGTATGGGACATACCCCCGTGAACGATTACGACCGATGAAGCTGCGCGACACATGGCAGGAGCTGCGCGAGCTGGGGCTCTTCGGCTCGGCGTATCGCGTGGCCTGGGAGCTGCGCCGGCGCAGCGGCTATTTCGCCTGGCGTGATCGTAGCGGCGGCGAGCAGGCGCGCGCGCTGCCGGAGCGCGCGGCCGCCCTCCAGCGCGGCGTCGCGCGGATCGGCCTCGGCGACCCGGCTGCGGCCAGCGAAGTGGTGCGGTCGCTGGGCAGCGAGCCCGCGCGCCTGGGGCTCCAGCGCTACGCCGAAGAGGCGGCCCACGGGCGGATCCTCTGCTTTGGTCGCTGGCTGGGCGACTACGGCGACCCCGTGGATTGGCAGCGCGACCCGACGACGGGCCGGCGGTGGCCGGCGGACCTGCATTGGTCGCGGGCGCTCGCCGCGCCTACCGCGGTGGGCGACATCAAGCTGGTGTGGGAGGTCGGGCGCTTCCCGCAGGCCTACCTGCTGGCGCGCGCGGCCCTGCAATACGAGCCAGGGCATCCGCTCCGCGCGCAGCTCGTCGCGGCCCTGGCCCGCCAGATCACGGACTTCATCGCGGCCAACCCGCCGGCGCAGGGCGCTCACTGGGCCTCCGGTCAGGAGCTCGTCTTTCGTCTGATGGCCTGGTCCTTCGCCCTGCACGCGCTGCCCGAGCTGCGCCGCGGCCTCGACGCCGTGGCGCTGAGCTCGGCCCTTCGGGCCCATGTGCAGCACGTCGCCCGCTACCTGGAATACGCCCGCTACGCGGTCTCCAACAACCACCTGCTCTCGGAGGCCTGCGGGCTGCTGCTCGGGGCCAGCCTGCTCGCCGACGATCCGGAGGCGGCGTCGTGGTGGCAGCGGGGCTCGGCGCTCCTCGACGAACAAGCTGAGCGCCAGTTCTATCCGGACGGTGGTTACCTCCAGCAGTCGCACAACTACCAGCGCGTCGCGCTGCAGGTGCTGTTGTGGGCCTGCGCCCTGGCTGAAGGAGCCGGGCGTCGTCCGGCGGCCAGCTGGTTGCGGGCGCTGGCGCGATCGGTCGACTTTCTCTGCGCGCAACAGCAGAGCAGCGATGGTCGACTGCCGAACTTCGGCGCCAACGACGGGGCCTTGCCCAGCCCGCTCAGCCTCTGCGACTACAGCGATTTCCGACCGACGCTGCAGGCCGCGCAGCTGCGGGCGCGGGGCGAGCGGCTCTATCCCGCTGGACCGTGGGACGAAGAGGCCGTCTGGCTGGTCGGGGCGACGAGGCTGGCCGACGCGCCGCTGCGCCCGCCCGCGCGGCGCAGCCGGTCCTTCGCGATCGCGGGTCAACACGTGCTGCGCGACGCCGCGGGTGAAGCGCTGTGCGTGCTGCGCTGCGGCACCTTGCGCGACCGCTTCGCCCAGATCGACATGTTGCATCTCGACCTGTGGTGGCGCGGACACAACGTCCTGGTCGATGGCGGCAGCTACCTCTACAACGGACCCGTGCAGTGGCATCGCCACTTCGTGGGCAGCGCCAGCCACAACACCGTCGTCGTCGATGGTCGCGACCAAATGGTGCACCATCGGCGCTTCAAGCTGCTCTATCCGGCCAAGGCCCGTCTGCTGCGCTGGCGTGACCATGGGTCCTACGCCCTGATGGCCGGCGAGCACGAGGGCTACACGCGTTATGCGGGCGCCTGCGTGCACCGGCGCTGCGTGCTCTGGCTCAAGGGACAGGGCTGGATCGTGGTCGACGAGCTCCGCGGCACCGGGGAGCACGAGCTGCGCTTGCACTGGCTCGCGGGCCCCTTCCCCTGGCGCGCCGAGCAGGCTGCCGGCGCGGTCGCGCTGGAGACGCCCGCCGGTGAGCTCGAGCTGCGGGTGCTCGACGGGGCCGGGGCTGCGCGCACGATCGCGGTGACGGCCGGGCAGGCCGATCCGCCGCTCGGCTGGCTGTCGCGCTACTACGGCGAGAAGACGCCGACCCCGGCCATCGTGGCTCGCTGCCGCGGCACGCTGCCCCAGACCTTCGTCACCCTGATCGGGCCCCGGGTGGCCGCACCGCAGGTCGATGCGGCGCAGCGCTGGTGCGTGCGGCTCGATCAGGCGGCTCCGCCGCTGACCTTCGGCTTGCGCGAGGGCCTGATCGAAGCGGTAGGGCTTGGTGCCGGCTGATCGCTGCGCTAGTGTGCCGCCCGATTCGTCAATGCGATTCGCCAACGCGGATGAAGAGAGCAGCCTGATGCCGCGCCCACCCACCATCGTCTTCGTCGGATCGTTCCGGCGCGAGGCCCGCGACGGTACGGTGGGGGGGGCGATCTTTGCCTGTCGCAGCCTGCTCGACAGCCCGCTCTCCGAGCAGGTGCGCTGGCGCTTGATCGACTCGACGCTGCTTTCGTGGCCGCCTCCCCCGCCGTGGCGGCGGGCGTTGGCGGCGGGTGGGCGTATCGCACGCTTCTCGCTGCAACTGCTCGACCCGCGCGTGCGCGGCGCGCTGATCTTCGTGGCGGGCGGGTCCAGCCTGGCGGAGAAGGGCGTGATGGTGTTGCTCGCAACCGCTTGCGGCAAGCCCGCGATCATCACACCGCGCTCGGGGCATCTCGTCGACGATCTGGCGCGCTCGGCGCAGCTGCGACGCTTCGCGCGACTGATCTTCGCCAGCGCGGCTCGCGTGATGTGTCAGGGCGAGGTCTGGGCGCGCTACTACCGCGCGCTCGGGGCCCTGCCGCCGGAGCGCTTCGCGGTGGTGCCCAACTGGATCGACACGCGGCCCTACACGGCGTTGCCGCGCCCCACGGCGGCCGCGACGGGCGCGCCCGTGCGGGTCCTCTTTCTCAGCCGGCTCGAGCGGGCCAAGGGGGTGCTCGATCTGGTCGAGGCCGTGGCGCGGCTCGGGGAGCGCGAGCGGTCCGCGGCGCGGATCGTGATCGGTGGCGAAGGGCCGGACCGGGGCGCGGTCGAGCAGGCGCTGGCACAGCGGGGCGTGGCGGGCTGCTGCGAGCTCGCCGGCTGGCTCAAGGGGCCTGACAAGCTGCAGGCCCTGGCCGCGGCCGACCTCTACGTCTTTCCTTCGCATGTCGAAGGGTTTCCGAACGCGCTGCTCGAGGCGATGGGCGCCGGGCTGCCGGTGGTGGCCACCGATGTCGGCGCTGTGCGCGAGCTGGTGACCGACGGCGAGACCGGTCTGATCGTGCCGCCACAGAACCCCGAGGCGCTCGCCGCCGCGTTGGCGCGCTTGATTGGCGACGCGGCGCTCCGCCAGCGGCTGGGCGCGGCCGCCAGGGCCCATGTGGTGCGTCAGCACGACGTCGCGGCCGGGTGGCGTCGGGTGCATGCGGTGATCGAGGCGGCGTTGGCCGAGCGTGTCGGCGCGCGGCGCACGTGGCGCGGGTTGCGTGCCGTCGCGCCGGCCGGGGTCGAGCCTTGAACGCGGGGCTCAGAGGCGCGGAGGAACTGGGACGATGAACGCCATGACCTTCTACCGCGTGGGTCACTACTGCTACCGGCGGGGCATCCCGCTGGTGCCGCGCCTGACCGACGCGCTGACCTTTCTGCTGGCCAACAGCTCAGTGCCGCACAGCGCGCAGATTGGGCCCGAAAGCAAGTTGGCCTACTTCGGCATCGGCGTCGTGGTGCACCGACGGGCCAAGATCGGACGCCGCGTGGTGATCGGCCAGAACGTGACGATCGGCCGCCAGCTCGACCCCGACACCATCCCCGAGATCGGCGATAACGTCTACATCTCGGCCGGGGCGCGTATCCTCGGCGCGATCAAGGTCGGTTCCAACGTGATCATCGGGGCCAATGCCGTGGTGATTCACGACGTGCCGGACAACAGCATCGTGGCGGGCGTGCCGGCGCGGGTGATTCGCACGGTCGAGGGCGATATCTACGCGCTGCTGAAGAACGTCTATCCGGTCTGATGGCCGGCGAAGGGCTCGGCACCCCGTGGCGCGTCCACGACCTCGGCTGCGCCCTGCGGCTGACCGGTGGCGGCGCGTGACCAGGAGGACGAACGATGGCGGGGGATAGGCTGGCGATCGAGGGAGGGACGCCCGTGCGCAGCGCCGCCCTCGCGCCCTGGCCGAGCTTCGACGCCGCGCAGGTCGAAGCGGCGGCGGCGGTCCTGCGCTCCGGGCGGGTCAATTACTGGACCGGCGACGAAGGCCGTCACTTCGAGCGCGAGCTGGCCCGGGTCGCGGGTTGCGCCCATGCAGTGGCCCTCGCCAACGGCACGGTGGCGCTCGAGCTCGCCCTGGCCGCGCTGGGTATCGGCGCGGGCGACGAGGTCGTGGTGCCGAGCCGCACCTTCCTGGCCAGCGCGAGCAGCGTGATGATGCGAGGGGCGCGGCCGGTCTTCGCCGATGTCGAGCGCGAGAGCCAGAATCTGAGCGCCGCGACGGTGGAGGCTGTCTTGACGCCCCGCACCCGGGCGGTGGTGGCGGTCCATCTCGCGGGCTGGCCGGTGGCGGCCGATGAGCTGCTGGCGCTCTGTCAGCGCCGTGGTCTCTTTCTGATCGAGGACTGCGCGCAAGCCCACGGGGCGCGCTACGGCGGGCGGCCGGTCGGGAGCCTCGGTCACGTGGCCGCGTTCTCGTTCTGTCAGGACAAGATCGTGACCACGGCCGGCGAGGGTGGCGCGCTCACCACCAATGATCGGGAACTCTGGTCACGGGCCTGGAGCTACAAAGACCACGGCAAGAGCTGGGAGGCCGTCTATGAGCGGCAGCATCCCCCTGGCTTCCGCTGGCTGCACGAAGGGCCGGGGACGAACTGGCGCCTGACGGAGCTGCAGTCGGCCGTCGGCCGCATCGGGCTGCAGCGCCTCGACGGCTGGGTCGAGCGGCGGCGCGCGCATGCGGCGCGGCTCACGGCGCGGCTGGCAGCGGTGACGGCGCTGCGCCTGCCCACGCCACCGCCCGAGGTGTACCACGCCTACTACAAGTACTACGCCTTCCTCGAGCTCGAGGGGCTGCGCGACGGTTGGAGCCGAGATCGGGTGATGCAGGCGATCGCCGCCGAGGGGATTCCCTGCGGCAGCGGTAGCTGCAGCGAGATCTACCTCGAGCAGGCGTTTCCGCCAGCCCTGCGCCCATCGCCGCGGCTGCCGACCGCCGAGCGACTGGGTGCCACCAGCCTGATGTTCATGGTGCACCCGACGCTGTCGGACGCCGAGATCGACGACACCGGCGAGGCGATCGCCAAGGTGCTTCACGTGGCCAGCGCCGGCTGAAGGTGGGCGGGTCGGCGCGGCGTCAGGGCGGCGCGTCGGGGCAACGCCTCAGGATCCGGGCCGGCACGCCGACCGCGACGACGTGCTCCGGCAGGTCATCGATCACGACGGCGCCCGCGCCGACGATCGATCCGCAACCGACGCTGAGGCGCGGCAGCACCACCGCGCCGAGCCCCAGCTGCGCCAGCGCCCCGATGCGCACCTGGCCGCCGGTCGCCGCGTTGGCCGAGAGATGGGCGTAGTCGCCGATCTCATTGTCGTGCTCGACGACGGCGCCGGTGTTGATGATCACGCCCTCCCCGAGCGCCGCGTCCGGATTGACCGCGGCGCCGGCCATGATCACGGTGCCGGCGCCGAGGCGAGCGGAGGGCGCTACGGCGGCCCTTGGATGCACTGGCGAGGCCAGCACGATGCCCCACGCCACGCATTGCTGGGCCACTCGCTGCCGCAGGCGATTGTCGCCGAGCCCGAGGGCGACGGCGATGCGCACCCGGCGCGCGCGCTCTGCCAACCACTCGCCGCTGCCCAGCAGCGGCAGTCCGAGCGGGCCGTTGGGCTGCGGCCTGGCGCAGGCGTCGTCGATGAAGCCACGGAAGGCGGGCAGGTCGGCGCGCAGCACCACATCCGCCACGACCTTGCCGTGCCCGCCCGCGCCGTAGACGTAGAGCTCGTCCCAGGGCGTGTTCAAGACACCAGCTCCCAGCACCTCGAGGTAGCGCGTCGCCAGCGCCCGGCGGCTGGCGTGCGCCAGCACCCAGGCGCGGCCACGGCGTCCCATCGCCAGCCCCGCCGCCCGGTCGTCGGCGAGCTGGCGAATCGCTTGGGCCAGCGCTGCGGCGTTCTCCGGCTCGGCGAACAGGCCGGCGGCGGCCTGCTCGCAGACCAGCTCGCGCGCGACGCCATCGATCGCCAGCAGGGTCGGCCGTTCGCACGCCATGTAGTCGAAGACCTTGTTGGGGTAGACCGTGCGAAAGGTTGGGTTGTTCTGCAGCACCGCCGCGCCGACGTCGCAGGCGTTGACGAAGGCCGGCATGCGCTCCTTGGCCTGCGGGCCACAGAACATCACGTTGGTCAACCCGCGCGCGCGGGCGCGCTGCTCGAGCTCGACGCGCTGGGGTCCGTCACCGACCGTGGCGATCAAGATGTCCGCGCGATCACGCAGCAGCTCGGCCGCGTCGAGCAGCTGGCCGACCGCGTTGGCTCGCCCATGGGCGCCCGCGTACATCACGACGAAGCGGTCGCCCCAGGCCTGCTCGCGGCGCACGTCGTTGTCGCGCGGGCCCGGCTGGAAGTGATCGAGGTCGGCGCCGTTGGGGATCAGCACGATCTTGGCGGGCAGCGCCAGGCCGCGCCGCACCAGGTCGTCGCGGAACGCGGGCGTCAGCACATTGATCAGCTGCGCGCTGCCGCAGGCCCAGCGCTCGAGCGCGTAGAGCAGCTTCGTCAGCGGTGAGCGTTCGCTGAGCACCCCCGTGGTGACGGCGCTCTCGGGCCACAGGTCGCGCACCTCGAAGACCCAGGGCACGCGCCTCCAGCGCAGCCGCGCCGCGAGCCAGCCGGGAAGGGCAGCCACCAGCGGGGGCGAGGTCGCGACCACGACCTCGGGCTGGCCGGCCCTCAGCGCCGCCGTCGAGGCCGAGAGCGTGAAGCCGAAGAAGGCCCACATGCGGCCCCAGTAGCCCGCCCCATAGCTGCTCGGCACGTGGCAGCGCCAGACGGTGACGCCGCCCTCCTCCTGCCGCGCGACCCACTTGCCGCGCAGCGCGGCCGGGGTCTCGCCCGTGTTGTAGTTGAGCGATCCTGCGATGACGGTCACCTGATGGCCCGCCTCGCGCCACAGCCGCGCCAGCTCGTTGAAGCGCGAGCCCCCCGGTGCGCCCGGAAAGAGGTAGTGCTGATGAACGACGAGGATCTTCACGCGGCGCGCCCCTGGCGCTCCTGTTCTACCCAGGTCCGCGCCCGGGGACTAGCGCCAACTGCGCGGCAGTGGCACCGGCCCCGGCTGGCCCGTGACACCGACCGCTCGACAGGCCTCTTGACCTCCACCGTCAGAGCGTCAATGGTACGGCAACCCGTGCTGGACATCCTGCCATGAAGCTCTCTCGTGCCCGCGCCCTGCAGCACGCTGTCGACGCTACCGTTGTCGCAGTGGCCTTGCTGCTCGCCTATCTGATGCGCTTCGAAGGGCTGCTGCCGCGGATCTACGCCAAGCAGTTGGTGCTGCTGCTGCCTTACGTCATCGTGGTGCGGATGGGGCTGCTCTTCGGCTTTGGCGTTCATCGACTGGTTTGGCGCTACGTCGGCCTGCGTGATCTTCCGCGCATCTTCGGCGCCCTCCTGGCCGGGTCGGCGGTGCTGCTGCTGCTGCGCTACGGTCTGGCGCCCGTGACCGTCGGACTGGGGCTGCAGGTCAATCAGACGCTGGCGGTGGTGCCCTATGGCGTGTTGGCGGCTGAGCTGCTGCTGGCGACCTTTGGATTGGTGGCGGTGCGCGTGCTGTGGCGGGTCAAGACCGAGCGCGACGGCCGGAGCGCGCTGCGCGCGCGCCCGGACGTGGCGCAAGAGAAGACCCGCGCGCTGCTGATCGGCGCCGGTGCCGCCGGGGTGATGGTGGCGCGCGAGGTGCATTCGACCGCGGCGCTGGGCTTCAAGGTCGTGGGATTTCTCGACGATGATCCCCACAAGCACGGGACGATCATCCACGGCTTTCGCGTGCTCGGGGGCACCGAGGCGCTGGCGGCCTTCGCCGCGGCCGAGCAGGCCGAGCTGGCGATCATCACGATTGCGCGGGCGCCGGCCGCGACCATCCGCCGGCTGGTGGCGTTGGCCGAGGCGGCGGGGCTGCGGGTGCAGATCATCCCCGGTCTCTACGAAATCCTCGGCGGCCGCGTCAGCATCTCCAAGGTGCGCGATGTGGCGATCGAGGACCTGCTGGGGCGCGAGGCGGTTCAGCTCGAAGAGGACGCGATCGCGTCCTTCATTGCCGACAAGGTGGTGCTCGTCACGGGTGCCGGTGGCAGCATCGGCTCCGAGATCTGCCGCCAGGTGGTGCGCTACGGGCCGCGGCAGCTGCTGCTGCTGGACCAGGCCGAGACCCCGATCTTCCACATCGAGCACGAGCTGGCGCGCGGCTTCGATCCCGCGCGGCTGACCCCGCTGATCGGCAGCGTGACCGACCGCACGCGGATGGCGACCATTCTTGCCGCCCACCGTCCGCGGGTCGTCTTTCACGCGGCGGCCCACAAGCATGTGCCGCTGATGGAGCTCAATCCGGGTGAGGCGATCCGCAACAACGTGCTCGGCAGCCGCAACATGGCGGACCTCGCGCACGAGCACGGCGTCGATGCCTTCGTGATGATCTCGACCGACAAGGCCGTCAACCCGACCTCGGTGATGGGTGCGACCAAGCGTCTGGCCGAGATGTACGTCCAAGCGCTGGCCCAGCGCTCGTCCACGCGCTTCATCACCGTGCGCTTCGGCAACGTGCTCGGCAGCCAGGGCAGTGTCGTGCCGCTCTTCCGCGAGCAGATCGCCCGGGGCGGCCCGGTCACGGTGACGCACCCCGAGATGCGGCGCTATTTCATGACCATCCCCGAGGCCAGCCAGCTCGTGCTGCAGGCGGCGACGATGGGTCGGGGTGGGGAGATCTTCATCCTCGAGATGGGGCAGCCGGTGGCGATCGTGGCCCTGGCGCGCGACCTGATCGCGCTGTCGGGGTACGTCCCCGACGAAGACATCGAGATCGCGTTCACCGGCATGCGACCGGGTGAGAAGCTGTGCGAGGAGATCAACCTCTCCGCCGAGAACGCGACCACGACCAAGCACCCTCGCATCTGGATCGGCGCGCATCAGGATGTCGAGCACGGTCAGTTGGTCGCGGCGATCGAGGGGCTTGCGGCCCTCGCGACGACCGCGGCACCGGCGCTGCTACGCGCCGAGCTCGCCCGCCACGTCGGCGGCTACCAACCCTACGTTGGGGCGGCGGCCGGCGAGGGTGCCGATGCTCGCGTCGAACCTACCGGTTCAGCGGAGGGTCCGGGCCCAGAGCGGCCGGATACGGCGATTGGGTTGGCGCTGGGCGCCTAATCGCGGCGCGGTGGCGGTGCGCCGCTCTCGGGGCCTGAGGCGCGGCGGCGCAGGCGCGGCAGCCGGAGGCCATGGTAACGGTCGAGCAGCTCGAGGCCCTTGTCGAGCAGGTTGCCGAGCGCCGCGGTCGGTCGATCGCGCTGCAGCAGGTCGATCAGCAGGCAGCGCGACCACGGGGGCTGGTCCTCGGCCTCGAGCAGCGCCGTGGGCTGGCTGAGCCGCGCGAGCAGCGCGGGCCCCAGCGTGCCGCGGCGGGGCGGGGGCGGCAGCGGGGCGCCGAGCAGGTCGCGGGCCAACGCGAACACGCGGTCCAGCGCCTTGACCGCCTGGAGCTCGGCCGCCCGCTCCCAAAGCTCGTTCCAGGCGAGGTGGGGCCCGTCGCGGCGCGCCAGCTCGGCGACGTCGACCAGCCACTTGAGTTGCCCGCGATAGCGGTGCACGGCCAGGTGCAGTCCGACCGAGAGCAGCGTGTCGACCGGGTCGAGTAGGCGCAGCGGCCGGTCGCCGGCGCCGGGGTCGGTCGGGGCCGACGCGACCTGCGTCACGCGTGCGAGCGCTGCGGCATCGCTGCGGGCGTGGCCATAGGTGACGAAGAAGGGCGTCCAGTGCAGCTCGACGAGCACGCTTCGCCCGTGGCCGTCGCTGCCGCTGTACTTGAGGTGATGCTGATGGCGCAGCGCGTAGGTCGGGTCACCGCGGTCCTGCAGGCCGTGCTCGCGCAGCAGCGCGTCCAGGGCGGGGAGCTGGCTGCGTTCGGTCAGTAGATCGAGGTCGCACTGCGAGCGCAGACCGGGCCGCGGATAGAGGCCATCGAGCTGCAGCGCCGTGCCCTTGAGCGGAATCAAGGCCAGGTCGCGCTCGGTGGCCTGCAGGCACAGTTCGCGGCCGAGCGCGAGCAGCGCGCGGTTGTGGGCCTCGATGGCCAGGCTGTGCGCTGTCAGCGTGTAGAGGGTCGGGCGCGGCATCCCCACCGCGGTGGCGTGCGTGGCGACCAAACCGGCGATCCCGCCGCGGATCGCGAGCCGCTGCAGCTCGGCCCAGTTGGTCTGCGGCGCGAGCCTCAGCGCCTCATGCCGGTCCTGCTCGGTCAGGGCCAGGCGCGCCAGGCGCAAGAGCAGCAGGCGGGTGGGGTCGAGGCCGACCGTGCTCACCGCTGCGCGTCCGCCGCCGTCGGCAGGGGCGTCAGGCGCCGCTCCAGCTCGGCAACGATCCGGGTCGCGGCCTGGCCATCCCACAGCGCCGGGATGCGTCCGTGGGTCGGAGCCGCGCGGGCGCGCTCCCAGGCCGCGAGGATCGTCTCGGGCCGCGTGCCGGCGAGGGTATTGGTGCCCTCGCTGACCGTCACCGGCCGCTCGGTGTTGTCCCGCAGCGTCAGGCAGCGCACCCCGAGCACGGTGGTCTCTTCTTGCACGCCGCCGGAGTCGGTCAGCACGACCCGGGCGCCGCTCGTCAGCCGCAGGAAGTCGAGGTAGCCGAGCGGCTCGCAGAGCCGCCAGCGTGGCGGGACGAGGGCTGCGTGGGCCGCCGTGAGCTGGGCGCGGGTGCGGGGGTGGACCGGGAAGACCAGCGGGAGCTCAGCGGCGATGCGATCGAGGGTTTGGAGCAGCGCGGCCAGCGCCGCGGGGTCATCGACGTTGCTCGGCCGGTGCAGCGTCAGCAGGCCGTAGCCACCGTCCTGCAGCCCGAGCCGCGTGAGCACGTCCGAGCGCTGGGCCTGGGCCTGGGCCGCGAGCAGCGTGTCGATCATCACGTTGCCGGCGAAGCACAGCCGCGCCTCGCCGACGCCCTCGCGTCGCAGGTTGTCGAGCCCCGCCGGCTCGCTGACGAAGAGCAGGTCGGAGATCGCATCGGTCAGCTTGCGGTTGATCTCCTCGGGCATGTCGTCGTCGCCGCTGCGCAGCCCGGCCTCGACGTGGATCATCACCGGCCGCCGGCGCAGCCCGAGCGCGCAGTTGAAGGGCTGCGCCAGCAGCGTCTTGGCCGTGACCAGCGCGCAGGCGATCGTCGAGTTGACGTCGCCGACGACGAGCACGGCGTGCGGCTGCTCGGCCGCCACCACGGGTGCGAAGCGCCGCATGATCTCGGCCGTCTGCAGGGCGTGGCTGCCGGAGCCCACCTCCAGCTCGAGGTCGGGTCGCGGGATCCCCAGCTCGTCGAAGAAGACGCGCGAGAGCGCCGCGTCGTAGTGCTGTCCGGTGTGCACCAGCCGCGCGGTGAAGACCGGCCGCTGGGCCAGGGCCCGCATCAGCGGCGCGATCTTGACGAAGTTCGGTCGCGCGCCGGCGACGCAGAGGATCTTGATCGCTGCGGGGGCTGCGCCCACGTTCAAACGCCGTAGAACTCGCGATACCAGGCGACGAAGCGGGCGATGCCTTCGCTCACCGGTGTCGACGGGTGATACTCGACGTCGCGCATCAAGTCCTCGACGTCAGCGCAGGTCTCGGGCACATCGCCGTCTTGCAGCGGCAGCAGGTTGAGCTGCGCCTGTTTGCCCAGGCAGCGCTCCAGCAGCTGGATGTAGTCGAGCAGCTGCACCGGGCGATGGTTGCCGATGTTGTAGAGGCGATAGGGGGCATTGCTGGCCGCCGGGTCGGGCTGGGCCCCGTCCCACTGCGCGGCGGGCCGTGCGGGACGGTCGAGCACGCGCAGCACGCCCTCGACGATGTCGTCGACGTAGGTGAAGTCGCGCCGATGATGCCCATGGTTGTAGACGTCGATCGGCTCGCCCGCCAGCAGCGCCCGGGTGAAGCGGAACAAGGCCATGTCGGGCCGGCCCCACGGGCCGTAGACGGTGAAGAACCGTAGCCCCGTCGTCGGCAGCCGGTAGAGATGGCTGTAGGAGTGGGCCATCAGCTCGTTGGCGCGCTTCGTCGCGCCGTAGAGGCTCAGCGGATGGTCGACCCCGTCGTGCACCGAGAAGGGCAAGCGCGTGTTGCCGCCGTAGACCGAGCTGCTCGAGGCGTAGACCAGGTGCTCGACCGGTCGCTCGGTGGGCCGCTCGGGCGCAGCGTGCCGGCAGCCCTCGAGCACGTTGAGGAAGCCGACCAGGTTGCTCTCGACGTAGGCGTGCGGGTTCTCCAGCGAGTAGCGCACGCCGGCCTGGGCCGCGAGGTGCACCACGCGCTGCGGGCGGTGCTCGGCGAAGAGCCGCACCATGCCCTCGCGATCGGCGATGTCGAGCCGGCAGTCGGTGTAGCCTGGTACGCCCAGCGTCCGCTGCAGCCGTGCCTGCTTCAGCCGCACGTCGTAGTAGCTGTTGAGGTTGTCGACGCCCACGACCTCGTCGCCGCGCGCGAGCAGCCGCAGCGTGACGGCCGACCCGATGAACCCCGCGCTCCCCGTCACCAGCACCTTCATCGTTGACGACTCATTCCCTCGCTGCGGACCAGGACCATGTTAGAGGCGTGCGTCGACGGCGCTGGCCGGCAGCACCGACTTGACGTCGAACAGCACGCAGCGGGCCTTGCCCAACGCGCGAATGCGCTCGGCGCCGAGCGCGACGAATTGCTGGTGCGCCACGGCCAAGACGATCGCGTCATAGCGGCCCTCGCGCAGCTCCGTGACGAGCTCGAGGCCGTACTCGCGGCGCGCCTCCTCGGCCTCGACCCAGGGGTCGTAGACCTCGACCTGCGCGTGGTATTCGCGAAACTCGTTGACGATGTCGATCACGCGCGTGTTGCGGATGTCGGGGCAGTTTTCCTTGAAGGTGAAGCCCAGCACCAGCACCCGTGCCTGCACCGGCTGGATCTCGCGCTGGCTCATCATCTTGATCACGCGGTGCGTGATGTAGTGCCCCATGTTGTCGTTGATGTGCCGGCCCGCCAGGATCAGCTCGGGGCGGTGGCCGACCTGCTGCGCCTTGTAGGTCAGGTAGAAGGGGTCGACGCCGATGCAGTGCCCGCCGACCAGGCCGGGACGGAAGGGCAGGAAGTTCCACTTGCTGCCGGCGGCCTCGAGCACCTCGACCGTGTCGATGCCCAAGCGGTTGAAGAGGATCGCCAGCTCGTTGATCAGCGCGATGTTGACGTCGCGCTGGGTGTTCTCGATCACCTTGGCGGCCTCGGCCACGCGCAGGCTGCTGGCGCGGTGGGTGCCCGCCTTGACGATCGTCCGGTAGATCTCATCCACCAGCGTCGCCGCCGCGGGCGTCGAGCCCGAGGTGACCTTGACGATGTCGGCCAGCCGATGCTTCTTGTCGCCGGGGTTGATGCGCTCCGGGCTGTAGCCGACGAAGAAGTCGCGGTTGAAGACCAGGCCCGACTGCTTCTCGAGCACCGGCACGCAGACCTCTTCGGTGCAGCCCGGATAGACCGTCGACTCGAAAATCACGAGGTCGCCGCGCGCGAGCAGCCCGCCGACCGTGGCGCTGGCGGCCCGCAGCAGCTCCATGTCGGGGATCTTGTGGTCGTCGACCGGCGTGGGTACCGCCACGATGTAGACGTTGCAGTCGGCCAGATCCTGCACGTCCGCCGTGACCTTGAGCTGCTCGGCGGCGGCCAGCTCCTGCTCCGTGACCTCGAGCGAGCTATCGTGGCCCGCGCGAATCTCGGCCACGCGGTCGGCGCGGCGGTCGTAGCCCCAAGTGGGGAAGCGCCGGCCGAAGGCCGCCGCCAGCGGCAGCCCGACATAGCCCAGGCCGATCACCCCCAGGCGCACTTGTGCCAGTTCGAGCATGGTTCCCTCCTCCCGCGCGCGGCGGGAGTCTAGTGATTCTCAGCGCACTTGGCCAGCCGCGCCCTGCGGCGGGCCATATTGGGCGACGAACCAGGCGTAGGTCCGCGCGAGGCCCTCGCGCAGGCTGGTGCGCGCCTGCCAGCCCAGCGCGTGCAGCCGGCTGACGTCGAGCAGCTTGCGCGGCGTGCCGTCGGGTTTGCTGGTGTCGTGCAAGATCTCGCCGCCGTAGCCGACGGTTTGGGCCACCAGCTCGGCCAGCTCGCGGATCGTCACGTCCTCGCCGACGCCGATGTTGATCAGCGCGGTGCTGTCGCTCTGCTCCAACAAGAAGACGCAGGCCTCGGCGAGATCGTCGACGTGGAGGAACTCGCGGCGCGGCCGTCCGCTGCCCCAGATCGTCACCGCGCGCGCGCCGCTGAGCTTGGCCTCGTGGAAGCGCCGCAGCAGCGCCGGCAGCACGTGGCTCGAGCTCAGATCGAAGTTGTCGTGTGGGCCATAGAGGTTGGTCGGCATCACGCTCAGGTAGCGCGTGCCGTACTGCGCATTGTAGGCCTCGCAGAGCTTGAGCCCGGCGATCTTGGCGATGGCGTAGGGCTCGTTGGTCGGCTCGAGCGCGCCGGTCAACAGCGCCTCCTCGGTGATCGGCTGCGCGCAGTCGCGCGGGTAGATGCAGCTCGAGCCGAGGAAGAGCAGCCGCTGCACGCCGTGGCGGTAGGCGGCGTCGATCAGGTTGGTCTGGATCTGCAGGTTGTCGCGGATGAAGTCGGCGCGATAGGTGTTGTTGGCGAGGATGCCGCCGACCTTGGCCGCCGCGACGATCACGAACTCGGGCCGCTCGGTGGCAAAGAACGCCTCGGTGGCGGCCTGGCGCCGCAGATCGAGCGCGTCGAGCTCGCGCGTCACCAGGTGGGCGTAGCCGCGCGCCGCGAGCTGGCGCACGATCGCCGAGCCGACCATCCCGCGGTGGCCGGCCACATAGACCCGCGCGTCGGGCGCCAGGCGCCGGTAGGCGAAGGGGGCTGTCGTCGTCACTCCGTCCCCTCCTCCCGCAGCCCGTGTCCGGCCTCGCGTAGCGTCAAGAGGCGCCGGGCCGCCTCGAGGTCGTGGTCGACCATGCGCTCGACCAGCGCCTGGAAGGTGGTGCGTGGCTGCCAGCCCAGCTGGGCCTTGGCCTTGCTCGGGTCGCCGATCAGCAGATCGACCTCGGTCGGCCGGAAGTAGGCCGGATCAATCTCGACCAGCACGGCTCCGGTCTCGGCGTGCAGGCCCTGCTCCGCGACGCCCTGCCCCTGCCAGCGCAGCGGCAGGCCGACGCGGGCGAAGGCCAGCGTCACCAGCTCGCGCACGCTGTGCGTCTCGCCGGTGGCGATCACGTAGTCGTCGGGGCTCGGCTGCTGCAACATCAGCCACATCGCCTCGACGTACTCCGGGGCGTAGCCCCAGTCGCGGCGCGCATCGAGGTTGCCGAGGTAGAGCCGCTGCTGCAGCCCCAGGGCGATGCGGGCGGCGGCGCGCGTGACCTTGCGCGAGACGAAGGTCATGCCGCGGCGCTCGCTCTCGTGGTTGAAGAGGATGCCGTTGGAGGCGTGCAGCCCATAGGCCTCGCGGTAGTTGACCGTGATCCAGAAGGCGTAGAGCTTGGCCACGCCATAGGGCGAGCGCGGATAGAAGGGCGTCTGCTCCGTCTGCGGCACCTGCTGGACCTTGCCGTAGAGCTCGCTGGTCGAGGCCTGGTAGAAGCGCGTGCGCAGCCCCGTCTCGCGGATCGCGTCGAGCAGCCGCAGCGTGCCGATGGCGTCGGTCTCGGCGGTGTACTCCGGCACCTCGAAGGAGACCTTGACGTGGCTCTGCGCGGCCAGGTGGTAGAGCTCGTCGGGTCGCACCGTCTCGATCAGGCGCGACAGGTTCGACGAATCCGTCATGTCGCCGTAGTGCAGGCGCAGCCTTCGGTCGCTGACGTGCGGGTCCTGGTACAGGTGCTCGAGCCGCCCGGTGTTGAACGAGCTCGAACGGCGGATGATGCCGTGGACCTCGTAGCCCTTCTGCAACAGCAGCTCGGCCAGGTACGAGCCGTCCTGGCCGGTGATGCCGGTGATCAACGCGCACTTGCTCATGCTGCTCGCCTCGTCGCTGGAGCCCCCCGGCCCACGCCGGGCGGCACTCTACTGGCTGATCGCCAGGGCAGCAATCCGCGTTCGCACGGCGTCGCTCGCCCCCCTCGGCGTCGCACCCCGCCGAGCCGCGCCCAAGGGCCTCATTCGATTGACCTTTGGGGGGATTCGCGCTATGAACTGCCGCGCTCGAATTGCGGTGTTTTCCTCCGTGATTCTGGGCGTTTAGTTCACTGCTGAGGTCTCTTCGAGCATGGCCGATTCCACCCACTTCGAGACGCCACCCGAGACGCCACCCGAGACGCCACCCGAGGCGCCACCCCCCGAGGCGCCGCCACCCGACGCGCTCGTCGCGCACCGCACGCTGCACACGACGATCGAAGAGGAGATGCGCTCGTCGTTCATCGACTACGCGATGAGCGTGATCATCTCGCGCGCGCTGCCCAACGTGCGCGACGGCCTCAAGCCGGTGCACCGGCGCATCCTCTACGCGATGCACCAGCTGCGGAACTTCCACAGCCAGCCCTACAAGAAGTCCGCGCGCATCGTCGGCGATGTGATCGGTAAGTACCATCCGCACGGCGACTCGGCGGTCTACGAGGCGTTGGTGCGCATGGCGCAGGAGTTCTCGCTGCGCTACCCGCTGGCCGACGGCCAGGGCAACTTCGGCAGCATCGACGGCGACCCGCCGGCGGCGATGCGCTACACCGAGATTCGCATCGCCCGCATCGGCGAGGAGATGCTCGCCGACATCGAGCAAGAGACCGTCGATTGGGCGCCGAACTACGACGAGAAGGAGCTCGAGCCCGTCATCCTGCCGGCCCGCATCCCCAACCTGCTGATCAACGGGACGCAGGGCATCGCCGTCGGCATGGCGACGAACATTCCGCCGCACAACCTGCGCGAGGTGCTCGACGCGACGATCGCGCTGATTCACAACCCCGAGCTTTCGCTGGCCGAGCTGCTGCAGCTGATGCCGGGGCCCGACTTCCCGACGGCCGGCTTCATCTACGGCCGCAGCGGCATCCTTCAGGCCTACCAGACCGGGCGCGGCTCGATCGTCGTGCGCGCGCGCACCGAGATCGAGGACCTCAAGTCCGGCAAGCAGGCGATCATCGTCACCGAGCTGCCCTACCAGGTGAACAAGGCGCGGCTGATCGAGCGCATCGCCGAGCTGGTGCGCGACAAGCGCGTCAGCGGCATCACCGACCTGCGCGACGAGTCCGACCGCGAGGGCATCCGCGTGGTGATCGAGCTGCGCCGCGACGTGATGCCCGAGGTGATGCTCAACCAGCTCTACAAGCTGACCCCGCTGCAGGACACCTTCGGCGTCAACATGGTGGCGATCGTCGACGGCCGGCCCGAGGTGCTGCGCGTGATCGACGTGCTGCGCCACTTCGTCGACCACCGCCGGGACGTGGTGACGCGCCGCTCGGCCTACCAGCTGCGCGAGGCGCGCAAGCGCGAGCACATCCTCGAGGGGCTGAAGATCGCCCTCGACCACATCGACGAGGTGATCGCGCTGATTCGCGCGGCTGCCAGCCCGGTCGCCGCCAAGAGCGAGCTGGTGACGCACTTCGGCCTCTCGGAGCTGCAGGCGCAGGCGATCCTCGAGATGCGGCTGCAGCGGCTGACGGGTCTCGAGCGCGAAAAGATCCTGCAGGAGCTGCGCGAGGTCCGCGAGCACATCGCCTTTCTGCTCGGGTTGCTCTCCGACGACGTCAAGCTGATGCAGGTGGTGGTGGCCGAGCTGGAGGAGCTGCGTGAGCGCTACGGCGACGCGCGGCGCACCGAGATCGTCGAGGCCTCGGGCGAGATCCTGATCGAGGACCTGATCGCCCAAGAGGACATGGTCGTGACGGTCACGCACAGCGGCTACGTCAAGCGCGTGCCGATCAGCGAGTACCGGGCCCAACACCGCGGCGGCAAGGGCGTGACCGGCGTCACCACGCACGAAGAGGACTTCGTCCGCCAGCTCTTCATCGCCAATAGCCACGACCGGCTGATGATGTTCACCTCGATGGGGCGGGTCTACGTGCTGCGCGTCTATGAGCTGCCGCACGCGCCGCGCACCTCGCGCGGTAAGGCCATCGTCAACCTGCTGGAGCTGCGGGAGGGCGAGCGCTTCGATCAGATGCTGGCGCTGAAGGAGTTCGCCGCCGGGCGCTACGTGGTGATGGCGACGCGCTGCGGCGTGATCAAGCGCACCGAGCTGATGGAGTTCGCCAACATTCGCAGCAGCGGCATCATCGCGCTCGAGCTCGACGAGGGCGACGAGCTGATCGACGTGCGGCTGACCGACGGCAACCAGCACGTGCTGCTCTGCACGCGCGGGGGCATGGCGATTCGCTTCCCGGAGGACCAGCTGCGACCGATCGGTCGCGCCGCCCGCGGCGTGCGCGGCATCAAGCTCGAGCCCGGCGATCGGGTCGTCGGCATGGCGGTGCTCGATCCCGACAGCCAGAGCGACGTGCTGACGGTCTGCGAGGGCGGTTACGGCAAGCGCACGCCGGCGGCCGAGTTCGGCGCGCAGAACCGCGGCGGCTTGGGGCTGATCGCGATCAAGGCCAACGAGCGCAACGGCCCGGTGGTGGGCTCGCTGGTGGCGGTCGAGAGCGACGAGGTGATGCTGGTGACGCAGGCCGGCAAGGTGATTCGCATGCCCGTGCGCGGCATCTCGCAGATCAGCCGCAACACGCAGGGCGTGCGGCTGATCCGCCTCGACGAGGGCGAGCGCGTCGTCGCGGTCGAGGGGCTGGCGGAGCGCGAGGACGACGAGGCGGCGGCCGGCATGGCGCCCGACGGGGCGGAGGGTGCGATCAGCGACGCGGAGCTTCCGGAGGGTGCTGCGCCCGAGGGTGAGGCCCCCGAGGGTGAGGCCCCCGACGGTGGCGCGCCCGAGGGTGAGGAGCCGCGATGAGCGGCGGGAGCGAGCGCTCGCGCGCGCTGGCGGCGCGGGCGCAGCGCGTGATTCCCGGCGGCGTCAACAGCCCCGTGCGGGCCTTTCGCTCCGTCGGCGGCGAGCCGCTCTTTCTGGCGCGGGCCGCGGGCAGCAGTGTCTGGGACGTCGATGGCAACCGTTACCTCGACTACCTCGGCTCGTGGGGGCCGATGCTGCTCGGCCACGCCCGGCCGGAGATCCTGGCCGCGATCCAGGCCGCGGCGGTCGATGGGGTCAGCTTCGGCGTCTCGACGGAGCGCGAGGTGCGCTTCGCCGAGCTGCTGACCCGCATCGTGCCGGGCCTGGAGCGGGTGCGGCTCGTCAACAGCGGCACCGAGGCCTGCATGAGCGCGGTGCGCGTGGCGCGGGGTGCCACCGGCCGCGACCGCATCATCAAGATCGCCGGCGGCTACCACGGGCACGCCGATGCGCTGCTGGTGCGCGCGGGCTCGGGCGCCGAGACCCTCGGCATCCCCGACTCGGCCGGGGTGCCGGCGGGGGCGGCGCGCGACACGCTGGTGGTGCCCTACAACGACCTGGCGGCGGTCGAGGCGCTCTTCGAGCGTCACGGCCCGACGATCGCGGCGATGATCGTCGAGCCGGTGCCGGGCAACATGGGCACGGTGGCGCCGCTGCCGGGCTACCTCGAGGGCCTGCGGCGGATCACCGCGGCGCAGGGCGCGCTCTTGATCTTCGACGAGGTGATGTCGGGCTTCCGCGTGGCGCTCGGCGGGGCGCAGCAGCGCTACGGCGTGAGCGCGGACCTGGTTTGTTTGGGCAAGGTGATCGGTGGGGGGCTGCCGGTGGGGGCCTATGGGGGACGCGCCGCGCTGATGGACCTCGTGGCGCCGAGCGGCGCCGTCTATCAGGCGGGCACGCTCTCGGGCAATCCGCTCGGGGTCGCGGCGGGTCTGGCGATGCTCGAGCTGCTCGAGCGCGAGGACCCCTACGCGCAACTCGAGCGCTACGCTGCGGCCCTGGCCGAGGGTCTCACGGCGATTGCGCGGGAGCTCGGCCTACCGCTCTGCGTCAATCGGGTCGGGTCGATGCTGACACCCTTCTTCTGGGCGGGCCCGGTCACCGACCTGGCCTCGGCGCAGCGCAGCGACGTCGCGCGCTTCGCCGCCTTCCACCGCGGGATGCGCCAGCGTGGCGTCTTGCTTCCACCTTCCCAGTTCGAGGCCGCCTTCGTCTCGGCCGCGCACAGCGACGAAGACCTGCAGCAGACCCTCGAGGCCGCACGCGAGACCCTGCGCACGCTCTGAGCCGGGCGCGCGCTCTGAGCCGGGCGCTTGGCTCCGTCCAGGGGTTGATTGACTTAGTCAACAGACCCGACCAGACTGACCCCATGCAGGTGAAGCTCCACGAAGCCAAGACGCATCTGTCGCGGCTGATCCAGCGCGCGCTCGATGGTGAGGAGGTGATCATCGCCAAGGGAGATAAGCCCTTGGTGCGACTGGTGGTGCTCGAGTCAGCGCTCCGCAAGCGGACGCTCGGCTCCGCCGCCGGTCAGATTCGCATCGCCGACGACTTCGACGCGCCGCTCGGGGACTTCGATGGCTATCGCTAGAAGTCATCTCATGACGACCGCCCGAGGGCTAGGAGCGGTGAGCACCGGAGCGGAGCGTACGGGCTGGTACGTGAGCACCGGAGCGCAGCCGCGACAACGCCCTCGGGTGGCGCAGCCATTTATGAGATGACTTCTCGCGTTCTGCTCGATACCCATGCCTTTCTCTGGGCGCTCTCCGACAGTCCACGGCTGAGCGCAGCAGCGCGCCGCGTCTTCCTCGACCAAGACCGCCGGCTCCTCTTGAGCACCGCCTCGGTTTGGGAAATGGCGATCAAGTCGAGCCTGGGGAGGCTCACGCTCGCGAAGCCCCTGGGCGCCTTCCTCGACGAACAACTCGCGCTCAATGGCATCGAGATCCTCGACGTTCGCCGCGCGCACGCTGAGCGCGTCGCGACGCTCGCCTTCCACCATCGAGACCCCTTCGACCGCCTGCTGGTGGCGCAGGCCACCTTCGAGCGGCTCCCGCTGCTCAGCGCAGACGAAACGCTCGACCGCTACGAGGGACTTGACCGGCGCTGGTAGCGGCCCGCCGCCTTGCATGGGTCGACCCTCGCACCCGGCGCGCAGCGCTGATAGGGCACGCAGCGCCGCGTTGACCGTCTGCGGGAGCCCGTGCTAAGCGAGCCTCGCGTGCCGACGCGAGAGATCGTGCGGCGATCCAAGGTTCTGAAATAACGCGCTGAAATAACGAAGCGAAAGCGGAGCAGGTGAAGCAGGCCGACAAAGGCCACGACGACAGCGCTGGCAACGCGGCGGCGTGGGTCCAGGCCCTGCGGGTCAGCACCGTGGGCGTGGAGTTCGGCGTCGGCGCTGTGCTCGGCTACCTGGGCGGCGGCTGGCTCGACCAGCGCTGGGGTACGGCGCCCTACCTGACGCTGGTGGGCCTGCTGCTCGGTGTCGCCGCCGCCTTTGCCTCGTTGCTGCGGCTGGTGCGCGAGGTGCAGCGCGGCGAGCGTGAGAGCGCGGGCGACGATGATCCCCTTGAGAATGACGCGGGCGACGATGACGACGGTGACGGCGAAAGGTCAGGGCGAGGCCCCCGCTAGGATTGAGCGCGTGGCCCTGCTGCTGCTGGCGGCCGCGACCCTGGGCCTGCTGACCCTGCAGCGCGCGCCCTTGGCGCTCGGCCTCGCGGTGGGCGGGTTGCTCGGCGTGCTCAACTTCTGGGCGCTGCGCCGGCTCTTGGCGGCGCTCGTCGCCAGCGCCCGACCGTGGCAGCAGGCGGCGCTCGCGGGGGTGATGGTGCTCAAGCTCAGCGCCGTGGGCGTGGCGCTCTGGGTGGTGCTGCGGCTGGTGCGCGTCGATGCGGTCGGCTTCCTCGGCGGCGTATCCGTGGTGGTGCTGGCGATCCTGATCGAGGGCCTCCGGTTGGCGCTGCGCGGTGACGCGGTGGCGCTCTCGCGAGGTGGGTGACGATGGGCGGTCACGACACCTGGTTCAGCTACCTGCCGGGCTACTTCAACCTGCAGGAATACGCGGCGCACTACCTGCACCGCGAGGCCGTCGTGCGCCCTTGGCCGGGCTGGGCGCGCCAGATCATCACCGTGGCCTTCGGCAGCCAGACCTCGTTCTCGATCGCCCACGTTTGCGTCGCGCTCTTCGTCGCGTTGCTGCTCGCGGCGCTCGCGCTGCGCTTCGCCTGGCTGCTGCGGCGTGGCAATCCCGACCGTCTGCTGCCCGCGCGCCGCTTCGGCGTGCGCAACTTCTTCGAGCTGGTGATCGAGGCCACGCTCTCGATCGCCGAGGGCGTGATGGGGCGCCACAACGCCGAGCGCTTCCTGCCGCTGATCGGCAGCTACGTCTTCTTCATCCTCTGCAACAACGTGATCGGCCTGGTCCCGGGCTTCCTGCCGCCGACCGACACGCTGAAAACCAACCTCGCGCTCTCGCTGCTGGTGCTGCTCGTGACGATCGGTGTCGGCTTCAAGGAGCAGGGCTTCGGCTACCTCAAGCACTTCGTCGGGCCGGTCTGGTACGTGGCCCCGCTGATTCTCGTGATCGAGATCATCAGCCAGTTGTTGGTGCGACCGCTCTCCTTGGCCATCCGCTTGATGGGCAACATGTTCGCCGACCACACGCTGCTCGGCACGATCCAGCGGCTGACCGTGCCGCTCGCGCTCTTCGTCGTGCCGGCCCTGTTCCCGCTGCCCTTCTATGTGTTGGGCCTGCTCGTCTGCGTGGTGCAGACGCTGGTCTTTTCCTTGCTCGGGATGATCTACATTGGCGAGGCGGCCGCCCACGAGTCGCATTGACGAGTCGCACCGACGAGTCGCACCGACGAGTCGTGCTCGATCGCAGGCTCAGATGAAGGAGTAACGCAAGATGACGAATCGCACGCTCAAGGGACGCACGCTCAAGGGATTGGGCTCGCTGCTGGCGGGGCTGTTGGTGCTGCTGGCGGGCGGCCTGGCCTTCGCCGCCGACGGCGGAGCCGCCGACAACGAATACACGATGAAGGCCTTCATCGGCATCGCCTGCGGCCTGGGCATCGGTATCGCCGCCTTCGGTGGGGCGCTCGGCCAGGCCCGCGCCGCCGCCGCCGCGCTCGAGGGCATCGCCCGCAACCCGGGCGCCTCGGGCAAGATCTTCACGCCGATGATCCTCGGCCTGGCGCTGATCGAGTCGCTGGTGATCTACGCGCTGGTCATCGCCTTCATGCTGCTGGGCAAGATCTGAGCGCGGCGCGCCGCGCGCGGCGCGCTGTGCTAACGAGGTGATCGGCGAAGCGCTCGCGGTCGCCCTCCGGAGGTGTCGAAATGGCTGCGCCACAGAATCCCGTTGGTTGGTTCGAGATCCCCGCCCGCGACCTCGCGCGGGCCAAGGCCTTCTACGAGCACGTGCTCGGGCTCGAGCTGGCGCTCAACGAGCTGGGCCCGCTGAAGATGGCCTGGTTTCCGATGCACCGTGACGCGCCGGGAGCGACCGGCACCCTGGTCCAGGGGGCGGGCTTCGAGCCCTCGCACGCCGGCACGCTCGTCTATCTGCAGGTCGCCGACATCGAGGCCACGCTGCAGCGCGTGCAGCTCAAGGGCGGCAAGACGCTGCAGCCGAAGACCAACCTCGGCCAGTACGGCTTCATCGCCCACTTCGAGGACAGCGAGGGCAACCGGGTCGCCCTGCACGCGATGACCTGACGAGGCGTTCAGAAATCTGCTGCGCGACCCGAGCGCTGCGTTGCCGCTGCGCTCCGATGCTCACGTACCAGCCCGTACGTTCCGCTTCGGTACTCGCGGCGCCTTGCGCTCGGGCCTGCTCGCGACGATTCCTGGACACCTCTTGAGCGGTGGGGTCGAGCCCGTCCGCCGCGCCGAGCGGCGACGGCTCAGCTCGTGTGTTCGGCCAGCCAGCGCTCGCAGTCGATGGCGGCCATGCAGCCCATGCCGGCGGCGGTGATCGCCTGGCGGTAGACGCGGTCGATCACGTCGCCGGCGGCGAAGATGCCGGGGATGGCGGTGCGCGCGCTGCCCGGCTGCACCTTGAGGTAGCCCAGCTCGTCGGTCTCGAGCCACTCGACGAAGGGCTGCGTGTTGGGCTGGTGGCCGATGGCGACGAAGAGCCCGTGGCAGGGCAGCTCGTCTTCGGCGCCCGTTCGGAGGTCCTTCAGCCGCAGGCCGCGCAGCCCGCCGTGCGCCGGATCGCCCAGCACCTCGCTCACGACGCTGTTCCAGCGCGGGGTAATCTTCGGGTGCTCGAGGGCGCGCTTGCGCATGATCTTCGAGCCGCGCAGCTCGTCCCTGCGGTGGATCAGCGTCACCTTGGTGGCGAAGCGCGTGAGAAAGAGCGCCTCCTCCAGCGCGGTGTCGCCACCGCCGACCACTGCCACCTCTTTGCCCCGGTAGAAGAAGCCATCGCAGGTGGCGCAGGCCGACACGCCGTGGCCGAGCAGCCGGCGCTCGGACTCGAGGCCGAGGTACTTGGCCGAGGCCCCGGTGCAGATGATCACGGCGTCCGCGCTGCGCGCTTGGCCATCGACGTAAAGCAGGAAGGGTCGCTGGCCGAAGTCGACGCGATCGACCACACCCCCGAGGTAGTGCGCGCCGAAGCGCAGCGCTTGCTGGCGCAGCAGCTCCATCAGGTCCGGGCCCTGGATGCCCTGCGGGAAGCCGGGGTAGTTCTCGACCTCGGTCGTCGTCGTCAGCTGACCGCCGGGCTGCACGCCATCGATCACCACGGGCGCCAGCTCGGCGCGCGCGGTGTAGAGCGCGGCCGTGTAGCCGGCGGGCCCGGTGCCGATGATCGCCACCGTGCTGTGGGGGAGGGTCGTCATCGGCTACTCCTCATCGGCTACTCCACGGTGACGCTCTTGGCCAGATTGCGCGGCTGGTCGACGTCGGTGCCGAGCAGATCGGCGATGTGATAGGCCAGCATCTGCAGCGGCAGCACGGTCAGCAGCGGCTGCAGCAGGGGCCGTACGTGCGGGATCTGAATCACGTCGTCGACCAGCTCGCCGATCTCGCTGTCGCCGCGCGAGGCGATGGCGATGACCTTGCCCTGCCGGGCGCGCACCTCGGCCAGGTTGTTGATGATCTTCTCGTAGCCGGAGCCCTGCGGCGCGATCACCACCACCGGCATGTGCTCATCGATCAGCGCGATCGGGCCGTGCTTCATCTCGCCGGCGGCGTAGCCCTCGGCATGGATATAGGAGATCTCCTTCAGCTTGAGCGCGCCCTCGAGCGCGATCGGGTAGTTGATACCGCGCCCCAGAAAGAGGAAGTCGCGCGCCATCGCATAGCGCCGCGCGATCACGTTGACGGTGGCGTGATGGTCCAGCACCTCCATCATCTGCTCGGGGATCGCTAGCAGCTCGGTGATCAGCTCCTTGGCCTGGTTGGCGCTCAGGTGGCCGTTGCGCCGGCCGAGGTGCAGCGCCAGCACGACCAGCGCCGCGAGCTGCGTGGTGAAGGCCTTGGTCGAGGCCACGCCGATCTCGGGGCCCGCGTGCGTGTAGAGCACCCCGCGCGACTCGCGTGCGATCGTCGAGCCGACGACGTTGCAGATGCTCAGCGGGGTGGCGCCGCGCTTGACGCCCTCGCGCAGCGCGGCCAGCGTGTCGGCGGTCTCGCCGGACTGCGAGATCGTCACCAGCAGCTCGTGCTCGCCGATGATCGGTTCGCGGTAGCGAAACTCGCTCGCCAGGTCGACCTCGACGGGGATGCGCGCCAAGGTCTCGATCAGCTGCTTGCCCACCAAGGCGGCGTGGTACGAGGTGCCGCAGGCGACGATGGTGACATGGCGCGTCTGCCCGAGGTCGAGCCCCTCGGCGTCGACGAAGGCGTCACCGCTGGCCGGCGAGAGCCGGTCACGAATCGTGTCGGTGACGGCGCGCGGCTGCTCGTGGATCTCCTTCAGCATGAAGTGCTTGCAGCCGCCCTTTTCGGCGAGCACGGCGTCCCAGAGGATCCGCTCGGGGCGGCGATCGACGGCGCGATTCTCGGCGTCGAAGATGCGTACCGTCTCGCCGACGACGGCCACCTCGTGCTGCTCGAGCGAGATGATGTCGCGCGTGCGGTTGAGAATCGCCGGGATGTCGGAGGCGACGTAGTTCTCGCCCTCGCCGACGCCGATGATCAGCGGGGCATCGTGGCGCGCGGCGATCACCTGATGCGGCACGCCGTCGATCAGCACGCAGATCGCGTAGGCCCCGGAGACGCGGCCCAGGGCCGCGCGCACGGCCGCCAGCGGCTCGAGGCCACGGTTCAGCTCGTCGTCGATCAGGTGCGCGACGATCTCGGTGTCGGTCTCCGAGGCGAAGCGGTGGCCCGCCCCGCTCAGCTCGGCGCGCAGCGCGGCGTGGTTCTCGATGATGCCGTTGTGCACCACCGCGACGCGCCCGTACTTGTGCGGGTGGGCGTTCTGTTCCGAGGGTCGCCCGTGCGTGGCCCAGCGCGTGTGGCCGATGCCGACCGTGCCCTGCGGCTGCTTCTCGTCGATCAGCCGCGCCAGGTTATTGAGCTTGCCCTCGGCCCGCAGGATGGTCGTGCGGCCGCCCTCCATGATCGCGGTGCCGGCCGAGTCGTAGCCGCGGTACTCGAGCCGCCGCAGCCCATCGAGCAAGATCGGCGCGCAGCGCTCCGCGCCAACATAAGCGACGATTCCGCACATCCTGGACGCTCCTCTCCGGCCCTCTCCGGCGACCCCGCCGGCAGCGCACGGCAGCACCTGCCGAACCCGCCGCGCGGGCGGCGGCATCATAGCCCAGCATGTCCCTCGCACAAGGGCCGCGCGGGGAACACGGCCCGCGGCCGCGGGGCTGCGATGGGCCGGGTGGCGGAGAGCAGGCCGGCGAAGGGATGCATGCGCTTCGTACGCCTCCCGGTGAGGGGATGCCCCCCCTCACTCGTCTTGTACGCCCAGGGACCGCGTTGCGACTCCTGCCGCTACCGTGAGCCCTGCGGTGTTGGCGGATCCTTGCCCTCGGCGCCGAGCCCGTCGCGGGGCCGATCGCTCCCGATCCGGGAGGCGTGTTCGTCCCGTGTGCAAAAACGTGCTTGCCTCGTGCGGTGAAATGTAGGAGAGAGTGCTACCCACCGGTCGCGACCCGCTGCACCGGCCGAGGTCCTGGATCAGGCGATGAGGTTCCTACACGTGAAGGCAGGGCAGAGAAACCTCGCAGTGGCGATCGCCGTGGTCTTGAGCTCGTGCCCCGCCGAGCCGGCCCCCCGGCGCGCCCCGGGGGCCCCTCGGTGCTCCCTGCAGCCTACCACGGCTGCCAGCTTCCAGGTCCAAATGTGCTGGCTCCAGTGGTGCTTCGCGGGACGCCCCCGTGTTGAGGGTGCTGACAACCGCTCGGCCCCGGCGCCTTCGGACGCTTGCCCCGTGGTAACGAAGCTGTCAAAGACCTGCTCCAGCGGGTCACAGCGCTGCGAGGGGCCGCCCGCTCCGCCTGCCGCGCAGGGCGTCTTTCGCAGTCGGAGGCACGCCGCCCCCTGAGGCGACCGCGTCCGGCGCGTGGACCGGCCGCTTGTGGCACGGCGCCGTCGCCCTCCCGGCGGCCCCGGCCCCCCCCCCCCCCGCGGCGGGGGCCGCCCCCCCCCGCCCCTTCCCGCCCAGTGGCGGCCTCCGGCGTCGGGGGGGGGAAAGGTGCCGACCGATGCTGCACGTCACGCTGCGGGCGCCCGCGAAGATCAACCTCTCGCTGCGCGTGCTGGGGCGGCGCGTCGATGGCTATCACGAGCTCGACAGCGTGTTCGTGCCCTTGAGCCTGGCGGACACGGTGGAGTTGCGCTGCGAGCCGGCGGCCCAGACGACGGTGAGCTGTGTCTGTCCCGAGCGCCCCGAGCTGGATGGCGCGCAGAACCTCGCCGCACGCGCCGCGCAGCGCTACCTCGAGCGCGTGGGCGCGACGGCCGCCGTCAGCCTGCGCGTGACCAAGCGTATCTGGGCGGCCGCCGGGTTGGGGGGCGGTTCGAGCGACGGGTCCGCGGTGCTGCGGGCCCTCGAGGCGCACTTCGCCGCCGCGGGTCGCGGGCTGGGGCCGGCGGCGCTGGCGGCGCTGGCGCTCGAGCTCGGCGCCGACCTGCCCTTCTTCCTGCAACCCCGCGTGGCGCGCGCCCGCGGCGTCGGTGAAGAGCTCGCGCCCTTCCCCGGCGTGCCGCCGCTTCACCTGGTGCTGCTCAACCCGGGCCAGCCGCTGCCGACGGCCTCCGTATATGCCGCGCTCGGCCTCGCACGCGGCGCGCGGGCGCCCGCGCCCCCGGCGCTGCCGCCGCCGACGGGATCCCTTGCCTCCGTGCTGCCCTGGATCGCCAACGATCTCGAAGCGCCGGCGATCCGGCTCTGCCCGGCGGTGGCCGAGCTCAAGCGCCACCTGCTCGGCGCCGGTGCCCGCGCGGCCTGCATGACCGGCAGCGGGCCGACGGTTTTCGGCGTCTTCGAGAGCGCCGAGGAGACTGGCGTGGCAGTCGCGGAATTGGCAGTTTCCACCGGTATTCCAGCCCTGGCCGTGTGCGCCGGCGAGCTTGACAGCGAGCGAAGGGATCCCCTATAAGCGTGCGCGGCAGGCGCGGGGCGGATTCGGCGTCGCTCCACTTTGGCGATACAAATCGACGGCAGTCTGGCACCCCACGGCGCAGCTCACGACCGGCCGCCTTCTGCTACCTAGCGTGTGTCACTAGGTGGCTCGTGTCTCTGGGCCGGTTTCTTTCGGCTGGTGTCTTTGGGGCGTCGACAAGTGGCAAGTCACGGGACTTTGGTTCCCGCACTCGCAGGTTCGAATCCTGCCGCCCCAACTCGGTGCTAGGAGCTTCGCCATGCTCAGGTCTCTCGCCATATTTACCGGCAACGCCAACCGGCCGCTGGCGGAAGAGATCTGCAGGCACATGGAGGTGCCGCTGGGCGCCGCGCGGGTGACCGAGTTCTCGGACGGCGAGTCCTTCGTCGAGATCGGCGAGAACGTGCGCGGGGCGAACTGCTTCGTCGTGCAGCCGACCTGCTCTCCGGTCAACCAGAACCTGATGGAGCTGCTGGTGATGATCGATGCGCTCAAGCGCGCATCGGCCGGCTCGATCATCGCCATCGCGCCCTACTTCGGCTACGGGCGTCAGGACCGCAAGGTCAAGCCGCGCACGCCGATCTCCGCCAAGCTGGTCGCGGATCTGATCACGGCCGCGGGCGCCAATCGCATGCTCTCGATGGACCTCCACGCCGGGCAGATCCAGGGCTTCTTCAACATCCCCTTCGATCATCTGTTCTCGATGCCGGTGCTGATCGACTATCTGCGCGAACGGTTGTACGGCCAGGAGGTGGTCGTCGTGTCGCCGGATGCTGGGGGCGTCGAGCGCGCGCGCGCCTTTTCCAAGCGGCTGGGCGCCTCGCTGGCGATCATCGACAAGCGGCGCGAGGCACCGAACGTCAGCCAGGCCATGCACCTGATCGGCGACGTCCGCGGCAAGGACGCCATGATCGTCGACGACCTGATCGACACCGCCGGCACCTTGGCGCAGGCGGCAGAGATCGCGATGGCCAACGGCGCCAATCGGGTGATCGCGACGGCTGCGCACGGCGTGTTCTCGGGACCGGCGCTCACGCGGATCGCGGCGTCGGCGCTGGCCGAGGTCGTGGTCACCAACTCGATTCCGCTGGCGATGGGCAAGCCCGGGACCGAGAAGATCAAGGTGCTATCGGTGGCCAAGCTCTTGGCCGAGGCCATCAAGCGTATTCACCATGGGGATTCGATCAGCTCGCTCTTCATGTAAGGCATGCAGTCATGTCGGGCATGGAGGGTGGGCGCTGCTGTGACGGCCGCGGCCCCGGCGCCGCCGGGTCGGACTGAGAATGGGTAGGTGTAGAGATGATTGACATGCACGTCGGCAAGCTGACGGTAACGCGGCGGACGGGGCGGGGCACGGGCGTGGCGCGCAAGCTGCGCCAGCGTGGCCTGGTGCCCGCAGTGGTGTATGGCGCGGGCGGCGAGAGCGTGGCTCTGGCGCTGAGCCCCGCCGAGCTGCACGCCGCGATCGATCCGGAGAAGCGCGAGAACACCCTGATCGAGCTGACGATCGAAGCGTCGGCCGAGGACGGGGCAGAAGCGGGTCGGGCCAGCGAGCAGCAGCAGGTGCTGCTCAAGGACTTCCAGGTCCACCAGCTCAGCCGCGCGATCACCCATGTCGACTTCATCCGTGTGCGGCTCGACAAGCCGGTGCGGGTGCGGGTACCGCTGGTGCTCGAGGGGCGGCCCGAAGGGTTGATCCTGGGGGGTGTGCTGAATCAGGTCTTCCGCGCGCTCGAGGTCGAGTGCCCGCCGGACAAGATCCCGGCGCGCTTCGTCGTCGACATCACGCCGCTCAAGCTCAACGACCTGCTCAGCGTCGGTCAACTGGCGCTCCCGGCCGGGGTGCGAGTCTGCCTGCCGGCCGAGCAGACGTTGGCGAGCGTGATGTTGCCGCGGCGTGCGGCCGAGACCGAGACGGCGGCCACCGAGGGTGCGGCCGAGGGCGCGGCCGAGGGCGCGGCGGCAGCGGCTCCGGCGGCTGGCGCGGCGGCGTCGTCCGCCCCGGCGAAGGGCGGCGGCAAGTAGTAGCTGTCGTGAGTGCGCGCTGGCTGGTCGTCGGCCTGGGCAATCCGGGCGCGCGCTACGCCGAGAGTCGGCACAACGTCGGCTTTCGCGTGGCCGAGCTGCTGGCGGCCGATGCGGGCCTGAGTTGGCGTGGTGCGCCGCGACTCGACGCCGAGGCGGCGGTAGGGGCGCTCGGCGGGGGAATCTCCGCCGTCCTGCTCAAGCCCCAGACCTACATGAACCTGAGCGGCCAGAGCGTCGTCGCCGCGGCGCGCTTCTACCGCGTCGAGCCGAGCCAGCTGCTCGTCCTGCACGACGACATCGACCTGCCGCTCGGGCGGCTGCGCGTCAAGCGGGGGGGCGGTGACGGTGGTCATCGCGGCATCCGCTCGATGATCGAGCGGCTCGGTGACGGCGACTTCATCCGCGTGCGGATCGGCGTCGGGCGCCCTCGCGTCGGTGAGGTCACCGATCATGTGCTCGGCGGCTTTCAGCCGGCCGACCGCCCCTTGCTCGAGCGTGCGCTGGTGCGCGCGGCCGACGCCGCGACGATGGTGCTAGGCGAGGGCCTGAGCGCTGCGATGAACCGCCACAACCGCGCCGACGATGAGGATCCGCCCGCTGGGGGTTAGGACCCGCTCGGAAATAACTCATCCATCTGGCCGTCGATCCATCCCGCCTGCGCCTCGCAATACCAACAGTATTCCTTCGTCGCTGCGCCTTCCCGGCTCAACGCCCAGTTGATCAAGTTATTTCCGAGCGGGTCCTTAGGACCCGCTGGCGCGGGATCGCGAGCTTGCCTTTTTCCGCCGAGAGCGGTATCGGACACGCTCTCGGCCGGGCCGCCAGGCAGCGCGGCTCGGCCGCCGTCTCGCATGGTGCGAGCGGCGACTCCTTGCTCCCGTCTCGAACGGGGGCTCAACAACCGCGAGGAGAACACATGCTGCAATCAATGCGGGACCAACCCGGGACCCAGCGCGAGTACGAAACGATCTACATCCTGCGGCCCGAGGCGACGAGCGAGCAGCTCCAGCAGGTCAACGGGCGTATTCGCGAGGTGATCGAGCAGGCCCAGGGCAAGCTGTTGCGGGTGGAGAACTGGGGCAAGCGCAAGCTCGCCTATGAGATCGAAAAGCACCACAAGGGGATCTACCTCTATTGGCGCTACCTCGCGCCGCCGCAGCTGGTGGCCGAGGTCGAGCGCAATCTGCGGCTGATGGACCTCGTCATCCGCTTCTTGTCGATCAAGGTCGATGCGGACGTCGATCCCAATGCTCGGCCCTCCGATGTGACCGGGGAGACCTTCGTCGCGGCGGCCGAGACGCGCCTCGATGAAGAGGACTACTACCTCGGTCGCACCACCGAGGACGAAGACGGGGACGGCGAGCGCGGCGACGGTGAGGACGACGAGGGCGAGGACGACGAGGTGCGCCCGCGAAAGCGTGCTGCCGCGGTCGGTGCGTCGGATGACCAAGTTGCCGCGGCCGATGGCCCGGGCGAGAACGTGGCCGCTGAGGCCGCTGGCGAAGCGGCCGGCGACGGCGCGGCGAGCGGCGAAGGGGAGGCGAAGTGATGGGCCAGCAATCTAGCTCGAGGGGTGCCAGCAGCAGTGGCGGCGGCTACGGTGGCGGCGGCGGCGGCGGCTACGGTGGCGGCGGCGGCGGCGGCGGCTACGGTGGCGGCGGTGGTGGCGGCGGCGGCTATGGCGGCGGCGGCGGTGGCGGCGGCTACGGCGGTGGTGGTGGCTACGGCGGCGGCGGCTACGGCGGTGGCGGCGGCGGTGGTGGCTACGGCGGTGGTGGTGGTGGCGGTGGCGGTGGTGGCGGTCGCCGGCGCAGCTTCGGGCGGCGCAAGGTCGATCGCTTCCTCGCCGACCCGAGCCTGGTGATCGATTACAAGGATCCCCAGCTGCTGCGCAACTTCATCACGGAACGCGGCAAGATCGTGCCGCGGCGCATCTGCGGCAATAACGCCAAGCACCAGCGGCAGGTCGCGCTGGCGATCAAGCGCGCGCGCATCCTCGCCTTGATGCCGTTCGCCGTGACCGGGAAGTAGGAGCTAGTCCGATGCAGGTCATCCTCCGCGAAGATGTCACCCATCTGGGTCGCAGCGGGCAGGTAGTCGAGGCTCGACCCGGCTTTGTGCGCAACTATCTCCTTCCCCGCGGCTTGGCCGTGGCGGCGACGGGCTGTGGCCTGCGCCAGCTCGAGCATGAGAAGCGCGTGATCGCGACGCGCGAGCAGCGGCTGCAGCGCGACGGGATGGCGATCAAGGCCAAGATCGAAGGGCTGACGATCAACATCGCGCGCCAGGTCGGGCAGCAGTCCGGGCAGGACGAGAAGCTGTTCGGCTCGGTGAGCAACGTCGACATCGCTGCCGCGCTGGCGAGCAAGGGTGTGACGCTCGATCGCAAGAAGATCCAACTGGCGGAGCCGATCCGTACGCTCGGTGTGCACTCGGTCACCGTGCAGCTCGGCAAGGGCCTGACGGCGGCCTTGAAGGTTTGGGTCGTCGCGGCCGAGTAGAGGCCTCCGGCTCCCGCCCGCCGCGCGTCGCCCGCCCGCTCTTGGAGCTTTGCGCTCATGGTCACCGCGCGCGCCCTGCCACATAACGCTGACGCCGAGGCCGCCGTCATTGGCGGCATTCTGCTCAATCCACGCGAAGCGCTGCAACTCGCGATCGAGCTGGTCGACGCGCCGGACTTCTATGTGCCGGCGCACCAGGAGATCTTCGCCGCGATGTTGCGGCTGTCGGAGACCGGCAAGCCGATCGACATCATCACCGTCGAGGAGCAGCTGCGCCACGCCGAGAAGCTCGAGAAGGTGGGCGGCGCGGCACGGCTGGCCGAGCTGGCAACGAGCGTGCCGACGACGGAGAACATCGCCTTCCACGCGCGGATGGTGCGCGAGAAGTCGACCCTGCGGCAGTTGATCCAGGGCGTAACGGGCATCGCGGGCGAGGCCTACGGCGACCCCGAGAACGTGGCCGACTTCCTCGACCGTGCCGAGCAGCGCGTCTTCGAGCTCGGGCAGCGCAGCGCACGCAGTGGCTATGTCCAGGTCGGCACCCTGCTGGCGCAGACCTTCACCAACATCGAGAAGCGCTACGAGAAGAAGGAGGCCTTGACGGGCGTGCCGACGGGCTTCCCCGAGCTCGATCGCATGACGGGCGGGCTGCAGCGCTCCGACTTGATCTTGATCGCGGCGCGGCCAAGCATGGGAAAGACCGCCCTCTGTTTGAACATGGCGCAGAACGCGGCCCTGGCGCACAACGTCCCCGTCTTGGTGTTCTCGCTCGAGATGAGCTCCGAGGCGCTCGTCGAGCGCTTGCTCGCCTCGGAGGCGCGCGTCGAATCGAGCCGCATCCGCGCGGGTTTTCTCGACCAGGACGACTGGATCAGCCTGACGCGGGCCGCGGGTCGCATCGCCGAGGCGCCGATCTGGATCGACGACAGCGCCGCACCGACGGTGCTGGAGATTCGCGCCAAGGCGCGGCGCTTTCGCGCCGACAAGTCGATCTTCAGCCACGACGACCAGCTCGGCATGATCATCGTCGACTACCTGCAGCTCGCCCGCGGCCGCGCGGGCAGTGAGAGTCGCGAGCGCGAGGTGGCCGAGATCAGCCGCGGGCTCAAGGCCCTGGCCAAGGAGGTGCGCCTCCCCGTCGTGGCGCTCTCGCAGCTGCGCCGCGCCGCCGAGGAGCGGCGCGATGGCAAACCTCAGCTCAGCGATCTGCGCGAATCCGGCGCGCTCGAGCAGGACGCGGACGTGATCATGTTCATCCATCGTCCGCCGCGCGAGGACAGCCCCGAGCGCAGCGCCGAGGCCGAGCTGATCATCGGCAAGCAGCGCAATGGACCGGTGGGCACGATTCCGATGGTCTTCCTCGGCAAGTTCACCCGCTTCGAAAGCCGCGCGCGCGAGTAGCGAATGACGCTGGAGAGTGAACGACAGGCGCTGCAGATCGCGCGGGTGGCGGCGCAGCTCGATGCCGCGCTCGGCCAGTCGCTGGTGGCCACGCTGCCGCTGGCGTTGCCGCTGGCGCCAGGCGCCGTGCCGGCCGACGCTCGGGCGATGGCCGCGTTGATCGATCACACGCTGCTGCGTCCCGAGGCGACGCGCGCCCAGCTGCGCCAGCTCTGCGACGAGGCGCGCCGCTGGCGCTTCGCGGCGGTCTGCGTGCACGGGTCGCGGGTGGCCTTCTGCCGGGAGCAGCTGATCGGCACGCGCGTGCGTGTCTGTGGCGTGGTCGGCTTTCCGCTCGGCGCCTGCGGCACGGCGGTCAAGGCCTTCGAGGCCGCGCAGCTCGTGCGCTGGGGCGCGCAAGAGCTCGACATGGTGCTCGACGTCGGCGCGCTGCACGATCGCGACGACCGCGCGGTGCTCGACGATATCGGCGCCGTGGTCGCGGCGGCGCGGCCGGCCGCCGTCAAGGTCATCATCGAGACCGCGCTGCTGGACGACGAACAGAAGGTCGTGGCCTGCTTGCTCGCGCGCCTGGCCGGCGCGCAGTGGGTCAAGACCTCGACTGGCTTCGCCGCGGCGGGTGCCACCGTGGCCGATGTTCGGCTGATGCGACAGGTGGTCGGTGACGCGCTGGGGGTCAAGGCGGCCGGCGGGGTCCGTTCGCGGGCGGCAGCGCTGGCGCTGATTGCCGCCGGTGCCACGCGCTTGGGTACCAGCATGGGGCCGGCGATCGTCGCCGAGTAGCGTAATGAGTCGCGGGTGGCCGCTGGCTGTCCGCAGCACGCGGGGATGGGGCCAATGCACAGCGTTCCAGCAGCAGGCGCGGCGCCGCGGGAAGACGGTCAGGCGGCGCGAGTCGTGCTGCTGGTGCTCGATAGCTGCGGTTGCGGCGCGGCCGACGACGCTGCGGCCTATGGCGATGCCGGCGCCGACACCCTGGGCCACACCGCGGCGGCGGTGGGCGGTCTCTCCCTGCCGACGCTGGAGGCCTTGGGGCTCGGGCGGGTCACGGCGTTGGAGGGCGTCGCGGCGGTGTCGCAGCCCTCGGGGGCCTTCGGTCGGCTGCAGCCGCGCGGCGCGGGCAAGGATACGACCACCGGTCATTGGGAGCTGGCGGGCCTGGTGCTGGAGCGGCCCTTCCGCACCTTCCCCTCCGGGTTTCCGAGCGAGCTGATCGACGCCTTCGTCGCTGCGACGGGCCGTCCGGTGCTGGGCAACAAGCCGGCCTCGGGTACCGAGATTATCGAAGAGCTCGGCGCGCGCCAGCTCGCGACCGGCGCCTGGATCGTCTACACCAGCGCCGACAGCGTCTTTCAGCTCGCCGCCCACGAGTCGTGCATCCCGCTGGCCGAGCTCTACGCCGCCTGTGAGACGGCGCGGCGCCTGTGCGATCCGCTGCAGGTCGGTCGCGTGATCGCACGACCCTATGTCGGGCAGCCGGGGAGCTTCGTGCGGACCTACAACCGTCACGACTACGGCATGCCGCCGCCCGGCCCGACGCTGCTCGACACGCTCAGCGCGGCCGGCGTGCCGGTGATCGGCGTGGGAAAGATCGGGGACATCTTCAGCGGCCGCGGTCTCAGCGCTTCGTTGCGCACGGCGGGCAATCGCGACGGCCTCGCGCAGACGGTGGCGCAGCTCGCCACGCTGACGCGCGGGCTGATCTTCGTCAACCTGATCGACTTCGATGCGCTCTATGGCCATCGGCGGGACGCGGTCGGCTTCGCCGCGGCGCTGCGCGAGCTGGATGCCGCGCTGCCCGCGCTGCTGGCCCAGGTGGGCCCCCGTGACCTGTTGTTGATCACGGCCGACCACGGCAACGACCCGACCTATCGCGGCACCGATCACACGCGCGAGCAGGTGCCCCTGCTGGCCTACGGTCCCGCCAACGCCGCGGGTCGCGAGCTGGGCCTCCGGGGTGGCTTCGCCGACGTCGCGGCCACCATCGCCGAGGCCCTCGGCGTTGCCGCACCGGCGGCCGGGCGCAGCTTCTGGGGCGAGCTATGGTAGGCGGAAGCGAGCGCGGGTCCGCGGCGCCCGCCGCGACGCCGATCGTCGAGCTGATCCGTGCCAAGCGCGATGGCCAGCGCTTGAGCGACGCGCAGCTCGACGCCTTGATCGAGGGCGTCACCCTCGGGACGGTGCCCGACTACCAGCTCGCCGCCCTGCTGATGGCGATCTACTGGCGCGGCCTCGACGCGCAGGAGCTGGCCGCGCTGACGGCGGCGATGGTGCGCTCAGGGCGCGTGACCGACCTCTCGGCGATCGCGCTGCCCAAGGTCGACAAGCACTCGACCGGCGGGGTGGGCGACAAGATCTCGCTCTGCCTGGCGCCGCTGGTGGCGGCCTGTGGGGTCGCCGTGCCGATGATCTCGGGGCGCGGGCTCGGGCACACCGGCGGCACGCTGGACAAGCTCGCGGCCATTCCCGGGCTGCGCACCGATCTCGATCTCGCGCGCTTCGCCGCCGTGCTGGCCGACGCGGGGCTGGTGCTGGCCGGCCAGAGCGACGAGCTCGCTCCGGCCGATCGCCGGCTCTACGCGCTGCGCGACGTCACGGCGACGGTCGAGTCGATCCCGCTGATCGCCGCCAGCATCATGAGCAAGAAGCTCGCGTCCGGCCTCGACGCGCTGGTGCTCGACGTCAAGGTGGGCAGCGGCGCCTTCCTCAAGACCCACGAGCGCGCGCACGCCTTGGCGCAGGCGGCGCAGGCCATCGGCGCCGCCGCGGGCAAGCGCGTGACCGTGTTGCTGAGCGACATGAGCCAGCCGCTCGGCCGCGCGATCGGCAACGCCAACGAGCTGCGCGAGGCCATCGACACGCTGCGCGGCGGCGGGCCGGCCGACGTCTGGGCGCTGACGCTCGCGCTCGGCGCGGAGATGCTGTTGCTCGCCGGCGTGTGCAGCGACGCGGCGTCGGCCCGGGCGCGCCTGGAGCGGGTGCGCGCCGACGGCAGCGGGCTGGAGCGGCTGCGGCGCTGTGTGGCGCTGCAAGGGGGCGATGCGCGGGTGATCGATGACCCGCGACGCCTGCCGGTCGCGGCCCACGCGTGCGAGCTGCGCGCCGAGCACGATGGGGTGCTCGCCGCGATCGACTGCGAGGCCATCGGCCGGGCTGCCGTGCGGCTCGGCGCCGGTCGCTTGCAGCTCGACGACCGCATCGATCCGGCCGTCGGCTTGACCTGGCAGGTGCGCCTCGGCCAGCGGGTGGCGCGCGGCGAGCTGCTGGCGACCCTGCATTACCACGACGAGGCGCGTGCGCGGGCCGCCGAGGCGCTGATCCGGGCGGCCCTGCTGTGGGCCGAGCAGCCGGTCAGCGCGCCGCCGCTGATTCACGAGGTGAGGCGATGAAGGTCGAACCCGCGCTGCGAGCGGCAGCGCTGCCCTTGCTGGCGTTGCTGGTGCTGTCGCTGCTGCTGCCGGCGCTTTCGGCACGCGCCGAGCCGGCGGCGACCGCCCCTGCGGTACCGGCGGCCGCCCAGGGCGACAGCGTTTCGACCAGCGCCGGCGGCTCGGGCTTTCTGCGGCGGCAGGGGGGCCGGCTGCGGGCGCCGAGCGGTGGGCCGCTGGCCCGCTTCCGCGGCCTGCTGGGCTACGCCGTGGTGCTGGGGCTGTGCTGGCTGCTGTCGGTCAATCGCCGCGGCATCCAGTGGCGGCCGGTGTTGTGGGGGCTGGCGCTGCAGGCGCTCTTCGCGCTGATCGTGCTCAATCCGCTCGTCGGGCAGCTCTTCTTCGACGCCGTCGACCAGGGCATCCGTGGGCTGATCGGCTTCGCCCAGGCCGGCATCGAGTTCCTCTTTCAATCGACCGACGCGCACGAGATCCGCCACGTCGACCCGCGGAGCGGGGCGCTGATCGCCGAGACCTTCCTCGGTCGCATGAGCCCAGCCCTCAAGTCGTTGGCCTTCGGCGTGCTCCCGACGATCATCTTCTTCTCGGCGTTGTTGTCGCTGCTCTACCACCTCGGGGTGATGCAGTGGGTGGTGAAGGGCATCGCCCGCGGCATGATGCACATGCTCGGGACCAGCGGTGCCGAGACGCTCTCGTGCACCGCCAACATCTTCCTCGGTCAGACCGAGGCCCCGCTGCTGGTGCGGCCCTTCATCGCGGGCCTGACGCAGAGCGAGCTGATGGCCGTGATGGTGGGTGGCTTCGCCACCGTGGCGGGCGGCGTGATGGCGGTCTACGTCGGTATGCTGCAGGCGCTGCCCGGGATCGCCGGCCACCTGATGACGGCCTCGTGCATGGCGGCGCCGGCGGCGCTGGCGGTCAGCAAGTTGATCTATCCCGAGACCGAGCGTCCGGTGACCGCCGGCGGTGCCCAGGTGCCTGTCGACCGCCCCGACGCCAACATGATCGAGGCCGTGGCCCGCGGGGCGACCGACGGCATGACCCTGGTGCTCAACATCGCGGCGATGCTGATCGCCTTCGTCGCGATGATGGCGCTGTGCAACGGTGTGCTGGGCCTCTTCGGCACCAGTCTGCAGCAGCTCCTGGGGTGGGTGCTGGCGCCGCTGGCCTGGACGATGGGCGTGCCCTGGGCCGAGGCGCCCGCGGTCGGTCGGCTGCTCGGCGAGAAGCTGGTGTTGACCGAGCTGCTGGCCTACCTCGACCTCAAGTCGATGCTCGACGCCCCGGTGCCGGTGCTGAGCGCGCGCTCGGCAGTGATCGCCTGCTATGCGCTCTGCGGCTTCGCCAACGTGGCCTCGATCGGTGTCCAGCTCGGCGGCATCGGCGCGATGGCACCCTCGCGGCGCGCCGACCTGGCTCGCCTGGGCCTGCGCGCGATGCTGGCCGGGGCGTTGGTGTCGTGTCTGTCGGCGGCGCTCGCCGGCATCCTGGTGTAGACGAGGTTTGAGGGGACGCTGATGACGACGTGGGAGCAGGTGCAGGCGGCGGCTGCGGCGATTCGCGCCGCGATCGCGCCCCGCAAGCCGTGCTTGGGCATCGTGCTCGGCTCGGGGCTCGGCGCCTTCGCCGACGGGCTACAGGGCGCCGTGGCGGTGCCCTACAGCGCCCTGCCCGGCTTCGCGCCGAGCACGGTCACGGGGCACGCGGGGCGCCTGGTGGCGGGCAGCTGCGCCGGCGTGCCGGTGCTGGTGATGCAGGGGCGCATCCACCGCTACGAGGGCCACAGCCTGGCGCAGGTCGTGCTGCCCGTGCGGGCGCTGGTGGCGGCGGGCTGCAGCACGCTGGTGCTGACCAACGCCGCCGGCGGGATTCGCGCCGATCTCAAGCCCGGGTGCCTGGTGTCGATCACCGATCATCTCAACCTGTTGGGCGACAACCCGCTCTGCGGCGCCAACGACGAGCGCCTGGGCCCGCGCTTCCCCGATCTCAGCGAGGCCTACGATCCCGCGCTGCGCGCGGCGGCCCAGCGCGCGGCCCGCGCCGCCGGCGTGGCCCTCGCCGAGGGGGTCTACGCCGCGCTGAGCGGGCCCTCCTACGAGACCCCGGCCGAGATTCGCATGCTGCGCACGCTGGGCGCCGACCTCGTCGGGATGTCGACCGTGCCCGAGGTGATCGCGGCCCGGCACCTGGGCGCGCGCGTGCTGGCGCTCTCCTGCGTGGCCAACGCGGCGGCCGGCCTCGGCGGCGCGCTCTCCCACACCGAGGTCACCACGACCGTTGGCCGCATGCAGGCCGATGTGGCAGCGTTGCTCGAACAGCTCGCGCCACTGCTGGTCGCGGGCAGCGCGCCGCCGCTGATCGCCGCTCGCATGGGCCGCGGATGAGGTCGCGCTGAAACCCCTTCTCCGAGGAGCCCACGCCATGATGACGCTTCGTCGCGCTGCGGATCGCGGCCACGCCGACCACGGTTGGCTGGACACCTATCACACCTTCTCCTTCGCCGATTACTACGACCCCGCCCAGATGGGCTTCCGCGCGCTGCGGGTGATCAACGAAGACCGGGTGCAGCCGGGAAAGGGCTTCGGCACGCACCCGCATCGCGACATGGAGATCATCACCTACCTGCTGGAGGGCGCGCTCCAACACCGCGACTCGATGGGTCACGGCTCGATTATCAGACCGCTTGAGCTCCAGCGCATGAGCGCGGGCAGCGGCATCACGCACAGCGAGTTCAACGCCTCGCCCGACGAGCCGGTCCACCTGCTGCAGATCTGGCTGCTGCCGACCGAGCGCGGCATCGAGCCCGGCTACGAGCAGAAGGCCTTCGCTCGCGCCGACCAGGCGGGGCGACTGCAGCTGCTGGCCTCTCCGGATGGCAGGGCTGGCAGCGTCACGATCCACACCGACGCCCTGCTCTACGCCGGACGCTTCGACCAGGGCGCCACCAGCGAGCTGGCGCTCGCCGAGGGGCGGCATGCGTGGGTGCAGCTGGCGCGCGGCCGGGCACGGATCAACGGCCAAGAGCTGCAGGCCGGCGACGGCGCCGCGCTCTCCGACGTGCGCGCCCTACAGCTCGAGGGCCTCGACGCGAGCGAGCTCCTGATCTTCGACCTGGCCTGACGGGCCGGGCTCTCATACTCCGCTGGGCTCTCACCCTCCGGGTGATCAGGGCCGCCGAAGGGGCGAGTCGATCGTGTAGCCGCTCCGTGCCGCCGCTGACCGAGCGCGCGGAGGCCGCGTTTTTGTCTCCAGCCACGTTCGCCGCGATAGACTGCACGCCCAAGCAGGAGGGATGTCGTGGCGATCAAACACGCTGATCGGGGTTGGCCGCGGTGGCTGGCGGTCGCAGCGGTCGCAGCGCTCGCGGCCGCGGCGAGCGGCTGTGCGGCGAAGGGCAAGAGCGCGTCGGGGTCCTGTGCCGCGGGTGAGCGCCTGGTCGCCGAGGTCTGCGTGCCCGAGGTGTTCTTCGACGGTGACATGTCGCCCGTCGAGCCGATGTCGATCGCGGTCGACGCGCTCGGCAACCGCTACGTGGCGAGCACGCTGATCGTCGTCTTCAAGGGCGGCCAGACCTCGCGCGATCAGGCAGTGGCCAAGCTTGCGGCGCTCGGTGCCGCCGTGACGGGAGCCTATCCAGGTATCGGTCTGTACCGTGTGCGCTTCGACGACGCGACGACGGCGGAGGCCCTGGACGCCAAGCAGTCGGCGCTGGCCGCCGACGCGGCGATCGCCGCGGCGATGCGCGACGTCGTGCGCGACGACCCGCCGCCGGCAGCGCGCCCGCCGGCGGATCTCGAGCAGACCGCGGTCGCCGCGGGGTCGCAGTGGTTCGGCTTCTGCGCCCCGACCACGGCCTCGGGCGAGGCGGTCGGCTCCGGCGACACCTGGGCCTACAGCGCCATCAACCTCTCGGCCGCGTGGGACCAGATCTACAGCGAGAACCCGGTGACGGCGAAGGTCGTCGTCGGCATCGTCGATACCTTGGTCGACCGGAGCGTCTTCGGGGGGCTCCCCTTCGCCGGCGCCTACGATCTGCGCCCAGAGGCCGCCAAGAGCGCGCACTCCGGGTATGCGCGGCATGGGACGGCGACCGCGTCGATCATCGGCGCGCCGAATGACGGCAAGGGGATGAACGGCATCCTCTCCGGGCTCGACTGCATCCGCTACGATCTGGCGCCCCAGGCGTCGTTCTGGGCCATCGATCCGAGCGCCAAGGACGACCTCTGCGGGGAGCGAGTCAACAGCACCCTCGACGGCTTCGTGGCCGCGACGATGCGCGCGCTCGCGGCGGGGGCGCGCGTCGTGGTCGAGGAGGTGCAATGGGACTTCCGGCCCGAGAGCTCCTGTAAGAACGCCAGCGCGGCTGACCTCGAGCGCTGCAAGGCCGGCGTGGCGGCGCTCTTCGAGAATATGAAAGGGGTGATGCGCGTGATCGGTGCCGCGGCGCCGCACGCGCTCTTTGTGTCCGCGGCGGGCAACTACTCGCAGCTCGGCGCGGGCAAGAGGACCGACGCCGCGCTGTTCTGGCCGGCGGCGGTCTCGATCCCGAGCGCCGAGAACCCGGCCGACAACTTCATCACCGTTGGCGCGCTCGCCCGCGACGGGACCACGCCCGCCGGCTATTCGAACGGCAACGTGTCGAGTCCGGGGGCGGTGAACCTCGGGGCCCCCGTCGGCGGGGGCGACGCGCAGACGGCGACGCGGGAGGCGATCCTCGCGACGCTGCCCGACGGACGGCTGACGCTCTTCGACGGCACCTCGGCGGCGACCCCGATGGTGGCCGGGGTCGCCGGGCTGGTGTTCGCGATCGCGCCGATGCTCAAGGGCCGCGAGGTCAAGGCGCTCTTGCTCGACTCCGCCGACAGCGCGGAAGTCGACGCCTTCGTCGGCGGCAAGCGCGTCAACGCGCAGCGGGCCGTCGACGCCGCGCTCGAGGTGGTGTTCCAGCGCGACCCGAACCGACTCGGCGAAGGCACCTGCAAGCCCAAACAGACGCCGCCGCCGGTCGCGCAGGGCAACGCCTGCAAGCTCGGCGGCGGGTCGAACGCGATCTTCGACGACTACTGCGCGGGGCCCCAGACCGGCAGCGCCTGGCTCGCCTCGACCGAGCTGCAGTGGTGGTCACCGACGGTGCTGTGGAAGCTCAGCCTGCGCGGCACCAACCCGACCACCGGCGCGGCGCTCACCCTCGACGGGCTGGTCTTCACCAGCGTCGGCGGCGCGGCGCCCACCAACCCGGCCGGGCTCTCGGTCTCCGCCGACAAGATCACGGGGACGGTGAGCGCGAAGGACCTCGACCCCGACAACGAGGGGCCGCTCGGCCGCTACACGCCTCCCGGCGGCAGCGCGACCCCGATCACGAGCGTCGATCTCGCGTTGACCTTCTCGGGCTTGAGCGTCGCCGGCACCATCGACGTCCACACGGCGGCGAGCAGCGCTCAGATCGAGCTCAAAGCGGTCAGCGCCTGCCCCAAGGGCTTCAAGAACGGGGCCGGCGAGCAGCTCTGCAACTGCAGTTGCCCGTAGGCCCAAATGCCGGTCTGTAGCTTCGCTCCGGAGCAATGACCGTGATCGGCCCGCTCAAGCGCGGCGATGTCGAGCCGGACCAGCTTTCAGAGGGTACGGGCGACCCTCGAGGAGCGGGCGGGCTCGGGGGCGGCCAGCATCGCTTCGAGCGCCGCCGGCACGAGCTGCCAGCGCACGCCGAAGCGATCGATCCGCCAGCCGCGGGCCTGCGGCCTCCCACCCCCTTCGAGTAGCGCGCCCCAGCAGCGGTCTAGCTCAGCCTGATCGTCGCAGGTCACGATGAGCGAGATGGCGTCGTTGAACTCAGGGTGCGGTCCCGCGCTGATCGCCTGGAAGCGTTGGCCGAAGAGGGTGAAGTCGACGACCCCTCACGGAGCCCGGCGGGCCGCTGGGCGATTCACTCGGTAGCGGCGCGACGCGGTCGACCCGGGCGTCGAGGAAGATCGACGCATTGACCGCCTGATTGGCCCGCAGGCATGTTTCGGCCGGGCTGCGACAGATCCGGATCGCACCCGCCAGGAGGGGCTTCGTAGACAGGACGAAATTTATCCTATATAGCATTCGCACTCGCAAGACCACCGGCAGGGGCCTTGCGAACGGTGCCTCACCTCTCCGAGCGGAGGGAAGCGATGAGCAGTAGCCGGAAGCGGCCGCCCCAGGTGGTCAACCGCTCGTCCTCGTGGGGGTTGGGGCCTCGGCGGGCGGGCTCGAGGCGTTGCGCGACCTGATGTCGAACCTCCGGCACACGGGCCGGATGTCGTTCGTCGTGGCCCAGCACCTTTCCCCGACCCACAAGAGCATGCTCCGCACGCTGCTCGAGCGTGAGACCTCGCTTTCGGTGATCGAACTCGAGACCGGGCAGGCGCCGCGCGCCGACGCGGTCTACATCACCCCGCCCAACGCCGACGTGGAGTACCGCGCTGGGCGTCTCGTGCTCTTCCCGCCTGAGAAGCCGCTCGGCCCCAAGCCCAGCATCAATCGGTTCTTTTCGTCGCTCGCCGAGGAGCTTGGTGACGCCAGCGTCGGGATCATCCTCTCCGGGACTGGCGCCGACGGGGCCCTGGGCCTCCTGGCGATCAACCAGAAGGGCGGCCTGACCATCGTCCAGGACCCGGCGAGCGCGAAGTACGACGCCATGCCGAAGGCCGCCCAGCACGGTATGCAGGTCGACTACGCGCTCCCTGTCCCGGCGATTGCCGAGCTGCTCGTCTCGTACGCGCAGGACGGCACCCTCGAGCCGCCCGTGCGCGAAGACCCGGCGACGGCGGGCCTGTCGGGGCAGGTCATCGAGCTCGTTCGCGCGCGGGCCGGCTTCGACCTCGGCGCCTACAAGCTCAGCACGCTCCAGCGCCGGATCCGGCGGCGCATGGACAAGGCGCGCATCGTCGATCCCCATGACTACGTCGCCTTCCTCGGCCAGGACGCGAACGAGCCGGCCGAGCTCGCCCGCGAGATCTTGGTTTCGGTGACCGAGTTCTTCCGCGACCCCCTGGCCTTCGAGGCCCTGGGCGTCGCGATCCAGCGGATCGTCGAGGAGAGCCCGCCGCACAAGTGCATTCGCGTCTGGAACCCCGGTTGCGCCACCGGTGAGGAGGCCTACTCGATCGCCATGCTCTTCGAGGAGGCCTTCGCGCGCACCGGCCGCAGCCGCAACTACCAGATCTTCGCGACCGACGTCGACGAACAGGCGCTCAAACGCGGCCGGCTGGGCGCCTTCGCTGCGAGCGCGGTGTCGTCCATCCCCCGTTCCACCGGGAGCGCCACTTCGTCCAGCAGGGCGGGGACTTCATCGCCTCCAAGGCGTTGCGGGATCGGATCATCTTCTCGGTGCACAATCTGGTGTGCGATCCGCCCTTCTCGCGCATCGACCTCGTGAGCTGTCGGAACCTGCTGATCTACCTGACTAACCCGCTGCAGAGCCAGGTGTTCCGCCTGTTCCAGTACGCCCTGAACCCCGGCGGGCTGCTGTTCCTGGGGCAGGCCGAGTCCGTGGAGCAGCACCGGGAGCTCTTCGCGGACGTCGACCGGGACGCGCGCCTTTTCCGCGCGCTGGAGGTGCGGGTGCGCGGACCCCACTTCCCCGCCCGCGCCTTGCCGGCATCCCCAGGCCAGCAGCGCCTGCCGAGCCGCCGCCAACGGGCGGAGGATACGCTTCAGGAGCGGGTCGAGCAGGCCGCGCTCGAGGCCTTCACCCCGCCGAGCCTGGCGATCAACGCTCAGGACGACTTGGTGTATGCGATTGGCCAGGTGAACCCCTTCATGGCCATCCGCCAAGGTGCCGTCGGGACGCACATCACAGGGCTTCTCAAAGACGAGTTCAGAGCCGAGGTCCGGGCGCTCCTGTTCAAGTGCCGCCGCGAGAACCGTGCCCTGACGGGCGCGCTCCAGCAGCTCGGCGACGGCGAAGGCCAGGCGGTTCGGATCTCCGCTCGTCCGCTGCCCGCTCTCGAGGGCGACGCGGACGGCGGGTTGACACTCCTCTCCTTCGAGCGCGTCGCGGGGCACCTGCCCTCACCGGCGCCGTCGCCCGACGTCCTCGACGACCCGCTGCGCGCCCGCGACGCCCTCGCGACCCTCCAGCAGGAGCTGGCCTCGACCCGCGAAAGCCTGCAGACCGTGGTCCAGGAGCTCGAGACCACGAACGAAGAGCTGCAGTCGCTGAACGAGGAGCTGCAGTCGTCGAACGAGGAGCTGCAGTCGACGAACGAGGAGCTCCAGACGGCCAACGAGGAGCTGCAGTCGACGAACGAGGAGCTCCTGACGGTGAACGACGAGCTCCAGGCGAAGTCGCGCGAGCTGGAGCGCGCGATGGCCGACATCCAGAACATCGTCGAGAGCAGCACCAGCCCGCTCCTGGTCGTCGAGCGGGACCTCCGAATCAGGCGGTTCGTGAAGTCGGTGGACTGCGTCATCCCCGTCGACACTGTCCACGTCGGCGATCTCATTACCGCCCTGCCGTGGCGCGTCGACATCCCCAACCTGCGCGGCCTACTGAGCGAGGTGATCCAGAACGGCACCCCACGCAACTCGATCCTGTCCGTCGGCGACCAGCACTTCGCGATGCAGGTCACCCCCTACCGCGGGGTGGGGCAGGAAATCGAGGGTGCGGTGCTTTGGTTCTCCGACGTGAGCGAGCTCGCCACGACCCGTAACGACCTGGAGCGCAGCGAGAGGTACCTCTCGACGGTGGTCGATAACGTGGTCGACGGGATCATGATCATCGACGAGCGGGGCTGGGTCCAGACCGTGAACCCGGCCGTCGAGCGCATCTTCGGTTATCCCGCGGCGGACCTAGTCGGGCGGCCGATGGACATCGTCGTCCCGGAGGAGCACCGCCGCCAGCACCAGGGCTACATCGACCGCTACCTGACCAGCGGGGAACGGCGGGTCATCGGCCGAACCCGGCAGCTGACGGGACGGCGAAGCACGGGCGAGGTGTTTCCCCTGGAACTCGGGGTGAGCGAGATCCTCTTCCAGGGCCAGCGTCTCTTCTGCGGCATCATCCGCGACGTCAGCCAGAGGGTTCGGGCACAGGAGCAGCTGGACCGGATCCAGCGCAAGGCAGCGATCACCCTGCAGTGCATCAGCGACGCGATCATCACCCTCGACGATCAGGGGCTCGTCGACTACCTGAATCCAGTGGCCGAGGAGCTCACCGGGGTCCCGCTCGAAAAGGCGCGGGGCATGAGGCTCGCCGAGGTCTACCAGGTCTACGACCCGGCCACCCGCGAGCGGGTGCTCGACGTTCTCGCAGGGCTCCAGGGGGGCGGCCACGAGACCGCGACTGACTGCCTGCTCCTGGTGAACGGTGCGGGTCGCGAGTCCTTCGTGGAGCAGAGCGTCGCGCCTATCGCCTCCCCCGAGGAAGGACGGTCCCAGGGGACGGTCCTCGCCTTCCGCGACGTGTCCTCGAGGCGGCGGATGCTGGAGAAGATCACCTGGCAGGCGAGGCACGACCCGCTCACCGGGCTGGTCAACCGCGTGGAGTTCGAGGGCCGGCTCGACCGCGCGGTGCAGAGCGCGAAGGCCTTCCAGCGATCCCACGCCCTGCTCTATCTCGATCTCGATCAGTTCAAGGTCATCAACGACACCTGCGGCCACAGGGCGGGCGATGACTTCCTCCGGCAGCTCACGGGGCATCTCTGCGTGCAGGTGCGGCAGCGGGACACCATCGCGCGCCTGGGCGGCGACGAGTTCGGCGTCCTGCTCGAGAACTGCTCCCTCGCGCAGGGGCAGCAGATCGCGGGCAAGTTGCGCGAGACGATCCACGCGTTCCGCTTCACCTACGAGGATCGCGTCTTCAAGGTGGGAGCGAGCGTCGGGGTCGTCGTCGTCGAAGCCTCAGTGGGGAGCGCGGTCGACGTGCTCCGGATGGCGGACGAGGCCTGCTATTCGGCGAAGCAGAGCGGGAGAAACCGTGTCCTGGTCTACCGCCCGGACGACGCGGACCTGATGCAGCAGCGGAACCAGATGGACTGGATCACCCGCCTGAACGCGGCGGTGGACGACCACCGCCTTCGCCTGTATTTCCAGCCCATCAAGCCCATGAAGAGCGCGGACGAGCGCCACTGGGAGGTGCTCGTCCGCATGGTCGACCCGAGCGGGGCGATCGTCCTTCCTGGGGTGTTCTTGCCGGCGGCCGAGCGCTACGGGCTCATCTCGCAGATCGACCGCTGGGTCGTCGGCGAGACCCTGAAGCTGCTCTCGGAGAGCTTCCCGCCGGGTCGCGCCCCGCGCGTGTCGATCAACCTCTCGGCTGCCTCCATGGGCGAGCAGGCCTTCCACCAGTTCGCGTGCGATCAGGTGCGGGCGTGCAGTGTCAGCGCCGAGCGCATCTGCTTCGAGATCACCGAGACTGCGGCGATCACCAACATCGCAGTCGTCCGGGCCTTCATGGCCGAGATGAAGAAGCTCGGCTGCAAGTTCGCGCTGGACGACTTCGGCAGCGGGATGTGCTCGTACGGGTACCTCCGGACGCTTCCTGCGGACTTCCTGAAGATCGACGGCGTCTTCATCAAGGAGATCATCAACGACGCCATTAGCCTCAGCATGGTCGAGTCCATCAACCGCATCGGTCAGCTGATGAACCTCGCCACGATCGCGGAGTGCGCCGAGGACGACGCCACCGTCGCGAAGCTCCAGGAAATCGGTGTCGACTTCGTGCAGGGCTTCGCGCTCGGCCGCCCGGTGCCCGTCGCGGAGTTCCTGCAGCGGGTCTGACTGCCGGCCGAGGCGGTGCCATCGATAGGGCGGCACCCGTAGGCAAGGAAGAGCTGGTTCCTACCGTTCGCGATCGCCTGAGCCGCTCGTCACTCACTCGATGACGTCCTCCTCGTGGGTCGGCGCGGGGCTCCGGTTCAGCCAGCAGAACCTCTCCCCAACCCTCGATACGCGCGCTGGGTCGGGCCTGTCGCCGGCTTGTCCCCTTCGCGCTCGCCTTGCACGACGACCGACTGCGACTACACTGCAGCGCGCCAAGCCCATACCAAGCCCATTGCCCGAGGAGCATACCCAGCGTGCCCATCTTCAACCCCCGCTTCGACCTCGGGCTCAGGACGCTGTTGCCGCAATGGCGGCGGATGGCGTTGGGCGAGCACCTACGCGCCGATCTGCTGGCGGCGGCGACCGTCGCGTGCATCGCCGTCCCGCTCTCCCTGGCGATCGCCCTCGCTTCGGGGGTCAAGCCCGAGACGGGGCTGATCACCGCGATCGTCGGTGGCGTCGTGGCGGCCTTGTTCGGCGGTACGCCCCTCGCCGTCAGTGGGCCCGCCGCGGCGATGGCCGTGCTGGTCGCCTCGGTGGCCGAGAACCACGGCTTGGGCGGCTTGCTGGCCGTGACGGCCACCTGCGGCGTGCTGCAGGTGGCGACCGGCGCGCTCGGTCTGGGGCAATTCATGCGCCTGGTGCCGCTGCCCGTGGTCGAGGGCTTCACCGCGGGCATCGGGGCGATCATCCTCGTCGGGCAGCTCCCGCGCGTGCTCGGTCTCCCGCCACCCGGGGGCTCGCAGGTGCTCGAGGTCATGCGCCACATTGGTGAGCTGGCGGCTCAGGCGCGGCTCGTGCCGATCGCGATCGCCGGCGCGACCCTCGGTCTGACGCTGGGCCTGCAGCGCCTGGGACCGCGCTTTCCCGCGGCCTTGCTGGCCGTGGGGCTGCCGACGGTGGCGGTGGTGGCGCTCGGTCTCGATGTCGAGGTGATCGGCGCGATTCCTCGCGCGCTGCCGCTGCCGACCCCACCGGCGATGCCGGCCTGGTCGGAGCTGCCCTCGATCCTCGCGCTGACCTTCGTGGTCTACGCGTTGGCCTCGCTCGAGTCGCTGCTCTCGGCGACCGCGGTCGACAAGCTCTCGCGCCAGGGTAGGCACGATCCCGATCAGGAGCTGCTGGGGCAGGGCCTGTCGAACATCGCCTCGGCGCTCTTCGGCGGCATCCCCGTCACCAGCGTGATCGCGCGCTCGGCGCTCAATGTGCAGGCCGGTGCGCGCACGCGCCGGGCCGCACTGCTGCACGCGGTCTTCGTGCTTCTGGCCGTCTACCTGGCGGCACCGGTGCTGGGACGCGTGCCGGTCGCGGCGCTGGCGGGCCTGCTGGTGGCGGTGGCCCTGCGGATGTTGGCGGTGCGGCGCTTCATCGCGCTCTGGCGCGAGTCGCGCAGCGAGGCAGTGGTCTACGTCGCGACCTTCGGCGTGATGCTCTTCGTCGATCTCGTCGAGGGTGTCCAATGGGGCGTAGTGGCGGCTCTGGCGATCACGGCGATTCGGCTCGGCCGGATGCCCCATGGGCCGCTGATCACCGGCGATGATCCCTGCCGCGTGCGGTTGGCCGGTCCCTTGACCTTCCTCTCGTCACTCGGGCTCGACTCGCTGCGCAAGCAGGTCGAGCAGCTCGAGCCCGAGCAGCAGCTCGTGATCGAACTCGACGAGGTCAACACCATCGACACCTCGGCGGCCGAGCAGCTCGCCGATCTGGTCGGCACCGCGCGCGCGCGCGGCGTGCGTGCGGCCTTGCGCGGTCTGCACCCCGAGCTGGCGCGCCGGGTCATGGCGGTCGACCACGCCGGCCTGGTGCAGGGGGTGTTGGCTCAGACCGATCGCGATGTCGCGACCGTGCTCGCGTCGGAGAAGCCGATGTCGGCGCGGCAGCGGCTGCAGTTCGGCGTCGATCACTACCGGCGCGACTTTCTGCCGCGTTATGCGGCCCTCTTTCGTCAGCTCGCGCCCGGGCAAAGCCCGCACACGCTCTTCATCACCTGCGCCGATAGCCGCATCCAACCGAGCCTGATCACCTCGACCGACCCGGGCGAGCTCTTCCTCATCCGTAACGTCGGCAACATCGTGCCGCCGGCGAGCGCCGGGTATCCCGGTTCGACCGGTGCCGCGGTCGAGTACGCCGTCGGGGTGCTCGGTGTGGCGCAGATCGTCGTTTGCGCCCACTCCGGCTGCGGTGCGATCGCCGCCTTGCTCGAACCCGGGCGCATCGCTGAGTCGCTGCCCGCTCTGCGCCGCTGGGCCGGGGCCACCAACGCGGCCGAGCTCTGCCGGGTGCTGCCGTCCGACGCGCCTGCCGACGAGATCGCCCGGCTCAACGCTCGGCGCCAGCTCGACAGTCTGCGCGGCTATGAGGTCGTTCAGCGCCGCGCCGATGAGGGCCTGCTGCGGCTCCACGCCTGGTTCTTCGACATCTCTAGCGGCGAGATCGAGGAGTGGGACGCGGAGCAGGTGCGCTGGATCACCGTCGCCTCGCGGTCAACGCACCCGCCACCGACGAGCCCGCTGGAAGCGCGACCGACGGCCCCGCCCGCGGTGTGATTGGGCCGGTCGCTCGCGCCTGGGCGGAGGGTCCCCGTCCGGGGTTCGTGAAGAAGCATGACGCAGCGGGTCTGTCGCGGGCGGCGAGCGAGGACGAGCGGGGCGGGTTGTTCTGGCGCGGCCGGGGCCTCTGCATCGCCGGGAGGACCTTGGAACGGCGGCGTTTGGGGCTAGGTTTGGGCGCGCGGCGGAGCTGTGGCGAGGCGCTGCGGCGAGCGGTGGTGCGGGACGGCGTTCGGGTCAGAGAGAACGAGCGGCGCGTGGCCGCTCACGGAGCCTGGGCGCAGCAGACGCCCGCGTACACTCGCAGTCCGTAGGTGCCGAAGGGAAAGACCACCCCGCGAGCGCCTGCACGCCACTGGAGCCAGGCCTCGCGATAGCCTGCAAGGAAGCTGCGCAGGCGTGCGAGCGCTTCGATGCGCGCCCACTTGTTGCCGCCGGCGACGCGGGGGCTCCGGTGGCGTCGCGGCTCGGAGCTCCCGGGTGAGCTGAAGGCGGATTGTGAACGTTCACGACCCTGCAATGGTAGGAGTTCGAAGGAAGCCGTGAGCACCGCACGCGAGCGCGACGAAGCGCTCGCGCGGCGCGCCACTTGTTGCGCGCCGACATTGGGGGTGGGGCCCCGGCAAGACCGCGCTCTTGCCGGGGCGGGGGGATGGGACATCCCCCCGTGAACAATTACGGCGGATTGCCGCAGCACCTGGCGGCGACCGAGGACGCTGCGGCCTGCTCTCTGGCGCTCCCGCGCGAGCTCGGTCTCACGGGCAACGACCGCCGTGCGGAGCGTGGCGAGGTATTCGTCCTGCGATGCGTGGGCCAGGGCTGGCAGCGGCGCGATGGTCAGCGTCGCGTGGCGTGGCAGCGGTCCATTCTCGCGGAAGAAGCCGACCGGTCGCTTGTAGACCCGAGGGCGAGCCATCCGGGCGAGCAGGCTGATGACGCCAGGCCAGTGGTGATGCTCGGTCACCAGACCGGCAGCGACGGGGTTCGTCAGGGTGTAGACGGCCTTCGCGAGCTGGGCCTGCTCGTCCGCGAGCCGCACTATCGACGGTTGCTCGCTGGCCCACAGATCTTCCCAGCGGCCCCAATGGGCGTTGAGGCACTTCGCCGTGAACTCGAAGAGCCAGCGGCAGAACTCGGGCGCGTTACCGAGAACGTCGGTGGCCACGATGTGCAGGTGGTTCGACATCGCGCAGAAGGCGTGGAGCCGCGGGTCTCCGCTGCGCCCTTGACGTCGACCCACGCGCCGCGGTTCCGGTCGCTGCCAGCGGACCGTCGACCTAGAAACGCGATCTGATTTAGGGTCCAATTTCACCAAACCGATGGGCGTCATATTAACCCGGGTCGGGGACAGCGAGGGTCGGGGACACGGCGAGGGTCGGGGACAGCAGAGCAGTCGCAGCAGCCGCGGTTGGGGATTCATTTACCACAATCGGGCTTGACGGGCTTGTTAGACAGGGCCAATCTAGCCTGATGCGACAAGTGAGCGTAACAGAACTGAAGAATCGACTGAGCCACTACCTTCGTCTGGTGAAACAGGGCGAGACGCTGGCCGTGCTCGAACGGTCGATACCGGTGGCGTGCATTCAGAGCGCTCACGCGGCTACCGGTCAGCGAAGGCGACTTGACGAGCTCGTGCGCGACGGGATCGTGACGGCGCCGGAGCAGGCAGGCGAGCCTCTGGTCATCCACCCGATCCGCGCGAAGCGAGATGTCGTCCGAGCGCTGATCGAGGAACGCGGAGACCAATGAGGTATTGGGATTCGTCGGCCCTCGTGGTCCTGCTCGTTGAGCAGCGGCATAGCGTCAGGCTACGAGCGCTGTACGAAGAGGACCCGGAAATCGTCACTTGGACGTTGAGCGAGGTCGAAATCCGGTCGGCGTTGCAACGTCTTGGCCGCGAGGGCGCCGTGGATGAGCGCTCGCTGCAACTCGGCATGCAGCAAGCCGACGCTCTCTGGCGCGCGGTGTACGCCGTGACCGCCGTCGACGCCGTCAAGGCTCGCGCCAAACGTCTGCTGGGGGTCCACCCACTCCGCGCGGCAGACGCTCTTCAGCTCGGTGCCGCCATTGCGTCGTGCTACGACGATCCCAGCGGCGCCAGCTTCGTTTGCCTCGACGACCGCCTTGGGAGTGCGGCTGCGCGCGAGGGCTTCAGCCTGGAGCCGCAATGATTCCGCGCGCGCGCGCGAAGAGGTCCCAGAAGACAGCAGACGTCCTGGGATGATGGTCGGACGCTCGGTGCCAAGGCCGACAGATGGCTCGGGGTGCGTGCAGGCCGGTGATATAGGCGGGGCGCGTGCCATCCGGGCGACCACGCTAATGACGCCAGGCCAGTGGTGGTGCTCGGTGACCAGACCGGCGGCGACAGGGTTCGTCAGGGTGTAGACCGCCTTCCCAAGCTGGGCCTGCTCGTCAGCGAGCCGCACTATCGACGGTTGCTCGCTGGCCTACAGGTTCTCCCAGCGGCCCCAGTGCACGTTCAGACATTTTGCCGTGAACTCGAAGAACCAGCGGCAGAACTCGGGCGCGTTACCGAGAACGTCGGTTGCCACGATGTGCAGGTGGTTCGACATCGCGCAGAAGGCGTGGAGCCGAGCACTACTTCCCCCGGGCCCCCCGGCGGGGCCCCCCCCCCGCCGGCGCGGGGGGCTGCTGGCGGGCGGCCGCCGGGCCGCCGCGCCTGTTTCGCTTTGGGGCCGCCCCGCGGCCCGGGGGACAGGGCGCCCCCCCCCGTGTTGCTCGACCGTAGCGCTCGGCTGCCGCCGCGAGGCAGTAGCCGATGATACCGTTCACCGCCGTCGACGGCCGCAGCAGAAACTGCCGCTGCGTGCAGCGCCTCGTGATCATGATCGTCTCACCGGCGATCACCGGACGCGGCAGGCTCATGCAGCGCTCGGAGGTGAGCAACCGCTGTGCCTGAGCCGTCACGACGGAGAATCGCGCGGTTGCAGCACCCGCCTCGGCACTCGTCCGAAAGGCCGGCTCCGGCTCGGCCGAATGCCGGCCGTGGCCCTGCGGATCACGGGCAGCGTCGCAGGGCGCCCGCGAGCAGGCCCCCCTTTCGACTCACGCCCGAACCACGCGCGCGAGCCTTCGCCGCCAGAGCGAAAAATCAACACCGGTCCGGCTCTGAGGCGCAACCGCAACCATCCCCGGTTCGGGCTCACCCGGGGAGCCACAGAAGACTTAGACTGTCATTTCCTGACCAGGAAAGATATCCTGACCAGGAAATGAAGCCCTCCTCCGACAAACAGGGTCGAGAGCCGCGTGGCCCCGCGGTGCTCGAGCGGCACCTATCGGCCGCGCTCAAAGCGGCCGGCTGGTCGCTTCGCCCGGGTGACGAGCCGGTGCAGTTCTGGATCGCCAAGGGAGCGAAGCGCTACCCCGTCCTGTTCCGTCTAGCCCGGGATGCGCGCCGGACGGTCATCCACGCGCTTCTCGCCGACGCAATCCTGCGAGGCCGCGTGAGCTCACGGGGAAAGTTCGTGGCTGTCGTGGGCGCCCCGGCTATCTCGGCGGCCATGGCGCGCTCGCTCGAGCAGTACGCCGCCGAGGTCGCCCCCGATCAACCCTTCGGCTACGTCGACGAGCGCGGACTCGCCCAGTTCTACGGGCTGGGGCTCGAAGCGGCTCGCCGCGAGCCGTCTGGCCGGGCCCCGCATCGGGCCGCACCAGGGCGTCCACGCGACCTGTTCTCCGACCTGAACCAGTGGCTCCTCAAGGTCCTGGTGGGGCGCCAGCTCGCCCCTGAGATGATTTCGGTCCCACGCGAGTCCGTTCGCTCGGCTGCCGAGCTCGCCGTTGTCGGCCGAGCCTCCGTCCCAGCCGCGTGGCGGCTGTTCAGCGCGCTCAAGAACGGCGGCCACCTCGACGACTCCGGCAACCTCTCTCTGGTGCGCGACTTGATGGCACGCTGGCGAGCCGCCGCTCAGAGGCCGCAGCGACGCGTTGGGGCAAAGTTCATCCTCCCCGGGCGCGCTCCTGTCGAGCGGCTGCATGAAGCCTTGGGCGCACTCCGAAACGAAGCCGGAGGACCGCCGGCGTGTCTGGGGCTGTTCGCAGCGTGCGACGCGCTCGGCGTGGGGCACGTCCGCGGCGCGCCGCTGCATCTGTACGTTCGACACCTCGCGCCCGAGTTGCTCGAACGGCTCGGACTTGCCTTCGTGGACGAGGGCCAGCCGGGGGATCTCCTCGTGCAAGTCGCGCGCTGGCCGGAGTCGCTGTTCCGCGCGGCAGTCTACGCAAAAGGGGTTCCCGTCGCTGACGTGCTTCAGTGCTGGCTCGATGTCTCGAACGAGCCGGCTCGCGGCGCCGAGCAGGCAGCATTCATCTGGCGGCGGGTGCTCGGTCCGGCCATTGCCCATGGAGAGCCCGAGCCATGACGGACCGGCGCGATCTCTCCGCGTTCGCCCGCGCCGTCGAGGCGCTCGAGCCCTACCTGAAGGACCTCGTGTTCGTCGGTGGCTGGGCGCACTACCTCTACACGCTCCGGCCGGAAGCGGGCCCGGTGCCGTTCGAGCCGCTGCGCACCGAGGACGCCGACGTGGCCGCGCCGGCCCGCCTGGCGCGAGGCAAGGAGGGCATCCCGGAGCTCCTGACGAAGGCCGGCTTTCGCGAGCACCTCTCGAGCGATCACACCCCGCCCATCTCCGAGTACGTCCTCGGTGACGATGCGGGCGGCTTCTACCTCGAGTTCCTGGCGCCGCTCGTCGGCGGTGAGGTGAAGCGCGGCGGGCGACCGGATGTGACCACCACGGTCGGTGGGGTCACGGCCCAGACGTTGCGCTACCTCGACATCCTGCTCACCGAGCCCTGGCAGGTCACCCTGACCCGCGATGCTGGGTTTCCGGTGGCGCGACAGCGGGTGATCTCCATCCCCAACCCCGCGGCGTACGTCGTCCAAAAGATGCTAGTGCTGCCGAAGCGGCGCCCGGAGAAGCAGGGCAAGGACTTGCTCTACGTCCACGACACCTTCGCCCTGCTCGCAGACTCCCTCCCTGCCGTGCAGGGGTCCCCGTCCGGGGTTCGTGAAGAAGCAGCTCGCGAAGGCGGTCTACACGCTGACGAACCCCGTCGCCGCCGGTCTGGGGACGGAGCACCACCACTGGCCTGGCGTCATCAGCGTGCTCGCCCGGATGGCGCGTCCTCGGGTCTACAAGCGACCCGTCGGCTTCTTCCGCGAGAATGGACCGCTGCCACGCCACGCGACGCTGACCATCGCGCCGCTGCCAGCCCTGGCCCACGCATCGCAGGACGAATACCTCGCCACGCTCCGCGCCGCGGTGACCGCGCGGGAGGCTGAGCTTGCGCGGGAGCGCCAGAGGGCAGGCCGCAGCGTGCTCGGCCGTCGCCAGGTGCTACGGCAATCCGCCTTCGGCTCACCCGGAAACGCCGAGCCGCGCCGGCAACCGAGCCATCGCGTCGCCGGGGGCAACAAGTGGGCGCGCATCGAAGCGCTCGCACGCCTGCGCAGCTTCCTTGCGGGCTATCGCCAGGCCTGGCTCCAGTGGCGCGCAGGCGCCCGCGGGGTGGTCTTCCCATGCGGGATCTACGCACTGCGCGTGTACGCGGGCGTCTGCTGCGCCCAGGCTCCGTGAGCGGCCACGTTCCGCTCGTTCGCGCTGACCCGAACGCCGTCCCGCACCACCGCTCGCCGCAGCGCCTCGCCACGGCTCCGCCCCGCGCGCGAAACCAACCCCAAGAGCCGCCGCTGCAAGGTCGTCGCTGCCGATGCAGAGGCCCCTGCCGCGCCCGAACGAACCGCTCCGCTCGCCCTCGCTCGCCGTTCGCGGGAGCCCCGGTGGCTCATGCTTCTTCACGAACCCTGGTTCGGGACCGGGGCCCAGTCGCTGGAGAAGGCCTGCAGCAGGGCGTCGAGGTGGAGACGCTCGCGGTCGAGGGGCGCGGCGAGGCGTCGCCAGAAGGTCTCCACGGCGGCGGCGACCTCGGGGTCGGCGGTGGCGGCGGTGGCGTCGATCGCCAGCGCGACGGCGATCAGCTCGCGGCGCGGTGTCAGGCGCGCGGGGGCGAAGGTCCAGCTCGGGTCGCGCAGCTCCCAGCCGCGGTCGGCGTCGCTGTAGGCGAGCGGCGCGCCGAAGTCGTCGCGCAGGCGGTTGATCACGCGGCGCGCGGTCGGCACGGAGATCTCCTCCTGCGCGGCGAGCCAGGAGGCGTTCGGGTGACGGCCGCGGCGCGAGGCGTCGAGAAAGCGCACGGCGCGGCGCACAAACGCGGTCCCACCGGCGTCGTTCACGGGTGGCGCTCCTGAAAGTGTAAGCGGCGTGCGTGGGTGATCATCTCGTGATCACCCTGCGGTGGCAAGCTGAGGTGAGAAGATGGCGCGAGCTGGGCCGGCGGCCGGCGTTTTGCGAGCGCAGGGGGCGCCAGCGCGCAGGATGGAACGAACGGGAGGCACGGCGATGAACGCGGCGGCGACAGGCGGGGACGTGCGCGACGGTGACCGCGGTGCGTCGGCAGGCGGCACGACACCACACGCGCGCTCGTGGGCCGTCATCATCTATTACCGTGAGCCGAGCTATGAGCTGCGAGCCGGCGAACGCGAGAAGCCGTTCCAGGGGCGCTTTCACGTCGCCGCGCGCGACTGCAGCGCGGCGATCGAGCGCGCCATGGTCGAGTTTCGGCGCCGCGAGGACGAGTCGAGCGTCGGCTGGACGCGCGACGTGGTCGGTGTGCTGTGTCGCGAGCGCCCGTGACTGGATGTTCCAGGGGCGCGGGGTCAGATGGCGCAGCACCCGCATCGCGCGTCTCACGCCCGCCTGTCGGGACCACGCCCGCGAGGAGGTGCCCATTGAGCTCACCGAAGTCGCCCGATGATCGCGACACGCTCTATGCCCTGGCCCACGAGCGTCGCCAGGCGGGAGACCGTCAGGGGGCGATCGATATCTTCTTCGAGCTGCTCGCCCGCAACCTGCGCGACCAGGAGGTGACGCGCGACCTGGCAGCGCTGCTGGCCGAGGACGATCAGCTCGAACGCGCGGAGCGCCTGTTCCGGCATGCGCTCAAGATCTGCGGTGATGACCCCTTCCTGGCCGTGAACTATGCGACCTACCTCTCGCAGGCCGGGCGCCTCGAGGAGGGCCTGGAGCTGCTCGAGGAGCAACGCTCCGCGATCGCGCGACGGTTGGCTCAAGCCGAAGCGCAGGCGGACGAGGACCAGGTCCGCGAGCTGCGCGAGGGTCTCGGCATCGTCACGATCAACGCCGCGCTCAGCGCCACCGAGGTCGGGGACGCCCGCACGGCGCGCGACCTCGCCGAGCCCTACCTCGCCGACCCACGCTTCTGGGAGGGCGCGCATGACGTCGTCTATCGCGCGATCGAGCAGCTCGGCGACGATCACGTTGCGATCCCCCGCACGCTGCACGCCGCGGGCCGCGCCTCACCCGTGATGATCTGGCAGCTCGTGGAGGCGTGCGCCGAAGAGACCTACGATGCAATCGCTGCCGCCGGGATCGTGCTTGACGCACGGCGCTACCTGACGGGCCCGATGTTCGCCACCGCCACACGCGAGTACGAACGCCCCAACGAGCTCGAGCGCTGGCTCTTCGCTGAGCTGAGGCGCCGAACAGGGCTGGGCGAGGCCGCGGCGCAGTCGGTACTCAACGAGCTCGAAGCGCTGTCGCTCCGATGAGGGCGCCGGTGCGGGGGTGTCCGGGTGGACGCAGGTGCCACCCCAGCCCAGCCGGGGAGACCACGTCCCGAACTGACGGGAAGAAGAGAGCGGGGCGGACGGGACTCGACGTGTCGTCTGCATGCGTAGGAACTCAAAGCC
>JADJDT010000001.1 GCA_016702545.1 Pseudomonadota bacterium | reverse complement strand
CGGCAGCCCGCAGACCGCGCAGCTCTTGCCGCCGTGCTGGGCACCTGTGGATCGTGCTCGGTCTGCGCACCGATCACGCCGCTGCTCTTCGTCGGATCTCCTACGCCCCGATGGACACCTCGCGGACGGTCGAGCTGCGACGGATAAATCAACTCCTGGCAGAGCGGGCTGGTGGTGGCGCTCACCGCTGCCCGGACCTTCACCCTCAACTTCATCGCCAGCGAGCTCAGCACCAGCGTCGACGTGGGCTACTTCAGGAACCACACCCCTCCGAGTCCTCGAGGAAGATGGTGCAACAGCTGAGCGAGCCGCTGCGCGCCGGTGCTCTTCTTCAAGGCGCCAACGAGGTGCTGGACCATCTGCGCTCGTTTGTTGAGGACCTGCGCAGCGCCTCGCCGCGGCTGCGAGTAGGTCGTCGATCAGGTGCTCGAGCCCAAGAAGCTGGCCAAGGAGCTCGGCGCCGCCGAGGCAACACGGTCGTCTTCGTGCGCGGCCCGCAGAGGAGACGCTGAACATCGGCGACAATACAGCGCGCCAGAAACTCAAGCGCCTCGATGCCGACTTCCAGCAAGCTCACTTTATCCGGCTGATGCGCGTGCAGAAAGGTAGCCTGCCTGATCGGCCACGAGGGAACGGGGCTCGCGCGCCGCGCGGAGGCGCAGGAGAACGGCCAAACAACGGGCGGGCTGCGCGACCTGCGCAAGCTGCTCCGAGGCCTCAACTACCCGCGTGCGCGACCTCGGCCTCGCCGATGGTCTCGGCTCCGAGGTCCCGCGCGACGCGACGATGGTGCTGGTCATCGGCCCCAGCAGCCCTTCTTGCCGACCGAGAACGCGGCGATGGTAGCTATCTGCGCCGCGGCGGCCGGGTGTTAGTGATGCTCGACCCCGAGGCCGGGGTGACGCTGGATGAGCTGCTCAATCGCTTCGCCTAAAGTACGTCGCCCAGCCGCTGGCGGTGGAGGTCCCGCTGGCGCGGGTCAGCTTCACGCAGGCGGACCGCCAGCTGATCGTGACCAATCGCTTCGGCGTGCATCCGAGCGTCGGCACGCTCAGCCGCCAATCGACCGAGCTGGTGGTCATCAATGGCGCGCGCGGGCTATCTCGAGCAGGTAGCCCCGGCGACCAGCGTCGGTCCGGCGCCGCGCGTCGCCTTCACCGTGCACTCGCTGCCGCTGGCCTGGAACGACCTCAACAGCAACTTCCTCTTCGACGCGCCAGCCGAGCAGCTCAAGCTCTTCGAGCTGGCCGCGGCCGTCGCGATCAAGCCCACGAAGCCTTCCAGCGCCCCTGCCGGTAGCGCTGGCGAGACGCGAATGGTCGTCGTGGCCGACTCGGATCTCGCGTCGGACGGCCTGCTCTTCTCGCGCGCGGTGGGTAACCGCTATCTGTTGCTCGACGCCTTCAAGTGGCTGGGCGCGAACGATCAGCCGATCGGCGAGACCGCCTCCGAAGACGTGCCGATCAGCGCATGCACTTGCCCAGCAAGACCAGCTCTGGTTCTATCTGACGATCTTTGGCATGCACCGAGAGCTGGTCTTGGGTCTCGGCCTGATCTACACGCAACGGCGCAGGAGAATGGGATGAACCGCTCAGTCGCCGCTCATGCGACCCGCGCTCGCGCGCTGGCGCTGGTCGCCACTACCTGGTCTGGACGCGCGAGCCGAGCGCCGACGACGACACGATCGCCGTCGTCAGCCTGTCGCCGCTGGAGAGCGCGACCTACCGCTCTCCCGAGCGCAAGGTCAGGCTGACCCGCCATCGCGACGACGAGGGTGGTATCTGGCTCGAGGTCGAGACCACGCGCACGCCGCCGGCGGCCAGCCTTCGCGCCGCCACCCCACCGCCGCCCGCACCCGCCGGCGCCATGCACCATTTCCAGCAACTCCGGCCGGAAACGCCCGACCGCCGCGCGGGTGGCCACCTGGGGCACCGGCCACGGACAGGTGAGGCGCGCCGCTGCCACCGGCCAATGCGGCTGCCACCGGCCATGCGACCGCCCGGCCCCGCGCGACCCACGCCGGCCTGCGGCCACTGCCGCCGCGCGTATCTTCCACCGGCTCGCGCCCACAGCGCCAGCACCACCGACGCCACCGCCCGGTGCCCCTGGCCCTGCCGGGGGTACGAGGCTTTCGCTCGACCGGAAGGGGCCTCGACAGCCGCGCCTCGGCCTGCCCGAGCAAGAAGCGCTCTGGAGCGCCCCGTCGGTGGCAGGTCCGCCGCCCGCTCCCCCCACTTTGCTCCCGGAGGACCGGCCCCTGCCTTGGGTGGCCCCAGCCCCAGGCAGCGCCCCGGCCCCAGACCGCCCCGTGGCCCCGCACTCCCGCCGCGGCCATCAAGACCACGCGCGTCTTCCTCGGCAACGACACCGCGACCGAGCTGATGCAGACGCTGACTCGCATCCCCGCCATCCGGGCCTTGGGCGCAGTGGAGCGCGAAGCTCGCGGAGTTCGGCCTGACCAGCCCCGCCCCGACGCTGACCCTGCGCGGCGGGGCGCGACGCGCACCTTCGTCGTCGGCGGTCGGACCTGCAGCAACAACGACCTCTATCTGATAGACCAGAGCGACGGCCATGTCGTGGTGCGCCCCGCGCCAGTACGAGATCTGCTCAACGCCGAGTTTCGGCTCGCCGATCGCCAGCTCCACCGCTTCGAGCTGGCGGACATCGACTCGCGTCGTGATCCGCGCCAGCGGGGAGCAGTGGACCCTGCGCCAACACGAGGCGCGCGTGCCCGGCAAGGCCTTCTGGTTGGTGGCGGGCGCTGCCGATCAGAGCCGCAACAAGGAGCCGGTCGGCGGCTGGATCAACAAGCTGGGCCGCCTGCAGGTGCTGGACTACGTCGGTCCGGACGAGCCCACCGACGGCCAGAAGGAGCGCCTGCGGGTCGACTACTTCGACGGCCTGCCAAGCGCGTCAGGTTCATCGGATTGCTGCAGCGCGCGCTACTGGTGCCAGGCACCGTCGCCGACCTCCCGGGCGGCAGCTACGAGGCACTTCGCGCGCGAGCACACACGCCGGCTGATCAAGCTGAGTCGACCGCTGGTCGAGGATCTCGAACGCGACCTCGCGGCGGTGATCAGGGAGAAGTAGCGGGAGCAGGGACCTACTTGGTAAGCGTTCAGGGGTGTTGCGCCATAAGCGCTTGGTTTCACTGAGAAGCTTGTCGCCGCGGGTGCGATGAAGCGCCCGCGCGGCGCCCGCAACCGCGCCGACATTGAGAGGGCCCGGAAGATTCGCACTCTTTCCGGGGCGGAGATGCGGGATCCCCGTGAACAGTACTCTACTTGCTCAGGCGGGGCGCGCTCTTCCCGCTGCCGTTGCCGCTGCCGACCGTGGCGCTGGCGGCCACGATCGGCGCCGGCGCCACCAGGAGCAGCCGCGCTGTGCCGCGCCGTGATCCAGCGCCCGCCCAGCCACCCTTGGCCACGGCACCGGCTCTTCGCCGAATCGCCCTTGGATGCGTCGCCCTTCGGGGACCTCGCTCTTAGCCTTCCAGCCGCGGCAGTGGCGTCGGTCAGAGACCGACCTTGCGCATCAGACCTCGCGGAGCTGCGCCGCCAGCTCGGGATGGTCGCCAATTACTGTGGCGTTCTCGCGGCCCTGGCCGATGCGCTCCCCGTCATGGCTGACCGGGCGCGGCTTCTCCGCCACGCCGCCATCAGCGCCGAGATCGATCGGCTCGCCGACCTTGCTGATGCCCTCGCCGTCATGCAGTGTCGGGCTCGACCTGGCGGAACGGGCGGCGCCAGCTTGTTCTTCACCACCTTCACCCGCGGTCTGCTTGCCACCACGTCGCGGTCGCTTGATCTGGCCGATGCGGCGGATTTCCATGCGGATCGAGGCGTAGAACTTCAGCGCGTTGCCGCCGGTGGTGGTCTCCGGGTTGCCGAACATCACGCCGATCTTCATCCGGATCTGGTTGAGAAAAATCAGCATGGTGTTGCTGCGGCTGACGCTGCCGGTGATCTTGCGCAGCGCCTGGGACATCAGGCGGCGCCTGCCGCCCGGCGTGGCTTTCGCCCATCTCGCCTTCAGCTCGGCGCGCGGCGCCGGGGCGGCGACCGGTGTCGACCACGTCACGCTGATCGCGCCGGAGCGCACCAGCGTGTCGGCGATCTCGAGCGCCTGTTCGCCGAAGTCGGGCTGCGAGATCAGCCCAGGTCGTCGGTCCGCACGCCGAGCTGCGCGCATAGTCCGGGTCCAGCGCGTGTTCGGCGTCGATGAAGGCGCAGGTGCCGCCGGGCTTCTGCGCCTCGGCGATCACGTGCAGCGCCAGCGTGGTCTTTCCCGACGACTCGGGCCCGTAGGCCTCGGTGAACACGCCCGCGCGGCATCCCGCCGATACCCAACGCGATGGTCGAGCCCCAGCGAGCCGGTGGAGATGATCCGGGATGTCCTTGCGAGCTTGCCTTCTGCTCCGAGGCGCATGATCACCCGCCCTTGCCGAACTGCTTCTCGATCGACGCAACCGTCAGCTCGATCGTGCGCTCGCGCGTGTCTGAGTCACGCTTGGTGGCTTCCGCTGCCGCTTGGCTTGATCTACTCCTCGGGGCGACGCGCTCAGCCTCTCGCCGCGCCCTGAACGCTGCAGCGCAAAGAAGCGAGCGATCGCCGTGTACTCGGCCCCGCGCCGCTACCCGGCTCGCTGCTGTAAAGCACCACCTCGGTCGGCACGGTCGGCCCCACCGTGGTCGGCCCAGCGCGTACCGATGTCGCCAGCACCGTCGCCCACACCGTCGCCCGCCCCCTCCTTGACCCGCCCAGGCGTCAGGTGCGGATGAAAGGGTCGTGGCTCGAGGGCGAAGCCGAGCTCGTCGACAGCCGCCTCCGCGTTGACGCGCCAACGCGCCCTCGTCGCGCAGCCCGACCCACAGCACGCCGGGGCCGCTCGAGCTCAGGAAGCGCCGACCCCCGCACCTGGAGGCCAAAGCTACGCCGGCCGGCCAACCCCGCCACCAGCCGGTCGCGCAGCGTGAAGGCGTTCCCCGCGGCATCTCACCGAGGAAGCGCAGCGTCACGTGCAGGTTCGTCGCCGGCACCCACGCCACGCGCAGCCCCACCCGCTCGGCCTCGGCCCCAAGCTCGACCTGCAGCTGAGATCTGCTCGACCACCGGCACGGGCAGGTTGAGCGCGACGAAGGCGCCGATTCTTTCCATCGTGGGACGAGGCTCCGGTCGGTTGAGGGGCAGTTATCCGCGCGCCGCTGCCGCGTGTCAAGGCGGCCCACCACGCGTGTCTGTCCCTCGGACGACCAGGGCCGTCGAGCTGGCCTCAGGCCCAACGACCTGCCGCAGGGATCGTCGCCGTCGCCACCGCAGGCTCGCCGCGCAGGCGGGCACGCAGCAGCCACAGCGCCATAAGCCGCTCCCAGCTTGTGCGCGCGCGATCGTAGGGCGGCGGCGCCGCAGATGCGCGACGCCAGCGCCGTCCGGCCACGGCGAAGTGCACCGTACCCACGGGCTTGCCCGAGGCTGCCCCACCCGGTCCGGCGACCCCCGTGATGGCCACGCCGAAGTCCGCCCGCGCACGCTCGCGCACCCCGCGCGCCATCGCCTCGGCGCAGGCCTGGCTGACGGCCCCGTGCTCGGCCAGAGAGCGCCTCCGGTACGCCGAGCAGCTCGCGCTGATCCGGTCGGCATAGGCCACCACGCCGAGGTCGAAGACCGCGCTGCTACCGGCCGCCCGCAGCAGGTCGGCCCTCCGATCGCCCGTACACGACTCCGCCACGGCCACGCGCGCGCCCGCCCCACGCAGCAAGACCAGCAACGACTCGGCGAAACTGCGGCCCTCGCGATCGAAGACGAAGCGCTCCAGGCGTCGACAGACCTCCGCCTCCAGCGCCTCGACGGCGGCGTCAGCGCGAGCCTTCGCGACGACGGCTTCGCCGCGGCCCGCGCCACGACGATGACGTGGTTCTCTGGAAAGTGCGTGCGGAAGTGGAGCGAGCGCAGGCAGTCGGCCGCCGTCCTCGGCCACAGATCGCTCAGCACCCGGTCGGCTTCTCCTCGCCGAGACCGAAGAGCTTGATCGTCCGGCGCGCCACGGCGCCGCGCTCGAGTTGCGCCAGCACCCAGGGCGCCACCTGCGCGTCGAACATCGCCCGCATCTCGGCCGGCACGCCGGGCAGGCAGAAGACCTGACAAGCCCCGACGGGCAGCGCCACACCGGGCGCCGAGCCGCAGCTATTCGCCAGCGCGGTGGCCGAGGGCGGCAGCTCCGCCTGTTTGTCGTTGTTGCTGGAGTAGCGCAGGCCCATCGCGGCGAAGCGCTGCTCGATCGCGCTCACGAGCTCGGGCCGACGGATCAGCGGCTCGCCGATGGCCTGGGCCAGGGCCGCCACGGTCAGATCGTCGACGGTCGGCCCCAGTCCTCCGGTGATCACCAGCAGCCGACAGCGCGCCGCCGCCTCGTACGGCGCTGACGATCGCGCCGGCTTCGTCGGCGACCGCGACCACCGCTGCACGGGCACACCGCACTCGAAGAGCCGCGCGCCGAGCCAGGCCGCATTGCCGTTGACGACGTCGCCGCGCAGCAGCTCGTCACCAACCGTCAGAAGCTCGCTGCACTCAAGCCCCGCTGCCATGCCGGCCCCCCCCCCCCCCCCCCCCTCCCCCCCCCCCGCCCCCCCCCCGCCGGCCCACGCCCCCCCCCCCTAGATATCACTCAGGGGCTTCGCATTCGAGCCAAAGCCTCTCGTCGCGGGGAGCGAATCCCCGCGACTTCACCCCGCGCCATCACCCCAGCATGCTCGCCTGTCGGCTCGTCTAGCCCGCAAACAAACGGCGCCGCTGCGCCGCTCGCTGACCACGTTTCTTCCCGCGCAGCAGCTGCCGTATGATCACGCACCGTGCTGCTCTGCCCAGACTGCCTGTCGCTGCGTGCTACGGCGGAGCCCTGTCCGCGCGACGGCGCCACGCCGCTGGACTATGCCACGGCGCTGGTCGGCCGGCGCCTGGGACCGTGGCGCTGCGCGCCAAGGTCAGCGAGGGCGGCATGGCCATCGTCTACGCCGCCGAGCACGAGCAGCTCGGTCGCCTCGCGGCGATCAGGTCTTGCGCCCGGAGCTGAGCCTGCGCGAGCCCTCGTCGCCCGCTTCCTCCAGGAGGCCCGCGCCGTCAGCCTGATCGGTCACAAGAACATCGTCACGGTCTACGACTTCGGCCGCGCCCCGGCGACACCAGCTACATCGTGATGGAGTACCTGCACGGCGCGACGCTGCGCGAGCTGATCGACGGCCGCAGAGCCTTGCCGCTCGAGCGCCTCGCCGCGATCGTCGAGCAGGTGGGCCAGGCGCTCGCCGCGGCGCACGACAAGGGCTTCGTGCACTGCGACGTCAAGCCCGAGAACATCGTGGTCGACGACAGCGGCGCGCGACCCGCGGTCAAGCTGCTCGACTTCGGCATCGCGACGCTGCTCAGCGCGGACGCCAGCGATCTCGGCGCCCCGACCGCCGTCGGCACCGCACCTATGGCCCTTGAACAGCTGGCGCAGGGCCCGGTCGATGCGCGCACGGATGTCTATGCGCTCGGCGTGCTGACCTACGAGCTGCTGACGGGACGGCACCCCTTTCCCGGGGCAGACGCCGCTGGCGTGCGTCGACTCCAGACCAAGCGGGCCCCAGCGCCGCCGAGCCGAGAGCGCACCGACCTGAGCTCAGCGGTGGCCACGGGAGTTGACGCGGTCGTGCTGCACGCGCTGGCCCTGGCCCCGGAGCAGCGTTACGCCGGAGCCCGGCCCTTCCTCGCCGCGCTGCAACACGCGCTGGGATCAGCCGCCGCGAGCGCCGCCGGCGGCGGGGTGGGCGCGCCGCGGGCGTTGGCTCGCAAGGGTTGGCTCGCCGTCGGGGCGGCGGCCCTGCTCCTGGCGCTCGTGGCGGGCCTACTCGGCCCGGCCTCGCGGCGACCGCGGCCTGACCGGTCAGCGCCTCCGACCGCGCGCGCGGCAAGCGCCAAGCCCACCTCGCAGCGAAGGCCGCCGGGCCTCGCCGCGCCCGCGCCGCAGACCCTCGTCCTTGCCGCCCTGAGCCGCGGCGACGCGGCCACGCGGGCGCAGGTGCTGGTCTGGATCGGCCAGCTCAACCGCATCAGCCTCGCAAAGGCCGTGCTCGCCGGCACCAGCGACGTCGAAGCGCGGGTGCGCCGCAGCGCCGCCCTCGCGCTGGCGACCCTCCGCCCCACACCCGCGGGCAGCCACGAAGCGCTGCACCGGATGCTCGCCGCGGCGCAGGGCCAAGCCGAGCAGGCGTGGCTGCGGCTCGATGCCGCGACCGCCCTCGCCCGCCTGGGGGATCCGCTCGGGGTGCAACAGCTCGAGCGCGAGCTGCTCTATGCCAATCCATGGCTGCGGGTGGCGATCCTCGAGGCGCTGGCGCACCTGCGCCACCGCGGCGGCCTGGCATTGGCGCAGCATCTGCGCGATGCGACGCCCGTCACGCGCGCCGCGCGCCTGGGCGCGCTCGCGCGGCTGGAGCGCACGACCCTCGGGCGCCGCGCGCGGCTGGAGCTGCTGCGCGCCCTGCAAGCCGGAGCCTGGGAGGAGCGACTGCTGGCGGCGCAGGCCCTGGCCTCGATCGCGCCAGGCCGGGCCCGTGCGGCGCTACGCCAGGCGCCGCGACGGACCCAGCGACGTCCAGCTGCGCGCCGCGCTCCAGCTCGCCCGCGACTTCGCCGACCTCAGCGCCAGCCCCTTGCTGCAGGCGGCGCTACAGCAGCCCGCACGCGAGGACGACGCCATCGCGGTCGCCCTCGCGCTGGGGAGGCTCGCCGACCCGCGGGCCCACCAGGCACTGCAACCCGCCCTGGCCCGCCCGCTGCCCCTGCTGCGCCTGGCCGCTGCCGTCGCCCTCCTCGATCGCTGAGCATGTGCGCCTGCGGCTGGCACTACTGTGTCGGATTTCGGACCGAGCCTGGCGAAGGGCTCGGAATCACGGGCGCGAAGCGAGGAGGGAGGTTGCTGGTGGCAAGCGACCGACGAGCGACAAAGCCTGTGATTTCGAGAACGAGCCCAGGCGACGGGAGAGATCCGACACAGTAGTGCTAGAAGGTGGCGACGCGTCGACGCGGCTAGTGCTGCACAGCTCCGACTATGCCAACTGGGTCGCTACCCCCAACGGCCAGCCGCTGCGCTCGACACCGCGACCCTCGCCCACCACCGCATGTTCATCGGGCTCGCGCCGCGCGACGGCGTGATCGAGCTGGCCTACCGGCGGCTGCCCGTCGACGTGATCGGCCCGGCCCTGACCCTGCTGGCCTGCCTCGGCGCCGCCCTGATGCTGCTGCACCGGGATCCACGCGCGATCAGGGTGTCGCCCACCCTGTTGGGGGCAACCGCCGGCGGTCAAGAGGACCCGCCGTCTTGAGGGCACGGGCGCTGGGCCGCCCTTCGGGCCATTCTGCGTCGGCCGGCTAGACAACGGTCGAGCCTGGGGCGAAATGGGCCTTGCTGCTGGACGCCCTGCACAAAAGCAAGGCCCGCTCTTTCCGGCGACGGCCTTTGACCCCTGAACGGCAGGAGTTCACATGCTGCGTCCCAGTGCCTGGTCGTTCCGCAACTACGAGAGCTGGGGTGGCAGCGTGCTCGCCGCGGGCGCCCAGATCGGGACGCTGCTGCTGAGCGATCCCGGGGTCAGGCGCACGAGTATCGCTACACGACGGGCGGCGTTTCCGCCGCCGTCGGAGCGCGTGGCGCAGGCGGCTGGATCCAGACCGTGATCAACGGACTGCTCAGGTTCTCGCCCATGGTCGCGGGCCACGTCGCGCCGATGGGCCTTCCCTCGCGAGGGTCTCTCTGGCTGACCACCGCCTGCCCGCAGGGGGACTTGCAGCCCGCCGACCTGGCGGGCGTTTGCGTCCTCGGCGAGATCGGCGGGAGCCTGTTGGGGGGGCGTCGGGTTCGGTGATGCTGGTCGGCCTCGACTTGCCGAGAATGGCGCCCTATCTGGCTCTCCTGCCCTTTCTGCCCTTCGCCCGCGTGCCCCTGCTGTTCAAGGGCGTGATCCTGCTCGGCTGCCTGCAGGTAGGGTTGGGCGTGGGTGCATCCGGCTTGGTCGGCCAAATCGACCACGGCAAGGGTTGTAGCTGCACACCACGCCACTAAGGAGGGGGGTCGCGAAGCGTGCGGGTCGCGAAGCGCTGCGGCGCGACGCCGACCTCGCCGCGTTGGGGCTCGACCTGAGCGCCAGCGGGACCAGCCCCGCGTCGCTCGCCGAGCACCTGGAGCTCAGCGACGAGCAGGCCTTCGTCGCCACGCGGGAGGGGCGCTACCCGGACCTGCTCTATCGGCTGCGCAGCGCCCTGACCCCGGTGAGCAACCGCTACCCGGCCGAGGTGCTGGTCTCCTTTCGTCGGCCCTACACCTCGAGCGGCTTCCGCGTGCCCTTCTCCAGCGTCGACGAGGAGGCGCGCCACCGCTTCCACGGCAGCCCCGACGCCGGCTCGAGCACGGGCGTGCTGCTGAGCGAGGAGCGTGCCCTGCCCGCGGTGGTGCGCTCCGACACGGTGCTCGAGCTCTTTCCGCGGCTGGCCGAGCACCTGCGCGCCCGCGGGCTCGAGCTGCAGCCCGGCGATCCGGGTGCCAGCCTCGACTACGCGCAGCTACCTTGAAGACGCAACTACCTTGAAGACGCAACTACCTTGAAGACGCGGTCTGGGGCCCGCCTGAGCGGGGGCTGCGGTGTACGAGCGGTCGTGTCAGGCGACGACCCCGTGCGCTCGGAGGTGACCCCACATCCACTGTTTGACCGCCGCCGCGGCGGCCTGGTCCTGCGCATGGGTGATGGGCACGAGCCTCGGACGCTCGTCCACCATCCCCGGGGCGGCGATCCGGGCGCTCGCGACGACCGAGTAGGGCAACTCGGTCAGCCCCATAGCGGCCTCCTCGTGCAGCGGATGGTCGCCGGTGAAGGGCAGGCCCCCCATCGCCGCGTGCGTGCCGAAGAAGCGGTGCCGAATCAGCTTGCCCGGGTGGTCGATGGTCTCGCCGCAATTGCCGAAGTAGCTGCGTGACCCCACCCGCGGGTCGCGCAGGGCGTGGTAGGCGTGCTCGACGTTGCCCGGGATCGTCGTCGCGTTCAGCACCAGATCGCGATCGACGGCGTCGAAGAGCGCCAGACAAGCCACCTTGAGCTCGCGGGCCCAGTCCTCGCGCTGCAGCCGCCGAGCGACGTAGATCGCCACCGCGCCCCCGCGGCTGTAGCCCGCCAGCACGACGCGCCGATCGCCGCGGCGCACCCACTCGCGGATCGAGCCCAGCGCCTCGTCTGCGATCCAGCGGTCCTGGACGCCGCTGGTGGTGGGGCCGCGCAGGTAGCGGTGGTGTGGCTCGCGGGTGGTGGCATCGAGCTCGTTGATCAAACTACCCCGCATCTGCTGGCGGTACTTCTCGTGGTCCCAGTAGAGCGAGGTGCCATCGATCGCGATCAACATGCGGCTGGGTCCTCCGATCGCCCGTCTCGGTCTTGCACGACCTAGGAGTCTGTCGGGAAATGTCGCGAGCCGCCCGAGCGCAAGGCGCGGCGAGCACCGGAGCGGAACGTACGGGCCGGTACGTGAGCACCGGAGCACAGCCGCAACGCAGCGATCGGGTGGCGCAGCAATTTCCCGACAGGCTCCTAGGATCAACGGCGCAGCGCCCGGCCCTGGACGAACGTCCACTCAGCGCGCGCTCGGCTCGTAGCGGCGCAGCGCGGGTGTCAGCACGGCGGCGACCAGCAGCAGCGCACCACCAAAGGCCACGCCGTAGGCGCGGTTGTTGTGCAGCAAGCCCATGATCACGCCGCCGAGCCCGAGGCTGACGCAGATCTCCGGGATGACGATGAACATGTTGAAGATGCCCATGTAGATGCCGTACTGCTCCTTGGGCAGGTGGTCGACGAGGATCACGTAGGGCATCGAGACGACGGAGGCCCAACCGACGCCGGCGGCGATCATCGGCAGGTAGAGCAGGCCCGGCGTGTGGATCAGCGGCACGGCGAGCAGCCCGAGGCCGGCCACGCCGAGCGCCAGCGCGTGCGTGGTGGCGCGTCCGAGTCGCCGCACCAGGACGGGGATCAGCAGCGCGAAGAGGGGCGTGGCGAGGCCGCGGGCCATCGTCGTCGCCGCCGCGAAGCGCACCCCGGCGTCGTAGCGCGCCGAATGGGGTCGGTGGCACCGAAGACGTGGTGCGGCACGGCCACCGCGTAGAACATCCACATGCAGAACAGCCCCATCCAGGTGAAGAACTGGATCAGGGCCAGCTGCTTCATCACCGCGGGCATGCTCAGGTAGCAGCTCCGGGTCTCGCGCCACCAGCGCCCGATCGCCTCCAGCGCACCGCGGGCGGGGGCGTGGCCAGCCCCGCGATCGGGCGCATCGGGCGGATATTCCGGCGTGCTCAGCACCGTCCAGAGCACCGCGCCGAGGAAGATCGCCGCGCACAGATAGAACGAATAGTGCATCGCGCTCTTGCCGCTAGCGGCGAGCGCCGGAAAATTGGCGGGGAGATCGATCGAGGCGATGAAGTTGCCGAGGATGGTACCCAGGCCGATCATCGCGCTCTGCATCGCGTAGCCCACGGGGCGCTGCCGACTGTTCTGCAGGTCGGCGACGAAGGCCCGGAAGGGCTCCATCGTCACGTTGAGCGCCGCATCGAGCACCCACAGCAACCCCGCCGCCATCCACAGCGACGACGCGTCGGGCATCAACACCAGCGCGATCGTGCCGAGGATGGCCCCCGCGAGGAAGTAGGGCCGCCGGCGTGCCCGCAGGCGCGGGATCCAGGTCTTGTCGCTCAGGTAGCCGACGATCGGCTGGAGGATCAGCCCCGTCGCCGGCGCGGCGAGCCAGAGCAGCGGGATCTCGTCGGGCTTGGCCCCCAGCCGCTCGTAGATCGAGCTCATGCGCGCGAACTGGATCTCGAAGCCGTGCTGGATGCCGAAGAAGCCGACGCTCATATTGATCAGGCGCCAGAGCGTCAGATCCGGCTTCGGCGCCGCGGTGCTCTCGTCCATCTGCGGGTCCTCGCGCGGACACTCGCGCGGCGCGCCGCGGGGCGCAACGCCGAAGCGTGGGCCCCCGCCCGGTAGGGCGCCAGGATCGGGGGCGGGACCGGGGGGAAGGGACCTCCGCCCCTGGAGGATGAGCGCGCCCCCCGACACCCGCGGTTGTGCGGTGCGCGCTTCGGCTAAGAAGCGGCGCGCAAGAGCGCGGGGAGCAGCCGATGAGCAGCGAGCACGAGAGCTGGCGCGGGGTGGTGGATTTCGCCAAGGGCGGCGGCCTGGTGACCGCGATCGCCCAGGATGCCGAGAGCGGCGAGATCCTGATGCTGGCGCACATGAACGAGCAGGCGCTGGCGCGCACGCTGGAGCTGGGCGAGGCGGTGTACTGGAGCCGCTCGCGGCAGCGGCTGTGGCACAAGGGTGAGGAGAGCGGCAACGTCCAGCGCGTGCGCGAGCTGCGCGTCGACTGCGACGGCGACGCGATCCTGTTGCGCGTCGAGCAGCTCGGCGCGGCGGCCTGCCACACGGGCAAGCGTAGCTGCTTCTTTCGCCGCCTCGAGGGGGACACGATCCGCGACGTCGGCGTGCAGGTCTTCGATCCGCGGGAGGTCTACGGCAAATGAGAGACGCCGACGGCAGGCTGCGACTGGGGATCCCGAAGGGCAGCCTGCAGGAGACGACCCAGCGCTTGTTCGCGCTGGCGGGCTACGACCTGCGCATCTCCGGGCGCTCGTACTACCCGGAGATCGACGACCCCGAGGTGCAGTGCATCCTGATCCGGCCGCAGGAGATGGCCCGCTACGTCCAGCAGGGCGTGCTCGACTGCGCGATCACCGGCCTCGATTGGCTGCTCGAGACCGGCGCGGACGTGGTCGAGCTGGCCGATCTGCGGGCGCCCTGGCCCAACTTCGGCGTCGTGCGCTGGCTGATGGCGGTCAGGATGGCTCGCCCTTCGCCAGCGTGCAGGACCTCGAGGGCAAGCGCATCGCCACCGAGGCGGTGGGGATGACGCAGCGCTTCCTGCGCCAACACGGGGTCAGCGCCGAGGTCGAGTTCTCGTGGGGCGCGACCGAGGTCAAGCCGCCGATCCTCGCCGACGCGATCGTCGATGTCTCGGAGACGGGCTCGAGCCTGCGCGCCAACGGCCTGCACCCGATCCACGTCGTGCTGGAGAGCACGCCGCGCTTCATTGCCAGCCACGGCGCGCTCGCCGAGGGCGCGCGCAAGCAGCAGATCGACCGCCTGTTGATGTTGCTGCGCGGGGCGATCACGGCGGCCACCCGCGTGATGCTGTCGATGAACGTGCCGCGCGACCACCTCAGCCAGGTGCTCGCGATTCTGCCCGCGCTCAGCACGCCGACGACCGCGCCGCTGGCCGACGCGGCCTGGCTCGACGTCAGCGCCGTGGTCGAGGAGAAACAGGCGCGCCTGCTGATCCCCGACCTCTACGCCGCCGGCGCGCGCGGCATCATCGAGCTGCCGATCAACAAGCTGATCGAGTAGCGGCGCCGCCCGGGACGCACTTCCCCACCGCACCGAATAGCTCCTGCGCGGGCTTGCTGGTACCATCGCCGCGCCAAGCGCAGCCACGATGATGAACGCCCAGCCGCCGAGCAGCGCGAGCCGCGAGCCGATCGACCCGCTGGTCGGCACCGCGCTCGGCAATTACCGTGTCGGCCCTCGCATCGGCGAGGGCGGCATGGGCGTGATCTATCGCGCTACGCATCTGCTGATCGGGCGGCAGGCCGCGATCAAGGTGCTCTCGAGCACCCACTCGAGCAATCCGAACGTCATCGAGCGCTTCCACCGCGAGGCCCGCGCCGCGAGTCGTCTCGGCCATCCGCACATCGTCGACGTCTTCGACTTCGGCCAGACCCCGGACGGACGCCAGTACTACGTGATGGAGTACCTGCCCGGCGAGAACCTGGGGCAGATCCTGGCGCGGCGCGGTCGGCTGCCCTGGCACATGCTGCAGCCGATCGTTGGCCAGACCCTCAGCGCGCTGGCGGCCGCTCACGACCACGGAATGATTCACCGCGACATCAAGCCGGAGAACATCCTCGTCAGCTATCAGCCCGACGACACGCTGGTGGTCAAGGTCGTGGACTTCGGCATCGCCAAGTCGCTGGAGCTGGGGCCCGAGGGCACCAAGCTGACGGCCGCGGGCTCGGTGATGGGCACGCCGGAGTACATCGCGCCCGAGCAGATCCGCGACCAGAAGATCGATGGTCGAGCCGATCTCTATGCCGTCGGCCTGATCATCTTCGAGGCCCTGATGGGCCACCAGCCCTTTCCGCGGGCCGGACACCACCGCGCTGATGCTGGCGCACCTGCGCGACCCACTGCCACCGCTGGAGCCGCTGCCGGCCGAGCTGGGCGTGCCCGCCGACCTCGCGGCGGTGCTGGCGCAGGCGACGGCCAGGACCGCGAGGCCCGCTACCCCGATGCCCGCAGCTTCGCCCGCGCGATCGGCTACGAGGATCCGGCGCAGCCCCAGCGTCGCTCGCCGACCCCGGCGCCGAGCGGCCGCGGCAGCGGCGCGAGCGCCCAGCCGGGCGCGGCCCACGCCGGCGCTGCGCGGCGCATCACGGCGCGCCGGGCGGTCGTCGTCGCGGCGGCGGCCGGCGCGATCGCCGTCGTGGCGACCCTGGCCCTGCGCCGACCCCCGTCGCGGAACGCGCAGCCCCACGGCGGCGCCGTCGGCGCCAGACCCCACGCTGCCCCCAACCCCACGGGCACGGCGGCGGTCGTCGGGGCCCCCTCGCCCGCCGACGATCTGGTGGCCCTACTCGTCGACGTGCGCCGCACGCTGCGCCAAGGCATGCGCGCCGCCGAGGCCGAGCTGCGGCGCAGCAGCGTGCGCGGGCTGGCCGAGCTGCGCGATCCGGACACCGCGGCGCTGCTCAGCGCGGCGCTGCTCGATGATCCCGAACCGGGCGTCCGCGGCGCCGCGGCCCTGGCCCTCGCCGCCGTCGGCGGCGACGACGTGGCCACGACGCTCCGCACAGCCGCGCGCCAGAGCGCCGGCCTGCCACGGCTGCAGATCCTCGAGGCGCTGTGGCACGCCGGCCACGAGGAGGGGCGCCGCGAGCTGGTGCAGACCCTCGGCAGCGGCGCCGCGGAGCTGCGCCTCTCGGCGGCGCTCACGCTGGCCGAGTCCGGCGATCCGCGGGCGCAACCCGTGCTGCGGCGTGCGCTCGCCGCCCCGGGCGGCCTCGATCCAGCGGCGCTGATCGCGGTGCTGCGCGCGCTGGCCTCGCTCGGCTCGGCCCCGGCAACGCAGTCGCTGCTGCAGGCGGCGCAACGCGACGACCGACCGCTGGTGCAGCTCGGCGCGGCCGAAGCGCTGGCGAAGCTCGGGCGGCCCGAGGCGCACCCGTGCTGCGGCGCCTCGCGCAGCAACCCGATCCGGCCGTGCGGCTGATGGCCGCGCAGGTCCTGACCGGCCTCGGCGACCCGCTCGGGCCCGCCACGCTGCAAGCGAGCCTGCGCGACGCGACCTCGTCGACACGCGCGCTGGCGGCACGCGGGCTCGCCGCCTGGACGGCGCCAGCGGCGGTGCCGGCCCTCGCCGCGCTGCTCCGCGACGGCGCGCCCGCCGTGCGCACGGCCGCCGCCGAGGCACTGGCGCGGCTCTTCGCGGCCCGACCGCAGAGCCTCGTGCGCCGCGGCCAGCAGTGGGTCCAGGCGGCCCTCGAGCGCGGGGACTGGGCGATGCGCTACGCGGCGCTCGATGTCGCGAGCGAGCTCGATCCCGAGCTGGCGGCCGAGCTGCTCGGCTGGGCGCTGCGCCACGGCGACGCGGGGGTGCGCAGCGCCGCCGCGCGGCGGCTGGGCGAGCTGGGGCCGCCGGCAGCAGGCACGGCGGCGCTGCTGCGCGACGCCCTGCGCGACCAGGAGGTCGAGGTGCGCGCCGCGGCGGCCAGCGCGCTCGCACGAACGGGTGACCCGACCGCGGCCCCGGCGTTGGCCTCGCTGGCCCGGGAGACCGATCCGCAGATCGCCCTGAGCGCCGCCGCGCAGCTCTGGCGCGCCGGCGACGCCACGCAGGTGGCGGTGCTGCGACAGGCCACGCAAGCGAGCGCCACCGCCGTACGCCGCGCCGCCGTCGCCGCACTGGCGCTGGTGCCGCTGCCCGAGGCGCGCGCGTTGCTCGCGCCGACGCTGCGCGATCGCGACCCGCAGGTGCGCTACGCCGCAGCCCTCGCCCTGGCGCCGAGCAGCGGAAGCGACCAGCCGCGCGCCCTCGCCGAGCTGCGCAGCGCCCTGCAGCGCCGTCGCGGCGATCCGCTGGCGATCGTGCGCGCCCTCGCCCAGGCCGGTGACGCCGCGCAGCCGCTGCTGGCGGCGCTGGCGCGGGACGGCGCGGCGACGCGCCGTGCCGCGGCGCAGACCGGCGCCGCGGAGCTGCTGCCGCCGGCGGCCGCGGTCGCCGTGCTGCGGCGCGGCGCGCGTGACCCCCGACGCCGCCGTCCGGCGGGCCAGCGCCCACGGCCTGCTTCGCCTGGCGGTCAGCACGCCGCCGGCCGCGGCGGCGCTGAACCAGCTTGTCGGGGACGCCGATCCGGCAGTGCGCCTGCTCGCGGCGCTGGCGCTGGCGCAGACCCGCACGGTGCCCGAGCCGCGCGCGGGCGCGCGCTCCCCGCGGGCACCCCAGCGGCAACCGGCGGCGGGCGGGGTGCTCGTCGGTCACGGCCAGGCGACGGAGCTGACCGACGATCAGCGCTATGGCACCTACAAGGCGGCGACGAGTCGCGCCGCCCTGGCGATGAATCAGGCGCGCTACGCCGAGGCCCTGCGCGAGCTGCAGCGCGCCCGCCGGGCGCTCGATCGTCCCGCGGCGCTCTCAGATCTGGGCTTCGTGCACCTCAAGCTGGCCCAGCTGGAGCTGGTGCGACGACCGCGCCTGGCGCGCCAACACCTGGACCGCGCAAAGCGGTATTTCGCCACTATCTCGAGCGCGCACCGGAGGGCGCGTTGGCGCGCAATGCCCGCGCCGGGCAGCGCGACGTCACACGCCTGCGGGCGAGCTTGAAGCGCTGAGCATGGCATTGCGCAAGTTGATCACGATCCTGGCGCTGACCTGGCTCGCCGGCACGGCGCAGGCCGCCCCCAGCCCGCGGATGGCGCTGGCGCAGGGCAACCGGCTCTTTGCCGCGGGCGACTACGCTGCGGCCTTCGAGGTCTTCGCGGCGGCTCAGCAGCGCTGGCCTCGCCCCGTCTTCCTGCGCAGCATGGCCTTCTGCCTAGCCTCAAGCGCGCGTCATCGCGAGGCGCTCGAGCTGCTGCAGCGTTATGCCGCGAGCTATCCACACGCCGGCGACGCAGCCAGGATCACGGCGACCATCGCCGAGCTCGAGGTCGCGATGGCGACCCGCCTCAACGTCAGCTCGACGCCCTCCGGAGCCGCGGTCTTCCTCGACACGGAGGCCAGTGGCCAGCGCGGCACCACCCCCTTCGCCGGGCCGCTGGCGCCAGGTCGGCACACGCTGATCCTCCAGCATCCGGGGTTCGAGCCGACGACCCGCGACTTCGTCCTGGAGCCGCGTCAGCAGCTGACGCTCGCGCTGCGCCTCGCGGTCGGCCTGCACATCACCTCGAGCCCCAGCGGCGCGGCGCTCCACGTCACCCCGGCCGACGCGGATGCGTTGGCGGCACAACGGGCGCCGGTGCTCGGGCAGACCCCATTCCGCGGCACCCTACCGAGCGGCCACCACACGCTGTGGCTGTTGCACCCGAACTGCCTCCCCGTTCCGGCAGCGCTGCACCCTCGACCGCCCCGGCGCGGTGACCCTGCACGCCCCGCTGCGGGTCGGCCTGCGCGTCGAGAGCACACCGGCGGGGGCACGCCTGCGCCTCGACGGTCAACCGGTCGCCGGCGTGACCCCGCTCGAGCTCGGGGCCACGCCGGGCGAACACCAGCTCGAGCTCGAGCATCCCGACTATCGGGCGGACCCAACGGAGCGTGCGGGTCGCGTCCGGGCCGCATGCCGGCACGGTCCAAATCGCGCTGCGCGGCGGCCTGCTGACGATGCGCAGCCGGGCCGCTCGGCGCCCAGGTGAGCGTCGACGGACGGCCCCTGGCACCACGCCGCTGCTGGAGGTCACCATCGCTGGGTCGCCATACCTCGCGCTCGGCCACGCGGGCGCGGCGCTGGCGCGAGCGCGTGCCCTTCACGCTGCAGGAGACGGTCGCGGCCGAGGTCCCGCCTCGGGCGTCCACGCTGGCCGTCCTGGGTCGGCGCGGCGATCGCCGCGGTCGGCCTGAGCGTGGGCCTCACCGCGGGCGTCATCGCCTGGCGGCACGTCGATCGGGTGAACGACGCCGCGCGCTACGACCCCACCGGCGTGGCCGCGGGCCGAGGCTACTGCCGGGGGTGGCGCGCCCTATCGCGGCCTGTTCAAGGACAGCGCGGCCACGCTGCCGATCACCGGCGACGACTGCGGGGCTCGCGGGCCCAGCACACCGCCACCGCGGGACTGGTCAGTGCGGCGCTCGCGGGCGCCCTTCGCCACGACCTACTATCTTGCCTGGGTGGCCCGGCCCGGTGGCGCGCCTGACGCGCCACGCGCGGACCGCGGCGCGACCCGCGCGCCGGCGTCGGCGGCGGCCGGCAAGGCCCTCGCGGCATCGCCGGCAGCAGCGCCGCTGGCGAGCACCGCCATCCGCTGTGGCCACGCCTGCGGCGCCCGCAGAGCGCCGGAGGGGACCCGCGCGAGGGTTGGGGGGTATGCCTGCCGCGCGGGGCAGCCCACGCAAGGGAGCGTCGATGTTGAACAAGCTGCTGCCCAAGAACGAGCACGTGTCGAGCGCGCCCCTGCGCATCGGCGCCGGCCTGGCGCTGCTGAGCTTGGTCTTCGTCGGCCCCAAGACCTCTGGGGCTCGTGGGCGGTGCCCCTGCTGACCGGTTTGCTGGGCAGTTGCCCGCTCTACACCCTGCTCGGCGTCAGCACCTGCCCCAGGCCGCCCCCGAAGGCGCGGCCGGCAGGGGCGCCGCGACCCCGTCCGGCGCGACGGCCCGCCCGCTTGTCTTAGATTCGCCCGCCGGGTTGCCTTGGGTTGTCGTTACGCTGCAGTGAGGTCCTGTCCATGGGAACACGCGCGCTGCTGCCCCTTCGCCGCCTGTTGCGCTCTCCGCCGCAGCGCCGCCGACACGCGCCGAACCCGCAGCGGCGACCGGCCTACGGCGCGGTCTGGCCGCACAACGGAGCTCTTCGAGCTGGGCGTCTACCTCGGCGCGTTCTTCCCCGCGGCCAACCACGAACTCTACGACTTCCCCAGCGTGCCGCATCGCGAGCTCGAGCGCGCCGAGTTCGAAGGCGGCCTTCGCGTCGGTTATCTGCCGCAGCCCTGGTGGGGCGTCGAGGGCGAAGCGGGGGTGATGCCGTCGGCCGCGACCAACGGCGAATCGGCCAACCTCTTCCACCTTCGCGCCCACCTCTTGGCGCAGCTGCCCTACCGGCTGGCGCCCTTCGCCGCTGGCGGGCGCGGGTCTGCTCGGTATCGAGTCCGGCAGCCGCGCGATGGGGTAACGACGTCGATGCGGCCTTCCACTGGGTCTTGGCTCCAAGCACTACGCCACACCTCGACTGGCGCTCCGCCTCGAGGGACGGCACACGCTGACCAAAGGCTGGGGCCCCGACCGCCGGCCACCACTACGAGGCCCTGGCTGGCGTTGCGCTGGTGCTCGGCTGGCAACGACCACCGGCTCCGCCGCCGCGCGACAGCGACAGCGACAGCGACAGCGACGGCGACGGCCTCGGCGACGCCCGCGACCGCTGCCCACGGCCCGCGGCTGCGGGGGCGGACGGCTGCCCGCCTCCGATGCCGATGGCGACGGCGTGCCTGATACGCGCGACCGCTGCCCGCGCGCCGCGGCGGCCCGCCCCATGGTTGCGCCCCCGTGACACCGATGCCGACGGCGACGGCGTGCCCGACGCGATCGATGCCTGTGTGCGCGAGGCCGGCCCCACGGCCACTTTGTTGCCCGCCGCCTGATCGCGACGGCGGACGGGGTGGGCGGACGATTTCACGACCGCTGTCCTGACTGGGAGCGCGCACGGGCGACGGCTGCCCCGCCGACGCCGACGGCGATGGGGTGGGCGATGCGAGCGACCGTTGCCGTCCGACCGCGGCGAGACCCCAACGGCTTCCAGGATGACGACGGTTGCCTGGGATACGCCGCCGCGCGATCGCGCGCCTCCCGGGCGATCCGCGGCATTACCTTCGAGCGCCGTGCAGTGCGCGCATCGCGCGCGTTGGCGCTGCAGCTCGACGCCGCCGTCAAGGTGCTGCTGGCCTACCCCACGCCGCGGTTGCGGTATCGCGGCCACACCGACAGCACGGGACGCGCTTGGCCAACCTGACGCCTGCGTGAGCGCGCCGAGGCCGTGCGTGACTACTCTCAGCTAACACGGGCGGCTGCCGATCGCCCCGCGCCGAGGGCGTGTAGCGAGGAGCCCGTGGCCCTCAACGTCACGCCGCGCGGTCGGTCAGGAACCGACGCATCGAGTTCCGCATCAGCGGAGCCTGACGCCCCAGGAGATCCCGCCATGCAACGACCCATCGCCTCGCGCTCATTGCCGTGCCCCGACTGCCCCCGCCGCCGCCGGGAGCCCCGTGCTTCAACGCTGCGCCCGCCAGCGATCGCCGTGACCAGCACCGGCGCGCCGGCCGCAGCGGTGGGCAGCACCGCGATCGACACCAGCATGCTCCAGGCCTGACGCCGCGCCCGCCTGCCGCCATCGAGCCGCTGAAGAACTCCGCTGAGCGAGCCGAAGCTCGCGCTCGGGCGGTCGCTCACTTCGAGTAGCGCGGCTCTCCAAGAACCACGACGGCCTGTAACGACTGCCACCTGCTCGACCGCTACGGCGTCGCGACAATGTGGTCTCCAACGGCCACCGCCAGCAGAAGGGCACGCGCAACTCGCCCACCGTCTACAACGCGGTCGGACACTTCGCCCAGTTCTGGGACGGGTGCGCTGCCGACGTCGAGGAGCAGGCCAGCGGGCCCCAGCTCAATCCGCTTCGGGCAAAGGCTGGGATGGTCCTGAGGCCGCTGGAAGTTGCCGAAGTCGATGCCGGGCCGCGCTCGTAGCTTTCCGCGCGGCCTTCCCCGGCGTCAAGGACCCCGTGATCTCTGACAACCTGGCGCTGGCGAGCGGAGTGCATTCGAGGGCAAGCTGCTCACGCCTCGCGCTGGGTCAAGTTTCTGCAGGGTGATCACACCGCGCTCACCGACGAGGAGAAGCGCGGCTTGTGCACCTTCCTCGTACTACGGGCCGCTTGACCTGTCACATGGGCGCGTACGTCGGCGGGCAGATGTTCCAGGGGGTCGGGCTGATTCTGCCCTGGCCCAACAACACCAAGGATCAGGGTCGCTTCGAGGTGACGAAGCAGGAGTCCTACCGCATGTTCTT